>NZ_JBHJPN010000001.1:0-1189924 GCF_042262385.1 Agromyces sp. NPDC056389
ACACCGGGCCCCGCGCCCGGTGTCGTCGCCGTTTCCGTACCTCCGTGTCAACCACCTGCGCGAGGCATCCGCGGCTCGATAGCCTGACGGCATGAGCGAGCACGGGGGAGACGACCGAGTGCCTGCGAAGCGGAAGCCGTTCGCCGGGTTGGTCGCGTTCGGCACTCGGGCGACGGCCTGGGCCCTTGCGCTGAAGCCGGTGCGGGCGTTCCTGCTCTACCTCGAGCGCCATGGCGCGATGCTCGCCGACAGCGTGACCTACCGCGTGCTCTTCTCGATCTTCGCGGGCGTGTTCCTCGGCTTCGCGATCGCCGGGATCTGGCTCTCGGGCAATCCCGACGCGCTCGACGCGATCGTCGAGACGGTCGATGCGGCGATTCCCGGACTGTTCGGCGAGGGCGGGTTGATCGCGCCCGGAGACGTCGTGCAGCCGCTGACGCTCAGCATCGCCGGCGTGCTCGCCCTCGTGGGCCTCGTGGGCGCCGCGATCGGTGCGATCGGATCGCTCCGCACCGCCTTCCGCCGGCTCGGATCGCAGCCCGACGACCAGACCTTCTTCATCTGGGTCATGCTCCGCGACCTGCTCCTCGCGATCGGGTTCGGCGCCGCATTCGCCGCGGCGGCCGCGGTCACGGTCTTCAGCACGTCGGCACTCGGCACGATGCTCGGCTGGCTCGGCATCTCGAGCCACGACGCGGTCTTCGACGCGTCGTCCCGGATCATCACGATCGCGGTGACCTACCTGATCGACGCCCTGCTCATCGCGGTCATGTTCCGCGTGCTCTCGGGCATGCGTCCGAGCGCCAGATCGCTCTGGAGCGGAGCACTGCTCGGCGCCGTCGGACTCTCGGTGCTGCAGGTGCTCTCCGGACTCTTCGTGGGCGGCGCGACGAGCAACCCGCTGCTCGCCTCGTTCGGCTCGCTCATCGCGCTGCTCATCTGGCTGAACCTCTCGAGCCAGGTCATCCTCATCGCCGGGGCCTACATCGTGACCGGTGTCGACGACGAGCACGATCGCGTGAGTGCCCGGTACGGCGCCCCGACGATGGCCATCCGCCGCATGCAGCGAGCCGAGCGACGGGCGACGGATGCCGCGGCCGAACTCGTCGCCGCGCGCGAGGCGGTCGAGAAGGAGCGCGCCGCGGGCTCGTGACGTGGACCTCCCGGCACGACACAATGGGTGGATGCCGACCGTGCTGCATCTCGTCCGCTCCGTGGTCTCGCCGCTGACCCGGACCCGACTCTTCCGCTGGTGCGCTCCGCGACTCCTCCCGCCGATCGAGCGGGTCGTCGCCGCGGTGTCCGGCGGGCGGGTGCAGCTCAGCGCATTGCTCGTGCCGTCGCTCGTCCTCCACACCACGGGCGCGAAATCGGGCGAGCCCCGGGACTCGGCGCTCATGTACACGCCCGACGGGCACGGCCGCGCGATCGTCGCTGGCACGAGCTTCGCCCGAGACCGTCATCCCGGCTGGACGTACAACCTGCTCGCGCATCCCGAGGCGGCGATCACGGTGCGAGGCAGACGGATGCCGGTGCGCGCGAGCCGCATCGCCGACGACGAGCGCGACGCCGCGTGGGCGCTCATCGAGGCGCAGTGGCCGGGATACCGCGCATACGAACGGGAGTCGGGCCGGGTCGTGCGGCTCTTCCGACTGCAGCCGGTCGCCGGCGCGCATCACGCGTCGATGTGACGCGTCAGTAGGATCGCGCGAGCGCAGGCTGCGCTCAGCGCCACGCCGTACGCTGGGAACATGACGCGACGCCCCAGTGACCCGATCTACAGCACGGCGATCGTCGCGGGGCGCGCGCTGTTCGGCTTCTGGGGCCTGAAGCGCAGCGTGGCCGGTGCCGAGCACGTGCCGACGACGGGCGGCGCCGTGGTCGCCATGACGCACTTCGGCTACTTCGAGTTCGCCCTCGTCGAGTGGGCGACCTGGCTCGCCAACCGCCGTCGCATCCGCTTCATGGCGAAGCAGGGCGTGTTCGACAAGCCGATCGTCGGATCGATGCTCCGCAGCATGAAGCACATCCCGGTCGACATGAAGGCCGGTGCCGCCGCCTACGCGAAAGCGGTCACCGCGCTGCGCGACGGCGAGCTCCTCGGCGTCTTCCCCGAGGCGGGTGTCAGCGCGTCCTTCACCGTGCGCGAGCTCAAGACCGGCGCGGCCCGTCTCGCGGCCGAGGCCGGCGTGCCGATCATCCCGGTCGCCGTCTGGGGCGGCCATCGCCTCATGACCAAGGGGCACAAGGTCCGGTTCTTCGAGCGATTCGGGGTGCCGGTGAGCTTCGCGTTCGGCGAGCCGATCGCCGTCGGTGCCGATGAAGACCCGCACACCGTCACCGAGCGGCTCCGTGCGACGCTGCAGCGCATGGTCGATCGACTGCAGGCCGAGTACCCGGTCGACGGCACCGGCAAGTGGTGGCAGCCGCGCTCGCTCGGCGGCACGGCACCGACGCCCGAAGCGGCGGCAGCTGCCGACGCGGCACGTGATGCCGCCCGCGAGGCGGCCCGGGCTGCACGCGACGAGCGGCACTGAGCCGAGACATCCTCGACGCTGCGGGTTAAGCTCGGGGCATGTGCAGGAACATCCACACCCTCCACAATTTCGAGCCGGCGACCACCGACGACGAGGTGCACGCCGCGGCGCTGCAGTTCGTGCGCAAGGTGAGCGGTTCGACGAAACCCTCGAAGGCCAACGCCGAGGCGTTCGACCGCGCAGTGGCCGAGATCGCGCATGTGACCCGCCACCTGCTCGACGACCTCGTGACCGCCGCGCCGCCGAAGAACCGCGAGGAGGAGGCCGCCAAGGCCAGGGAGCGGGCGGCGCGCCGATACGCGACGCAGGCGACCGCGCAGATCGCGTGACGCGCCGCGGTGCCGCGTAGTCGTGTCGCAGCCCGCGTGACGTCACACGTGCGAGGGGAGTAGCGTCGCCTGCATGGCCGACGCCGTCACTCTCTCCGTCCCTGGTCCGCACGGCGATCGCGACGTGCGGATCTCGAGTCCGTCGCGGGTGATCTGGCCCGAGGCCGGCATCACGAAGCTCGAGCTCGCCGAGTACTTCATCGCCGTGGGCGAGCCGTTCGTCGAGGCGAACGGCGACCGACCGGTTTCGCTGCAGCGATTCCCGGGCGGCGTCGACGGCGAGCAGTTCTTCTCGAAGAACCCGCCGAAGGGGGCGCCCGAGTGGGTGCGATCGGTGCCGGTCACCTACCCCAGCGGGCGCACGCATCCGCAGCTCGTCATCGACGAGCCGGCCGCGGCGGTCTGGGCCGCGCAGATGAACACGATCGTCTTCCACCCGTGGGCGTCGCGGGCCGAGAACCCCGACAACCCCGACCAATTGCGCATCGACCTCGACCCGCAGCCCGGCACGGGCTTCGCCGAGGCGGTGCCCGTCGCCGTGGAGCTCCGGAAGCTGCTCGGCGAGGTCGGGCTCACGGCATTCGTGAAGAGCTCGGGCAGTCGCGGCATCCACGTCTTCGCGCCGATCGAGGCCGAACACGAGTTCCTCGACGTGCGTCACGCCGTGATCGCCCTCGGGCGAGAGCTCGAACGGCGCATGCCCGACGAGGTGACCACCAACTGGTGGAAGGAGGAGCGCGGCGACCGCATCTTCATCGACTACAACCAGGCGAACCGCGACCGCACGATGGCGGGCGCGTACTGCCCGCGCCCCCTGCCCAAGGCATCGGTGTCGTGCCCGTTGGAGTGGGACGAACTCGATTCGACCGATCCGGGCGACCACACGGTGCGCACCGTGCCCGATCGACTCCGACGGGTCGGCGATCCGTGGCACGGCATGCACGACGCACCCGGCCGCATCGACACGCTCCTCGAATGGTGGCAGCGCGATCTCGACGACGGTCTCGGCGAACTGCCCTTCCCGCCCGACTTCCCGAAGATGCCGGGCGAACCGATGCGCGTGCAGCCGAGCCGGGCCAAGCAGCAACCCTGAGTCAGCGTGGTGCGAGGGGCAGCCCCGCGATCGCGGCGTACGACGGGGCAGTGGGCGCCCCTGGCGGCGTGCCGGGCGGTCCACTCGACGTCTCGGCATCGGCGACGAGCGCCTCGACGGCTGCGGTGATCGATCCGAGCGCGGTGCGGAAGAGCAGCGAGCCAGTGCTCACCCGTGCGACGCCGAGTTCGGCGAGCCGCGAGAGCGGCACGTCCGCCTGTACGAGCACGTTGAGCGGGGCCTCGATCGCGCGGACGAGGTCTGAGACGGTCGCCGTCTCGAGGGCACCCGGCACGAAGACACCGGATGCCCCGGCCGCCAGATATCGCCGGGCACGGGCCACCGCGTCGTCGAAGCGATCTGCGGCATCGCGCTCGCTCGCGACCCAGTACCCGTCGGTGCGGGCGTTCAGGTAGAGCCCGGGTGCCGCTGCCGAGATCGCAGCGACCTTCGCCGCGGCGTGCTCGGGGTCGACCAGGTCGCCGTGCTCGGTCGAGTCCTCGATGTTCACGCCGACGCAGCCGATCGCAGCGAGTTCTCCGACGTAGCGGCCCACCTCGTCGGGGTCGTCCGAGAAGCCGGCCTCGAGGTCGACGCTGAGTGCGATGCCGTGTGCCGCAGCCGCTCTCGCAAGTGCGAGGGACTCGGCGGCGATCTCGCCGGCGCCGTCGCGCTTGCCGGCGTCGACGGCGATCCCGAGGCTCGTGGTGCCGATCGCACGGTGGCCGGCGGCGGCGAGCCATCGCGCGGACGCGAGATCCCACGCGTTCGGCAGCAGCACCGGTGAACCGGGTCGATGGAGGGCGCGGAACTCAGTGGTGGTCAGCATCACGGGGGATCTCCTCGTCTCGGCGCCCGCCGGCGCGCATCGCCTCGACGATCGCGGCGGCGATGGCCAGGGCATGGTGGGGTGCCGGGCAGGCTCGGTGGCCGGCGCCGAACGCGAGGATCCGGGCCGGGCGGTCGTCGGTCGCCTCGCGGTCGGGGCCGTCGAGGCGGAGGGTGACGAGTGACTCGTCACCGCCGAATCGAGCTGGGACCAGTCGCCGCGTGACGGGCACGGGGGAGTCGTCGCGGAGCACGGACTCCAGCAACGTCCGAGTCGACACGGCGGGATCCTGCGAGCGGGCGAGGGCGAGGGCGCGCTCGACGAGCGTCGTGGTCGCCGTGTGCGCCTGCACCAGGAGCTGTACGCGGAGCGCCCGCTCGCCGGGGTCGGTGGAGCCGGACGCGTCGAGCAGCGCGGAGACGGCGGCATCCGCTGCATCGCGGTCGGATGACTCGCCGGTGGGGTAGGCGGCCGCCACCGTCGCCGCCAGCAGCGGCAGCCCGTCGACGTCGTCGAAGCCGATGGCCTCTGCGAGCACTTCGACGGGGATGTGCCAGGTGGGAGTGCCCGCACGTGCTCGCACACGGGCCGCACCGGCGAGGGCGGCCGGATCGACGCCGTCGAGCAGATCGTCGAGACGCGCTCGCCGGGCGTCGTGCGCGGCGCCGTTCACGAAGCGCGAGACGTCGGCGCGGAACCGTGTCAGCGGCGATGCCGAGGCGCCCGGCGGCACGGCGGCCTCGGGAACGTGCGATGCGGGGTCGCCGAGGATGCGTTCGACCTCGGCCCGTTCGATGATCTCGATCATGATTCGACGCTATGCCCACGACGCTTCGATGCCGGGCGAAGTGTCACCGACGTATCGTGGAGGCATGCACGGAGACGCCGATCTCGCCGAACCCGCCCGACTCATGGGAGAGCCCGCCCGTGCCGCGATGCTCGTGGCGCTCCTCGACGGCAGGTCGCTGCCCGCGAGCGAGCTGGCGTCCGTCGCAGGGGTGAGCGCCTCGACCGCGAGCACGCATCTCGCGCAGCTGCTCGCCGGCGGCCTCGTGACCCATCGCAAGCTCGGGCGGCACCGCTACTTCACGCTCGCGGGCGCCGACGTGGCGAACGCCGTCGAGGCGCTGCAGCTGATCGCGCCCCGCCGCACGGTCTCGTCGTACGCGCAGTCCGCCTCAGCGGAGCGGCTGGCCCTCGCACGCTCGTGCTACGACCACTTCGCGGGGCGGCTCGCGCTCGACCTCGCCGACGCGCTCGTGCGAGAGGGGGCGATCGCGCCGCTCGTCGCAGGAGAGCCCGGTGGCGTGCTCGACCCCGGTGCGCCGCTCGCGCGCCGGCTCGGCATCGCCGAGGGTGTCGGCGTCATCGGTTCGTCGCGGCGGCCGGCGCTGCGCGGATGCCTCGATTGGACCGAGCGCCGCCCGCACGTCGCCGGGCGGCTCGGCGCTCACCTGCTCGAACGCATGATCGCCGAAGGCTGGGTGGAGCGTCGCCGGGGCGATCGCTCGCTGCGGGTCACCGAGAACGGGTCGCGGGAGTTCGCCGCACTCGCTCGCGGCTGAACGGCGCGATCAGACGGCGTTGCCCGGCCGCCCGGCGACGGGATGCACGTCGGCGCCGATGGGCGACCGAGGCGCCCCGTGCACTTCGCGGTGCAGCCGTTCCATGCGCGCGTCGAGCTCTGCGGCGGTGTGCGCGGCATCCGTCAGCCCATCGAGCAGTTCCTGCGGCACCTGACGGTCGTACTTGTAGTAGATCTTGTGCTCGAGGCTCGCCCAGAAGTCCATTGCGATCGTGCGGATCTGCACCTCGACGGCGACCGGGTGCGCCCCGGTCGAGAGGAACACCGGCACCTCGACGATGACGTGGAGGCTCTGGTAGCCGTTGGACTTCGGCTCCTCGATGTAGTCCTTCACCCGCAGCACCTTGATGTCCCGCTGCGCGGTCAGCAACTCGAAGATGCGGTAGGCGTCGGAGACGAAGCTGCACGTCACGCGCACGCCGGCGATGTCGGTGATCGTCTCGCGGATGGTGTCGAACGTCGGGTCGATGCCCTTGCGCTGCATCTTCTCGACGACGCTGTCGAGGCTCTTCAACCGGCTCGAGATGTGCTCGATCGGGTTGTAGTCGTGCGTCTGATTGAACTCCTCGCGCAGGATCGAGAGCTTCGTGATCACCTCGTCCATGCCGAACTTGTATCGCAGCATGAAGCGCTCGGTCTCGTCGCGGAGGGCGCGCATCTCATCGAGTGTCTGGCCGTCGATGGTCTCGAGCGTGCGCTGCGCGCGCGCCGTGAGCATGGGCGGAGTCGAGTGCCGGGTGGGCGGGGTGCCGTCGAGCGGGGTCACGGATGCCACGCTACGACGCGAAGCTCTGCATTTCCTTTGATCTGCGCCCGATCTGCGCCGCGTTCGCCCCAGGCGCAGCGTTCAGGCGCCGGCGCGTCGCTACGCTCGAGGCATGGAAGCATGGCGCACCGTGGCTCGAGGCGTTCACCAGCGCCGGTACGACCCCTTCGACATCTCGATCGTCGTGATCGAGGGTTCCGACGGGTTGCTCCTCGTCGACACTCGTGTGCAGCCGAGCGAGGCCGAGGAGCTCGCCGACGACATCGCGGCACGGTTCGACCGCCCGGTGCGCTGGGTCGTGAACACGCACGCGCACTTCGACCACACCTTCGGCAACCAGGTCTTCGGGCCCGGAACGGCGACGGATGCCGCGATCTACGGCCATGCGAACATCGTCGCCCATTTCGATGAGTTCGAGGGGCCGCGTCTCGTGGCCTGGCGTGCGGATCCGAGCCGCGAGCCCGATCGGCAGTGGGACGACGTGGTGCTGACACCCCCGACGCATCCGCTCGTCGAGCCGCACATGCTGAATCTGGGCGACCGCGTGGTCGAACTCCGACCGCAGTCGCCGGCGCACACCGACACCGACCTCGTGCTCTTCGTGCCCGACGAGCGCGTCTGGATCCTCGGCGACCTCATCGAGGAGTCGGGGCCCGTGATGTACGGGTCGGGCAGCTATCCGCTCGAGTGGCCCGGGGTGCTCGTCGACCTCGCCGCCGCCATGCGGCCGACTGATCGCGTGGTGCCCGGCCACGGCCGAGTCGTCGACCGAGCATTCGTGGAGCGGCAGGCGACGCAGCTGGGACTCATCGCCGATCGGTTCCGTGCGGCGCATGCGTCGGGGCTGACTCCGGACGAAGCCCTGGGCTCCCACGACGACTGGTCCATCCCCGTCGAGGCGCTCGGCGGCGCCGTCGAACGCGCCTATCATGCACTCGACGCGCAGCGGGAGGCACGGGCATGACCACAGCAGGCGATCCGTTCACGATCCACCTCCCCGACGCCGAGCTCGTCGACCTGCGCGACCGACTGCGTCGCACGAGGTTCATCCATGCCAGCAGCAGCCGCCCATGGGCCGGCGGGGTCGATCCCGGTGCTCTCGCGGGCCTCGTCACCGAGTGGGCGGAGACCTTCGACTGGCGTGCGGTCGAGAGGAGCCTGAACCGGCTCGACCACCGACTGGCACTGGTGCAGGGCACCCGGCTGCACTTCGTTCGGGCGAGCGCCGGTGCGGCCGACGGCGAGCCCATCCCGCTGCTCGTCATGCACGGCTGGCCGTCGAGTTTTCTCGAGATGCTGCCGCTCATTCGTGCGCTCCACGCCGCCGGCGAGTCGCGCGGCCTCCGATTCGACCTCGTGATCCCGTCGATGCCCGGCTTCCTCTTCTCGGAGTTGCCCGAAGCCCCATTGACGCGGGAGATCATGGCCGACCTGATGTCCGAGCTGATGCTGCAGCTCGTCGGCGAGGCGAAGTTCGGCGTCTTCGGCGGCGACATCGGTGGCACCGTGGCCGCATGGATCGCCGCGAAGCATCCCGACCGGGTGCTCGGGCTGTACATGATCCATCCGCCGTTCCCTGCGGCGTTCACGGAGCCGCTGACGCCTGCGGAGCGTGCGGTGCTCGAGGCCGAAGCCGAGTTCGACGAGGGCGATCAGGGGTACAGCGCCATCATGGGCACGCGGCCCGACACGATCGGGGCGGCGCTCATCGATTCGCCGGCGGGGCTGCTCGCCTGGATCATCGACAAGCTGCGCGACTGGAGCGACGCCGGCGGCGACCTCGAGCGCCGGTTCGATCGCGAGACGCTCCTCACCCTCGCGACCCTGTACTGGTCGACCGGTTCGATCGGCACCTCGTTCCGCCAGTACTTCGACTTCCCGGCGAACGCGCCGAGACCCGTGATCACCGTGCCGGCCGGTTTCACGCTCAGTGCCGAGGCGATCATCCGGGACGTCCCGAAGAGCATCGCCGAACGCGCCTGCAGCGACATCAGGGTGTGGCATCCGGCGACGGTCGGCGGTCACTTCATGGCTCACGAGGAGCCCGAACTGCTCGCCGGTCATCTCGCGGCGTTCTTCGACGAGCACGCCCGTCCGCACGCGAGCTGACGCCACCGCGCGCGACCTCGGACGCGGTCGCTGTCAGGGGCGATCGGTCGCGGTCGACCGCTCGAGCTCCGCACGGATCGCGGCGATCGCACGGTCGACGGCCGCTTCGAAGCGGTGCGGCGCCGGTGCTCCGTAGCCGACGACCATCGCAGGCGCCCGAGGTGCCGCGGGAACGCCGAGCCGGAAGGAGCCGAGTCCGTCGAGCCGAACGCCGAGCTGCAGGGCAGCGGCCGAGATACCGCGTTCGTCGAGGCCGGCCGGCATCTCGATGAGGCAGTGCAGGCCGGCACGCATCCCGCTCACCCGGCATCCGTGGAGTTCTGCCGCGACGCGAACCTCGAGGAACTCGCGGCGTGAGCGATACTCGGCGCGACGACGGCGCACGGTCCGGTCGTACTCGTGCGCCTTCATGAAGGCGTCGAGCGTCGACTGGTTCAACACGTCGGCGATGCCGTTCACCGCGACGAGCTGCGCGGCGAACTCCGTGGCCAGGCGCTCGGGCACCACGGCCCACCCGAGGCCGACGGCCGGGGCGAGGCTCTTCGACGCCGTGCCGAGGTAGACGACCAGGTCGGGGGCGATCGATTGCAGCGCGCCGATCGCCCGACGGTCGTAGCGGAACTCGCCGTCGTAGTCGTCTTCGACGATGAGGGCGCCGGTGCGCTCCGCCCAGGCGATGACCTCGAGCCGTCGCGATGCGGAGAGCGCGACACCGGTCGGGAACTGGTGCGCCGGAGTGAGGAGCACAGCATCGACGGAGAGGCCGCCCAACCCGCCGACGACGGCGCCGTCCTCGTCGACGGCGAGCGGCACCACTTCGAGGCCGGCGGTGCGGAGGATGCCCCGATGCTCCTCGTGACCGTATTCCTCGACGGCGATCCGCCGTGCGCCCTGGGCCACGAGTGCGCGCGCGACCGTCGCCAGGGCGGCGCCGAACCCTCGGGTGACGGCGATGCGAGCGCGATCGCCCCAGACGCCCCGGGTGCGAGCGAGGTACTCGGCGAGTGTGGAGCGCAGGGCGAGGGAGCCCTCGGGCGGGCCGTACCCGAATGCGGACGCCGGGAGATCCAGTGCCGCGCGCCGCGCCGACGCCGCCCATTCGCGGCGGGGGAACGACGAGGCATCCGGAATGCCGCCACGCAGGTCGAGGCCCGCCCACGGCGGACTCGGCGGCGTCTCGACGCTCGACACCGCCGTTCCGGCTCCGGGACGCTCGGCGACCCAGGTGCCGGCGCCGACGCGGGCCTCCAGCCACCCTTCGGCGACGAGACCGCCGTAGACCTCTGCGACGACGTTGCGGGCGATGTCGAGGTCGGCGGCGAGGGTGCGACTCGCGGGCAGCCGGGTGCGCGCCTCGAGCCGCCCGTCGCGCACCGCAGCGCGCAGCCCCTCTTCAAGGGATGCCGCCTTCCGGCGCCGGTCGAGATCGAGATGCAGATCGAGACCGGGAATGGCCCAGGAATCTCCCATGGAATTGGACTGTAGCAGTGGGCCGCTCGTCTCGTACCGTCGAACCATGACCATCACCGATGCACTCGTCGACATCCCCGTCCGCCTCGACTTCGACGCGATCGTTCCGCGCTTCTCCCGCGCCGTCGCCTCGCTCGATCATGCCGCCACCGCCGAACTCGACCGGGTCGGCTTCGACACGCAGCTTCGCGAGATGGTGCGGCTCCGCGCCTCGCAGATCAACGGATGCGTCTACTGCGTCGACATGCACTCGAAGGATGCGCGCACCGCCGGGGTCACCGAGCAGAAGCTGCACGCCGTCGCCGTGTGGCGAGACTCGGGGCTGTTCACCGCGGCCGAACGGGCCGCCCTCCACCTCACCGAGTCGATCACCCGACTCTCGGAGACCCACGTGCCGGAGGAGGACCTCGCCGCAACGATCTCCGTCTTCGGCGAGGAGCGCACGGCTGCGCTCGTCTCGCTCATCATCGCCATCAACGTGTGGGATGCGATCGGAGTGACGACGCGGTGCTGGCCCGTCGCCCGCGACGCGTCCTGACCGGGAGCGCCCCCATCTGGGATGATGCAGTCATGACGGATGCCGCGCACTCACCGGTCCTGCAACTCCGCGTGGTGATCGAGGCGGAGGATTACGAACGGGCGGTGGCGTTCTACCGCGATGCGCTCGGCATGCCCGAGCTGATGGCGTACGCCGAGGGCGACGACGATCGGGTGACGATCCTCGAGGCCGGGAGGGCGACACTCGAGATCGCGAATCCGACCCACAAGCGCGTGATCGACGAGCTCGAGGCCGACGGCCGCCCGAGCCAGCGCATCCGGCTCGCCTTCGAGGTGACGGATGGCGCGGGCACCACTCGGCGCCTCGCAGAGGCCGGCGCAGCCGTCGTCGCCGAACCGGTCGAGACGCCGTGGCGCTCGCTCAACTCACGTCTCGATGCGCCGGCAGGGCTCCAGATCACGGTCTTCGAAGAACTCGAGGGGTCCGAGGAACGCGCGCTGCGCGACGGATTCAGCACGGAAGCCGAGCGCGACTGAGGCGGGCGCGACTGAGCGTGGGCGCTCAGACGTCGCCGTCGACGTAGAACCATCGGCCGTTCTCGCGGAGGAACCGGCTCCGCTCGTGCAGGACTCCGCGCTCGTCGGCCGAACGGTGCGTGGCGCGGAACTCGACCTCGCCGTCGCGATCGAACGGGCCGCCGCGCTCGGTCGCCACGATCTCCAGGGCGAGCCACGTCGTCTCATCGTCGAGGTCGAGATCGGCCGGTCGCGTTTCGGGATGCCACGTCGCTCGGAGGTACTCGGCGTCGCCGACCGCGAAGGCCGTGTACCGCGAACGCATGAGCTGCACTGCGGTCGGAGCCTCGACGGTGCGCGCGAGCAGCGGGCCGCAGCACTCGCCGAACGTGCTCCCGCTCCGACAGGGACACCGGTCGGCGTCGGCGGGTCGGTGCTGCGGAGTGTTGCTGGGCATCCTCCCAGTATCCACGGCTCAGGGAGCCGTCTTCATGGTCTGCACAGGAAGAAATGAGGAACCCTTCAGAAACTCGGGGCAGAGTGTCTGACTTCTGCCCTCGCTCGGGGGCGTCCCCCAACCTGATCCGAGCAACCCAGAATCTATGCGCAACGACATCACCACGCCCGAAACCGAAACCGCCCCCGAAGAACGACACCCTCGCCGCAGCATCCGCAAGCGCCGCATCGGACGCAAGCGGCTGATCGCCGCCGGCGCCGTCATCGCCGCCGGCCTCGTCGTCGGCACCGGATTCACCGTGCAGTCGGCGATCAGCACGCAGGCCAGCATCGACGCCACGACCGCACTCGCCGAATCGACCGGCGTCCATTCGGAACAGCTCGGCGCCTACTCCACGATCGCCGAGGCCCGCACGCGCCACAGCGCGGAGGACACGCTCACGGTCGCCAATGCCACGCTCGCCGCAGTCGACGGCAAGGTCGACGCCAGCGGCCTCGCGGCATCCGTCGCGTCGCTCGGCGAGTACGAGCGACTCCCGATCGATTCGATCGTGGACCTGACCAAGCAGACGCGCGCCGAAACGGCGAGGGCCGAGGCCGCGGCCGCGGAGTTCGACCGCGTGCAGGCCGAGCAGGCCGCCGCGGCAGCCGCTGCACTCGCTCAGGCGAACACTCCCGACGGCGCGCGAGCCACCGCCCGTGCTCTCGCAGCGTCGAAGTACGGCTGGAACGAATCGCAGTTCCAGTGCCTGAACCAGCTGTGGCAGAAGGAGTCGGGCTGGTCGTACACCGCCTACAACGCGTCGAGCGGTGCCACCGGCATCCCGCAGTCGCTGCCGGGCAGCAAGATGGCCTCGGCCGGCTCCGACTGGCAGACCAACGCGGCAACGCAGATCAGCTGGGGGCTCGACTACATCGCGCGCGGCTACGGCACGCCCTGCAGCGCGTGGTCGCACTCGCAGTCGATGAACTGGTACTGAGCCCCGGGTATCTCGCGTAGGGTTGCCGGCACGGGGCCGCCCAGGCCTCCGATCAAAGGGCGTCATCCATGTCAGACAAGTCGCCGAAGAAGTCGTCGTCCAAGACGGCTGCAAGCAAGACCCTCAAAGAGAAGCGCGCCGACAAGAAGGCCAAGGTCGAGAACCGGTCGAACAGTGACGCGGTGACCGAAGCGACGCATCGCAAGCGCTGAGTCGCTGAGAAAGGCGAGCGCGGGGCGGGTCCCCTCGCAGCACCGACGTCGCGAACGTTCGGACGGATGCCGTGGACGGCGCTCGAGTGCCGTCGACCGGTATCCGTTCGAACTGCGACGGCGTCTACCTCGGGTCAGGGCGTCTACCTCGGGTCAGACGGTGCGCGGGTCGAGCAGGCCGGCTCGATCGGGATGGCGGTCGAACCACTCGCCCACGTACCAGCAGCTCGGCACGATGCGCCTCGTCGAGTTCGCTTCGACATCGTCGACCGCGAACTCGACGAGCTCGCCGGCCAGGCCGCTGCCCCGGTACGGCGGGTTCGTGAACGTGCGAGTGAACGCGACCGAGTCGCCGAGCTCCCGGTAGTCGAGCACGCTCGCGATGTCGCCGTCGACCCGCAGGACGTATCGGCGGGCGTCGGGTTCGTGGCTCAGTTCGGTGTGCACGACCATCAGGCTACGCCGTGTGCGATCAGCGCCCGCGAAGGCGCTCGAGGTCGCGCCGTTCCCGTTTCGTCGGGCGCCCTGCGCCCCGGTCGCGGGTCGCGACGACGGCCACCGTCTCGCGCGGCGGCGGGGGAGGCGTGCGGTCGTCGACCGCCGTCGCGGCAACGGTCGCCGAGACCCGCTTCACGAGCGTCTGCCGCACGACGAGCATTCGGTCGAACCCGTCGACGCGCACGCGGACCTCGTCGCCGGGACGCACCGACTGCGCCGCCTTCGCGCGTTCGCCGTTCACTCGCACATGCCCGGCCCGGCATGCCGCCGTGGCCGCGGATCGCGTCTTGAACTGCCGCACCGCCCAGAGCCAGGCATCGACGCGCACGGGGGACTCGCCGTTCATGTCGACAGCCTACGCGCCGCACCGGCACGGGATGTTCGTGCGGCATGCTGGTCTCATGAGCGGAGCGAGCGGCGACGAATGGGTCGTGGGCCCCGATGGCGCGAAGTACTGGGGCAGGTACGGAGCTGCCGGCCTGCTGGTCGTCAATCCCGAGCGCGAGGTGCTGCTGCAGCATCGGGCGCTGTGGAGCCATTTCGGCGGCACCTGGGGCATGCCGGGGGGTGCGCGACACGAGCACGAGAGCGCCGTGGAGGCCGCCGTCCGTGAGGCCGGCGAAGAGGCGGGCGTGCCTCCGGCGCTCCTCGAGGTGCGGTTCAGCACGGTGCTCGACCTCGGCTACTGGTCGTACACGACCGTCGTCGCCGATGTCGCAGCGCGGTTCGCTCCCGTCGTCAGCGACCCTGAGAGCATCGAACTGCGGTGGATCGCGATCGACCGGGTCACCGAGTTGCCGCTGCATCCGCGATTCGCCGAAGCCTGGTCCGGACTCGCCGTTCGTCTCTGAGGCGCGCCCGCGTCAGCCGGTGCGCTCATCGGCCGGGGTCATCGCCCGCCGCGGAAACCAGGGCACGATCGGCGAGGTGCGCGCGCGGTAGTCGTCGTAGTCGGGGTACTTCGCTCGCGTGATCGACTCCGTGAAGATCGTCGAACCGATGAAGAGTGTCGTGAGCAGCACTGCTCCCGCGATGGTCCAGTGCAGCCAGACGCCGGTCGCCGCCACGGCGAATCCGTAGAAGACCCACCACTGGGCCTGCTCGAAGAAGAAGTTGGGGTGCCGTGAGAAACGGAAGAGCCCGGTCCGCAGGAACTCCGGTTGCGGGGTGCGGCCCGCGGCTCGCTCGGCGGCCTTCCACCGGTGGAACGCCCATTGCTGCTGGTCGGCGGCCGTCTCACCGGCGAGCAGCGCGAGGAACAGCACGGCGAGTACCACGTCGGCCGTGCCGAGCGGCACCACTCCGGCGGTGAACACCGTCGCGGCCGGGAGGCAGAACAGCAGGATCACCGCGTTCTGGTAGATCGAGATGAAGAGCAGGTTGAACGCGGCGAACCCGGCACGCGACATCCGGCCGCGCAGCACCGCCCAGCGGTAGTCCTCGCCGCCGGGGCGGTACCCGCCCTTGCGTGCGAAATTGAAGGTCAGGCGGATGCCCCATGCCGAGACCAGCACCGCCATGAGCACGAGCCGGCCGGCGAACCCCGACGAGACGGCGAACACCCACACGTAGACGATCGGCGCGATCGACCAGATGCGATCGACCCACGAGTACTCGCGAGTGGCGAGCGAGGCGATCCATGTCGCGAGCGTGATCGCGGCGCAGATGACGAGACACACGATGAGCGGACCCATGGCGGCATTCTACGGATCGATAGGATCGGACCGTGGCTGGGGAACGCTCGGGGGAGGTCGGTTCGGAGATCTGGACGATCCCGAACATCCTCAGCATGCTCCGACTGGCACTCGTTCCGGTCTTCCTGGTCTTCATCGTGCGCGGCGACTACGTGGTCTCGCTGATCGTGCTCGTCGTCGCGAGCCTCACCGACCTGCTCGACGGGTACCTCGCACGCAGGCTCGGACAGGTGACCCGTCTCGGTCAGTTGCTCGACCCCGCCGCCGACCGGCTGTACATCTTCGCCGCGCTCGTCGGCCTCGCCGCACAAGGCCTCGTGCCGTGGTGGATCGTCATCGTCATCGTCGCCCGTGACGTGTTCCTCCTCGTGCTGGGCGTCGTGCTCGCCAACCACGGATTCGGGCCGTTGCCCGTGCATCAACTCGGCAAGGTCGCGACCTTCGCCCTGTTCTTCGGCCTGCCGGTGATCATGCTCGGACTCGCCTTCCCCGCCGTCGCCGTCGTCAGCCAGCCCATCGGCTGGGCGATCACCCTGTGGGGTGCGTTCCTGTACTGGTGGGCGGGCATCATCTACGCGATCGAGACCGCTCGCGTCATCCGCATTCCGCGGGTGGCGGACGAGCCTCGATCGGATACGCTGGGACAGGGAGGTTAGTGTGGCGGATAGCGACAACACTCAGGCCGATGGTGCCGAGACCGGGAGCGAGCCTTCGACGACCACGTCGACGAACGCTACGGTCGGCGGGGCCACCGACACGACCATCGGATTCAGTCGAGAGGCGGCAGCGCAACTGAGCGCGCTCGACGCCGATGTCTCGGCTGAAGAGCAGGAGGCGATCGCCGCGCTGCCCTCGGGTTCTGCGCTGCTCATCGTGCGTCGCGGACCCAACAGCGGTGCCCGGTTCCTCCTCGACACCGATGTGACCGTCGTGGGTCGTCATCCCGACGCGGACATCTTCCTCGACGACGTGACCGTCTCCCGCAGGCACGCGGAGTTCGTTCGGCACCGTTCGGCGTTCGAGGTGCGTGACCTCAGCTCCCTGAACGGCACGTACTTCGACGGAGTCCGCATCGAGACGGCGCTCCTGAGCGATGGTGCAGAGGTGCAGATCGGCAAGTTCCGGCTCACCTTCTACGCATCCCGGCGCGACCTGGCTCCGGTGGCGAGCGAATAGTGGCGGCTCCCGCTGCGTCGACGCGCGCGAGCGGCCAGGCGCCACTGCTGGGCATCGGTCAGGTGCTGGCACGGCTTCAGCCCGAGTTCCCAGAACTGACCCCGTCGAAGCTGCGGTTCCTCGAAGAACAGCGTCTCGTCTCACCGGCACGCACCGCGGCCGGATACCGGAAGTTCTCGACGGCCGACGTCGAGCGCATCACGGTCGTGCTCTCCATGCAGCGAGACCACTACCTTCCGTTGAAGGTCATCCGCACCCACCTCGAGGCGATCGACGCGGGTGAGACTCCGGCGCTGCCCGGCGCCACGAGCGCTGCGGCGTTCCTCGCGGGAGCCCGCAGGTTCCGGCGTGACGAGCTCATCGCCGAGGCGAGGGCGACGGCGGGCTTGCTCGACGATGCCGTCTCGGCGTCACTCCTTCCCGCGGCCGAGTACTACGGCGATGAGGCCCTCGGCGTGCTGCGCTCGCTGGTGGCGCTCCGGGCCGTCGGCATCGAGCCGCGACACCTTCGCGGTGTGCGTGCAGCGGCAGAACGCGAGGCGGCGCTCGTGGAGCGTGCGATCACGCCGTCACGACGAGCGGATCCCGCCGACAAGGCCCGGGCCGTCGAGCGCGGCCTCGAACTCGCGGAGCATCTCGAGGCCGTGCACGCGAGCGTGGTTCGAGCCTCGCTCGGTCGACTCGCGCGATGATCTCGCGACACGCCGTGACGTTCGGCCGGATGTGTTCGACAGAGCCTGCTGCCCTCGGTAGCGTGGGACTCGCGCCGACGGGGTGCCGGCGCAAGAGTGAGGGGCGAATCGGATGAGTGAGCTCGACCGGACTCCACGCTCGCGGTACGACCTCGGGCTGCTGTTCACCGACGGCATGCCCGAGCACGACGACGCAACGGGGTATCGGGGCGCGGTCGCGGCCCGCGCCGCAGGCATCAGCTATCGCCAGCTCGACTACTGGGCCCGCACGCAACTCGTCGAACCCACGGTTCGCAGTGCAGCGGGCTCCGGTTCGCAGCGTCTCTACGGCTTCCGCGACATCCTCGTGTTGAAGCTCGTCAAGCGACTGCTCGACACCGGCATCTCGCTGCAGCAGATCCGCACGGCCGTGACGCAGCTCCGCGAGGCCGGCATCGACGACCTCGCGCAGACGACGCTCATGAGCGACGGTGCGAGCGTCTACCTCTGCACGTCCGACGACGAGGTCATCGACCTCGTCAACCGCGGCCAGGGCGTGTTCGGCATCGCCGTGGGCAAGGTGCTCCGCGAAGTGGAGTCGACGCTCGTCGAGATCGGCACGCAACCGGCCGACCCGATGGACGAACTCGCCGCGCGACGCGGCGCGCGCTCGCGCAAGATCTCCTGAGTCGCGCTCTGCGCGGCCGAGCGGTCCCAGAGACGATCGGCGTGCCCGCGAGCGCCCCGCAGGCACGTCAGATCAGGCGGTAGGACTCGGAGCTTCGAGCGGCAGCCCGGCGAATTCTCCGATGCGGGCCGTGCGCAGCACGCGCTCGAGCAGCTGATCGAAGTTCGCCGACATCTCTTCGGCGCTTTCGCCCGGCCACATGTGCAGGGGCTTCGCGGCGCCCTGCGCCTGCTGCAGCGAGGTGCGCTCGGGCAGCTGCGGGGAGAGCACGAGGGGGCCGAACATGTCGCGCAGCTCCTTGATGCGGAACTGGTGTTCGAGCGACTGCACGCGCGCACGGTTCACGATGATGCCGAGCGGCTGGAGTCGCGGCGAGAGCCCCCGCCGGATCTCCTCGATCGCTCGGAGCGCGCGGTCGGCTGCGGCCACCGAGAAGAGCCCGGGCTCGGTCACGACGGCGACGCGGTCGCTCGCGGCCCACGCAGTGCGGGTCAGCGCGTTCAGCGACGGTGCGCAGTCGATGAGCACGAGTTCGTAGTCGGCCTCGACATTGGCGAGCGCCTCCTCGAGCTTCCAGATGTCGCGGATCGACGGATGGGGACCGTCGAAGTTGATCGCCGACGGGCTGCCGATCATGACGTCGATCGTCGACTGCGGGTTGGAACGGGCCCATCCGCTCGGCGCGATCGCCGAGCGCACGATCTTCTCCTTGGGGGAGGCGAGCACATCTGCGACGTTGAGGTGGCCGGCGACCTGGATGTCCATGCCGGTCGAGACGTCGGATTGCGGGTCGAGGTCGACCACGAGGGTACGGACGCCGCGGGCGAACGCCGCCGACGCCAGTCCGAGGGTGACGGTGGTCTTCCCGACACCGCCCTTCAGAGAACTGACGCTGAGTACGTGCACGGCAGATACGTTACCTTTACTACTCGGGCGATACCTAAACGTTCGCTGTGCGGAATCCAGTCTGAAAGGTCTGCATGTTCACGAAGATCCTGGTTGCCAACCGCGGCGAGATCGCCATTCGAGCGTTCCGAGCCGCCGTCGAACTCGGTGCGAAGACGGTCGCGGTGTATCCGTTCGAAGACCGCAACTCCCTGCACCGGCTGAAGGCCGACGAGGCGTACCAGATCGGTGAGCCGGGTCATCCGGTGCGCGCGTACCTCGACGTCGCGGAGATCATCCGCGTGGCGCAGCTGTCCGGCGCCGACGCGATCTACCCGGGTTATGGATTCCTCTCCGAGAACCCCGAACTCGCGCAGGCGGCTGAAGCCGCGGGCATCACCTTCATCGGCCCGCCCAAGCGCGTGCTCGAGATGGCGGGCAACAAGGTCACCGCGAAGGAGCACGCGATCGCCGCCGGCGTGCCGGTGCTGAAGTCGACGCCGCCCTCGCGCGACATCGAAGAGCTCGTGTCCCAGGCCGACGAGGTCGGCTTCCCGATCTTCGCCAAGGCGGTCGCCGGCGGCGGCGGTCGCGGCATGCGTCGCGTGGCGGCGAAGGAAGACCTTCGCGCAGCCCTCGAAGAGGCCATGCGCGAGGCCGACAGCGCCTTCGGCGACCCGACCATGTTCCTCGAGCAGGCCGTGCTGCGGCCCCGTCACATCGAGGTCCAGGTGCTCGCCGACGCCTCGGGAGAGACCGTGCACCTCTTCGAGCGCGACTGCTCGGTGCAGCGCCGCCACCAGAAGGTCATCGAGATCGCTCCGGCCCCGAACCTCTCCGACGACGTGCGCCAGTCGCTCTACCGGGATGCGATCGCGTTCGCCAAGTCGATCGGGTACGTCAACGCCGGCACGGTCGAGTTCCTCCTCGACACCGCGGGCGAGCGTGCCGGCGAGCACGTGTTCATCGAGATGAACCCGCGCATCCAGGTCGAGCACACGGTCACCGAAGAGGTCACCGACGTCGACCTCGTCGTCTCCCAGATCCGCATCGCCGCGGGGGAGTCGCTCGCCGAGCTCGGTCTGCAGCAGGATTCGATCCGGCTCCGCGGTGCCGCACTCCAGTGCCGCATCACGACCGAGGACCCGACCGCCGGGTTCCGCCCCGACACGGGCAAGATCACGACCTACCGGTCGCCGGGCGGCGCGGGCATCCGCCTCGACGGCGGCACGATCAACCCGGGCGCCCAGATCAGCCCGCACTTCGACTCGATGCTCGCCAAGCTCACGTGCCGCGGCCGCGACTACCCGGCCGCGGTCGCTCGCGCGAAGCGTGCTCTCGCCGAGTTCCGCATCCGCGGCGTCTCGACGAACATCCCCTTCCTGCAGGCCGTGCTCGAAGACCCGGCGTTCGTCGCCGGCGACCTCAGCACCTCGTTCATCGATGAGCGTCCGCAGCTGCTGCGTGGACGCGTCTCGAAGGACCGCGGCACCAAGATCCTCAACTGGCTCGCGGACGTCACGGTGAACCAGCCGAACGGACCGGCTCCGACGACCGTCAGCCCGGCCGAGAAGCTGCCGGTGATCGACCTCTCGGCTCCGGCTCCGGCAGGCTCGCGCCAGCGCCTCCTCGAGCTCGGCCCGACCGGCTTCGCGGCGGCGCTCCGCGCCCAGACGCCGCTCGCCGTGACCGAGACCACATTCCGCGACGCGCACCAGTCGCTGCTCGCGACCCGAGTGCGCACGCGCGATCTCGTTGCCGTCGCACCGTACGTCGCGCGCATGACCCCCGAGCTCCTCTCGGTCGAGGCGTGGGGCGGCGCGACGTACGACGTCGCCCTCCGCTTCCTCGGCGAAGACCCGTGGGATCGCCTCGCCGCCCTTCGCGAGGCCCTGCCGAACATCAACATCCAGATGCTCCTCCGCGGGCGCAACACGGTCGGCTACACGCCGTACCCGACCGAGGTGACCGACGCGTTCGTGC
Source organism: Agromyces sp. NPDC056389 (assembly GCF_042262385.1). Lineage (NCBI taxonomy): Bacteria > Bacillati > Actinomycetota > Actinomycetes > Micrococcales > Microbacteriaceae > Agromyces > Agromyces sp. NPDC056389. Next base: position 20,976 of record NZ_JBHJPN010000001.1, read on the forward strand.
GCGAGGCGGCTGCGACGGGTGTCGACATCTTCCGCATCTTCGACGCGCTGAACGACGTCTCGCAGATGCGACCGGCGATCGACTCGGTGCTCTCGACCGGCCATGCGGTGGCCGAGGTTGCGTTGTGTTACACGGGCGATCTGCTCGATCCGGCCGAAGATCTCTACACGCTCGACTACTACCTCAGGCTCGCCGATCAGATCGTCGGGGCGGGCGCGCACGTGCTCGCGATCAAGGACATGGCGGGTCTCCTGCGGCCCACGGCTGCTGAGAAGCTCGTGAGCGCCCTGCGCGAGCGATTCGACGTTCCCGTGCACCTGCACACCCACGACACCGCCGGCGGCCAGCTGGCGACGCTCCTCGCCGCGAGTCGGGCCGGCGTCGACGCCGTCGACGTCGCGAGCGCGCCGATGGCGGGCACCACGAGCCAGCCCTCCGCCTCGTCGCTCGTCGCCGCGCTCGCGCACACCGAGCGCGACACGGGCATCTCGCTCGACGCCGTCTCCGACCTCGAGCCGTACTGGGAGGCCGTGCGCCGCTTGTACCGCCCGTTCGAGTCGGGCCTGCCGGGCCCGACTGGTCGTGTGTACCACCACGAGATCCCCGGTGGTCAGCTGTCGAACCTGCGCCAGCAGGCGATCGCCCTCGGCCTCGCCGACGACTTCGAGCTCATCGAGGACATGTACGCCGCGGCCGACCGCATCCTCGGCCGCGTGCCGAAGGTCACGCCGTCGTCGAAGGTCGTGGGCGACCTCGCCCTGCACCTCGCCGCCGTCAAGGCCGACCCCGACGACTTCGCGGCGAACCCCGAGAAGTACGACGTGCCCGATTCGGTCATCGGCTTCATGGCCGGTGAGCTGGGCGACCTGCCCGGCGGGTGGCCCGAGCCGTTCCGCACGAAGGTGCTCGCAGGCAAAGACGTCCGCATCGGTGTGACCGAGCTCACGGCCGAGCAGCGCGAAGCCCTCGAAGCCGACAGCACGACGCGTCGTGCGATGCTGAACGCGCTCCTGTTCCCTGCACCGACCCGCCAGTACGAGCAGATCCGCGAACTGTTCGGCGACCTGTCGGTCGTCGACACCGCCGACTACCTGTACGGACTCCGGCAGGGTGCGGAGCACGTCGTCGAGATCGCGACCGGAGTGCGGCTCTACGCCGGGCTCGAGGCGATCGGCGAGGCCGACGACAAGGGCATGCGCACGGTCATGACGATCCTGAACGGCCAGCTCCGCCCGGTCTTCGTCCGCGACCGCTCCATCGTCGTCGAGACCCGCACGGCCGAGAAGGCGGATGCCTCCCAGCCCGGGCAGATCGCTGCGCCGTTCTCCGGCGTCGTGACGCTGCAGGTCGAAGCGGGCACCGAGATCGCGGCCGGCCAGAGCGTCGCCTCCATCGAGGCGATGAAGATGGAGGCCGCCATCACCTCGCCGGTCGCAGGCGTCGTCGAGCGTGTCGCGATCCCCAAGACGCAGCAGGTCGAGGCGGGCGACCTGCTCGTCGTGGTGCGCCCTCGCTAGGCGATGCACCCTCGCTCGGCGGTTCGCCCGCGCTAGGCTGGGTAGCGGTTGGCACTGATGAGGAGGGGTATCGGTGACTGAAGACGATTTCAACGACGGCGTCGCGGCGCGTCGAGGCTCGGGAGCAGGCACGTCCGCACTCGACCGCGCTCGCAGGTCGGCGGCGTCCGGTGCGCATTCGGCAGACGACGCGGCGGCGAACCCGAGCGTTCGCGTCGACCTGCCACCGGCACCGGTGCACGAGATGCCCGACGACGAGGTGGCGGTGGCCATCGACGACGTCGCGGTCAACCCCGGCAGTCTCGTCGGCGGCGGCACGAGCACCACGTCGGTCGAGGTCATCACCCCGGCTCTTGCCGGTGCAGGCTATCGAGGGGCGTCGCGGCGGGAACCGTCGCCCTACAGTGCGCTGCTCGCCTCCGACGCGACGAAGACGCGGCGAGAGCGCGTGAGCACCGATACGGGCAGCCATGTCGCGATCGTCGACGTCCCGGGCGAGCCCGCACTGCCCGCCGAGGTGCCCGAGACGGCTGATTCGCTCACCGCCGACCGGCTCATCGACCTGAACCGCACGACCCGTCCGGCACCGCAGGGCGGCTTCAACCGACTCGTCTACGAGGCCTCTCTCCACCTCGTGAACCTCGGCGACTCGCCGAAGGTGCAGGCGTACAAGGCCATGAGCCAGCGCATCCAGCGACGGTTCGAGGGGGGCGCGCGGTTCGTGCCCGTGCTCACGCGCAAGGGCGGCGTCGGCAAGACGACGATCACCGCGCTCCTGGGCATGGCTCTCGCCGACGCTCGCGACGATCGCATCATCGCGATCGACGCGAACCCCGACCGGGGCACGCTCGCCGAGCGCGTCGACCGGCAGACTCGTGAGACGGTGCGCGACGTCGTGGCGAAGGCCTCGTCGATCGGCGGCTACACCGACTTCTCGCGATTCGTCTCACGCGACGAGACGCGCCTCGACATCCTCGCGTCCGACACCGATCCGACGCTCTCCGAGGCGTTCGACGACAACGACTACAACGTCGTCGCCGGCCTCGCCGCCCGGTACTACTCGATCGTGCTCACCGACTGCGGCACCGGCATCGTGCACTCCGTCATGCGGGCGACGCTGCAGCGCGCGGATTCCGTCGTGATCGTCTCGGGCGGCAGCGTCGACGAGGCACGGCTCGCGTCGGAGACGCTCACCTGGCTCGAAGCGAACGGCTACGGCGAACTCGTGCGCAACGCGGTCGTCGCGATCAACCTCGCCACGCAGGGCACGCACCTCGTGAAGGTCGACGAGATCGAAGCGCACTTCCAATCCAGGGTGCGCGAGATCGTGCGCATCCCATACGACCCCCAGCTCGCCGCAGGTTCCGTCGTGAACTGGCACGAGCTGCGACCCGTCACCCAGCACGCGGCTCGAGAGCTCGCGGCGCTCGTGGTGGAAGGCATGCCCGCCGAGCGCGAGCACTGAAACGGAGAACCCTTGCCGGAACGCCCCATTCGCCTGTTCGGCGACCCTGTCTTGAAGACCGTCTCCGCCCCCGTCGAACAGGTCGACGATCGCGTGCGCGGTCTCGTGGCCGATCTGCTCGACAGCGTCAGGCTGCCCGGCCGCGCCGGCGTCGCGGCATCCCAGATCGGCGTGAACCTGCGCGCCTTCAGTTACAACGTCGACGGCGAAGTCGGGTACATCCTGAACCCCGAGCTCGAGGTCACGGGTGAGAAGGAACTGATCGACGAGGGATGTCTCTCGGTGCCCGGCCTCTGGCACAAGACGCCGCGGCATCCGTTCGCGCGTGTGCGCGGCATCGACCTCGACGGCAACGAGATCGAGCTCTCGGGCACCGGGCTCATGGCCCAGGCCCTCCAGCACGAGACCGATCACCTCGACGGGCTGCTCTATCTCGACCGCCTCGAGAAGGACGAGCGCCGACTCGCCATGAAAGAGGTGCGGGAGTCGGACTGGTTCTGACACCCCATGGCATGACGAAGGCCCCGCGGAAACCGCGGGGCCTTCGTCATGTTCGGGCTGCTCAGTGCACGATCGAGTGGCCCTCGGTCGCCGGCGCTCCGGAGTACATCGCCTCGATGTTCGGGCTGAAGTCCTCGAGGATGATGTTGCGCTTGATGCTGAGCTTCGGCGTCAGGTGGCCGCTGGCTTCGGTGAGCTCGGTCGCGAGGATGGTGAACTTGCGGATCGACTCCGCACGCGACACCGTCTCGTTCGCCGCGTCGATGGCCCGCTGCACCTCGGCGAGCACCGCGGGATTGACCGTGGCCTCGTCGACCGTCATGCCGGCGTCTTCACCGTTGTTGTTGAGCCACACCGGGAGCATCTCGGGGTCGAGCGTGATGAGCGCCGAGATGAACGGCTTCTTGTCGCCGACCACGACGACCTGGCCGACGAGCGGGTTCGCACGGATGGGGTCTTCGAGCGCGGCGGGGGAGACGTTCTTGCCTCCGGCCGTGACGATGATCTCCTTCTTGCGACCGGTGATGGTGAGGAAGCCGTCGGCGTCGAAGGAGCCGAGGTCACCCGTCTTGAACCATTCGCCGTCGAACGCCTCGGCCGTCGCCTCGGGGTTCTTCCAGTACTCCTTGAAGACGTCGATGCCCTTGATCTGGACCTCGCCGTCGTCGGCGAGCCGCACCGAGACACCCGGAAGGGTGGGGCCGACGGTGCCGATCTTCGACTTGCTCGCCAGGTTCACCGTTGCGGGCGCCGTCGACTCCGTGAGGCCGTAGCCCTCGAGGATCGTGATGCCGAGCGCGTGGTAGAAGTGACCGAGGCGCGGACCGAGCGGCGCAGAGCCCGAGACGGCGTACTTGACGTTGCCGCCCATGGCCGCGCGGAGCTTCGACAGCACGAGCGCGTCGAGCACCTTGAACTTGAGCTTGAGACCGAGGGGCACCGAGCCGGCCTCCTTCGCCATGGAGTACGCCACGGCGGTCTCGGCGGCCGCACGGAAGATCTTGCCCTTGCCGCCGGCCTCCGCCTTCTGCTCGGAGGCGTTGTAGACCTTCTCGAACACTCGAGGCACTGCGAGGAGGAAGGTCGGCTTGAAGCTCGCGAGCGAGGGCAGGAGCTGCTTCGTGTCGGCCTGGTGGCCGACGCGCACGCCGGCGTGCACGGAGAGGACCGCGATGAAGCGGGCGAACACGTGCGCGGTCGTGATGAAGAGGAGCGTGGAGGCGCCGTTGGGGTCGAGCACGACCTCGTCGAGTGCGACCGCGGCGTTGCGGGAGAGCTCGACGAAGTTCGAGTGCGTCAGGACGCAGCCCTTGGGCTTGCCGGTCGAGCCGGAGGTGTAGATGAGCGTCGCGATGTCGGAGCCGACGGCGAGGTTGCGACGTCGCTCGATCTCTTCGTCGGTCACGTCGGTGCCGCCCGCGACGAGCTTGTCGAGGTCGCCGAGGTCGATCTGCCAGACGCCGCGGATGGCGGGAAGGTCGGGGTGGACCTCGTCGAACCGGGCGAAGTGGTCGGGGGTCTCGACGATGACGCCGATGGCACCCGAGTCGCTCAGGTTCCACCGCACCTGCGAGGGGGAGCTCGTCTCGTAGATCGGCACGAGCACGGCACCCGCGAACCAGGTGGCGAAGTCGATCAGGGTCCACTCGTACCGGGTCTTGCACATCAGGCCGATCTTGTCGCCGGGCTGGATGCCGGCGGCGACCAGACCCTTCGCGAGGGCGATCACCTGGTCGTAGAACTCCTTGGTGGTGACCGGCGACCAGCCGCCGTCGGCGGTGGGAAGCGAGAACAGTACGGAGTCGGGGGTCGCGGCGACGCGGTCGACGAGCAGGTCGGTGGTGTTCGCTTCTGGGTCAGCTGCGACCACGGGTGGGGTAGCGAATTCGATCACGGTAGCTCCTTCGGCACCGGGAGGGTTGCACGCGGCTCGGGCACCAGCGCGAACCTCGGCATTGGGGTCGATTACACTCTAGTCGTTGCTCACGGCCGCCCCAGGTCTCAGCTCCATCACGCTTCGTCCCCCTTCTGAAAGGCAGCCTTCCGGTGCATGCGATCGGTATCGACATCGGTGGAACGAAGATCGCCGGCGCGATCGTCGACCAGCTCGGCAACATCGTCGCGAGCGAGCGCGTGCCGACGCCCGCAGGCGACGCGACGCTCCTCGAAGACGCGGTCGTGCAGATGATCGAATCGCTCCGCGCTCGCGCAGCAGAGGAGATCGTCGCGATCGGCGTGGCGGCGGCGGGCTTCGTCGATGCCGCCCAGTCCACCGTCTACTACGCGCCCAACATCGACTGGCGCAACGAACCCTTCCGCGAGAAGCTCGAGGCGCGGGTCGGTACGACCGTCGTCGTCGACAACGACGCCAATGCGGCGGGTTGGGCCGAGTTCCGGTTCGGCGCGGGCCGCCTCGTGAGCGACATGGTCATGCTGACGATCGGCACCGGGGTCGGCGGCGCGATCGTCGCCGGCGACCGCCTGTTCAGAGGCGGCTTCGGAGCAGGAGCGGAGCTCGGTCACCTTCGCGTCGTTCCCGACGGCCTCGCGTGCGGGTGCGGCCAGCGCGGATGCATCGAGCAGTACGGCTCGGGTCGGGCGCTGCTGCGCATGGCGAACGAGATCGCCGACGCCGGTGGCATCGGCCAGGGCCTGGCGCGCGTGCGAGCCGAGCACGGCGAACTCGACGGCCGACTCGTGGGCGAGCTGATCGCTTCGGGCGATGCCGGCGCGATCGCGGCCGTGCGGCAGCTCGGCCACTGGCTCGGCCAGGCCGCCGCGAGCCTCTCCGCCGTGCTCGATCCGCAGCGCTTCGTCTTCGGCGGCGGCGTCGCCGTCGCCGGCGAGCTCCTGCTCGAGCCGATCCGCGCCGCCTATCTCGAGCACCTGCCCGCCCGCGGCTATCACCCCGAGCCCGATTTCGTGATCGCCGAACTCGTCAACGACGCCGGTGTGGTCGGCGCGGCCGACCTCGCTCGCGTGTGGGTCGCCGAGCACGCCTGAGCCGCGCGACGCTAGGCTGAGTCGGTGCTGCAGAGGGAAGGAGGTTCACGTTGTTCTACTGGATCATGAAGAACCTCGTGATCGGCCCGATCCTCCTCTCGATCTTCCGGCCGTGGGTCGTCGGCCTCGAGAACGTGCCGAAAGAGGGCGCGGTCGTGCTCGCATCGAACCACCTCTCGTTCATCGACTCGATCTTCCTGCCGCTCATCGTCGACCGTCCCGTGGTCTTCCTCGCCAAGAGCGAGTACTTCACGGGCAAGGGGCTGAAGGGCTGGGCGACGAAGGTCTTCTTCCAGGCCGCGGGCCAGCTGCCGATCGACCGTTCCGGCGGCAAGGCGTCTGAAGCATCGCTCGAGACCGGTCTCCGGGTGCTCGGCGAGGGCAAGATCCTCGGCATCTATCCCGAGGGCACCCGCAGCCCCGACGGCAAGCTCTACCGAGGCCGCACGGGTGTCGCACGCATGGTGCTCGAAGCGGGCGTACCCGTGATCCCGGTCGCGATGATCGGCACCGAGCACGTCATGCCGATCGGCTCGCGCCTGCCGAAGGTGCGGCGCATCGGCATCATCCTCGGCGAACCGGTCGACTTCAGCCGGTTCGAGGGGCTCGAGGGTGACCGGTTCGTGTTGCGTTCCGTGACGGACGAGCTCGTCTACGACCTCCGCGGCCTGAGCGGCCAGGAATACGTCGACGTCTACGCCAGTTCGGTGAAGGAGAAGCGCGCCTCGCAATCGCGATAGGCTCGGTTCTGCGGGGACGCGACGTGCGTCGCCGTTTCTCTTTTCGGCGCCAAGCGCGCCCCGAACCCTCAGGACGTTCCCCGTGGTACAGCTCGTCGAGCCGGTCGTGAATGCAGATCCCTCCGTGATTGCCGGCCTCGACTATTGGCGCACCCTCCCCATCAAGCAGCAGCCCACGTGGCCCGACGTCGAAGCTGCGCACGCGGCATCCGCTGAGCTCGCGACCCTGCCGCCGCTCGTCTTCGCGGGCGAGGTCGACATCCTCCGCGACCGGCTGGCCGCCGCGTCGCGTGGCGAGGCGTTCCTGCTGCAGGGCGGCGACTGCGCCGAGACCTTCGCCGGTGCCACGGCCGACCAGATCCGCAACCGTGTGAAGACGGTGCTGCAGATGGCGGTCGTGCTCACCTACGGCGCCTCGATGCCGGTCGTGAAGATGGGCCGCATGGCGGGCCAGTTCGCCAAGCCCCGCTCGAGCGACACCGAGACCCGCGGCGACGTCACGCTGCCGGCCTACCGCGGCGACATCGTGAACGGCTACGACTTCACCCCCGAGTCGCGTGCAGCCGATCCCGCACGGCTCATCAAGGGCTACCACACGGCGGCGTCGACGCTGAACCTCATCCGGGCGTTCACGCAGGGCGGGTTCGCAGACCTCCGTCAGGTGCACTCCTGGAACCAGGGCTTCGCGGCGAACCCGGCGAACGCCCGCTACGAGAACATGGCTCGCGAGATCGATCGCGCGATCAAGTTCATGGAGGCCTGCGGCGCCGACTTCGAGGCGATCAAGCACACCGAGTTCTACACGGGCCACGAGGGTCTGCTCATGGACTACGAGCGGCCGATGACCCGTATCGACTCGCGCACGGGCACGCCGTACGACACGTCGAGCCACTTCATCTGGATCGGCGAGCGCACCCGCGAGCTCGACGGCGCGCACGTCGACTTCCTCTCGCGCGTGCGCAACCCGATCGGCGTGAAGCTCGGCCCGACGACGACGCCCGAGACGATGCTCGAGCTCGTCGAGAAGCTCGACCCCGAGCGCGAGCCGGGCCGACTCACGTTCATCACGCGCATGGGCGCCGGCAAGATCCGCGATGCGCTGCCGCCCCTGCTCGAGGCGATCAAGGCGAGCGACGCCAACCCGCTGTGGGTCACCGATCCCATGCACGGCAACGGCATCACGACGCCCAACGGCTACAAGACGCGTCGTTTCGACGACGTCGTCGACGAGGTCAAGGGCTTCTTCGAGGCGCACCGCGATGCCGGCACCCACCCGGGCGGCATCCACGTCGAGCTCACGGGCGACGACGTCACCGAGTGCCTCGGCGGTTCCGAGCACATCGATGAAGAGACGCTGGCCACCCGCTACGAGTCGCTCTGCGACCCGCGGCTGAACCACTTGCAGTCCCTCGAGCTCGCGTTCCTCGTGGCCGAGGAGCTCGCGGCACGCTGACTCGAGCAGAAGCGGGGCATCCGGCTCGGATGCCCCGCTTCTGCATTCCCGTCGTCGGCAACACAGCGAGAAACGACGGCATCCTCGAGGACGTGAGGGTGATGTCGTGCGAAGCTCGGCAGCGCGCGGCGCCGCGTCGTGCAGCTCGTCTCGGCCCGGCTCAGCCGAAGTTGACGTTGACCTTCGAGCCGCGCTTGAGCTTCGTGCCGGCGGCAGGATCCTGAACGGACGCGATGACCGCGCCTTCGAGGAAGGCCGGCACATTCGAGCCGACCTCGAATTCGAGCGCCTCGAGCTGCGCCCGCGCCGCGGCCACGGTCTGTCCGGTGATGACGTTCGGCACCTCGACGAGGTCTTGGCCCTTCGACATGATGAGCGTCAGCGTGTCACCCGGGCGCACGGGATCGCTCGTCGCCGACTGCGAGAGCACGAGATCCGCCGCGATGTCATCGCTGAATTCGGGTTCGCCGTAGGCGACCTGGAGTTCGACGGCGGCGAGTGCCGCCTCCGCATCGGAGGCGGACAGGCCGACGACATCGGGAATCGGGCCGGCGGAGACGACGAGCGTGAGTTCTCCGAGCTCGGCGTACTCCGCGCCGACGGAGCTGCCTTCGACATCGAGCACGTCGAGGACCGTGTCGGCCGGCACATCTGCAGAGAACTGCAGCACGTTCGGCTCGACCACGGTGAAGTCGTTCAGTGCTGCACGGGCATCGGCCGACGGCGAACCGCGCACCTCGGGTACCGCGAGGATGCTCGGTCCCTTCGAGACGAAGAGCGTCACGGTCGAGCCGCGCTGGGCCTGCTCGCCGCCTGCGGGGTCGGTGCCCGACACCTGACCCGCGGGCACGACCGGGTCGTTGCGCTCGGCGGGTTCGACCGAGAACCCGGCCTCTTCGAGGACGTCCGTCGCAGCAGCGGGCGTGAACGTCGCCGTCTCGGGCACCGAGACGAGGGCGCCGGGACCGGCTCCGAAGTACCAGCCGGTGCCGGCGGCGAGACCGGTCAGCAGGAGCACGAGGGCGACGATCCAGTAGCCGCGGCGCTTGCGGCGTTCGGCGCTCTTCGCGAGCGCCTCGGTGTCGTCGCCGTCGGATGCCTCGAGCGTCGACGTGGCGGAAGGCGCCCCGCCTGCGCCGAGCACGCGTGTCTCGGCGGTCGCCGCAGCGACCGGAAGCGCCCCCCCGGGCAGCACCATCGTCGCCTGCGTGTGCAGCGGACGGTGCGAGGATCGGATGGACGGCTCGGCCTCGCGCAGTCGCTCGAGCATCTCGCGGGCGTCGTTCGGGCGAGCCTCGGGGTCGCGGTTGGTGGCCCACAGCACGAGTTCGTCGAGCTCGACCGGAACCGCGGGGTTCTTCGAGCTCGGGGTCGGAACCTGGTCGTTGGCGTGCTGGTAGGCGATCGCCATCGGCGCCTCGCCGACGTAGGGCTGCTCACCGGTGAGCATCTCGTACATCATGATGCCGACGGCGTATATGTCGCTGCGGGCATCCGCCACCCCGCGGGTGACGAGCTCGGGGGAGAGGTAGGCGATCGTGCCGAGCAGTGCCTGGCCTGTCGCCGTGTTGGCGCTCGCGGCGCGCGCGAGGCCGAAGTCGCCGAGCTTGATGCGGCCGTCGTCGGCGAGCAGCACGTTCTCGGGCTTCAGGTCGCGGTGCACGATGCCGGCCTTGTGCGCGGCGGCGAGGCCGGCGAGCACGGCGTCCATGATGTCGACGGTCTGCTCGGGGGTGAGCTTCTTGTAGTCCTTCAGCAGCTCACGCAGGGTGATGCCCGGCAGGTACTCCATGACGAGATACGCCATGTCGGCGTCTTGACCCTGGTCGAAGACGTTCACGACGTTCGGGTGCGCGAGTCGTGCGGCCGAGCGGGCCTCCTGCACGAACCGGGTCTTGAAGGTGTTGTCGTCGGCGAGGTGACCGTGCATGATCTTGATCGCGACGCGGCGCTCGAGGCGCAGGTCCGTCGCGAGGTACACCGTCGCCATGCCGCCCCGGGCGATTCGGGAGCGCACCTGATAGCGGCCGTCGATGAGACGGCCGATCATGGGGTCGACGGGCGCAGTGGTCACTCTGAGAGTCTACGAAGAGCTATATGCCGTAACCGTTGCAAACGCCGACGGCGCGCCGATCGCAACCCCATCGTGATCCGGGGAGGCCCGCTCAGCCCAGTTCCGAGAGCCACGCCCGCGCGGATGTCTCCCACTTCGCGTAGTGGTCGGGGTGGGCGCTCAACTGCACGGCCTGCGCGGCCTGGGCGAGGGTGAGCGCCTCCCACCCGGGAATGTCGAGCAGCCCGCGCGTGCGTCCGGCGTTGGGGTTCGCTGCGCCGCCATAGAACGCCGTTGCGGATCGCACCGGGTCGAGCACCTCCTCGACGGTGCCCCAGCCCTGGCTCGGGCGCTGCTGGAACAGCCCGAGCGAGTCGAGATCTCCGTACTCGGGATTCTTCAGGCCCGACTCCTGTGCGGCGGCGGCGAGGGCGATGACGATGCCCTGGTCGGGCACGCCGAGTGCGCGCCCGACGTCCACGATGATGCTCGCGTTGCCGCGCATCTCTTCAGTGAGTGCGACGCTCACCGAAGCGACGGTGACGACGGCGACCGGTCGTGCCACTCGCAGCACCTGGCCGGCGCGGATCACCGCGGCGGGCTCGAGGCCGTTGATCGCGACGAGTTCGGCGACCTCGAGGTCGTGCCGCACGGCGATGTCCCAGAGGGTGTCGCCGTCGACGACGGTGTACTCCTCGGCGTTCGGCGTGGGCGGAACCGGCGCGGGCGCGGGCGGTGCCACGGCCTCCGCGCCGCCGGGAGGCAGCACGATCGACTGTCCCGGGAAGATCAGGCTCTGGCGACTCAGACCGTTCGCGCTCAGCATCTGGTCGAGTGCGACCCCGTACGCGGCGGCGATGCCGCTCATGGTGTCGCCGGCGACGACGGTATGACGGGGGAGTTCGGCGGCGACCGGCACCGGCGCAGGGGCGGCGACGCCCCCGGGCAATGCCAGACGTTGCCCGGCGAAGATCAGGCTCGACCAGCCGAGCCCGTTGAGCGCCAGGACGTCGGCGGTGGCCACGCCGTACCGTTCTGCGATGCTGCTCACGGTGTCGCCGTCGGCCACGGTGACCTCCGCGGGCACGGCCCCGGTCGATGCGGGCGCCGACGCCGTGTTCCGGGCGGGTCCGTCGTTCGCGGCCTTCGCCTTGGGCATGCGCTTGGCCGACTGCGGCGCCGCCTCGGCGGGCTGTGCGATGCCGAGCGTGACGGCGATGGTCGAGACGACGGCGAGCGGCAGCGTGATCAGGCGGCGGATGCCCCGGCGCCGATCGTTCGCCTCGCGCGCCTGCCGACGAGGATGGTCGACGTCTCCGTTCGCAGTCTCGGCGTCATACATCATCGTTGCCCCCTTACGCCCGGCATGGTGCTCCCGGCCCCCGCGGCAACCGTCGCATAGCGATATGGGGGAGTCAAACACCTCCCCGCGAGTCTCGTGAAGCGGTCGGCGGGAGGGCGCAGGGGCGTGTCGTCATCGATGGTTCCGCAAGATGCCCGGCTCGTGGCAGTCTTGACACGTGACCGATGCTGCCGAAACCGAATGGCTGACCGTTCCCGATCTCGTCGAGATGCTCGGGCAGAGCCCGAGCCGCATTCGTCGACTCATCGACGACCGCCACCTGCTCGCCGCCCGCGTCGATGGGGTGCTCAAGGTGCCCGCGGTGTTCCTGCGCGACGACGCCCCGTTGCCCGAGCTGTACGGCACGGCGAACGTGCTCGCCGACAACGGCTTCACCGACGAAGAGGCGCTCGAGTGGATGCTCGCCGAGGAGGACAGCCTCGGCACCTCGCCGATCGCCGCGCTGCTCGCCGGGCGCAAGGCCGAGGTTCGCCGAGTGGCGCAGGCGCTCGCCTGATCCGCCGACGGGCGACGTCCGCCGTCGGGCGATCGCCTGAAGTGCTCGGAGCGTCAGCTCGTGCGGCGAGTGACCGCCCGCGCGAGTGAGCCGAGTTCCGCCCGGGCGTCCCTGCTGATCGGCGCCGCCTCGAGCGCTGTCGCGGCCGTGTCGACGTTCGCGGTGATGAGGGCCTCGACCTCGTCGACGGCACCGCACTCGCGGATCGTCTGCTGCAGCATCCTGACCTGTTCGGGTGCGAGGTCGGGATCTCCGAGGAGTTCGTCGAGCAGTCGGCGCTGGCCGGGCGCGAGTCGCTCGCGGGCGATCGCGATGAGCATCGTGCGCTTGCCTTCGCGGAGGTCGTCCCCGCTCGGCTTTCCGGTGACCTCGGGGTCGCCGAACACGCCGAGCAGGTCGTCACGGAGCTGGTACGCGATGCCGAGCGGCAGGCCGAATGCGCGAAGCGAGTCGAACTGCGCCGTCGAGGCGCCGGCGATGGCGCCGCCGATCACGAGCGGAGCCTCGATGCTGTACTTGGCGGACTTGTAGACGATCACGCGCTCGGCACGGAGCCGCTGCTCGGACTCGGCCTGGCTCCGCCACGCGCGCTCCTCGAGGATGTCGAGGTACTGACCGGCGGTTACCTCGGTGCGCATGCGCATGAACTCCGAGCGAGCCATGCGTGCCGCGTCGCGGTCGGGGAGCGCCGCGAGCCCCTCGTCGAGCAATTCATCGCTCCAGCCGAGCAACAGGTCGCCGAGGAGGATCGCCGAAGCGCGGCCGAACTCGGGCGCCGAGCCCGCCCAGCCGGAATCCGCATGCAGCTGCTCGAAGAGACGGTGTCCGGACGGGGCGCCTCTGCGGGTGTCGGAGTTGTCGATGATGTCGTCGTGCAGCAGCGCCGCCGCGTGGAAGAGCTCGAGAGCGGATGCCGCAGACACCACGGGGAACTTGTCCCGTCCGCCCTCCGGGGCGAACGGATCGAAACCCCGCCCGCCGACGGCTTCCCAGCCCCAGTAGCAGAACAGCGCCCGGAAGCGTTTGCCTCCGCTGAGAAATCGCCTTGAGAACGCATCGAGCGGTGCGAGGTCGGGGCTGATCTCGCGGAGAATGGAAGTGCGTTCGGCGAGGAAACCCTCGATGCGTTCGTGCACCATATCGACCAGTCGGGAACCGTGAGCCACCCGCCTAGCCTAGCGAGGCTGAGCAGGGCTAGAATGGACTCGGATGCGTCGATCCCGAGCCTGAGGGGAATGAGATGCCGCTTTCAGAGCAGGAGCAACGTCTTCTCGAGGAGATGGAGCGGAACCTCTATCGCAATGACGCCGACTTCGTGCAAGCGGTCGGCGGTGTTCGTGGTCGACGACCGAACTACCGGGCCATCGTGCTCGGAGTGCTGTTGGCCGTCGCCGGTGCAGGTGCCCTCATCGCGGGCGTCGCATCGCAGCTCCTCATCGTCGGAGTCATCGGCTTCGCGCTCATGTTCGCAGGAGTGCTCGTCGCGATCACCCCATCCAAACGCGGCGCCGCGGCAGCCGCCCCCTCCGAGCCCTCGACGGCCGGCCGTCGAGGTCGCGCCGCTTCGGGCGGCAGCTTCATGGACCGCATGAACGAACGTTGGGACCGCCGCCAGGACGGCCAGGGCTGATCCCTCCACTTCGCACCACCTGAACGGGTCGATCTTCGGATCGGCCCGTTTTTTCGTGCGCGCGCTGAGGCGATCGGGCCGGTGACCGTGGTCTCGGCGCGCCATCCGCTGCCCTGAATCGCTGAGATCGGGCTCGATTCGTCGATTCCGATCCCGGTTCCTCCACTCCGCTCCACCAGTCCGATCCCAGTGTTCACAGGGAACTCGAAGCCCGCAACACGCCAAAACGAGCGAATGTCGTTGATCGGTGGATGAGAGTGGAGTAAAGTGGGGTTACCTGGATTCTGGCCGGAGGAAAGGGGGTGGTGCGGTGTTCCTCGGTAGCTACGAACCAAAGCTCGATGAGAAAGGCCGCGTCATTCTTCCGGCGAAGTTCCGGGAGGAGCTCTCGAGCGGCCTCGTGCTCACGCGCGGGCAGGAGCACTGCATCTACGTGTTCAGTGCGCGGGAGTTCGAGAACATGAGCGACAAGATCCGCCAAGCCCCGGTAACGAGCAAGCAGGCGCGCGACTACATGCGCGTCTTCCTCTCGGGGGCTTCCGCGGAGACCCCCGACAAGCAGCATCGCGTCACCATCCCCGCCACGCTCCGCGCGTATGCGGGCCTCGACCGCGACCTCACGGTCATCGGAACGGGCAGCCGGGTGGAGATCTGGGACGCGACGGCATGGGCGAGCTACCTCGCCGAGCAAGAGGCGGCCTTCGCGGACACGGCGGAGGAGGTGATCCCCGGACTCTTCTAGTCCTCGGGCTCCGACTCCCAGCCGGCCGCGCCTGGTGCACTTCCCCGCATCAGGACGAACGGATGGGGATCGGAACCCGAGGCCACGAAGGCAAGGCGGAATCATGGACATCGAACGCATTCACACACCGGTCATGCTCGAGCGCACGCTCGAACTCCTGGCCCCCGCCCTCGAGGGCGACGGTGCCGTGATGGTCGACGCGACCCTCGGCATGGGCGGCCACACGGCCGCGTTCCTCGAGCGGTTCCCGAAACTCACCGTCGTCGGCCTCGATCGCGACACCGACGCGCTCGGCATCGCGCGGGAACGCCTCGCGAAGTTCGGCGACCGTGCACGGTTCGTGCACACGGTCTACGACGGCATCATCGAGGCCGTTCGCGGCGAGGGCTTCCGCGAGGTGCAGGGCGTGCTCTTCGACCTCGGCGTCTCGTCCCTCCAGTTGGACCGCGCCGAGCGCGGCTTCGCCTACTCGAAGGATGCGCCGCTCGACATGCGGATGGACGTCACGAGCGGACGCACGGCAGCCGAGGTGATCGCTGAGGAGAGCGAAGACGAACTCCGCCGCATCTTCCTCGACTACGGCGAGGAGAAGCTCGCCGCCAGGTACGCCCGGGCGATCGTCCGGGCAAGAGCCGAATCGCCGATCACGCGCTCGGCCGAGCTCGTCGCGGTCATCCAGGCGGCGACGCCGGTCGCGGTGCAGCGTCAGGGGCACCCTGCGAAGCGCGTGTTCCAGGCGCTTCGCATCGAGGTCAACGAAGAGCTCTCGGTGCTCGAGCGGGCGATGCCCGCGGCGCTCGACACGATCGCCGTCGGCGGTCGCATCGTCGTGCTGGCCTACCAGTCGCTCGAAGACCGCATCGTGAAGCGTTCGCTCGCCGCGGCGTCGAGTTCGTCGGCTCCGGCCGGCCTGCCGATGGAGCTGCCCGAGCACCGGCCCGAGTTCAAGCTCCTGGTGCGGGGCGCCGAACTCGCGAGCGAAGACGAACAGGCGGAGAACCCGCGGGCCAAGCCCGTGCGGCTCCGAGCCGCGGAGCGCGTGCGGAGGGCATCATGAGCGCAGTGCAGGCTCAGTCCGTCCCCGCGCCACGGCGGGTCGGTCCCGAGCGTCCGCAGCGGCGGCTCCGCCCCGCACCCGAGCGAGCCACCCGGACGAAGCCGAGACTCGCCTATGCGGTCATCGCGCTGGGCGGCGTCGCGGTCATCATCGTGGCGCAGCTGCTGCTCTCGATCGCGGTGACGCAGGGTGCGTATGAGATCGACGCGCTGCAGATGCAGCAGACCACGCTGACCCGTGACGAGCAGAAGCTCTCCGAAGACCTCGACCGCGTCGAATCGCCCCAGTTCCTCGCCACCAAGGCGGAGGGACTCGGGATGGTGCCGAACTCCGACCCGGTTTACCTCCGGCTCTCGGACGGTGCCGTGCTCGGCCAGCCGACGGCGGCCGAGGGCGGGGCCGGGGCATCAGCTCCGCTCGTCCCGAATGCGTTGATCGACGGCGTGCCGCTCGGCGACCAGCCGCAGGCGGGGGAGACTCCGACCGAGGGAACTCCCGGTCAGGTCGAGGGTGCCGCACCCGAGACTCCGACCGGGACACCCGACGGTGGGCTTCCGACGCCCGCCACGCACTGACCGATCGATCGCTTGCAAGGACCGACTCGATGAATCGAACCAGCCGTCACCCGATGCGGCGGATCCTGCTCTCCGCCGCCGTGCTGGTCGCACTGGTCGGCGTCTTCGTCGTGCGCCTCGTCGACATCCAGATCGTGCGCGCGGCCGAGCTGAACGAACAGGCCCAGGAGGCGCGCTCCGAGCCGGTCACCGTGTACGGGGCGCGTGGCGACATCGTCGACGTGAACGGCAAGGTGCTCGCCGACAGCGTCATGCGCTACGACATCGCGCTGTCGCCCAAGCAGGCGTCCAAGGGGCCGGTCGCACGCGAAGTGGCCGACCCCGACGACCCCGAGAAGACGAGGAAGGTCGACGTCCCGCTCGAGCAGGTCGCGGCCGAGCTCGGCGCGGTCGTCGGACTCACGGGCGATCAGGTGCAGGGCATCATCAGCGCGGCTCTGGCAGAAGACCCGGATTCCGACTTCGCGTACGTGGCCAAGCTCGTCGACACCGAGACGTACGAGAAGGTGAAGGCGCTCGGGATCCCGTGGGTCGAGCCGTATCAGCACCCCAGCCGGCGCTACCCGAACGGAGCCGTGGCCGGCAACCTCGTGGGCTGGGTCGGTGAGGACGGGGACCCGCTCGCGGGCCTCGAACTCTCGGAAGACCAGTGCCTCGCGAGTGAGGACGGAAAGGTCAGCTACCTGCACAGCCTGCAGGACTGGGTGCGGATCCCCGGCACCGAGATCGTGCACAAGCAGGCGCACGACGGCGGCACGCTGAAGCTGACGATCGACACCGACCTGCAGTGGGCCGTGCAGCGCATCGCCGAGGCCCGTGTGCAGGAGACCGGAGCCGAATGGGCGACGGTCACCGTCATGGAGGCGAAGACCGGACGACTCCTGGCGGTCGCCGATGTGCCGACGGTCGATCCGAACGATCCGGCGGCGATCGACGAGGAGGATCGCGGATCGCGCTCGTTCACCGCACCGTTCGAACCGGGGTCGACGTTCAAGGCGCTCACCGCGGCCTCCGTCATCAACGCAGGTCTCGCCGACCCGTTCAGCAAGATCGTCGCCCCGTACCGGATCATCTTCCCGAACGGCGCGAACGTCAACGACAGCTCGCGTCATGACGATCAGAACCTCACGCTCACGGGCGTGCTCATCGAATCGTCGAACACCGGGATGTCGCAGTTCGGCGAGCTGATGACCGATCGGGCACGCTACGACGACATGCTGAAGTTCGGACTCGGCGCCACGACCGAGGTCGGTTTCCCGGCGGAGGAGCCCGGCGACCTGCACGGCGACCCCGACGAGGACTGGGACAACCAGACCAAGTACGCAACGATGTTCGGTCAGGGCCTGACCACGACGGCGGTGCAGATCGCGAGCGTCTACCAGACCATCGCGAACGGCGGAGTGCGCATGCCCGTCACTCTCGTCGACGGCTGCGTCAGCGATGACGGCACGGCGACGGCCGCACCGACGCAGGGGGAACGCGTGATCTCGGAAGAGGCCGCGAACGAGACGAGCCAGATGCTCGAGCGCGTCTACCAGGACGCCTGGCTCTCGGACGAATGGAACATTCCGGGCTACCGGGTCGCCGCGAAGACCGGCACCGCCCAGTTCCCCGACGGCAACGGCGGCTATCGCAAGGAGTACCTCGTCTCGGTCTCGGGCTTCGCCCCGGCCGACGATCCGCAGTTCGTCGTTTCGGTGAGCATCATGAATCCCGTTAAGATGAATTCGTCCGCCGCATCCGCTCCCGTCTTCCAAGAGGTGATGAGCCAGGTGCTGAAGAAGTACCGGACCGTTCCATCCGGCGCCCAGGCGCCCGAGCTGCCAGCAACCTGGTGAGAAAGTTGGGTTCGTGACCGGATCGCCTCTCACGGCTCTCCGGCCGAAGCACCCGAGTCCTCGATCGCTTTCCGGCCTCGCCGAAGCGTTCGGATTCGCCGTGCTCGGCGAGATCGACGGTCTCGAGGTGACCGGCGCGGGGCTCTCCTCGAAGACCGTGCAGCCCGGCGACCTCTACGTCGGAGTTCCCGGCCGCAACGCCCACGGTGCCGACTTCGCCGCCGCCGCCCGCGAATCGGGCGCCGTCGCGCTGCTGACCGACCCGGCCGGCGCGGACCGCGCTGCCCGAGCGGGCCTGCCGATCCTCGTGACCGACGACGTGCGCGCCGCACTCGGCGACGTCGCGGCCTGGATCCATGGAACCGCCGACAACCCCGCCACGATGTTCGCGGTCACCGGTACCAACGGCAAGACGAGCGTCGTGTACCTGCTCTACGGCATGCTCCGCCAGCTCGGCGTCACCGCAGGGCTCACCTCGACCGCCGAGCGCCGCATCGGCGACGAGGCCGTCACGAGCTCGCTGACCACCCCCGAGGCGAGCGAACTGCATGCGCTCCTCGCCCGGATGCGCGAGGTCGATGTGCGCGCCGTCGGTATCGAGGTGTCGGCTCAGGCGCTCTCCCGCCACCGCGTCGACGGCCTCGTCTTCGACGTCGTCGGGTTCACGAACCTCACGCACGACCACCTCGACGACTACGCCTCGATGGACGAGTACTTCGAAGCGAAGCGCGACCTCTTCCAGCCCGAACGCGCTCGGCGCGGCGTGGTCACCGTCGACTCCGAGTGGGGCCGGCGCCTCCTCGCGGAGTCGGGAATCCCGGTGACGACGCTCACCTCGATCGACGGCGTCGAGGCCGACTGGCGCATCACGGTGCTCGAAGAAGGCGCCGACCACACCTCGTTCCTGCTCGAGGGGCCCGGCGGTCGGCGTCTCGAGACACGTGTGCCGCTCCTCGGCTGGTACATGGCCGCGAACGCCGCCCTCGCGATCGTCATGCTCGTCGAGGCCGGGTACGACCTCGACCGCATCGCCGAGGCGCTCGAGCGCGACGGAGGCGTCGACGCGTACATCCCCGGCCGCGCAGAGCGCATCTCGGGCGACCGCGGCCCGGTCGTCTACATCGACTACGGCCACAGCCCCGACGCGTTCCTGCAGACGCTCGGTGCGATCCGTCGCTCGACCGACGGGCGCATCATCATGGTGTTCGGCGCCGACGGCGACCGCGACACCACGAAGCGCGGCGAGATGGGTGCAATCGCGGCACGAGGTGCCGATGCGGTCGTCATCACCGACTTCCACCCCCGGTTCGAAGACCCGGCCTCGATCCGCGCCGCGCTCATCGCGGGCGCACGCGAGGCGGTCCCCGACCGCGAGATCCACGAGATCGCAGATCCGCGCGAGGCGTTCCGCGTCGCGCTCGCCCTCGCGGGCGAAGGCGACGCGATCCTCTACGCCGGCCCCGGCCATGAGGACTACCACGAAGTGAAGGGCGTCAAGATCTCGTATTCCGCCAGAGACGATTCCCGGCAGGCACTGCGCGACGCGGGGTGGCTCGCATGATCGCCCTGACGCTGGCCGAGATCGCCTCGGCCGTCGATGGCATGCTCCGACTCGACGGCACGGCGGCGGCCGACGACACCGTGATCGACGGCGTCGTGACGACCGACTCGCGCGAGGTCGAGCCCGGCGG
The DNA here is from genome assembly GCF_042262385.1 of Agromyces sp. NPDC056389. Lineage (NCBI taxonomy): Bacteria > Bacillati > Actinomycetota > Actinomycetes > Micrococcales > Microbacteriaceae > Agromyces > Agromyces sp. NPDC056389. The sequence continues at coordinate 41,100 of NZ_JBHJPN010000001.1, forward strand.
CGTCTTCGTCGCCAAGCGCGGCGAGTTCGACGACGGCCACCGCTTCGCGCCCACCGCCGCCGAGCGGGGCGCCGCACTGCTGATCGTCGAGCATGCGCTCGACCTGGCGGTGCCCCAGATCATCGTCGCCGATTCGGTCGACGCCCTCGGCGCCCTCGCGACCGAGGTCGTGCGGCGGGTACGCGCACTCGGTCGCCTCCGCATCGTCGGCGTGACCGGCTCCAACGGCAAGACGACCACGAAGAACCTCCTCCGCACCGTGCTCGAGCAGGTCGGCCCGACCGTCGCAGCGCGCGCCTCGTTCAACAACGAGGTGGGTGCGCCGATCACGATGCTCGAGCTCACGAACGACACCGAGTTCCTCGTCGCCGAGATGGGCGCCTCCGGCGTCGGCGAGATCGCGCGCCTCGTGCGCATGGCCAGGCCCGACGTCGGCATCGTGCTGAAGGTGGGGCTCGCCCATGCCGGCGAGTTCGGCGGCATCGAGCAGACCGTGCGCGCCAAGTCCGAGATGGTCACCGACCTCCTCGAGACGGATGTCGCGGTGCTGAACTCCGACGACCCCCGCGTGGTGCCCATGGCGGGACTCACGCCGGCGCGCGTCGTCTGGTTCGGCTTCGGCGAGTCCGCCGATGTCCGCGCCACCGACATCCGCGCCCATGCCCGCGGCACCGAGTTCACCGTGACGATCGCCGGTGGCGAGACCGCGCACGTGCGCTTCTCGGTCCTGGGGGAGCACCACGTCATGAACGCACTCGCGGCGATCGCGGCATCCGTCGAACTCGGCGTCCCTCTCGCGTCGGTCGTCGCCGCGCTCGAGCAGGTGACCCTCGCCGAACGCTGGCGCATGCAGGTCATGGGCGGTCGCGACGGCGTCACCATCATCAACGACGCGTACAACGCGAGCCCAGACTCGATGTCGGCGGCGCTCAAGACGCTCGCACAGGTGAAGAACCCCGAGGCCCGCACGATCGCGGTGCTCGGAGAGATGAGCGAGCTCGGCGAGTTCTCGGGCGAGGAGCACGACCGGATCGGCCTGCTCGCAGTGCGACTCGGCATCTCGCAGCTCGTCGTGGTGGGGGCGGGCGCGCGTCGCCTGCACATCACGGCGATCAACGAGGGCTCATGGGACGGCGAATCCGCGTTCGTCGAGTCCGCCGACGAGGCCTTCGACCTCGTCACGTCGTCGGTGCGCCCCGGCGACACGGTATTGGTGAAATCGTCCAACTCGGCGGGTCTCCGCCTGCTGGGCGACCGACTGGGAGAATGGTTCGCATGAGCGGCGGGGCAGCACTGATGATCCGCCTGCTGGGCGACCGACTGGGAGAGTGGTTCGCATGAGCGGCGGGGCAGCACTGATGATCCGCCTGCTGGGCGACCGACTGGGAGAATGGTTCGCATGAGCGGCGGGGCAGCACTGATGATCCGCCTGCTGGGCGACCGACTGGGAGAATGGTTCGCGTGAGAGCACTGCTGACCGCTGGGGCGTTGTCGCTCGCCTTCACGCTGTTTCTGACCCCGCTGTTCATCCGGCTGTTCACGCGGCTCGGGTGGGGGCAGTTCATCCGTGACGACGGGCCGCAGAGCCACCACGTCAAGCGCGGCACGCCCACCATGGGCGGCATCATCTTCATCCTCGGCACGCTGTTCGGGTACTTCGTGGCGACGCTCCTCGTGAGCGATGAGAAGCCCACGGCGTCGGGTCTGCTGGTGCTGTTCATGATGGTCGGACTCGGCATCGTGGGCTTCATCGACGACTTCCTGAAGACGCGCAAGAAGCAGAGCCTCGGGCTCGGCGGCTGGGCGAAGGTCGCAGGGCAGGTGATCATCGCCGGAGCGTTCGCCCTGCTCGCGCTCCAGTTCCCGAACGATCGCGGCGTCACACCGGCCGACACCAAGATCTCGTTCATCCGCGACCTGCCGCTCGACTTCATGGTGTTCGGCACGATCGTCGGCGTGGTTCTCTACGTCATCTGGATCTGCCTGCTCGCGGTCGGCACCTCGAACGCGGTCAACGTCACCGACGGCCTCGACGGGCTTGCGGGCGGTGCCTCGATCCTCGCGATCGGTTCGTTCGTCATCATCGGCTTCTGGCAGTTCAACCAGTCCTGCGCCTCGGTCGGCCTGAATCCAGACGACCGGTACCGCTGCTACGACGTTCGCGACCCGCTCGACATCGCGATCGTGGCGACCGCGATCGTCGGCGGCCTCATCGGCTTCCTCTGGTGGAACACGAATCCGGCGAAGATCTACATGGGCGACACCGGTTCGCTCGCCCTCGGCGGCGCCCTCGCCGCCCTCGCGATCGTCAGCCGCACCGAACTGCTCCTGCTGCTCATCGGCGGCCTCTTCGTGATCGAGACCGGTTCGGTGATCGTGCAGCGCGCCTACTTCAAGCTCACACGCGGCAAGCGCATCTTCCTGATGAGTCCGATCCACCATCACTTCGAACTGAAGGGTTGGGCCGAGGTCACGATCGTCGTGCGCTTCTGGATCATCGGCGGCCTGCTCGTCGCGGCCGGCGTCGGCGCCTTCTACTTCGAGTGGCTGCAGAGCTGATGGCGGATGCCGCTGCACCCCTGGCTGCTCGTCTCGATTCGCTGACCAGCTGGAACGCCGACTGGTCGGGTCTCCGCGTCGTCGTCATGGGCCTCGGCGTCACGGGGTTCGCCGTCGCCGACACACTGACCGAGCTCGGAGCCACGGTGCTCGTCGTCGCGCCCGAGGTCGACGACGACCGCGCGCGCATCCTCGAGGTCATCGGGGCCGGTCTGCTGCGGCATCCGCTCGATGCCGTGCCCGCCGAAGTCGCGGGCTTCGCGCCCGAGCTCGTCGTGGCCTCGCCAGGGTTCCACCCCGACCATCCGGTGCTCACGTGGGCGGCCGAGTCGTCGATCGCGGTCTGGGGCGACATCGAACTCGCCTGGCGCGTGCGCGACAAGGTGAACACCGCGGAGTGGATCCTCGTCACCGGCACGAACGGCAAGACGACGACGGTGCAGATGGCGGCGACGTTCCTCGCGGCGAACGGCCTGCGCGCCGCGCCGTGCGGCAACATCGGCGTGCCGGTGCTCGACGCGGTGCGCGACCCCGGCGGGTTCGACGTGCTCGTCGTCGAGCTCTCGAGCTACCAGCTGCACCACCTGCCGAAGTCCGGCCCCGGCGCACTGCACCCGTGGGCGAGCACCGTGCTCAACATCGCCGACGACCACCTCGACTGGCACGGCTCGTTCGAGGCCTACCGCGCCGCGAAGGCGACCGTCTACGAGAACACGAAGGTCGCATGCGTGTTCAACCGCGCCGACGAGGCGACGAGGCGCATGGTCGAAGACGCCGAGGTCGAAGAGGGCGCGCGCGCCATCGGCTTCGGTCTCGACGTGCCGGGGCCGAGCGACTTCGGCGTCGTCGAGGGCATCCTCTGCGACCGCGCCTTCCTCGACGACCGTCACTCCGCCGCACTCGAGATCATCACGCTCGACGAGTTGGAGCCGAGGGGGCTCACCGCTCCGCACGTGGTGGCGAACATCCTCGCGGCATCCGCCCTCGCGCGCTCGTTCGGCGTGCCGGTCGGCGTGATCCACGATGCGCTCGGCACATTCCGCCTCGATGCGCACCGCATCGAGACGGTCGCGGTCTCCGGCGGCATCCGCTGGGTCGACGACTCGAAGGCGACGAACCCGCACGCGGCAGAGGCGTCGCTGCGAGCATTCGGCAAAGTGGTCTGGATCGTCGGCGGCCTGTTGAAGGGCGTCGACGCCGATGCCCTCGTCGCCGCCCACGTGGCACGCCTCCGCGCCGCGATCGTGATCGGGGTCGAGCGCGCAGCGCTCGTCGAGGCGTTCCGCCGACACGCGCCCGAGCTGCCGCTCTTCGAAGTCGTCACGGATGACACTGAGACGGTGATGCCTGACGCGGTCGCAATGGCCGCGGCGGTCGCTGAAGAGGGCGACACCGTACTCCTCGCGCCCGCTGCGGCGTCGATGGACCAGTTCGCCGACTACGGCGATCGCGGACGGCGGTTCCACGACGCGGTCGGATCGATGCTGGGAGGTGAGGCGGATGGCGACTCCGCCCCGCGCGAACCGCTCCCAGGAGCCTGAGCCGACTGGCGTCTCCGCCGCCAGGATCCGTCTCGGTCGCGTCTTCCGCGTCGAATCGGCCGACTACTTCCTGCTGCTCGGCACGACGCTCTTCCTGGTCGTCTTCGGCCTCGTGATGGTGCTCTCCGCTTCCGTCGTGCAGTCGCACCTCGAAGACGAGAGCTTCTTCGCGCAGGCGCTGCGTCAGGGACTCTTCGCCGTCTTCGGCATCCCGATCATGCTCATCGCGAGTCGGATGCCCGAGAAGTTCTGGATGCGGCTCGCCTGGCCGACGCTCATCGTCGCGTGCGCATTGCAGCTTCTCGTCATCGCGACCCCGCTCGGCATCGAGGTCGGTGGCAACACGAACTGGATCCAGCTCGGCCCCATGCAGTTCCAGCCGTCGGAGCTGATCAAGGTGGCGCTCGTCATGTGGCTCGGCCTCATCGTCACCAAGAAGGAGGCGCTGCTCGGCGACTTCGTGCACGGCGTGCTGCCGATCGTGCTCGTCGGGGGCGGCGCCATCGGCCTCGTGCTCCTCGGCGGCGACCTCGGCACGGTCATGATCATGGGGGCCATGCTGCTCGGCGCCCTGTTCCTGATCGGCGTTCGACTGCGACTGCTGCTTCCGCCGATCTTCGCGGCCATCGTGCTGTTCGTGATCGTCGCGGTGTCGAGTGAGAACCGCATGCGGCGCATCACCTCCTTCCTCGACGCGAACTGCGAGAGCGGCGGCACGGGCGATGCGATCAGCGACTGCTGGCAGATCCAGCACGGATCGTTCGCCCTCGCGAACGGCGGTGTCTTCGGCGTCGGTCTCGGCAACTCCGCCGCGAAGTGGTCGTGGCTGCCCGCGGCCGACAACGACTTCATCTTCGCGATCATCGGCGAAGAGCTCGGGTTGATCGGTGCGATCGTCGTCATCGCGATGTTCGTCGTGCTCGCCGTCGCCCTCGGGCGCGTGCTGCGCGGTGCACGCACACCGTTCGGTCGCGCGGCGTCCGCAGCGGTGCTCGTGTGGATCATCGGTCAGGCGTGTGTCAATATCGGTGTCGTGCTCGGCGTCTTCCCTGTCCTCGGTGTCCCGTTGCCGCTCGTTTCCGCGGGTGGCACGGCTCTGCTCACCACGCTCTTCGCGATCGGCATCGTGCTGTCGGTCGCGCGCGATCCCGAGGCCCCGGCGCGTGCCGCGGCCCGGGCGGCTGCACGAAAGCGCGCCCGACCCGCAGCGACACGGGCCGCTCGATGACGACGTACCTCCTCGCCGGCGGCGGCACCGCCGGCCATGTGAACCCGCTGCTCGCCGTGGCCGACCGCCTGCGCGAACGCGACCCCGAGGCGTCCGTGCTCGTGCTCGGCACGGCGGAGGGCCTCGAGTCGCGCCTCGTGCCGGCGCGCGGGTACGAACTCCTGACGATCGCGAAGGTGCCGTTCCCGCGTCGGCCGAACCGTGCGGCGGCGGCCTTCCCCGCGCGGTTCCGCGAGTCGATCGCCGCGGTCCGCCGCATCATCGACGAGCGCGGCGTCGACGTCGTCGTGGGTTTCGGCGGCTACGTCTCGACACCGGCCTACCTCGCCGCGCGACGCGCCGGCATCCCCGTCGCGATCCACGAGGCGAACGCCCGTCCTGGTCTGGCGAACCGACTCGGCGCTCGATTCGCTGCGACGGTCGGCGTCGCGTTCGAGGGCACGCCACTGCCGCGGGCGCGGCTCGTGGGCATGCCGCTCCGGCGCGAGATCGAGACGCTCGATCCGGCCGCGCTGCGAGCTGAAGCCGCCGCCCACTTCGAACTCGACGCCTCGCGTCCGGTGCTGCTTGCGACGGGCGGCTCGCTCGGCGCACGTCGCATCAACCGCACGATGGTCGACTCGGCCATCGCGATCACGGCTGCGGGCTGGCAGGTGCTCCACGTGACGGGCGCGAACTCAGAGGTCGTCGACCCCGGTGTCGACGACTACCGCGTGGTCGAGTACGCCGATCGCATGGACCTCGCCCTCGCGGTCGCCGACGCAGCGGTCTCGCGCGCCGGGGCCGCGACGGTGTGCGAGCTCTCGGCGCTCGGCATCCCCGCGGCGTTCGTGCCGTACCCGGTGGGCAACGGCGAGCAGCGATTCAACGCCGCGGGCGTCGTCTCCGCGGGGGGCGCCGTGCTCGTCGACGATGCCGACTTCGTGCCTGCATGGGTCGATGCGACACTGCTGCCGATGCTCGGTGACACGGAGCGCCTTCGCGCCATGGCGGCCGCCGCGGCATCCGTGGGCTTCCGCGACGGCACCGACCGCATGGTCGCCCTCGTCGACGAGGCGCTCGGCGAGGCAGCCGGCGCCGGCCCGCAAGGCGCGTAACGTTGAGTGAGCGGATGTCGCGACATCCGTTCGCACGAACCCCGGCGCTTCGGCGCCCCGCACCCGTCCGCACTCGACCGCACCCAGGAAGAACCGCAGCACCGTGACGATCAAGCCCGACCTCTCCGCCCAGATCCCCGCCGAACTCGGCGCCGTGCACTTCGTCGGCATCGGGGGATCCGGCATGAGCGGCATCGCTCGACTCATGCTCGGCGATGGCCACCGGGTCACCGGATCCGACGTTCGCGACTCCGCGAACATCGCAGCCCTTCGCGAGCTCGGCGCCGAGATCGCGATCGGCCACGACGCCGCGAACCTCGCCGACGACATCGACACCGTGGTCGTCACCGGCGCGCTCTGGGAGGACAACCCCGAGTACCGCCTCGCGCTCGAGCGCGGCCTCCCGGTGCTGCACCGCTCGCTCGCCCTCGCCGCGCTCATCGCGGGCCGTCGCCTCGTCTCGGTTGCGGGCGCCCATGGCAAGACCACCTCCACCGGCATGATCGTCACTGGTCTCCTCGCGCTCGGCGAGGACCCGAACTTCGTCAACGGCGGCGTCATCGAGGGACTCGGCGTCTCGTCGGCCGCGGGCGCCGGCGAGCTGTTCGTCGTCGAGGCCGACGAGTCCGACGGCTCCTTCCTGCTCTACGACACCTCGGTCGCACTCATCACGAACGTCGACCCCGACCACCTCGACCACTACGGGTCGCGCGACGCCTTCGAGCAGGCATTCGTGACCTTCGCCGACGGCGCCCGCGAACTCGTCGTCGTCTCGTCGGACGATGCCGGTGCCAAGCGGGTCACCGAGAAGCTCTCGCACGATCGCGTGGTCACCTTCGGCCAGGCAGCGGATGCCACGGTGCGTGTGCACTCGGTCGAGACCGACGGCCCCGTCTCCTTCGCCGTTGACTACGCAGGCTCGACCTACCGCGCCACCCTGCTCATCCCCGGGCTGCACAACGCCATCAACGCGGCGGGTGCCTTCGCGGTGCTCGTCGGGCTCGGGTTCGACCCCGAGGCGTCGCTCGCCGGCATCGCCCGGTTCGCCGGCACCGGCAGGCGCTTCGAGCTGCACGGCACGGTCGGCGGCGTCAGCGTCTACGACGACTACGCCCACCACCCCACCGAGGTCGCCGCCGCGCTGGCTGCAGCGCGCACGGTGGTCGGCGAGGGCCGGATCATCGCCGTGCACCAGCCGCACACGTACAGCCGCACGCAGACCTTCGCCAAGGAGTTCGCCGAGGTGCTCGAGCAGTTCGCCGACGAGACCGTCGTGCTCGATGTCTACGGTGCGCGTGAGGACCCCGTGCCCGGGGTGACCGGTGCGCTCGTCAGCGAGCGTTTCGCCGACCCCGCACACGTCGCCTTCGTGCCCGACTGGCAGCAGGCCGCCGACTACACGGCGAGCATCGCCCGCAGCGGCGACTTCGTGATCACGCTCGGCTGCGGCGACGTCTACCGCATCGTGCCCCAGCTGCTCGGCTCGCTCGAGCGCGAGCGCGGATGACGCCGGAGCCCGCGTGAAACGGCCTCAGGGGTTCGACGGGCCGGCCGCACGTGCGCCCCGCGCGTCTCGTCCGGCCGCCGACGAGGTGCGGCCTTCCGAAGTCCGGCCTTCGGAGGCGCGCGCTTCGCAGGGGCAGCGCCCGTCGGCGACCTCGGGAACCCGTGCCGGCCGCGCGGCGCCCGGCGCTCACCGGTCGAACGGTCCGGGGCCCGGCTCCGCGGCCGATCAGGTCTCGACGGAACCGATCGCGATCGTGGTCTCGACCCCCGTGACGCCGCTCGTCGCGGGCGCGGGCGCGGGAGCCAGTTCGATCAGCGTCGGCACGCCCGGGCATTCGACCACGCCCGAGTTCGGCGAGGCTGGGGATCGTCCTGCGACCGAGAAGAGCGCGAGGGCTGCCAAACGCGAGCTCGCCGCCGCGGGCAGGGAACGTCGCAAGTACGAGCGTCAGGAGGTGCGGCGGTTCACGAAGCGCTCGCGCCGACGGCGGATCGCATGGTCGGTCGTACTCGGTTCGATCGTGGCGCTCGTCGTGGTCGTGGCCGTCGGCGCCTACTCGCCGCTCATGGCGCTCCGCGAGGTCCGCGTGGAGGGCGCCTCGCGCATCCCGGTCGCCGACGTGCAGGCGGCGTTCGACGACACGCTCGGCACGCCGTTGCCGCTCATCGCGAGCGCCGACGTGCTCGCGGCGCTCTCGGCGTTCCCGCTCATCGAGACGTACTCGACCGAGACGATCCCGCCGGGCACGCTCGTCGTGCGCATCGTCGAGCGGGTGCCGGTCGGCGTCGTCGACACGGGCTCGGGCCTCGAACTCGTCGACGCGGCCGGTGTCGTCATCGAGCGTCCGGCCGAACGCCCGGAGGGGCAACCGCTGATCGTCACCGAGGGCGGCGTCGCGGGGGAGGGCTTCCGAGCCGCGGCCGCGGTGATCCGGAGCCTGCCGGCCGAGGTTCGCGGACAACTCGTGGGCGCGTCGGCCGCGACGGCCGACGACGTGCGACTCGAGTTGTCAACCGGTGCGACCGTCGTCTGGGGGAGTGCTGAGGAGTCCGCCGCGAAGGCGGCCGTGCTCGCTCGACTGATGGTCGCCGCGCCACCCGACACCGTCGGCGAGTACGACGTGTCATCGCCGGCGAGTGCCGTGACGAGGTAGCCGGGGCATGAAATCGGTCGGATCTCCGCCGATCCGCCCGTCGGTTCGCGACACGCGGGTGATCCTTTCGCGGGAGAGGCCGCCGGGAGCCTACCGTCATCACAGGAATTGCATACTCAGCAAAACTTTAACCTTCGACTAGAGGTTCAGGGTTCAGAGTTCGCACGGAAGGCCGGTCATGTCGACAAACCAGAACTACCTCGCTGTCATCAAGGTCGTCGGGATCGGCGGCGGCGGTGTCAACGCCGTCAATCGCATGATCGAGCTCGGACTCCGCGGAGTCGAGTTCATCGCGATCAACACCGACGCGCAGGCGCTGCTCATGTCGGATGCCGACGTGAAGCTCGACGTGGGGCGCGACCTCACTCGCGGCCTCGGCGCCGGCGCGGACCCCGAGGTGGGCCGTCGCGCCGCCGAGGATCACGCCGAGGAGATCGAGGAGGCGCTCGCGGGTGCCGACATGGTGTTCGTCACCGCAGGCGAGGGCGGCGGCACGGGCACCGGCGGAGCCCCCGTGGTCGCTCGCATCGCGAAGTCGATCGGTGCGCTCACCATCGGTGTCGTCACGAAGCCGTTCGGCTTCGAGGGCAAGCGGCGCCAGACGCAGGCCGAGCAGGGCGTTGCGCGCCTGAAGGAAGAGGTCGACACCCTCATCGTGGTGCCGAACGACCGCCTGCTCGAGATCAGCGACCGCGGCATCTCGATGCTCGAGGCCTTCGCCACCGCCGACCAGGTGCTGCTCGCGGGTGTCCAGGGCATCACCGACCTCATCACGACGCCCGGCCTCATCAACCTCGACTTCGCCGACGTGAAGTCGGTCATGCAGGGCGCGGGTTCCGCGCTCATGGGCATCGGCTCCTCGCGGGGGGCCGATCGAGCGATCAAGGCGGCCGAACTCGCCGTCGCGAGTCCGCTGCTCGAGGCCTCGATCGACGGTGCCCACGGTGTGCTCCTCTCGATCCAGGGCGGGTCGAACCTCGGCATCTTCGAGATCAACGACGCCGCGCGACTCGTGCAGGAGGCCGTGCACCCCGAAGCGAACATCATCTTCGGCGCCGTCATCGACGACACGCTGGGCGACGAGGTGCGCGTCACGGTCATCGCCGCCGGATTCGACGGCGGCGAGCCGAATGCGAAGCCGGTCGAGGCGCGACGCACGAACTTCGTGCCCGCCGCCGTCGGTGCAGCGGTCGGCGGCGGCGCCATCTCGAGCGAGGCGGCCGACGTCATCGCCGAGATCGACATCGACGAGCTCGTCGAGACGGCGAACTGGGGCGAGGTCGAGACGGCGACGGCCGATCAGATCGTCTCGGACCCCGCGTTCGACACCGACGACGACGACCTCGACATCCCCGACTTCCTGAAGTGAGCGACGCGACGCCGGCCGCGGACTCCCTGGCCGGGCGCCTCGCACGGGTGGCCGGTCAGGTGTCGGATGCCGCGCGCGACGCGGGCCGCGACCCTGCCGAGATCACGACGATCGTCGTCACGAAGTTCCATCCTGCGGCCCTCGTGGCGCAGCTGGCGGAACTCGGAGTGCGCGATGTCGGCGAGAACCGCCACCAGGAGGCGCAGGCGAAGGCAGCCGAGCTGGCGGACCTCGACCTGCGCTGGCACTTCGTGGGGCAGCTGCAGAGCAAGAAGGCCAGGCAGGCGCGCGCGTACGCCTCGGCGATCCACTCGGTCGATCGTGCAGCACTCGTCGACGCGCTGCGTTCCGACGAGGCATCCGTCGACTGTTTCGTGCAGGTCAACCTCACCGACGATCCCGGGCGCGGAGGCGTCGCGCCGGATGCGCTCGAGGCGCTCGTCGAGCGCGTGCTCGAGGCGCCCGGGCTCCGCCTGCGCGGCCTCATGGCGGTCGCGCCGCTCGGCGAGCCCGCCCGGCCCGCATTCGCGCGCGTTCGCGCGTTGTCGGAGCAGGTGCGGAAACTCGAGCCGACCGCACAGGATCTGTCCATGGGGATGTCGCACGATTTTCGCGACGCGATCATGGAGGGTGCGACACACCTGAGAATCGGAACGGCAATCACCGGGAATCGGCCGGTCGCCGGTTAACCTCGAAGAGACGGAACACAGACGGAGGCAGCGATGTCGAACCCGCTCAAGAAGACGATGGTCTATCTCGGACTCGCCGATGAAGAGCTCGAAGAGGAGACCACGCAGGCCCACGCGCCCGCACCGGTGACCCCGGTCGCGAACGCGGCGCCCGCACCGAGGGCTGGTGCATCGGTCACGCCGCTGCGCAAGAACCATGTTCAACCGAGTACACCGCAGGCGGAGATGAACGAGATCCTGACCGTCCACCCGCGTCAGTATCGTGACGCACAGGTGATCGCCGAGTCGTTCCGCGAGGGCGTCCCCGTGATCATCAACCTCTCGCAGATGTCGGATGCCGACGCGCGTCGTCTCATCGACTTCGCGAGCGGCCTCTCGCAGGGCCTCTACGGCAAGATCGAGCGAGTGACGAGCAAGGTCTTCCTGCTCTCGCCCGCACACGTGGTCGTCTCGGGGGAGACCGGCGAGAGTGAAGGCGACGTGGACGCGTCGTTCTTCACGCACGCGTAGCCCGTCGTGGGCGCGCTGCTCGTCGTCTGGAACATCCTCTACCTGCTGCTGCTCATCTACTTCTTCGTGATGTGGGGGCGGTTCGTACTGGATCTCGTACGCACCTTCAACCGGTCATGGCGCCCTCGTGGTGCCTGGCTGGTCGTCGTCGAGGCCGTCTACAGCCTCACCGACCCGCCCGTGCGCTTCTTCCGGCGGCTCGTGCCGCCGATCCGCATCGGCCAAGTCGCATTGGATCTGGGGTGGAGTCTGGCCATGCTCGTCGTGATCGTTGCGATGACCGTGGTGTCCTTTCTGCAGCAGGCGGCGTCCATGCCCGGCTGATGATCTCCTGCGAGGGATGAGGTCGAGACGATCGGCACTCACGACTCTGAGGATGTCTTTGCTACCGTTAGCTGAACGTGATCGAACAAGTTCGACAGATTTGAGGGTGGAAAGCCATGGCGCTAACTCCGGAAGATGTGGTCAACAAGCGCTTCCAGGCGACGAAGTTCCGGGAAGGCTACGACCAAGACGAGGTCGACGACTTCCTCGACGAGGTCGTGGTGGAGCTTCGTCGACTGAACGGGGAGAACGAGGAGCTGCGTCAGCGGCTGTCCGCGGCCGAGGCCCGTGCTGCGGAGGCCGCCAAGGCACCCGCCGCCGCTGCGCCGGCAGCTGCCGCGGTCTACACCGAGCCGGCGGCTCCGCCGCCCACGGTCGCGGTGCCGATGCAGCAGCCCGTCTCGCAGCAGTCGGACTTCGACGAGCAGGCGAGCACGACGAACCTCCTGCAGCTCGCGCGCCGACTCCACGAGGAGCACGTCCGCGAGGGCGTCGAGAAGCGCGATGCGCTCATCGCCGAGGGTCACGCCACTGCCGCGCGAGTCGTCGCAGAGGCCGAGGCCAAGCAGCGCGCCCAGATCGGCGTGCTCGACCAGGAGCGCGTCGCGCTCGAGAAGCGCGTCGACGAGCTCCGCGTGTTCGAGCGCGACTACCGCGCGAAGCTGAAGAACTACATCGAGGGCCAGCTCCGCGAACTCGACACCGCAGCGCCGGTGCAGGTCACCGGCAACCAGGGCTTCTCGTCGCCGGTCGGTGCGCCCGCTGAGCAGCCGGCACCGACGTTCCAGGGCTTTGGAGGCTGAGCCGGCCGCGAAGGTCGGCTCCGCCACCGCCCTCCTGGTCGTGGCCGGCGCCGCACTGGCGGCGTACGGCCTCGACCAGCTGAGCAAGTTCCTCGTCGTCTCGAACCTCACCGAGGGTGAGATCGTGCCGGTGCTCGGTTCACTGCTCCAGTGGCAGTTCGTGCGGAACCCGGGGGCGGCGTTCTCGCTCGCGAGCGGCATGACCTGGATCTTCACGATCCTCGCCGCCGGTGTCATCACCTTCATCGTGTGGTTCGCGCGGCGCATCCGCTCGATCGCCTGGGCGGTCGTCTTCGGGCTCCTGCTCGGCGGCGTGCTCGGCAACCTGACCGATCGGCTCTTCCGCGAGCCGTCGTTCGGCCTCGGCCACGTGGTCGACTTCATCTCGACGCCATGGCTCATCCCGGCGATCTACAACGTCGCCGACATCGCCATCGTGTCGAGCATGGTGCTCTTCATGATCCTCACCATCCGCGGCATCGGCCTCGACGGTTCACGCGAGCTCCGGCCCGCGAAGCGCGACGCCGCCGAGAGCGTGCAGCGCGAGACGCCTGCGGCAGCGGCCGACGGCGATGCTCCGCTTCGCGAAGCCGCGACCGGAGCCTGATGGAGCACCGTTCCTTCCCCGTTCCAGACGGGCTCGAGGGCGCGCGCGTCGATGCCGGACTCGCGAAGCTGCTCGGCTTCTCACGCACGCTCGCGGCCGACATCGCGTCGGCCGGAGGCGTCTCGCTCGACGGGGCATCCGTCGACAAGTCCGACCGGCTCCGCGCCGGTGCCTGGCTCGAAGTGAGCTGGGAGGAACCGCGCGGGCTCACGATCGATCCGATCGCGGTACCCGACCTCGGCATCATCCACGACGACGACGACCTCGTGGTCGTCGACAAGCCGGCCGGCGTCGCCGCCCATCCCTCGGTGGGCTGGAACGGGCCGACCGTCGTCGGGGCGCTCGCGGCCGCGGGCTTCCGCATCTCGACGTCCGGGGCGTCCGAGCGTCAAGGCGTCGTGCACCGCCTCGACGCGGGCACCAGCGGCCTCATGGTCGTCGCCAAGTCGGAGCGCGCCTACACCGAGCTCAAGCGGCAGTTCCACGATCGCGAGGTGGAGAAGATCTACCACACGGTCGTGCAGGGCCACCCCGACCCGCTCGCCGGCACGATCGACGCGCCCGTCGGTCGTCATCCCCGCTCCGAGTGGAAGTTCGCGGTGACCGCCGACGGCAAGCACGCGGTCACCCACTACGAGACGATCGAGGCGTTCCCCTACGCGTCGCTGCTCGAGGTGCATCTCGAGACCGGTCGCACGCACCAGATCCGAGTGCACATGGCGGCGCAGCGGCATCCGTGCGCCGGTGACTCCATGTACGGAGCCGACCCGAGCCTGTCGGCGAAGCTCGGCCTCGACCGGCAGTGGCTCCACGCCAAGCAGCTCGCCTTCGCCCACCCGGGCGACGGCCGGTGGACGACGTTCGAGTCGGAGTATCCGGCCGACCTCGCGCACGCGCTCGGCGTGCTCCGCGGCGACTGAACCGCGCCGGCGGCGCCCCCGATGGGGGAGGTCGCACGTAGACTTCGAAGACCCCCGGAACAGACTCGCAACACCCCGATGAGGAGCCCAGTGGCCACCGATTCCTTCGTCCACCTGCACGTGCACAGCGAGTACTCGATGCTCGACGGCGCAGCGAGGGTGGGGGAGCTCATCCAAGCCGCGAAGGGCGAGGGCATGCCCGCGGTCGCGATCACCGACCACGGCAACGTGTTCGGCGCGTACGACTTCTGGAAGCAGGCGACCGACGCCGGCATCAAGCCGATCATCGGCACCGAGGCCTACATCACGCCGGGCACGGCACGCGGAGACAAGACCCGCATCAGGTGGGGCAACGGCGGCGGCGACGACGTCTCGGGTTCGGGCGCCTACACGCACATGACGCTCCTCTCCGAGACGACCGAGGGCATGCACAACCTCTTCCGTCTCTCGAGTCGCGCCTCGATCGAGGGCTACTACTTCAAGCCGCGCATGGACCGCGAACTCCTGTCGATGTACTCGAAGGGCCTCATCGCGACGACGGGCTGCCCGTCGGGAGAGGTGCAGACGCGCCTTCGGCTCGGCCAGTACGACGAGGCCGTCAAGGCGGCATCCGACTTCCGCGACATCTTCGGCAAGGAGAACTACTTCGCCGAGATCATGGACCACGGACTCGGCATCGAGCGCCGCATCATGGAGGACCTGCACCGGCTCGCGAAAGAGCTGAACCTGCCGCTCGTCGCCACGAACGACCTCCACTATACGCACGCAGCCGACGCCAAGAGCCACGCGGCGCTGCTCTGCGTGCAGTCGGGCTCGACGCTCGACGACCCCAACCGCTTCAAGTTCGACGCCGACGAGTTCTACCTGAAGACCGCGGCCGAGATGCGGCACGTGTTCCGCGACTACCCGGAGGCGTGCGACAACACCCTGCTGATCGCCGAGCGCGCCGACGTGCGGTTCAACACGAACGCCAACTACATGCCGCGGTTCCCCGTGCCGGAGGGCGAGAGCGAAGACACCTGGTTCGTGAAGGAGGTCGACCGCGGCCTCGAGGTGCGCTACCCGAACGGCATCCCGGCCGACGTGCGCAAGCAGGCCGACTACGAGGTCGGCGTCATCCTGCAGATGGGCTTCCCCGGCTACTTCCTCGTCGTCGCCGACTTCATCAACTGGTCGAAGAACAACGGCATCCGAGTGGGTCCGGGGCGAGGCTCCGGTGCCGGCTCGATGGCGGCGTACGCCATGCGCATCACCGACCTCGACCCGCTGCAGCACGGCCTCATCTTCGAGCGGTTCCTGAACCCCGACCGCGTCTCGATGCCCGACTTCGACGTCGACTTCGACGAGCGTCGTCGCGGCGAGGTCATCAGGTACGTGACCGAGAAGTACGGCGACGAGCGCGTCGCGCAGATCGTCACCTACGGCACGATCAAGGCCAAGCAGGCGCTCAAGGACTCCGGCCGTGTGCTCGGCTTCCCCTTCTCGATGGGCGAGAAGCTCACGAAGGCGATGCCGCCCGCGGTCATGGGCAAGGACATCCCGCTCACCGGCATCTTCGACACGAAGCACCCGCGGTACAAAGAGGCCTCCGACATCCGCGCCATCGTCGAGACCGATCCCGAGGCGAAGACCGTCTTCGAGACGGCGCTCGGCCTCGAGAACCTGAAGCGCCAATGGGGCGTGCACGCGGCCGGCGTGATCATGTCGAGCGATCCGCTCGTCGACATCATCCCGATCATGAAGCGCGAGCAGGACGGCCAGATCGTCACGCAGTTCGACTACCCGGCGTGCGAATCGCTCGGCCTCATCAAGATGGACTTCCTGGGGCTCCGCAACCTCACCATCATCGACGACGCCCTCGACAACATCGAGGCGAACCGCGGCCATCGCCCGGTGCTCGAAGACCTCGCGCTCGACGACCAGGGCGCCTACGACCTGCTCGCGAGGGGTGACACGCTCGGCGTCTTCCAGCTCGACGGCGGTCCCATGCGGTCGCTCCTGCGCCAGATGAAGCCCGACAACTTCGAAGACATCTCGGCCGTCATCGCGCTGTACCGACCGGGTCCGATGGGTGCCAACTCCCACATCAACTACGCGCTGCGCAAGAACAGCCTGCAGGAGATCACTCCGATCCACCCCGAGTTCGAGGAGTCGCTCCGGGAGATCCTCGACACGAGCTACGGCCTGATCATCTATCAGGAGCAGGTCATGGCGATCGCGCAGAAGGTCGCCGGCTTCTCACTCGGCCAGGCCGACATCCTGCGCCGCGCGATGGGCAAGAAGAAGAAGTCCGAGCTCGACAAGCAGTACGAGGGTTTCTCCGGTGGCATGAAGGCCAACGGCTATTCCGAAGCCGCGATCCAGAAGCTCTGGGAGATCCTGCTCCCGTTCTCGGACTACGCGTTCAACAAGGCGCACTCGGCCGCCTACGGCGTGCTGAGCTACTGGACCGCATACCTCAAGGCCCACTACCCGGCCGAGTACATGGCGGCGCTGCTCACGAGCGTCGGCGATGCGCGAGACAAGCTCGCGCTCTACCTCAACGAATGCCGTCGCATGGGCATCAAGGTGCTGCCGCCCGACGTGAACGAATCGATCGGTTACTTCGCCGCCGTCGGCGAGGACATCCGCTTCGGGCTCGGCGCGGTCCGCAACGTCGGGTTCAACGTGGTCGACGCGATCCGCACGGCACGCGAGACGAAGGGGCGGTTCGAGTCGTTCCACGACTTCCTGAAGAAGTCGCCGCTCCCGGTGGCGAACAAGCGCACGGTCGAGTCGCTCGTGAAGGCGGGCGCGTTCGACTCGCTCGGACACACGCGTCGCTCACTCGTCGAGATCCACGAGGGCGCGGTCGAATCGGTCGTGAAGGAGAAGCGGGCCGAGGAGGTCGGCGACTTCGGCTTCGACTTCGACAGCCTCTTCGACGACGACGAGCGGGATGCCGCGCCGTCGCTCGTGCCCGCGCGTCCGGAATGGCCGAAGAAGCAGAAGCTGGCATTCGAGCGCGACATGCTGGGGCTCTACGTGTCGGATCACCCGCTCGCCGGGCTCGAGGCGCCGCTCGCGAAGCACGCGTCGACGACGATCACCGAGTTGATGACCTCGGATTCGACGCAGGACGCCGACACCGTCACGGTCGCGGGTCTCGTCACGAGTGTTCAGCACCGCATCGCGAAGGCCTCGGGCAACCAGTACGGAATGATCACGGTCGAGGACTTCTCGGGCGAGATCACGGTGATGTTCATGGGCAAGGCCTATCAGGAGTTCGCGCCCGGCCTGCAGGCCGATTCGATCGTGGTCGTGCGCGGGCGGGTCAGCATGCGCGACGACGGCATGAACCTGCACGCCTACAGCGTGTTCACGCCCGAGATCGGTCAAGACGAGGAGTCGGGCATCGTGAGGATCATGCTGCCCGACCAGCGCGCGACGCAGGAGACGACCGAGGCGCTCCGAGACGTGCTCGTGCGTCATCGCGGCGACACGGAGGTTCGGATCACGCTGACGAAGGGCCGCGTCGGTCGCGTCTTCGAGATCGGGCAGTACCCGGTCAAGGTGACCGCCGACCTCTACGGGGAGCTGAAGAGCCTGCTCGGCCCGAACTGCCTCGTGTGACGACGACGAGTCGCGTGCGATGACGCGTCGATAGGCTGGAGACATCATGCTGCGCACCATCGACCTCCGCGGAACCCGACCGACGACGACCGGGCTCCTCGCCCTCGTGCCCCGGTCGGCGACCGACGTCTCGGCGGCCCTCGACGCCGCCCGCTCGATCATCGACGAGGTCCGCGAGCACGGCGAGACGGCCCTGCTCGACCAGGCCGAGCGCTTCGACGGCGTTCGCCCGGCGGCGATTCGCGTGCCGGCCGAAGAGCTGGCGGCGGCGCTCGAGGGACTCGCCCCCGAGATCCGCGCGGCAGCGATCCAGACGATCGATCGTGTGCGGGCCGCGAGCGAGGCCCAGGTTCCCGCGCCGCAGGTCACCCGGCTCGCACCGGGCGCCGTGGTCGAGCAGCGGTGGCAGCCGGTCGGCCGCGTCGGCCTCTACGTGCCGGGCGGCAAGGCGGTCTACCCGTCGAGCGTCATCATGAACGTCGTGCCCGCCCAGGTCGCGGGAGTGCGCTCGATCGCGCTCGCATCGCCGGCGCAATCGGAGTTCGGCGGCCGCATCCACCCGACCATCGCCGCCATCGCGGCACTTCTCGGCATCACCGAGGTCTACGCCATGGGTGGTGCCGGAGCGATCGGCGCCTTCGCGTACGGCGTCGATGGCATCGGTCTCGAGCCGGTGCAGCGCGTCACCGGCCCGGGCAACGTCTTCGTCGCGGCGGCGAAGCGGGTCGTGCAGAGCGTCACCGGCATCGACGCCGAGGCCGGGCCGACCGACATCCTCGTGATCGCCGATGACAGCGCCGACGCCGATTTCGTCGCGGCCGACCTCGTGAGCCAGGCCGAGCACGACGAACTCGCCGCTGCGGTGCTCGTCACCGACTCGCCCGATCTCGCCGCTCGGGTGGCCGAACGCCTCGAGGCGCGAGTCACGGCCGCGAAGCACAGCACACGGGTGCGCGCGGCGATCGACGGCGTGCAGTCGGCGCTCGTGCTCGTCGACGACCTCGAGCAGGCTGCCGACTTCGCGAACGCCTTCGGGCCAGAGCACCTCGAGATCCAGGTGCGCGACGTCGATGCCACGCTCGCCCGCATCGAGAACGCCGGCGCGATCTTCGTCGGTTCCTTCTCGCCGGTCAGCCTCGGCGACTACGCCGCGGGCTCGAACCACGTGCTGCCGACGGGCGGTCAGGCGCGCCACGCGGCCGGCCTCTCCGCGGCAACGTTCCTGCGCCCGCAACAAGTCGTGCGCTACGACGAGCAGGCCCTCCGCGAGGTCGCCCCGGTGATCGCCGCGCTCTCGACGGAGGAAGACCTTCCCGCCCACGGCGAGGCCGTCACCGCCCGGTTCCCGGGCTGAGACCGATCCGGCCCGTCGAGCGGCCTCGGCTGCGCGCTGACGGCCAGTGGTCGGCGCCGCCTCGGCCGCCGCCGCTAGGCTGGGAGCACCATGTACTGTCCCTTCTGCCGCCACCCCGATTCCCGCGTCATCGACTCCCGCACGAGCGATGACGGGCTCTCGATCCGGCGTCGCCGCCAGTGCCCCGAGTGCGGGCGTCGCTTCTCGACGACCGAGACGGCGAGTCTCGTCGTCATCAAGCGCTCCGGCGTGGTCGAGCCGTTCAGTCGCGAGAAGGTCGTGCTCGGTGTCCGGAAGGCGTGCCAGGGTCGACCGGTGACCGACTCCGACCTCGCGGTGCTCGCGCAGAAGGTCGAGGAGACCATCCGTTCGACGGGCGCGTCGCAGATCGAGGCGAACGACATCGGACTCGCGATCCTGCCGCCGCTCCGCGAGCTCGACGAGGTCGCGTACCTGCGCTTCGCGAGCGTGTACCAGGCGTTCGATTCGCTCGACGATTTCGAGTCCGCGATCGATCAGCTGCGTGAAGAGCACGGCCGTCTGCCTGCGCGACCGGTCGAGTGACGTCGAGGCCGCCGCTCCCACTCCGGTAGCCTGAGGCGCGATGTATCGACTTCTCTTCAGCGCCTTCCTCTCCCACATGGACCCGGAGGACGCGCACCACCTCGCGTTCCGCGTCATCCGCGGGCTGCCCACGCTGGGCTTCGGCAAGCTCGTCGAGCGCTTCACCGCGCCCGACCCGTCCCTCGCGGTCGACGCGCTCGGTCTGCGCTTCCCGTCGCCGTTCGGCGTCGCCGCCGGATTCGACAAAGACGGCTTCGCCGTTCGCGGCCTCGGAAACCTCGGGTTCGGGCACGTCGAGGTCGGTACGATCACGGCGGTCGCCCAGCCCGGCAACCCGCGCCCGCGGCTCTTCCGCCTCGTCGGCGACCGCGCGCTCGTGAACCGCATGGGCTTCAACAACGGCGGTGCGGATGCCGCGGCCGGCCGTCTCTCACGACTGTCGCGTCGCCGCGACCGCCCGGTGCTCGGCGTCAACATCGGCAAGAGCCGGGTCACCGCCGTCGAAGACGCCGTCGCCGACTACGAACGCAGCGCCCGCGTGCTCGCGCCGTTCGCCGACTACCTCGTGGTCAACGTCAGCTCGCCGAACACTCCCGGTCTTCGCGGCCTGCAGGAGATCGATTCGCTCGCCCCGCTGCTCGAGTCTGTTCGTGCGGCCGCCGGAGACACGCCGCTCCTCGTGAAGATCGCACCCGACCTCGACGATGCCGAGATCGTGCGCATCTGCGAGCTCGTCGACCGCCTCGGCCTCGACGGCATCATCGCGACCAACACGACGATCTCCCGCGAGGGGCTCACGGCCGATGCATCCGTCGTCGAAGCCATCGGGGCAGGCGGCCTCTCGGGCGCGCCGCTCGCCGCGCGATCGCTCGAGGTGCTGCGACTCATCCGCGCCCAGGTGCCCGCAGAGCTCTGCGTCGTCTCCGTCGGCGGCGTCGAGACCGCAGCCGACGTGCAGAACCGGCTCGATGCCGGAGCCACGCTCGTGCAGGGCTACTCGGCGTTCATCTATCGCGGACCGTTCTGGGCCAGGCACGTGAACCGGGGGCTCGCGAAGGTCGCTCGCAGCCGCCGCTCGGCCGTCGCCGCATAGCGAGCCAGCGCGCCCCCGAAGGTCTGGGGCGCCGAGGTTCGAGCAGGGCGGGCTTCAGAGCACGCCGAGGTCGGCGAGCCGGTCCGCGATCGTCGAGCCGTCGTTCGCCGACACCCACGGCACGCCTGCGCCGTGCTGCTCGCCCTTGGTGCGGCCTCCGGCGAGTACCGCCTCTCCCTTGGAGAGGCGGCGGATCGCGACGGCGGCGACCTTGTCGGGGTGCTCGAGCGCGAATCGCTCGTAGTGCTCCTCGTCGTGCTGGCCGTCGTCGCCGATGAGCAGCCAGCGCACGTCGGGGAACTCCTCGGCGAGACGCCGGAGGTTCTCCTGCTTGTGCTCGCGGCCGCTCCGGAACCAGCGATCATGCGTCGGGCCCCAGTCGGTGAGCAGCAGCGGCCCGGCCGGATAGAGGTTGCGCGAGAGGAATCTCGTGAGCGTCGGCGCGACGTTCCACGCCCCCGTCGAGAGGTAGATGACGGGGGAGCCCGGGTGGGAGCGCACGAGGCGCTCGAACAGCACGGCCATGCCGGGAGTCGGGATGCGCGCGTGCTCGTCGAGCACGAAGGTGTTCCAGAAGGCGACGAGCGGCCTGGGGAGCGCCGTGACCATCACGGTGTCGTCGACGTCGGAGATGATGCCGAATCGCACGTCGGGCCCGACGATCCAGATCGGCGCCTCGACCGGTTCGGATCCCTCGGTGTGCAGCGTCGCGCGATGCCAGCCGGGCTCGAGGGAGACCGGCACCTTCGTGTCGACGACACCGCCGCGATCGGCGAGCACCTCGATGCGGGTGCCGCCGACCTCGATCACCACGGGTACGCCGCCGACGGGCACGCTCGTGAAGCTGCGCCATCCGCGAATGCCCTGCTCGCCTCTGCGGCGGCGGCGCTTCGACGTCTCGTTGGGGTCGACCGGCTTGCTGAGCAGGACTCGGCAGAGCACGCGCACCCATTCGGTCGATCCGTAGCCGGTGTAGGGCACGATGGTCGGCCTGTGGCCGCGGCGTCGCGCCCAGCGCTCGCGCAGGTCGTGCACCCAGTCTTCGGCGCGCGCGGCACGATGCCGGACCTGGCGCTCTCGTTGTCCGGCCGGAAGGGGGGAGCTCGCCGGCATCCACTCAGTCTGTCATGCGTCGACGCCGGGTCGCGAAACGAACCGGGAATGGTCGGATGACCCGTGCCGCTCCGGGTAGAGTGGACGGGCAACTGAGGAGGTTCCGTGCCGAATGTCGACCTGATCCTGGGGGCCGATCCGAGCCGGAGACGCTCGATCCGCACCGAGCCGACCCAGCGACGCAGTACGCAGCGGCTCGACGCGCTGCTCGACGCGGCGGCGGAGATCGTCGACGAGTCCGGGTTCGAGCGGCTGACCACGCAGATGGTCGCCGAGCGCGCCGGCGCCTCGATCGGCACGGTCTACCGCTACTTCCCCGACCGCGTCGCCGTGCTGTACGCACTCCGCGAGCGCTCGGTCCGGCGCTTCCGCGAACGCATCGCCGACGACCTCGTCGAGGTCGACCTCGTCAACTGGTGGCACGTCATGGACGTGGCGATCGACGCCTGCGCCGCGATGTACCGCGACGAGCCCGGCTTCAGCGTCGTGCACGCCGCGCGCCGTGAGACCCCCGAGGGTGACATCGAACCCGAGCTCGCCCACCGGCTGGCGCGTCTCATCGAGGCGGAGTTCGGCGGCGACCTCGACCTCGCCGAGCTGCGGTTCCGTCTCGGCGTCTCGATCGAGCTCGGCGATGCGCTCATCAGCCGCGCCTTCGAACGTGAAGTGACCGGTGACGAGCGCTACCTCGCCGAGGCGAAGCGACTCGTGCACGACTACCTCGCCGAGCACCTCGGTGAGGCGCGCAGCGCCAGCAACGCCGCCTGACGCACCGCCAGCAGCAGACGCGCCGCGTCTCGTTCGTTGCCTCGGCACGCGATTGGTGTTTGGCTGGAAGCCGGTTCGGCGAACGCCGGGCCTGGAATGAGGCAGCATGATCGAGTTCCGGGGCGTCAGCAAGCAGTTCCCCGACGGCACCGTCGCAGTCGCAGGCGTCGACATCGTCATCCCGCCGCGCAAGACGACCGTCTTCGTCGGCTCCTCGGGTTCCGGCAAGACGACCCTCCTGCGCATGATCAACCGCATGGTCGATCCGACGGCGGGACAGGTACTGATCGACGGCACGGATGTCGCGACGCTCGAGCCCGTGGCACTGCGGCGCAGCATCGGCTACGTGATGCAGAACTCGGGACTGCTGCCGCACCGCAAGGTCATCGACAACGTCGCGACCGTGCCCATGCTCCGTGGCGAGAAGAAGCGCGAGGCGCACGCGCGGGCGCTCGAACTGCTCGACACGGTGGGCCTCGACCGCTCGCTCGCCGACAAGTACCCGAGCCAGCTCTCGGGCGGCCAGCAGCAGCGGGTGGGCGTCGCGCGGGGTCTCGCGGTCGACCCCAACATCCTGCTCATGGACGAACCGTTCGGCGCCGTCGACCCGATCGTGCGCGCGGAGCTGCAGCAGGAGCTGCTGCGCCTGCAGGGCGAACTGGGCAAGACCGTCGTCTTCGTGACGCATGACATCGACGAGGCGTTCCTGCTCGGCGATCAGGTCGTCATCATGCAGCACGGCGGGCAGATCTCGCAGGCGGCATCGCCGGCCGAGATCCTCGCGAACCCCGCCGACGACTTCGTCGCCGACTTCGTCGGCGCGAACCGCGGCAAGCGAGCCCTGCACGTGACCGAGGTCGACGGTCGACGGCTCGTCGTCGACGCCGACGGCCGCCCGGCGGGAGTGCTCGCCTCGTGAACTGGCTCTGGTCGAATCTCGACCTGGTCGGTGAGCTGATGCTGACCCATCTGGCATTGTCGGTGCCCGCGATCATACTGAGCTTCGTGATCTCGGTTCCGATCGGATGGCTCGCGCACCGCTACCGGTGGTCGCGAGGAGTGCTGCTCTCGATCTGCGGCCTCCTCTACGCGATCCCGTCGCTCGCCCTGCTCATCGCGCTGCCGGTCGTCACCGGGCTGCGGACCACGTCGCCGCTCAACCTCGTGATCGCGCTCACGCTGTACGGCATCGCCGTGATCGTGCGGACCGCCGCCGACGCCTTCGACGCCGTCGAGCCCGACGTGCGGCAGTCGGCGACCGCGATCGGCTACTCGCCGGCAGGCCGGTTCTGGGGCGTCGAGCTGCCGCTCGCGGGCCCCGTGCTGCTGTCGGGCTTGCGCGTCGTGATCGTGAGCACCGTGAGTCTCGCGACGATCGGGGCCGTGATCGGCGTGCAGAGCCTCGGCAGCCTCTTCACCGACGGCCTCCAGCGCGGTATCCAGATCGAGATCATCACGGGCATCGTCGCCACGATGGTGCTGGCGATCGGCCTCGACTGGGCGAGCGTCGCCGTCGGTCGGCTGCTCATGCCGTGGTCGCGCCCGGATGCGAAGACGAGCAAGGCCGCATCGACGACGCTCGTGAAGGCGGCGGATGCCCTGTGAACCTTCTCTTCGAGGGCATCGCCTGGATCCTCGATCCAGCCAACTGGACCGGCGTCGGCAGCATCCCAGAGCGCATCGGGCAGCACCTCGCGATCTCGGCGACAGTGCTCCTCATCGCCGCCGTCATCGCGCTGCCGATCGGAATGTTCGTCGGGCACACGGGCCGGGGCAAGGAGCTCGCGGTGACCGTGTCGGGCGGATTGCGCGCCCTCCCGACGCTCGGCCTGCTCACCCTCCTCGCGCTGTGGCTGGGCATCGGACTCCAGGCGCCGATCATCGCCCTCGTCGTGCTGGCACTGCCACCGCTGCTCGCCGGCGCATACGCGGGTCTCGAGTCCGTCGACCGACGCACCGTCGATGCGGCACGCGCGATGGGCATGCGAGAGCGGCAGATCGTCGGCAAGGTCGAGGTGCCGCTCGGCATGCCGATCATCGTCGGCGGCATCCGCTCGGCGACGCTGCAGATCGTGGCGACCGCGACGCTCGCCGCCTACATCGCCGACGAGGGACTCGGCCGGTACATCTTCGCCGGTCTGAAGACACGCGACTACGCCGAGATGCTCGGCGGCTCGATCCTCGTGATCCTGCTCGCCCTCGCGATCGACGGCCTCTTCGCGATCACGCAGCGCCTCGTCGTGCCCGTCGGCGTGCGGGCGACCAGGACCAGAGAGCTCCGCTCGCGGCCGACCCGGCCCCGAGCGGTCGTGGGGCAACCCATCACCGAAGGGAATCGAGAATGAACACCGCAGGAAAAGGCCGGCTGCTTGCACTCGCAGCAGTCGCGGTCGGGGCGACAGTGGCCCTGGCAGGGTGCGCGTCGGGCGATCCGCTGGACAGCGGATCGAGCACCGACGGCGCTTCGTCGGAGACCATCGTCGTCGGCTCGCAGGACTACTACTCCAATGAGATCATCGCCGAGATCTACGCGCAGGCGCTCGAGGCCAACGGCTTCACGGTCGAACTGCAGCCGCGCATCGGCCAGCGCGAGGTCTACATCCCCGAGATCGAGGCGGGCGAGATCGACGTCTTCCCCGAGTACACGGGCAATCTGCTGCAGTACTACGTGCCCGACACGACGGCCACGACGAGCGAGGACGTCTACGCCGAGCTCGAGACGTCGCTCCCCGAGGGGCTCCGCGTGCTCGACCAGTCGCCCGCGACCGATCAGGACTCCTACAACGTGACCAAGGAGTTCTCGGAGGCGAACGGCGTGACGAGTCTCGCCGACCTCGCGAAGGTCACGACCCCGCTGACCCTCGGCGGCAACTCCGAGCTCGAGACGCGTCCCTACGGACCGACCGGCCTGAAAGAGGTCTACGGGGTCGACGTCGCGTTCACGCCGATCGAAGACAGCGGCGGCCCGCTGACGCTCAAGGCGCTCGTCGACGACCAGGTTCAGCTCGTCAACATCTACAGTGCCGACCCGAACATCAAGGCGAACGACCTCGTGACGCTCGAAGACCCCGAAGGGCTCTTCCTCGCGTCGCACGTCGTGCCGGTCGTGAGCGAGAAGGTCACCGACGAGATGGCCGATGTCATCAACACGGTGAGCGAAGCGCTCACCGCCGAAGACCTCGTCGCGCTCAACGCGTTGAGTGTCGACGA
This sequence comes from Agromyces sp. NPDC056389, assembly GCF_042262385.1. Classification (NCBI taxonomy): domain Bacteria; kingdom Bacillati; phylum Actinomycetota; class Actinomycetes; order Micrococcales; family Microbacteriaceae; genus Agromyces; species Agromyces sp. NPDC056389. The sequence goes on from NZ_JBHJPN010000001.1 coordinate 67,121, forward strand.
GCAGCAGTCCGCCGACCAGATCGCGAAGGACTGGCTCGCCGAGAAGGCGCTGTTCTAGCGGTTCGCGTCGAGATTCGAGGGGTCGGATGCCGCGGCATCCGGCCCTTCGTCGTCGAGTGCGACCGTCACCGCGTCGGACGACGCGTCCGCCGGGGCATCCGTCGCCACCATGTGCTTGGCCTCGGAGCGCACGAGGAGCTTCTTCACGCCCCACGCGGCGGCGAGGAAGAGCGCGATCACCGCGACGAACAGGTAGCCCGCCCAGTGCAGCTCGCGGCTCAGCTCGCGGTAGCTGCCTGCGGCGAGCCAGCCGACGGTCACGTAGGCGAAGGCCCAGATGACGCACGCGGGCACGGTCCACGCCATGAACTTGCGGTACCGCATCGAGCTCATGCCGACGGTGAGGGGGATGAGCGAGTGCAGCACCGGCAGGAACCGGGAGATGAAGACCGCAGGGCCGCCGCGGCGGTCGAGATAGCGCTCGGCCCGCGCCCAGTTCTCGTCGCCGATCTTGCGCCCGACCCACGAGCGATGGATGTGCGGGCCGAACCACCGGCCGAGCGCGAAGCCGATGCTCTCGCCGATGAGTGCACCGATGATGACCGTGAACGTGAGCGCGAAGTACTCGCCGATGCTGTCGACGGCTGTCGAGGCGACGATCACGATCGTGTCGCCCGGCACGACGAGGCCGATGAGCACGGAGGTCTCGAGCAGCATGCCGAGCCCGGCGAGCAGGGTGCGGGCGATCGGGTCGACAGCCTGAACGGTGTCGAGGATCCAGTCGAGGATCTCGTTCATCGTTCGAGCGTAGCGAGGCGCCCTGAACGACCGCATCAGTCCGCAGTCTGATTCGCCCGCGGGGCACTCGTACCGTGGTCGGGGTCAGGCGACCGCGCCGAGGGTGGCGAGGAGGGCTGCGATCGGCACGGCGACGATGATCGCGGCCGTCCAGACGACGGCCGAACCGGTCAGCGGGCCCGAGGGCTGCTGCGGCTCATCGAGGCGCGCGAGCCGCGCCTCGAGCATCGTGACGTCGGGAACGACGCCGCCGGAATCGGCATATGCGCCGGGCTCGCCGCCGCTGCCGACCTGCACCATCGCGCGTCGGAGCGCGTCGTCATCGGCCTCGCGTCGGGCGCGATCGTCGGCCAGCATCTCGGCGAGGAGCGCGACGGATCGCTCGGCGCGATTGGCGATCGGGAACCAGGGAAGTGCGCTGTGCCAGGCGCGGAACGCGAGCAGCACGAGATGGTGCAACTGGTCGAGATGGGCCCGCTCGTGCGCGATGACGGCGCGCAGCTCGGCGTCGTCGAGGGCGTCGATGAGACCGTCGGTGAGCACCGTCGCCGTGCGGATGCCGGGGACGCAGTACGCGAGGGGAACCGGGTGGGCGAGCACTCGCGTGCGCGGCTGGCCCGGCATCGGGTCGCTGAGCAGGTCGATGAGCTGGTGCTGACGGCGGCGTTCACGTTCGGCGCGCACCGCGGTCAGCGCGAGGTTGAGTGCGAGATGGAGCGCGAGCCCGGCGGCGAGCGTGAGGGCCGCGAGGTGGACGACACCGAACTCCGGCGGGATCGGTCCGGCGAAGAGGCGGGGGAGCAGCGACTCGGCCGCGCCCAGCAGCGAGCCGGCGGGGGATGCGCCGAAGACGAGCAGGCAGCCGATCATCGAGAGGCCGCCGCCGAGTGCAATCGCCTGCCAGAGCGCGAGCGCGATGGCGGGGGAGCGAGTCGGCCAGGCGGCTCGCGAGAGCACGACGGGGATCGGCCAGGCGAGCAGGAGCGCGAACCCGCCGAGCAGCGCGGCGACGGCGAGCATCGTCAGGATCGGGAGAGGTCGTCGAGGAGTCGCCGCAGCGTTGCGGCCTCGCCGGCACTGACGGTGCCGACGAAGCGTGCGAGCGCGGCGTCGCGGTCGCTCGCACGGTCGAGCACCTCGTGCATGAGCTCGGCGGTGTGCTCTTCGCGCGTGAGGAGCGCCCGATAGCGGTGCGGGCGGGTGTCGCGTGCGCGCGTCACGAATCCCTTGCGCTCGAGACGGGACAGCACGGTGAGGACCGTGGTCGTCGCCACGGCGCGGCCGGGCTCGCCTTCGCTCAGGGCGAGGGCGTCGCGCAGCTCGTTCGCCGTGAGCGCGGCGTCGCGCGACCACAGCACCTCCATCACGGAGCGCTCCAGTTCGCCGAGACTCGCCATGCCTCCAGACTACCGTCGTCGGGCGATATGTTCTACGCTTCGTAGAAGAACGTTCTACGACGTGTAGAACGAGACTTCATCACGACGCGATCGCGTGTGAAAGGGGCATCCGTGAACGAGCTGCTGGATCCACTGCTGCTCGCCCGATGGCAATTCGGGCTCACCACCGTCTACCACTTCCTGTTCGTCCCGATCACGATCGGCCTCGCGACCTCCACGGCCGTCTTCCAGACCGCCTGGTACCGCACCGGCAAGCTCGAATACCTGAAGGTCACGAAGTTCTTCGGCACGATCTTCCTCATCAACTTCGCGATGGGCGTCGTGACGGGCATCGTGCAGGAGTTCCAGTTCGGCATGAACTGGTCGGAGTACTCGCGGTTCGTCGGCGACGTGTTCGGAGCCCCGCTCGCGCTCGAGGGCCTGCTCGCCTTCTTCTTCGAGGCGACCTTCATCGGCCTCTGGATCTTCGGTTGGGACAAGCTGCCCCGCGGCATCCACCTCGCGACGATCTGGTGCACCGCCATCGGCTCGATCGTGTCGGCCTACTTCATCATCGCCGCGAACGCGTTCATGCAGAACCCCGTCGGCTACGAGATGAACGCCGAGCGCGGTCGGGCCGAACTGGTCGACATCGGTGCGCTCCTCTCGAACCCCGTGGCGCTCGCTGCGTTCCCGCATACGATCGCAGCGAGCTTCATGGTGGCGGCCGGCCTCATCATCAGCGCTGCCGCGTGGCACCTGGCCCGCAACCAGCACCTCGACTCCATGCGCCCTGCGCTGAAGTTCGGCCTCTGGGTGATGGTGGGCTCCGGCATCCTCACGACGCTCTTCGGCGACCAGCTCAGCCTCGCCATGGTGGCGACGCAGCCGATGAAGATGGCCGCCGCCGAGGCGATGTACGACACCGCGTGCGGGGCGGATGCCTCGTTCTCGCTCTTCACCCTCGGCACGCCCGACGGCTCGAGCGAGCTCTTCTCGATCCGCGTGCCCTACCTGCTCTCCTTCCTCTCGACGCATACGTTCGACGGGTGCGTCGAGGGCATCAACGACCTGCAGGCGCAGTACCAGGAGCTCTACGGGCCCGGCGACTACACCCCCATCATCTGGGTCACGTACTGGTCGTTCCGCTGGATGATCGGCCTCGGCCTCCTCCACGTGCTCATCGCCGTGGTCGGCCTCTGGGTCACCCGCAAGGGCCGCATGCCCAAGCAGGCCTGGGTCTGGAAGGTCGCGATCTGGAGCTTCCCCCTCTCGCTCGCCGCCATGATCGTCGGGTGGATCTTCACCGAGATGGGCAGGCAGCCCTGGATCGTGTTCAGCCTGCTGCCCACCGAGTCGGCGGTCTCGCCGAACGTGACCGGGCTCGACGTGCTCATCTCCCTCGTGGCGTTCACCCTCATCTACGGCGCACTCGCCGTCGTCGAGGTGCGCCTGATCATCCGGGCCATCAAGAAGGGCCCGCCGGAGCTCGGCGAGCCCGACCCCGAAACCGGCCGCGTCGAACCCGCCACGACGGTCTACTAAGGAGGACACCCCATGGATCTCACAGTGCTCTGGTTCTGGATCGTCGCCTTCATGTTCGTCGGCTACTTCGTGCTCGACGGATTCGACTTCGGCATCGGCATGTCCCTCCCGTTCCTCGGGAAGGACGAGACCGATCGTCGCGTGCTCATCAATACGATCGGCCCGGTCTGGGACCTGAACGAGACGTGGGTGATCGTCGCGGGCGCCTCGCTCTTCGCGGCGTTCCCCGAGTGGTACGCGACCCTCTTCTCGGGGTTCTACCTCGCGCTGCTGCTCATCCTGCTCGCGCTCATCGCTCGCGGCGTCTCGTTCGAGTACCGCCACCAGCGACCCGAGTCGCGCTGGAAGAAGTGGTTCGACGGCATGATCATCGTGGGCTCGGCCGTGCCGGCCCTGCTCTGGGGCGTCGCGTTCGCCAACATCGTGCAGGGTGTGCCGCTCGACGCGGATCACAACTACACGGGCACGCTCTTCGACCTGCTGAACCCGTATGCGCTGCTCGGCGGCGTCACGACGCTCCTGCTCTTCTTCACGCACGGCGTGGTGTTCGCCTCGCTGAAGACCGAGGGCGACCTGCGCGAACGGGCGCGGCGACTCGCGACCAGGTCGGGCATCATCACGATCGTCGTCGCCGCCTCGTTCCTCCTCTGGACCGGGCTCGCGTTCGGCACGCTCTGGTTCTGGATCCTCGCGGCCATCGCGGCGGTCGCACTCATCGGCGGATGGATCGCGAACCTGCGGGGGGCGGAGGGCATCGCGTTCACCCTGCTCGCCGTCACGGTCGCCGCTGCGGTCTTCGCGCTCTTCGCGGCGCTGTTCCCCGACGTGATGCCCGCCTCGAACGACCCGGCGAACAGCCTCACGATCGAGAACGCCTCGAGCACGACGTACACCCTCACCGTCATGAGCTGGGTGGCCCTGTTCTGCCTCCCGCTGGTGCTGCTGTACCAGGGCTGGACGTACTGGGTGTTCCGCAAGCGCGTCTCCCGCGCTTCGATCGAGGCGGCAGCGCACTAGGTGAAACCGCTCGATCCGCGGCTCCTCCGCCGTTCCCGCGCCGCCCGCGGCTTCCTCGCCGCGGGCGGCGCCCTCGCCCTCGTGCAGAGCGCCGCGATCGTGGCGTTCGCGTGGGCGCTCGCATCGCTCGTGACCGGGTTCATCGACGGCATGCCGATGCCGGATGCCGTGCCGTTCCTCGTGCTGCTCGTCGCCGCGGCATCCGTTCGCGCCATCGCCGCGTGGGTCTGGGACGTGGTGGGCTCCGCCGGCGCCACCCGGGTGAAGGCCGAGCTCCGGAGCGAACTGCTCACGGCCCTCGAGGCCGAGCCCGAGGGGCTTCCCGAGTTCCCGACGGCTCGCATCGCGACGCTGCTCGGCCCCGGGCTCGACGCGCTCGACGCCTACTTCGGGCAGTACCTGCCGCAGCTCGTGTCGACGATCGTCGTCACGCCGATCCTCATCGCGATGGCGTGGATCGCCGACCCGTTGTCGGGCCTCGTGCTCGTGATCGTGCTGCCGCTCATCCCCGTCTTCATGGCGCTCATCGGCATGGCCACCGAGGCCGTGCAACGACGTCAATGGGAGAGCCTCGCGTCGCTGTCGCGCGGATTCCTCGAGGTCGTCGGCGGGTTGTCGACGCTGCTGCTCTACCGCAGGGCCGAGCGCCAGACCACGCGCATCGCGGCGGTCACCGACGAGTACCGCTCGCACACCATGAAGGTGCTGCGCATCACCTTCCTCTCGGGCTTCACCCTCGAGTTCGCCGCGAGCCTCTCGGTGGCGCTCGTCGCTGTCTCGATCGGGCTCCGGCTCGTCGCGGGCGACATGCTGCTGATCGCCGGGCTCTTCGTGCTGGTGCTCGCTCCCGAGGTCTTCCTCCCGCTGCGGAACGTCGGTGCCGCCTTCCACGCCTCATCCGAGGGCGTCGCCGCGTCGGTCGACGCCTTCGACCTGCTCGATGCCGCCGAGCGAGCCGAGCGGCCGTCGGTGCGCACCACGGCCTCCGTCGCGGACGCCACGACCGAGGGCACGGATGCCGCGGGCGGACTGCACCTCCGAGGCATCCGGGTCATGCGGGGCGACCGGGTCGTGCTCGACGGTCTCGACCTCGACGCGGCTCGCGGAGAGGTCGTCGCGGTGACGGGTGAGAGCGGCTCGGGCAAGTCGAGCCTGTTCGCGGCGCTTCTCGGCTTCGTGCCGCTCGAGGGCGTGGCGCGACTCGACGGAGCGGCGCTCGGCGCTGACGGCGATGTCGACCGCCGGTCGAAGCTCGCCTGGTCGGGGCAGACGCCGGCCCTCCTCGCCGGAACGATCGCCTCGAACGTGCGGCTCGGCGACGAGGGCGCCGACCCCGCGCTCGGCCGGCGCGCCCTCCTGCTCGCGGGCGTGGAGCTCGATCCCGAGCTGCCGCTCGGGCCCGGCGGCTCCGGCCTCTCCGGCGGTCAGGCCCAGCGCGTGGCCACCGCACGCGCGATCCACCGCCTGCTCGCACGGGACGCCCCGCTGCTGCTCCTCGACGAGCCGAGCTCGGCGCAGGACGCCGACCGCGAGGCCGCGCTCGGCGACGCGCTCGTCGCACTCGCCGCCGAAGGCCGCATCGTCGTCGTCTCGACCCACCGCACGGCACTCGCCGCCCGAGCCGATCGCGTCATCGAACTGGAGCCCGCGCATGTCTGAACCCGCGCGCGCCATGCTGCGCCGCTCCATCCCGAGCCCGCGCCGGCTGCTGCCCGCCGTGCTCTTCGGCATCGGCTCCGCCGGGTCGAGCATCGTGCTGCTGGCGTGCTCGGCGTGGCTGATCGCGCGTGCGGCCGAGCAGCCGCCCGTGCTCTACCTCTCGGTGGCAATCGTCGGCGTGCGGGCGTTCGCGCTCGGCCGCGCCGTGTTCCGCTACCTCGAGCGGCTCACCGGCCACGACGCCTCGTTCCGGCAACTCGCCACGATCCGCGTGAACGTGTTCGAGCGCATGCTCCCGATCGCGCCCGACGGCATCGCGGCGACCCGGCGCGGCGATCTGCTCGATCGCTTCGTGAGCGATGTCGACGAGCTGCAGAACGTGCCGTTGCGCGCCGTGCAGCCCCTCGTGAGCGCGGCGATCGTGCTCATCGCCGCCGTCGTGGGCATCTGGTTCATCGCACCGCAGTCGGCCGTCGCCGTGTTGACCTGCCTCGTCGTGGGAATCGGTGCCGCGCTGCTCGTGCAGCAGCGGGCGGTGGCCCGTGCCGAGCGCACGACGGCACCGCTCCGCGGTGAACTCCAAGCGGCGGTCGTCGAACACGTGCAGGCGCTCGACGTGCTCGTGGCGTTCGACGCCGCCGGCGCCGGGCGACGGCGCATCGACGATCTCGGCGCCAGGTATGCGAACGCGACCCGGGCGCGTGCCGCGGCGACCGGTGTCGCGGCGGCGGCGATGAGCGCGATCGGTGGATTCGCCGTGGCCGCGAGCCTCGCCGCAGCGGTGCCGCTGCTGCAGGACGGCCGCATCGACGGCCCGACCTTCGCCGTGCTCTGCCTGGTGCCGCTCGCGATCGCCGAGGTCGCGACCGCCGTGCCGCTCGCGGCGTCGGCACTCCGGCTCGCACGTGCGAGCGCCGCCCGGGTCGCCGGCGCAGTGCCCGACACCGTGCCGGCGGGCATCCCCGTCATGCCGGCTGCGCCGGCTGCGTTGCGCGAGAGCGATGCGCCGCCGCTCATCGAACTGCGCGGCGTGCAGGCGAGCTGGCCGGTGCTCGCAGGTTCCGAGGGCGACGCCGACGCGGGCTCGGCCGGTACCGATGACGGCAGGGGAGCGGCCCTCGCACGGGTCGACCTCTCGATCGTGCCGGGCGAGCGGCTCCTCGTGCGCGGCGGCTCGGGAGCGGGCAAGACCACGCTCGCCCACGTGCTCGTGCGCTTCCTCGACTACGCGGGTTCGTACCGCCTCGGCGGCGTCGAAGCCTCGACGCTCGACCCCGCCGACGTCCGCGGCGTCGTCGGGCTCGTCGAGCAGCGGCCGTGGCTCTTCGATGAGGACGTGCGGCAGAACCTGATCTTCGCCCGCGACACCGCGACCGACGACGAGCTGCTCGACGTGCTCGATCGCGTGGGCCTCCGCGAGTGGGTCGAGGAGCGCGGCGGGCTCGACGCGAAGGTCGGCGAGCGCGGCGCACTCGTCTCGGGCGGGCAGGCGCAGCGCCTCGCCCTCGCTCGTGCGATGCTCGCGCGCTTCCCGGTGCTCGTGCTCGATGAGCCGACGGCGAGTGTCGACCCCGCCCGGGCCGACGCGCTCCTGCGCGATCTGACCGATGCCGCGGGCCGCTCGGGCAGCAGCGTCGTGCTGATCTCGCACGCCCCGGTCGATCCGTCGCTCGTCGATCGCGTCGTGACGATCGAGGACGGCCGCCTCCCGGCGATCTAGGCTGAGAGGATGCCGCGTCGCATCCGCCAGTTCGCCCTGCCGGTGTGGCGCGACCCCGAAGTCGTCTTCCGCGCGTTGTTCGCCGATTCGACGTACGTCGCCTGGCTCGACGGGGGAGCGGATGCCGTATCGGGGTCGAGCGTGCTCGCGGTCGCCCACGAGGGCTCCGAGTTCGTGACGGCAGACGTGAGTCGCGGTGCGGTCACGCGCCAACGGCCATTGGCACGTGGGCTGGACGGACGCCCCGTCACCTCCTCGGCGTCGGTCTTCGACGTGCTCGGCGAGGTGCTCGCGGCGAATCGTCCGACCGCGGAGGCCGACGGCCCAGCAGCATCGGCCGCGCCGCTCGGCTGGTTCGGCTGGTTCGGCTACGAGCTCGGCGCCCACCTGCAGGATGTCCCGATCGCCGAAGCAGAGACACCGGATGCCGCGTTCCTCTTCGTCGACCGGGTGATCGTCTTCGATCATGGTGCACGTTCGGTGCGGCTCGTCTGGATCGACGACGACTCGGCTGCGAGGGCGTCACGCGAGTCGTGGGCGGTCGAACTCGCGGCCGGCATCGAACGGATCGCCGCGGCATCCGTGCCCGTGACCGCGCCGGTGACGCAGCCGACCGGCGCGGGCGCCGGCGACGCGCCGACCCGATGGCGGCACGACGCTGCGCGCTACTCGCAGCTCATCGCCGAGTGCCAGGCCGCGATCGTTCGCGGCGATGCCTACCAGTTGTGCCTCACCAACCGGGTCGACGTCGACGTGCATCCCGATCCGGCCGCCGCCTACCTCGCCCTGCGCGCCTCGAGCCCGAGCCACCACGGCGGCTACGTGCGCTTCGGCGACACGGCGCTGCTCAGCGCGTCGCCCGAGCAGTTCCTGTTCGTCGACCCCGCCGGGCTCGTCACGACGAAGCCGATGAAGGGCACCCGGCCGCGAAGCGCCGACCCCGAGGTCGACGCCGCGCTTCGGCGGGAACTGATCGAGAGCGAGAAGGAACGCGCCGAGAACCTCATGATCGTCGACCTCATGCGCAACGACCTCGGCCGCATCGCCGAGCTCGGCACGGTCGAGGTGCCGGCGCTCCTCGAGGTCGAGGAGTACGCCCACGTGCACCAGCTGGTCTCGACGGTCATCGCGCGGCTGCGGCATCCGCTCACCGCGCTCGACGCCGTGCAGTCGGCGTTCCCCGCCGGTTCGATGACGGGGGCGCCGAAGCGGAGCGCCATGACGATCCTGCACGAACTCGAGCAGGGCCCGAGAGGCGTCTACTCGGGCGCGTTCGGCTATCTCGGCATCGACGGCGGCGCCGACCTCGCGATGGTCATCCGCTCGATCGTGCTCACGCCGAAGGGCGCGAGCATCGGCACCGGCGGCGGCATCACGGCGCTCTCGGTCGCCGTAGAGGAGGTCGAGGAGACCCGGATCAAGGCGCGGGCGCTGCTCGCAGTGCTCGGCGCCGACTGTCCGCCCCGGAGTGAGTAGGCTGGATATCCGAGTGCGCCGCGATCCGGCGCGCCCGGAAGCCCTCCCCGAGCGATACACGATTGAGAGTCACGTGGCACACGACCAGGACCCAGCGCACGCCGACGCCGGCGCGTACGACTTCGCCGCCATTCAGGCGAAGTGGCTTCCCGTGTGGGACGAGTCCGAGCCGTTCCGCGCCGGGCTCCCGGGCGACACGAGGCCGCGCAAGTACATCCTCGACATGTTCCCCTACCCGTCGGGCGACCTGCACATGGGTCACGCCGAGGCATTCGGGTACGGCGACACGGTCGCGCGCTACTGGCGCCACCAGGGCTTCGACGTGCTGCACCCGGTCGGCTGGGACTCCTTCGGCCTGCCGGCCGAGAACGCCGCCATCAAGCGCGGCATCGACCCCCGCGGGTGGACCTACGCGAACATCGAGCAGCAGAAGCGATCGTTCCGCCAGTACGCGCCGTCGTTCGACTGGTCGCGCGAGCTCCACACGAGCGACCCCGAGTACTACAAGTGGAACCAGTGGCTGTTCCTGAAGCTCTACGAGCAGGGCATCGCCTACCGCAAGGCCGGCCAGGTCAACTGGTGCCCCAACGACCAGACGGTGCTCGCCAACGAGCAGGTCATCGACGGGCACTGCGAGCGCTGCGGTGCGGTGGTCACGAAGAAGGCCCTGACGCAGTGGTACTTCCGCGTCACCGACTACGCCGACCGCCTGCTCGACGACCTGAACCAGCTCGAGGGCGCCTGGCCGACGAAGGTGCTGTCGATGCAGCGCAACTGGATCGGCCGCTCCTCGGGCGCCGACGTCGAGTTCGAGATCGAGGGGCGCGATGAGCGCATCCCGGTCTTCACGACGCGCCCCGACACGCTCTTCGGCGCCACCTTCATGGTCGTCGCCCCCGACTCCGACCTCGCGGCCGAGCTCGCGAGCGGCGCCTCCGCCGAGGTGCGCATGCGCTTCCAGGACTACGTCGACTCGGTGCGCGCAGAGAGCGACATCGACCGGCTCGCGACCGACCGTCCGAAGACCGGCGTGTTCCTCGAGCGCTACGCGATCAACCCGGTCAACGGCGAGCGCCTGCCGATCTGGGCCGCCGACTACGTGCTCGCCGACTACGGCCACGGCGCGATCATGGCCGTGCCGGCGCACGACCAGCGCGACCTCGACTTCGCGCGCGCCTTCGACCTGCCCGTGCGGGTCGTCGTCGACACGAACGCTCCGGTCACGGGCGTGATCCCCGTCATCCCGCTCGACGAGAACGGCGACCCGTACCTGCCCGACGACCTCCCGCTCGAAGACCCGGCGTCGACCGGGGTCGCGCTCGCGGGCGAGGGTCGGCTCATCAACTCGGGCCCGCTCGACGGGCTCTCGAAGTCGAATGCCATCCGCCGCGTCATCGAGCTCCTCGCCGAGCGCGGACTCGGCCGCTCGTCGAAGAACTACCGCCTGCGCGACTGGCTCATCTCGCGCCAGCGCTACTGGGGCACGCCCATCCCGATCATCCACTGCCCCGATTGCGGCGAGGTTCCGGTTCCCGAGGCCGAGCTCCCGGTGCGACTGCCGGATGCCGCGGGCCTCGACCTGAAGCCGAAGGGCGCGAGCCCGCTCGGCGCAGCTGAAGACTGGGTCAACGTCGCATGCCCGAACTGCAGGGGTGCGGCCCGCCGCGACTCCGACACGATGGACACCTTCGTCGACTCGTCGTGGTACTACCTGCGCTACTTGAACCCCAACAGCGATGAGCGCGCCTTCGACCCGGCCGAGGCCGAGAAGTGGGCGCCCGTCGACCAGTACGTCGGCGGAGTCGAGCACGCGATCCTGCACCTGCTCTACTCGCGCTTCATCACGAAGGTGCTCTTCGATCTCGGCTACCTGAGCTTCACCGAGCCGTTCACCTCGCTGCTCAACCAGGGCATGGTCATCATGGACGGCACCAAGATGTCGAAGTCCAAGGGCAACCTGGTGGAGTTCGCGAGCGAGCTGGCGGCGCACGGCGCCGACGCGCTGCGCGTCACGCTGGCGTTCGCCGGCCCGCCCGAAGACGACATCGACTGGGCCGACGTCTCGCCGGTCGGCGCGTCGAAGTTCCTGGCGCGCGCCTGGCGCATCTCGGGCGAGGTCACCTCCAGCCCCGATGTCGAATGGAAGACGGGCGACGCGGCCCTCCGCCGGGTCACTCACCGTCTGCTCGCCGATGCCCCGGGACTCGTCGAAGCGTTCAAGTTCAACGTCGTCGTCGCTCGCCTCATGGAGCTCGTGAACGCCACCCGCAAGGCGATCGACTCCGGTGCCGGCGCCGGTGACGCCGCGGTGCGCGAAGCGGCGGAGGTCACCGCGATGATCCTCGACCTGTTCGCACCGTTCACCGCAGAAGACATGTGGCAGCGACTCGGCTACGAGCCGACCGTCGCCCTCGTGCCGTGGCGCAAGGCCGACCCGGCGCTCCTCGTCGAGGAGTCCGTCACGGCCATCGTGCAGGTCGACGGCAAGGTGCGCGACCGGCTCGAGGTGTCACCGAAGATCTCGGGCGACGAACTCGAGGCGATGGCGCGTGCCTCGGCCGCGGTCGCCCGCTCCATCGGCGAGCGTGAGATCGTCAACGTGATCGTGCGCGCACCGCGACTCGTGAACATCGCGACGAAGGGCTGATCGCTCGGCCTGCGCCCTCCACGGCGGCCGCTTCTCCTCGACCGGATGACGGAGACCCTGTTGACAGGTCACCGGTCAGCCTCGATCGCGTCGCGGCGATGCAGCTCCGCTGCGACGGGCTCGCGTTCGGCGAACTTGAGGCGGATGACGAAGACCATGCCCACCAGGGTGAGCGCGATGCCGACGGTCTGGAGAAGGCCAGGCGCATCCGCGAGACCGAGGGCCGCGGAAGCGACACCGACGAGCGGTGGCACTGCCAGCCCCAGCAGTGAGGCGTATGCGGCGCCGGCACTCAGCAGGATTCGGTGCTGCACCAGATAGGCAGGCACGTAGATCGCGATTCCGACGAACGCCAGCATCGCCATGCTCGACAGGGACACGGTCTGGCCGGCCGCGACCTCGACGCCCGCCGAGAGCACGAGCGGGACGCTCCCGAGCGCGAAGATCGGCAGGATCCGTGGACTCATGGGGCCTGCGTATCGTCGATTGACGTGGGCGAAGTAGAGGCTGTAGGCGGCCATCGAGAACATCGCGCCGATCGCGGCGAAGACGCCCACGACCACGTTCGGTCCGGCACCTTCGGTGAGCCGCGGAAGTATGTAGAGTGCAGTGCCGACGATGGCTGCGGTCGTCGCGATGAGGGTCGGGATGCTCGGGCGCACTCGCGCCAGCACGGCTTCGAGGAGCAGCACCAGAGCGGGTGAGAGCGACAGCACCAGGCTCGGCAGGGTCGGGCCGGCGAGATTGATCGCGACCGTCGACAGCAGCGTGTAGCCGGCGACCCCGGAACCGGCGAGCGCCGCGAGCTGCCATGCGGTGTACCGAGCTGGTTGTCCGACCGGCCCCTGGTCGTCTGCCTGTTTCGGTGGCCGCCTCCGAGACATGAGCAACAGGAGGAACAAGCCGAAAGCTGCGAACACCGTGCGACCAGCGGAGACCACCCCTGCTCCTGCACCCACGAGCGCGAAGCCGACGATCACCCACGTCGAGGCCAGGAGTGCGACCAGCACGAGCGACTGCAGTGCGAGACGCACATTCACCATCGAACTCCTCTTCGAACCTGACGCGGCATACGACTTGCAGGCTACTAAACGAATCGTTTAAGCACGAGGCGGACGGCCCCGAGCGCGACCCCGATTCGCTCGGGCCCGAACCAAGATGCAACCAAGGTCGCATACCCGGACATCCCTGTAGAGGGGAGTATCGAAGTGGGGGTGGCGACGATGCAGGTAGGCACGAAGCTCATGCGCGCCGGGGGCGCGGTGACGATGCTCGGCCTGGTCGGCATGGTGGTGGGAGCTGCGATGCTCGCGTACGCCTCGGCGTTCGGCTCGGCGTCCATCACGACCGACCACCAGCGCGGCGTCGCGCTCCTGGTCGCAGCCATCGGCGCGGCGGTTTCGATCGCGGGCGTGAGTCTCATCTGCATGGGGCTCGTGCTCCGGCCGAGACGAGTCGCCCCGAAGCGCATTTCGCGCCGCGATCGGCGATACGTGCCGCCCGCGCACCGGGCGACCTACGCGCGCCCGACCAAGCGGGATCGCACGGTGCTGACCGGCGAGCAGCCGATCGTCGCGGGCTGAATCCTGGTCGATCGAATCCGCTCTCGAGTTGTCGTGATCGGAGTCGAGACGTCGGCATGACTCCTCCTCGACAGTGCATGTATGTTTCGTCGGGTGCACTGAGAGCACCGATCACGGGTTTCGACCGGCGGGGCACGCCGTAGCGTGCCGGCATGCCCGCACGCGATGCCGTCGACCCCCTCGCCGTGCTCGATCCGTCGGCGCGACGAGCCGGTCCGCGGGTGCAGGTGGCCGTCGGAGCTGCGGTCGTGCTGTTCGTGCTCGCCGTGGCGGTTGCGGCCCTCATGTCGTTCGGCTCCAGTGGCGGCGGCGAGCAGGCTCGCATCGAGGCATCCGGTTCGCTGCGAACGGATGCCTCGACCGACCCCTCATCGACGGTGGGCGCCCCGTCCGTGCTCGTGCACGTGCTCGGCGCTGTGGCTCGGCCCGGGCTCGTGGAGCTTGCGGCGGGTTCACGGGTCGTCGACGCGGTCGCCGCAGCCGGAGGGTTCGCGGCGGACGCCGACCCGGCCGGTGTGAATCTCGCCCGTCCGCTCGTCGACGGCGAGCAGCTCGCCGTGCCCGTGCTGGGTCAGGTGCCGCCGGCCGCGGCGCCCGGCGGGGGAGCCGCGATGCCGGGCGTCGTCGACGGTCTCGTGCACCTGAACAGCGCCGGCGTCGCCGAGCTCGACACGCTCCCGCGCATCGGCCCCGCGCTCGCGCAGCGCATCATCGACTGGCGCGACGCCAATGGGCCGTTCACCTCGGTCGACCAGCTGCTCGACGTCGCCGGCATCGGCGACACCGTGTTCGCAGGACTCGAACCGCTCGTGGCGCTCTGACGTGCGAGACCTCCGCCTGCTCCTGCCCGCGACATTCGCATGGGTGGTCGCTTGGTGCGGCATCGGCACTCCCGGGGGCGCTGCAAGTGCCGCATTCGTGATGTGGGGGCTCTGGGCGGCGACATCTGTGGCCGCTGCTCTCGCGGTCGCGGGCGTCTGGCAAAGGCGCCGTCGGCGGACTGCGGTCGGCGAGAGCGGCGTCGCCGCGCCGCTCCTCCGCGTGGCGGCGACGGCCCTCGTCGTGATGTCGGCCGGCGCGCTCGTGATGAGCGCTGCAGCCCTCGAGCTCGGTGCACGGGAGGCTTCGCCGCTGGCCGCGGCGGCCCAGGAGCATCGCTCGGCCGTGGTCACGATCGAGCTCACCGGCGCTCCACGGGCGATGCGGTCGAGCTGGTTCGCCGAGGGCGAGGCGCCGCCGCTCAGGGTCGAGGGCAGGGTGGTCGCGATCGATGGTGCTGCGGCGCACGCGGTGCCGGTGACGACCGCGCTGTCGCTGCCCGCGAGCGAGCTGCAACTCGGCGCACACGTCACCTTCTCGGCTCGCGTGACGGCACTGCCCGCCGAGGAGGGGTCCGCGTTCCGATTGGCGGCGGTGGGCGACATCCGTTCAGTCGCCCTGCCACCGCCGTGGCTCGCCTGGACTGTCGGCCTGCGCACCGGCTTCGCCGAGGCGGCCGGCGCGCTCGGCGGCGACGGCGGAGCGCTCGTGCCCGGTCTCGCGATCGGCGACACCAGCGCTGTGAATGAATCGCTCGACGCAGCGATGAAAGCGTCGTCGCTCAGCCACTTGACGGCCGTCTCGGGGGCGAACTGCGCCATCGTGACCGCTGCGGCCTTCGCTCTCGCCGCCTTGCTCGGGCTGCCTCGACTGCTGCGTGTGGGGGTCGCCCTCTTGGCGCTCGCGGGGTTCGTCGTGCTCGTGACGCCGGAGGCGAGCGTCGTTCGCGCGGCGACCATGGCCGTCGTGGTGCTCGTGGCCATCGCCGCCGGCCGACCCGGTGGCGGCGTCGCGGCGCTCTCGCTCGCGGTCGTCGTGCTGCTGGCCGTCGACCCGTGGTACTCCCGCGATTTCGGGTTCGCGCTGTCGGTGTTCGCGACGGCGGGACTCCTGCTGCTCGCGAGGCCGCTCACCGTCGCGCTCGCACGCTGGATGCCGCTGCCCATCGCAGCCGTCATCGGCGTGCCGCTCGCCGCGCAACTCGCCTGCCAGCCGGTGCTCGTGCTGCTCGATCCCGCGCTCGCGCTCTACGGCGTGCCGGCGAATCTGCTCGCAGCGCCGGCGGCACCGATCGGCACCGTGGTCGGACTCATCGGCTGCCTGCTCCTGCCGGCGCTGCCCTCGGTCGGGTTCGCGTGCCTCCAGCTCGCGTGGTTGCCCGCCTCGTGGATCGCGTTGCTTGCGCGGGCCTCGTCGGCGTTGCCGGCCGCACGCCTCGAATGGCTGCCGGATGCCCCGGGCTCGCTGCTGCTCGCATCGTGCACGGCGATCGCGCTCTGGCTCCTCCTGGGCTCGCCGCGGCGACGCCGACTTCGCGGCATCGCCGCCGGTGCGCTGATCATCGCGATCGCGGTGCCGGTCGGGCTCTTCGCGGGCAGGCCGCTCGTCGGTGCTGCCACGCGGCCGACCGAATGGGATGTCGCCGCGTGCGACGTCGGCCAGGGCGACGCGATGCTCCTGCGCTCCGATCGGGCGACGGCCCTCATCGACGCCGGTCCAGATCCCGCGGCGCTCACTCGTTGTCTCTCGCTGCTCGGCATCTCCCGCATCGACCTGCTGGTGCTCACGCATTGGGACGCCGATCACGTCGGGGGAGTATCGGCGGTGACGGGTCTCGTCGGCACCGTGCTCCACGGGCCGCTCGACGGCGATCGGTCGACGCGGGTGCTCGACCCGCTCGTCGCGGCAGGCGCTGAAGCAGTCGAAGTGGTCGCAGGCTTCGGCGGCACGCTCGGCGAGGCGCGCTGGCGCGTGCTCTGGCCCCGGCCCGACGCGCAGCCGGGCAACGATGCGAGCGTCGTGCTCGACCTCTCGGCACCCGACTACCGAGGCATCTTCCTCGGTGACCTCGGCGAAGAGGCGCAGTCGCGCATGCTGCGGTCCGCCTCCTCCCTCGGGCAGGTCGATCTCGTGAAGGTCGCCCATCATGGCTCGGCCGACCAGAGCGAACGCCTCTACGACGAGCTGGGAGCCGTCGTCGGGGTCATCGGGGTCGGAGCCGACAACGGTTACGGCCATCCGACGGAGCGCCTGCTCGATCTGCTGCGCGCGACCGGCACAGCAGTCGTGCGCACCGACCGTTCGGGTCTGGCGCTGCTGGCGGCCGACGACGGCGGCTTCAGCCTCTGGAGCGAGCGCGACTCCGAGCCGTGAGGGGGCGATTGAGGGCCGATTCGACTGCTCAGATGAGCAGAGTGTGTCGCTCTGGGTAATATTCCACTCCTCCGGCGCGGGAACAGCGGGCCGCAGGCATCCCTGCCGCTAGTCTCGGAATTTCGCGCGGAGACGAGTGGAATCGTTCCACCTCGCTCGGTCGAGCAACTCAGAGAAGAGATGAACACGCATGTCGGACTCCTCGAACGCCACCGAACCGGACTTCGACTCGGGCCCCTGGGCGACGATCGCATCGGGCATGAAGGTGCACACCAAGCGCGGCCGCCTGGTCATCTCCGAAGGCCACCTCGGCCTGCTTCGCGAGAACGGCGACCTGATCGACAGCGCGCCAGTCGCAGCTGTGCAGCTCAAGAAGGGCTTCACCTACTCGATGAGCTCCATCCCCACGCTGGTCGTGAACGGGAACAAGTACAAGGTGATGGTCTCGTACGAGCACTCCCTCGAGCACGGGCTCGGCGATGAGCAGGCCAAGGAGATCCAGCACGAGGACAACGAGAAGCTGATCGCCGTCATCCGCGGCCTCGGCGGAAAGGCCTAGTGGGCGGATCCCGCTCACGTTCGGCGCAGCAGGAGCTTGCGGAATCGTTCTGCGATGAGCGGGGCTATGCCTTTCGAGACCGGGTGCTCAACCTCCCGGTCTCGGGGCTCCTGTTCCGGAGCTCGAAGAACGTGGTCATGGACGGCGTCGTCGATGCGCTCGACGCCGAAGCGCCCTTCGTGTACGCCGGAGTCTCAGCGCGCGGCCGGCGGCTGCGGGGCCTGAAGCTCATCATGATCCCGCTGCCGCGCCCGGTGCCCAACATGGTGCTGCTCAGCACGAGCGGCAACGTCCTGAAGAACCTCGGCGTCGCGCTGAAGGAGTCGCAGCGACTCTCGGTGGAGGGCGACTTCCAGAGCCTCTTCAGGCTCTACTGCCCGGCTGGGTACGAGCGCGACGCGCTGTACGTGTTCACGCCGAACCTCCTGCGCCGGCTCATGGATGCCGCGGCCGGATGCGACCTGGAGATCGTCGACGACCGAGTGCTGATCTACGCCCCGGCGCACGCCTTCTCGAAGCCCGGTCAGCTCGCCGAGCTGCCCGGACTCGTGCGGTACCTGCACGAGACGTTCGAGCGGCAGACGCGCCGCTACCGCGACGAGCGCAGCTCCGACGAAGCGGTGAACGATCCGTTCCGACGCGCGCAGGTCACCATGAGCAAGGGGACCGAGGTGCAGCATCTGGTCGGGGCATCCGGCCGGCGTCTCCGCACTCGCACCACACCGTGGCAGAAAGTGGGGATCGGCGTCGCAGCAGCGCTGGCGCTCTCGGCGGCGCTCTACTGGATTGGGATGGTCTTGACGGCGATCTTCGGTTGGGCGTGAGCACTGCATGTGGCACGCTTCGGACATGAGCGTTCGTGAATCAACCGCAGAGCAGCAGCGCACCTCCGGGTCGAAGGCGGTCGCGCTGACAGTGGTCGGCGTCGTCGCCGCCTTCGTCATCGCGGGATGGCTCTTGCTGTCGGGAACGAACGTGTTCACTCTCGGGCAGCCGAAGATGTGGACGGTCAGCGGGCTCGAAGCGTTCGTCGACGACGTCGAGGAGGAGTTCGGCACCACCGAAGTCGTGTCGGCGTACGTCTTCGAGGGGTACGCAACCGTCGAGCTGCCGGTCGAGGGGGAAGCCCAGCGCACCATCACGTACCGGTACGACGGTCGTTTCTCCGAGTCCCGGAAGGACACGAGGACCGCCGAGGAGTCCAAGGGGCTCATCGACCTCCGCGAGCTCGATGCAGAGAAGACGATGGCGCTGCTTCCCGGCGCGCCGGAGAGGGTCGGCCTTCCCGACGGCGAGGTCACCGCGATCATGATCACGCTCGCGTACGGCCCTGATTCCGTTGTCTCGGACGTCCCCGAGGTCTCACTCAACGTTCGAACCGAGTTCGGCGAGACCGGGTCGGTGCGCGCTGATCTCGCGGGTGAGGTCGTGTCGGCCGACACCGACTAGGAAGAGCGGACGCCGACTCGGCCGGTGTCGCCGGCGGCCCGTAGACTCGATACGACGAACAGGAGGTGCGGTGGCATCGCGCACAGGCGCATCGCGCTCAGGGGCATCGCCCAAGTCGAAAGTGGCGATCCCGCAGCTCGCGTGGCACGCGATCCGGCCGGCACCGCTGGTGCTCGTGACGGGGGCAGAAGACGTGCTCGCCGAGCGGTCGATCACGATGCTGCGCGACTTCCTGCGCTCCGAAGATCCCGCCCTCGAGGTGAGCGACCTCGAAGCCGACGGCTACCGGCGAGGCGAGCTCCTGACGCTCGCGAGTCCGTCGCTGTTCGGCGAGCCGCGTCTCATCCGGGTCAGCGGCGTCGAGCGTGCGAGCGACGACTTCCTGCTCGACGCACTCGACTACCTCGAGCAGACCGCCGAATCGACGACCCTCGTGCTCCGCCACCGCAACGGCGTGCGCGGCAAGAAGCTCCTCGACGCGATTCGCGCAGGCGGCGGCGCCGGCATCGAGATCGTGTGCGCCGAACTCAAGAAAGACGCCGAGAAGCAGGACTTCGCGGCAGCCGAGTTCCGCGCAGCGGGCCGCAAGATCAGTCCGGGGGCGCTGCGCGCCCTCGTGGGTGCGTTCAGCGACGACCTGCGCGAGCTCTCCGCGGCGTGCCGCCAGCTCTTGGCCGACGCGCCATCCGACATCACCGAAGCCGTCGTCGCGCGCTACTACGGCGGCCGTGTCGAGACCAACGCGTTCGCAGTGGCCGATGCGGCCATCGCCGGCAGGCACGGCGAGGCGCTCATCGCACTCCGGCACGCGCTCGACAGCGGCGCCGATCCGGTGCCGATGGTCGCGGCGTTCGCCATGAAGGTGCGCACGATGGCCAAGGTGTCGGGCACTCGTGGCGGCGGTGCCCAGCTCGCGGGCTCCCTGGGCCTCGCGCCCTGGCAGGTCGACCGTGCTCGGCGCGACCTCGCGGGGTGGACCGATGAGGGTCTCGGTCGGGCGATCGAGGCGCTCGCGGCGACGGATGCTGCGGTCAAGGGCGCCGAACGCGACCCCGTGTTCGCCCTCGAACGACTCGTCGGCGTCATCGCCTCGCGCGGCCGCGCCTAGCCTCGTCGAGTGGCTGGCCGCCAGCCCCGGATACCCATCGTCGAGCGGCGGCGATCACCCGATCGAGTCGGCGGCGAACCGGCGATCCGGCGACGCTCGAGTCGCGCCTGCCCCCGAGCATGATGAAGGCCCCGGCACATCGTGCCGGGGCCTTCATCGAGTGCGTGTTCGCGTCAGAGCGCGGCAACCTGCTTCGCGAGAGCCGACTTGCGGTTCGCGGCCTGGTTCTTGTGGATGACGCCCTTGCTCGAAGCCTTGTCGAGCTTGCGCGTCGCGGCACGGAGGGCGGTCGTCGCCTTCTCCTTGTCGCCCGTGGAGATCGCGTCCTTCGCAGTGCGGATGACGGTCTTCAGCTCGCTCTTGACGGCCTTGTTGCGCTCCTGCGCCTTGAGGTTCGTACGGTTGCGCTTGATCTGCGACTTGATGTTTGCCACGTGGAGTTCGTCTTTCGTTCTTGTGCGGGTACCGGATGTGCCGGGAAAGGTAGAGGGGCCTCACCGGCGAATCGTGCGGGGTGGGACCCACACGCAAGCCAACAGGCAACGATACCAGCTATGCGGGTGGGTCACCAACGTGCGCGCCTGCGAGTTGCCCGGGGAAACTCGCAGGCGCCTCGACCGCCGCGCGAACCCGCCGCCCGGCGGCGGCACGCCGATCCAGTTCCGCGACGGCGCCGAGCACGATCGCCGCGAAGTCGTCGGGGCGGATGAGGCTCACG
Organism: Agromyces sp. NPDC056389; assembly: GCF_042262385.1. NCBI lineage: Bacteria > Bacillati > Actinomycetota > Actinomycetes > Micrococcales > Microbacteriaceae > Agromyces > Agromyces sp. NPDC056389. The sequence goes on from NZ_JBHJPN010000001.1 coordinate 87,968, forward strand.
AGGTGCGTCGCGCGAGGGATGATGACGAGGCGCCCGTCGCGCGTGGCGCGCAGCATCCGGCGCTCCTCGAGTCGGAAGTGGTCGAAGCGGCCGTTCACGAGCCAGACGGGCAGGTCGATCGCCGAGAGCGCCCTGACGGGATCGAGATCGCCGACGGCCTCGAGCACGGGCGCCATGACGTCGAGGGCGACGCCGCCGGCGAGCACATCGTCGGCAGCCTCGGGGGAGAGGAAGAGCCGGGCCATCGCGTCGTTGAGCCCCCGCCCGCGGTCGGGCATGCGGCCGATGAGCGCTGCGAGTCGCCGGTATCCACCGAGCGGCGCGCCCCTCGGTCTCGTGCTGCACGATGCCGCCACGAGTCCGTCGAGGCGGCCGGGATGCCGCGCGGCGAACTCGATCGCGAGGTATCCGCCGAGGCTCAGCCCGACGAGCAGCCGCGGAATGGGATGCCCGGTCGCCCCGGCCGCCTCGGGAAGCGGGTTCAGCGCCGCGTCGATCTCCTGCAGTGCCGCATCGATCGAGAATGGCTCGCCGATCCGGCTGCCGTGCCCGGGCAGGTCGATCGCGACGACGTCGAGGTCGTGCCCGCGGAGGAGCTCGAGCTGCCGGCGCCACATCGACGATGAGGTGCGGAGACCGTGCACGAGCACGACGCGGGCGCGAGGCATCCGTCAGCCCGCCCTGATCGCACCCAGCTCGCGCGCCCTGGCGACCGCGGCAGTGCGCGAGCCGACCCCGAGCTTCGTGAAGATGTGCACGAGGTGCGACTTGACGGTCGCCTCGCTGAGGAAGAGGGTGCGGCCGATCTCGCGATTGGTGCGGCCCTCGGCGACGAGCGAGAGCACCTCGGCCTCGCGGACGGTCAGCCGCTCGGTGCTCGCGAGCGACGCGTCGAGTCGCGACGACACCCCGGGCGCGAGTGCGGCGTCGCCGACAGCTGCGGCGTGCACGGCGGCGATGAGCTCGGCCGGCGGGGCATCCTTCAGCAGGTAGCCGCTCGCCCCGGCCTCGATCGCGCCGAGGATGTCGGCGTCGGTGTCGTAGTTCGTGAGCACGAGCACGCGCGGCGCGCCCGGCTGCGAGCGGATGCGGCGGGTGGCCTCGGCGCCCTGCATCGCGCCCGGGTACTGCAGATCCATGAGCACGAGATCGACGTCGGAAGCCTCGGCCAGCCGCACCGCGTCTTCGGCCGTCGTCGCCTCGCCGACGACCTCGAGGTCGGGCTCGCTCTCGAGCATCGCGCGGATGCCGGCGCGAACGACGGGGTGGTCATCGCTGAGCAGGATCCGGATCACGGCGTCACCACCGGGATGCGTACCGAGATCGCCGTGCCGTCGCCCGGGGCCGATTCGATGTCGACGGTGCCGCCGAGGGCCGCCGCGCGCTGACGGATGGCTCGGAGACCGAATCCGCCAGGCTGTTCCTCGTCGGCCCCGGATGCCTCAGCAGTGCGGAACCCGACGCCGTCGTCGACGACGTCGAGCGCGATCTCGTCGCCGAGGTAGCTGAGCGTGACGGAGGCCTGCGAGGCCCCGGCGTGCTGCAGCACGTTCGCGAGTGACCCCTGCGCGATGCGGAGGAGCGCCGCGTCGGCCGCCATCGACAGCATCACGGGCTCGCCGCTCGTGGAGAACTCGACCCTGAGCGGCGTGCCGGACTGCTGCGACTGCTCGGTCGTCGACTCGGTGAGGCGCCGGAGCGCCGCCGGCAGGGTCTGCGCGTCGAGCGACGGCGGTGCGAGTTCGCGGATGAATCGGCGCGTCTCGCCGAGGTTCTGCGCCGCAGTCTCCCTGGCCAGCCGCAGCTTCTGCTGCGTGGGCTCGTCGGCGACATCGCGCTCGGCGGCGTGCAGCAGCATCTGGATGCTCGAGAGCCCCTGCGCGACGGTGTCGTGGATCTCCTTCGCGAGGCGCTCGCGCTCGGCGAGGGTGCCCGCCTCACGGCTCGCCGCCGCGAGTTCCTCGCGCGTCGCCATGAGGTCGAGGATCAGCGCCTGGCGCTCCTGCGTCTCCTGCGCCATCGCGCGGTAGCCGAGTCCGATCACGATCGCGACGCCCGCGCTGATGAGCGGGCCGAGGATGGAGCCGACCTCGAACCCGAGGTGCGTCGCCGTGCCCCAGACCGACAGGCCGAAGGTCACGACGACGAGCGGCACCGCGATCGGTGCCGCGAGCACGTGCAGCTCGAGGAAGAAGAGGGGGAACGCGAGGAACGCCGCGTCGGGCGTCATGGCCGACATGCCGACCCACAGCACGAGGAGGCTGACGAGCCAGATCACCCGTGCCCACGTCGGCAGGTTGCGATGCGCGGCCGCGACCCCCGCGCCGTAGCAGGCGAGGAAGGCGATGGCGAGCACCGTCAGGCCGGTCTCATGTGGCGCGTCGGCCAGCAGCGCCCGTACGACCACGAAGAGCGTGAGGCCGACGACGAGCACGTGCAGTCCGAGCCGGAGCGCCGTGAAGACCGGCCGAAGGGCCGACGGAGCGACGCGTTCGCTCGGGATCTCGATGACCGCCATGATGCTCCGAGCGTAGTCCGGGGGCGCGCCGCGAGGCATCCGTCGAAAGTCTGAAGCGAAGTCATGGGAGAATCGTCAGGATGTCCCCGAGAGCCACGAACCCGCCGGTGCCTGCTGCCACCGACCCCGCGCTGATCCGCAACTTCTGCATCATCGCGCACATCGACCACGGCAAGTCGACGCTCGCCGACCGCATGCTCGGTATCACGGGCGTCGTGAGCGATCGAGACATGCGCGCGCAGTACCTCGATCGCATGGACATCGAGCGTGAGCGCGGCATCACGATCAAGAGCCAGGCCGTACGCATGCCGTGGCAGGTCGAGGGCGCCTCGTACGCGCTGAACATGATCGACACCCCGGGTCACGTCGACTTCAGCTACGAGGTCTCCCGCTCGCTCGCGGCGTGCGAAGGTGCAATCCTCCTCGTCGACGCCGCCCAGGGCATCGAGGCCCAGACGCTCGCGAACCTCTACCTGGCGCTCGAGAACGACCTCGAGATCATCCCCGTGCTGAACAAGATCGACCTTCCGGCCGCAGAGCCCGAGAAGTACGCGAAGGAACTCGCCGACCTCATCGGCGGTTCGCCCGACGACGTGCTCAAGGTCTCGGGCAAGACCGGCGTCGGCGTCGAGGAGCTGCTCGACCGCGTCGTCGAGCGCATTCCGGCCCCGGTCGGCGATGCGGATGCCCCGGCGCGAGCGATGATCTTCGACTCCGTCTACGACAGCTACCGCGGCGTCGTCACCTATGTGCGCATGATCGACGGCCACCTGAAGCCACGCGAGCGCATTCAGATGATGTCGACGAGGGCGACCCACGAGATCCTCGAGATCGGCGTGAGCGCGCCCGAGCCGACCCCGTCGAAGGGCCTCGGCATCGGCGAGGTCGGCTACCTGATCACCGGTGTGAAAGACGTGCGCCAGTCGAAGGTCGGCGACACCGTCACGACGGCGGCGAAGCCGGCGACCGAGGCGCTGCCCGGCTACACCGAGCCGCTGCCCATGGTCTTCTCCGGTCTCTACCCGATCGACGGCAGCGACTACCCCGAGCTCCGCGAGGCGCTCGACAAGCTGAAGCTCTCCGACGCCGCGCTCGTCTACGAGCCCGAGACCTCCGTCGCGCTCGGCTTCGGGTTCCGCTGCGGCTTCCTCGGCCTGCTGCACCTCGAGATCGTGACCGAGCGCCTCGAGCGCGAGTTCGGGCTCGACCTCATCGCCACCGCGCCGTCGGTGATCTACGAGGTCACGACCGAAGACAAGAAGACCGTCACGGTCACGAATCCGAGCGAGTTCCCGACCGGGGCGAAGATCGTCGAGGTGCGCGAGCCCATGGTGCGCGCCGCGATCCTCGCGCCGAAGGACTACGTCGGCACGATCATGGAGCTCTGCCAGTCGCGTCGCGGCTCGCTCATCGGCATGGAGTACCTCGGCGAGGACCGCGTCGAGATCCGCTACAACATCCCGCTCGGCGAGATCGTCTTCGACTTCTTCGACCAGCTGAAGTCGAAGACCGCCGGCTATGCCTCGCTCGACTACGAGCCCACGGGCGACCAGGCCGCCGACCTCGTGAAGGTCGACATCCTGCTGCAGGGCGAGCAGGTCGACGCGTTCAGCGCGATCGTGCACCGCGACAAGGCCTACGCCTACGGCGTGCTCATGACCGGGCGACTCCGCGAACTCATCCCGCGCCAGCAGTTCGAGGTTCCCATCCAGGCGGCGATCGGTGCTCGCATCATCGCGCGCGAGTCGATCCGCGCGATGCGGAAAGACGTTCTGGCCAAGTGCTACGGCGGTGACATCAGCCGCAAGCGCAAGCTCCTCGAGAAGCAGAAGGAGGGCAAGAAGCGCATGAAGATGGTCGGTCGCGTCGAGGTCCCCCAAGAGGCGTTCATCGCCGCGCTCTCGGGCGACGTCGAGAAGAAGGACAAGAAGTAGCCTTCGGCTCATGCGATCTACGGTCGAGGTGCCACCGGCGCGTATGCGCTGAGGCGCTCGCGGAGCGAACCGGTGTGCAGCTCGAAGAGATGCGCGTCGTCGTCGTAGAAGTAGATCGACTCGCCCTCGCCCTCGACACGTGGGCGCGACGGGCGCTGTTCGAGGCCGAGCGAATCGATCACTCGACGCAGTTCGTCGAGTGCACCGGCGTCGACCTGGAACGCGACATGGTTGTACGAGCGCGGCAGCCCGCCGTCGCCCTGCATGATCGCGACCCACGTCGCGTTCGGCTCATCGCCGACGAGGAAGAAGCGCTCCTCCGAGAGCGAGAAGGTCTCGGCGCCGCTGTCGTACACGCGCACCGCCCCGAGCACGCGCGTGAGGATCGTCTCCATCCGATCGAGGTCGGTGACGACGAAGGTGACGTGACTGAGGCCTGAGCTGCCGATGCGAGCGGTGGTGTCTGCCATTTCTCCATTCTCGAAGACTCATCGATAGTCTCGTGCCATGGGCGAGTTGATCCTGGATACGACGTGCACTCTGTGCGGACATGAGGTCGATCTGCACGATCGAAACGTCCGATTCAGGCTTCCAGACCCGCTCGTGGACGTCTTCGGCCCCGATCACGACGTCTGGATGAGCCATCCCGACCCGAACGCCGCGGTCATGATGCAGGGACCGGGGTTCGGTGCATTCGTCCGGGCGCTCCTTCCCGTGAACCTCATCGGCGGTCACACCGTGACCTACGGCGTCTGGGTCGGCATCCACCCGACTGATCTCGAGCGAGCATTCTCGGTCTGGGAGTCCGCCGAGTACGCGGGACTCGAGTTGGACGGCTTTCTCGCGAACACGATCGGACCATGGCAGGTACTCGGTGCACCGGTGCACCTGACCGTGCGCTCACCCGACGAGACGCCATACTGCGACTCGAGCGACGACCCGTCTCTCCGAGACATCCTGTCGAACACGTGGCCGCATGGTGAGGTACTTGCGACGCTTCCCGCATGACCGACGGCTCTCAGCTGCGCGGCGACCACCGACTCCTCCCTCGTCCCGCCATCGACGCCGACGCCCGCCCGCGCTAGCGTGGTCGCCGGCGGGTGAAGCGCTGGCTGCGTCGGGCGGTCGCCTCCACCCCGAAGGGGGCAGAGCATGGTCCGGATGCTGCGTCCGCAGGCGTTGCGACCCGGTGACATCGTCGCCGTGGCGGCGCTCTCGGGAGGACTCGACACCGAGGAGGAGGCGCTCTTCCGGCGCGGCGTCGCCGAACTCGAGGGGCTCGGTTTCGTCGTGCAGTTCTCGCCGCTCGTCGAAACGGGGCGCCGTCGGTGGTGGGGCGCGGCGACTCCGGCCGAGCTCGCGGGGGAGTTCAACCGACTGCTCCGCGACCCCGAGGTGCGTGCGATCTTCGCCCTCACCGGCGGCCGCATGACCCTGAGCTACCTCGACCTGATCGACTACGAGGCCGTCGAGGCCGACCCCAAGCCCGTGATCGGGTTCAGCGACATCGACGGCGTGCTGCTCGCGCTGCACGCCCGCACGGGTCTCACGGGCGTGCACGGCGATCTCGTGACCTTCGGGTACGGCGAGTGGCAGCAGGTCGGCGCCGAACGGCGGCAGGAACTCGCCGACGTCTCGAGCCGACTGCTCATGAGCACCTCGCCGGTCGGACTGCTGCCGTCGGACACCGAATGGGAACGCTGGAACGGCGGGCATGCGGTCGGCCCGCTGCTCGGCGGCCTCCTGAACCGCCTCGTGCGCCTGCAGGCGACGCCGTTCGCGCTGCCGATCGAACGCTTCGACGGCGCGCTCCTCTTCTGGGAGGACGTCAACACCTCGACCTCCATGGTCTGGAACGACTTGCACGTGCTCCGCCACGCAGGCATCCTCGACCGCATCGCAGGCATGCTCGTCGGCCCCGTCGCCGACATCGAGGTCACCGAGGGCGGCCCCGGTCTGCGCGAGATCGTGCTCGACGTGCTCGGCGACCGCGACATCCCGGTGCTCGCGAATCTCGAGATCGGGCACAATCCGCCGAATCTGCCGTTGCCGCTCGGCGTTCGCGCCCAACTCGACGCGGATGCCGCGACGCTCTCGCTGCTCGAATCGGCGGTCGTCGAACGCTGATCACCCAGCGTCGCGCGTCATCACCAGACCAGACACAGGCGACCTCCGTAGAATCGACTGATGCCTGTCGAGCCTGCATCGCATCAGACGCGCGCGCCCGGCAGGCGCCGCACCACAGGAAAGGCCCACGGATGACCCGCCGAAGCACCTTCACCGACCAGTCGGTCACGTACGGCGCCATCGGGGCGACCCTCGCACCCGATCTGCTCCGCTACCCGCCGGCCGGATACCGCCCGGCCGAAGACGCGGTGCGTCTCGGCTCGGGGCTCGAGCGCTTCGAGCGCGCCGCGGAGTCGCTCATGACGTGGGGCATCCAGCGCGGGTCGGGCTTCGAGGTCTCCGACATCTCGACCGGCACCGGCGCCCAGTACCCGGGCATCGTCTACGACGCCGAGGGCGCGCCACTGACCGAGCAGCCGGCGCCGCGCATCGAGGAGCGCTTCGGCGCCGACGGCACCCCCTACATCGCCGCCGGGATGACGGCGACGCTCGAGCGCAAGAAGCGATTCGGTGCCGAGCAGGTGCCGGTGCTCATCGTCTACGTGATCGACGAGCCCGAGCGCATCGGCTTCGCCTACGGCACGACCGCCGACGGCCCCGAGAGCGGCGAGGAGTCCTTCATCGTCGAGCATCGCGACGACGACACCGTGTGGCTCACGATCCGATCGATCTTCGCCACGAGCGGAGTCACCGCGCCGATGCAGCGCAAGCGTCGCCGTGAGCTCACGCGCCTCGAACTGCGGGCGCTGCACCCCGCCGGCGGCGTCTAGTCGTGGCTTCCGCCCTGCCGCTCGGCGACCCGGCGCCGGCCGACGGTCTGCTGCCGGCCTCGGCTGCCGTCGGAGCCGGTGACCGCTCCTTCGGCGTCTACCTGCACGTGCCCTTCTGCCGGGTGCGCTGCGGGTACTGCGACTTCAACACCTACACGTCCGACGAACTGCGGGGCGCGCGCCAGGTCGACTACGCCGACCACGCGATCGCCGAGATCCGGATGTCGCGGCAGATGCTCGAGGCATCCGCTGTGCCTGCTCGCCCCGCGTCGACCGTCTTCTTCGGCGGCGGAACGCCGACCCTGCTGCCGGCCGACGACCTCGTGCGCATGCTGGGTGCGGTGCGCGACGAGTTCGGGTTCGAGCCCGGCGCCGAGGTCACGACCGAGGCGAACCCCGACTCGGTCGGGCCCGACGACCTCGTGCGTCTCGCCGAGGGCGGCTTCACCCGCGTCTCGTTCGGCATGCAGTCGGCGGTGCCGCACGTGCTCGCCGCGCTCGACCGCACGCACGATCCGGCGCGGGTGCCGCTCGTCGTGCGCTGGGCCCGGGAGGCGGGCCTCGACGTCAGCCTCGACCTGATCTACGGCACGCCGGGCGAATCGATCGACGACTGGCGCCGCAGCGTCGAGGCCGTCGTCGCCGAGCGCCCCGACCACGTGAGCGCCTACGCGCTCATCGTCGAGGAGGGGACGAAGCTCGCCCGGCAGATCCGCCGGGGCGAACTCGCGCAGCCCGATGACGACCTCGAGGCCGACATGTACGAACTGGCCGACGACCTGCTCGCCGCGGCCGGCTACGAATGGTACGAGGTCAGCAACTGGGCGACGGATGCCTCGCACCGGTCACGGCACAACCTCGGCTACTGGCGCGGCGACGATTGGTGGGGCGTCGGCCCCGGTGCACACAGCCACGTCGGTGGCGTGCGGTGGTGGAATGCGAAGCACCCCTCGGCCTATGCCGATCGGGTGACCGCGGGCGTCTCGCCGGCGGTCGGGCGCGAGACGCTCGACGCCCCGACCCGCGAGGTCGAGCGCGTGCTGCTGCTGACTCGCATTCGCGAGGGCATCTCCGTCGCCTCGCTGCATGCGGGTGGCCGCCATGCGGTCGCCGGACTCATCGCCGATGAACTGGTGGACGCGAAAGCCGCCCTCTCGGGAGTGGTGACACTCACCAGGAGAGGGCGGCTGCTCGCTGACGCCGTGGTCAGGCGCCTGCTCGACGAGTCGTCGGAGCTCAGCTCACGAACTTGATCGAGAGCGGGTAGGTGTAGGGCTGGCCCTGGTTGGCCTTCACCGCGGCGATGATGCTGAAGACGATCACGATGACGCCGATCGCGATGGTGATGAACCAACCGATCACCACCAGCCAGAGGACGTAGCTGACCACGTAGGCGATGGCCATCGTGATCTGGAAGTTCAGCGCGGTCGCGGTGTGCGCGCGCACGAACGGCCCCTTGTCCTTCAGGATCAGGTAGCCGATGAGGGCCGGCACGAAGCTGAAGAAGATGCCGCCGATGTGGATGAGCGTCGCCCAGAGCTTCTCGTCGGAGGGGCTGAGCTGCTGGCCCGGCTGCTCGTAGGGGTTCGAGGGCGGCGGGGGAGGCGGGGTGGCGTCGGACATGATGTCTCCTTGGTCGGCTCGCCCGAGGGCGAGATTCGGTCTCGTCGCCCGACGGGCGAGGTTCGAAACACTCCATGCTGGCACAGCGGAGCGCGACCGGTGAGGAATTCTCTCGGCGCGCTCCGTACCGAGTGTCTACTTGATGAGTCGGATGGCGAACGGGTAGCGGTAGTGCTGACCGTCCTTCGCCTTGAGGAAGGCGATGATCGAGAAGACGACGCTGACGATCCAGGCGGCCCACACGATGATGAAGCCGATGACGATGATCGAGAGGACCCAGCCGATGACGTAGGCGATGAGGATCGTGATCTGGAAGTTCAGCGCTTCCTTCGCCTCGGTGTTCGTGAACGAGCCGCGGTCCTTGAAGACGAGCCAGATGACGAGCGCGGGAAGGAACCCGAGCACGCCGCCGAGGTGGGCGAAGGAACCCCACTGCACGTCCTGCTCCTGCGAGAGGGGTGCAGCGGCGGCCGGCTGCGGTGCGGCGGGCGGTGGCGGCGTCGGGCGGCCGTCGGAATCGGGGGCAGGGGCGTTGGGGTCGGTCATGGTGCGTGCCTTTCGGGGGGCTCTCAGATGAACCGCATCTCGCGCGACGGGTATCGCAGCCAAGGGGGTGACTCGCGGGGGGTACCCATAAGCTAGCGCCGCGCCTCGCGGCTGGCAACGGCCTCGACACGGGATGTCGCGATATGATTAGCACTCAGTCAGAACGAGTGCTAAACGCTGGAGGGAAGCGAGGACATGGTCTCCGAACGCAGCCTCGCGGTTCTGCGCGCGATCGTGCAGGACTACGTCGCGTCACGCGAACCCGTCGGCTCGAAGTCGATCGTCGAACGGCACGCCTTCGGCGTCTCAGCGGCGACGATCCGCAACGACATGGCATTGCTCGAAGAAGAAGAGCTGATCGCGGCCCCGCACACGTCGTCGGGCCGTATCCCGACCGACAAGGGCTACCGCGTCTTCGTCGACCAGCTCACCGATGTGCGACCGCTGAGCGGAGCGCAGAGACAGGCGATCGAGACGTTCCTCGGCGAATCGAGCGACCTCGACGAGCTGCTCGCCCGCACGGTGCGACTCATCGCGCAGCTCACCAATCAGCTCGCGGTCGTGCAGTACCCGAGCTTCGGCAGCGCCCGCTTGCGCCATGTCGAGCTCATCTCGCTCGCACCCGAACGCGTCCTCTGCATCCTCATCACCGACTCCGGGCAGGTCGAGCAGCGACTCGCCGAGCTCGAGCAGCCGGTCGACGAGAAGACGCTCGACTCCCTTCGGGTGCGACTGAACGAGATCGCGGGCGGGCGCGCCATGGCCGATGCCGCCGACGCGCTGTCAGGCGAGATCGACAACGTCGACCCCCATCACGCCGCGGTCCTGCACACGCTCGCCGTGACGCTCGCCGAGCAGGCGCGCGCCCAGCGCCAGGACCGCCTCGTGGTCGCGGGCGCTGCGAACCTCGTGCGCACCGAGCAGGACTTCGCCGGTTCCATCCTCGGCGTGATCGAGGCCATCGAGGAGCAGGTGGTGCTGCTGAAGCTCTTCGGCGAGATGGCGGCCGACGAGCACGCCGTCACGGTGCGCATCGGCCGTGAGAACGCCTCGTTCGGCCTCGGCGAGACCTCGGTCGTCTCGAGCGCATTCGCGATCCCGGGCCGCGACATCTCGCGCCTCGGCATCGTCGGACCCACACGCATGGACTACTCCCACAGCATGGCGGCCGTTCGCGCCGTCGCCCGTTACCTCTCCCGAACGCTCGGCGAGAACTGAACCCGCCGCCCGTCGCACGCGACCGGCATCCGGCAATCGAAAGGACAAGCCCTCCGTGGCCGACCACTACGAGGTCCTCGGCGTCTCCCACGACGCAACACCCGATGAGATCAAGAAGGCGTACCGTCGCCTCGCGCGCGAACTCCACCCCGACGTCAACCCGGGCGCCGAGGCATCCGAGCGGTTCAAGTCGGTCACGCACGCCTACGACGTGCTCTCCGACCCGAAGCAGCGTCAGCAGTACGACCTCGGCGACCAGGGCGGCTTCGGCGGCGGCCAGAATTTCGGCGGCTTCGGCGACATCTTCGAGACGTTCTTCGGGGCCGGCCAGCAGAGCCGCGGACCCAGGTCGCGTCGTGAACGCGGTCAGGACGCGCTGCTGCGCGTGGAGGTCGGCCTCGACGAGGTCATCTTCGGCACGCACCGCGACATCGAGGTCGACACCGCGGTGACGTGCGAGACGTGCCACGGCTCGTGCTGCCAGCCGGGCACCTCGCCCGTCACGTGCGACATCTGCCACGGCACCGGGTCGATCCAGCGCTCGGTGCGCTCGCTCCTCGGCAACGTCATGACCTCGAGCCCCTGCGGCACCTGCCGCGGCTACGGCACCGTCATCGCGACGCCCTGCGTGACCTGCCAGGGTCAGGGCCGCGTGCGCGCACGTCGCACCGTTCCGGTCGACATCCCCGCCGGTGTCGACACGGGCGTTCGCCTGCAGATGCCCGGTTCGGGCGAGGCCGGCCCCGCCGGCGGCCCGAACGGCGACCTCTACCTCGAGATCAAGGTCAAGAACCACGACGTCTTCAGCCGCAACGGCGACGACCTCCTGTGCACGCTCGAGGTCTCGATGACCGATGCGATCCTCGGCACGCACGCGAACGTTCCCGCACTCGACGGCGACGTCGAGGTCGAGCTCAAGCCGGGCCTCCAGAGCGGCGAGATCCTCACCGTGAAGGACCGCGGCGTCTCGCGCCTGCGAGGTTCGGGCCGTGGCGACCTCAAGGTCTGCATCCAGGTGGTCACGCCGACGAAGCTCTCCTCGAAGGAGCGCGACCTCATGCAGCAGTTCGCCGCGTCGAAGAAGGCGCCCGCGCCCGAGCTCAGCCACTTCCAGCAGGGCATCTTCGCCCGCCTGCGCGACCGGTTCCTCGGTTAGGCGGAGCGCCCGTGAGTCACCTCTACCTCGACGAATCGCTCGATCTCTCCGCCGTCGCACCCGGCGCGACGGTGGCGCTCACGGGTGACGAGGCACGTCACGCGGTCACCGTCTCGAGGGTTCGAGCGGGTGAGCGCATCGCGATCGGCGACGGACGCGGCACGCTCGTGCACGGCGTGGTCGCGTCGACCGGAGCGCGCGAGCTCGAGCTGACGGTCGACGAGGTGCTCGTCGAAGTGGCCGCTTCGCCGCGCATCACCCTCGTGCAGGCACTCGCCAAGGGCGATCGCGACGAACTCGCCGTGCAGGCGGCGACCGAACTCGGCGTCGACGCGATCGTGCCCTGGGCGGCGAGCCGTTCGGTGTCGCGCTGGGAGGGGCCGAAGGCCGAGAAGGGCCGGCAGCGCTGGGCGACGATCGTGCGCGAGGCCGTCAAGCAGTCGCTCAGGGCCTGGCTTCCCGCCGTCGCGCCCGTCTCGACGACGGGCCAGCTCGTCGAGCGCCTCGACGGCCAGCGGATGCTGCTGCTCGAGCCGACCGCGGCGGCGACGCTCACCGACATCCGCCCCGACGGCCGCGACCTCGCCCTGGTCGTCGGCCCGGAGGGCGGCATCTCGCCGGCCGAGATCGAGCGCCTCGTCGCCGCCGGAGCCGAGCCCGTGCGGCTCGGGGCATCCGTGCTGCGCACCTCGACGGCGGGGCCGGCCGCGATCGCGGTGCTGAACGTCGCGCTCGGGCGGTGGTGAGGCATCCGTCGCTACGATGGAGTCATGACCGAGTCCCGCGCAGAACCGACCCTCTTCGAGCGCATCGCCGCCCGTGAGATCCCCGCGCGCGTGGTCGCGGAGACCGACCGCGTCATCGCGTTCCACGACATCGCGCCGAAGGCCCCCGTGCACGTCGTCGTGACGCCGAAGACGGGGGAGTACCGCGACGTCGTCGAGCTCGCCGCCGGCGACCCGGGGCTGCTCGCCGAACTCGTGGAGGTCTCGCGGGGCGTCGCCGACGAGCTCGCCGGCGGCCAGTTCCGCCTCGTCTTCAACACGGGTGCCGCCGCGGGCCAGACCATCTTCCACGTGCACGCGCACGTGCTGGCCGGCGGCCTCGAGGAGGCCACGCTTGCCGGATACTGATCCGATCGGCGAGAGCGCCGCAGCCGACCGCTCGCCGGCGGAGGCCGCCACGGCCGACGAGGAGCGGCTCACCATCGACGGAATCGCCATGGTGCGACTCCTCGGCCCCCAGGATCGACTGCTGGCCCAGGTGCAGCGCGAGTACCCCGGCGTGCAGGTGCACGTCCGCGGCAACGAGATCGCGATCCGGGGCGACGCCGACGGGCGCATGCACGTGCGCCGACTCATCGAAGAACTGCTCGAGCTCGTTCGCGCCGGGCAGGATCCCACCCCCACCGAAGTGAGGAGCTCGGCCCGAATGCTCGACGCCGATTCCAACGCCAAACCGTCAGAACTGCTCGGACAGGTCATCGTCTCGAGCCGCGGCAAGACCATCCGGCCGAAGACCGAGGGGCAGCGCGCCTACGTCGACGCGATCGACGAGCACACCATCGTGTTCGGCATCGGCCCCGCCGGCACCGGCAAGACCTATCTCGCGATGGCCAAGGCCGTGCAGGCGCTGCAGCGCAAAGAGGTCAGCCGCATCATCCTGACGCGTCCGGCAGTCGAGGCGGGTGAGCGTCTGGGCTTCCTGCCCGGCACCCTCACCGACAAGATCGACCCCTACCTGCGGCCGCTCTACGATGCGCTCAACGAGATGATGGACCCAGAGCTCGTGCCGAAGCTGCTGGCCTCGGGCACCGTCGAGGTCGCCCCGCTCGCCTATATGCGCGGCCGCACGCTCAACGACTCCTTCGTCGTGCTCGACGAGGCGCAGAACACGACGCCCGAGCAGATGAAGATGTTCCTCACCCGTCTCGGGTTCGGTTCGCGCATGGTCGTCACCGGCGACATCACGCAGATCGACCTGCCCGGCGGCGCCAGCGGCCTGCGGCTCGTCACGCGAATCCTCGACCACGTGGAAGACATCGAGTTCGTGCGTCTCACGAGCGATGACGTCGTGCGGCACACCCTCGTCGGCCGCATCGTCGACGCCTACACCGAGTTCGACCAACGCCAGCAGGCGCAGCGATTCGAGCGCGACCAGGCGCGCGAGTTCGCCAATCGCGCCGAACGGCGCGGCGCCGGCCCCCGCGACCACCTGCCGAGGAAGGGCAAGGCATGAGCATCGAGATCAACAACGAGTCCGCGATCGAGGTCGACGAGGCCGCCATCCAGCGGCTGGCGGTCTACGCGCTCGACGCGATGCACGTGCACCCCGACGCCGAGATCGCCATCGTGCTCGTCGACGAGGGAGCCATGGAGCAGCTGCACGTGCAGTGGATGGACGAGCCCGGCCCGACAGACGTGCTGAGCTTCCCGATGGACGAACTGCGTCCGGGCACCGATGACGCGCCGACTCCGGCCGGGCTGCTCGGCGACATCGTGCTGTGCCCGCAGGTCGCCGAGGCGCAGGCGCGCACGGCCGGGCACCAGCTCATCGACGAACTGCTGCTGCTGACGACCCACGGCATCCTCCACCTGCTCGGCTTCGACCACGCGGAGCCCGCGGAGGAAAAGGAGATGTTCGGCGTGCAGCGCGACATCCTCGTCGGATTCTCGATGCAGGAGCGGCGCCGCTGACATGCAGCCCTGGCTCTTCCTCGGCGTGGCCTTCGTGCTCGTCGCGTTCGGCGGTCTCATGGCCGCCGTCGACTCGGCGATCGCGTCCAGCTCCCGCGCCGACGTGACGGACCTCGCGTTCGAGTCGCGCGCACGGCGATCGCTGCTCGCGATCGCCGAAGACACCGGCGCGCACGTGAACGCCGTCAACTTCGTGCGCATCATCGCCGAGACGACGGCGGCGGTGCTCGTGACGCTCGCCTTCGCCTCCTTCCTTGACAACGTGTGGCTGGTGCTGCTCTACTCGGCGCTCATCATGACCGCCGTCTCGTTCGTGCTCGTCGGAGCGAGCCCCCGAAGCGTCGGCCGCGTGAACGCCGAGACGGTGCTGCGTCTGACGGCACCGCTCGTGCACTTCCTGCGCGTGCTGCTCGGACCGCTCGCCGGCGCGCTCGTCTCGCTCGGCAACCGCGTGACGCCGGGCCGCATCAGGTTCGCCGGGGTCTCGAGCGAAGAGCAGTTGCTCAGCATGGTCGACGAGGCCACCGAGCTCGACGTGCTCGAAGAGGGCGACCGCGAACTCATCCACTCGATCTTCGAGTTCAATGACACCGTCGTGCGCGAGGTCATGGTGCCGCGCACCGACATGGTCACGATCGAGGCCGCGGCGCACCTGCCGCACGCGATGGCGGTGTTCCTGAAAGAGGGCTACTCGCGCATCCCCGTCGTCGAGCGTGACGCCGACGACGTGACGGGCGTGCTCTACCTCCGCGACCTCGCGCGGCTCGGGTTCGAACGGCCGCTCGATGCCGAGGGGCTCACGGTCGGCGAGCTCGTGCGCCCGGCCCTTTTCGTGCCCGAGTCGATGAAGGCCGACGCACTGCTCCGCCAGATGCAGCTCGAGTCGAACCACCTCGCGATGGTCGTCGACGAGTACGGCGGCATCGCGGGTCTCGTCACCCTCGAAGACGTCATCGAAGAGCTCGTCGGTGACATCTCCGATGAGTACGACCGTGAAGCGGCCCAGGTCGAAGACCTCGGCGGCGGGCGATTCCGCGTGAACGCGCGGCTGCCGATCGACGAGCTCGGCGAGCTCTTCGGACTCGACATCGAAGACGACGACGTCGACTCGGCGGGCGGCCTGCTCGCGAAGGAGCTCGGCCGTCTCGCCCAGCCCGGCGAGCGGGTCACGGTCTCGGGCCTCCTGCTCGAGGCCGAGCGCACCGAAGGCCGACGCAAGCGCATCTCGACGATCCTCGTCGAGCGCGACCAGGCGCTCATCGACGTGCAGAGCGCGTTCGAGTCGAGCGACACCGATGGAAGGAACACCCGTGGCTGAGTATCATGCCGGATTCGTCTCGTTCGTGGGGCGGCCGAACGTCGGCAAGTCGACGCTCACGAACGCCCTCGTCGGCGAGAAGGTCGCGATCACGAGTTCGAAGCCCCAGACGACGCGCCGCGCCATCCGCGGCATCGTGCACCGCGAGCACGGCCAGATCATCCTCGTCGACACGCCGGGCCTGCATCGGCCGCGCACGCTGCTCGGCGAGCGGCTCAACTCGCTCGTGCAGTCGACCCTCGGCGACGTCGACGTGATCGCGTTCTGCGTGCCGGCGAACGAGCCGATCGGGCCGGGCGACCGCTACATCAACGAGCAGCTCGAGCAGTACCCTCGGGCCAAGAAGGTCGCGATCGTCACGAAGACGGATGCTGCGTCGAAGTCGAAGATCGCCGAGCACCTGCTCGCCGTCTCGGAACTGCGCGAGTGGGCGGCGATCATCCCGGTGTCCGCACCGCAGGGCGATCAGCTCGACGTGCTCGTCGACGAACTGCTCGCGCTGCTGCCCGAATCCGACCAGCCGCTCTACCCGGCCGAGACGCTGACCGATGAGGACACGAGCGAGCGCATCGCCGAGTTCATCCGCGAGGCCGCGCTCGAGGGCGTCTCCGATGAGCTGCCGCACTCGATCGCGGTGACGGTCGACGACATGGTCGAGCGCGAAGACAAGGACCTGCTCGAGATCTACGCGAACCTCTACGTCGAGCGCGACAGCCAGAAGGGCATCATCATCGGCAAGGGCGGTTCACGGCTGCGCGAGGTCGGCACGACCGCCCGCGCGCAGATCGAGGGCCTGCTCGGTCGCAAGGTGCACCTCGCGCTGCACGTGAAGGTCGCCAAGGAGTGGCAGCGCGATCCGAAGCAGCTCGGCCGCCTCGGCTTCTGAGGCGTTCGACGCCGTCGAGCGGAGTCGGTCGTCACGGCCCTCGCCGTGTACGACTCGAGGATGATTCCGCGCGCCCGCTGAGGCCCGCAGCCGCCCGAGCGCGTACGGTGGATCGGTGCCCATGAGGATCAGCCGCGCGAAGCTCACGACCGACATCGTGCTCGCCGTCGTGTTCGCGTTCATGTGCATGCCGTTCGCCGTGCTCGGCGAGTGGGCCGATATCGTCGCACTTCTCGCGTTCTCGGCCGCCCTCGCGATGCGCCGCGTGTCGCCCGCGTGGTCGCTCGGCCTCGCCTGGGGCGGGGCGCTCGTGCAGATGCTGTGGCTGCGCGACCTGCAGCTGTACGACACCGCCGTGCTCGGAGTGCTGTACTCGACGGCTGCCCACGGCGGACGACTCGTCAAGTGGCTGGGCCTCGTCTCCGCGGGCGTCGGTGCGCTCCTCGCGACCGGCTATCTCGCGGTCGTCAAGCCGCTCATCGACAACGCCGGGTTCGTCGGTCCGCAGGACACCGTCAGCATGGTCGTCCTGACGCTCGTGCTGTTCGTCGCCTCCATCGCGGTGCTGGTGCTCTCGTGGACGGCGGGACTGCTCGTCCGCTCCGTTCGCGATACGCGAGAGGTGCGGCGGCGCGAAGAGGTCGCGAACCGCGAGCGCCAGCTCGTCGAGTACCGCTACGTCGTCGAGCAGGAGCGCAACCGCATCGCACGCGACATGCACGACGTCGTGGCGCATTCGCTCGCCGTCGTGATCGCACAGGCCGACGGTGCCCGATTCGCCGCTCCCACTCGGCCCGAGGCCGCCATCGACGCCCTCGGCACCATCGCGGCCGTCGCGCGCGGGGCGCTCGGCGACGTGCGCCTGCTCCTCGCCGAACTCCGCCACGACGAGGCAGGGGCGCCCCAGCCCGTGCTCGACGACCTCGACGGCCTGCTCGCCCAGGTGCGCGCGGCCGGGCTCGACCTCCGCTTCACCGAGACCGGGCAGCGGCTGCCGCTCGGCACCGGCCACCAGATCGCGGTCTACCGCATCGCACAGGAAGGCCTCACGAATGCACTCCGCCACGGCGACGTCTCCGCACCCGTGCACCTCGGACTCAGCTGGGATGCCGACGGCGTCACGGTCTCGCTCGTGAACGCCAGACGAGCGGATGCCTCCGCCCCCGAGTCGCACGCATTCCGCCATGGCATTCCGGGCATGCGCGAACGGGCGCAGCTCGCCGGCGGGACGCTGTTCGTCGAGGCCGGCGCCGACGACATGTTCCGCGTGACCGCGCGCATTCCGGCGCAGGCGGGAAGGCCGGCATGAGCGGCATCCGTGTGGCCCTCGTCGACGACCAGGCCCTGTTCCGCGCCGGAGTGCGCATGCTCGTCGAGTCCCAGCCCGACCTCGAGGTCGTCGGTGAGGCGAGCGATGGCGGCGCCGCCGTCGACCTCGCGCGCCGCGAACGTCCCGACGTCGTACTCATGGACGTGCGGATGCCCGTGCAGGACGGCATCGCGGCCACCGAGCAGATCCTCGCTGCCGCCGATCGCGACGGGGTCGCCCCGCCGCGCATCCTGGTCTTGACGACCTTCGACCTCGACGAGAACGCGGCGCGCGCGATCCGCGCCGGTGCGAGCGGTTTCGTGTTGAAGGACGCCGACCCCGAATTCCTGCTCGCGGCGATCCGCACGGTGCACCAGGGCAATCAGGTGATCGCGGCGGCGGCGACCCGCGCGCTCTTCGCGCACGTGGGTCGGGGGAGCGGCAGGCGCCCGGCTCCCGCTGCCTGGGCGGAGCTGACGCCCCGCGAACGCGAGATCTTCGCACTCGCGGCGCGCGGCCTCAGCAACGGCGAGATCGCGGCATCCGAGTTCCTCTCGGAAGCGACGGTGAAGACGCACGTGAGCCGCATCCTCGCCAAGCTCGGGCTCCGCGATCGCGTGCAGCTCGTGGTGTTCGCCTACGAGCACGATCTCCCGGCAGCTCCCTGACCGCTCGGCACTCGCGGGTGACGGCGGGTCATCCTGCAGGATGACGGCGAACCATCCATGAGCCGGATGCCCCGGTGCCCATGCCGTCCGTAGCGTCGAAGGCATGCAGATCCAACCCTCCGACCTCGGCCTGATCGCCCGCGTCGCCGAACTCGGCAAGCGCTACGGAACCGGTGCGAGCACCGTGACCGCCCTCGACGATGTCTCGCTCGGCCTCCGCCGTGGGGAGTTCACGGCCATCATGGGCCCATCGGGCTCGGGCAAGTCCACGCTCATGCACATCATGGCGGGCCTCGACTCGCCGACGAACGGCCAGGTATGGCTCGGCGACACCGACATCACCGAGCTCTCCGACTCCGCGCTGACCGTGCTCCGCCGTCGGCGCATCGGCTTCATCTTCCAGTCGTTCAACCTCGTGCCGACCCTCGACGTGCGCGGCAACGTGATGCTGCCGTTCGATCTCGACGGGCGTCGCCCGACGCGCGACGAACAGGCGTGGATCGACGAGCTCTTCGACACGCTCGGCCTCCGGCCCCGCATCGGGCATCGCCCGCACGAGCTCTCGGGTGGGCAGCAGCAGCGCGTGGCGATCGCCCGCGCCCTCGCCACCCGACCCGACCTCGTCTTCGCCGACGAGCCGACGGGCAACCTCGACTCGCGCACCGGACGCGAGGTGCTCGGCCTGCTCGCTGCTGCGAGCGCGCGCTACGGCCAGTCGATCGCGATGGTCACGCACGACCCGGTCGCCGCGAGCCACGCCGACCGCATCCTCTACCTCGCCGACGGCCGCATCGTGCGCGACTCGGGCCGCTCGAGCGCAGAGGAGATCTCCTCGTTCATGCTCTCGATGGAGGTCGCTGCCTGATGCACACGCGGCTGAAGGACCAGTGGCCGACACTCCTCGTCGCAGCGCTCGCGGGGACGTTCGGCGTCGCCCTGCTGCACATCACGGGGCTGCTCGCCGCCGCGATCGCCGCCGACGACGTCACCGGCCAGAGCTCGACGGTCGCGCTGATGCTCGGCATCGTCGCGGTGGTCTTCATCGTGATCGCGGTCTACGTGAGCGCGATCGTCACGGCCAACACCGTCTCGACCGTCGTGGCGGGTCGCACCCGGCTCATCGCCCTGCTGCGGCTCATCGGCTCGAGCGCTCGCGCGCAGCGTGCGCAGATCGCCCGTGAGGGGCTGCTGATCGGCGTCGTCGGCGCAGCGATCGGCGTCGTCGCAGGCACCGCGATCGCCTTCGGGCTCGAGGAGGTCTCCGTCGCGAACGAGCTGATGCCCGCGACCGACTACGACTACCTGAACGTCTCCGTCGTCCTGCCGGCGATCGCGGTCGTCATCACCACATGGCTGGCCTCGTGGGTCGGATCGCGCCGGGTGCTGCGGGTGCGCCCGATCCAGGCGATCGGCAACGCCAACGAGCAGGACCGCGAGGAGCTCGGCCGTCGCCGCGGCCGCAACGTCACCGCCCTCGTGCTCTTCATCGTGGGCATCGCCCTGCTGGTCGCCGGCGTGATCTGGGGCCTCACCGAGCCGTACGGCGTGCTCGTCGGCATGGTGGGCGGCCTCGTCTCGTTCACGGGCATCGTGCTCGGCGCCCACGTCGTGATGCCGCCGGTGCTGCGCCTCGTCGGCCGCCTGTTCGGTGCGTCGCCCGCTGCGCGGCTCGCTGCCGAGAACGCGGTGCGCCACCCCGAGCGGAGCTCGCGCATGACGATCGGCCTCGTGATCGGCGTCACGCTCGTGACGACCTTCTCGGTCACGATGGAGTCGTATCGGGCGATGCTGGTCGCCGCGGCGGAGGCGCAGCCCGAGGTCTACGCGGGCATCGAGGAGATGCTGAACGTCACCGTGGCGATCTTCACCGTGCTCATCGGCTTCAGCGCGCTCATCGCCGCGATCGGCATGGTGAACACCCTCTCGCTCAGCGTCATGCAGCGCACTCGGGAGCTCGGCCTGCTTCGCGCGCTCGGCTTCGACCGCCGGCAGCTGCGTCGCATGATCGTCGTCGAGAGCGCGGCGCTCACGCTCGCGGCCACCGTCACGGGCATCGTGCTCGGCTTCGGCTACGGCTGGGCGGGTGCCCAGGCCCTGCTCGGCGGCGCCCAGGGCGAGCCGACGTTCGTGCTTCCCGGCATTCCGTGGGCGCTGTTCGGCGGACTGCTCGTGGCGGCGGGCGCACTGACGCTCGTCGCCTCCATCGCCCCGGCGCGGCGCGCGATGCGCGTCTCGCCGGTGGTCGCCCTCGCGGTCGACTAGGGAGCTGAACGCGAGGTGCGGAGGGGAACGGAACGAGCGGATGCGTCGGGGGAGGCATCCGCTCGTTCCGTCATGTTGCGCGACCGAAGAGCGGTGGTGTTAGCCTTGGCGTGTGCTTCACGGCCTGCTTCTCCTTAGCTGCCGCAGCGAGTCCTAGTTCTCAGGCCTCCCTCGCTGCGGAGTTCGTCGTCGGCTGAAACCCATCCGTAAGCGAGAAGAGCACCCCATGCAGAACACCCAGCAGCCGTCGTCGATGCCCGTGCATCGCTACCGACCGTTCCACGAGCAGATCCGCGTCGACCTGCCCGATCGCACGTGGCCGTCGAAGCGCATCGAGCAGGCACCGCGCTGGTGCGCCGTCGACCTGCGCGACGGCAACCAGGCCCTCATCGACCCGATGAGCCCCGAGCGCAAGCGCATCATGTTCGACCTCCTGGTCAAGATGGGCTACAAGGAGATCGAGGTCGGGTTCCCCTCGGCGAGCCAGACCGACTTCGACTTCGTGCGCAGCCTCATCGAAGGCAACGCGATTCCCGACGACGTCACCATCCAGGTGCTGACACAGGCGCGCGACCACCTGATCGAGCGCACCTACGAGTCGATCGCCGGCGCGAAGCAGGCCATCGTGCACCTCTACAACTCGACGAGCATCCTGCAGCGCGAGGTCGTCTTCCGCACCGACCGGCAGGGCATCATCGACATCGCCCTGCACGGCGCGCGAAAGTGCCGTGAGATGGAGTCGACCATCCCCAGCACCACGGTCTTCTACGAGTACTCGCCCGAGAGCTACACGGGCACCGAGCTCGAGTTCGCGGTCGACGTCTGCAACCAGGTCATCGAGATCTTCGAGCCGACGCCCGAGCGCAAGGTCATCATCAACCTGCCGGCGACCGTCGAGATGGCCACGCCCAACGTCTACGCCGACTCCATCGAATGGATGTCGCGGCACCTCGCCCACCGCGAGAACGTCATCCTCTCGCTGCACCCCCACAACGACCGCGGCACCGCCGTCGCCGCCGCAGAGCTCGGCTACCTCGCCGGCGCCGACCGCATCGAGGGCTGCCTCTTCGGCAACGGCGAGCGCACCGGCAACGTCGACCTCGTCGCGCTCGGCATCAACCTGTTCACGCAGGGCATCGACCCGCAGATCGACTTCTCCGACGTCGACGAGGTCAAGCGCACCGTCGAGTACTGCAACCAGCTGCCCGTGCCCGAGCGTCATCCGTGGGCCGGCGACCTCGTCTACACGGCCTTCTCCGGCTCGCACCAGGACGCGATCAAGAAGGGCTTCGAAGCCATGGACGCCGAGGCGGAGCGCCGAGGCGTCGCCCTCGGCGAACTCGAGTGGGCCGTGCCGTACCTGCCCGTCGACCCGCGCGACCTCGGTCGCAGCTACGAAGCCGTCATCCGCGTGAACTCGCAGTCGGGCAAGGGCGGCGTCGCCTACCTGCTGAAGACCGACCACGCGCTCGACCTGCCGCGGCGCCTCCAGATCGAGTTCTCGGGCGTCGTGCAGGCCAAGACCGACGCCGAGGGCGGCGAGGTCTCGAGCGACGAGATCTGGCGCGTCTTCAACGATGAGTACCTGCCGGCGCCGCAGGAGCGCCCCGACGAGAAGTGGGGTCGGTTCGAACTGCTGTCGCTGCGAACCGAGAGCGCGCTCGACGGCGTCGTCAACGTGCGAGTGGGCCTGCGCGACGGCGACGAGCGCGTCGAGGCCGACGCGAGCGGCAACGGCCCGATCTCCGCGTTCCTCGCGGTGCTGGGCGCCGAGGGCGTCTCGGTGCAGCTGCGCGACTACGTCGAGCACACGCTCGCGGCGAGCGGCAACTCCCAGGCCGCGGCCTACGTCGAGCTCGAGGTCGAGGGCCGCGTGCTCTGGGGTGTCGGCATCGATGCGGACATCTCCACGGCCTCGTTGAAGGCGGTCGTCTCCGCGGTCAACCGCGCGCTGCGCAGCGCCGTGCCCGCCGAGGCCGAGCGCGAGGCCGTCGGGGTCTGATCGAAGTCTGATCGAGGTCGGATGCCGCGTGCACGAGGTGTGCACGCGGCATCCGCTCGTTCAGGGCGCTGGCGTCAGGCCCGGCGCCAGACCTTCCAGGAGCCGAGTGCCCGCTGCTCGGGAAGGCTCCAGCCGAAGCGCACGGAGCCGAGCCTGATCAGGGTGGTCACGACCACGCACGCGCTGCCCGCCACGAGCACGTTGACCCCGAGCGCGACGAGCACGACGAGGAGCGCCGCACCGACCGTCGCGGCGATCGCGTAGAGCGAGCCGACGTGCATGAGCGCGATCGGCAGGTTCAGGGCGACATCACGCAGGATCGAGCCGCCGACGGCCGAGAGCACGCCGACGAAGACCGCCGGTACGACAGGTGCGCCGTAGGCGAGCGCCTTCGTCGTGCCGATCGCGCCGAAGAGGCCGATCGTGACCGCGTCGAGGGCGATGATGAGTCCGTTGAGCCGCGTGAACACCCGGAGCAGCAGCATGCCGAGCAAGGCCGCCGCCGTCGCAACGGGGATGTACCAGTTGTCGAAGATCGCCGCCGGCGGCTGATTCAGCAGGACATCGCGGAGCAGACCGCCGCCGAGTCCGACGAGCACGCCGATCAGCGCGACGCCGAGCAGGTCGATGCGGCGCTCGGTGAGCCGGGCCGCGAACATCGCGCCCTGGATGGCTCCGATCGCCACGGCGGTGAGGTCGAGCCAGAGCGGGATGACGAAGAGTGCGGAGCTCACGGCACCAGTGAATCACGCGCCGCGAGGAACTGCTCGAAGGTGACGGTCGTGGTCTGCCCGTCGGGAACGAGGGCGGCGCCGTCGCGATAGGCGCGGAACGTCGCACCGGGGAGGCGCAGCGGCATGATCGGGCGACGGGAGCCTCGAGCCGTGCGATACGCCTCGGCGAGCGAACGGAACGTGCGCACCTCGGGGCCGCCGATGTCGTGCACGCGCCCGGTCGGAGCGGAGTCGACGAGCTCGACCAGTCGGCCGACGAGATCGCCCACGTCGATCGGCTGCAGACTGATCGACGGCGCCGCGATGACCGGGGAGTACCGCTGCGCGTCGAGGAGGGACGTCACGAAGGTGTGGAACTGCGTCGCCCGGAGGATCGTGTGCGGTACGCCCGACGCGGCCACCACCGACTCGGTCGCGAGCTTGCCGCGGTAGTACGCGAGCGGATTGCGGTCGATGCCCACGATCGAGAGCAGCACGAGGTGAGGTCGGAGTTCCGGGCCGATCGCGGTCACGAGGGTCCGGGCGATGCCGGAGTCGTCTCGATTCGTGGTCGCCAGGTGCACGATGGTGTCGACCCCGTCGACGGCCTGTTCGATGCCGTCACCCGTGGCGAGGTCGCCGGTCACGAGGCCCGGTCCGCTGCGGCGACTGAGCGCCCGCACCGTGTCTCCACGGTCGCGGAGTCGCTCGACGAGGCGGCGCCCGACCGTTCCGGTCGCTCCCGTGACGAGGATCTCTCCCATGGGCCCAGTCAAGCACGCGGATTCGGGTCGCCGCGGCATCCGCTTCGGCCGGTTCGGCCGTGCGGGGTGGGAGAATGAAGGGTGCCCGTGTACCGAGATGAAGCCGTCGTGCTCCGCACCCACAAACTGGGCGAGGCCGACCGCATCGTCACCCTGCTGACCCGGCAGCACGGCAAGATCCGCGCCGTCGCCAAGGGCGTGCGTCGCACGGGCTCGAAGTTCGGTTCGCGGCTCGAGCCGTTCATGGTCGCCGACCTGCAGCTCTACGAGGGCCGGAGCCTCGACGTCGTGACGCAGGCCGAGTCGCTCGGCTCCTATGGCGCCCTCATCACGCAGGACTACTCGGCCTACACGGCCGCGAACGCCATGGTCGAGGCCGCCGACAAGCTCACCGAGGCCGAGGGCTCCCTGCAGCAGTACCTGCTGCTCGTCGGCGCCCTGCGCTCGCTCTCACGGCACGAGCACGGTGCGAGCCTCACCCTCGACTCCTACCTGCTGCGCGCCCTCGCCCTCGCGGGATGGGCGCCGAGCTTCCAGGACTGCGCGCGCTGCGGCAAGGTTGGCGAGCACACGGCCGTCGTCGTGCAACTCGGCGGCGTCGTCTGCGACGAGTGCGCCCCGCCCGGAACACCCCGCATCGCCGGCTCCACGGTGGCGCTCCTCGGCGCACTGCTCGCCGGCGACTGGGCGTTCGCGAAGGCGTCGAGCGACCGCGACCGCGGCCAGGCCAGCGGCATCATCGCCGCCTACACCCAGTGGCACCTCGAGCGAGGCCTCCGCTCGCTGCCGCACGTATCCAGAGAGACGACCGCCCAGTGAGCCCGAAGCCCTACACACATCGCGACGCCGTGCCCTACCGGCCGCTCGACTGGACCGGGCTCTACCCGCCCGCCCTGCCGAAGGGTGCCGTGCCCGCGCACGTCGCGATCGTGATGGACGGCAACGGGCGGTGGGCGAACCGCCGCGGACTCACCCGCATCGAGGGGCACAAGGCCGGCGAGATGGCGCTGCTCGACGTCGTCGCCGGTGCCATCCAGGCGGGCGTGAAGCACCTCTCGGTCTACGCGTTCTCGACCGAGAACTGGAAGCGCTCGCCCGAAGAGGTGCGCTTCCTCATGGGCTACAACCGCGACGTGCTGCACCGCCGGCGCGATCAGCTCAACGAGTGGGGCGTGCGGATCCGCTGGGCGGGCCGGCGTCCGCGCCTGTGGGCCTCGGTCATCAAGGAGCTGCAGGTCGCCGAGCAGCTGACGGCGGGCAACGACACCCTGACCCTCACGATGTGCGTGAACTACGGCGGGCGCACCGAGATCGCCGACGCCGTGCGGTCGATCGCCGACGACGTGGCATCCGGTCGCCTTCGACCGTCGGCCGTGTCGGAGAAGCTCATCGCGAAGCGGCTCTACGTGCCCGACCTGCCCGACGTCGACCTCTTCGTGCGCAG
The DNA here is from genome assembly GCF_042262385.1 of Agromyces sp. NPDC056389. Lineage (NCBI taxonomy): Bacteria > Bacillati > Actinomycetota > Actinomycetes > Micrococcales > Microbacteriaceae > Agromyces > Agromyces sp. NPDC056389. Next base: position 113,922 of record NZ_JBHJPN010000001.1, read on the forward strand.
CTCGGGGGAGCAGCGCACCTCGAACTTCATGCTCTGGCAGTCGGCGTACGCCGAGATGGTGTTCCTCGACACGCTGTGGCCCGATTTCTCGCGGGTCGACCTCTGGCAGGCCATCGAGCTCTACGCCGGGCGCAACCGTCGCTTCGGCGGTGCGATCGACGCACCGACCGCGAGCTGAAGCGGCCGAGGCGTCCGAGGCGGCCGAGGCCCGCGCGTGACGGGGCAACTCCGCCCGCGCCGGCGCTACGCTGGCGGCGTGACCGTCTCCACTGCACCCGCGCCCACGGCAGTCTCCCGGCAGCGCGCCTTTGCCCTCGTCTGGGCGGTGCTCCGATGCGTGATGGCCGTGGCCGTCATCGCGGCGACGATCGTCACGTACCAGGGGGCGTACGGGTCGTGGATCGACGAGGGCTATGTCGACCTCGTCACCCTCAACGTCAACTTCATCAGCTACTTCACGATCGAGTCGAACGTGCTCGCGGCGATCGTGCTGCTCCTCGGTGCGGGCCTCGCCGTCGCCGGGCGGCTGCCCGATCCGACCTGGTTCGCGGTCGTGCGCGCGTGTGCGACGACGTACATGGTCATCACGGGCCTCGTCTACAACTTGTTGCTGCGCGGCATCGCGGTGACGGGAGCCGCGGAAGACCCGCATCCGTGGACCAATGAGGTCATGCACGTGATCGCCCCCGTGTTCCTCCTCGCCGACTGGCTCTTCGCACCCGGGCGACAGCGGCTCGAGTGGAAGCGGGTCTGGATCATCCTCGCGTTCCCCATCGCGTGGGTCGCCTACACGCTGCTCCGCGGACCGCTGGTCTACGACCAGGTGAAGCTCGTGCAGACGTGGTACCCCTATCCGTTCCTGAACCCCGAACGGCAGGACGACGGATATCTCGGTGTCTCGTTCTGGGTGCTCGTCATCTCGCTCACGTTCGCCGTCGTGGCGGTCTTCGTCGTCTGGGTCTCCCGCACCTGGCCACGGTCGAAGAGCGACGGAACGAACGGCGGCTGAGCCGGCTCCGTCGTCCGTCGTCGGTCGGCGTCAGCGAAGGCCGAGCTCGATGACGAGCTTGCGCGCCTTGGTGAACGCGGCGCCCGAGCCCGGCCGCGCCGCGAGCTCCGCCAGACCCGGCCACGCGGCGTGCGCGGCGGGGATCCGGCCGGCCATCGCGGCGGCACGCAGCACCGGGGCCCGGAGCAGCGCGACATCGAGTACGCGGTTCAGCCACGACGGCGGCTTCGGCTGCGCTGAGGCGTAGCGGACGGATTCGGTGAGCAGCGGCCACATCACCGGCAGGGCGCGCAGCTCGCGTTCGATCGAGCCCATCATGCGCGCGGGAGTGATGTCGGGCAGCGGCAGCAGTCGTGCTGCGGCCAAGCGCACCGACTCGGCCGAGAACCTGCGGTTCGCGACCATCGAGTCGACGCTGTAGCGCGACTCGACGTCGGAGCACAGCGAGGCCAGTACGACCGCGACCATGAGCACGGTCAACGGTGGAAGCGCGTCCCTGCTCGACGGGCCGTGCTTGCCCGCGCTGCGGTCGCGGAACTCGGAGGGGACGATCCGGCCGGCTGCTTCATCCCACTGCAGCCAACGGCGTTCGTCACCGACGACCGTGTCGGCGTCGAGCTGGCCCTCGTGGTCGAGGGCGTACGACCAGGCCATGAGCGACCGGTAGCGCACCTCAGGTGCCTCACCCAGGGCGAACTCGATCGGCACGAAGCGTTTCGACCCGCGCAGGTGCGCTGACGACGAGAGCGGAATGCCGTCGTCGACGGCAGCGCCATCGCCGTCTCCGACGGGCCAGATCGCGTCGAGATCGAGATCGGGAGCGGGTGCAGGGGCGGGCTTCGGCGATGCGGTATCCGAGTCGGCGGCACTCGGCGCGGGGAGTTCGCCGACGACCGCCTTCGCGGAGGTGACGGCGCGCGAGGAACCGGGGCGTGCGGCGAGGGCCCGCGTGTGCGGAAGATCCAGGACTGTCGCGGCGGCGATGCCCGCCGTGACGGCGTCCTTCGCGCCGGGAAGGAGGATGCCGATCGCCTCGACGATCTCCGCAGTGCCCGCCGTCATCCGAACCGATCCGAGCGATGCGCCCACGAAATCGTCGAGGAGCGGCCAGACGAGCGAGCCGAGACCGGCTTCGCTCAGCTCGAGCGCGACGCGCGCGAGCTGCGCACCGCCGGGGGCGCCCCGGCCGAGCAGGTCGAGATCGGCCACTCCCGGCTGCAGCAGCCCGCGATCCCACGCCAGCAGCACCCCGTCGAACATGTCGGTGGCGGCGCGCGGATGCGGCGAGCCGAGTCCGCTGAGCATCCGTGCAGCGAGGCGCGGCGTGAGAGGCGCCTGACGACGCGCGAGCTGTCGCCACTCGAACCCGCTTCCGGCTTCGAGACCGTCGCCCGAGAAGGCGCCGTCGCCCCACATCGGCAACTCGCCCGGCGTGCCCCAGCCGAACCTCGTCGTGTCGATCCGTCGGGGAAACGGGGTCAGCGATGCCGGGATGGAGGCTTCAGCACGGCGCCAATCACCGTCTTCGTCCTGCACCTGCGCGGGCTCGACCAACGGATCGAGCGCGTACGCGATCGTCGCCGGGCCGGCGGTGATCGCCATCGGATCACCCGACTGCAGCACGACGGGCACGTCCAACAGGGCGAGCGCGTCGAGGTGCCGCTGCTCGACGAGCGTCAGGTCGAGGCGGAGCAGCGCGAGGAACAGATCGGCTTCGCCGGCCGTGGCGGAGGCCGAGCGATAGTCGCGCAGGCGTTCGACGAGATCGTCGGGCGCGATCCGAAGGTCGTCCCACGTCGGGGTGGACAGCAGCGCGGGCACCTCGCCGAGCCGCTGGACGACGACGGCTTCGCGCGCCGAGGCCGGGGAGAACACCACATCGCGTCGCCAGTCGTCGTCGCCGGGATGCACCAACCGGTCGAGCATACGGATGCGACTGCCGGCGATCAGGTCGCCGACCGCGCTCACGCCCGCGCGCCAGTTCTGCTTCACGCCGCGCAGTGCCGCGCGAGCCGCGTTGGCATCGCTCCGCGCGACGGCGTTGGCGAGTTCGAGGAATCGGTCGACCTCGACGTCTTCGGCGCCGTCGGGGCGCGAGAACAGGACGCCCGCGGCCTCGGCGAGCGCGGCGCTCGAGACAGTCGGGAGCTGGAACCGCGGAACCGTCCACACAGCGGGCGTGGGCTGCCACGCGGTCGTCGCGGTCTCGGGCTGCTGGACGGCGTGCGTCTCGACACCCCAACGCTCGAGGAGCGCCCGCGCCGCCTTCGCCTGGGAGGCGTCCCGGCCCGACGCGATCGGCGTCAGGGCGTGCGAGGCGGTTTCGGCCGCTTCGCCGGTGAGGCGCTGCGAGCGGCGCAGGGCAGCGTCGAGCACGGCCCTGCGGGCGGCCTTCGACTTCGCGGTGAGCGAGAGCGACAACACATCGGCGGCGTGGTGCTCGTCGCCGTGCTCGATGATGGCGGGTGCGAGGGTCGAGATCACGGGGGCCTCGGCATGGCTGAGGACTCCGAGGAGTGCGTCCGCGTGCGCGACGAGCTCCGCGTCGGTGAGTGCGAGCGAACCGGTGAGGACGCCCGCCCACACCTTGCGATCGCCGGGGCGCTGTGCGGCGTCGAGCGCGCTGAGGACAAGCGACATCGCCTCGTCGCGCTCGATCCACCCCTGTTCGACGCCTGCGGCGACCACGTCGCCGAACGGCCCGGTCGCCGGAGCGCCGACGGCGACCCCGGTCTGGAGATGGTCGACGAATCGAGAGCGGATCACCGCAGCGTCGATCGCGCCGCGACCGGCCGGGTGCAGCTCCGGCTGCTGACCGAGCGCGACGGCCGCGTACACGGCCCAGTCCTTCAGGTACTCCACGCTCTCGGGCACGGGCAACTCGTGGTGGTGCATCAGACGCACCGCGCGACCGGCGTGAACGGACGTCGCGTGCTCCCAAGGGCGCCGGTTCGAGCGGCAGGCGCGCGCCGTGAAGGCGAGGGCGAAGTCGGGGCCCCGGGTCGCGAGGACCTCGGCGGCGAGTTGATCGGGCACGGAATGCGGCCCGCCGAGAACGGCCTCCGCACGTCGCGCGTCGGCACCCACGCGGATCGCGAAGAGTGCGAGCATCCCGTGGTCGATCTCGCCCACCACGGATTCGCGGACGAGCGAGTTGCCCTCCGACACCCACTCGTTCCAGTTGCCCCGCTGCAGTCCGGCGCGGGCCTCGCGCCGTTGCGCCTCGGTTCCGACCGGGAGCTCGAGCGCGGTGGATTGTTCGGCGTCGGCCCAGCCGAGGTCGCGGAACAGCTCGAGGGATCGGGTGAGGGCATCGGTCACTGGTTCTCCTCCATCAGGATCTGCACGGCGAGTTCGTGCTTGCACGGGCCTCGATCCCGGGCGCCGGTGAGCCGCCACGTGCAGTTGCAGCTGGAGTCGCCATCGGCGCGGCGCACGGTGTAGGTGACGGGCTCGGCTCGAGTGCCCGCGTGAACGCGCCACTCGCCGGGTTCGCTGCCGTGCTCCACCAGGTTGTGCGCGACGAGCCGCCGCGCGGCCCCCACGCGCGGGTTGTCGCGCGTGACCCGCTCGGGATCGTCGGGCAGCTCGCGGTGGAAATGGGCGTTCGCATGCACATCCCAGCCGACACGTCCCGAGGCGGCGAGCACGGCGAGGCCGGATTCCACTTCGGCCGTCGTGAGTCCGGACTCGAGACGCAACCGCTCGACGTCGATCACCGGCTCGAACGCCAGCAGCGCCGAGACGAGCGCTGCGTGCTCCGAGACCTCGGGATGCGCCAGCGCGGTCAGCAGCGAGCCCTCGCCCGAGAACCCGCGCCACGCCTCCTTCGTGATGCCGAGCAGCAGGCGGGCGTGCGGAAGGTCGATCTCGAACGCCGTGGTACCCGGCTCCCCGTCGGCGGGACCGTAGACGCTGATGCCCGTCACGTGGGGGAGCAGGCGCTTCAGGGCGCTCAGACGATGCAGCCCGTGCACGTGGACCGCGCCAGTGGTGCGCCGCGGAACGATGCGGATCCCTGCCGCGGTCGGCGTGAGCCACCCGGCCGACGCCGCAGCCGTCGCCGCAGGGACGGAGGTGAGGAGGGTGCGCGCCGCCGCCCGGTCGAGGGTGAAGGCCCGGACGAGACGACGGTGCATCTCCGCGACGTTGCCGAGCGCGTGGACCCACCGACCCGGCATCTCGACCGGCCGCTCGGTCGCCGCAGCGGAGGGCGTGGCCACGTGCACCCCATGGCGGCCGACATCGAGGTGGAACAACTCGCCTCTGCCGACCGAGGCGAGTGCACGTCGCGTGGCCATCCCGATGTCGACGTTCGTGGTTCCGTGCGACACCTCACCGCCGTCGAGGCCGGAGCCGAGCAGGTCGAGTCGTGCGTACACGCTGTTGCAGGCCGAGAACACCTCCGCGCGGAGTCGATCCCCGTGGGCGGTGAGCACCGGATCGCGCTGCGTGGTCGGGGTGTACTTGAAGTACCGGGTGGCGGTGATGTCGGCGAGCGACAGCAGTCCGCGCGCGAGCACCTGCGGCTCGGTCGCGAAGCCGTGGAAGAAGCTCGGACTGGCGACGGGACCATCGGGCGTGAGCGCCGGGGCGAGCGCGAGCGAGAGCCGATCCCGGGTCACCGAAGACGCCGTCGTGAACTCGCGAGCACCCATGCGGATGAGGCTAGCGGAGGAGCGCCCAGTCATCCGCCACGCGGGCCTGCGCTCGTTCGATGCGGCTCCTGCCGAGTGCCTAGCGACGCCCGCGGCGGCCGATCACTCCGGCGAACAACGCATGCAGCAGCGGCAGGGCCGAGGCGATCATCAGTGAGGTGCCGAGCGTGGGATTCGGCGCGACGAGCACCGCGCCGCCGATCAGCAGAGCGGCGAACAGCACGGCGGACACGACGCGGCGGGCGACCCCCTCGAGCCGGTCGAGACGGCGTTCGAGACGCGAGGTGTCGAACGAGAGCCGCCCCTGATCGGCTTTCGTGATGAGCGCGTCGGCACGCTGCGGCATGCTCCAGAGGAGTGCTGCGCTCTTCATCGCCTCGGCGGTGAGATCGCGCACGACGTCGCCGCGCTCCTCGTCGAGGAGTCGCGCCGCATAGGGTTCGACGGCGTCCCACACGTTGAACTCGGGGTCGAGACCGCTGCACATGCCCGAGGTGAGCGCCATCGACCGGATCAGCAGGAGCAGGTGCTCGGGCAATTGGAACGGGAGCGAACGCATGACGTCGCCGAACTCCTCGCCGAACTCGCGGAACTCCCGCGGATCGACGTGCTTCAGCTGGGCGAAGCCCATGCCGCCGAAGCGGGCGAAGAGCTGGGCGAGCGCGCGCTCGAGTTCGCCGGTCTCGGCCGAGGGCATGAGCACCCCGATCTCGCGGGCGGCCTCGATCATGGCCTGTCCATCACGGGAGGCCACGGCGATGACGAGTGCGCGGAGTCCGGAGCGCAACTCGGTCGGCACCTCGGCCATCATGCCGAAGTCGACGAAGGTGAGCCGCCACGACGGCGTTGCGCCGCTCGGCCCGTCGCCTCGATCGCTCGCGCGGGGCAGGGGCGTGACGAAGATGTTGCCGGGGTGGGGATCGGCATGCACGAAGCCGTGCGTGAAGACCTGGTCGAACATGATCTCGGCGAAGACCCTTGCGACGTCGGCCGGCGGGATGCCGGCCGCCTGCAGCGCAACGGTGTCGTTGATCTTGATCGCCGTGACGTCTTCGAGGGTCAGCACCCGACGGGTGACCCGCTCCCACACCACGGCCGGGGCGTACACGCGGTCGTCTGCGGGGAACGACTCCGCGAAGCGCTCGGCATTCGCGGCCTCGTGCAGGTAGTCGATCTCCTCGAGGCTCGTCTGCGCGAACTCCTCGACGAGCGCCGGGGCATCCACTCGGTCGGACACGATGCGCACCCGCCGCAGCCATCCGGCGACGCGGCGGAGCGCGGCGAGATCGACGGCGACGATCTCGTCGATGCCGGGGCGCTGCACCTTGACGACGACATCGCGCAGCCCGGTCTCCTCGGCATCACCGTCGGACAACCGGGCGCGGTGCACCTGCCCGAGCGAGGCCGCTGCCACGGGCGACTCGTCGAACCGCTCGAAGACCTGGTCGAGGCGTGCACCGAGCTCGGCTTCCGCGAGGACGCGGATCGCGGGGAAGGGCACCGGCGGCACCTCGTCCTGCAATCCCTCGAGCTCCGAGGTGATCTCGGGCGGCAGCACGTCGAGGCGCGACGAGAGGAACTGCCCGACCTTGATCATGAGCCCGCCGAGCTCGACGGCGAGCGTGCGGAAGTCCTCGGCGAGTCGCCGGATCCGCCGCTCGCGCGTGCGCTCGGCGACGCCGGCGAGACCCAGCTTCGGCAGCGCGAGCTCGAACCACCAGAGCTGGACCAGTCGCCGCGCCGCGAACGTCAGGATGCGGCGTGAGCGCGCCCGGCGGGCGCCGTCGCTCATCGCGCCATCCGCTCGCCGGCTCCTCGATGGGGAAGCAGGGGCGGCACGGGTCAGCTCTGGGCGAGGATCGAGTACAGCGCGCGACGGGCGTCGTCGAGCACGGTCACGGCCTGCTTCACCTGGTCGGGCGTTCCGCTGCGGCCGAGCTGCGCTGCCGCGGCGGCGAGTTCGACGGCCGCCTTCGAGAGTGCGCGGTGCTGTTCGCTGCCGTTGGGCGACGACGACTCCCAGGGGGCTGCGCGGTCGGCCGCGGCCTCCGCCTCTGCTCGGCCGAGGTCGGTGAGCGAGTAGGTCTTCCGGCCGCGGAGCTCTTCGGCGACGATCAGTTCCTCGTCGGCGAGCAGCTGCAGCGTCGGGTAGACCGAGCCGGCGCTCGGCTTCCACGTGCCGCCGCTGCGCTCCTCGATCTCCTGGATGATCTGGTAGCCGTGCATCGGCTGCTCGGCGAGCAGGGCCAGCACCGCCGCACGCACGTCGCCGCGCGCCATCCGCTTCACGCCCGGTCTCGGGTCGAACGTGGAACGCAGCTGCTCCATCGCCTCCCAGATCGCCGCGCCGGGGCTGCCGGCACCGAAGCCGCGTTCGCCGCCGAAACCTGCTGCACCGTATCCGCCTGTCGGACGTTGTCCGTTCATGATTCCTCCCGGTTCACGAGTGAGCGATATTCAACGATATATCGCTAGCGGGCCGGATGGAAGGGATACGTCGCGGCCAGCCACGCCTCGGCCTCGCGCGGATGCCGCAGCCGCACGACCTCGAGGTGCGGGCGCCGGCCGGCGGCGTCGTCGACGAGCGCGCTCCGGCTGGCGTGCGTGTTCCACGCCCAGCGGATGATGTGCTCGGGGTCGCTGAAGATCGTGGTCAGCGCAGGCTCGAGGTTGCCGTTCCAGAGCTCCTCGCGGCGCACGCGGCGTCGCACCGTGCGGACGACGACCTGTCGCATCACGCGCGCCCGCGAGTAGTCGAGGAAGAGCATCGTGGTCGCCCGGTCGACGAGGAGGTCGCGCACCGACTCGTACTGCCACTCGGTGACCCAGCCGGGCTGGGAGGTGAACGAGTCGACGTCGGCGACGAAGCTCGGACGCGGCGTCCAGTCGGGTCCGTGGAAGAGTGCGTCGATCTCCTGGAACGGCAATCCGGACGCCGCGGCGATCCGCCGCGCGAGCGTCGACTTGCCGGCCCCGCTCGCACCGGCGACGAGGATGCGCTGCGGGGAGCGGTCGCGCGGGGCATCGGCGGCGTTGGGCATCCGTTCACCCTAAACCGAGTCTGCGGGCGATGGCGCCGTCGGCGACCGCCCGAGCGGGAATACGGGGGCCGAAGCATCCGTTCGCATACGTTGTGAGTGAACCCATCAAGATCGACATCTGGTCCGACATCGCGTGCCCGTGGTGCTACATCGGCAAGCGCCACCTCGAGAGCGGCATCGCCTCGCTCGGTGACGACGCGCCCGAGGTCGACATCACCTACCACTCCTTCGAGCTCGCACCCGACACGCCGGTCGACTTCGAGGGGTCCGAGATCGACTTCCTCGCCAAGCACAAGGGCATGCCCGCCGAGCGCGTGCAGCAGATGCTCGAGCACGTCACGGGCATCGCCGCGACCGCCGGACTCGACTACGACTTCGACGCCCTGCAGCACACCAAGACGCTGAAGGCGCACGAGCTGCTGCACTTCGCCAAGGAGCAGGGCCTGCAGCTCGAGCTCACCGAGCGACTCCTGCGCGCGTACTTCACCGAGGGCCGCCATGTCGGTCGCATCGACGAGCTCGTCGAGCTCGGCGCCGAGATCGGCCTCGACGCCGACGCGGCGCGCGAGGCGCTCGAGTCGGGCCGCTACGCCGCGGCCGTGCAGGCCGACATCGCCCAGGCGCAGGCCTACGGCATCAACGGCGTGCCGTTCTTCGTCATCGAGGGCAAGTACGGCATCTCGGGCGCGCAGCCCGCGGAGGTCTTCGCCCAGGCGCTCAGCCAGGTCGCAGGCGAGCGCGACGGCGCCGTCGCGTGAGCGGCGTCGACACCGTGACGACGGATGCCGCAGCGCCCGCGCCCTTCGCGATGATCACGGGCGACCCGTCGGCCATGGTCTGCGAGGGCGACGTCTGCTACATCCCGGGCGCCGAGTCGGGGGAGTGACGCGCGGCGCGGGCTCACACTGGGCGAGCCCGCGCCGCACGTGCGTACTCGGCGCGCTACTCGGGGTCGGAGATGTCGGCCACGGTCGCGCCGAATGCGTCGATGAGCCGATCGGCGTCGACGAAGAGGCTGCGACCATGCTCGCCGGCCCCCATCGAGACCCTCCGCCCCGAGATCGAGGCGTCGACGACGACGGGCCACGCCGTGGTCGAACCGAGCGGCGTGATCGTTCCCCGCTCGTAGCCCGTCGCGGCGAGCGCAAGCGAGGCATCCGGCAGCTGGAGCTTGTTCACGCCGACGACCGCGCGCAGCTTCGGCCACGAGATCTTGCGGCCGCCCGGCACGAGGGCGAAGACGTAGGTGTCGTCGCTGCGCTTGACGACGAGCGACTTCACGATGTCGCCGGGCGTGATGCCCATGAGCTCGGCCGCCTCCTCGAGGCTGCTCGCCGCCGGGCGCTCGATGATCTCGACGTCGAGCCCGCGCGCCGCGGCATCCGCTCGCACCCGATCCGCGCCCGTGAGCTCCGCCATGTGGTCCTCCCCAGCCTCGTCCTGCCGAGAATCCTAGGCGCGCACGGCCGAAGCGGGCGAGTGCGCCCCGATCTCTGGGAGAATCGACGGTGATGTCCTCAACCACCACGCTTCCAGCGGGCCCGCTCACGATCGGCGGGCTCGACCTCGATGTGCCCGTCGTGCTCGCCCCCATGGCCGGCATCACGAACACGGCCTTCCGTCGCCTCTGCCGCGAGTTCGGCGCCGGCCTCTACGTCAGCGAGATGATCACCTCGCGCGCCCTCGTCGAGCGAACGCCCGAGTCCATGCGCCTCATCACGCACCACGAGTCCGAGACGCCGCGCTCCATCCAGCTCTACGGCGTCGACCCGAAGACCGTCTCCGAGGCGGTCACCATGCTCGTCGCCGAAGACCGGGCCGATCACATCGACCTGAACTTCGGCTGCCCCGTGCCGAAGGTCACCCGCAAGGGCGGCGGCGCCGCGCTGCCGTGGAAGAGCGGACTCTTCCGCGACATCGTCGAGGGCGCGGTGCGGGCGGCCGGTGACATCCCGCTCACCATCAAGATGCGCAAGGGCATCGACGCCGACCACCTCACCTATCTCGAGGCCGGCCGCATCGCCGAGGGCGCGGGCGTCGCCGCCGTCGCGCTGCATGCACGCACCGCCTCCGAGTTCTACTCGGGCCAGGCCGACTGGTCGGCCATCGCGAGGCTCAAAGAGACGGTCACGAGCGTGCCCGTGCTCGGCAACGGCGACATCTGGTCGGCCGACGACGCGCTCCGCATGGTCGCCGAGACCGGCTGCGACGGCGTCGTCGTCGGGCGCGGATGCCTCGGCCGGCCGTGGCTCTTCGGCGACCTCGCCGCGGCGTTCCGAGGCGAGTCGCAGAGCTTCCACCCGTCGCTCGGGCAGGTCGCGCAGACCTTCCGACGTCACGCCGAACTCCTCACCGAGTTCTTCGACAGCGAAGAGCGCGGGTGCCGCGACATCCGCAAGCACGTCGCCTGGTACTTCAAGGGCTATCCCGTCGGGGGCGACCTGCGTGCCCGTCTCGCGACCGTCGAGTCGCTCGTGCAGCTCGACGAGCTGCTCGGCACGCTCGACTGGTCGATGCCCTACCCGGGCGAAGGTGCCGAGGGGCCCCGCGGCCGCGCTGGCACGCCCAAGAAGCCGTCGCTGCCCGAAGGCTGGCTCGACTCGCAGGAGCTCGCGGGTCACGACCGCGTGACGCTCGTCGACGCCGAACTCGACACGAGCGGCGGCTGAGCATGCGCGAACCACTCTTCGGCGGCTACGAGGCCGCCGACACCGAGCGCTGGCTCCCCGAAGAGCACTCCTCGCGCCGCAGCGACTTCGCGCGCGACCGTGCCCGCCTGCTGCACTCGAGCGCGCTCCGCCGTCTCGCGGCGAAGACCCAGGTGCTGAGCCCCACGGCCGGCCTCGACTTCGCGCGCAACCGCCTCACGCACTCGCTCGAGGTCGCACAGGTCGGCCGCGAGCTCGCCGCGAGTCTCGGCCTCGATCCCGACGTCGTCGACACCGCGTGCCTCGCCCACGACCTCGGGCACCCGCCCTTCGGTCACAACGGCGAGAAGGCGCTCAACACCTGGGCGGCCGACATCGGCGGCTTCGAGGGCAATGCGCAGACCCTGCGGCTGCTCACGCGACTCGAACCCAAGGTCTTCGGGCCCGACGGGCGCAGCTACGGGCTGAACCTCACCCGTGCGAGCCTCGACGCGAGTTGCAAGTACCCCTGGCCCGAGGCGACGAGCGTCGCCGACCCTTCGGGCCGCGCCAAGTTCGGCTTCTACCAGAGCGACACCGAGGTGTTCCGCTGGCTCCGCGCCGGCGCCCCCGAGCGCCGTCTCTGCATCGAGGCGCAGGTCATGGACCTCAGCGACGACATCGCCTATTCGGTGCACGACTTCGAAGACGCCATCGTCAACGGCTACATCGACGTCGCCGCGCTCGGCGCGCGCGTCGATCACGAGAGCCTCGTCACGTCGATGCACGAATGGGTCGGCGGCTCGATCACCCACGACGAGCTCATCGCCGCGTTCGATCGCCTCGACTCGCTCGAGGGCTGGCTCGACACGTGGAACGGCAGCCGCGTCGACCAGGGCCGCCTGAAGAACCTGACGAGCCAGCTCATCGGCCGCTTCGCGCACGCCGCGACTTCGGCGACCCGATCGGCGTTCCCGCTCGCGAGCCTCATCCGCTTCGACGCCGACGTCATCGTGCCCCGTGAGATCCAGGCCGAGATCGCCGTGCTGAAGGGCATCGTCGCGGCATACGTCATGTCGAAGAACACGCGCCAGCCGATCTACCACCAGCAGCGCGAGGTGCTCACTGCGCTGGCCGATGTGCTGCTCGCAACGGGGGAGCAGCACCTCGATGCGGGCTTCGCAGAAGACTGGCGGGCCGCGGGCGACGACACCGCACGCAAGCGCGTCGTCGTCGATCAGGTCGCGAGCCTCACCGACCAGTCGGCCCTCGCCTGGTACGAGCGCCTCGTGCAGCAGTGACGCATCGGGTGTTCGGCGTTCGACGCTCGGCAGCGAACTAGGATGAGAGCCATGGCGGGCCGAATTCGACAGAGCGATGTCGATGAGGTGAAGGCCCGCACGAACATCGCCGACATCGTGGGCGAGCACGTCAGCCTGAAGTCCGCCGGCGTCGGTTCGATGAAGGGCCTCTGCCCCTTCCACGACGAGCGCAGCCCGAGCTTCCACGTGCGCCCCGGGCTCGGCTACTACCACTGCTTCGGGTGCGGCGAGTCGGGCGACGTCTACTCGTTCCTGCAGCGGATGGACCACGTCTCGTTCACCGAGGCGGTCGAACGACTCGCGGGCCGCATCGGTTTCGAGCTGCACTACGAAGACGGCGGTCAGGCCTCCGACCACGGCAACCGGGCGCGGCTCCTCGCCGCGAACCAGGCGGCAGCCGAGTTCTTCGTCGAACGGCTCGGCGCTCCCGACGCCGAGGTCGGTCGCCGGTTCCTCGGCGAGCGCGGCTTCGACGCCGAGGCCGCCCGGCGCTTCGGCGTGGGCTTCGCGCCCAAGAGCTGGGACGCCCTGACCGATCACCTCAAGGGTCGCGGCTTCACGACCGAAGAGCTCTCGGCCTCCGGCCTCGTCTCACAGGGCGATCGAGGCGTGTACGACCGATTCCGCGGCCGGCTCGTGTGGCCGATCCGCGACGTCACCGGCCAGACCGTCGGCTTCGGCGCACGGCGCCTGCTCGACGACGACAAGGGCCCCAAGTACCTGAACACCCCCGAGACCGCGATCTACCACAAGTCGCAGGTGCTCTACGGGCTCGACCTCGCCAAGCGCGACATCTCCAAGACCCACCGGGTCGTCGTCGTCGAGGGGTACACCGACGTCATGGCGTGCCACCTCGCCGGTGTCACGACCGCGATCGCGACGTGCGGCACCTCGTTCGGCGTCGACCACATCAAGGTGCTGCGCCGCGTGCTCGGCGATGCCTCGGGCGTCGGCGAGGTCGTCTTCACGTTCGACGGCGACGCCGCCGGCCAGCAGGCGGCGATCCGCGCCTTCGGCGAAGAGCAGCGCTTCGCGGCCCAGACGTTCGTCGCCGTCGCCCCCGACGGGCTCGACCCGTGCGACCTGCGTCTGGCGCGCGGCGACGCCGCGGTGCGAACCCTCATCGAGTCGCGAACCCCGATGTTCGAGTTCGTGATCAAGCACACGCTCGCCCGCTACGACCTCGAGACGGTCGAGGGCCGGGTGGCCGCGCTCAGGGCGGCGGCTCCCGTCGTCGCTGACATCCGCGACCCCGCCCTGCGGCCCGGGTACACCCGCGAGCTCGCCCGCATGCTCGGCGTCGAGCTCGGCGAGGTCACGCGCGCGGTGCGCTCGGCCGCGAGCCGGCCGAAGTCGGGGGAGTCGGGCGGCGGCCAGCACGCGGCATCCGTCACCGCAGGCTCCGGCGAGGCGGCGGAGGTCCCCGAGCGCCCGTTCTCCATCACCCAGCTGCCGAACGACCCCGCGACCCGCCTCGAACGCGACGCCCTCCAGGCGATGGTGCAGCACCCCGGCACCGTCGGCGCCGACCTGCTCCGCCATGCGATCGACTGCCGCTTCGGCAATCCGTCGCTCGCGGTGATCCGCGACGGCATCGCCTCGGTGCTCGCCTCGTCCGACCCGCAGGTTCGCGTCGACCGGGTCGTCGCCGAGGTGCCCGCGCCGTTCGAGAGCCTCGTGCAGCAGCTCGCGGTCGCGCCGATGCCGCATCGCAGCGAGGCCGAGCTCACGGTCTACGTGCAAGGCGTGGTGAGTGCGCTCGTCGATCGTGAGCTGCTGCGGCAGAAGTCCGAGCTGCTCGGGCGACTGCAGCGCACCGACCGCACCGATGCCGCCGCGTATGCGGCACTGCAGCGCGCCCTCGTCGAGATCGAGAGCGAGCGGCGAGCCCTCAGGGCCGACTGAGGTCATCCGCGTCGAAGACGGCCGAGCACGCGCATCGGTTGCGTCGAAGGTTGCAGAACGGTAAATATTCCGCCGGAGAGCCGCCGCTCCGAGCACCATTTCGAGGCCGTGTGCTACGTCTTGGGGATACGAAAACGCGTCTGCGCCCTGCGCAGCGCGATTCAGTCCTGACAGGAAGAGGTAGACGGATATGACATCCGCATCCAAGAACGGGCGGCGCAGCCTCGTCGCAGTGGCCGGTCTCTCGGCCGCAGCCCTCGCTTTCGCCGGCTGCTCCGCCGGCGGCGGGGCAGACGAGGCTTCGGGCAGCTCGATCACCGTCGGCACGACCGACAAGGTGACCACGCTCGACCCGGCCGGCTCGTACGACAACGGCTCGCTCGCCGTGCAGACGCAGGTCTTCCCGTACCTGCTGAACACCGACTACCAGAGCACCGACGTCGTGCCCGACCTCGCAGAGTCGGCCGAGTTCACCTCGCCGACCGAGTACACGGTCAAGCTTCCCGCAGGCCTCAAGTGGGCCAACGGCAACGACCTCACGGCCGACGACGTCAAGTTCTCGTTCGACCGCCAGATCGCGATCGCCGACCCCAACGGCGCGTCGAGCCTGCTCTACAACCTCGACAGCACCGAGGTCGTCGACGACACGACCGTCGTCTTCCACCTCAAGGCCGAGAACGACCAGGTCTTCCCGCTCATCCTCACGAGCTTCCCGGGTGCCATCGTCGACGACGAGGTCTTCGCGGCCGACGAGCTGACGTCCGACGACGACATCGTCGCGGCGAACGCATTCGCAGGCCCGTACACGATCGCGAGCTACGACTTCAACACGCTCATCTCGTTCAAGAAGAACCCCGAGTACAAGGGCCTTCTCGCCGAGGCGAAGACCGACACGGTCAACCTGAAGTACTACGCCGAGTCGTCGAACCTGAAGCTCGACGTGCAGGAGGGCGGCATCGACGTCGCCTACCGCAGCCTCTCCGCGACCGACATCGACGACCTCAAGGGCAACGACAAGGTCAACGTGGTCGAGGGCCCCGGTGGCGAGATCCGCTACATCGTCTTCAACTTCGACACGCAGCCGTACGGCGCGAAGACGCCCGAGGCCGACCCGGCCAAGGCGCTCGCCGTGCGTCAGGCCGTCGCCGACCTCATCGACCGCGATGAGCTCGCCGACCAGGTCTACAAGGGCACCTACACGCCGCTGTACTCCTACGTGCCCGCCGGCATCGCAGGTGCGGTCGAGCCGCTCGTCGAGATGTACGGCGACGGCCAGGGTGCGCCCGACGCCGACAAGGCCGCCGAGCGCCTCACGGCTGCCGGTGTGACCACCCCGGTCGAGCTGAACCTGCAGTACTCGAACGACCACTACGGCCCCTCGTCGGCCGACGAGTACGCGCTCATCAAGGACCAGCTCGAGTCGACCGGCCTGTTCACGGTGAACCTGCAGACCACCGAGTGGGTGCAGTACTCCGAGGACCGCACCTCCGACGTGTACCCGGCCTACCAGCTGGGCTGGTTCCCCGACTACTCGGACGCCGACAACTACGTCACGCCGTTCTTCCTGATCGAGAACTTCCTCGGGAACCACTACGTGAACCAGGAAGTCAACGACCTGATCATCAAGCAGGCCTCCGAGCCCGACCCCGCAACGCGCACCGCCGACATCGAGGCGATCCAGCAGAAGGTGGCGGCCGACCTGTCGACCGTGCCGTACCTGCAGGGCGCTCAGGTCGCCGTGACGGGCACCGACGTGGAGGGCGCCGACCAGACGCTCGACGCGTCGTTCAAGTTCCGCTACGCGGCACTGTCGAAGGGCTGAGCCGGCTGAACGGCTAGAGTCACTTCTACGCAAGGAACGGATGGCCCGCTCTCCCGAGCGGGCCATCCGCATTCGAGCCTCACCCGATTGGCGAACATTGACCTCAACGACGACGGCGCCCGCCAGTAGCGCGTCCCCCGCAAAACGGAGACCACCCAGATCCTCCGGTGGCGGCCTCGGCCGCTACATCATCGTGCGGGCCCTCCTCATCATCCCGACGGTGTTCATCCTGGTCACCCTGGTATTCGTGCTCATGCGCTCGACCGGCGACCCGATCACCGCGAAGCTCGGTGGGCAGCTCCCGGCCGACCAGCTCGCAGAGCGCATCCACGCCGCGGGCTACGACCGGCCCCTGATCGTGCAGTACCTCGAGTACCTCGGGCAGATCGCCACGGGCAACTTCGGCACCTCGCTGACCGACAACCGCCCGATCACCGAGATCCTCGTCACCTACGGCGCCGCGACCCTCGAGCTCGCGTTCTACGCCCTTCTCGTCGCCTTCGTCGTCGGAATCCCGTTCGGGCTCATCGCCGCGTACTTCCGCGACAAGGGGCAGGATGCCGCGCTGCGCGTGTTCGCCATCCTCTGCTACGCCACCCCGGTCTTCTTCGCCGGTCTGCTGCTGAAGCTCGTCTTCTCGGTGTGGCTCGGTTGGCTGCCGGTGGCAGGGCGGGCCTCGGTCGGCGCGCAGCTCCAGATGGAGCTGCTGCCGAACAAGACGGGTCTCTACACGATCGATGCGATCATGACGGGAAACCCGGCGGTGCTCGGCGACGTGCTCGCACACGCGGTGCTGCCAGCAATCGCGCTCGGCCTGCTCACGGCGGGCGTGTTCCTCCGGCTCGTGCGCACCAACGTCATCGGCACGCTCTCGACCGACTACGTCGACGCCGCGCGTTCCCGCGGCGTGAGCGAGTACCGGCTCGTGCGCAAGCACGCCTACCGCCCGGCACTCATTCCGATCATCACGGTGATCGGACTCCAGATCGCGCTCCTCCTCGGCGGCGCAGTGCTGACCGAGACGACGTTCGAATGGAACGGGCTCGGGTTCCAGCTCGTCGAGTACATCAAGGCTCGCGACTTCGTCGCCGTGCAGGGCATCGTCGCGCTGCTCGCCGTGATCGTCGCGCTCACCAACTTCATCGTCGACATCATCGCGGCGCTCATCGACCCGAGGGTGAGGTACTGACATGTCGACCGACACCGTCATCCGCGCGCCGAAGCGGCGCCTCCGCGACCGCATTCCGGTCGTGCACCAGTTGCGCCAAAGCGTGGGCCTCCAGCGCGGAATGCTCATCGCGGGCCTCGTGCTCACCGGCCTCTTCGTGTTCGTCGCGATCTTCGCTCCGCTCATCGCCCCGTACGGGTTCGCGCAGCTGCGTGACGCGGCGGGGCCGTTCGGCAGCCAGCAGCCGCCATCGGCCGAGCACCTCTTCGGTACGACCGTCGGCGGCTACGACGTGCTCTCGCGCGTGCTGTGGGGGGCGCAGACCGCCATCCTCGTCATCATCATCGCGGTGACCCTCTCGCTCTTCGCCGGCGTGCTGCTCGGCCTCGTCTCGGGGTACTTCGGCGGCTGGCTCGACAAGGTACTCGTCGTCGTCTGCGACGCCATCTACGCCTTCCCGTCCCTCCTCCTCGCGATCGTCATGGCGATCGTGATCTCCGGAGGTCAATCGAACCTCTGGGGCGGAGTGTTCGCGGCCGCCATCTCGATCACGGTCGTGTTCATCCCGCAGTACTTCCGCGTGATCCGTGCCGAGACGGTGCGCATCAAGGCCGAGGCGTACGTCGAGTCGGCGAAGGTGCTCGGTGCTTCCAACAGCCGAGTCATGTTCCGCCACGTGCTGCGCAACTCGACCCGTACGCTTCCGCTCATCTTCACGCTGAACTCGTCCGAGGCCATTCTGACGCTCGCGGGCCTCGGCTTCATCGGCTTCGGCATCGAGCCGACGGCCGCCGCCGAATGGGGCTACGACCTGCAGAAGGCGCTCTCCGACGTCTCGAGCGGCATCTGGTGGACGGCCCTCTACCCGGGCCTCGCGATCGTGCTCGTGGTGCTCGGCATCACGCTCGTCGGCGAGAGCCTGAACGACCTCGCCGACCCGCGCCTACGCGGCCGTCGTCGTGTCGCACAGGCGTCCGGCGTCGTAGCGGAGACCTCCGTCGTTCCCGGCGGCACGCTCGTCGCCGGCCCGGGAGGTCTCGCGGGTCTCGAAGACGGCGAATCATTCGACGAACACGGAATCGGGGTCCGCTCATGAGCACGGTCGTCAACATCGAGCGACTCGGCGTCTCGTTCGCCACCGACGCCGGCGCGGTCAAGGCCGTCGACGACGTCTCGCTGAAGGTCGAGCGCGGCGAGGTGCTCGCGATCGTCGGCGAGTCGGGCTCCGGCAAGACCGTCACCGCGAAGACGATCCTCGGTCTCCTGCCCGAGACAGCCACCGCGAGCGGTGCCGTCATCCTCTCGAACAAGGCCGGCACCTCCGAGAGGGATGTCGTGTCGCTGTCGAAGAAGCAGCTGCGGGCCGTCAGGGGCACGGATGTCGCGATGGTGTTCCAGGAGCCCTCGAGCGCCCTGAACCCCGTGTACACCGTCGGCTGGCAGATCATCGAGGGCCTCCGCGCCCACTCCTCGATCTCGGCGAAGGACGCCCGTGCGAAGGCGATCGAGATCCTCGGTCGCGTGGGCATCCCCGACCCCGAGCACCGTATCGACCACTACCCGCACCAGTTCTCGGGCGGTCAGAAGCAGCGCATCGTCATCGCGATGGCGCTCGTGCTCGATCCCGGACTGATCGTCGCCGACGAGCCGACCACGGCGCTCGACGTGACCGTGCAGGCCGAGATCCTCGACCTGCTTCGCCGTTGCCGCGACGAGTTCGGCATGGGCATCGTGCTCATCACCCACAACATGGGCGTCGTCGCCGACCTCGCCGACCGCGTTGCCGTGATGTACCAGGGCAAGGTCGTCGAGGAGGCCGACGCCAAGACGCTCTTCGCATCGCCGAAGGCCGAGTACACGAAGGCTCTGCTCGCCGCAGTGCCGTACGTCGGCACCGGCACGGCGAGCGCGATCGAACGTGCGGCGCGACGACCCGCCGATTGGGTCGAGCAGGCGCCGGTGGTCGAGGCATCCGGTCTCGAGATCGTCTACCCGGGCCGCTTCGGGCGATCGGGTTTCCAGGCCGTCGGCGGCGTCGACTTCGTGATCCGTCCGGGCGAGGTGCTCGGCCTGGTGGGGGAGTCCGGCTCGGGCAAGACCACGATCGGCCGTGCGATCGCGGGCCTGACGAAGGTCACGGGCGGCTCGCTGCGCGTGCTCGGCCACGAGATGAACGGCGTGCGCGAGCGCGAGTTCCGGCCGCTGCGCAGCCGCATCGGGTTCGTCTTCCAAGACCCGGCATCGAGCTTCAACCCGCTGCTGACGATCGCCGAGTGCGTCGCCGAGCCGCTCGTCATCCACGGCCGGGCGTCGAACCCCGCTGCTGCACGCAAGCGGGTCGATGAGCTGCTCGAGGCGGTGCAGCTGCCGAAGGCCTTCGGCGATCGCTACCCGCACGAGCTCTCGGGCGGGCAGCGCCAGCGCGCGAGCCTCGCGCGCGCTCTCGCGCTCGAGCCCGAGCTGCTGATCGCCGATGAGCCGACGTCGGCGCTCGACGTCTCGGTGCAGGCCCGCGTGCTCGAGCTCTTCGCCGAGCTGCAGCGCGAGTTCGGCTTCGCCTCGCTCTTCATCAGCCACGACCTCGCCGTCGTCGACATCCTCGCCGACCGCATCGCGGTGCTCTACCGCGGTTCCCTCGTCGAGGAGGGCACGGGTGCCGAGGTGCTCGGCGCACCGCGCGACCCCTACACGCAGCGGCTGCTCGCCTCGCTCCCGGTTCCCGATCCGATCGCTCAGGCCGAGCGCCGCGAACAGCTGCGCCGCCTCCGGGAGGCCGTCTGATGCGTGGCGCCGCCCACGGCTACCCGATCGTGCTCGACGACCTGTCGGTCGAGTATCCGGCGAAGGGCCCGAGTCCCGCGCACGTCGCCCTGCACGGGCTGAGCTTCTCGGTGGCGCCGGGCGAGGTGCTCGGCCTGCTGGGCAGCGCGGGCAGCGGCAAGAGCACGCTCGCGCGGCTGCTCTCGGGCGTCGCGTTCGACACGCGCTCGGCAGAGGGACGGCCGCTCATCACGGGCGGCGACGCCACCGTGCTCGGGCAGTCGCTCCGCGGCATCCCGAAGCGGAAACTGCCCGAGTACCAGTTCCATGTCGGCTACCTGCCGCAGGACGCCGCGTCGACGCTGCCCGCCGACCGCACCGTCGCCGAGATCATCGGGGAGCCGATCCTCGAGCGCGACCACCGCTACAACGCGCGGGCCCTCGCGACGAGGGTCGCGACGATGCTCGACGGCGTGCGGCTCCCGCTCGGCAAGCTCGACCTGTACCCCTACGAGCTCTCGGGCGGGCAGCGGCAGCGGGTCGCGCTGGCGCGCGCACTCGTGCTGGGGCCCTCGGTGCTCATCGCCGACGAGCCCACGGCCGGCATCGACCTCACGGTGCGAGATGTCGTCGCCCAGCTGATCGGCGAGCTCCAGCGCGAGCACACCTTCTCGGCGGTCATCATCAGCCACGACCTGCCCGTGCTGCGCAGCACCGCGAAGCGCGTCGCGGTGCTCGACCGGGGTCGCCTCGTGGCGATCGGCACGATCGACGAGGTGCTCGACGATCCTCGGCATCCCTACGTGAAGGCTCTCGCCGGTGCGCTCGACGCCGGCCACGCCGTGATCGACGACCTCGATCTGGGTCCTTCGGTATGACGGATGCCGCGGCGCCGACGCCGGCGCCGGCGTCGCGCGTGCGCCATCGCGTCGTGCCGGGCGCGGCCGAGGAGCGTCGCGGCTCACCGACGCCGGTCGAGGCGGGGCCGATCGCGATCCTGCCCACGGCCGAGGCGGCGTTCGTCGATGCGATCGAGCGTTCGGGCGGCGTCGTCGCGCCGCTGACGGCGGCGACCCGCGGGCTCGTGTGGACCGCGTCATCCGGAGGCGACGAACTCGCAAGCGTGCTCGACGAGCATCCCTCGATCGCGTGGCTGCAACTGCCGTGGGCGGGCGTCGACGCGTTCGCCGGGCTCATCGGGCACGCCGCCGGTGACGGTCGCGTCTGGACGAGCGCGAAGGGCGCGTACGCGCAGCCCGTCGCCGAGCACGCGCTCATGCTCGTGCTCGCGGTGCTCAGGGAGTTGCCGCGACGCGTGAACGCGACGTCGTGGCACGTCGACGAGCTCGGCCGCACGCTCTACGGCGCGAACGTCGTGATCGTCGGCGCCGGTGGCATCGCCGTCGAGCTGCTCCGCCTGCTCGCTCCGTTCGGGGCGCACGTGACGGTCGTGCGGCGCAGCACGGAGCCGGTGGCCGGGGCCGAGCGAACCCTGCCGACGGCGCGGCTGGGCGAGGCGCTCGACGACGCCGACGTGGTCGTGCTCGCGGCGGCGCTCACGGACGACTCGCGAGGGCTGATCGGCGAAGCAGAACTGCGGCGGATGCCGCGTGGTGCCGTGCTCGTCAACGTCGCACGCGGCGGACTCGTCGACACCGAGGCGCTCGTCGACGCCCTGGAGTCGGGTCACCTCGGCGGTGCAGGGCTCGACGTCACCGACCCCGAACCGCTGCCCACGGGGCATCCGCTCTGGCAGGCACCCAACTGCATCGTGACGCCGCACGTCGCCGACACCGAGGAGATGACGGTGCCGCTCTTCGCCGAGCGCATCTCGCAGAACGTGCTCGCGTTCCTCGGCGACGGCGACTTCGTGGGCCGGATCGATCCCGTGGCGGGCTACTGACCCTGCCGACCTCGCCCACGGCATTGTCGAGGCGGCCTCGGATTGGGAGTCGGGCCAACCTTTTGCTAGAGTATCCATCGCTGAACAAGCGATCCTCCATAGCTCAATTGGCAGAGCAATCGGCTGTTAACCGGTAGGTTCTTGGTTCGAGTCCAAGTGGGGGAGCAATCGCGGCCCGGTCTCTTCGGAGGCCGGGCCGTTCTCGTCTCCCGGCGTCGGCCGCCATGTTCGGGGCCGCTCACCTCGGCGCGTCGAGATCCTTCGCCATCCAGAGGTCGGCGTAGCGCGCATCGCTGAACGCCGGCACCTCGCGGTAGCCCGCGCGGCGGTACAGGCGCTGCGCCTCGACGAGGTCGCCGCGCACGTCGAGGCGCATCCGCCGCACCCCGTGCTGCGCCGCCAGACGCTCGACCTCGCCGATCAGGTCCGCTCCGAGGCCGCGGCCGCGCGCCTCCGCCGTGATGAAGACACGCGTGAGTTCGCCGAGCTCGTCGTCGACGTACCGCACCCCGGCGCATCCGAGCACCTCTTCGCCGTCGCGTGCGACGACGAACGCTCCGGTCTCGCCCTGCAGGTCGTCGCTCGGTTCGTCGGCGAGCGTCTCCTCGATCTCGGCGGCCGTCGCGAGGCGGCCGTAGTATCGGCCGATGATGTCGTCGTAGTAGCGACGGAGGATCCGGCGGGAGGATTCGGTCGTCGGGTCGGCGCGAACGAAGATGAGCACCCGCCAACGCTAGTCGAGAGCCCTCGAGCCGGCTTCGGGGTGACCGTGGCCGGATATTCTGAAGGACGGAACAGGAGGGTCTGTGGACGAGCGCACCGCTGCCGACGCGTCTGCCGCCGGCGACGGCGACGGCGCTGCTGTCGAGCGCTCGACCGCGGTGCGCGACAGCCTCGCCGTGGGGCTCGCGACGGCGATCTACGGTGTCTCGTTCGGCGCGCTCTCGGTGGCCGCCGGCCTCGACATCTGGCAGACCTGCTTCCTCAGTCTCGTGATGTTCACCGGGGGCTCGCAGTTCGCGCTCGTGGGCGTGCTCGCGAGCGGGGGCGTCGCGGCAGGAGGGTCGGCGATCGCCACCGCGGCGATGCTCGGAATCCGCAACGTCGTCTACGGCATGCGCATGAAGCCGATCGTCGACGACGTCGACCCTGCCACCGGGCGCGGCAGCATCTGGCGTCGCATCGCGGCGGCCTGGGTCACGATCGACGAGTCGACGGCCGTCGCCCTCGCGCAGCCGAACGATCGCGCCGCGCGCGTCGGCTTCTGGGTGACCGGCATCACGATCTTCGTCGGGTGGAACCTGACGACGCTCGCCGGCGCCCTCATCGGCGACGCGATCGGCGACACGCGCGCCTGGGGACTGGATGCCGCGGCGGCCGCTGCCTTCCTCGGGCTCCTGTGGCCGCGCCTCAAGCGATTCCAGGCCGGCGCCGTCGCGGTCGCCGCGGCCGTCGTCGCGACCCTCACGACGCCCGTGCTCATGCCGGGCCTCCCCGTGCTGGTCGCTGCCGTGGTCGCGATCGTCGTCGGCTGGTTCAACCTCTTCGATCGGCGGCGCGCGTCGTGACGACCTGGCACACCATCCTCATCGCGAGTGCGGCGACGCTCGCGCTCAAGCTCGTCGGGCACCTCGTGCCGGCCGGGTTCCTCGAGCGCGAACGTCCGGCGCGCATCGCCGACCTCCTGACCGTCGCGCTGCTCGCTGCGCTCATCGCGGTGCAGACCCTCGGCGTCGGCCAGGAGATCGTGCTCGACGCGCGGGTTCCCGCGCTGATCGTCGCCGCGGCGCTCTATGCGCTCAGAGTGCCGTTCATCGTGGTCGTCGCGGTTGCCGCGCTCGTCGCCGCGGGCATCCGCGCACTGGCGTGATCCGGGGCCACGCGGCATCCGCTGGGTTGGGAGCGGTCAGGCGTCGAGGTCGTCGACGCCCGGCATCCACTGCTGGCCGGGCCGTCCCCAGCCGAGCTTGCGGGTGATCTTCGCGACGATGCGCTGATCGCGCTCACCGAGGCGGTCGACGTAGAGCGTGCCGTCGAGGTGGTCGAACTCGTGCTGGAAGATGCGCGCGAGCCATCCCTCGGCCTCGATCTCGAATCGCTTTCCATCGAGGTCGGTTGCACGGAGGATCGCGCGCTCGGCGCGGCGCAGCCCGAATCGTTCGCCGGGGAACGAGAGGCAGCCCTCCTCCTCGTCGATGTCGGGTTCGCCGGCAGGCGGCGGGGTGATCCAGAGCTCGGGATTGATCGCGACGCCCCGCCAGCGCGTGCCGTCTTCATCGACCCATCCGTACGTGAAGAGACGCAGCCCGGCGCCGACCTGCGGGCCGGCGAGGCCGACGCCCGGCGCGGCATCCATCGTGTCGAACATGTCGGCCACGAGGGTGCGGATCTCGTCGTCGATCTCCGCGACGGGGAGGGCGGGGGAATGCAGCACCGGGTCACCGGTGATTCGAATGGGGAGCACGGCCATTCGGCAAGGATATCCGGCACGGAACGGGTAGGGTCGATGCGTGGAACCGGACCTGAGCGACCTCACCGAGCAGATCGCACTCGACCCCACCCAGTTCATCGGAATCCCGCTCGCCCTCGTCGGCGCCGTGTTCCTGTCCCTCGGAGCGCAGTTCCAGCACCGGGGCGTCGTCAAGGTCGAGTCGCGCACCGTCGACAGCTTCGGCAAGGGGCTGAACTTCAAGCAGCTCGCGCTGCTCCTCGCGCGGCCGTCATGGGTCATCGGCACGGTCATGCTCGGCCTCGCGATCGTGTTCCAGCTGTCGAGCCTCTACTTCGCACCCCTCATCGTGGTGCAGCCGCTCGGGGCGATCGCGCTCGTCATCACCTCGATCCTCAACTCGCGCATCAACCACGTGAAGCTGAACAGCAAGTCGATCACGGCGATCGTGATGTGCGTCGGCGGTGTCTTCCTCTTCGTCGGCGTCGCGGCGTTCACAGCGGTCGACAAGCCGGTCACCGACCGGCAACTGATCACGATCCTCATCATCCTCGCCGTCGTGCTCGTGCTCGCCGGCGTCACGTTCGCGCTGTTCCGCCAGCACATCCGCGCGATCTACTACGTCATCATGGCCGGCGTGCTCTACGGCTTCGTCGCCACCCTCGCCAAGGTCGTGATCGGTCGGGTCGAGCAGGGGGAGTTCGAGTGGCTCACCGCGCTCTGCGTGATCGGCCTGCTCGGCGCCGCCGCCCTCGGCGCGTACTTCGTGCAGAACGCGTACGCCTCCGGCCCGCCCGACCTGGTCATCGCCGGGCTCACGGTCGTCGACCCGATGGTCGCCGTCGCGATCGGCATCGCCGTGCTCGGTGAGGCGTCGCAGGCGCCCCTCTGGGCGATCGGCGTCTTCATCGTGGCGGGGGTCATCGCCGTCTGGGGCGTCTTCCAGCTCGCCCGAAACCACCCCCAGACGCGCCTGTGAGCTGAACGAAGCCGGCTCCGACGACATGCGCGCGCTGGGGAGCATCCTCTACGCTGCGTAGACTATCGTCGGATTCATTCCGCGCGTCGAGCCGCCTGCCGCAGCGCCCCGATGCCCCGACGAGGGCCGATCGCCCTCGATCCCTTGAAATGGTGAGGAACAACCCCACGTGTCAGACACCCCCGGTGCGAGTACTCCCGGCACCGCCGGAGCCGAGACCGAGCGACCGCTCACGGTTCTGATCGGCGCCGACACCTTCGCCCCCGACGTCAACGGCGCAGCGCGCTTCGCCGAGCGACTCGCAGCAGGCCTCGCCGAGCGCGGCCACGACGTGCACGTCATGGCCCCCGCCGGGAACCGCAAGCACGGCACCTGGAAGGAGGTGCACGAGGGTCAGGAGATCACGGCGCACCGCCTGCTCAGCTGGCGCTGGTATCCGCACGACTGGCTGCGCTTCGCGCTGCCGTGGCGCATCAAGCAGAACAGTGCCAGAGTCATCGACCAGGTCAAGCCCGATGTCGTGCACTTCCAGTCGCACATCATCACCGGCCGCGGCCTCTCCGTCGAAGCCCAGAAGCGCGGCATCCGCATCGTCGGCACCAACCACTTCATGCCCGAGAACATGCTCGAGTTCACGCTGCTGCCCGCGGCGTGGCAGGAGTGGGCCGTGGGTCTCGCCTGGAAGGCGGCACGCCGCACCTTCGGACGCGCCGAGTCCGTGACGACGCCGACCCGCAAGGCCGCGCAATTCCTCGAGAAGCACACCGGCCTCGTCGGCGTGCACGCGATCTCGTGCGGTATCGACGCGCACAAGTACTCGCCGAGCTGGGAGCCGCGCACCGAGAACCGCATCCTCTTCGTCGGCCGGGTCACGGGCGAGAAGCAGATCGACGTGCTGCTGCGCGCGCTCACGCTGCTGCCGAAGGAGCTCGACGCGAAGGTCGAGATCGTCGGTGGTGGCGACCAGAAGAAGCACCTCGAGCACATGGCGGTCGAACTCGGCATCGCCGACCGCGTGAAGTTCACCGGCTACGTGACCGACGACGAGCTCCGCGAGGCCTACCACCGCGCGTCGGTGCTCGCGATGCCCTCGATCGCCGAGCTGCAGAGCATCGTCACGATGGAGGCCATGGCATCGGCCCTGCCCGTCGTCGCCGCGAACGCGATGGCGCTGCCGCACCTCGTGCACGACGGCGAGAACGGCTACCTCTTCGAGCCCAGCAACGCCGAAGACCTCGCCGCGAAGCTCCGCGTCGTGCTCGAGGCATCGCCGGCCGAGTACCGGGCGCTGAAAGAGGGCTCGATCCGACTCATCGCCGCACACGACATCCAGCGCACGATCTCGACCTTCGAGAGTCTGTATCGTGGGAAGCCGGTGACCGATCCGGTCACCGACGCCGCACCGGCCGCCACTTCGGAGTGACCCGGTGCTCGGGGCGGTAGCTCAGCTGGTCAGAGCAGTGGACTCATAATCCATCGGTCACGGGTTCAAGTCCCGTCCGCCCTACCGTAAATCGACATGATCAGGGTTTCTTGCCTCGAATAGAGGGCAAGGACTTGATGTCGTCAACGTTTATTCGCAGGTGCGCACGAATGTGGGCGTGCGCGGCATCGACGAGGCGACGTGTACCGCCCAGATCGTACCTATTGCAGGTGGGTGTACACGCGCTCCTTCGCGCGCAGCAATACGCATCCGCTGTCGTCGAATCGTCGTCAGGCGGTCCGAGAAGAGGCGGCGGACGTCAGATGAGGCTGGGTCTGCCAGAGTGTTCGGTATAGGGGACGCCGACAGTACGAGCCCCGAATCCACACGTGAGCCTCGCGTTGGGATCCGGAGGCGTAGGCCGCGAACCGCGGTCAGACTCCGGTCTCGGCCGGGAGGCGTCCGGACGCGACGGCTCGGCGCAGCAGTTCGAAGTCAGCCTCGGCGACATCGGCGTAGGCGGCCGACCATGCCGCCGTCGCCTCGGCGAATTCTTCGGATCGGCCGAGGTAGCCCATGATCGCAGCTGAGGCGGGGGACTGCCCGTGCGCCCGAGCCAGGAGTGCGGCGCACAGCGCACCGTACGAGCGGAACTGGCCGGTGTCGAGCGTGTCCGGTTCGATCGACCCCTTCATGTCGCGGAACTGCCGCCAGTAATAGTCCACCCGGTAACGGTCCGCGGAGTCACCGGCCCAGCCGCGGATCCATCCGACGAAAAGGTCGGAGTTCGCCTGCAGGATCCGCTGGGCGGCGACGACGCGGTGGCCCTCGATGAAGTCAGTCGCGCCGGGGCGACCGGGGATGATCGACCGCCGGCCCCCGTACGTCGTCAAGACGGACGGCGGAGCCTCCTTGGCCTGGAGGAACAGCATGTCGCCGGTGGGGCCCTCAACTGCGATCAGGTAGCAGCGGGTGCCGACGCTGCCGACACCGACGACCCGCAGGGCGAAGTCGACAACGTGGTACTGCTCCAGCAGGAACGCGATGTCCTCGCGCAGGGTCGCGCGGTATTGGGTGAAGAGGTCGGTGACCTCGCCCAAGGTCGCGTGGTCGACGTGGCGCAGGATGGGAGGTTGATCGACGATGCGGATGCCGCCGTCGACCGATATTGTCGTCAGGCGCTGCAGGAGCCGCTCGGACGTGCGTGTGCGGGCCTTCTTCGCCGCTTTGCGGACCGTCCGCTCGCCTTTCTCCCCGAGGTGACGTGCGACCGAGGACGTGTCGACCCGGGTGTAGTAGCGCTCCCGCGTGGAGAGGCGGCAATAGCCCCGCAACATCTCGCGGTACGCGTCAGCCGCGGCAAAGGCCGCGTCGCGGCATGCGTCCTCGCTCAAGCCAATGTCGCGCCCGCTGATGTACACGCTCGCCGTGAGCCGGCGCACGTCCCACTCCCACGGCGCGACACCGCCCTCGTCGAAGTCGTTGAGGTCGAAGACGAGCGCGCGTTCGGGCGAGGCGAAGAAGCCGAAGTTCGAGATGTGGGCATCGCCGCAGGAGACGACCTCGAGGTCTGTGGTGGGTGCACCGCGCAGGTCGGCCGCCATGACCGCCGCCGTGCCCCGGTAGAACGAGAACGGCGATTGCAGCATCCGTCCCACCCGGACCGGCACGAGATCCTTCAGTCTCGACGCGTTCTGTTCCTCGAGGATGCCGAGGGGATCCCGATCGACGGGGAGGGCCAGCTCGGCCAAGCCTCGCCGCGGCAGACGCTTGCGCACCCGGCGCGCGGCTTCCTCCGCGGGTGACCGTCGCTCGTCGTTGCCCATAGGGCAGGCTACCGCGTGACGGGGAGTGACCGGGGCCGACGCACAAATCCCGAGAGGCCATACGGCGGCGGTGGGCCAGCCCGCCGAACTCGCCCCCGCCTACGTCTTCCTGGCTTCAGCGGAGTCCAGCTACGTCGTCGGCTCGACGCTCCATGTCAACGGCGGCAAGCCCTCCCCGTGACGTCCTGAGGCCGCGACTCAATAATGCGGTGAGAAGATCCTGATGAGGGCCAGATCAGTCGAGGCTAAGCCAACAGTCGACGGAAGCGTGAAATCGCCGCAGACTCCAAGCGATCGCGGGTTCGAGTCCCGTCCGCCCTGCTCCCTGATGCACATGATCGGGTCAGGCATATCGTCGATCCTGCAGTCTGGGGTTTCGTTGTGCTCGAGCACGAGAACGTGAGCCTGGTCAGGCTGACGGTGACCTTGCGTCGAGGGTGCCGCGCCGATCGTCGTCGGTCGTGATGAGGCGCATGAAAGTCTCGAGCAAGGGCAGGGTCTCGCGCGACGGGTCGAGCAGCGCCTGAATTCGCAACCCGTCGATCATCGCCATGAGCATCGTGACCTTGTCGTCGGCGGTGAGTTCTTCGCTGTCGTGCGCGGTGGTGAGTTGGCCGCTCGAGAAGTGAACGCGCATTCGCGCGCGGCGAGCGATGAAGAAGTCGTGCGCCGGGTGCTCGGGGTTGGTTGCGGCGACGGTGATGGCGAGCCAATTCCGCTGGTGTTCCGGGTGGGAGAACTCGTCGGCGAGCACGGTCGAGAGCACGCGTTCTGCGGCAACCTCGGACTGCATGATGCGGCGCGCCACCTCTTCATCGTCGTCGTCGCGCTGGGCGAGGGCGGCGAGCAGGAGTTCGTCTTTGCTGGCGAAGTGGCGGAGGAGCGCTGCATGCGTCAGGTCGGCTCGGGCGGCAATGTCGCGGAGCGACGCACGCTCGTATCCATGTTCCGCGAAGCTCGCGAGTGCGGCGCGGACGATCTCGGCGCGGCGTGCCGGCGTGCTCGCGTACGGTCCGCGCCGGCCTCGAGCGGGGGCTGTTGGCGCCGCGGCATCCGGCGCCCCGACGATGACCGAGGAGTTCGAACCGTGCATGTCTTCTCCCTGTCGGCGCATTCATCGAGTCTGGCAGACCAGCATCTGTAGCCGACTTGCCAATCGTAACCGCTGTGGTTACTCTTGGCCACAACGTAACCACTGTGGTTACTTTTGAGGAATCCCTCAGCATGGCCCGCGTACGATCGCGTGGTCGGCTTCACCGATGAAGGAGTCAATGGTGACGAAGAACGAGCCGGGCGCGGAGCAAGCCGCCGGCCTCGCCGTGTCCGACGCGAATGTCGCGCCGGTGGTCGACAGCGCGGTGGCTGAGCCGCAGCAGCCGATGAGCAAGGGCTACATCGTCTGGCTCATGCTCGCGAGCTTCGGGGCATCGATGGCGATGATGGTCCCGCTCTCGTACGGCATTGCAGTTCGGATCACCGAGCTCGCGCCGGGACACGAGGAGTTCCTGGGCTTCATCACCGGCATCGCACAGGCCGTCTACCTCGTCATCAGCCCGCTCGTCGGCATCTGGAGCGATCGCACGCGCTCGCGGTTCGGTCGTCGGAGCCCGTTCATCTATCTCGGGACGGCGATCGGCCTCGCGGGACTCGTCGTCATCGGCCTTGCGCCGAACTTGCTCATCGTCGGTGCCGGTTGGGTGCTCGGCATGGTCGGCTGGTCGATCGCCGGTGCGGCCCTTCAGACGATCCAAGCCGACAAGCTGCCCGAATCGCAACGCGGCAAGGTGTCAGCCCTCACCGGACTCATGACGCAGATCGCACCGGTGCTCGGCATCGGCGTCGCCTACGCGGTGTCGTCCAACACGTTCCTGGTCTTCGTCGTGCCGGGTGCGATCGGCGCCGTGCTCCTCGCGCTCTTCCCGCTCATCAAGCCCGAGGGCAGCTCGAAGGACCTCGCACCGTCGACGCAGGTCACGGTTCGGTCCGTCGTCTCGAGTTACGGCTTCAACATCCGCAAGTACCCCGACTTCGCGTGGAACTGGCTCGGTCGATTCGTCTTCTTCATCGGACTGTACTTCAACACGACCTTCGGTACGTTCTTCTACGCTCAGCGCCTCGACATGCCCGTGCGCGAGGTCGCCGGCGTGGTCGCCACCGTGGGCATGATCGGCGTGCTCGCAGCCGCCATCGGTGCGATCGCCGGCGGATTCCTGTCCGACAAGCTCCAGCGTCGTCGCCTCTTCGTCATGATCGCCGCCGTGCTGTTCGTCGTCGGCGCGGTCGTCGAAGCCACCGCATGGTCGCTTCCGCAGATCGTCGCCGGCGCCGTGCTCATGCAGCTCACGATCGCGGTCTTCGCGACCGTCGACCAGGCGATCGTCTACGCGATCATCCCCGAGCGCGATCAGGCGGGCCGGTACATGGCGGTCATCCAGTTCGCCCAGAAGATCCCGAGCGCCGTCGCGCCTCTGCTGGCCGGTCTGGTGATCATGCTCGGCGCGACAGGCGGTGAGAAGAACTACACCCTGCTGTACCTGCTCGGTGGCGGGTTCGCGTTCGTCGGCGGCCTCATCATCCTGCTCAAGGTCAAGTCGATCCGATGATCCGGGCCCCCGCCCGTCCCGATCTCCCTGCAGCAGCGAAGGAAGCGATCTACCATGCTCACCGCACCCTCCGACCTGGCCGTCGACGCCGGCGGCGACGGCTTCACCGTCACCGGTGCCACGCCGCGGCTCTCGTGGAAGGACCCCGTCGACCGCGACATCCGCACCGCCTATGCGGTCGAAGCCGTGATCGACGATGCCGAGCCGCTCGTCGCCGAGGTGACCGGCCGCCGCCTGATCACCTGGCCGTTCCAGTCTCTGCGAAGCGGTCAGCAGGTGCGGTGGCGTGTTCGCGCCGCATCTGAGGAAGCGACGGATGCCGCGTGGTCCGCGGTCGCGTTATTCGAGGCGGGCCTTCTCGACGAGGACTGGACCGCGCGCTGGATCTCTCCGGTCGAGGCACCCGTCGGCTCCGACGGCGACCCCGGATACGGGCACCGCTCGGCTCACGTGCTCGCGGGCAGCTTCACGGTCGCCGGCGCAGTCGTGACCGCACGGCTCTACACGACCGCGCTCGGGGTCTACACGGCGACCGTGAACGGCGAGCGTGTCGGCACGGTCGAGCTCGCGCCGGGTTCCACGTCGTACGACCGCACGCTCTACGCGCAGGCTGCCGACGTCACGGCCCTGGTCCGTGACGGCGACAACGCCATCGAGTTCGAGCTCTCCGACGGTTGGTTCCGCGGCCAGGTCGGCGCGTTCCGGCTCCCTGCCGAATGGGGCACGACGCTGGGTGCCCGCGTCGAACTGCACCTCGAGCTCGCCGACGGTACCCGGCGAGTGGTGGTCAGTGACGAGACGTGGACGAGTCGCACCTCGGCGATCGCGCGCGCCGACCTCATGGACGGGCAGACGCTCGACCTCTCGGCGCCGCGCTCGGCCAAGGCATCCGTACTCGTCGATGTCGTCGACGCACCATTGATCGACTGGTCGCCCGCGCCGCCGGTCCGCGTCGTGGAGACCCGCGCGCCGGTCGAGCTCCGCCGCCTCGCCGCCGACGCGTGGCTCGTTGACTTCGGGCAGAACGCGTCCGGCTGGATCCGCCTCACCGACCTCGGCGTACCGGGCACCCGCACCGTCATCGACTACGGCGAGGCGCTCAGTCGCGGCGGCGATCTCGACACTTCGCACCTCGACTCCGAACGGCCCGAGGGCCGCAAGGCGTTCGTGCAGCGCGACGAGGTCGTCGCGGGGGAGCAGGGCAGAGTCTTCGAGCCCCGCCACACCGTGCACGGCTTCCGTTACGCGCGGATCACGAGGTCCGACGGAGGCGCGCTCGCACCGGCATCCCTCGAGATGCGCATCGTGCAGACCGACCTCCGCCGTACCGGCGCGTTCGCGTGCAGCGACGACGAACTGAACCGCCTGCACGAGATCGCCGACTGGAGCTTCCGCGGCAACGCCGTCGACGTGCCCACCGACTGCCCGACCCGCGAGCGGCTCGCCTGGACCGGTGACTACCAAGTGTTCGCGCCGATGGCGACCCGCCTCTACGACGTGCACGGGTTCAGCCGCAAATGGTTGCGGTCGGTACGCGACGACCAGCTCGACGACGGCCGCATCGCGAACTTCTCACCGGACGGCCGGCGCATCAAGCACCACCTCGACGACCAGTTCGCCATGATGACCGGCTCGTCCGGCTGGGGCGACGCGATCGTCGCCGTGCCGTGGGAGATGTACCTTTCGTATGGCGACGAACTGGTTCTCGCCGAGAACTTCGGAGCGATGGTCCGCTGGGTCGAGTGGGCGCTCGATCAGGCGCGCACAACCCGGCATTTCGCGCGGGTGCAGGCATCGCCCGAGCCCCAGCCGTTCGAGCAGTACCTCTGGGACGGCACGTTCCACTGGGGCGAGTGGACCGAACCCCAGCAGCGCGACGCCGACGGCAACCGCATCGATCCCATCAAGCACAACCCGATGGCCTGGTTCATGGCCGACAAGGGCGAGGTCGGCACCGCGTACCTGCACAGATCTACCGCGACGCTTGCCCGCATCGCGGGCGTCCTGGGGCGGGACGAGGATGCCGCCCGCTACGCGGCGATCGCCGAGCGAATCGCGGACGCTTGGCAGCAGGCGTACCTCCGCCCCGACGGCACGACCACGACCGACACCCAGGCCGCCTACGTGCGCGCTCTCGCGTTCGGCCTCGTGCCCGACGAATTGCGCGAGGCCGCAGCCGACCGACTCGTCGAACTGATCCGGGCAGCGGGCACGCACGTCGGAACCGGCTTCCTCGCGACCGGGGACCTGCTCCCGGTGCTCGCAGACCACGGGCGGGCGGATGTCGCGTACGAGCTGCTGCAGCAGCGGAGCGCGCCGTCGTGGCGTTACATGCTCGACCGTGGCGCGACCACGGTCTGGGAGGACTGGGAAGGCATCGACGAACAGGGCGACACCCACGAGTCCCTGAACCACTACAGCAAGGGCGCCGCGATGCGCTTCCTGCACACCCACACGCTCGGGCTCCGGCAGGAGGCCAACTCGATCGGATGGGAGCGGGTCGTCATCGAGCCCGTCCCCGGCGGCGGCGTCACCTGGGCCCGCGGCTCGCACGACGGCCCGCAAGGCATCATCAGGGTCGATTGGCGGATCGAGGGCGATCGGATGTCGCTGTCCGCCGACATCCCGTCCGGCACGACCGCTCGTGTCGTCATGCCCGAGGGCTCCGAGCACCGGATCGGCGCTGGCCGCTTCACGACCTCGGCACTGCTGCCCGTGCACGATGCCGCGCCCGCCACGGCGTGACCCGCCCGCCGCGGCACCGGCACGCGGCATCCAGAACCGAAATCACCCCCGCTCAACGAACGAGAGGAACGAACCCATGACCGCCTTCCCCGATGGATTCCTGTGGGGCGCCGCAACCGCGGGCCACCAGATCGAGGGCAACAACGTGAACAGCGACTGGTGGGCGCGCGAGCAGATGATGCCCGGCATGGAGCTCTCCGGCGACGCCGTCGACAGCTACCACCGCTACGCCGAGGACATCCGCCTGCTGGCCGAAGCCGGACTGACGTCGTACCGGTTCAGCCTGGAGTGGTCGCGCATCGAGCCGGTGCGCGGGTACTTCTCGAAGGCCGAGCTCGCCCACTACCGACGGGTGATCGACTGCTGCTTCGAGCACGGGGTGACCCCGGTCGTGACGCTGCAGCACTTCACCACGCCGCAGTGGTTCGCCGCCCTCGGCGGCTGGGACGGCCCCGAGGCGCAGGAGCTGTTCTGTGCCTACGTCGAGCAGGCCTGCACCATCCTCGACGGCGTCGAGTGGGTCGCGACCATGAACGAGCCCAATATGCAGGCCGCGATCATGACCGCGATGCGCCACCTCGCGGCATCCGGCGGTGAATGGACCAGTCCCACGGTCGAGGCCGACGGCGACGACGAGAAGAAGCAGACCCACAGCGAGTTCCTCACGTACGCAGATCCCGAGATCGGGCGCCTGTTCACCCGCATCCACCACGCGGCCCGCGCGATCGTTCGCGAGCGCACCGGCGCGAAGGTCGGTTGGACGATCGCAGCCGGCGCGCTGATCGCGGCACCCGGCGGTGAGGAGAAGCTGCTCCAGATCCGCTACGGCAAGGAGGACGTCTACTGGGAGGGTTCGCGCGGCGACGACTTCGTCGGAGTTCAGGCGTACTCGAGCCAGCAGGTCGACGCGAACGGACTCGTGCCGCACCCGCCCGCTCCCGACAACACGCTCGTCGGGACCTCGTTCCGTCCCGACTCGCTTGCGATGGCGGTGCGCCACGCCTGGGAGATCAGTGAGCACACCCCGATCGTGATCACGGAGAACGGCATCGCCACGGCCGACGACACCCAGCGCATCCGCTACACCGATGAAGCCCTGCAGGGCCTCGCGGGCACGATCGTCGACGGCATCGACGTGCGCGGCTACCTGCACTGGTCGCTGCTCGACAACTTCGAATGGGGCCACTGGGAGCCGACGTTCGGCCTGATCGCGGTCGACCGCGACACATTCGCGCGCACCCCGAAGCCGAGCCTCGCCTGGCTCGGCGCGGTCGCCCAGCGCAACGGACTCGAGTCGGCGGAGGTCGCAGCGTGAGTTTCCCGTTCGCAGACGTCTCGACCCGCTCGCTGGCCGACCTGCTCTCGCTCGCCGGCCGTCGCGCCGTCGTCACCGGTGCCGCACAGGGGCTGGGCAAGGCCATCGCGGCGCGCCTCGCCGAAGCTGGTGCCGACCTCCTGTTGATCGACCTGAACGGGGATGCCGCGCGCGATGCCGCTTCGGAGATCGCCGACCGGTATGGCGTTCGGGTCGCGAGCACGCACGCCGACGTCGCAGACGCAGCCTCGGTCGCGGATGCCGCGGACCTCGCGGTCGCCGAACTCGGCGGCATCGACATCTGGGTCAACAACGCCGGGATCTTCCCAAACGCACCCGTCACGATGATGCCCGACGAGATGTGGGACGCGACGTTCGCGGTCAATGCCCGCGGCGTCTTCCTCGGCTCCCGCGAAGCGGCACGCCGCATGTCGGCCGACGGATCCGGCGGCGTCATCGTCAACATCATCTCGACGGCCGGCGTGCAGGTGGCCTTCCCCGGCATGGCCGCCTACGTGGGATCGAAGCACGCGGCGCTCGGCATGACGAAGTCGCTCGCGGTCGACCTCGCCCCGCTCGGCATCCGCGTGCTCGGCGTCGCGCCGAGCTTCGTGCCGACCGAAGGCAACATCGCCGCCGCGAAAGCCGGCGCCGAAGCCGCCGCCGCGGCCGGCATCGAGATGCCACCACTCGACGTGATGAGCACGAGCAGGATCGGCCGAATGGGCACCCCCGACGACATCGCCCGTGTGGTGCTGTTCGCCGCGAGCGACCTCTCGATGATCATGACGGGCAGCACGCTGCTCGCCGATGCGGGCGAGACGATCTGACTCATGCCGCCCACGGCGCAGCGGCCGCTGCGAGGGATCCAGCAGATCCAGATCGGCCGGATCACGTCGACCGAAGACCAGGCGCGCGAAACACTGGCGCGCCTGGTCTCGGTCGGGTTCGAAGCGATCGAGCTCAACGGCTTCATGACGCGGCCGACACCGCGCTTCGTCCGGGCACTGACGTGGGCGGCTGGGATGCCGGTGGGCCGCGGAGGCCGCCTCGACTGGCCGCGGCTGGTCGAGGAGTCAGGCCTCTCGATCGCGGCCCTGCATGAGGACTTGGGGACCATCGAGTCTGGCACCGGGGCGGTCGCCGCACGCGCCGCGGCGTTCGGCACCCGCAACGTCGTCGTCACCGGCATGCACCGGTTCGACTACGGCAACGAGGCCGCGGTGATGGAACTCGCGCACCGACTGACCGCCGTCGGGCGGGCCCTCGCGAGCGAGGGAATCCAGCTTCTCTACCACAACCACACCGCCGAATTCCGGCGAACGGGCTCGGGCGGCACCGCATTCGAGGCGCTCGTGGACCGAACCGACGCGGACGCGGTCGGCTTCGAACTCGACTGCTTCTGGGCCGCAACCGCCGGTGCGGACCCGCTCCGGCTCCTCGATGCACTCGGCGAGCGGGTGCGCCTCCTGCACATCACCGACCGCGGCTCGCGCGTCACCGGCCCGACGATGACGCCGATCGTCAAGGTGGACAGCGTCGAACTCGGCACCGGGAACCTGGCCATCGACGCGATCGTCGAGCGAGCGGCATCCCTGCACGTGGAAGCGGTGATCCTCGAGACCCACAAGAACTGGATCGATGGATCCCCGCTGCGCAGCGCCGAAGTGAGCGCGCAGGTGCTTCGGCGGTTGCTTCCGGCCTGATCGACCTCGACTCCCGACGGCCCGCCTCGCAGCGCCGGCGTGATAGCCGGTGGCGTCACCCTCCTCGACTGACCCCACCAATTTCTCCCAAAGACAGGAATCGAACATGCACATCGCGAACAAGGTCTTCGTCGTCACCGGCGCCGGCAACGGCATCGGACGCGAGACGACGCTCCGCCTCCTCACTGGTGGAGCATCGGTCGCCGGGGTCGATCTCAATGCCGACGGGCTCGCTGAGACCGCCCGGCTCGCCGGAGCAGGCGACCGGTTCTCTCAGCACGTGGCGAACATCACCGACCGCGAGGCGGTCGCCGGGCTTCCGGCGGCCGTCGAAGCGGTGCACGGCCAGGTCGACGGCATCGTGAACATCGCCGGCGTGATCCAGAAGTTCGTCAAGGTGGTCGACCTGCCGTTCTCCGAGATCGACAAGGTCATGAACGTGAACTTCGGCGGCGTCATGAACATGTGCAAGGTGTTCCTGCCAGTCCTGCTCGCGCGCCCCGAGGCGGCGATCCTCAACGTCGCGAGCATGGGCTCGTACGCACCCGTGCCCGGCCAGGCCGTCTACGGCGCCTCCAAGGCCGCGGTCAAGCTCCTGACCGAGGCCCTCTACGCCGAGCTCCTCGATACGAACGTGCAGGTGAGCGTCGTGTTCCCGGGTGCGATCGGCACCGACATCGCGGCGAATTCCGGCGTCAGCCTCGCGGGCGACGCTTCAACCGAGACCGCCGCGTACAAGACGACCAGCCCGGTCCAAGCCGGCAAGGTCATCGTCACTGCGATCGAGAAGGCTCGATTCCGCGCCACGATCGGGTCCGACGCTGCGGCGATGGACCGGCTGGCCCGCCTCAATCCGCGGCTCGCGACCACCCTGATCGCCAAGCAGATGGGCGAACTCCTCGAGGCGTGACGGCCGAAGTCCCCGGTGACGCGGGCCAGAGCGCAGTCGAATGTGGCTCTGGCCCGCGTTTGTCATGTGGTGCTGTCTCCGCGTCTGCAGGTCTCGCCGGTTCTCTTCTATGTTCGCCCTGGGACTTCTATCAGGCGGCGGGCTCGTCTTCCTACTCTTGCCTTCGGCTCATCAGGACGCCGACGGAACGAGCCGTCGGCGGACCGAGCGGAATTCTCGAAGGAGCGAACACGCAATGGCGCGTAACCCGAAGCAGACGGCCAGTGAGGCGGACGGCGTCACCTACCGTCGCGCCAAGACGTGGGAGATCGCCCTCTCCCAGATGAACAACGGTTCGGCGATGATCTTCTACGTCCTCGTCGGCCTCATGAGCTACCTGCAGAACGCCGGCTACGGAATCGCAGTCGCCGCGGCGGGGCTCATTCTCACGCTCACTCGCGTCTTCGACGGACTGATCGACCCCCTGCTCGCGCTGATCATCGAAAAGGTCGACTTCCGCTTCGGCAAGCTGCGCTTCTTCATGCTCAGCGGTTGGGCGATCCGATCCCTTGCGATCCTGCTGCTCTTCGTCTGGGCCCCCGACAATGGATTCGGCGCGGTGTTCTTCATTGCGATCTACGTCGTCTACATCATCGGATCGTCGATGAACGACATCGCCGGGCAGATGAGCGGACCGGTGCTCACCAACGACCCACGGCAACGGCCATCAGTCCAGGTATGGGCCACCGTCTACGCGTATTTCGTGCCTGCGATCTTCTCGATCCTCTCGACCATCGTCTTCCTGCCTCGCCACGGCAACCAATTCACGGTCGAGATGCTGAGCGAGACCGCGCTCACCTACGTGGCCTGCTCGCTGGTGTTCCAGATCCTCGCCTGCATCGGCGTCTCCCGCGTCGATAAGCCCGAGAACTTCACCCACGTCTCGGTCGACCGCACCAAGGCCGACGTGTCGATGCGCGACATGTGGAACCTGCTGACTAAGAACGGTCCGTTCCAGCGCTTCCTGATCAGCGGTGCAGCCGACAAGCTCGCCCAGGTGGTGAAGTCTCAGGCCGTCATCGGGACGCTCATGTGGGGCATCCTGCTCGGCAACATGCAGCTCGGATCGGTGCTCGGCCTCATCGCGATCCTCCCGGGAATCGTGTTCGCGATCTTCGGTTCGCGCTACACCGGCAAGCACGGCTCCAAGGCCGCCACCATCACATGGACCTGGCTCTGCCTGATCCTCGCCGTGATGCTGACCGTGTTCTGCCTGGTGGTCGACATGGGCTCCATTCTCGGCAACCTCGGGCTCACGATCGGGTTCTTCCTCGTCTACCTGCTGCTGAACGGCACGTCGATGGTGGTCACCGTGGCGCAGGGCGCCATGCGGGCCGACGTCATCGACTACGAGCTCGATCGCTCAGGAAAGTTCCTGCCCGCGACGGTCACGGCGACGTACAACATCGTCGACCAGATCATCTCGTCGCTCGGGGCGGCGCTGGCTCTCGGCGCCGTCGCGCTGATCGGGTTCACGGCGGTGATGCCCCAGCCCACTGACAGCCCGTCGACGGCGATCCTGCTGATGAGCCTCGCGTTGTTCTTCGGCCTGCCGATCCTCGGATGGGCGATCTCGCTGATCGCCATGCGCGGCTACAAGCTCGACCGAACCGAGATGATCGAGGTGCAGAAGCGCGT
Source organism: Agromyces sp. NPDC056389 (assembly GCF_042262385.1). Taxonomy (NCBI): domain Bacteria; kingdom Bacillati; phylum Actinomycetota; class Actinomycetes; order Micrococcales; family Microbacteriaceae; genus Agromyces; species Agromyces sp. NPDC056389. The sequence continues at coordinate 153,770 of NZ_JBHJPN010000001.1, forward strand.
CGCCGAGAAGAAGGCCACCCTGCAGGCAGCGGAAGCTGAAGGTGAGGCGGTGCTCGCCTGACGTAACGCCGACATCGAGGGCCGCGGATCGCAGATCCGCGGCCCTCGTATGGGTCAGGCGGTGTGAGCCTCGCGATAGGCGCTCGGCGTCATGCCGTGAGCCTCTCGGAACACCTTCACGAAGTAGTTCGCGTCGTCGTACCCGACGAACAATGCGATGTCGCGCACGCTCTGAGTCGTCGTCGTGAGCAAGCGGGCCGCGCGTTCGGCTCGCCGCTGGGCCGTGTACGCGACGATGGTCATGCCGGTCGCCGACTTGAAGCGCCGAGCGAGCGTGGACGCGGACACCCCCAGCCGATCTGCGAGTTCTGTCGTCGAGACCTGGCTACTGAGGTGGAGATCGATCTCGTCGGCGACCCGACGCACCAGGGGCGGATACTCGCGCTGGTTGTGACGTCGGACGTGTCGACAGAAATCGGTGACCATCTGCGCGGTGAACACGGCCGAACGCTTCGGGTCGGAGGAATGCCCGATACGGTGCAGTCGCTGGGCGTACTCCTGCGAGATCGCATCGACGGTCACAGGGGGCAGCCCGCCTCGCTGCGCGGCGACTCGGGCCATGATCCGCAGGATGGTGGTGCCGAGGAACGGCGTGTTCAGATAACTGATGGTCTGCGGCATCCGCCCCATGCGTTGCAAGGCAGAGAGAGCTCGTTCGGACGAGCCTTCCGCGACGGCGTCCATGAACTCCCGTTCGAGTCGGTATCGCTCTTCGATGACGGTGAATGCGGCGGACTGGGGAGCTTCCCGGATGCCGGGGGCGATCGTTCCGCCCTCGGCCTCGACCTCGCGGAGGCTGCCGAGCGCGTCTTCGCCACCGCCCGCGCGGAGCACGGTTGCAGCTCCGCGGTAGACGTACTCGGCGTCGACGATCGGATACCGGGTGCGGTAGAGCTTGTAGATCTGCAGGTGGGCGCTGGGGATGCCCAACCTGCTTATGGCCTCTTCGGCGACACCCGGATGCATGGGCTCGTGCGTGTACGGGCCGATGATGAGCAGACGGTCGCCCCAGCGGACGAGCGAGATCGCCATGCCGAGCGGCTCCCGGATCTCGTGCACGACCTGGCGGTCCATGTCTCGCACGAACCCCCGGAGCACCGAGGCGGTGAACGCAGGCTGGATACGAGAGTCGAGGCAGTGCGCCGACTCGAACGCGTCGAGTGCCGGTGCGATGTCGGTCGTGAGCTCGATCGGGCAGCTCAGGACATCGGCCACCGCGGCAGCGATGGGCTCGAGTACGTCCCGCGGATGTGCGTGCGAAGGCGTCGTCATCGAAGTGCCTCGGTTCGTGTACAGGGAAGAGGTGACGATTCAGTTCTGATCGTGCGCGATCAGTTCTATCATGCGTCGATCTGTGGTTCGTATCGTGGTGGAGCCCCGCCGGCGCGCGCCGGCGCACTCTCGTCGAAGGAGACTCCCATGACGCAGCCCGCTGCCCCTCACGCCCGCCGGGCCACGTTGATCCACGAGGGGTGGGCGTTCTCGCCCGTCGAACTGCCTGCAGACGCGAACTGGGACACGGTTGCCGCGGCGGGTGAGCAGGTCGTACTACCGCACACGTGGAATGCGACAGACGGGCAGGCGGGCGGCGACTACCGCCGCGGTCGCTCGACGTACGCACGGGTGATCGAGGCCGAGGGGCCCGATGTCGAGACCTGGGTCGAGTTCGCGGGTGTGAACTCGTCGACCGAGGTGTACCTGGACGGCCGCCTCCTCACGACTCACGATGGCGGCTACTCGACCTTCCGCGTCAATCTGACGGATGGGTTGTCGGACGGATCGGGAACGCTCGTCGTGATCGTGGACAACGCCAAGAACGAGCGGGTGTACCCGCAGCAGGCCGACTTCACCTTCTACGGCGGCATCTACCGCGAGGTGCGACAGATCACCGTCGGGCGCGAACACTTCGACCTCGCAGGCCATGGCGGCCCGGGTCTGATCGTCACCCCGACGCTCGACGGCGACCGCGCCGAGGTCGCGCTCAACGCGGCCGCGGTCACGAATGCCAGCGCGTCGGCGACCGGCGTGCGCTTCGCCGTCGACGGAGAAGCCGCCGTCGCCGTGGCGCTCGTCGACGGGGCAGCGAGCGCCACGCTGACGATCGAGCACGTCCGTCGTTGGCACGGTCTGCGCGACCCGCATCTGTACACGGCCCGAGCCGAACTCCTTGCCGGCGACGTCGTGCTCGATGTCATCGAACTGCGGTTCGGCTGCCGCGAGTTCGCAGTCGACCCGCAACGCGGCTTCCTGCTGAACGGGGAGGAGTACCCGCTCCGCGGGGTGTCTCGTCATCAGGATTTCGAGGGCGTCGGCAACGCGATCACCGAAGAGATCAAGCAGCAGGATCTCGCCCTGATCCGAGAGCTCGGTGCCACGACTGTGCGGCTCGCGCACTACCAGCACGACCAGCGCTTCTACGACCTCTGCGACGAAGCGGGACTCGTGGTATGGGCCGAGATCCCTCAGATCACCGTGTTCCTCCCGGGCGCGACCGACAACGCCCGCGACCAGCTCGTCGAGCTGATCCTGCAGAACCGCCACCACGCGAGCATCATCTCGTGGGGCCTGTCGAACGAGATCACTCTCGCCGGCTCGGGCGAGGACGTGGTCGCGGCCCACCGTGAGCTGAACGACCTCGCCCACGAGCTCGATCCGTCCCGTCTGACCGCCATGGCGAACCTCTTCCTCCTCGAGACCGATCACCCGCTGGTCGGACTGCCCGACGTGATGTCGTACAACCTCTACTTCGGTTGGTACGTCGGCGAGGTTGCCGACAACGACACGTGGCTCGACGACTTCCACACGGCGAACCCCGAGGTCGCGATCGGGCTCGCCGAGTATGGCGCGGATGCGAACGCCCAGTTCCAGTCCGCTGCTCCCGAGAAGGGCGACTACACCGAGAGCTATCAGGCGCTCTATCACGAGCACATGGTCGGCATGATCGAGGCGCGGCCGTGGCTGTGGGCCACTCACGTGTGGAACCTCGCGGACTTCGGATCCGCCGGACGTGACGAGGGCGGCGTCGCGGGCCGCAACCAGAAGGGCCTCGTCTCGTTCGACCGCTTGCTGAAGAAGGACGCGTTCTACGTGTACAAGGCGGCGTGGTCGCGCGAGCCGTTCGTGCATGTCGCAGGTCGTCGACGCAAGGAACGGGCGGAGGATGTCACCGAGGTGATCGTGTATTCGAATCAAGATCGGGTCGTGCTGTCGGTCGACGGCGTCGAGGTCGGCGCGGTCGACGGGAGTCGGGCATTCCGCTTCCTGGTCCCACTGACCGGCGAGCACGAGATCACCGCGCGATCGGGCGCGGCGACCGACACGATCGCGCTGCGCAAGGTCGACGAGGTGTCCGCCGCAACGGTGATGCCCACCACGACCATCGCCAACTGGTTCGACGAGGCCGAGTTGCCGACTCCCGCCGGATTCTTCTCCGTTCGCGACTCGCTCGGCGACATCAAGCAGTCCGAGGACGGCGCCCGCGTCATCGCCTCGGTGATGGAAGCCGTTGCGACCAGCCGTGGCGAGGTCGGCCACGGCGTCGAGATCCCGCCGGCCATGCAGGCCATCGTCGACCGTATGAGCGTGGAGAAGCTCATCAAGCAGGCCGGCGGCGTGTCCATCGAGCATGTCGCCGCGCTGAACGCCCAGCTCAACCTCATCGCGAAGTGACCATGCCGCCCCGAGATCCTGCACGGCTCCTGCCGGCCGACCCCTCGACCAGGGCGGTCGCGCTCGGCCTGTACGCACGGGTGGCGGACAGCCCGATCATCTCGCCGCATGGGCATGTGCCGCCGTCGCTGCTGTTGCGTGACGAGCCATACGCGGACCCGGTCGGGCTGTTGGTCACGGGTGACCACTACGTGACCCGCCTCCTGCACGCCGCCGGGGTCGACCTCGCCGACCTGGTCGTGGACGAGCCTGCCGGGCGAAATGCGCGCACGGTGTGGCGCACACTCGCCGCACACTGGCATCGCTTCGCCGGTACGGCGTCGGGCTACTGGATCGAGGAGGAGCTCGACGGGGTCTTCGGCATCACCACCCCGCTCGCGCCCGACACCGCGGATGCGATCTACGACGAGATCGCCGCCGCCCTGGTCCGTTCCGAGTTTCGGCCGCGAGCGCTGTTCGAGCGGTTCCGCGTTGAGTTCCTCGCGACTACCGACGACCCGCTCGACGACCTCGCCGCGCACGCGCTGCTTGCGGTATCCGACCTTCCCGGGCGGGTGGTTCCGACTTTCCGACCGGACCGATATCTCGATCCCGATGCGGTCGGGTTCGCGGGCAACGTCGAGCGACTGCTCGCCGCGACCGGACAACCCGGTGACTTCGCCGGGTACCTCGGCGCGCTCGAGGACCGGCGCGCGCACTTCATCCGGCATGGGGCCATATCCACGGATCACGGCGTCGAGGAGCTGTTCACGGTCGACCTCGACCCAGGGGAGGGTGAGCGGCTTTTCCAAGCGACGGTCGCCGGGAATGCGAGCGCGGGGGAGCGGCGTGCGTTCCGTGGGCACATGCTCGTGCAAATGGCGCGCATGAGCGTCGACGATGGCCTCGTCATGACGATCCACCCGGGCGTGCTCCGCAACCACTCGACGGCCACGCATGCCGGGTTCGGACCCGATACGGGTCATGACATCCCGGTCGCGACGGAGTTCACCCGCGGCATCCGCCCGCTGCTGGAGCGCTTCGGTCTCGCGCGTGACTTCCATCTCGTGCTGTTCGCGGTCGACGAGACCACCTACTCACGTGAACTCGCGCCGCTCGCGGGGTTCTACCCGAGCGTGTACCTCGGTGCACCGTGGTGGTTCCTCGACGCGCCCGACGCGATCGCCCGACACCGCGCCGCGGTCACTGAGACCGCGGGCTTCTACCGCTCGAGCGGGTTCATCGACGACACCCGCGCGTTCCTGTCGATCCCCGCCCGCCATGACACCGCCCGACGAGTCGACGCCGGGTTCCTCGCACGCCTCGTCGTCGAGGGTCGACTGCGCATGGATGCCGCGGAGCGCATCATCGACGACCTGGTCGACGCCATTCCCCGAGAGGTCTTCAAGCTGTGACCCCTGCAACCGACGTGCGCCTCGCGCGTGCCACGGCAGAGGTCCCTACGCCGCCGGAGCGGATCGTGCATCTCGGTCTCGGCGCGTTCCACCGCGCGCACCAGGCTTGGTACACGGCGCATGCGACCGACGCCGACGAGTGGGGTATCGTCGCGTTCACCGGTCGCAGCCGTGAGCTCGTCGATCGGCTCGGCCCGCAGGATGGCTTGTACACGCTCGTGGAGCGTGCAGCGGACGGCGACCGGTTTGAGCTGATTCCATCGATCGTGCGCGTCGAAGCCGGCGACGACGTGCCCGCGTTCGTCGCAGCCGTCGCCGACCCGCAGGTCGCGATCCTCACGCTCACGATCACCGAAGCGGGGTACCGGCTCGCCGCCGACGGTTCGCCGAGCCTCAAGGATGTCGCCGTGGCATCCGATGTCGCGCTACTTCGCGCCGCCTTCACCGATGCCGGTGAGCGGGAGCAGGCCCGGCCTGGGACTGCGTTGGGCCGGATCCTGCTCGCGCTCGACGCCAGGCGTCGCGCCGGCGGTGGCCCGATCGCGCTCGTGTCCTGCGACAACCTGCCCGACAACGGCGGGCTCCTGGGACGCGCGCTGGCCGACCTCGCCCGCCGAACATCGCCCGACCTCGCCGCCTGGTTGGGGTCGTCGGTCTCGGTCGTCTCGACCTCGATCGACCGCATCACGCCGGCGATCGACGCCGAAGTCGAGGCGCGCGCCGTTCACGAGGCCACCGGATGGCTCGACGCCGCGCCGGTCGTGACCGAGCCCTTCTCGGACTGGGTGCTATCGGGCGAGTTCCCGGCCGGGCGTCCGGACTGGGAATCCGCGGGCGCCCGGTTCGTCGAAGAGATCGCCCCGTGGGAGAACCGAAAGCTCTGGATGTTGAACGGCGCCCACACCGTGCTCGCGACCTTCGGCCAGACTCGCGGCCACGCCGTCGTGAGCGAGGCGATCGATGACCCGGTGTGCCGGGTTCTCGTCGAAGAGCTCTGGGACGACGACGCCCGACAGCTGCCGGGGTTCGACCTCGCCGACTACCGGGTCGCTCTCCTCGAACGCTTCCGCAACCCGCGTATCGAGCACCGCCTCGCACAGATCGCGCAGGACTCGACCACCAAGGTACGCCTGCGCATCGTGCCCGTCGCGCTCAGCGAACGCGCCGCCGGACGCGACGCGACGGGATGCGCCGCCGCGATCGCCGCATGGATGCACGGCGTGCGCGCCGGCACGACCCCCACACCCGAGGACATCGACCCGACCGTGGCGGCCGAACTCGACGCATCCGACCAGCACGCGCTCCTCGCCGCGTTGGATCCACGACTCGCGGATGACGCAGGCTTCGCCCAACGTGTTGCCGAAGCGGTCACCGCACTCGACATCCTGACCCCACACCCCGCTCACCCACGATTCACGGAGCAACCCTATGAGCATGATCATCGACCAGGCTGAGGTCATCGTCACCAGCCCCGACCGCAACTTCGTCACGCTGAAGCTGACGACCGCCGATGGGCTGACCGGCCTCGGTGACGCGACCCTGAACGGCCGCGAACTCGCGGTCGTCGCCTACCTGCAGGAGCACATCGTTCCGCTGCTGATCGGCAGCGACGCGAGCCGCATCGAGGACACCTGGCAGTTCCTGTACCGGTCGGCGTACTGGAGGCGCGGCCCGGTCACGATGGCCGCGATCGCCGCCGTCGACATGGCCCTCTGGGACATCAAGGGCAAGGCCGCCGGCATGCCCGTCTACCAGCTCCTGGGCGGTGCGTCCCGCACCGGACTCCTCGCCTACGGCCACGCATCGGGCAAGGAGCTGCCCGAGTTGTTCGACTCGGTGCGCTCGCACCTCGAGCAGGGATACCGGGCCATCCGCATCCAGACCGGCGTGCCCGGGCTGAAGGCGATCTACGGCATCGCATCGCAGTCGGCCGAGACCGGCGGAGGCGAGGCGCGGTACGACCACGAGCCCGCCCGCCGCGGTGCGAAGCCCGTGCAGGAGGACTGGGACACGCGCGCGTACCTGCGGCACCTGCCCGGCGTGTTCGAGGCGGTGCGCAACGAGTTCGGCCCCGAGATCCCGCTGCTGCACGACGGCCACCACCGGATGACGCCGCTGCAGGCGGCGAAGCTCGGCAAGTCGCTCGAGCCGTACGACCTGTTCTGGCTCGAGGACTGCACACCGGCAGAGAACCAGGAAGCACTGCGGCTCGTGCGCCAGCACACCACGACGCCACTCGCGATCGGGGAGATCTTCAACACGATCTGGGACTTCAAGGACCTGATCCGCGACCAGCAGATCGACTACGTGCGAGGCGCCGTCACGCACATGGGCGGCATCTCGCCGCTGAAGAAGACCCTCGAGTACGCCGCGATGTACCAGGTGAAGTCGGGCATGCACGGCCCGACAGACATCAGCCCCGTCGGAATGGCCGCTGCGATGCACCTCGGCCTGTCGATCCACAACTTCGGCATCCAGGAGTACATGCGCCACGGCGCGAAGACCGACCAGGTCTTCGAACAGTCGTTCACGTGGGAGAACGGGCTGCTGCACCCGGGCGACAAGCCGGGCCTCGGCGTCGAGCTGAACCTCGACGAGGCAGGCAAGTACCCGTACGAGCAGGCATACCTGCCGTACAACCGGCTCGCCGACGGCACCGTCCACGACTGGTGAGATTCATGGATGCCGCGGTCGACACCGACTCGCCGACTGCGATCGTGGTGATGGGGGTGGCGGGGGCCGGGAAGTCGACCCTGGCCGCCGCCCTCGCGGACCGTCTCGACGCTGTGCTCGTGGAGGCCGACGACCTGCACTCTGTGGAGGCGAAGGCGCAGATGGCCTCCGGCATACCGTTGACCGACGAAGACCGATGGCCTTGGCTCGCTCGTGTCGCGGCTCGCGCACGCGACGAGCACGCCGACGGCCGCCCGGTGGTCGTCTCCTGCTCGGCACTCAAACGGTCGTACCGCGAGTTCCTCACCAGGGTCAGCGAGACCTCACTCGCGTTCGTTCACGTGCACGGTTCCGAGGCCGAGCTCGCGGACCGCATCGAACAGCGAACCGGCCACTTCATGCCCGCATCCATGCTCGCCTCGCAGCTGGCGACGCTCGAACCGCTCGACGACGACGAGCACGGCTTCGTCGTGGCCCTCGAGCTCGCGGTCAGCGACGCTGCCGACCGCACGCTCGACTATCTCAGGAGGAACGCATGACGCGATGGGCGGTACTCGGGACCGGGATGATCTCGCACCAGTTCGTCCCAGACCTACAGGCAGTGTTCGGACACGGCAGCGTGGTCGTGGTCTGGGGCCGCGACGAGGCCCGCACCTCGGCATTCGCCGAACGGCACGGGATCGAGACCTCCTCGACGGATCTGACCGAGGTCCTGCGACGAGACGATATCGACGCTGTCTACATCGCGACGCCGATCGCGACTCACACGCCAATTGCTCTCGACGCGATCGCCGCCGGAAAGCACGTGCTCATCGAGAAGCCGATGGCCTCCAGCGCCTCCGAGATCGCGCAGATCTTCGACGCCGCCGAAGCCGCGCGCGTGTTCGCCATGGAGGCGATGTGGATGAAGTTCAATCCGTTGCACATCGACCTCGTCCAACGCGTGCAGGCTGGTCTCCTGGGAGAGCCACGCACAATCGCGGCGACCTTCGGTATGCCGACGCCACCGACGGGCCGAGTCTGGACCGCTGAGCTCGGCGACAGCGCAGTGCTCGACAGGGGGATTTATGCTGTGACGCTGGCGCAGTGGGTGCTCGGCGAACCGATAACGGTCGACGCATCCGGAACCGTCGCTGACGGAAGCGACCGCGAGGCCCGCGCGACGCTCGCCTTCGCGAATGGTGCTCGGGCCGACGTGGCGTGCTCGGCGATCGGCTTCCTCGACCAATCCGCGACGATCAGCGGCACGCTCGGGTGGATCACGATCGAGCCGATGTTCTGGGCCGGCACCACCGCACGGGTCCACGCGGGCTCGGTCGAGGCGATATTCCACTCGCCCGGGCGGGTCGAGCGCCCACGAGAAGGCTCGGGATTCCGGCTGATGCTCCGCGAGGCCGCGGACGCACTCGCGGCAGGGGAGCGGCAGGTCGCCCAGCATGACCGTGCTGCGACCCTCGCGGTGGCGCGGACGCTCGACGCGATCCGTGAGCAGGTCTTCGATTCGGATCGTGCCCACACGACAGCAAGCTGATCGCCGCGTGCCGCGTGCCGCGTGCCGCGTGCCGCGCGCGGCGGGCGCTGTCTGCGCCGAACCATTGCCGTCCTTCAGAGAGGAACACGTCATGACCGAGGCTGCCGATCGAGCAACCGATGCGCTCCTGCTCGCTCGAGGCAGGCGTGCGCTGGTCACCGGAGCGAGCTCCGGCATCGGCGCCGAGTTCGCCGTGCAACTCGCCGAGCGCGGGCTCGACCTCGTGCTCGTCGCCCGGCGCGAGGATCGCCTTGGGGAACTCGCCGAACGGATCCGCGCGACCGCTTCCGTCGAAGTGGTTCTCATCGCCCTGGACTTGGGCGAAGCGAATGCAGCCGAGCGACTCCACTCCCGCACCGACGGCCTTCGCGTCGACGTCCTCGTGAACAACGCCGGTATCGGCACCGACGCCGACGTCATCGAGACCGCGCCGGAGCGCCTCGACGAGCTTCTCCGGCTCAACGTACTCACGCTGACCGGGCTGACTCGCCGGTACGTGGCTGACATGGGTGAGAACGGCGTCGGACTCATCGTCAACATCTCCAGCCTGGCAGCGTCGATTCCGACGCCGCACATGGCGGTGTACTCGGCGAGCAAGACGTACGTCGCGAGCTTCACGCAGGCCCTCGACGTTGAACTGACGGGCACAGGCGTACGCGCGATCACGGTGATGCCGGGAACCACGCGCACTGAGTTCGGCGCCCATGGCGGACGCATCCCTGGTCCGGACACCATGCACGCTGAACCCACCGACGTTGTTGCCGCCGTCATTCGAGCGCTCGACACGCCGAACCCCGCGAGCGTCGTCGTGCCCGGGCGAGCGAATGCGGTCACCGCCGCGTTGCTCCCGCGGCTGCCACGCGGCATCGCCGTCTCCCTGATCGCGCGTGCCATGAAAGCGTGACGCCGAAAGCAGGATCACTGAGCGTCAAGGCGACCGCGTTCCACATGAGTCGAGGAGACTCGGGTTCGAGTTCGGCTCGCGGGCTGAGGACTTGAACCGTCAACGTTTATCCAACGTTTATTCGATCCGAGTCCAGTCGAACTCCTCCGAGGCATCCCGAGTACTCTGGAAACTCGTAGTTTCAGGATCGGCGAGAAATCCCCGGTCATGTCGAGATCGGTCGAGCGTTCGCCGAGATTCGGAGTCAGGCGATGAGAGCCTGGGCGAGTCCATCGGTCACGGGTTCAAGTCCCGTCCGCCCTACCGTGGATCGATATGATCAGGGTTTCCTGCCTCGAACAGAGGGCAGGGACTGGATGTCGTCGACGTGTGTCCAACGTTGGTACGTACGGTCAATAGCTCCGGCCGACAATCGCCATGAGCTCGGAGTCGAGGTCTCCGCTGCCCGGCACCGTTCCTTCGCGGGTTTGCAGGCAGCGGACGCTTGCGGCCTCTCGGTTGAGTGCGTCTTCGCCTTCCTCACCGAGTTGCTCCCACGGGATTCGCGCAAAACCTGTCTTCGCAGCGTCGAGAGCCTCAGCCACGGACGTCGCCTCCACGGTCCGGTCCGTCAGTCGTCGGCGGGCTGCCTCGATCATCTCGGTGTGCATCCTCTCGAGCAGGGTGACAACCGTTGTGCTGATCGCGTCGAGCACGACCGCGACCTTGTCACCGGTATCGCGTCGCACGATCGTCGCATGACCGGACTCGAGATCGCGGGGACCGACCTCCAGACGCACCGGGACACCCTTCAGCTCCCACTCCGTGGCGCGCCGGCCGAAGCCCTGCGTGGTCCGATCATCGAGCCGGGCACGCACTCCCTCCGCAGTCAATTGACGGACAAGTGAGGACGCAGTAGTCAGTGTCCGCTCATCGTCCTTCACCGCGAGGACCACGATCTGCACCGGCGCGACACGGGGCGGAATGCGGATTCCCTGATCATCGCCGTGCGCCATGATCAAGCCACCGACCATGCGCGTGCTGGAGCCCCACGACGTCGTCCAGCACGTTTCAACCCGCCCTGAGCTGTCGGTGAAGGTGATGTCGAATGCCTTCGCGAAGTTCTGCCCCAACTCGTGACTCGTGGCCATCTGCAGCGCCTTGCCATCGCCCATCATCGCCTCGCAGGTCAATGTGTTGATCGCCCCTGCAAACCGCTCGCGCCGGGACTTGACGCCGACGAGCACAGGGATCGCGAGAACGTCCTGCAGGAAATCGCGATAGACGTCCAAGTGGATCCGCAGCGCGTACGCGTTCGCGTCCTCACGGGTGGCATGCGCCGTGTGTCCCTCTTGCCAGAGGAACTCCGACGTCCGCAGGAACAGGCGCGGTCGCATCTCCCACCGCACAACATTTGCCCATTGGTTCAACAACATGGGGAGATCCCGATGCGACTGGATCCACTTGGACATCAACTCGCCGAACACGGTCTCGCTCGTCGGCCGGACGACAACCGGCTCAGACAACTCCTTGCCGCCCGCGTGCGTGACGACAGCAAGTTCAGGGCTGAAACCCTCGACATGCTCGGCCTCTCGTTCCAGGTATGACTGCGGGATGAACAGGGGCAGATAGACGTTCTCGGCCCCGGTCGCCTTGATGCGCAGGTCAACCTCGGCCTGCATCCGCTCCCACAGTCCGTAGGCATACGGTCGGATCACCATCGTTCCTCGCACCGGACCGTTCTCGGCCAGTTCGGCCTTCTCCAAGACGTCCTGGTACCAGCGGGGGAAATCATCCTGCTGGGAAGCGAGCACCCTCGTCCGACTGCGATCTGCCATTGAGTCACGCTACCGGCAACGCGAAGTTCAGCGATAGCCAACAGAAGGTAGCTGACGCTACACGCCGGACTAGCGTGTTGGCGGATTCGAGCGCGAACGCCCGTCTGCGACCTTCGGAACATGAGCACCGACACTCGCGCTCCGACCGGCCAGCGAACGCCCGCTGGATCGCTGGACGAATCGCTTCGTGTCTTCATCGCCCAGCGACCGCGCCTCTTCGGCATCGCATATCGGATGCTCGGCAGCGCGAGCGAGGCGGACGACGTGGTGTAGGAGACCGGGTCCGTTGGCAACGGTGCGACCGGACTGCCGTCCGCGTGCCAGGTGCATTCCTCGGTACGACCACCACGCGGCTTGCCATCAACGTCATCCAAAGTGCGCGATCACGCCGGGAAACGACATTCGAGACCTGGATGCCGGAACCGGTCGACACCAGTGGAGACCCCCGCTCTCGGCGCCGAGCGGCCGGAAGCCATCGAATTCGCCACCCTGCTCCTCATGGGGCGCCTCACCCCGTTGGAACGTGCGGCGTACGTCTTGCGCGAAGCCTTCGACGATCCGTAGCCACGCATCGCCGAGATCATCGACACCAGCAACGCCGCAGCGCGCCTACTGGTGCGCAGAGCGCGAACCCATGTCTCCACGGAACGCGTCCGAGAGGCTGATGACGGTGTCTCGCTCACCGTTGCGACCGCCCTCGCGACGGGATTCACGAGCCGGACGCCGTACCGGCGGTGGAGGGGCAGGCCAGGTAATGCGAGGGTCGCGATCGCCTGACCTGGGCGACAGTTCGGCTCTTCCGCCACCGCTGTCAGCGGGCTGCGACGTTGAGTTCTACGGCCTCGGCCACGAGCGCCTCGATCGCCGCTCCGTCCACTTGGTCTCCATCGAAGTAGTCGATGGCTCGGACGACCTTGCTGTCCAGCCTGGTGTTGAAGAGATCGCTGCCTTCCATGCGGGCACCCCTTGCGAACGTCAGCCTCACCGCGCTCTTGAGTACGTCGACGAAGCAGACGTCTCCGTCATGCGTCCAGAACGGAACGCCCTCCGGTTTGGACGGCTTCTTGTACTTGACCACCTCGACGGCACTCGGATCGGCGGCCATGATCGCAGCTCGAAGCGCGACGAGCACGTCCTGTTTCCAGCCGCTCTGCTGCGCGATGATGTCGTCGATCTGTTCGGAATCTGACTTGTCACTCATGCGCGAATACTTGCGAAAAGAGCTGATGAAATCAACACCCGACGTTGGTCGATCGGCGCGTGCGACGTACCTGGCACGACGATCTCGGGAACAGTTCGCTCGGCGCCGAACCGCCAACGCGGGGCGGTCCTGGATGAGGCTTCGTCGGATAGGGGGACGGCGGGCGTGGCGGATCGTTCACGAGCTCGTCGCCCGGGACGACCCCGGTCCTCGTTCACAGAGCGCAGCTCGAAACACATAGTGCAGCTCGCAGCAACAGGCAAGGCCTCGACTCCGCGAGGGCGGGCGGTTTACGGTCTGATCATCGAGTGAACGGAGCCACCATGTCCGATCCTGAGATGACCCCATCGTGGATGGCTGACGACGCAGGCGGGAAGACCGATGAGGATCACACGTCGAGCGACGACGTCACCATTGCCGCGGAGACGCCGATCGTAGCCGAGACCCTCGCGACCGATGCTGCGTCGGGTGCGACCCAGGGCCCGAGGGGAGCTGACGATGAGTGACCGCCCAGATCGGCCGGACCAGAGCGGTGCGATCGTGAACCCGGAGGATCTGCAGGCGCAGATCCAGTCGACTGAGCAGGCTGGTGTCACCCGAATCGACATCGCAGAGGATGCGACCACTCGCCCGGGCGATCCCGGCCCGCCCGAAGACGAGCACGCTGGTGAGATGGCATCACCGACCGCGCAGCTGGCGCCCGCACTTGCGATCGACGCCCGGCTCACCGAGATCGAGCGCCGTGTGAACCTGCTCGTCAACGTCACCCCACTCAACGCGGCGGAGGCATGGGCGGACTTCGAACGCAGTGACTTCGGCACCGCGCCCACGCTTCGGCTACGACCGCTCGACTTCGACCCCGACCTGGTGCAGCGCGACCTGTACGACCTCGAGGTCGAGAACGTGGACGACCCCGCGCTGCACACACTCTTCCGGGCGAAGAGGGACGAGATCGCCCGGCAGATCACCGCACTGGAGGACCGCGACACGTCACGATTCCTGTACGGGTCGCTTCAGCTCTACGGAACGGTGGCCCCTCCGCTCGCCGCGGCGGCAGAGGAGCTGCTCGAAACCATTCCCCCGCAGGCACCCAGCACCCAGACCGTCACGGCCGCGGCGTTCGCCGACGCCGCCCGTGCGGAGTTCGAGCGCTACCGTGGCGTGTATCCGGACTTCCCCGTTCACGTCGAGGTTCGGGATGACGTCTCGGAGCTGATGGTGTCGTTCGGCCGCCTGCTCATCCCGGAGTCCGCCGCCTTCCGGGCCGACCGGGTCGAGCCGCTGCTGCACCACGAGGTCGGCACCCACGTGGTCACCTACCAGAACGGTGCCCGGCAGCCACTGAAGCTGCTGACCATCGGCCTGCCCGGCTACGACGAGACCCAGGAGGGCCTCGCCGTGCTCGCCGAGTACCTGACCGGCGGGTTGGACCCGCGGCGGCTGCGTGTGCTCGCGGCGCGAGTGGTCGCGGTCGGCAAGATGCTCGACGGCGCGGGCTTCCTGGACATCTTCGACTCGTTGCGGGCCGACCATCGCATACCTGCGCGGACCGCGTGGTCCATCGCAATCCGCGTCGTCGTCGGGGGCGGATCGGTGAAAGACGCGATCTACCTGCGCGGGATCACGCGCATCCTCGACGCCCTCGCCGAGGGCAGCCGCCTCGACGTCCTGCTCGTCGGCAAGCTCGCATTGGACCACATCCCCCTCGTGCAGGACCTGCTCGATAGAGGAGTACTCCACGCGCCGTGGGTTCGGCCGCGCTGGCTGGACGTGTCTGGTGCACAAGAGCGTCTGGAGAGGCTGCACGCCGGCATGACCGTCACCGACCTCTACGAGGGAGACGTGGCGGCATGAGGCTCGCATTTCTCGTCAACGACGTCGAAACCGAGGTGGACGAGTACACGACCACCCGACTCGCCAGGGCCGCAGTCAGGGGCGGGCACGAGACCTGGTATGTCGGCGTCGGGGACCTCGAGCACGGCAGCAGCGACGGGCAGTTCGCTGCCACGGCTCGGGCCGCGAGGTGGAAGAACGACGACACCCTCGCGAGCTTCATGGAGCGGATCAAGGCGCGCGACGCCGAGCGGATCATCATGGACGACCTCGATGCGCTCGTCCTGCGCAACGAGTCGATCGACGATCTGCAGGAGCGCCCATGGGCCAGCCCGATGGGCGTGGTGTTCGGACAGATGCTTGCGGAGCGGGGTGTGACGGTGGTCAACGACCCGAACACCCTCCATCGAGCGACCAGCAAGCTCTACCTGGAGGAATTCCCCGAGCAGGTCCGACCTCGATCGCTGGTGACACGGAATCCGGCGGCGATCGAGCGGTTCGTCGACGAAGTCGGCCACTGCGTCGTCAAACCGCTGTACGGGGCCAAGGGCCGCAACGTCTTCATGATCGAGGGCCCTGGAGAGACCAACCTCGCACAGATGACGGAGTCGGTACTGCAGGACGGCTACGCCATCATCCAGGAGTTCATCGACGGCGCCAAGGACGGCGATGCCCGGATCTTCCTACTGGAGGGCCGCATCCTCGAACGCGACGGCAGGCCGGCCGCCTTCCGACGCGTGCCCACCGGCAACGACCCTCGCGCCAACATCAGCACCGGCGGTCGGTCGGTGCCTCTCGAAGTCGGTGAGGCCGAGCTCGGCATCGTCGAGGCGATGGGCGACAAGCTCGTCGCCGATGGCATGTTCCTCGTGGGCATCGACGTGATCGGCAGCCGGGTGGTGGAGATCAATGCGGAGAGTCCCGGCGGGTTCCAGAGCATAGAAAGGCTCTACGACATCGACATCGCCGAGACCGTCATCGAAGCCCTGGAGCGCCGCGTGAGCCGGGGGTCCTGAGCGCCGCCGTTCGTCCGTTGACGGAGAGGCGAAGGTGGACGTCGGTCGCACAGGTCGTCCGCCGAGACCAGCGATCACGAGCCCGCATCGGCCCGAGGTACTTGAATCCTGGCCGCAGCGGGCGCACAGTAGAAGGAGCGAGAGGGGGGCCGATGCGCGATTGGACGGCTCAACCGGACGTCATGCCGATCCTGTCCCCGGGCAGGCACCGGTCCCCACGGCGTGGGGCCTGCTTCATGGAATTCGCGTCGTACCTCGCGGGGGAGCGTTGGAGCGATCATCCTGCATGTACGCACCGCACTCTTGCGCTTCTCGCACGGATCGTCAACGACCGGACGAGCGAAGCAGGCCGTGCCCGGCTCACGCCCCTCATCCCGATGGTCATCGGCCTGACGAGCGATGACCCGGTGGTCGACGTCATGATCGCGACACGAGCTGCAAGCGTCGCGTTGCCCATCGCCGCCGAGGAGCGTCAGCGTTCGCAGGCCGTGGGCATGCGAGTCGCCCTCAAGGCTCTCGCGGATCGAGACGACGAGCCCGTCCCGGAGTTGCGCGGACTGGGGAATGCCGCGCTTCGTGCCGCTCCCGCCGCCGATGCCTGGGCTGACGAGTTCATCATGAAGGTCGGTCCGGTCCCCTCCGGCATGACGGTGCGGCAGTGCTGGGCTCTCGTGACCAGCGCCGTCGAGGGAATCGCGCGGGCATGCGTCGCGGATCCCGATGATCATCTGGTCGCCCTGCTCAGCGCAACCGTGTCGGACACGGCGCATTTCGTTGGTGCGGATCGAGGTCCCATGCTGCGACGTGCGCATCCAGGTCGGTTCGCCGGCACGGAGCTCGAGGTCGCTTCGCTGAGTTGAGCTGCGTGCGTCCGTCCAGTTCGGCGTGATGGGCTGACGCGAGGACGCGGCTTCCTCGGCGGTCATCATTCGTGCTCAGGGTCGTCAGCTCTGCGCGAACCTCGGCCGCAGCGCCCCGCTACGGGTCGAGACTGGCTGCATGGACGATAGCGAGGCACTCGATGCCTACTCGGCAGCGGTCGTGCGCGTCGCCGAGATGGTGTTGCCATCGATCGCGGCGGTGAACGTGCGCTCCGCCGCAGGGGCGGGTGCCGGCAGTGCCTCGGTGATCAGCACCGACGGGCGCCTCTTGACGAGCGCCCACGTCGTCGTTGACGCGTCTTCAGTCGAACTCGCGTTCGCCGACGGCAGCTCGACCGATGCCGAGGTGGTCGGCGCCGACGTGCTCTCCGATCTCGCTGTGCTGCGGGCGATTGGGCCGACGCCGGCCCCGGTGCCGCTCGGCGACGCGACGCACCTGCGCGTCGGGCAGCTCGTCGTGGCGCTCGGCAACCCGCGCGGGCTCGCCGGCAGTGTCACCGCCGGCATCGTCTCGGCACTCGGCCGGTCGCTTCCGACCGGTGCGGGCCGGGTGATCGATGAGGTGATTCAGACGGATGCCGCGCTCAATCCCGGCAGCAGCGGGGGAGCACTCGCCGACAGCGCCGGCCGGCTCGTCGGCGTGAACACCGCGGTCGCCGGCTTCGGGCTCGGACTCGCCGTGCCGATCAACGCCACGACCCTCGACATCATCGAGAAGCTCACGGCCTACGGGCGCGTGCGTCGGGCGTGGCTCGGCGTGGCCGGGGCGAAGGTGCCGTTGAGTCCCGAGGCCGCCGCGCTGGTCGGATCGCCGACCGGTATGCAGGTCATTTCGACGGTCGCCGGTAGCCCAGCCGCACTGGCAGGGGCGCACAGGGGCGACATCGTCGTCACGATCGACCGCACACCGGTGTTCGATCCGACCGGGGTGCAGCGGCTCATGGTCGAGGATGCGATCGGCCGCAGCATGGAGATGACCGTACTGCGCAACGGGGCGCTCGTCGATCTCGTGCTGGCGCCCGAGGAATTGCCCAGCCGCTGACGCGGCGAGTCGCGCGCTGGCGTGCTCGCCATCGTTCGTCGTGCTCACTCGTGTTCGGGCAGCAGCGGCG
Source organism: Agromyces sp. NPDC056389 (assembly GCF_042262385.1). Classification (NCBI taxonomy): domain Bacteria; kingdom Bacillati; phylum Actinomycetota; class Actinomycetes; order Micrococcales; family Microbacteriaceae; genus Agromyces; species Agromyces sp. NPDC056389. The sequence continues at coordinate 171,861 of NZ_JBHJPN010000001.1, forward strand.
TCGACCAGCCCGGTTCGCGACCGAGCTGCGCAGCTCGCGCGACGGACGCCGCGCCGAAGCGATCGCGTACCGCGTCGAGCACCGTGTCGAGCTTCACCCCGTCGTCCCAGTCGATCGGCAACTCCGGCTGCAGGCTGTCGATATGCGCGAGCTGCGACAGCGAGACGCCGATCAAGGTGATGCCGCGCTCGGCGATCTCGGGTCGCGCGCCGGCGAGCAGCTCTCGTGCGACGGCGAGCAGGACTGCCGTGCGATCGGACGCGGAACCGAGGGTGCGCGATCGGGTGGCCTTCGCGAAGTCGCCGTAGCGAAGACGCAGCACGACCGTGCGGCACACGCGGTCCCGATCGCGGAGGCGGCGGCTGAGCCGGTCGACGATCTGGGTGAGGATGAGGTCGAGTTCTTCGGCCGAGCGCTGGCGGCTGCCGAGTGCCCGCTGAGAGCCGATGGAGCCGCGTCGGCGCGCGGTGTCGACGGGGCGCGGGTCGCGGAGCCGCGCCAGCGCGTGCAGATGCGCGCCGGTCGCCTTGCCGAGCAGTCGCTCTGCGGCCGAGGCTTCGAGTTCGGCCAGTTCCCCGACCGTGCGGATGCCGAGTCGGTGCAGCTTCTCGGCGGTCACTGCACCGACACCCCACAGCCGCTCGACCGGCAGCGGCAGCAGGAACGATTCCTCCCGTTCGGGTTCGACCACGAGGAGTCCGTCGGGCTTGCTGACCGCGCTTGCGACCTTCGCGAGGAACTTGGTCCGGGCGATCCCGACCGAGATGGCCAACCCGACCTCCGAGCGAACCCGCTCACGCAATCGCACCGCGATCTGCTCCGGCGTGCCCGCGATGCGCCGGAGGCCTCCGACTTCGAGGAACGCCTCGTCGATGGAGAGGCCCTCCACGAGCGGAGTCGTGTCGCGGAAGATCGCGAACACGGCTCGACTGGCAGCCGAGTACGCGTCCATCCGCGGCGGGACGACCACGATGTCGGGGCACAGCTCGCGCGCCTGCCGACCGCCCATCGCGGTACGCACCCCACGGGCCTTCGCCTCGTAACTCGCCGCCAGCACGACACCGCCGCCGACCACGACAGGTCGGCCGCGCAACTCGGGCGCATCACGCTGCTCGACTGAGGCGTAGAACGCGTCGAGATCCGCATGCAACACGGTCGCCTCGCCCCGCATCTCGTCCTCCCGCAGATCGTCCGTCCTCCGGATCGTCGCACGCACCGGCGACACAACTCTCGGGCGGAAGAGGATGATGGATCCATGCCCACCGCCAACCGTCCGGGTCTTCGGGTCGATGCCGGGCTCACGATTCCCGATTCCGAGCTCTCCTGGCGGTTCTCGCGGTCATCCGGCCCGGGCGGTCAAGGCGTGAACACCGCCGACTCCCGAGCGGAACTCGTCTGGGATGTGGCGGGCTCGGCGGTGCTCTCTCCGCTTCAGCGGGAACGGCTCCTCGAGCGTCTGGCCAATCGCCTCGTCGACGGCGTACTGACGATCACGGCGTCCGAACATCGCGCGCAATTGCGCAACAGGAATGCCGCACTCGTTCGGCTCGCCGCCGTCGTGGCCGACGCACTGCGGCCGCCGTCGCCCTCGCGACGACAGACGAGGCCGAGTCGGGGGTCGAAGGAACGGCGCTTGGAGGCGAAGAAGCGGCGCACCGACGTCAAACGACTGCGTCGCCCGCCTCACGACTGACCGCCGAGTGGCGGCATCGCGGTGCGCCGTCGCGGCTCATTCCACGAGTGCTGTGAACAGCTCGTAGACCATGAACGCCGGCCAGAAGAGGCCCTGGAAGAATGCCCCGATGAACTCCCAGAACGCGTCGGCCTGCTGGAAGAAGAACACCCACGCGCCGATGATGCCGAGACCGTAGATCGCACCGCCGCCGGCGAAGCATCCGGTATTCGAACTCCTGTCGGTCATGTCGCCCTCCCGAGGCACACGATACGCCGACGACGGCCGTGGAGCACGCGATTCCAGCGATCCCGCGTCGGCGGTGCGTCATACACTCGGCCTGTGCCCACCCTCGACGACGTCCGACGCATCGCCGCTCGGCTGCCCGGCAGTGAGCAACGAGCCACGACGGGCGGCGCCGCATGGTTCGTTCGCAGCAAGCTCTTCGTGTGGGAGTGCCACCCATGGCCGAGCATCCCGGCAGACATGCGCGCGATCATCGCGGCCGAGCTCGTCGTCGGGGTGAAGGTCGCCGACCCCATCGACGCGCTCGCGCTCGTCGAGATGGCGCCAGACGTGTTCCTGCGCACGACGACGAGCTGGGGAGAACCGAAGGTCGCGTTCCGCATGCGGGGCATCGACGAGCAGCACCTCGCCGAGCTCGTGACCGAGGCGTGGCGGGTGCAGGCACCGAAGTACCTGCGGGCCGAGTTCGACGCGATCGGCGGGTAGGGCGCCGACAGCGGTTCGCTGGTCCATGCAACAGATCAACCTACCGAGAGTCGGATGTCGCGGCGCACCGCCGTCGAGCGTGCTCAGTCGATCGGCTCGAACTCGTTGAGCCGCCAGGTCTGCTCGAACCACGGCTCGAGTGGTCCGTAGATGCGGAAGAAGGGGAACCACGATTTTCCGGGCACCGTCTCGACCCAGTTCGACTCCTTGCCGGCCGGCGCCGTCGGTCCGAAGAAGAGGTCGAACGAGCCGTCGTCGTTTGCCTGGAGCTTGCCGTCGTTGCTCGCGAGCGCGGGATACGGAGTCGAGGGGATGACGAGCAGCGAACGCGTCTGCGTGTCGTACAGGTCGACCGCCCAGAAGTTCTTGGCCGGGGGATTGGCGTCGACGCGCAGGCGATAGCTGCGCGCACCGTCGAGGAGTCGTCCCTGGGCGTCGTGCACGGTGTAGGCGTAGGCCGAGCCGGCACCGACCTGCGCGTGCGCCATCGCCGGGGTGATGACGGTCGCGATGTAGTGGAACTGGGTACGGGCGTCGAGGAGCCGCGCACCGTTCCTGATGAATTCGTAGTTGCCGCCGACGAAGCCGTTGCGCCACGAACCGTACAACACGGCCTCGGGGTCGCGGGGTTGGTAAGCGACCGTCCGAGCGAGTCCGGCGGCGATCGGCGCCGCCTGCTCGAGGATGCCGCGCAGCCTGGCGTCCGGCGCGAACGGTTGACCGCTCACGATGCCGATCGCGGCGAGCTGCCCTGCACGCTCGGGATCGAGCGATTCGATCGGCTCCTCTTCTACCAGCGTGGCCACCTCTTCGTAGAACGAGTAGTCGTTCGCGTGCACGGTGTTGAACGGCGTCTCGGCGAGATTGACGAACTCGTTCTCGGCAGGGTTCGCCGCCTCGGCGAGCGGGTAGATGCGCGTCTGCTTCATGGCCGGCACGCCGCCGAGCGCGCGGAGCACCACGAAGTTCGTGAAGGTCGGTGTGCGGTAGACGAAGTAGCCGTCGGGCACCTCGCCGTCGTAGCCCGGCGGGAGGAAGAGGTACTTGCCGCCCGCGCCTCGGTCTGGCCCGGCGATGCCCATGTCGGCGACGTAGCGGAACCAGAAGTCGTCGACGACGCAGAGCGACTGCGGCGGTGCCTCGATGACCGTCGGCCCCCACGCCTTCAGGTCGAGCATGGTGGTGCCATAAGTCGTCTCGGTGTTCGGCGTGAGGAACAGCGCCTTCGATGTCGCCCGAGGCTCGGTGATGCCGATCTGTCGCGGCGTGGTGACGCCGGCCACGCGCAGGCCCGCGCGGAACGCCACGAGTGACGCGCCGGGAACGGCGTTCAGGAACACGTCGATGGCCCGGACCAGGTCGAGCGCCGCGTACGCCGTCTCGACGGTCTCGGGCAACGGCACTCCGTCGAAGAAGCGAAGGTGGCCGAACGGCGACTCGACGGTGTCGGGTGCGCTCAACGAAGCCACGGCCTTCGCCATCTCGGCTGCGGTGAGTCCTGGACGCTGCTGCTCTGACATGTTCCCCCTTGATCGAACGTCATCTCACCTTGGCAGTGGCGCGCATCGAAGACAAACCTGCGGCGCCTCCGGCCCCGGCCGGCCGCAGACGCGCGTGGCTACGGGCTGGTGGGATACCTCAACCGATCGGTCACCGACCGAACGACGTCGACGGGCAGCTTCACGACGCGGCGGTCGTAGCTCAGCAGCCCGTTGCTCTCGTCTTCGACATCGCTGAGCTGGGTGTACACGATGGCGGCGAGGCCGTGGGGGAGCGTCGGGATGATCTCCTCCTCGTGCAGTCGCACGAAGGCTGCAGCGAGGCCGTCGCGGTCGCCGAACCGCTTGTAGCCGAACTCGCGCGGCGTGACGCTGTGCTCGGGCAGGCGCTGGCTGTATCCGCCGTACTCCGACACGACGAGCGCTCGATGGGCGGTCGCCCGTCGTCGTCGCGGCACGCGGAACCGCCGGAAGTACACGTGCAGGCTCGTCAGGTCGCCGACACCCTGGTCGTGCCATCCGCTCGCATGGTCGATGCTCCGACTCGGGTCGAGTACGCGCAGCTCCGCCGTGACCTCGGCGGCGTCGAACTGCCCCCAGCCCTCGTTGAACGGCACCCAGACCGCGATGCTGACGACGCCGTGCAGGTGCTCGACCATGTCGCGCAGCTCCTGGCGCCAGTGCGCGCGCGCGGAGGCATCCGTTCGACCGAATGCCCGGTATCGATGGTCGTCGAGCCGCAGCGGTGTCAGCACGGGCGCCGTGATGACGACCGGGTCGTAGCGCCCACCGCCGTTCACCGCGTCCTGCCACACGAGCATTCCGAGCCGGTCGGCGTGGTGGTACCAGCGCAGCGGTTCGATCTTGATGTGCTTGCGCAGCATCGTGAACCCGAGTTCCTTCATCGACCGGATGTCGTGCACCATCGCCGTATCGGACGGCGGCGTGTACAGCCCGTCGCTCCAGTAGCCCTGATCGAGCACGCCCGCGTGGAAGTACGGTTCGCCGTTGAGCAGCAGGCGTGGCAGGCCGGCTGCATCTGGGCCGACCCCGAAGCTGCGGAGCCCCACGTAGCTCACGACGCGGTCGTCGCCGTACTCGACCTCGATGTCGTAGAGGAACGGGTGCTCGGGGCTCCACGGTCTCGGCTCGGCGATCGTCAGCACGAGTGGATGCCCCGCTGCCGCTCGCCCTTCGCCCACGCGGACGCCCTCGGCGGCGACTCGTACGGTTGCGAGCTGCTGCTCGAGCGCCGCTCCGCCGGCGTGCACGGTGACGGTCAGCTCGCCGCGTGCGGGGTCGGCCTCGTACTCGAGCCGTGCGACCCACGCGGCGGGCACCGCTTCGATCCAGACGGTCTGCCAGATGCCCGACTGCGCGGTGTACCAGATGCCGCCTCGATCGAGCTTCTGCTTGCCGCGGGAGTACTCGGCAGTGTCGCTCGGGTCGGTGACGCGAACGAGCAGCTCGTGCTCCGCGCCCTGCCCCCGTTCGCCGACCGCACCGGTGATGTCGATCGTGAACGGCAGGTAGCCGCCGACGTGTTCGCCGACCACGACGCCGTTCACCTCGATGGTGCAGCGCTGGTCGACGGCGCCGAAGTGCAGCAGGATGCGTCCGCCGGCCGGCGTGAACCCCGCGTCGAGGTGGAAGGTGCGGCGGTAGTGCAGGGTCTCATCGGGCTGCAGCTGCCTGCCGACTCCGGAGAGCACCGACTCGGGGGAGAAGGGCACGACGATCTCGCCGTCGTAACCGTCGTAACCGTCGGAACCGTCGTAACTGTCGGAACCGTCGAGCGCGCCTGGCGCCTCACCGTGAGGCGTGATCGCGTATCGCCAGACACCGTTGAGATTCAGGTACGACTCGCGAGTGAGCTGCGGCCGGGGGTATTCGGGAAGCGGATGCTCGCGATCGAGCTGTTCGCCCCACTCCGTGAGGAGCGTCGACGGCAACGCTCGGTCGGCGCGGCTCATGCCTGCCCTGCCGCAGCGCGCTGCTCGTGCTGCGCCTGCTGCTCGCGCCGCTCACGGCGCAGAAGCAGGATCGTCGGCACGACGACGAGCACGGCGACCACCGCGGCGCCGATGAAGATGCCGGCCGTCGGCACCTGCTTCACGACGCCGAGCTCGGCGTACGTCTCGCCGGCGCCGCTGATGATCGCCGCGCCGATGAACGGGCCGATGACCATCGGGATCAGGATCGCGAAGATCATGCGGAGTCCCTGCACCGACCCGGCGCGGTCGCGCGGGGTGGCGTCGCGGGATGCGGCGCCGACCGCGGCGACGACGAGCATGAACCCGCTCATCATCGCGAGCCCCGCGATGATGACCCACGTGATGTCGCGCACGAACGCCATGAGCACGAGGCCGACGAGGTAGATCGAGAGGGCTGGGAGGATCGACCGCACCTTGCCCACCCGATCGATGAACCGCCCGCCGACGATGCTCACGACCGACGCGCCGAGGAGCACGACGCCGAGCACGAGCGCGTACCCGTCGATGCGGAGGGTTCGCTGCAGATAGATGATCAGGTACGGCAGGAACACCTGCGTCGAGATGCCGAAGACCGCCCAGGCCCCGAAGGTGAGGTAGAGCGCGGGGTTCGCGCGGATCGTCGACGGCCGCAGGCCGAACGCGATCGAGCGCCAGACGCCGTCGGCCTGCCGCCGCGGCGCGGTCGAGTCGCGCATCAGGAACCAGGTCACGACACCCACGATCACGATCGCGATGCCGATCGTGAAGAAGAACGTGCGCCATTCGCCGGCACGGGTCAGTCCGTCGAGCACGCCGAACACGAGCAGCATCGAGAGCAGCGGCAGTGCGGCGAGCACCGCCTCCACGCGGCCGCGGTTCGTGGTGTCGGTCACGTCGGTCACCCAGGCGTTGAACGCGGCATCGTTGGCGCCCGAACCTAGCACGCTCATGAGGCAGTCGAGCACGATGACGGTGAGCACGGCCAGGGCGACCGCGCCGGCGACGGATGCCGCACCGGCGAGCCCGTCGACCGTGACGAGTCCGAATGCCGCGGTCGAGAGTCCCCACAGCACGTACCCGCCGGCGACGAAGACGCGGCGACGGCCCACTCGGTCGCTCCACGCGCCGACGACGAGCGTGGCGAGCGTGGCCGACGCGGCGCTCGCGGCGACCATCGCCGCGAGCACCGCAGGGTCATCGGTGATCGTGTCGTAGACGAACACGTTGAGGTACATGTTCTCGACCGTCCACGCGATCTGGCCGACGAGGCCGACGAGCGCGAGCACCGCCCAGCGTCGCGGGCCGAGTCGGCTTGCACGGCCCGCCGGGGTCGTGCCCAGATCCGTGGACGTCGTCGTCACGGGTGCATCCTCTCCGCCGACGGGTCGGCGCTCCGGTGTCACAGGGGTCGGCGCGTCACTCCGCAGCCGTGTCGGCCGCCTTCACGAGCTGTCCGCCCGCGAGTCCGGCGAGGATCGAACCGACGTCGAGCCCGGTCAGCGACTTCACGACCTCGGTGCCCTCGCCGAGCACCTGGCCGACGGTCTTCGTGATGGCGCTCGCGCCATCGGTCGACACGACGGTGAGGGTCTTGATGTTCGAGATCGGTTCCGCAGCGGCGCGCACGATCTCGGGCAGTCGCGAGATGATCTCCTGCGCGAGGGCGGCCTCGCCGTACTTCTTCAGCGCCATGGCCTTGGCGTCGGTGGCGGCGGCCTCGGCGAGACCCTCGGCCTGGATGGCTGCTGCGCGAGCTTCACCGTCGGCGCGGATACCCGCGGCGAGCGCCACCTGGCGGTCGCGCTCGGCCTCACCGGCGAAGCGAACGGAGGTGGCGGATGCCTCGGCATCCTGCACTGCTGCGACCTTGTTGGCCTCGGCGATCTTGGTGCGCTTGTACGCCTCGGCCTCGGTGCTCGCATTCGCGGCGTCGCGGAGGGCCGTGGCGCGCTGCACCTCGGCGTAGGCCTCGGCCTCGGCGGGCTTGCGGATCTCGATGTCCAGACGCTCCTGCGTCACGAGCGCCTGCTCCGAGAGCGCGTCGCGCTCCTGCACGGCGACCAGCTTGTCCTGCTCGGCCTTCGCGAGCTGGCCGGATGCCTCGGCCTCGGCGTTGGCCCGATCGGTCTCGGCCTTGATGGTGGCCTGCTTCAGGCTCAGCGCCTTCTGCCGTTCGGCGACCTGCTCGGCGGCCTCGATGCGCGCGAACTCGCTGACCCGGGCGGCCTCGGCCTCGCTCACCTCGGCGACCTGGCGGGCGCGGGCGGCCTCGGCGCGACCGAGGTTCGCGAGGTACTCGCTGCCGGGCGTCGAGATGTCGGAGATGTTCAGCAGGTCGACCTGCAGGCCCTGCTCCACGAGGTCGGTCTTGGTTTCGGCGACGACGCGGTCGGAGAGGCTCTTGCGATCGGAGATGATCTGCTCGATCGTCATGTCGCCGACGATCGAACGCAGCGAGCCCTCGAGGGACTCCTTGATGATCTCGGTGAGCAGGCCCTGCTGCGAGAGGAACCGCTGGGCCGCACGGCGCACGCCGTCTTCGGTGCCGCTGACCTTGAAGTTGATCGACGCCTTGATGGCGATCTTGATTCGGTTCTTGTCGACGCCCTCGACGGTGATGCCGATCTGGCGCTGTTCGAGCGAGATCGCGAACCCCTGCTGCAGGATCGGCCAGACGAAGGTGCGGCCGCCGATGACGACGCGCTGCGCCGATGACTGCTCGGGTGCAGCCCGGCCGGCCCCTCGACCGACGATGACGAGCGCCTCGTTCGGCGGCACTCGGCGGATGCGGCGGGCGATGAAGGTCAACAGGGCGAGCAGCGCGATGACGATCGCGACGACCGAGATCACCTGGATCAGCAGGGGGGAGAGCATCGGGGTTCCTTTCGGGAGGAGACGCAGGGCGGGGTGGTGCAGGGAATTCGGGTGAGGGAGGACGAGCCGCGGGCAGTCGTCAGCCCGCGACGACCTTCACGCGGCTGCCGGCGTGCTCGACGACGCGCACACGGGCGCCTTCCGCGATCGGCTCGTCGGAGTACGCGAGCCGGCGCTCGAGCTCGCCGGGGCCGTCGAGGCTCACCTCGCCGCCGGCCGTGGTGACGTCGGACCGCGCGACGCCCGAGAGGCCCACGGCCGAGGCGGGCACGCCGTCGGAGCTCCGGGTGAGGTTTCGGATCGCCAGCACGCTGAGCAGGTACGCGACGGCGGCCAGCACGATCGAGAGCACGTACACCCACACGAGGTCGAGACCCATGCTTGCGACGAGCGCGCCGGATGCGCCGAACACGACCATGCCGACGGCGAGCGCCGTGCCCGAGAGGGCGCCGTCGCCGATCTCGAGGTGATCGAAGATGTCGCCGAGCACGAGCGAGATGACGAGGAGAACGAGGCCGATGCCTCCGACGATGAGGAACGGAAGGAGCATCGACTGCCTCTCTGCGCGCGCGAAAACCCGGGCAGAGGGGGTGCTCGGGTGGGTACACCCTATCGGGCTGCGAGGCTGCGCGCAGCAGTGGATGCGCCGACCGCGTCAGACGTATGCCGCAGCCGGCATCGCGGCGCTCAGACGGCGCGCTGCTGCGGCACCAGCAGCGCATCGACGGCAGTGTCGCCGCGGATGCGCCGCATGAGCGAGACGACCTCGTCGGCGACCGCGATCGTGAGGTTGCGACAGACGATGCTGTACGGGCCGAGGGCCTCGAGACCGCCGGCGCGGATTCGGATGACCTCCCAGCCGACCTCGCGCAGAGCCTCGTCCTTCTCGATGTCGGACGCCTCCTTCATGCCGAGGTGCGCCCGCCTCGAGCGGCCGGGATCGTCGTATTCGACGGCGATGCGGAGCTGTGGCACGAGAATGTCGGGCCAGACCTCCTGCTTGCCGTAGAACATCCGCGCGGTGCGCACGGCGTTCACCCGGTGATGGAGGCGGATGCGTTCGCCGAGGAGCGTTCGCAGCCGCTGCTCGACCTGCGATGTGCCGAGTCGCAGCCCGGGCTTCATGAAGGCGACCCCGGCCTCGCGCCGCGCACCCGGCGCGGCGGCGTTCGACCGGCACTTCACGCAGCTCGGGCCGGTCAGCACCTCGCCGACCGTCGCCGGGTATCGATCGTGGCCTCGAGCGCAGCGCCAGTCGTAGCTCGCCCCGATGCGCGTCTCGCGGGCGAGGGCGGCGCGCTGCGGTGGTGCGACGCGAGAGAGCAGCTCGGCGCGCGAGCGCTGCGTCTCGTGCAGCAGCATGCAGAGCGGGCAGACACGGGAGAGCGAGACGACACCGGCGTCGCCCGGCTCGGCACCGTGCCCGCAGCGGAAGCTCACCGCGACCATCGGCGCCGCCCGTATTCGTTCATACGGCAATCCTCGCCGGCGCCACCGACATGAAGAGTCGAGGCATGTCGGACGCGCAGGCGAGAATGGAGGCATGCGGATCGTGGTCGGTGCGATGGGGCCCGGCCGGGTGGGACTCGTCGACCCCGCCGTCTCCAGCGCACCCTTCGAGACCGTGCCGCTGCAGCAGCTCGCGACCGTCGTGCGCGCACTCGAGTCGACGCGTCGCCCCCGCTGGATCTGGGCCGACACCCGTCGCTGGTACCCGCGCCTGCTCGCCGAGGGGGTGCGTGTCGATCGGTGCCACGACCTCGTCCTCGCCTCCGCGATCCTCGACCATTCGACCGCGACGATGCCGGCTCGCGACGGCGGCACGCACCCGCGGCCCGAGTGGCTGCCCCTCGGGCCGGCCGAAGCCGGGCAATCGGCAGTGGTCGTGCCCGCGGCATCCGTTGCGCACTCGGCGCTCTTCGATCTCCTCGACTTCGACGGCGAGGCGGATGATTCGGAGCCCGAGCCCGTCGCGGGCCCCCGCGACGTGCTCGGAGTACCGGTCGAGGCCGTGCTCGCCGAGCATGAACGACAGCTCGCCCTCGTCGCAGCATCGGGGCGGCCCGGTGCGCTCCGCCTGCTGCTCGCGGCGGAGTCGGCGGGCGCGCTCATCGGCGCCGAGTTGCACGCCGCCGGCTTGCCATGGCATCGCGGGGTGCACGAACGCGTGCTCGAGACCGAGCTCGGCCCGAAGCCGGCACCCGGCCGGAAGCCGGCGCGCATGGAGGAGCTCGCGGCCGAGGTGCGCACGCTGCTCGGCGCTCCCGCCGCGAATCTCGATTCGCAGGTCGACCTCCTGAAGGCGCTGCGTCTGGCCGGCATCCAGGTCGAGTCGACGAGCCGCTGGGAGCTGCGCGAGCACGAGCACCCGGCGATCGAGCCCCTCGTCGCGTACAAGAAGCTGTCGCGCCTGCTCAGCGCGAACGCCTGGTCGTGGCTCGACGAGTGGGTGGTCGACGGCCGATTCCGGCCCGACTACGTTCCCGGCGGCACCGCGACCGGGCGCTGGGCGACGTCGGGCGGAGGTGCCCTCCAGCTTCCGAAGAACGTGCGCAGCGCGGTCGTCGCCGACCCCGGCTGGTCGCTCGTCGTCGCCGACGCCGCCCAGCTCGAGCCGCGAGTGCTGGCCGGCATGGCGCACGATGAGCCGATGGCCGCGGCGGGCAGGGGCCGGGACTTCTACAGCGGCATCGTCGGTGCCGGCGTCGTCGAGACCCGTGACCAGGCGAAGGTCGCGATCCTCGGCGCCATGTACGGGGCGACGACCGGCGAGAGCGGTCGCCTCGTGCCGCGGCTGGCTCGCGCGTATCCGCGCGCGATGGCGCTCGTCGATCGAGCAGCCGCCGAGGGCGAGCGCGGTGCCAGCGTCACGACGCTCCTCGGCAGGTCGTCGCCGCTGCCCGGCGCCGAGTGGCGTGCCGTGCAGTCGCTCGCCTCGCAGCCCGACGCGACGCCGGCCGACGAACGACGCGCACGTTCGCGGGCGCGCGACTGGGGCCGCTTCACGCGCAACTTCGTCGTGCAGGGCACCGCCGCCGAGTGGGCGCTCTGCTGGATGGCGGGCCTCCGTTCGAAGCTCGTCGCGATCGCGGGCGATGCTGCCGAGCCGGGTGCGATCGCGTCTCGCTCCGGTGCGGCATTCGAGCGCGTTCCGCACCTCGTCTACTACCTGCACGACGAGATCATCGTGCACACTCCGACCGAGTACGCCGACGACGTCGCCGCCGCGGTGATGGAGTCCGCGACCGCTGCCGGCAGGCTGCTCTTCGGCGACTTCCCCGTGGAGTTCCCGCTCGACCTCGCGATCGTCGAGAGCTACGCGTCGGCCGACGCCTGAGGCTCGCCGGGTTCGGCGCCAGGGGAGTCGGCGCCAGGGGGCTCGGAGGCCGCCGAACGCGTCGAGGGCCGTCGGCCGCGACGGGGCCGCTCCAAGCGCGGCGCGAAGGCGAGATCGTGCCGACCCGTGACCGCCTGCACCTCCTCGAGCCAGGCGAGCGCCGCACGGGCGCGTGCGACCTCGGCGGCGGCGGCGAGCGCTGCGAGCCGAGCGAGCGGGCTCACCTCGTCGCCGGCTCGATCGCCGGCCTCGGCACGAGCGGATGCCTCGACGGCGCGCTCCTGCCAGCGCACGCGCTCCGCCTCGACGATCGGACCGGCGTCGACACCCGGCAACGATGCCGCCACGAGCACACGATCGACGGTCTCGTCCCACGGATCGCTGCCCGAGGCATCCGTACCGGAGAACCAGGCCGACGTGGCAGCCAGACCAGTCTTCGTCGCACGGTAGAGGGGGAGGCCGTCGTCGGTGGCACCCGCCGATTCGATGAGGCCCTGCTTGCCGAGACGCTCGAGCGTCGCGTAGCTCTGCCCGACGTTGACCTCTCGCCGACCGCCCGTGCGTTCGGCGAGCTCGCCGTGCAGCTGGAACCCGTAGCCCGGGCCGCCCGAGAGCAAGGCGAGCAGTGCGTCGCGAACAGCCATTCGTACTCCGATCGACATCAACGTTTCACTGAGTATATGGTTTCGAACCTTGTCAATGCGCCTGATGCGGGGCATAATCGGCGGTGACGGCTCGCTCGTCGACAACCGAATACCGTCATCTGTCCGTCTGAGGTCGTTGGGGAAGACGCACCTCGAGAACGGAGTCAGACATGACGAAGAATGCCACGCGGGCAGTGCGCACCGCGCGAGGCGTGCTGTTCGTGCACTCCTCGCCGAGGGCGCTGTGTCCGCATGTCGAGTGGGCCGCCGGCACCGCCCTCGGAGTCGCCGTGAACTTCGACTGGAACGAGCAGCCCGTGCTTCGCGGTGCCATGCGCGCGGAGTTCTACTGGGAGGGCGAAGCCGGCAGCGGCGCGAAGCTCGCCTCGGCGCTGCGCGGTTGGGAGCAGTTGCGCTTCGAGGTGAGCGAGGACCCGACTCCCGGCTCCGATGGCGCCCGATGGATGCACACGCCCGAACTCGGCGTCTTCTTCGCCCAGACCGACACCGCGGGGAACACCGTGGTGCCCGAGGACCGCATCCGGTACGCGATGGAGGTCGGCGGCACCGACCCCATCGAGCTGCACCGCGAGCTGCGCCTCGCCCTCGGCCAGGCGTGGGACGACGAACTCGAACCGTTCCGTCACGCGAGCGACTTCGCCCCGGTCGTCTGGTTGCACCAGGTGGGCTGAGCGAACCTCGGTCCGCCGGCGGCGTGACGCGAGGTCGGATGACACTTCCCGGCAGCGCATGAGCGAAACCCTCGGACCGTTCACATGAGAAGACCCCGGCGCAGCGACTGCGACCGGGGTCTTCTCATGTGCGGGGTGGCCCCGCCTCGCCTACGGCGTGCGGATCGCGACGACGGCGTTGTGGCCGCCGAAGCCGAAGGAGTTGCTGATCGCCAGCTGCGGGCCGTCGCCGAGCGGCTGCGGCTCGCCCGAGATGCGCAGCGGGATCGCGGGATCCTGCGTCGTGAGGTTGATCGTCGGCGGAGCCAGACGGTTCTGGAGCGCGAGGATCGTGAACACTGCCTCGAGCGCACCGGTGCCGCCGAGCAGGTGCCCGGTGGATGCCTTCGTGGCGGAGACGGGAATCTCGTGCACGCGATCGCCGAAGACGTTGCGCAGTGCCGTGTACTCCGCGATGTCGCCGACGGGCGTGCTCGTCGCGTGGGCGTTGATGTGCGTCACGTCGTCGACCGTCGCGCCTGCCTGTGCGAGCGCATCGAGCACTGCGCGGCTGGCACCGCGCCCCTCGGGGTCGTTGGCCGTGATGTGGTACGAGTCGGCACTCACCGCGCCGCCCGCGAGCTCGGCGTAGATGCGGGCGCCGCGCGCGAGCGCGTGCTCCTCGGTCTCGAGCACGAGGCTCGCGGCGCCCTCGCCCATGACGAAGCCGTCGCGGTCGACGCTGTACGGGCGCGAGGCGTGCGCCGGGTCGTCGTTGCGACGCGAGAGCGCCTGCATCGACGAGAACGACGCGAGCGTGATGGGGTGCACCGCGGATTCGGAGCCGCCGGCGATGACGACGTCGGCGTAGCCGAGCTGGAGGTGCTCGTAGGCGTTCGCGAGCGACTCGGTGCTCGACGCGCAGGCCGACGCGACCGTGCGCGCGAATGCGCGGGCCTCGAAGTGCATCGAGATCGCGGCGGATGCGGCGTTCGGCATGAGCATCGGCACGGTCATCGGCAGCACTCGGCGGGGACCGCGCTCACGCAGCGTGTCCCATGCGTCGAGGAGGGTCCAGATGCCGCCGATGCCGGTGGCGTAGTCGACGCCGAGGCGCTCGGGGGCGACATCGGGTGAGCCGGCGTCGGCCCACGCCTCCTTCGCGGAGATCAGGGCGAACTGGCTCGACGGGTCGAGGCGCTTCGCGACGGGACGCTCGAGCACCTCTTCGGGTCGAACCTTCGCCTCGGCGGCGAAGGTGACGGGCAGCTCGTATTCGGCGACCCAGTCGTGCTCGAGTGTGTGCGCGCCGGACTCACCGGCGAGCAGGGCGTTCCAGCTCTCAGGGGCGGTGCCGCCGAGCGGCGAGGTCGCACCGATGCCGGTGATGACGATCTTCTTGGTCATTCGAGAAACACTCCGATGGAGGAATTGGTCACACTGATCGAGCGGGCCGGGCGAGACGCGCCGGCCCGCTCCACGCAGCTGCTAGGCCTGAGCCTTGACGATGAAGGTGACGGCGTCGCCGACGGTCTTCAGGTTCTTGACCTCTTCGTCGGGGATCTTCACGTCGAACTTCTCTTCGGCGTTGACGACGATCGTCATCATGGAGATCGAGTCGATGTCGAGGTCGTCGGTGAACGACTTGTCCAGCTCAACCGTGTCGGTCGCAATGCCGGTCTCGTCGTTGATGAGCTCGGCCAGGCCGGCAAGCACTTCTTCGGTGGACAATGCCATTGTTCTTCTCCTTGGGGGTGTCTCGTTTGACCGAGAGACAGTCTAGATGGACAGGGGGAGGCGGTTCAGGGAAGAACCACCACTTGGGCGCCGAACACGAGTCCGGCGCCGAAGCCGATCTGGAGGGCGAGGCCTCCGGAAAGTTCAGGGTGCTCCTCGAGCAGGCGGTGCGTCGCGAGCGGGATCGAGGCGGCAGAGGTGTTGCCAGTGGTGGCGATGTCGCGGGCGATGACGACGGTGTCGGGCAGCTTCAACTGCTTGGCGAACTCGTCGATGATGCGCATGTTCGCCTGGTGGGGGATGAACGCGGCGAGGTCGTCGGAGGTCACGCCCGCGGCATCCAGTGCCTGCTTCGCGACCTTCGCCATGTCCCACACGGCCCAGCGGAAGACCGTCTGGCCCTCCTGGCGGAGCGTCGGCCACTCGGCCGCCCCGTCGCGGAACTCGGTGAGCGTGCCGTTCATGCCGACCGCACCCGCCTTCGAGCCGTCGGAGCCCCAGATGGTGCGCGCGATGCCGGGCGTCTCGCTCGGACCGACGACCACGGCGCCCGCGCCGTCGCCGAGCAGGAAGGAGATCGAGCGGTCGGTCGGGTCGACGACGTCGGAGAGCTTCTCGGCACCGATGACGAGGGCGTACGTCGCCGCCCCCGAGCGGATCAGCGCGTCGGCCTGGGCGACGGCGTACGCGTACCCTGCGCACGCCGCGTTCATGTCGTAGGCCGCGGCGGGGTTCGCGCCGACGCGATCGGCGACGACGGCCGCCATCGACGGCGTCTGCTGCACGTTGGAGATCGTCGCGATGATGACGAGGTCGACGAGTTCGGGCGCGATGCCCGACCGCTCGATCGCCTCGCGCGCCGCCGTCGTCGCCAGGTCGGTGGCCGAGACCTCGGCGCCGGCACGCGTGCGGGTGATGATGCCCGTGCGCTGCTGGATCCACTCGTCGGACGAATCGATCGGGCCGATCAGGTCGGCGTTGGGCACCGCGTTCTCGCCGCGAGCCGCGCCGACGGCGTAGATGCGCGTGAAGGCAGGCCCGTGCGCCTGCTGGAGGGTGGGATTCGTCATGCTCGGCTTTCTCAACTCGTCGTCGGTTCAGGCGTGCTGCTCGATGAGCGCGATCGCCGCCGACAGGTCTTCGGGAGTCTTCACGGCGACCGTCGGCACGCCCTTGAGTGCGCGCTTCGCCAGGCCGACGAGCGCGCCGGCCGGTGCGAGTTCGATGATGCCCGTGACTCCTGCCGCCTGGAAGGACTCCATGCAGCGATCCCAGCGTACGGGCGAGGAGACCTGGCCGACGAGCAGCTCGAGGAATGCGGCACCGGATGTCACGGGGCCGCCGTCGCGGTTCGTCCAGAGCGGGAGCGTCGGATCGCCCGGCGTGAGACCGGCCGCGACCTCGGCGAGTCGCTCGACCGCCGGGCGCATGTACCGGGTGTGGAAGGCGCCGGCGACCTGGAGCGGGATGACCCGCGAGCCGGCCGGGGGTTCGGCCTTCAGCGATTCGAGCGCGTCGAGCGCGCCGGCGACGACGATCTGGCCGCCGCCGTTGAAGTTGGCGGGTTCGAGGCCGAGCTCGTCGAGGCGGGGGAGCAGGGCCGCCTCGTCTGCGCCGATGACGGCGCTCATGCCGGTCGGCACGAGCGCAGCGGCATCCGCCATCGATCGGCCTCGCTCGGCGACGAAGCGGATCGCGTCGGTCTCACTGAGCACGCCGGAACCTGCCGCCGCGGTGATCTCGCCGACAGAGTGGCCCGCGATGCCGCCGATGCGCGCCGCGCGGCCATCGGCGAGGAGCGAGCCGAGCGTCAGGATGCCGGCCGCCACGATGAGCGGCTGTGCGATCGCGGTGTCGCGGATCGTGTCGGCATCAGCCTCGGTGCCGAAGTGCGCGAGATCGAGCCCCGCGGCATCGGACAGCACCGACAGCCGTTCGGCGTAGGCCGGATCGGCCAGCCAGGGAGCGAGGAATCCGGGGGTCTGAGAGCCCTGTCCAGGGCAGACGACGACGATCACCACCCCAGTCTGCCAACCGGCAGGCGGGGCCGGGTGTGCACACGCGACAAGCTCTCGGCGGAAGCCTTGTACGAACGGTACAGAAGGTCGGCTCAGTTGGTCGGTCGTCGGCGCGGCGCCAGCTCATGATCGCTCATCGACCCGATGATGAGCGCCGACTGCAGGATGAGTGCCTCGCGAGCGCCCGTCGCGTCCCAGCCGATCACGTCGGAGACGCGCTTCAGGCGGTAGCGCACGGTGTTCGGGTGCACGAAGAGCTCGCGTGCCGTCGCCTCGAGCGAGCGACCGTTGTCGAGGTAGCTCCAGAGGGTCGTGAGCAGTTCGGTCGAGTGCGCCTGCAGTGGTCGGTAGATGCGGTGCACGAGCGTCGCCCTGGCGAGCGGATCGCCGGCCAACGCGCGTTCGGGCAGCAGGTCGTCGGCATGCACCGGTCGCGGAGCATGGCGCCAGGACCGGGCGACCGCGAACCCCGCGAGCGCAGCCTTGGCGCTCTTCGAGGCGTCGACGAGGTTCGGCACCGCGTGGCCGAGCACCAGGTGCCCCGGGCCGAAGTGCGGCTCGAGCTGACTCGCGATCTCCATGAAGGTGAGCGCCGGAGCGGTGCCGATGGCCTCTTCGGCCTCGCGAGCGAGCGGGTCGGCGCGACCGATCACGAGCACGAGCCGGTTGCCCTGCACGCCGATCAGGACATCGGCGTGCATGTGGCGGGCGGCCCGGCGCACGTGGTCGACGTCGAGCTGCTTCGGGGCGGTGCCGACGAGCACCGACACCTCGCCGTGGCCGTGCCAGCCGAGGGCCGCGATGCGGCTCGGCAGCTCGTCGTCGGCCTCGCCCGAGAGGATCGAGTCGACCACGAGGGCCTCGAGTCGCGCGTCCCAGAGGCCGCGCGCCTCGGCGGCACGGGCGTAGACGTCGGCGGCCGCGAAGGCGATCTCACGCGAATAGAGGAGGATCGCCTCGCGGAGCGGCTCTCCGCCGTCCTTCACCCGGTCCTCGACGACCTCGACCGTCACCCGGATGAGCTGCAGCGTCTGCTGCAGGCTCACCGAGCGGAGCAGCTCCCGCGGAGCGGCTCCGAAGACGTCGGCCGCGATCCACGGAGTGGATCGGGGGTCGTCGAACCAGGCGACGAACGAGGAGATGCCGGCCTGGGCGACGAGGCCCACGGCGGAGCGACGGCTCGGCGGCATGTCGCCGTACCACGGCAACGTGTCTTCGAGACGCTTGAGCGTCGCCGTCGCGAGTTCGCCCGCGATGGTGCGCAACCATGCGAGCGTCTCCGCCTTCGTCTTGGGCCTCGTCGCCACCTCGTCGCCTGCTAGCTCTCTCCGCCGGCCGATCCGGTGGTGCCGGCGTTCACGTCGTACAGGCGGTACTTCTCGATCGCCTGGGCGGGGAGTGAACGGTCGACCTCACCGCGGTCTGCGAGGAGTTCGAGCGTGCGGACGACGACCGACGGACCGTCGATCTTGAAGAAGCGACGTGCAGCAGGCCGCGTGTCGGAGAAGCCGAAGTCGTCGGCGCCGAGCGTCGCGTACTCACCGGGCACGTAGGCGCGGATCTGGTCGGGGACCGCGTGCATGAAGTCCGAGACGGCCACGAACGGACCGTTCGCCCCGGTGAGCTTCTGCGTGAGGTACGGGACCTGGCGCTCGGCGTCGGGGTTCAGGAAGTTGTGCTCGTCGGCGGCGAGGCCGTCGCGGCGCAGCTCCGACCAGCTCGTGACCGACCAGACATCCGCCGACACGCCCCAGTCCGCGGCGAGGAGCTGCTGCGCCTCGAGGATCCAGGGCACGGACACGCCCGAGGCGAGGAGCTGCGCCTTGGGTCCTGCGACATCCGACGTGTTGAGGCGGTGGATGCCGCGGACGATGCCGTCGACGTCGACGCCTTCGGGCTCGACGGGCTGCACGAGCGGCTCGTTGTAGACCGTGAGGTAGTACATGACGTTCGGGTCGCTGTGCGAGCCGCCGTACATGCGCTCGAGGCCCGAGCGCATGATGTGCCCGATCTCGTAGCCGTACGCGGCGTCGTACGAGACGACTGCCGGGTTCGTTGACGCGAGCAGCGGCGAGTGGCCGTCGGCGTGCTGGAGGCCTTCGCCCGTGAGCGTCGTGCGGCCGGCCGTCGCGCCGATGATGAACCCGCGCGCCATCTGGTCGCCGGCAGCCCACATCGCGTCGCCCGTGCGCTGGAACCCGAACATCGAGTAGAAGACGTAGACCGGGATGAGCGGCTCGCCCTGCGTCGAGTACGACGTGCCGACGTTCGTGAACGACGCCATGGCGCCGGCCTCGTTGATGCCGACGTGAATGATCTGGCCCTGCGGGCTCTCCTTGTAGGCGAGGAGGAGTTCGCGGTCGACCGAGGTGTAGTGCTGGCCGTTCGGGTTGTAGATCTTCGCGGTCGGGAAGAACGCGTCGATGCCGAAGGTGCGCGCCTCGTCGGGGATGATCGGCACGATGCGGTGGCCGAAGTCCTTCGAACGGATGAGGTCTTTCAGCAGTCGCACGAACGCCATGGTCGTGGCGATCTCCTGCGTGCCGGAGCCCTTCTTCGCGATCGCGTAGGCCGAGTCGTCGGGCAGCGAGATCGCCGTGTGGTTCGAGCGGCGCTCGGGCAGGTAGCCGCCGAGCTCGCGACGACGCTCGTGCATGTACTGGATCGCCTCGTCCTGGTCGCCGGGCGTGTAGTACGGCGGCAG
Source organism: Agromyces sp. NPDC056389 (assembly GCF_042262385.1). NCBI lineage: Bacteria > Bacillati > Actinomycetota > Actinomycetes > Micrococcales > Microbacteriaceae > Agromyces > Agromyces sp. NPDC056389. The sequence goes on from NZ_JBHJPN010000001.1 coordinate 191,722, forward strand.
GTAGGGGTTCTCCTCGAGCTGCGCGTCCGTGATCGGGATGCGCATCTGGTCGCGGAACGTCTTGAGGTTGTCGAGGGTCATCTTCTTCATCTGGTGGGTCGCGTTGCGCCCCTCGAAGGCCGGACCCAGGCCGTAGCCCTTGATCGTCTTCGCCAGGATGACCGTCGGCTGGCCCTTGTGCTCGCTCGCCGCCTTGAACGCGGCGTAGACCTTGCGGTAGTCGTGACCGCCGCGCTTCAGGCCCCACACCTCGTCGTCGGACAGGTGCGAGACGAGCTCGAGGGCGCGCGGGTCGCGACCGAAGAAGTTCTCGCGCACGTAGGCGCCCGACTCGGCCTTGTAGGTCTGGTAGTCGCCGTCGGGGGTGACGTTCATGAGGTTGCGGAGCGCACCGTCGTGGTCGCGGGCGAGCAGGTCGTCCCACTCGCGGCCCCAGACGACCTTGATGACGTTCCAGCCGGCACCGCGGAAGAAGCTCTCGAGCTCCTGGATGATCTTGCCGTTGCCGCGCACCGGGCCGTCGAGGCGCTGCAGGTTGCAGTTGATGACGAAGTTGAGGTTGTCGAGGCCCTCGTTCGCGGCGACCTGGAGCTGACCGCGGCTCTCGACCTCGTCCATCTCGCCGTCGCCGAGGAACGCCCAGACCTGCTGGTCGCTCGCGTCCTTGATGCCGCGGTTCGTCAGGTACTTGTTGGTCTGCGCCTGGTAGATCGCGTTGATCGGACCGAGGCCCATCGACACGGTCGGGAACTGCCAGAACTCCGGCATGAGGCGCGGGTGCGGGTACGACGAGAGCCCGTTGGGCGCATGCGACTTCTCTTGACGGAAGCCGTCGAGCTGGTCGGCCGACAGCCGGCCCTCGAGGAAGGCGCGGGCGTAGGTGCCGGGGGAGGCGTGGCCCTGCACGAAGATCTGGTCGCCGCCGCCGGGGTGGTCCTGGCCGCGGAAGAAGTGGTTGAAACCGACCTCGTAGAGCGCGGCCGACGAGGCGTACGTCGAGATGTGACCGCCGACGGCGATGCCGGGGCGCTGCGCACGATGCACGAGCACTGCGGCGTTCCACCGGATCCAGGCGCGGTAGCGGCGCTCGATCTCCTCATCACCGGGGAACTCGGGTTCGTTCTCGGGGGCGATCGTGTTCAAGTAGTCGGTGGTCGGAACCATCGGCACACCGAGGTGCAGTTCCTTCGAGCGCTTCAGCAGGCTCAGCATGATCTCTCGCGCGCGCTGGTGTCCCTTCTCGGCGACAAGCGCATCAAGGGATTCGGCCCATTCGGAAGTCTCTTCCGGATCGGCGTCCATCGCCTCGACCGAGTAGGGATCCTGGTCGTTGACAGTCACACTCGACCTCTCTCTTCAGCAGATCGTGCCTGCGGGGTGTGGGATGTGCGCACGCCGAATGGGCCGGTTCTCGGCCGGGTGGCACCACGCCATCCTAGTGATTCTATGCCCGCTGGGTGGGGGGTAGGCTGAGCCCTCGGTCCGACCGAACGTCCTGTGGAAGGAAGCCGTCCCGTGATCCTCGCTCCCGGCGCCGCCGCGCCCGACTTCACGCTCGTGAACCAGTTCGGCCAGCCCGTGCGGCTCTCGGAGCTCCGGGGCAGGGCCGTCGCCCTCGTCTTCTTCCCGTTGGCCTTCTCGGGCATCTGCCACGGCGAACTCTGCGAGTTGCGCGACAACGTCGCGATGTTCGAAGGGCCAGATGTCGCGCTGCACGCGATCTCCGTCGACTCGAAGCACACCCTGCGCGCGTGGGCCGAGCGCGAGGGCTACGAGTTCCCCATGCTCGCCGACTTCTGGCCGCACGGTGCGGTGGCAGACGCGTTCGGCGCGTTCGACGCGCGCACCGGGCTCGCCGAGCGGGCGACGTTCCTGATCGATGCCGACGGGATCGTCGCCGCGAGTTTCGCGACGCCACGCGGCGAGGCGCGGTCCCTGGAGCAGTACCGAGAGGCGCTCACGGCCCTCTGAGCGCGTTGCCGCAGCATCCGCTCGCCTCGGTTCGGGGCTCAGCCGAGGATGTTGACCGAGCGGGCGATCACGAGCGCGAGGATCAGGAAGCCGCCGAACGCCTGCAGTGCCATGAGGAGCTTGAAGCGCGGTGACAACGGCATCGCATCGGTCGCGCTGAAGGCCATCGAGTTCGAGAGCGCCGAGTAGAAGTAGTCGACGAACCGCGGCATCCAGTCGCGCACCGCAGAGGAGCGTGCGGCGACCTCGGTGACGGCGTCGTCGTCCTCGTCCTGCGGGAACCGGAAGTCGGCCGGCGGCAGCTCGGCGCGGGCGGCCATCGTGCGCATCACCGGACCGCCCCGGTCGAGTTCCCAGTACAGCAGCGTGAATCCGATCACGTTCGCGACCCAGACCTGCAGCGCCGAGAGGAGCAGTCCGTGCGCGTCGTCTGCCTCGCCGCCGGCGAGTGCCACCAGCAGGAGGACGAGCGTGATCTGGTTCGCGACGACGAGCCCTGCCGCGAGGGTGATCGACGCCCATTTCGTGAACGGGGAGAGGCGAGTGAGCCGGTGCGGGTTCGCGATCAGGAGCGGCACGAGCAGCGCGAGGCCGAAGAAGACGACGATGAAGCGCTGTGCCCCGAGGAACTCGTTCGGCAGCGCGGCGTACAGCGCGAGCGCGACGACGACGGCGATGACGGATGGCCATCGATGCTCCGTCGGCGTGCTCCGACTCGGATGCTGCTGCATCGGCTCCATGGCGGTGAGTCTAGGCAGCTCGCGATAGCATTGGCGTGCGCCGCGCGCGGTCGCGGGCCTTTAGCTCAGTTGGTAGAGCGCCACGTTTACACCGTGGATGTCGTCGGTTCGAGCCCGGCAGGGCCCACCCGAGTCGACAGGTCGTCGTACGTAGCCCTACGCGGGCTCCGGATCGTCGCGACGGGCCCATGCGATCGCGATGAGCTCGCGGAGCACGTCGAGATCGAGGTCCTCCAGCTTCTTCGCGTAGATGCAGCCCGCACCCTCGGTGTACGTGCCGAGCCTCGGCAGCAGGTCGGCACTCGCGGGGAGATCCTTCAGCCCGTACAACGTGAGCTGCGCCTTGCGCGGCGAGAACCCGGTCTTCGGCCAATCGCCTCGAGTGCGCGGGTTGGCGGGGGAGATGTAGCGGTAACTGCCGTATCCCACCATCGACGGGCCCCACATGACCGGGTCAGCACCGGTGACCTCGCGGAAGACCTCCGCGAGGCGGCGGCCTTCGACCTGTCGGCGAGCGGGTGCGGCGGCGTCCAGGAACGCCTCGACGCTCGCGTCGGTCGGTACCGTCTTCGGGCTCATGCATCCACGCTAGCCCGCCTGCGACCGCTTCGGCGAGCTACATCGGCGCTCTCGCCGCCAATCGCACGCAGCAGTAGCCGTCGCGAGGTTCGAGCACTGCCGAGCACTGGCGATCACCGAGTCCCTCGACGGCGCCGCGCAACAGGGCCGCGTTCGCCCCGCAGATCGTCGCGGTGTGGTTCTGCGCCACTCGGTGGAAGGGGCAGTTCGTGAGCAGCAATCCGTCGGCGCCGTCGTCGACGGGCGCGTAGCCGAGCCGCTCCAGCACTTCGTCCAACGAATCGGAGGCGGCGCCCAGAGCGCGACCGAGACTCGCCGACACCCGCTCGAGCGTCGGACGGATGGGCGCGCCGGTGCGATCGGATTCCTCGACCGCTCGGCTCAGGAGTTCTGCCGCGAGGTCGTAGTGACGCTCGGGCACGGAGACGGAGATCTCGCCCGGGACGGCGCTGTAGAGCTTCGCGGGGCGACCGGCCCCCGGCCCCGAGCGTCCATTGCGCCGCTGGAACTCCGCGACGAGCAGGCCGGCCTCCACCAGGCGGTCGAGGTGGAAGGCCGCGGTTCCGCGGGCCATTCCGAGTGCACTGGCGGCCTCATCTCGACCGACGCGGTCGGGATGCCGTGCAACGAACTCGAACAGTGCCCGTCGTTGCGGGTCCGCGATCGAGGCGACGGCAGCGAGGTCGTCCTGGCGTGCTGAGTCCTCCATGCGTGTCAGCTTAACTCTAAAACGACGGGTCTTGACGAAAGAGATCGATCTAAAACAAGAATCGTTGACTTAAGAATTCCGCCCTCGTACAGTCGAGAACGAGAGGTGCGATCGCGTCGCATCGGAGGCGGGTGGGTCGTGAGCAGCGCATCGAACTTCGTGATCGTCGGAGCGGGCCTCGCCGGCGCCTCCGCGGCCAAGACGCTCCGTGAAGCGGGCTTCGGCGGGAGCATCCGTCTCATCGGCGCCGAGACGCACCACCCGTACATCCGGCCTCCGCTGTCGAAGGAGTACCTCGCGGGCACCGCCGAGCGGGACTCGGTGTTCGTCGAACCGACGGGCTGGTACCGCGAGCACGACATCGACCTCCGGCTCGACACCGTGGTCACGGCGCTCGACGCGAACGCCCAGCGCATCGAGCTCGACTCGGGGGACTCGATCGCGTACGACGCCGTGCTGCTCGCGACGGGTTCGACCGCGCGGCGCCTGACGATTCCGGGCGCCGAGCTGCACGGCGTGCGGACGCTGCGCACGCTGGACGACTCCGAAGCGCTGCACGAGGAGCTCGCCAAGGGCGGCCGACGTGTCGTGCTGATCGGCTCGGGCTGGATCGGCATGGAGGTCGCCGCCACGGCGCGCACGCTCGGCAACGAGGTGACGATCCTCGAACGCGACCCGGTGCCGCTCGCGAACGCGCTCGGCGACGAGCTCGGCGGCATGTTCGCCGAGCTGCACGTCGAGCACGGCGTCGAACTGCGAACCTCGGTCGTCGTGACCGAGATCACCGGCGAAGGCGGCCGCGCAACCGGCGTTCGACTCGACGATGGCGAGCACTTCGCCGCCGATCTCGTCCTGGTCGGCGTCGGCGCGGTTCCGAACCTCGACCTGGCCCGCGGTGCCGGCGCCGCGATCGGTTCGGGGGTGCTCACCGATGCCGCGCTCCGAACCGACCTGACGAACGTGTGGGCCGCGGGCGACATCGCCGAGGCGTACCATCCGCTCGCCGGCATGCGGTTGCGCAGCGAGCACTGGGCGAATGCGCTGCACGGCGGCGCAGCAGCGGCCCGCTCGATGCTCGGACAGCTCGAGTCCTACGACGACATCCCGTACTTCTACACCGATCAGTACGACCTCGGAATGGAGTACTCGGGCTTCGGCCCGCTCACCCGCGATGCCCAGATCGTCTACCGCGGCGACCGAGACGGGCGGGAGTTCATCTCGTTCTGGGTCGCCGACGGCCGAGTCGTCGCCGGGATGAACGTGAACGTCTGGGATGTGAACGAGGCGGTGCAGGGCGTCATCAGGCGAGGCCATCGGGTCGACCCGTCGCGCCTCGCCGACGCTGGTGTCCCGCTGGAGGAGCTGTGAACGCCCACGGCACGCCGCCGACTCCGACCGAAGCGCTCGCGAAAGCCGGCGTCAGCATCTGGCTCGACGACCTGTCGAGGCAGCGCATCCTCAGCGGCGACCTGCAGCGCCTCATCGCAGAGCGCAACGTCGTCGGCGTCACCACCAATCCGACGATCTTCGCCGCTGCGGTGGGCGGGAGCGATGCCTACGACGAGCAGATGAGCGCCCTCGCCGGCGAGAACGTCTCGGCGGACGACGTCGTCTTCGCGCTCACGACGAAGGACGTCGCCGACGCGGCCGACATCCTCCGACCCGTCTTCGATTCCACGGGCGGCGTCGACGGCTGGGTCTCGATCGAGGTCGGGGCCGATGCGGCACACGACGCGCGGGCGACGCTCGTCGAGGCGCGATCGCTCGCCGAGCACATCGATCGCCCGAACGTGTTCGTGAAGATCCCCGCGACCGTCGAGGGGGTGACGGCCATCACCGCGGCGATCGCGCTCGGAATCAGTGTCAACGTCACGCTGATCTTCGGTCTCGACCGGTATCGCGCGGTGATCGACGCGTACCTCACGGGACTCGAACGAGCCCACGAGGCGGGCATCGAACTCCGAGGCATCCGCTCGGTCGCGTCGTTCTTCGTCTCGCGAGTCGACACCGAGATCGACCGACGGCTCGATGCGATCGGGTCGAGCGAGGCTCGCGCGCTCAGGAGTCGTGCCGGCATCGCCAATGCCCGGCTCGCCTACGAGATGTTCACCCGGGAGTTCGCCGCCGACCGGGCGCGGCGCCTCGCAGCGCTCGGCGCGAACGTGCAGCGGCCGCTCTGGGCGTCGACCGGAGTGAAGGATCCGTCGCTGCGCGACACGATGTACGTCGAGGAGCTCGTGGCGCGCGACGTCGTGAACACGATGCCCGAGAAGACGCTCGACGCCCTCTCCGACCACGGCCGAGTCCGCGGCGACACCATCAGGGGGAGCGCCGAAGACTCCTTCACCGTGCTCGCAGCCCTCGCAGGGCTCGGCATCTCCTACGACGTCGTCACCGCGACGCTCGAGCGAGAGGGCGTCGCCAAGTTCCGAGAATCCGGAGTCCGACTCGTCGCGACCGTTGCCGCGGCGCTCGAGACCGCGCGAAATGAAAGGCGATGACGGATGCTGCACCTGTCCGAGTCCACCCGTGAAGCATCCGCGAGCGCAACCGCGGAGCGCGTCGCCTTCGAGGTGGAGACCGAGATCCCGACCGCGCACGGGCCGTTCCGCTTCCGTGCGTATCGCGATCGGGTGACGGGCGACGAGCACCTCGCGATCGTCTCGCTCGCGCCGGTGACGCAGGGCGCCCTCGTGCGCGTGCACTCCGAGTGCCTGACGGGCGAGGTGTTCTCCTCCGAGAAGTGCGAGTGCGGCCCGCAGCTCGATGCTGCGCTCGAGCAGATCGCCGGTGGCGGAGTCGTCGTGTACCTTCGCGGGCACGAGGGGCGGGGCATCGGTCTCGTCGCCAAGCTCAAGGCCTATCGCCTGCAGCAGTCGGGGCTCGACACGCTCGACGCGAACCTCGCGCTCGGTCTGCCCGCCGACGATCGCGAGTACGTCGCCGCCGCGGCGATCCTCGGCGATCTCGGACTGCATTCGGTGCGGCTGCTCACGAACAATCCCGACAAGATCACCCAGCTGACCCGTCACGGCATCGATGTCGTCGAGCGGGTGCCGCTCGTGACCGGTGCGGTCCCGGCGAACCTGGACTACCTGCGCGCCAAGCGCGATCGCATGGGGCACCTGCTGCCCGCCGACACCTGATCGACGCGGGCGCGGCGTCGAGCCGCGACGCCCTGCGCTCCGAAGGTAGGCTGAGCGGGTGACCGCCACCCTCGCCGACCTCCTGACGACGATCGAACGTCTCTGGCCGATCGCGGGCGCGGAGGCGTGGGATTCGTCCGGACTCGTGTCCGGCGATCCGGCCGCGCCGGTGCAGCGAGTGCTCCTCACGGTCGACGCCGTCGCAGAGACCGTCGACGAGGCGATCGCCGAAGGCGCCGATCTCGTCATCGCCCATCACCCCCTGCTGCTGCGCGGGGTCACCTCGGTCGCCGAAGACCGCTACAAGGGCTCCCTGATCACGCGATTGATCCGTGCCGAGTGCGCGCTCGTCACTGCGCACACGAATGCGGATGTCGTCGCCGATGGCACCTCGGCGGTCCTCGCCGATCGGCTCGGGCTCGTCGAGACGACGCCAATCCAACCGTCGAGCGATCCGTCGCTCGGGATCGGCCGTGTCGGCCGCCTGCCCGAGCCCACGACCGTCGGCCGCCTCGCCCGGGCCCTCGCGGACATCCTCCCCGCGACGGCGACCGGCGTTCGCGTCTCCGGCGGCTTCGACGACCCCGTCGTGACCGTCGCGGTCTGCGGCGGCGCCGGGGATTCGCTGCTCGGCGACGCTGCCGTGCGCGGCGCGGACGCGTACATCACGGCCGACCTCCGCCATCACCCTGCGTCCGAGGCACGCGAGCAGGCGAAGCTCACGGGGGGCCCGGCCCTGCTCGACGTCTCGCACTGGGCGAGCGAATGGCTGTGGCTCGACGTCGCTGCCGCGCAGCTGCGCGCCGCCCACCCCGAGCTCACCGTCGTCGTCTCCGAGCTCCGCACCGATCCCTGGGACTTCCAGATCGTGCAGTGAACTGCGACCCCCCGACCACCGTCCTCACCGACGACCCGATCCCACGAGGAGCACCACGTGAAGGCCAGCCCCGCTGAACAGGAACAACTGCTGCGGCTCCAGTCGCTCGACACCCGCCTCGCGCAGCTCGCGCACAAGCTCGGCTCGCTGCCCCAAGCCGGGCCGCTCGCAGAATTCGCGGCGCGTGACCAGGCCGTGCGCAGCACGCGCGCTGAAGCGCTCGGCGCGCTCGAAGACGCCCGCGTCGAGCTCAAGCGCCTCGAATCCGATGTCGCGATCGTCGAGGCGCGCATCGCGCGCGACAGCGAGCGCCTGCAGCACACCTCGTCGGTGAAGGATGTCTCGGCCCTCGAGTCCGAGCTCGTCTCGCTCCGGCGTCGCCTGAACGACCTCGAAGAGCAGGAGCTCGTCGTCATGGAGCGCGTCGAGGAGGCCGACGTGGCCGTCTCGAGCATCGACCTGCAGCGCGAGGCGATCGTCACCGAGGTGGCGGCGCTCGAGGCGGAGCGAGACGAAGCTGCAGGCGACCTCGGAGTCCAGCGCGAGCAGACCGAGCGTGATCGCGCCGTCGTGGCCGAGGGCGTCGCCGAGCCGCTGCTCGCGTTCTACGAGCAGCGACGCGTGCGCGGCGGGGGAGTCGGAGCGGCCCTGCTGCGAGCACGCACCTGCGGTGGCTGCGGCATCACGCTCACCGGATCCGACCTCGAGTCGGTGCGTCGTGCAGCGCCCGACGAGGTCGTCCTGTGTCCCGAGTGCGACCGGATCCTGGTGCGCACCGACGAGTCGGGCCTCTGAGCCGCGCTCTGAACCGACCGCCCGCGATCAGGCTCCGGATGCCGCGGCGAACCGGGCCGGGTCGCCGACGGTAGACTCGAACCGCGAGTGGGTCGGCAAGACGGTCGCGTCGCACGGTTTTGGCCGTGCGCCGAGGAACGTCCGGGCTCCACAGGGCAGGACGGTGGGTAACACCCACCCGGGGCAACCCGCGAGACAGTGCCACAGAAAGCAGACCGCCCGGTGCGCAAGCGCCGGGTAAGGGTGAAACGGTGGGGTAAGAGCCCACCAGCGGCCGCGGTGACGCGGTCGGCTCGGTAAACCTCGTCCGGAGCAAGGTCAGACAGGGAACGATGGGGCTGCCCGTCCCGTTCCCGGGTAGACCGCTGGAGGGCTGCGGCAACGTAGTCCCGAGAGAGATGGCCGTCCAGCCGGTGTCGCGAAAGCGCCCGGTGAACAGAACCCGGCGTATCAGCCGGCCCATTCGCACCTTCCGCCACTCCCGCAGCCTCAGCTCCAGAACTCGGCGAATCGCTCGGCGAGGGCTCGGCCCTGGTCGTAGCCTCCCAGCGCTGCGGGCCGACGCGTCGACGGGTCCAGCGCATTCGCGTTGAACACGTCTCCCGCGCCGGCATCCGGGAACACGGCCTCGACCAGGCTGCCCCCCGCACGCAGTTCCTCGACCTGCGTGGCGAGATCCATGCCCCATTCGAGCGGGGTGCGCGAACGGCCGCCGAACGGTTCCAGCACCACCACGCGCTCGTGTCCGGCCGCCAGGTCGGCGTTCGAGCTGCGTCGATAGCCGCCGTTGAGGTACCGCTTCGCTCCGATGCGGTAGGGGATCATCGCCGAGGTGCTGGCCGCAACGGCATCGACCAGACCCACTCCACTGCGGCGGTCGAACACGACCGGCTCCCCGGTGCTGGCATCGACTGCCGGAATGAACACGGGCTGCGCCGGCCAGTCATGGCTGGGGAGCCGGGCTGCGACGATGTCGTGCCAGCGGGACGCATCCGTGTCGTCCGAGGTGTCCAGTTCGAGCGCCGCGGCGCCCATCCGACGGCGCATGTCGGGTGCATCCGCAGCGGCATCGATGATCCGGTCGGACCATTCCATGTAGTTCGGCCCCGAGAAGGTCGGGCCGCGTCTCCGCCCGGTTCCGCCGGCAGCTGCCTGCGGCCGAGGCGCCTCGGCGAGGATGGCGGCGTAGAGGTCGGCCGGCCGCGTGCCGCTCGTGATCTGAGCGGCCACGGTCGATCCTGCCGACGTGCCGATGATGAGATCGGCCGCGGTGAGATCGACACCGCCGTCGCAGAGACCGGCGATGAGACCGAGCTGCCAGGCGTTTCCCGCAGCCCCGGCGCCGGCGAGCACCAGGGCTCGCGTGTTCGAGTTGTTCGTCGTCGTGTTCATGGGAGTCGCCTTTCGCGATTGCGTGTGCGGCGCTCCCGGTTGCGACTACGTGGGTCGCGCGATCGCGGACGGCGGGGGAGCACCCATTGCGGATACTGCGTTCATGGGTCTCACCTCCAACTGGTCGATCACGATCACCGGCACGTTAGCACGCTCGGCGGCGAACCGTTCGAAATGCGATCGAGGGCGCGGAATCCCTGGTGCCGCCGCGCCCGAGCAGGATTAGACTCCCCGTCCATGGACATGCTGAAGGGCGATCAGATCGCCGCGGCCGACCTGACCGACTGGCGCAAGCTCGCCCAGGGACTGCATGCCAGGTACCTCGTCGACGATTTCGGCACCGGCGCGCGGTTCGTCCTCGCGGTAGGCGAGGCGGGTGACGCGTTCGGCCACCACCCGAGAGTGTCGATCGGCAACGGGTTCGTCGATCTCGAGTTGGTCAGCGACGACGCCGTCTACCGCGACGGCGAGGGCACCGAATACGTCGTCGAATGGGTGACGCAGCAGGACGTCGACCTCGCGCGACGCATCACCTCGATCGCTGCCGACCGTGGGCTCGCCGCCGACCCTGCCTCGGTCAGCGAGATCGAGCTCGGCCTCGACACCGCTCGCTCAGCGACGATCGCCCCGGTGTGGGCAGCCCTCCTGACTGGGAGCGCCGAGTCCCAGGGCCGCGGGGTGCCCAGCGACGAGATCCGGGATGCCACGGGGCGGGTGCCGAACCTGTGGTTCGAGGAGGCCGACGGGCATGAGACCCCGCAGCGGTTCCACCTCGAGGTCTACGTCGCGCCCGAGGTGGCCGAGGAACGGATCGCCGCCGCCCTCGCTGCGGGCGGAACCGTCATCGACGACAGCGACGCGCCAGGGCTCACGGTGATCGCCGACCACGACGGCAACCGGGGAGTCGTCTGCGTCGACGCATCCGCCGCGAAGAAGGAGTGATCCGCCGACGCGCGATCTAGTGCACTGCGAGCGACGCGGCGCCGAGGATGCCCGCGTTGTTGCGGTGCGTCGCAGGCACGATCGGCGTCTTCAGGTCGAGCAGCGGCAGGAACTGCGCGTGATGCTTCGAGACCCCGCCGCCGACCACGAAGAGGTCGGGCGAGAAGATGAACTCGACGTGGGCGTAGAACCGCTGCAGCCGGCTCGCCCATTCGGGCCAGTCGAGCGCCTCCCGCTCCATCGCCGAGTAGGCGGCGTTCTTCTCGGCTTCGCGGCCGTCGAGTTCGATGTGCCCGAGCTCCGTGTTCGGCACGAGCACGCCGTCGTAGAGGAACGCTGAGCCGATGCCCGTGCCGAGCGTCGTCAGGATGACGAGGCCCTCCGCACCCTGTGCGGCGCCGTAGCGGGCCTCGGCGTAGCCGGCGGCATCCGCATCGTTGATGAAGTGGATCTCGCGACCGAAGGCGTTCTCGAAGAGCTCCTCGGCGGGCAGGCCGATCCACTCCTTCGAGATGTTCGCGGCCGAGAGCGTACGGCCGTGCTTGACGATGGCGGGGAAGCACAGGCCCAGCGGGAGCGCGTCGCCGAACTCGTCGGAGAAGCCGTCGAGCAGTTCAGCGGTCGCGGCCAGGATGTCGGCCGGTCGGCCGCCCTCGGGTGTCGCGACCTTGCGCCGCTCGGAGACGAGCCGCCCGGTGCCGAGGTCGACGACCGCACCCTTGATGCCGGTGCCGCCGATGTCGATTCCGATCGCGTGCTGTGTCGCCATAGCCGCCACACTATCGCGGGGCGTTCGGGCGGCGTTCAGGGAAGGGTCAGGATCTCGGCGCCGCGTTCGGTGACGACGAGCGTGTGCTCGAACTGCGCGGTGAGCGAGCGATCGCGCGTCACGATCGTCCAGTCGTCGGCCCAGACATCCCATTCGATGCCGCCGCCGAGCGTGAGCATCGGCTCGATCGTGAAGATCATGCCCGGCTCCATCACGGTGTCGTATTCGGGAGCGTCGTAGTGGGGGATGATCAGCCCCGAGTGGAACGCGCGCCCGACCCCGTGGCCGGTGTAGTCGCGCACGACGCCATAGCCGAACCGCTTCGCATACGCCTCGATCGCCCGGCCGATCACGTTGACCTCGCGGCCGGGAGCGACCGCACGGATGCCACGGCGCAGCGCCTCACGCGTGCACTCGACGAGTTGCGTCGCCGCCTCGCTCGCCTCACCGACCAGGAACGTGTGGTTGAGGTCGCCGTGGTAGCCGTCGAGGAAGGCCGTGACGTCGATGTTGACGAGATCGCCGTCGGCGAGCACGGTGTCGTCGGGGATGCCGTGGCAGATGACCTCGTTGACCGAGGTGCACGACGACTTCGGGAAGCCGCGGTAGCCGAGCGTCGACGGGTAGGCGCCGTGCGCGACCACGTACTCGTGCGCGATGCGGTCGAGTTCGTCGGTCGTGACGCCGGGACGGATCGCGGCGGCGGCCGCCTCGATCGCACCGGCCGCGACACGCCCGGCCGCTCGAACGAGCTCGACTTCCTCCGGCGTGTACCGATCGCCGCCGGTGTACGGCGCCGGCGCACGCTTGCCGACGTACTCCGGGCGCGGGATCGAGGCGGGCACCGCGCGAAGCGGCGACAGACGGCCGGGAATCAGGTGGCCTGAGGCGTCCTTGGGCATAGGATCAGCCTATGGCCGAGGATGTCGAGCACATGTTCTGGTACAACCTGAACACCGGTGAGGTGGAGCAGGGATTCGTGTCGCCGTCGGTCGATCGGGTGGGGCCCTTCGAGACCCGCTCCGAGGCCGAGCGGGCGCTCGAGATCCTGCGTGCGAACAGCGCCAAGTGGGCTGAAGAAGAGGCCGCCGAAGATTGAGCCGAGGCCGTCTTCGGCGACCCGCTACTCGTAGGAGTGCTCGGAGTTCGGGTAGACGCCCGCTTCGACGTCGGCGCGCCATTCCTTCGCGGCGGCGCTGAGGATGCCGGAGAGGTCGGCGTACTGCTTCACGAACTTCGGCACTCGGCCGATCGTGAGGCCCGCCCAGTCGGTCCAGACGAGCAGCTGCCCGTCGGTGTCGGGGCCGGCGCCGACGCTGATCGTCGGGATGTCGAGGAGTTCGGTGACCTGCCGCGCGGCATCCGCCGGCACCATCTCGAGCACGACGGCGAACGCACCGGCGTCCTGCACGGCCTTGGCATCGGCGAGGAGGCGCTTCACGCCCTCGCCGCGGCCCTGGATGACGTGGCCGCCGAGTCCGTGCTCGCTCTGCGGCGTGTAACCGATGTGCGCCATCACCGGGATGCCGGCGGCCACGATGCGGCGGATCTGCTTGTGGCTGCGCTCACCGCCCTCGAGCTTCACGGCGTGCGCTCCGGTCTCCTTCATGAACCGAACGGCCGTGTGGAGTGCATCTTCGGGGCCGTTCTCGTAGGACCCGAACGGCATGTCGGCGACCACGAAGGCGCGCTTGACCGCACCGGCGACCGCGCGAGTAAGGGGGATCAGCTCATCGACCGTGACGGGCAGCGTGGTCTCGTAGCCGAAGACGTTGTTGCCGGCCGAGTCGCCGACGAGCAGGAAGTCGATGCCCGCCTCGTCGAAGATGCGAGCCGTGAGCTGGTCGTAGCTCGTGAGTCCCGTGATCTTGATGCCGTCGCGCTTCGCGTTCTGGAAGTGTCGGGTTCGCACGCGCTTCGGCCCTCCGCTTGCGGCGGCACCACCGTAGGGGTTCTGCTCGGTGACGGCCGACGTGTCGGATGCTGCGTTCTGGGGCTCGCCTGACATGGGGCAAGTCTGGCACACGCGACATCCGTCACCGCCTCGCGGGCGCGCGCGGGCCGGCACCGCGAGCCAGTACGCTGAGAGGTGCGAGAGAGGGTGTGGATGGATAAGCAGCGCGACTTCGTTCTTCGCACGATCGAGGAGCGAGGGGTCAAGTTCGTCAGGCTCTGGTTCACCGACGTGGTCGGAACCCTGAAGTCGGTGGCGATCGCTCCGGCCGAGGTCGAGGGAGCGTTCACCGAGGGCATCGGCTTCGACGGCTCGGCGATCGAGGGGCTCAGCCGCACCTTCGAGTCCGACCTGCTCGCCTACCCCGATCCCACGACGTTCCAGACCTTGCCGTGGCGCGGAGACATCGACCCCACCGCGCGCATGTTCTGCGACATCACGACGCCCGACGGCGAGCCCGCGGTCTCCGACCCTCGCAACGTGCTGAAGCGCACCCTCGCGCGTGCGGCCGATCGCGGCTTCACCTTCTACACGCACCCCGAGATCGAGTTCTACCTGCTCAAGTCGTCGAAGTACGGCCCGTCGGGTCCCGAGCCCGTCGACTCGGCCGGCTACTTCGACAACGTGCCGGGCGGCACCGCCCACGACTTCCGTCGCCGATCGGTGCGCATGCTCGAAGACCTCGGCATCTCGGTCGAGTTCAGCCACCACGAGGCGGGCCCGGGCCAGAACGAGATCGACCTGCGGTACGCCGACGCGCTGACCACCGCCGACAACATCATGACGTTCCGCACCGTCATCAAGGAGGTCGCGATCGAGCAGGGCGTCTACGCGACGTTCATGCCGAAGCCGTTCGCCGGGCAGCCCGGTAGCGGCATGCACACGCACATGTCGCTGTTCGAGGGCGATGCCAACGCCTTCTACGAGGCCGGCGCTCAGTACCAGCTCTCGAAGGTCGGCCGGCAGTTCATCGCCGGGCTGCTGACGCATGCTCCCGAGATCACCGCCGTCACCAACCAGTTCGTGAACTCGTACAAGCGACTGTGGGGCGGAGTCGGGCCCGACAAGCTCGCCGAGGCGCCCAGCTTCGTCTGCTGGGGGCACAACAATCGATCCGCGCTCGTGCGTGTGCCGCTCTACAAGCCCGGCAAGGGGCAGAGCGCTCGAGTCGAGTACCGGGCGATCGACTCCGCGGCGAACCCGTACCTCGCGTTCTCGCTGCTCCTGGCTGCGGGCATGAAGGGCATCGAAGAGGGGTACGAGCTCCCGCCCGAGGCCGAAGACGACGTGTGGGCGCTGACCGATCGCGAGCGACGGGCACTCGGCTACGACCCGCTGCCCGCGAGCCTCGATCACGCGGTGCAGCTCATGGAGGAATCGGAGCTCGTCGCCGAGACGCTCGGCGAGCAGGTGTTCAACTACGTGCTCGCGAACAAGCGAGCCGAGTGGCGCGACTACCGCTCGGAGGTCACGCCGTTCGAGTTGCAGCGCAACCTCGAGATCCTCTGACGCACGGATGTCTCGTCAGGCCCCCACGCTCGGAAGAGTCGCTCGTGCGGGCTTCGTCGAACTGAGCGGCTCTTCGGTGGCGCTCGAATCGCTGTCGACGGAGACCGGCATCGAGTTCGACTCGCTCCTCGACGTCTTCGCTCAGGCAGCTGACCCCGACGAGGCGCTCGCGGCCGTCACACGTCTCCACGAGCAGGCGCCGATCGAGCTCGCAGGCGTGCTCGAACACGAGAACGCGGCAGCGCGCCTGGTGCGACTCGTCGGGGCATCGCGGGGCTTCGCCGACTTCCTGCTGCGGCATCCGTCGGATCTCGCGATCTTCGCGCAGGTGCCGGTCGCCCCGCCGAGTGTCGCAGAGGCACGCGCGTCGCTGCTCGCAGCGCTCGACGAGGTCTCGGCCGCACCTGCCGATCTGCCCGAAGCTGCGGCCAGGGCGATCCGCATCCGGTACCGCCGGCTCCTCGCCGACATCGCCGTGTACGACCTCACCCGAGCCGACGCGGTCGACGTCGTCGACGTGGTCGCAGCGGGCCTGGCCGACCTGGCCGGCGCAACGCTCGACGCGGCGCTCGTGGCCGCTCGTCGTGTGGTCGGGCGAGAGCCGGGGGAGCCGGCCTCACCCGGTCGCTATCCGGTCGCCGAAGTCGAGGCGACGCGGCTCGCGGTCATCGGCATGGGCAAGGCGGGGGCCCGCGAGCTGAACTACGTGAGCGACGTCGACGTCATCTTCGTCGCCGAGTCCGCCGACGAAGACGTGGTCTCCACTCCGCGGGCGCTCGACATCGCGACCCGACTCGCCATGCTGACGATGCGCATCATCGGCGAACCCGGCATCGAGCCGCCGCTCTGGGAGGTCGATCCGAACCTCCGCCCGGAAGGCAAGGACGGCGCACTCGTGCGCACCCTCGAATCGCACCTGCAGTACTACGACCGTTGGGCGAAGAGCTGGGAGTTCCAGGCGCTGCTGAAGGCACGACCGATCGCCGGCGACCTCGAGCTCGGCGGCCGGTACATCGCCGGGGTCGCGCCGAAGGTGTGGTCGAGTTCGAGTCGCGAGGGCTTCGTCGAGTCTGTGCAGGGCATGCGCGAACGGGTCACCGAGCACATCCCCGCCGACGAGGTCGACGTGCAGATCAAGCTCGGGCCGGGCGGCATCCGCGACATCGAGTTCACCGTGCAGCTGCTGCAACTCGTGCACGGCGCCTCCGACGACGGCATCCACCAGCGCGGAACCCTCCCGGCGCTCGCAGCACTCGCCGAACTCGGCTACGTGGGCCGCGAGGAGGCGGCCGAGTTCGCGCGCGACTATCGGGTGCTTCGCGTGCTCGAACACCGGGTCCAGCTCGAGCGCTTGCGCCGAACGCACCTGATGCCGCGCGACGAGCACCGGCTCCGCGTGCTCGCCCGTGCCTCCGGACTCGGCCGCACCGCAGACGAGCTCACCGCTGTCTGGCAGAGCACGCGCCAGCGGGTGCGCGGGCTGCATGAACGGCTCTTCTACCGGCCGCTGCTGTCGGCCGTGGCGGCGCTGCCGGCGTCCGGTCTCGGCCTCACGAGCGCACAGGCCGAAGCGCGTCTCGCGGCCATCGGCTTCCGCGACCCCCGCGGTGCACTCGCGCACATCGCCGCGCTCACCACCGGCGTCTCGCGGCGTGCTCAGATCCAGCGCACCCTCATGCCGGTGCTCATCTCGTGGTTCGCCGACGGCACCGACCCCGACTTCGGGCTGCTCTCCTTCCGGCGCCTCAGCGACACGCTCGGCACCACTCACTGGTACCTGCGGCTGCTTCGCGACTCCTCCGACGCGGCACTGCGATTGACGCGCGTGCTCTCGGGCTCGCGCTTCGCCGCCGAACTGCTCGAGCGGAGCCCAGAATCGGTCGCGTGGCTCGAAGACCTCGACGAGCTGCGACCTCGGTCGATCGCGGCGCTCGAAGACGAGGGCAGAGCGGTGCTCCGTCGTCACGAGGAGCCCGACGTCGCGGCCAAGATCTTCCGCGCCATCCGTCGCCGCGAGGTGCTGCGACTCGCGCTGTCGGGCATTCTCGACGTCTGCGCCGTCGAAGAGCTCGGCCACGCCCTCAGCGACGTCACCGAGAACCACATCGCCGCACTCGTCGCCGCGATCCGCGGCGGCGAGCCGGACGGCATCGAGTTCGCGGTCATCGGCATGGGCCGCTTCGGCGGCCGCGAGCTCGGCATCGGATCCGACGCCGACATCATCTACGTGTACCGGGCGACGGATGCCGCAGCAGACGCCGCCCATTCGCGCGCGCTGCGCATCGTGGCGGAGCTCGTACGCCTCAGCGAAGACGCCCGGCTGCCGTTCGACCTCGACGCAGACCTGCGACCAGAGGGTCGCAATGGCGTCGTCGCCCGCTCGCTCGACGCCTATCGCGCGTACTACGCGAGATGGTCCCTGACGTGGGAGGCCCAGGCACTGCTGCGCGCACGCGGGGTCGCGGGCGATCACGTGCTCATCGACGAGTTCACCGAACTCGCCGACACCGTGCGCTATCCCGAGGCGATCAGCGAGCGCGACGTGCGCGAGGTCAAGCGCATCAAGGCTCGCGTCGAGAACGAGCGGTTGCCCCAGGGCGCCGACCCGAACCGGCACCTGAAGCTCGGCCGCGGCTCGCTCTCCGACGTCGAGTGGTTCGTGCAGCTCATCCAGTTGCAGCACGCAGCAGCAGTGCCCGCGCTGCGCACGACGTCGACGCTCGACGCGCTTGCTGCGGCGGTCGAGCACGGTCTGGTCGATGCATCCGACGCCGAGACGCTGCGCGCGGCCTGGGTCTTCGCGTCACGTGCCCGCTCGGCGCTCACGCTCTGGCTCGACCGCACGACCGACGTGCTGCCCGTCGAGCGCTCGCAGCTCGAGGGCGTCGCCCGCATCATGGGCTACCCGCCCGGCTCGGCGACGCAGCTCGAGCAGGACTACCTGCACGTCACACGCCGTGCACGAGCCGTCTTCGATCGCGGCTTCTACGGGGTCGAGCCGCGCCGCGAACCGTCCATCGGCTGAACGCGCGACGTCCGGTCGACCGACCCGAGATCTCGGCGACCCGAATCGTCGTACCGCCGTGAAACGACGGATGGGCCCGCCCCGCCGAAGCGGTGCGGGCCCATCCAGGCCGGATCCTACGACTGCAGGGGGGATGCAGGCTCGGATCCTGGGGACTGCAGAGGGGGCTGCAGGATCAGACGCCGTAGTAGAGCTCGAACTCGAACGGGTGAGGGCGCTGAGCGAGGGGCTTCAGCTCCTTCTCGCGCTTGTAGTCGATCCAGGTCTCAATGAGTTCCTTGGTGAACACGCCGCCTTCGAGGAGGAAGTCGTGGTCGGCCTCGAGCGCGTCGAGCGCTGCGTCGAGCGAACCCGGCAGCTGCGGGATGGCTTTGGCCTCCTCGGGCGGGAGCTCGTAGAGGTCCTTGTCGACGGGCTCGTGGGGCTCGATGCGGTTCTTGATGCCGTCGAGGCCGGCCATGAGCTGTGCGGCGAAGGCGAGGTACGGGTTGCTCGCGCCATCGGGCACGCGGAACTCGATGCGCTTCGCCTTCGGGTTGGTTCCGGTGATCGGGATGCGGATGCACGCCGAGCGGTTGCCGGCCGAGTACACGAGGTTGACGGGAGCCTCGAAGCCGGGAACGAGGCGACGGAAGGAGTTGACGCTCGGGTTGGTGAAGGCGAGCACGGCCGGAGCGTGCTTCAGCAGGCCGCCGATGTACCAGCGCGCGAGGTCGGAGAGTCCGCCGTAGCCCGCCTCGTCGTAGAACAGCGGCTTGCCGTCGTTCCAGAGTGACTGGTGGGTGTGCATGCCCGAGCCGTTGTCGCCGAAGAGCGGCTTCGGCATGAACGTCGCCGTCTTGCCCCACTGATCTGCGGTGTTCTTCACGATGTACTTGAACTTCAGGATGTCGTCGGCCGCGTGCACCATCGTGTCGAAGCGGTAGTTGATCTCCTGCTGTCCGCCGGTGCCCACCTCGTGGTGCGAGCGCTCGAGCTGGAAACCCGCCTCGATGAGCTTGAGCGAGATGTCGTCGCGCAGGTCCGCCGTCTTGTCGACCGGGCTGACCGGGAAGTAGCCGCCCTTGAACGGGGTCTTGTTGGCGAGGTTGCCGCCCTCCTCCTTGCGGCCGCTGTTCCAGGCGCCCTCTTCGGAGTCGACCGAGTAGAAGCTCGAGTGCTGGTTCACCTCGTAACGCACGTCGTCGAAGATGTAGAACTCGGCCTCGGGGGCGAAGTACGCGGTGTCGGCGATGCCGGTCGACGCGAGGTACTTCTCGGCCTTCTTGGCAACCTGGCGCGGGTCCTTCGAGTAGATCTCGCCGTTGCGCGGGTTGTAGATGTCGAAGACCATGACGAGCGTGCGCTCGGCGCGGAACTGGTCGACGTACGCGGTCGTCACGTCGGGGATGAGCTGCATGTCGGACTCGTGGATGTTCGCGAAGCCACGGATCGAGGAGCCGTCGAACAGCTGGCCGACGGTGAAGAACTCTTCATCGACAGTGGAGGCCGGGATGTTGAAGTGCTGCTGCACGCCCGGAAGGTCGGTGAAGCGGATGTCGAGGAACTTGACATCCGTCTCCTTGATGAACTTGAGAACTTCGGACGAATCGCTGAACATGTTTGCGCAGTCTCCAAGAGGACTAGAACCGGACGGACTTTCACAGCCGGTAGTGACGCTAGCCGGGTGCCGTTTCCCTGCCATGACCGGAATGTTTCGGCCATGTTACGCCCAGCGCCACTCGGTAGACTCATTCGGTGCCTGACGCGAAACCCCAGACCTTCGGAGACCTCGAACCGAGCCGGTGGCCGGGGGAGCGCCTCGGACTGCCGAGCGAAGGGCGCGGTTCGGTGGCTCGCGCCGGTCGGCGTCTCGCCGCGCTGCTCGTCGACTGGGCGAGCGCGATGCTCATCTCGCTGCTCTTCACGCCGTACGAGTCCGTCGCCTACACCTGGGTGACTCCGCTCGTGTTCGCCGTGCTGCAGATCGTCTTCATCCCGACCATCGGCGGAAGCCTCGGGCACCGCCTGCTCGGCATGCGGGTCATTCCGCTCGATGGCGGCTGGGTCGGCCCTTGGCGCCCCGTGGTGCGTACCGCACTCCTCCTGATCGTGGTTCCGGCGCTCGTCTGGGACTCGGACCAGCGCGGCTTCCACGACAAGGTCGCCGGCACGGTGCTCATCCGCTACTAGGCGGGGTCGGGTCAGCTCCCTCGCAGGCTCCGCAGATCGCGAGCGGCGCGACGGTGCCGCCGCGCAAGACGAGCACGACCTGCGTGTTGACGCCCTCTGCCGTGCCGACGGGGCGGCTCGCCGAGTCGGATGCGTCGGCCGTCTGCGGAAACGAGAACGCGGCCCCCGTCATGACGGAGGCCGCGTTCGTGCCGTTCAGTGCCGGGTCAGCGCATCTTGCCTCGCTGCGGCCGCGCCTTCATCGGGTCGATGCCCTTCGGGATCGGCAGCGAGGACTGCAGCGAGTTGAGGCGGTTGGAGACCGCCAGCACCTCGGGCTTGGTGAGCGCCTTCTTCGTCTTGCGCAGCGTCACCGGGAGCTTGTGGAGCGCGATCGAGCCCTCGTCGTCGCCGACCGAGATCTGCGTGACCGGCACGTTCGGAAGGATTCGGGTGACCTTGCGCTGCTCGTCGTCGAGCATGCGCTTCGTGCGCGAGACGGGGCCCTCGCTGATGAGCGCGACGCCGCCGCGGCCGACGGCGCGGTAGACGGCGTCTTGCGTCTTGCCGTTCACGGCGACGGGCATCTCGTTGCCCATCCAGCCGCCGCGGAGGCCGCTGCGGAGCACGGCGCCCACGGCGCCGGGCTGGCCCTCGATCTGGGAGTACGCGGCGCGCTCGGCGCGACGGCCGAGGATCACGAGTGCGATGAGCAGACCCGCGAGCACGCCGGCGACGACCCAGAGGGCGATCGTGAAGCCGTTGCCCTCGCTCAGCCAGAGCGCCAGGCCCAGGCCCACCAGCACGGGGGCGAGGAAACCGAGGAGCATCAGCCACTGCGCGGTGGAATCGTAGCGGCGGGTCATCTGGAAGACCTGCCACATCTGCTTCATGCGGCCGGGCTCCTTCTGAGCCTTCGATGCGTCCTTGGTGCGTGCCATGTTCTCAAGGATACCGGCGCGGAGGGCCGTCTCGGACCGCGATCTCGTCGCGGTCCGAGACGACGGATGCCGCTAGCCGACCGCCTGCGCGAAGCCGAGCGACGCGTCGGCGAGATGCGAGAGCTCTGCGGGAAGCTCTCGACCCTTCGCATGCATCGACTGGGCCCAGAGGCGGCCTGCCCGGTAGGAGGAGCGCACGAGGGGGCCGGCGAGGACGCCGAGGAATCCGATCGCCTCGGCCTCCTCCTTGATCTCGATGAACTCCTCGGGGCGTACCCAGCGCGCGACCGGCAGGTGCCGCGGACTCGGTCGCAGGTACTGGGTCACCGTGATGATGTCGGTGCCGGCGTCGTGCAGGTCCTGCAGGGCCTGCGAGACCTCCGCCCGCTCTTCGCCCATGCCGAGGATGAGGTTCGACTTCGTGATGAGGCCGGCATCACGGCCCTGCGTGATCACGTCGAGCGAGCGTTCGTAGCGGAATGCCGGGCGGATGCGCTTGAAGATGCGCGGAACGGTCTCGACGTTGTGGGCGAACACCTCGGGGCGTGCGGAGAACACCTCGCCGAGCAGCTCGGGCACGCCGTTGAAGTCGGGCACGAGGATCTCCACTCCCGTGCCGGGCGACTGCCGGTGGATCTCGCGGATCGTCTCGGCGTAGAGCCAGGCGCCGCCGTCGGGCAGGTCGTCGCGGGCGACGCCCGTGACGGTGGAATAGCGGAGCTGCATGCGCACCACCGATTCACCCACGCGGCGCGGCTCGTCGGCGTCGAAGTCGGCCGGCTTGCCGGTGTCGATCTGACAGAAGTCGCAGCGCCTCGTGCACTGCGATCCGCCGATGAGGAAGGTCGCCTCGCGATCCTCCCAGCACTCGTAGATGTTCGGGCAGCCGGCTTCCTGGCACACGGTGTGCAGGTCTTCGCTCTTCACGAGCGACTGCAGCGCCCGGTACTCGGGCCCCATCTTCGCGCGTGTCTTGATCCACTCGGGCTTGCGTTCGATCGGCGTCTGGGCGTTGCGGACTTCGAGGCGCAGCATCCTGCGCCCCTCTGGTGCGGTGCTCACGCGGCGATCGCCGCCTCGGCGCGGAATCGCGCGGAGATCGGCTCGACGAGATCGGCCGGGGTCACGGTGCGACCAAGTTCGCGGCTGATCGTCGTCACTCCGGCGTCGCGGATGCCGCAGGCGACGATCCGTTCGTATGCGTCGAGCTCGTTGCTCGCGTTGAGGGCGAAGCCGTGCATGGTGACGCCGCTCTCGACCCTGATGCCGATGGCCGCGATCTTGTTCTCGCGGCCCGGCGGGCCGACCCAGACGCCGGACCTGCCGTCGACGCGTCGCGACTCGAGACCGATGTCGGCGAGGACGTCGATGAGGATGCCCTCGAGCCGACGGACGTAGCCGACGACGTCGATGGGTTCGGGCAGGCGCAGGATCGGATACCCGACCAGTTGGCCGGGGCCGTGCCAGGTGATCTTGCCGCCGCGATCGACGTCGATGACGGGAGTCCCGTCGGTCGGCCGTTCGTCGGGCGCAGTGCGCTTGCCGGCGGTGTAGACGGAGGGGTGCTCCAGAAGGAGTACGGTGTCGGGGCGTTCGCCCCCGACAACCGCGCGATGGACGGCGCGCTGAAGGTCGAGACCCTCGATGTACGGCACGGAGTTGGCGCTTAGCCCCGTGACGACGATGTCGAGCATGGGAAACAGCTTAGGTCACTCCTCCTCGACAGCGGTCTTCGACGGGCTCGACTCCGCAGACCGGCGACTGACACGGCGGTGACGAGCGGCGGCGGGCAAGCTCGACGGCATGGTTCGATCCTCGAGGCGAGGCCCCCGTCGTGGCTCCAACGACGGCTCCGACGCCGGCCCGTCGATGCACGATCTCCGGCCCGCTGGGGAGTCGACCATCGCCGGCTACCGGTTGTTGCGACGCATCGCGTCGGGTGAGCGCGCCGACGTGTTCCTCGCCGCCGTCGACGGCACGGCCGATGAGCCGGCGCCGCTCGTGGTCGTGCGGGTCTACGACGCTGCCGCGAGCGGGGCGGCGCTCGCCCTCGAGATCGAAGCGATGTCGACGGATGCCTCGGGCTCGCTGCCCGCGCTCTACGATGTCGCGACGCTCGACGACGGGCGTTGCGCACTCGCAGTGGAACGTCTCGCGGGCGCATCGATCGCTCGGGTCATCGCCGAGCGTCGCATCGCTCCAGGCGAAGCGGTCACGATGCTCGCGCCGATCACCGTCGCGGTCGGAGAGCTCGCACGGCGAGGATTCGTGCACACGCGGCTCTCACCGGCAGACGTCCTGCTCGACGGTCAGGGGCGCCCGCGGCTCACCGGTCTCGGCGGGCTCGAGCGGCTCCCGGTGCCGCCTCACGAGCGCACTCCGCTCCTTCGCGCGGGCCACGTCGCCCTCGCCGACCTGGTTCTCGAAGTGACTGCTTCGACGGAGCGGCCCGAAGCGTTCGCCGCGGTCGTCGAACTGATGCGATCGCGACTGACGACCCGGCCGTTCATGCCGTGCGAAGCGGAGCTCGAACGGGCGCTCTTCGCGGCCGCGCATCCCTCACCGATTCGTGGCATCGAGGTCGCAGCGCCTCGGGCGGGCCTTCCGTCGCGGGTGACGGCACCGCTCGCCGTTCAGCTTCACGAGGAGCACGGCGACGATGCATCCGATGCTCCCGCGCGAGGCGCGATCCGCACCGTGCTCGATCTCGCGCAGTGGCCCGGCTTCGTGGCAGACGGGCGTCGAGGCGTGAACCCGGCTGGGTCGTCCAGCACTCAGAACTCGCCCGTCGGCGTCGTGAGCCGTGTGCGTACGATCCTGCGTCGGCGGAGACCGGCACTCATCGTCGGTTCCCTGATGGGCGGCGGAGCGCTCGTCGTGGTGCTCACGCTGGTGCCACCCGGGGCGAGCGGTGCCGTGTCCTCGGGCGACGGACGCGAAGCACCCGCGCGGGTCGACCGGGCGGTGGCCGCCGAACCATCGGAACCGGCCGCACCGGCCGATGGCGGGGCCGTCACCGCAGAAGGTGCGACGTCCGGAGATGATGTGGTGGCGGCCGTGCAGGCCCTGCTCTCCCGACGCGCTGGGTGCTTCGATCAGCTCGATCTGGCCTGCTTGGAGACGATCGTGCAGCCGGGGTCCGCCGCAGAGGCCGACGACGTCGCGGCGATGGGCGTCGCCCGCGACGGGGGAGCCCCGCCATCGGCCTTCGATCCGTCGCGAATCGCCGTGGCCGCCGAGATGGGCTCGGCGGTGCTCGTGACCGTTCCCTACGCAGACGTCGAACGAGAACCGGCCTCGCTCCTCGTGATGAGGGGCGAGGCCGGTTGGCGACTTCGAGAGATCTTCGGCTAGATGCCGAGGTCCGCCTCGAACGCACCCTCTTCGAGCCGCTGCTTGACCGCGGTGAGGAAGCGGGCGGCGTCGGCGCCGTCGATGATGCGGTGGTCGTACGAGAGCGCCAGGTAGACCATCGAACGCACGGCGATCGCGTCGGCGCCATCGGTCGAGACGACCACGGGACGCTTCACGACGGTGCCGGTGCCGAGGATCGCCGACTGCGGCAGGAACACGACCGGCGTGTCGAAGAGCGCACCGCGCGAGCCGGTGTTCGTCAGGGTGAAGGTGCCCCCCGACAGCTCATCGGGCTTCAGCTGGTTGTTGCGGGTGCGCTCGGCGAGGTCGGCGATCTGCGCGGCGAGGCCGGCGATGTCGAGCTCGGCCGAGTCGCGGATCACCGGCGTGAGCAGGCCGCGCTCGGTGTCGACCGCGATGCTCATGTTCTCTTGCGCCGGGTAGACGATGCTATCGCCGTCGACGGTGGAGTTGATGATCGGGTACGCGCGGAGCGCCTCGGCCGCTGCCATCGCGAAGAACGGCAGGAACGAGAGCTTGTTGCCGGTCTTGGCGAGGAAGTCGCCCTTGACCTTGTCGCGCAGGCGCGCAACACGGGTCACGTCGACCTCGACGACGGTCGTCAGCTGCGCGGTCGAGGTCATCGAGACCACGGCGCGCTCGGCCACGACCTTGCGCAGGCGCGTCATCGGCACGGTCGTGCCGCGCAGCGGCGAGATCTCGAGCTCCTGACGGGCCGGAGCGGCCTCAGCGGATGCCGCGGGAGCGACGTTCGCCGAGATGACGTCCTGCTTGCGGATTCGACCGCCGACGCCCGTGCCGGTGACACTGGCGAGGTCGACGCCCTGTTCGTTCGCGAGCTTGCGGACGATCGGGGTGACGTAGCCGGCGGGGCCGGCGTGCGAACCACCGGTCGGCGCTGCCGGAGCTGCCGGTGCGGCAGGCTCGGCCACGGGTGCTGCAGGAGCAGCAGGAGCTGCCGGTGCCTGTGCGACGGGCTCGGCGACGGGTGCTGCGGGAGCGGCCGGCGCCTGTGCGACGGGCTCGGCGACGGGTGCCGCAGGAGCGACCGGTGCTGCCGGTGCCTGTGCGACGGGCTCGGCGACCGGTGCTGCGGGCGCGACGGGCTCCGCGGCGGGTGCCGGGGGAGCAGCCGGAGCAGCCGGTGCCTGAGCGGCCGGCTCGGCGACCGGTGCCGCAGGCGCGGCCGGCTCGGCAGGAGCTGCCGGAGCAGCCTCGGTGACGGGCGCTGCAGCCTCGGGAGCGGCCGGAGCAGCGGCTGCACCCGATCCGTCGCCGATCGTCACGAGCGCAGTGCCGACCTCGACGGTCTCGTCCTCCTGGACGAGGATCGCCTCGATGACACCCGCGACGGGCGACGGGATCTCGGTGTCGACCTTGTCGGTCGAGACCTCGAGCAGCGGCTCGTCGACCTCGACACGGTCGCCG
Organism: Agromyces sp. NPDC056389; assembly: GCF_042262385.1. Taxonomy (NCBI): domain Bacteria; kingdom Bacillati; phylum Actinomycetota; class Actinomycetes; order Micrococcales; family Microbacteriaceae; genus Agromyces; species Agromyces sp. NPDC056389. Next base: position 218,025 of record NZ_JBHJPN010000001.1, read on the forward strand.
ACATTCTTCAGCCAGCGGGTGACCGTGCCCTCAGTGACACTCTCTCCGAGTGCCGGGAGGCTGACGGATTCGCTCATGCGCTTGTCTCCTTCACAGCGTGGGAACGCTTTCTAGCTTATTGCAGTCGTGGATGGGTACGACGTGTTCAGATGGCGTGGAGCGGCTTGCCGGCCAGCTTCAGCACGGCTTCGCCGAACGCCTCGCCCTGGGTCGGGTGGGCGTGGATGAACGGGGCGATGTCTTCGGGGTAGGCCTCCCAGTTCACGGCGAGCTGGGCCTCGGCGATGAGCTCGCCGACACGGCCGCCGATCATGTGCACGCCGACGATCGGTCCTTCGTTCACGCGGACGACCTTGATCGAGCCCGACGTACCGAGGATCGAGCTCTTGCCGTTGCCGGCGAGGTTGTACTCGAACGACGAGACCTGGTCGGCGCCGAACTTCTCGGCTGCCTTCGCCTCGGTGTAGCCGACGGACGCGACCTCGGGCTCGCAGTACGTGATCTTCGGGATGTTCACGTCTTCGACGACGATCGGGGCGAGGCCCGCGATCTCCTCGGCGATGAAGATGCCCTGCTGGTAGCTGCGGTGCGCGAGCTGGAGCCCGGGGACGATGTCGCCGGCGGCGTAGACGCCAGGGACGCTCGTCTCGAGGCGGTCGTTCGTGATGACGAAGCCGCGGTCGATCGTGATGCCGGCCTCTTCGTACCCGAGGTTCTGGGTGACCGGGCCGCGGCCGACGGCGACGAGCAGCAGCTCGGCCTCGTAGGTGGTGCCGTTCTCGAGCGTCACGACGACGCCGTCGTCGTTCTGGGTCACGCTCTGGAAGCGCACGCCGAGCGAGTACTCGATGCCGCGCTTGCGGAACGCGCGCTCCAGCTGCTTCGAGATGGTCTCCTCCTCGTTGGGCACGAGGTGGGGCAGCGCTTCGATGATGGTCACGTCGGCGCCGAAGGAGTTCCAGACGCTCGCGAACTCGACGCCGATGACGCCGCCGCCGAGCACGGCGACCTTCTTGGGGATGAAGTCGAGCTCGAGCGCCTGCTCGCTCGTGATGACGCGGCCGCCGATCTCGAGGCCCGGCAGCGAACGCGAGTAGGAGCCCGTGGCGAGCACGACGTTCTTGCCGACGTAGCGGTCGTCGCCGACAGCCACGGCGTTGGCGCCGACGAGGCGGCCCTCACCGGCGATCACGGGGATGCCGCGTGCCTTCAGCAGGCCCTGCAGGCCCTTCCACTTGCTCGCGACGATGCCCTCGCGGTACGCCGAGACGCCGGCGATGTCGACGCCCTCGAACGAGGTCTTGACACCGTACTTCGCAGATTCGCGGGCCACCTCGGCGACCTCTGCCGAGTGCAGCAGGGCCTTCGTGGGGATGCAACCGCGGTGGAGACACGTGCCGCCGAGCTTGTCCTTCTCGATCACCACGGCGGTCATGCCGAGTTCGACGGCACGGATCGCAGCGGCGTAACCGGCGCTGCCTCCGCCCAGGACGACAATGTCAAAGTTCTGCTCGGACAAACGCTCTCTCCCTTGCGCACCAGATCTGCGACACGGACTGCTCCCGGTTCGTTGCCGGGACAGGGTGTATGGGCGAGGATCTCGCCCATATGACCTTACTACCCTGCGACGAGCTGCTCGCCCAGGCGGACGAGCGTGCGAACGGCGACGCCGGTGGCGCCGGAACCGGTGAAGCCATGGCCCGCTGCGGTGTTGTGCGACGGCCCTGCGATGTCGAGGTGCGCCCACGGGATGCGCGTCTCGGTGCCCGTGCGGAGCCCGACGAACTCCTGCAGGAAGACGCCTGCGAGCAGCATGCCGGGCACCGTCATGCCGAGCTTGGTGTTCGCGAGGTCGGCGACGTCCGACTTCAGGTACGGCATGAGGTCGCCGGGGAGCGGCATCGGCCACGTCGACTCGTCGACCTGGTCCGCCGCTGCACGTACCTGCGCGACGAGCTCCTCCTCGCCCATGAGGCCCGCGATGCGGTGGCCGAGTGCGACCATCTGAGCACCGGTCAGGGTCGCGACGTCGACGATCGCGTCGGGCTGCTCCTCGCTCGCGGCGACCAGGCCGTCGGCGAGCACGAGCCGGCCCTCCGCATCGGTGTTGATGACCTCGACGGTCTTGCCGCCGCGGATCCGCAGCACGTCGTTCGGGCGCACCGCGGTCGAGGAGGGCAGGTTCTCGGCGATGCAGAGCCAGCCGGTGACCCGGATCGGCACCTCGAGCTCGGCGAGGGCCACCATGGCAGAGAGCACCGTCGCGGCACCCGCCATGTCGGTCTTCATGCCGACGAGCGACATCATGGGCTTCAGCGAGATGCCGCCCGAGTCGTACGTGATGCCCTTGCCGACGAGGGCGAGGTGAACGGATGCCCCGGCCGGCGTGTAGTCGAGGCGCACGAGCCGCGGACCGCGGCTCGAGCCCTGACCGACGGCGAGGATGCCGCCGAACCCGTCGGCCGCGAGCGCCTCCTCGTCCCAGACCTTCGATCCGATGCCCACGACAGCGGCCGTCTCGACGGCGATCTCGGCGAGGCGCGCGGGGAACAGGTCGGCGGGCGGCATGTTGACGAGGTCCTTCGTGGTCGCGACGGCGGAGACCACTGCACGGACGCGGTCGAGACTGATCGCGGCGTCGTCGAACACGGAGTGCAGCACGATGGTCGTCGGTCGCGGCCTCGACTCCGAACGAAAGCCGTCGTACCCGTAGGCGCCGAGCCCGGCGCCCTCGAGCAACGCGGAAGCGGCGTCGGCGTCGGCGGTCGGCACGGCGATCGCCACCGTGACCTCGCCCTTCAGCTGGCGGAGCGCGCTGCCGGCGGCCAGGCGGAGGCTCGGGGCATCCGCTCGCTCGCCGACGCCCACCACCGCGACGATGCGGGGGCCGCCCGCTGCACCCGGGAGGCGGATGAGCTCTTCGGCCGTGCCGCCGACGCCGAGCGTCTCGAGCGCGGCAGCGACCCACTCGAAGCCGTCCTCGGCGAGGAGCTCGCGGCCGTCGGCGCCCTTTCGAACGGCGAGCAGCACGACATCGGCATCGGAGGTCGCAGCGGGGGAGTCGGTCACGGAGAGGGAGGGAACAGCCATGCGACCGATCGTACGTGTTCGCTCTCGGCATCACGTGGACGACCGGTGATCCGGAGGCGGGCGCAATCGGTCTCAGTAGGCTGGAAGCATGCGCGACCCCCGCTCCCTGTACGAGTTGAACCCCGACGTGATCGTTCCCGCCGGGCTTCCGCTGGTTGCGGGTCTCACCGGCTACGCCGACGCAGGCGGGGCCGTCGCGCAGACGACCGAGTACCTGCTCTCCACCCTCGACAGCACGGTCGTGGCATCCTTCGAGGCCGACGAGCTGCTCGACTATCGCGCCCGGCGGCCGATCATCCTCTTCGAGGGCGACCACCTCACCGAGTACACGCCGCCGCGACTGAGCCTCGACCTCGCGGTCGACGAGCTCGGCCAGCAGTTCCTGCTCCTCACCGGGTTCGAGCCCGACTACCAGTGGCAGCGGTTCAGCTCGGCCGTGCTCGACCTGATCGAGCGGTTCGAGGTCTCGTCCACCACCTGGATCAACTCGATCCCCATGCCGGTGCCGCACACGCGGCCCGTCGGCGTGACCGTGAGCGGCAACCGCTCCGAGCTCATCGAGGCCATGTCGATCTGGCGGCCGACGACGCAGGTGCCCGCCAACGTGCTGCACCTCGTCGAGTTCCGGCTCCAGGAGCTCGACCACCCGACCACGGGCTTCGTGCTGCTCATCCCGCACTACCTCTCCGACGCCGAGTACCCCTCCGCCGCGATCACTGCGCTCGAGGCGATCAGCGCCTCGACCGGTCGCATCTTCCCGACTGATGCGCTGCGCGAGCAGGGGCGGGACTTCGTCGCCCGAATCGATGAGCAGGTTGCAGAGAACGCCGAGCTCGCGAAGCTCGTCGGCACGCTCGAGCAGCGGCACGACTCCTACATGGAGGGGACCACGCTCCGGTCGCCGCTCACCGACGAAGACGGCGAGCTGCCGTCGGCCGACGAGATCGCCGCCGAGCTCGAGAAGTTCCTCGCCTTCCGCCGCGCGAACGACGACGACACGCCGCGCGGACGCTGAGCCCGGGGAATGCCCGTCGCGGCCTCGATGTTGTAGCAACAGGAGGGCGAGTCGGGCCCGTTCAGGCGGTTTGCGGTGCACGGGTCTGTATAATGGAGGCAGGACCCGTTCTGGCCCGCTGGCGTGGTGAAAGACCATGCCGATGCAGCGGACTTGACATGGGTCCTCATAGTGTCCGAAAACGACCGGACCGAGTGCATGAGCCGAGTCCGTGAGGGCACGAGCGCACGACGGTAGGAGAGGTTCAACGAATGGCAACGACGAAGGCTGCGAGCGAGGCGGAGAAGCCCGCTGCGAAGCGCGCGACCGCCGCGAAGTCGACCGCCGCGAAGACGCCCGCGAAGGCTGCGGCCACCCCCGCGGCGAAGACGCCGCGCGCAACGACCGCGAAGGCCGCGACCAAGCCCCGGGCCAAGGCGAAGGCCAAGGACGAAGACGAGGGTGAAGAAGTCGTCGACATCGAGGTCGCAGAAGGTGCCGAAGATTCGGCCTCCGACGGCGACGATGACGACACGAAGGCCGTCGCGGTCGAGCCGCACCCCACTGGCGCGCTCGTGCTGCGCGCGGTCGACGACGAAGACGAGGTTCCGGTCTACTCGAGCGCCATCACCGGTGCGACGGCCGACCCCGTCAAGGACTACCTGAAGCAGATCGGAAAGGTCGCGCTCCTGAACGCGGCCGAAGAGGTCGAGCTCGCGATGCGCATCGAGGCGGGACTGTTCGCCGAAGAGAAGCTCTCGCACATGACCGACGCCGAGAAGCGCTCGCAGCTCGGCCGCGAGCTGCAGTGGGTCGCGAAAGACGGACAGCGCGCGAAGAGCCACCTGCTCGGCGCGAACCTCCGCCTCGTGGTCTCGCTCGCGAAGCGCTACACGGGTCGTGGCATGCAGTTCCTGGACCTCATCCAGGAGGGCAACCTCGGCCTCATCCGTGCGGTCGAGAAGTTCGACTACACCAAGGGCTTCAAGTTCTCGACCTATGCGACGTGGTGGATCCGCCAGGCGATCACCCGCGCGATGGCCGACCAGGCGCGCACCATCCGCATCCCCGTGCACATGGTCGAGGTCATCAACAAGCTCGCCCGCGTGCAGCGCCAGATGCTGCAGGACCTGGGTCGCGAGCCCACGCCCGAAGAGCTCAGCCGCGAACTCGACATGACCCCCGAGAAGGTCATCGAGGTGCAGAAGTACGGCCGCGAGCCAATCTCGCTGCACACGCCGCTCGGTGAAGACGGCGACAGCGAGTTCGGCGACCTGATCGAGGACACCGAGGCGGTCGTCCCGGCCGACGCGGTGGGCTTCACGATGCTGCAGAAGCAGCTCGAGTCGCTCCTCGACTCGCTGAGCGAGCGCGAGGCCGGCGTCATCCGCATGCGCTTCGGCCTCGGCGACGGCATGCCGAAGACGCTCGACCAGATCGGCGACACCTTCGGGGTCACGCGTGAGCGCATCCGCCAGATCGAGTCGAAGACGATGGCGAAGCTGCGTCACCCCTCGCGTTCGCAGTCGCTCCGCGACTACCTCGAGTAGGCCGCAGGTGCGCTACGCGCCGGCGATCCTCGTCGGCAGGCTCACCCGATTCGCCGCCCGGCTGCGCAAGCCCGGCGGCGGATCGGCTGTTCCCGGCCTGGTCGTCAACCGCATCGCCCCGAAGTACCTGAAGCGCACGCTCTCGGGCTTCCCTCAGGGCCTCGTCGTCGTCTCGGGATCGAGCGGCAAGTCGACCACGACCAAGATGCTCGTCGCGATCCTTCGCGCCCACGGCGTCGACGTCTTCACGAACCCATCGACGGCGAACATCAGCCAGGGCCTCACCTCGGCGCTGCTCGAGCAGGCCGATTGGCGCGGCCGCGTGCCCGGCGAGGTCGCGGTGCTCGAGATGGACGAGGGCCACGGCGCCCTCGTCATGCAGGGCGTCGACGCGCGAGTCGTGTGCCTCACGAACGTCATGGTCGACCAGATCGACCGGTTCCACGACTCCGAGATGGTCGCCTCCATGCTCGCTCGCATCGCCGCGCGCGCGGGCGAGTCGATCGTCGTGAATGCCGACGACGCGTACCTCGAGCGCCTGGCGGAACGGGTGCGCCCCGAGGTGGCCGTGCATCGCTTCGGTGTCACCGACACGGTGCTCGCAGCCTCGCCTCGGGGCCTCGGCTACACCGAGACGAGCAGCACCCGCCTCTCGAGCGGCACCGACGTGCTCGTCGAGACGGTCGACGGCGCCGCTGCGGTGCTCGACGACGCCGGGGCCTCCGTCTCGATCGGCCTGCCGGCACGTGGCGTGCACTACGCCGTCGATGCGGCCGCGGCATACGCGACGGCCAAGGCGGTGCTCGGCGATCGCTTCTCGAGCCCGACGGCGGCCGACGCGCTGAGCGCCATCCCCGCCGTGTTCGGCCGGGGCGAGCGCACCACCGTTCGCGGTCACGACGTCGAGTTCGTGCTCGTCCAGAACCCGGCGAGCTACCAGCTCAACGTCGACAGCATCGCGCCCGGCACCGAGCAGATCCTGTTCGCGATCGGTTCCGACGTGCGCGACCCCTCCTATTTCTGGCCGGCGGATGCCGGTTCGCTCGGGCGGGTCTCGATCGTGACGGGTTCGAAGTCGGCCGAGGCTGCGCTCATGCTCGCCTACGACGGCGTCGAGATCGACCGCGTCGAGCCCGATCTCGGCACCGCAGTCGACGACTTCCTGGCGATGCCGGCCCCCGAGTCCGGAGTCAAGACGATCGTCTTCACCGCCGACGCCATGCGACGCACTCGCGCCCACCTCGGACTCGCTGGAGCAGAATGACCCTCTCGATCGTCTCGTTGCTTCCCCGACTCCAGAACACGAACGGCGACGCCGAGAACGCCAGGGTGCTCGCGACGCGCGCGCGCTGGGCCGGCCTCGATGCAGAGGTCGTCGACGTCGAGTCGGCTGCGCAGCTGCCGCCGCGGGTCGACGCGATCGTGCTCGGCTCGGGCAGCGACTCGTCACTCGACGAGAGTCGCGAGCTGCTGCTCACGATGCATGACGAGTTCCGCCGCTGGGGCACCGAAGGGGTTCCGATCCTCTCCATCGGCACCGGCTGGGAGCTCCTCAGCTGGGGCATCGAACTCGCCAGCGGGCGGAGCGTCGAGGGCCTCGGCATCCTGCCCGGCCGTTCGGTGCCGCGTGCCAACCGCGTGACCGGCGACGTCGTCGTGAAGAGCCCGCGCTTCGGCATGCTCGTTGGCTTCGAGAACCACGCCCGCGATTACGTGGGGGCCGAGGCCTCGCCGCTCGGCCGTCTCCGTGCAGGCCACGGCAACGGCCGCGACTCCGGCCAGGAGGGCGCGGTCATGGGCGACGTCTACGGCACCCACCTGCATGGCCCGGTGCTCGCCAAGAACCCGGTGTTCGCCGATCGCCTGCTCGAGACGATGGCATCCCGCGCCGGGCTCGAGTACGTCGCAGGGGCGCGCGCGAAGGCCGTCGACGCCTATGCGTCGGCCGCACGTGCTGCGCAGCTGGCTGCGGCCGGCGTTTCGATCTCCGAGTCCTGAGACCGGCCGAGTCCTGAAACGACGAACGCCCCGGACGAGCCGGGGCGTTCGTGGAGTCGGTCGGTCAGCTGCGATCGGCGAGCAGCTTGCTCGACTCGTCGTGCCAGCTGTGCGCGATCTGCGAGAGCTTCTCCTGGTGCTTGCGACCGTGGTGGGCGCAGAACAGCAGTTCGCCGCTCGCGACGACGACGCGGATGTACGCCTGCGCGCCGCAGGCATCGCATCGATCGAGCGCGGTGAGCTCGTAAGGGGTCTCGAGTTCATCGACCGCACCGGTGGTCTCGGTGTACTGGGTCATGGCTCCTCCTTCGTCGCTCATGCGTGGTGTTCCGTTCATCAATGAAAACACGAGTACGGGCCGGTTCCTTCCGTTGGGCCGGGCATTTCGCTCAGCGCGTAGTGGCTGAGTGGATGTGTCGGTGCAGCTCAGTAGGCTTGCTTGACGTGAGCTCCGACTATTCCGCCCGCCATCTCTCCGTGCTCGAGGGCCTCGAGGCCGTGCGCAAGCGACCCGGCATGTACATCGGTTCGACCGACTCCCGCGGCCTCATGCACTGCCTCTGGGAGATCATCGACAACTCGGTCGACGAGTCGCTCGCGGGTCACGGCAACGAGATCGGCGTGACCCTGCACCCCGACGGCAGCGTCGAGGTGCGCGACCGCGCACGCGGCATCCCGGTCGACATCGAGCCCAAGACGGGGCTGTCGGGCGTCGAGGTCGTGTTCACGAAGCTGCACGCCGGTGGCAAGTTCGGCTCGGGCTCCTACGCCGCCTCCGGTGGCCTGCACGGTGTCGGTGCGTCTGTCGTCAACGCGCTCTCCGAGCGACTCGATGTCGAGGTCGACCGCGACGGCAAGACCTGGGCCATGTCGTTCCACCGCGGCGAGCCCGGCAACTTCGCCGACTCCGGTGCGCCGTCGCCCGATGCGCCCTTCACGCCGTTCGAGCAGCGCAGCGAGCTGCGGGTCGTCGGCAAGGTGGCGAAGGGCGTCACCGGCACGCGCATCCGCTACTGGGCCGACCGGCAGATCTTCACGAAGGGCGCCGAGTTCCAGACCGAGGAGCTCCTCGGTCGCGCACGGCAGACCGCGTTCCTCGTTCCCGGGCTCGCGATCGACGTCACCGACGAGCGCGGCGAGGCCCCGCACACCACCTCGTTCCAGTTCGAGGGCGGCATCTCCGAGTTCGTCGAGCACCTGGCGACCGATGCCCCGCTCACCGATGTCTGGCGACTGACCGGCTCCGGTCATTTCACCGAGACCGTGCCCGTGCTCACCGAAGGCGGCGCCATGGTGCCGACCGAACTGAAGCGCGAGTGCGTCGTCGACATCGCGCTGCGTTGGGGCACCGGCTACGACACGGTCATCCGCTCGTTCGTCAACATCATCGCGACGCCCAAGGGCGGCACGCACCAGGCGGGCTTCGACCAGGGACTCCTGAAGTTCCTGCGCCAGCAGGTCGAGCAGAACGCTCGACGGCTGAAGGCCGGCAACGACAAGCTCGAGAAGGACGACGTGCTCGCCGGCCTCACGGCCGTCGTGACGGTGCGCCTGCCCGAGCCGCAGTTCGAGGGCCAGACGAAGGAGGTGCTCGGCACGCCCGCCGCGCGCTCCATCGTCTCGAGCGTGTTGACGAAGGAGCTCGGCGCGCGCTTCGCCTCCACGAAGCGCGACGACAAGAACCAGGCGGCCCTGCTGCTCGACAAGGTCGTCGCCGAGATGAAGTCGCGCATCTCAGCGCGCGCACACAAAGAGACGCAGCGCCGCAAGAACGCGCTCGAGAGCTCGTCGCTTCCCGCGAAGCTCGTCGACTGCCGATCGAACGACGTCTCGCACAGCGAGCTGTTCATCGTCGAGGGCGACTCCGCCCTCGGCACCGCCAAGCTCGCGCGCGACAGCGAGCACCAGGCGCTGCTGCCGATCCGCGGCAAGATCCTGAACGTGCAGAAGGCGAGCGTCGCCGACATGCTGGCGAACGCCGAGTGCGCCTCGATCATCCAGGTGATCGGCGCCGGGTCGGGCCGCAGCTTCGATCTCGAGGCCGCCCGCTATGGCAAGGTCATCCTGATGGCCGATGCCGATGTCGACGGCGCGCACATCCGCACGCTGCTGCTCACGCTCTTCTTCCGCTACATGCGACCGATGATCGAGAACGGCAGGGTGTTCGCAGCGGTGCCGCCCCTGCACCGCGTGGTCGTGATGAACCCGGGTTCGAAGCCGAACGAGACGATCTACACGTACTCCGAAGCCGAGCTCAAGGGCGTGCTCGCGACGCTCGATCGGCAGAAGAAGCGGTATCAAGACCCGATCCAGCGATACAAGGGACTCGGCGAGATGGACGCCGATCAGCTCGCGACGACCACGATGGATCGTCGGCACCGCACGCTCCGTCGCGTGGGCATCGGCGACGCCGAGAACGCCGGGCGGGTGTTCGAACTGCTCATGGGCACGGATGTCGCGCCGCGCAAGGAGTTCATCATCGAGAGCTCCGACTCGCTCGAACGCGACCGCATCGACGCCTGACGTTCAGCCGGCGCTCGGCCGTATGTTCTGGTTCAGGTGGAAGACGTTGCCGGGGTCGTACGCGTCCTTGACCGCGGTCAGTCGCGCCAGCTGGTCGGCGGAATAGGCGCGGCGGATCCCGGCGTCGCCGTCATCGCCGAGCACGTTGACGTACGCTCCGCTGGAGAACCCGTCCATCGTGCTCGCGTAGCGTCGTGCGGCCGCCATCCTCAGCGCGTCGTCGTCGGGTGAGCGCCAGCGCGATGCGGCGACGAACTCGAACGCCGTGTCCCGCCTCGAGAAGGCGGTCGCATCGCCGGGCACCTCGGCGATGGCGCCGCCGTACGCCTGCAGGCTCACGTCGGGCGACAACCCGCCATCGCGAGCGAGCAGCGCATCGATCAGGTCGTCACCGAGCTCACGGAAGTAGTGTCCCTTCCAGTACCGACGCCATTCGTGGCCCTCGATGTCGTCTTCACGGGTCTGCAGCTGCAGGTAGCTGAGCGGATCGATCGAGGAACGGGCGGGCGCCGCCACTTCGGCGAGGCGTCGCTCGAGCTCGTCGATCCGCGGACGAGCGGCGACCGGATCGCCGACCCACACGAACCCGAGCGCGACCGTCGCTCCTGAGATCGTGGTGGTGAAGGTGGCCTCCCTCGGCGCGTCGGCAGCGAGGTCTCGCCAGACGCGCATCGCGGCCGCAGTCGCGTCGTCGTCGATCGAATAGTGGAACTCGACGGAGATCGCATCACCGGGTTCGGGGTGCAGCGCGAACTCGAACGCGGTGACGATGCCGAAGTTGCCCCCGCCGCCGCGCAGCGCCCAGTCGAGATCGCTGTGGGAGTCTCGGTCGACCCGCAGCCGCTCACCGTCCGCCGTGACGAGCTCGAACGCGATCACGTTGTCGCAGGCGAGCCCGTGTCGCCTCGCAAGCCACCCCATGCCGCCGCCGAGGGTGAGTCCGCCGACGCCCGTGTGCGAGACGTTGCCCGCCGTCGTGGCGAGGCCGTGCTGCTGCGTTGCTCGATCGAGGGCGCCGAGGAGCGCGCCGCCCTGCACCCGCGCACGCCGCTCGGCCGCGTCGACCTGCACGTCGCCCATGGGGCGGAGATCGATCATGAGCCCATCGTCGGGCACGGCGTGGCCGACGATGCCGTGCCCGCCGCAGCGCACGCCGATCTCGAGGTCGTGCCCGGCGGCGAACCGGATGGCGGCGGCGACGTCGTCGGCATCGGCGCAGCGCGCGATGTATCGCGGCCGCCGGTCGATCATGCCGTTCCAGACCGTGCGGGCTTCGTCGTAGCCGTCGTCGCCGGGCTCCAGCACGGTGGTTCCGGCGAGATCGCGCAAGGTGGCGTGCACCATGGATGGCCCTCCCGTTCGCCCGCGAGCCGGCGCGCGAACGCGTGCGGGCGCTCATCGACGGGCACGGCCGAATATGCCCCTCCGGCGCGCCCGCGTCAACCCCGGGCGACGGGCGTCAGCCGATGCGCGTGCCGACCGCGCCGACGACCGCCTCGAGCGCCTGGCCGGAGGCGTCGCGCTTGGCGCCGCTGTCGGGCAGCGTGCGAGCCGTGCCATCAGGCCCGACGGCGAGGGCGGGGGAGCGGCCGACCCAGGCGAGGTGCAGTGCATCTTCGCCCTTCAGGAAGCGCTGTGCACGCACGCCGCCGGTCGCGCGGCCCTTGGCCGGGAACTCCGCGAACTCGCTGACCTTGGCGCTGCCGGGGTCGGTGCCGAGCAGCGTGTCGGTCGTCGCCGCGATCGTGACCACGACCGTCTCGGGCACGTCGCCTGCGGCGATGCTCGTGAAGTGCACGACGTGTGCGCCGTTGCCGAGGTTGATGCCGGCCATTCCACCCGCGGGGCACCCCTGCGGCCGCACCGTCGCAGCCGGGAACCGGAGCAACTGCGCATCGCTCGCGACGAACACGAGTTCGTCGCTCTCGTCGCCCTGAACTGCGCCGACGACCTCGTCGCCGGCCTTCAGGCCGATCACCTCGAACTCGGGCTTGTTCGGGTAGGCGCCGGTCGACACCCGCTTGACGACACCCTGCTTCGTTCCGAGCGCGATCGATCGATCGGCGTCGAGGGAGACGATCGCGAGCACCTTCTCGTCGCGGTTCGGCAGTGCGAGGTAGTCGCCGATCTTGACGCCCGCGCCGAGCTGCACCGAAGTCGGCGGCAGCATCGGCAGGTCGACTGGCGTGAAGCGGATGAGCCGGCCGAGGCTCGTCACGGCGCCGATCTCGGCCCGGCTCGTCGTGTCGAGCGTCGAGCGGATCGCGTCGTGCTTGCTGCGACGAGCGGGCACGGTGATGGCGGGTGCGCCCTCGTCGCCGACGGGCAGGTCGACGCGCGCGATGCGACCGGTGGCCGAGAGGAAGACTCGGCAGGGCACGTCGGCGACCTCGAGGATCGCAGCGGCGCGCTTCGCGGCGGCACCGGCGATGCTCGGCCGGGCATCGGTGAGCAGGGTACGCCGCGGAGTGCCGAAGCGCTCGGCGATCTCGGCGAGTTCGTCGGAGACGAGTGCCTCGATGCGGTGCCGGCTCGAGAGCAGCGCCTCGAGCTCGGCGATCTCTGCGCGGAGCTTGTCGCGCTCGGCCTCGAGCTCGATGCGCGAGAACTTCGTGAGTCGCCGCAGCTGCAGCTCGAGGATGTAGTCGGCCTGCACCTGGCTGAGATCGAACACCTCGATCAGTCGGGCACGGGCGGCGGCGGTGTCATCGCTGCCGCGGATGAGCTGGATGACCTCGTCGATGTCGAGGATCGCGATGAGCAGGCCGTCGACGAGGTGCAGGCGCTCGCGTCGGCGAGCCAGGCGGTACTCGGAGCGACGGGTGACGACCGAGATGCGGTGCGCCACGTAGACCTGGAGGAGCTCGCGCAGGCCGAGGGTCTGCGGGCCGCCGTCGACCAGTGCGACGTTGTTGATGTTGAACGAGTCCTCGAGGGGCGTCAGCCGGTAGAGCTGTTCGAGTACGGCGTCGGGGCTGAACCCCGTCTTGATGCCGATGACGAGCCGCAGGCCGTTCGTGCGGTCTGTGAGGTCGGTGACGTCGGAGATGCCGTTGATCTTCTTGGCGTTGACGCCGTCCTTGATCTTCTCGATGACCTTCTCGGGGCCGACGAGGTAGGGCAGCTCCGTGACGACGAGTCCGGTCTTGCGGGCCGTGATCGACTCGACGCTCACCTTTGCGCGCGTCTTGAAGCTGCCGCGCCCGGTGGCGTAGGCGTCTTTGATGCCCGAGAGGCCGACGATCGTGCCGCCGGTGGGCAGGTCGGGTCCGGGCACGTACTCCATGAGCTCGTCGAGCGTGGCGTTCGGGTGCGCGATGAGGTGCCGCGCGGCGCCCACGACCTCGATGAGGTTGTGCGGCGCCATGTTGGTCGCCATACCGACGGCGATGCCGCTCGCGCCGTTGACGAGCAGATTCGGGTAGGCCGCTGGCAGCACCTCGGGCTGGGTGAGCTGATTGTCGTAGTTCGGCACGAAGTCGACGACGTTCTCGTCGAGTCCCTCGGTCATCGCGAGCGCGGGGGAGGCGAGGCGGGCTTCGGTGTAGCGCGATGCGGCGGGGCCGTCGTCGAGCGAGCCGAAGTTGCCGTGGCCGTCGATGAGCGGCACGCGCAGGGTGAAGGCCTGGGCCATGCGCACGAGGGTGTCGTAGATCGCCGTGTCACCGTGCGGGTGGAGCTTTCCCATGACCTCGCCGACGACGCGCGCCGACTTCACGTGACCGCGATCGGGCCGCAGCCCCATCTCGGTCATCTGGTACAGGATGCGTCGTTGCACGGGCTTGAGACCGTCGCGGGCGTCGGGCAGCGCTCGCGAGTAGATGACGGAGTACGCGTACTCGAGGAACGAGCCCTGCATCTCGTTGGCGACGTCGACATCTTCGATGCGCTCGACGATCGGGTCTTCGGCGGGCTGGTTCTTTGCTCGGGTCATCCGTCGTCTCTGGGGCGGGCGTGGCATGCACGCAGGGAACAGGGGCGCGCCCGGCCTGTGCCAGACTGGGCGCGATGTCTGCAATGCTACCGGTGCCGGCCGACACCGCCCCGCGCCTTGCCGGGGTCCTCGGCAGTTCGATGTCGGCCGTCCTGGGCCTCCCGAACGAACTGGGCCTTCCCCGGGCATCGGCCGTCGTCGTCGTGCTCGTCGACGGGCTCGGCGCCTCGAACCTCCAGGCGAGAGCCGGGCACGCGAGGTTCCTCGCCTCCCGCATGGCGAAGCGCGACGTGCTCCGCACCGTGTTCCCCTCGACCACTGCGGCCGCGATCGCGACCTTCGCGACCGGTCGACCCCCTGGCGAGCACGGCCTCGTGGGCTACCGCGTGCTGGATGCCGCCCACGACCGCGTCGTCAACCAGCTGAGCGGATGGGATGCCGGCATGCCGCCGGAGACCTGGCAACGGCTCCCGACGCTCTTCGAGACGATGCGCGAGGCGGGTGTCGCCGGCTACGCCATCGGCGCCGCCAGGTACTCCGACTCGGGCTTCACGCGCGCCGTGCTCCGCGGGGCGGAGTACCGCCCCGGGGGATCCGTCGCCGACCGCTTCGCCGAAGCCGATCGCATCCTCGCGACCGGTGAGCCCGCCGTGGTCTACCTCTACGTGCCCGAACTCGACCAGGCTGCGCACGCGCACGGCTGGGAGTCCGACAGGTGGCTCGGCCAGCTCGAGACGCTCGACGGCGAACTCGCGGCCTTCGAACGACGGATGCCGCGTGGCGCGGGCCTGCTCGTCACGGCCGATCACGGCGTGGTCGACGTGCCGATGCATCGACACGTCTTCATCGACGACCGGCCCGAGCTGCTCGTCGGGGTGCGTCACGTCGGGGGAGAGCCGCGGTGCGTGGCGCTGTACTTCGAGCCCGGGCTCGAGGCATCCGCTCGCACCGCGCTCGTCGAAGGATGGCGCGCCGCCGAGGGGCATCGCTCATGGGTGCTGAGCCGCGACGAGGCGATCGAGGCGGGACTCTACGGCGAGGTCGCCGACGAGGTGCGCGATCGCATCGGCGACATCATCATCGCGCCGCGTGCTGGCATCGCCTACTACGACCGCAGGGAGCCGAACCGCCAGGCGGAGGCCATGATCGGCCAGCACGGATCGCTGAGCGATGAGGAGACACGCGTGCCGCTCGTTCGCGCTGGGGCCTTCAGCCGCAACTGACGAGGGGTCGCCGAGACACGTGCTCGGGCGCCTCGAGGCGAGCGATGCGCCGCCCCGAGGCATCCGGGATCACTCGGGGTAGTTCCAGCGCTTGACCTGCGGCTTCGGCAGGCGCAGCGGGCGCAGCTGCAGTGCGCGCATCGCGGCGTACCAGCGCACGCGCTCGACCTTGTCGGCGCCGAACTTCGCCGCGAGCTTCTTCGTGACGATGAAGCCGAGCACGACCGAGTCGATCACCGCGACGAGGAAGAACGCCCAGAGCGAGAGGATGCCGATGGACTGCACCTCGGGGCTCGGCACGAACGTCAGCAGGATCACGGCGAACATCACGGGGATGAGCACCTCGCCGATGCTGAACCGCGCGTCGACGTAGTCGCGCACGTACTTCTTCTGGGGGCCGCGGTCGCGGGCGGGCAGGTAGCGCTCGTCGCCGACGGCCATGCCGACGCGCGCGCGCTCGCGCGACTCCGCCGCCTTGGCACGGGCCTGCTTGGCCGCCTCTTTGCGGTCGTTCGGCACGAGCGGACGCTTGCGCGCCGCCTCCTGCTGCGCCCGGCTCGGCGTGGGCGCACCCTTGCCGGCCTTCAGGCGAGCCTGGGTCTCTTCGAGCGTCTCGGCGCTCGGTTCTTCGGTGTTGTTCGGGTTCTTGGCCACGGGATTCCTCGAATCGGTTCCCCTTAAGATTACCGGCATGACCGAGTCTCATCCCGCCGTCGGCGGAACTTCCGACCCCACCTCCACGAGCGACGCGCTGCGCAGTGCCGTCGAAACCGCCTTCCCAGCCACGATCGCCGATCTCACGCGACTCGTGAGGATCCCCTCGGTGTCGTGGGCGGCCTTCGACGAGGCCCATGTCGAGGCGAGCGCCGAGGCCGTCGCCGAGCTCGTGCGCGGTCTCGGGGTCTTCGACCTCGTCGAG
The DNA here is from genome assembly GCF_042262385.1 of Agromyces sp. NPDC056389. Lineage (NCBI taxonomy): Bacteria > Bacillati > Actinomycetota > Actinomycetes > Micrococcales > Microbacteriaceae > Agromyces > Agromyces sp. NPDC056389. The sequence continues at coordinate 234,256 of NZ_JBHJPN010000001.1, forward strand.
ATCCGCCGCGCCGCGATCGGTGAGGGCTACGGCGCGGGCGCGGGCACGGATGCCGCGCTCGGCAAGCCGGCCGTCGTCGCGCGCCGTGCCGCGCGCAACGGGCGACCCACGGTCCTCCTCTACGCCCACCACGACGTGCAGCCGCCCGGGGAGGACGCCGACTGGGAGTCGGCGCCGTTCGAGCCGACGCTCCGTGGCGACCGCCTGTACGGGCGCGGCGCGGCTGACGACAAGGCCGGCGTGATGGCGCACATCGGTGCCATCCGCGCGCTCACGGAGGTGCTCGGCAGGGACTTCGACCTCGGCATCGCTCTCTTCATCGAAGGGGAGGAGGAGTCGGGTTCGCTCTCGTTCGCCAACTTCCTGCACGAGAACCGCGAACTGCTCGAGGCGGATGCGATCGTCGTCGCCGACTCCGGCAACTGGGACCTCGAGACTCCGGCCCTCACCGTCGCGCTTCGCGGCGCGGTGGCCTTCCGCATGCGGGTGACCACGCTCGCGCACGCCTCGCACTCCGGGATGTTCGGGGGAGCGGTGCCCGATGCCATGCTCGCGGCGATCCAGCTGCTCGCCACCCTCCACGACGCAGACGGCTCCGTCGCGGTCGCGGGACTCACCTCGGCCGACCTCGAGACTCCCGCCTACGACGAGGCGCAGCTCCGCGCGGAGACCGGTCTGCTCGACGGCGTCTCGCCGATCGGGCGCGGCGAGATCCTCTCGCGTATCTGGGCGCAACCGGCGATCACGGTCACGGGCATCGACGCACCCTCGGTGGCCAATGCCTCCAACACGCTCGTGCCGAGCGTGGCCGTGCGCGTGAGCGCTCGTGTGGCACCCGGTCAGCGCGATGTCGACGCCCTCGCCGCGATCCGCTCGCACCTCGAGGAGCGTGCGCCGTTCGGCGCGAAGCTCGAATTCGACGCCGTGGAGCTCGGCAACCCGTTCCTCGTCGACACGTCGGGCTGGGCCGTGGCGGAGTCGAACGCGGCGATGGCCGAGGCCTGGGGCAAGGAGCCCGTCGAGATCGGCGTCGGCGGGTCCATCCCGTTCATCGCAGAACTCGTCGCGGAGTTCCCCGCCGCCCAGATCCTCGTGACCGGTGTCGAGGATCCCGACTCGCGTGCGCACAGCCCCAACGAGTCGCTGCACCTCGGGGTGTTCCAGCGTGCGCTGCTGAGCGAGGCCCTCTTCCTCGCCCGTCTCGACGCACGGAGCGAGGATTCCTGAGAGCGTGCAGGGTGCGACCGCCATTCCTGCCGTTACCATGGAAGAAGGTTCCGCGTTCCCTGACGCACCGAGGAGAGACATGAGCGACACGATCATCGAGACCGCGCACGGCGTGAAGCTGAGCGACCCCGCCGCCGACAAGGTGCGCAGCCTCCTCGAGCAGGAGGGCCGCGACGATCTGCGTCTGCGCGTGGCGGTGCAGCCGGGCGGCTGCTCGGGCCTCATCTACCAGCTCTACTTCGACGAGCGCCTGCTCGACGGCGACGCCGTCGTCGACTTCGAGGGCGTCGAGGTCGTCGTCGACAAGATGAGCGTGCCGTACCTCGATGGCGCGTCGATCGACTTCGAGGACACGATCCAGAAGCAGGGCTTCACGATCGACAACCCGAACGCGGAAGGCAGCTGCGCCTGCGGTGACTCGTTCCACTGACGCACCCTGATCAGCTCCGAAGGGAGGTCGCGAAAGCGACCTCCCTTCTGTGTTTTCGCCGATAGGGCGGGAAATCAGCACTCCGACGCGCCCGACACCGCGCCTGAGTGCACACCCCGGGGGTCGAGTCGGAGTAGGCTAGACAACGATCACCGCGCTTCACTGTGAAGCGCCTTCGAGTCTCCCGAAAGGTCACCGGTGCGCAACAACCGCCGTCTCCGATGGGCTGCAATCCCGATCGCAGCGTCGCTCAGTCTCGTCCTCGCAGGGTGCACGCAGGCCCAGTTGAACGGATTCCTCCCCGGATTCGTCGAGGGTGAGGCGCCGGTAACGAACCACACCGAGCGTGTCTCAGGCCTCTGGGTCACCTCGTGGATCGTGCTGTTGATCGTGGGTGTCATCACCTGGGGTCTCACGATCTGGGCCGTCGTCGCCTACCGTCGCCGCAAGGGCCAGACCGGCCTTCCGGTGCAGCTGCGCTACAACATGCCGATCGAGGTCTTCTACACGATCATCCCGCTGATCCTCGTGCTGGGCTTCTTCGCCTTCACCGCACGCGATCAGGCGGCGATCGAGCAGCGCTTCGCCGAAGACCAGATCGACGTCAAGGTCGAGGTCATCGCCAAGCAGTGGGCATGGGACTTCAACTACGTCAAGGAAGACGTGTACTCGCCCGGCATCCAGGGCCAGCTCTCCGAAGAGGGCCCCAAGGGCTCGCTCGTGCAGGAAGAGCTGCCGACCCTGTACCTGCCCGTCGGTGCGAACGTCGAGATCGAACTCGAGTCGCGCGACGTCATCCACTCGTTCTGGGTCGTGGACTTCCTCTACAAGAAGGACATGTACCCGGGTAAGACCAACTACATGTCGTTCGTGCCCGAGCGCGAAGGCACGTACGCGGGCAAGTGCGCCGAGCTCTGCGGCGAGTACCACTCGCTCATGCTCTTCAACGTCGAAGTCGTCTCGCAGGCCGAGTACGACGACTACATCGAGTCGCTCCGCGACGCCGGCCAGGAAGGCCAGTTGTCGAACGAGTACGACCGCAACCAGAACCTGCCCGGTACGGGCGCGCCCGAATTGAAAGAGGAGCACTAAGCCGCGATGAGCACCACGACCGCACCGGCTCGCCCCTCTGCGAGCACGCTTCCGTTCGGCGCTTCCAAGGTCGAACGCAAGGGCAACATCCTCGTCAAGTGGATCACGTCCACCGACCACAAGGTCATCGGGTACATGTACCTGATCACCGCGTTCATCTACTTCTGCATCGGCGGCGTCATGGCGCTGATCATCAGGGCGCAGCTCTTCGAGCCGGGCCTCGAGATCATCCAGACGCGTGAGCAGTACAACCAGCTCTTCACGATGCACGGCACGATCATGCTGCTCATGTTCGCGACCCCGCTGTTCGCCGGGTTCGCCAACGTGCTCATGCCGCTGCAGATCGGCGCTCCCGACGTGGCGTTCCCGCGTCTGAACGCCTTCGCCTACTGGCTCTTCAACTTCGGCTCGCTGATCGCGGTCGCCGGCTTCTTCACCCCGCAGGGTGCCGCGTCCTTCGGATGGTTCGCCTATCAGCCACTCGCATCGACGACGTTCTCGCCAGGTGTCGGCGGAAACCTCTGGATGCTCGGCCTCGGCCTCTCCGGCTTCGGCACGATCCTCGGTGCTGTGAACTTCATCACCACGATCATCACGATGCGCGCGCCCGGCATGACCATGTTCCGCATGCCGATCTTCACGTGGAACACCCTCGTGACCTCGATCCTCGTGCTCATGGCCTTCCCGGTGCTCGCGGCGGCGATCCTGGCAGCCGGTGCCGACCGCATCTTCGGCGCCCACGTGTTCGACCCCGCCAACGGCGGTGTCATCCTGTGGCAGCACCTCTTCTGGTTCTTCGGCCACCCCGAGGTCTACATCATCGCGCTGCCGTTCTTCGGCATCGTCTCCGAGATCTTCCCGGTGTTCAGCCGCAAGCCGATCTTCGGATACAAGACCCTGATCTACGCGACCATCGCGATCGCGGCGCTCTCGGTCACGGTGTGGGCGCACCACATGTACGTCACCGGCTCCGTCCTGCTGCCGTTCTTCGCCCTCATGACGATGCTCATCGCAGTGCCGACGGGTGTGAAGATCTTCAACTGGATCGGCACGATGTGGCGCGGCTCGATCACCTTCGAGACGCCGCTCATCTGGTCGCTCGGCTTCCTCATCACCTTCGTCTTCGGTGGTCTCACCGGCGTCATCCTCGCGTCGCCGCCGCTCGACTTCCACGTGTCCGACACGTACTTCGTCGTCGCGCACTTCCACTACGTGGTGTTCGGCACCGTCGTCTTCGCGATGTTCGCCGGCTTCTACTTCTGGTGGCCGAAGTGGACCGGCAAGATGCTGAACGAGACGCTCGGCAAGTGGCACTTCTGGCTGCTCTTCATCGGCTTCCACACCACGTTCCTCATCCAGCACTGGCTCGGAGTCGTGGCGATGCCCCGCCGGTACTACTCGTACCTGCCCGAAGACAACATCACCTGGATGAACCAGCTGTCGACGATCGGCGCCGGCATCCTGGCCGTCTCGATGATCCCGTTCTTCCTGAACGTGTACATCACGGCTCGTCGGGCGCCCAAGGTGACGGTCAACGACCCCTGGGGCTACGGAGGCTCGCTCGAGTGGGCGACCAGCTGCCCGCCGCCGCGTCACAACTTCACGTCGATTCCGCGTATCCGTTCGGAGCGTCCTGCGTTCGACCTCAACCACCCCGAGGCGGGCATCCCGGTCGGCATCGGTCCGGCGAAGGACGCACCGCAGTCGCCCACGTATGACGCTGCTTCGGAGGAGATCAAGTAATGCGCGCGAACGTCAACCTCTTCTGGATCCTGACGGTCTTCCTGCTGATCGTCGCGGGTGTCTACGTCGGGTGGAGCTGGGCCGACAACGTGTCGCATGGCCTCAACCACCCCGAGTGGGCCGGGTCCGTCGCGATCACGCTGACGGCCGTGCTGAGCGCGTTCATCGCGTTCTACCTCGGCCGCGTGCACAAGGCCCAGGGTGCTGAACTGCCCGAAGACCGTCTCGACGCGAACATCGACGATGGTGACGCCGAGCTCGGATTCTTCAGCCCCTGGAGCTGGTGGCCGATCGTGCTCGCCGGCGCAGCAGCGCTCATGTTCCTCGGTCTCGCAGTCGGCTTCTGGATCTCGTTCATCGCGGTCGGCATCGGCGTGATCGCCCTCGTCGGCTGGGTGTACGAGTACTACCGCGGCAACTTCGCCCGCTGATCTCAGCCGGCTGACTGAACGGCCCCGTGCGCGATGCGTACGGGGCCGTTTCGTGTGTGGGCACCGCTGCCGGTGACTCCATCGTCGCTGCAGGTGGGTGTTCACCGGCAACGGGGACCGGTGCTCTCCCGCCGCGTCCCAGCAGATCGATGAGGCGTGCTCGGGGGTACAGTCACGAGTGGGCATCCCTCAGGTACCCGGAGTTCTCGCTCAGGACGCCGACGAGTCCCGCGTGAACGCGACGACGTCGACGGAGACCGTGACGGCGAGGTCGCCTCGGGGTGTCTCGCCATCGCTGCGATGATGAGCGGCCGGACCCATGTCGACCAGGAGCTCGCGCATTCGCTCGTCTGTCGTGAGTTCGTACTCGACCCTTGTCGTCCGGAGCGCGTGGAAGCCTGCACCACCGAACTGCTCGGTGACGAGATCGGCCTTGCCCTCGGGGATGTCGAGTGCGGCACCGAGACGCCGCAGCTCGACGAAGTGCGCCGACGTCGGCACGACGACGAGCAGCAGTCCTCGCGGCCGCACGATGCGTGCGAACTCGGGATGGTTGCGAGGCGCGAAGACGTTGAGGGCGACGTCGGCGCTGGCGTCGCGGATCGGCAGCGGTCGCCAGAGATCGAGCACGACGCCGGTCGCGCCGGGCACGGCGCGCATGGCCATGCGGACGGCGGCGGGGGAGCGATCGGTGAGCAGGACGGAGGCACTCGGCGTTGCACGCTCGAGGGCGCCTGCGTAGTATCCCGTGCCGCACCCGAGATCGACGATGCGCGTCGCCGTCGCCGCGCCGGGCGCCATATCATCGGGTTCGGCGTCGCCCGTGCTCGCGGAGGTGGCCCGACTCGCTTCGCGCATGGCCGCAACGAGCGCGTCGGCGATCGGCGCATAGGCGCCGGACTCGAGCAGTCCGGTTCGAGCCTCGAGCATCTGACGATCATCGCCGATCGTGCGCGGGGCGCGCGGTGGCAGGAGCGTCACGCTCCGATGCTTGGCCAGGTCGAACCGGTGGCCGAGTTCGCATCCCAGCACTCGATCAGTGACGGGTTCGAGGTCGTGAAAACAGTTCGGGCACCGCAGCCAGGTCGAATCGATCGACATGGCGCGGTGCCCGAATCTCTCTGACGGGATCGTCAGTGGTGGGTGTCGTGGCCGGACTCGAGTTCGCCCTTCGTGACCGGCGCGATGCGGTCTTCGAAGAACCACCGCGAGAGTGCCGCACGAACGTGCTGACCGGCCGTGATCTTGCCACGCGCGTTGGGGCGGATCATGAGCGGTGCGTACGACTCCTGGCTCACGAGCCTCCAGCGGTCGTACTCGTCGAGGGGCTGGTGCACCTCGATGAACTCGCCGCCGGGCAGCTTCACGATGCGTCCGGACTCGTAGCCGTGCAGCACGATCTCGCGGTCCTTCTTCTGCAATGCGATGCAGACGCGCTTGGCGATGAAGTAGGCGATGAACGGGCCGATGATGACGACCGCCTGGAGTGCGTGGATCACGCCCTCCATGGTGAGCGAGAAGTGCGTCGCGAGGATGTCGGAGCTCGCCGCCGCCCAGAGGCCGGCGTAGAACGTGACACCCGCAGCACCGATCGCCGTGCGGGTCGGGGAGTTGCGCGGACGGTCGGCGATGTGGTGCTCTCGCTTGTCGCCCGTGACCCAGGCCTCGATGAACGGGTAGATCAGCACGGTCACGATGAAGATGCCGATCACGATCAGCGGCACGAGGATGTTGAACGACCACGTGCGGTCGAGCCAGACGAACTCCCAGCCCGGCGGGATCAGTCGCAGCGCGCCGTCGGCGAAGCCGATGTACCAGTCGGGCTGGGTACCGGCCGAGACGGGGGAGGGGTCGTACGGTCCGTAGTTCCAGATCGGGTTGATCGTGAACATCGAGGCGATGAGCGCGAGCACACCGAACACGATGAAGAAGAACCCGCCGGCCTTGGCCGCGTAGATCGGGAGGATGGGCGGGCCGACCGCATTCTGCTGCGTCTTGCCCGGGCCGGCGTACTGCGTGTGCTTGTGCACGACGACGAACACCAAGTGGAGCGCGACGAGGGCGACGACGAGCGCCGGCAGCAGCAGGATGTGCAGCGTGTAGAGACGCCCCACGATCTGGGTACCGGGGAACTCGCCGCCGAAGAGCAGGAACGAGGTCCAGGTGCCGATCAGGGGGATGCCCTTGACCATGCCGTCGATGATGCGGAGGCCGTTGCCCGAGAGCAGGTCGTCGGGAAGCGAGTAGCCCGTGAAGCCTTCGGCCATCGCGAGGATGAAGAGCGTGAAGCCGATCACCCAGTTCAGCTCGCGGGGCTTACGGAACGCACCCGTGAAGAAGATGCGCAGCATGTGCAGGCCGATGGCCGCCACGAAGAGCAGAGCCGCCCAGTGGTGCATCTGGCGCACGAAGAGGCCGCCGCGGATGTCGAAGGAGATGTCAAGCGTCGACGCCATGGCGACCGACATCTCGACGCCCTTCAAGGGCACGTACGAGCCGTCGTAGTGCACCTCGACCATGGAGGCCTGGAAGAAGAACGTCAGGAAGGTGCCCGAGATGAGCACGACGACGAAGCTGAAGAGCGCGACCTCGCCGAGCAGGAACGACCAGTGGTCGGGGAACGCCTTGCGTCCGAGCTCCTTGACGAATCCCGCGATGCTGGTGCGCTCGTTGACGTACACGGACGCAGCTGACGTGAACGACCGCTTCTGCGGCGCGGTTGCGGACGGTGCGGTGGTCAATTGCGCTCCCAGAAGCTCGGGCCGACGGGTTCGGTGAAGTCGTGCTGCGCGACGAGGTAGCCCTCGTCGTCAACCTCGATCGCAAGTTGCGGCAGGGGGCGAGCCGCCGGGCCGAAGATGACCTCGCAGGCGTTCGCGACGTCGAACTGCGACTGGTGGCACGGGCACAGCAGGTGGTGCGTGTGCTGCTCGTACAGGGCGACGGGGCATCCGACGTGCGTGCAGATCTTGGAGTACGCGACGATGCCCTCGTAGGCCCAGTTCTCGCGACCGGGCGCGTGGTTGAGATCGCCGGGCTCGAGGCGCATGAGCAGCACCGCTGCCTTGGCCTTCTCTTCGAGCCTGCCGTGCTCGAGGTCCTGGAGACCTTCGGGGATGACGTGGAAGGCGCTGCCGATGGTGACGTCGGCGGCCTTGATCGGCACGCCCGAGGGGTCGAGCGCGAGGCGCGTGCCCTTCTTCCACATCGTGTGGCTGAGCAGCTCGACGGGAATCTGGTCTTGCGGAGCGAAGCCGCGGAAGAGCACGACGGCCGGCAGCGGGAAGACGAGCAGCGCACCGATGAGGCTGTTGCGGATCGCGGCCCGGCGGGTGAAGCCGGACTCCCGGTCGGCGTCGGCGAACACCTTGACGGCTGCCGCCTGCGTCTCGGGGGAGCCGCCGATGGGGTGGCGCTCGTCGACGAGTTCGACGTCGGCCATGATCGCCTTGCCCCAGTGCACCACGCCGAAGCCGATGGCGAGCAGGGCGAGCGTCGCGCCGAGGCCGAAGAACATGTTGTTCAGACGGACCGCGCCCACGTCGTTGGACTCGATCGGGAACAGCATGTACGCAGCGATCGCCCAGACGCTTCCGAGGATCGACAGGTAGAACAGCGTGTAGACGGTGCGCTGGGCACGCTTCTCTCGCTTGGGGTTCTCGTCGGTGACCCGGGGCCGGTGCGGCGGGAAGCCGGGGTTCTCGAACGAGTCAGCGGTGATGACCGCGGTACCCGGCGAGACGGCAGTGTCGTGCGCGGCGTGCGACGAGTCGGCAGCGGCGAGCTCTGCGCCGCTGTGGTCGTCCTGTGCCATGGTTCTCCTTCTTCAGCTACTTCTGTGCCGGGGCGTGCGCTAGTTGGACTTCGCCGTGATCCACACGGTGATCGCGACGATCGCGCCGAGACCGAAGATCCAGATGAACAGACCCTCTGCGACCGGCCCGAGGGAGCCGAGTTCGATGCCGCCCGGTGAGCGGTTGTCCTGCAGGTACTTGAGGTACGTGATGACGTCGCGCTTGTCTTCGGGCGAGATGTTGAGGTCGTTGAAGACGGGCATGTTCTGCGGGCCGGTGACCATGGCCTCGTAGATGTGCACGCCCGAGACGTCGGTCAGCGGGGGAGCGAACTTGCCTTCGGTGAGCGCGCCACCGGCGCCGGCCACGTTGTGGCACATCGCGCAGTTGATGCGGAAGAGCTCTGCGCCGTTGGCTGCGTCTCCGCCGCCGTTGACGAGGTGGTCGCTGGGGATGTCGGGGCCGGGGCCGAGCGACGCGACGTAGTAGGCCAGCTGCTGGATCTGCTCGTCGGTGAACTGCACGGGCTTCTGCTGCGCCTGGGGGCCCTGCATCTGCATCGGCATGCGGCCGGTGCCGACCTGGAAGTCGACCGCTGCTGCGCCGACGCCGATGAGGCTGGGGCCCTCGCCGGTGCCCTGGGCGGAGAGCCCGTGGCACGTGGCGCAGTTGGCCTGGAAGAGCTTCTTGCCCTCTTCGATGGTCTGCTGCGAGCTCGGGTCCACTTCGGCCTGCGCGATGGTGCCGCTGCTCAACGCTGCGTATGCACCACCTGTGAAGACGAGGCCGAGCGCGAGGAGCGCGACGGTGGCGAGCGGGTGCCGGCGTCCGGTGCGTCGCTTCTGGCGAGTCATGGGTATCTTCCTGTTCACGGTCATGCTGTGGTGACGCTCCTGATGCGACTTACTTGAGGACGTAGATGACGAAGAACAGTCCGATCCAGACCACGTCGACGAAGTGCCAGTAGTACGAGATGGCGATCGCGCTGGTCGCCTCGCGGTGACCGAAGTTCTTGACCGCGAAGACGCGGCCGATGACGAACAGGAACGCGATCAGACCACCGGTCACGTGCAGGGCGTGGAAGCCCGTCGTGAGGTAGAAGGCGGAGCCGTACGCGTTCGAGTCGAGGGCGATGCCCTCGGAGACCAGCGTCGCGTACTCCCAGACCTGACCTGCCACGAAGACGCTGCCCATGGCGTAGGTGAGGAAGAACCACTCCACCACGCCCCACTGGGTCGGCTTCCATCCGGTCGCGTACGGCTGCAGGCGCTCCGCGGCGAAGACGCCGAACTGGCACGTGACCGATGACAACACCAGGATCAGCGTGTTCACCGCCGCGAACGGCACGTTCAGCCTGCCGGCCTCGAAGGTCCACAGCTCGGGTGATGTCGACCGCAGCGTGAAGTAGATCGCGAAGAGTCCCGCGAAGAACATGACCTCGCTGCCGAGCCAGACGATCGTTCCCACCGCTACGGTGTTCGGTCGTTTGATCAGGGGCGCGCTCGCCTGATAAGTGATTGAGGTGCTCGTCACCATCCCATTATGGCTGAAACGAGGCCTGAGTTTTCGTCATCCCGGGGAGTCGTGTCGCTCCCATCGGGTAAGGCAAACCTAAGTTGGGCTGTGCGAAGGCCGCGAATCCGCCGTGAATCGCGCAGATAGGATCGACGCATGCCCGCAGGACAGAACTGGCCAGACATCTTGAATTCCCTTCTCGAAGGGTCCGATCTCAGTGTTTCGGATGCCGCGTGGTGCATGGAGCAGGTCATGACGGGCGCGATCAGCGAGGCCCAGCTGGCCGGATTCCTCATCGCATTGCGGGTGAAGGGCGAGACGGTCGACGAGATCGTCGGCTTCCGCGACGCGATCCTCGACCACGCTGTGGCGCTTCCGGTCGATCCGATGGCGCTCGACATCGTGGGTACGGGCGGCGACCGCTTCGGCACCGTCAACGTCTCGACGATGGCATCGATCGTCGCCGCGGCATCCGGTGTGCCGGTGATCAAGCACGGCAATCGCGCTGCGAGCTCGTCGTCGGGTTCCTCCGATGTGCTCGCTGCGCTCGGACTCGACCTCGAACTGCCAGCCGAGCGGGTCGCCGACGTGCTCGGGAAGGCCGGCATCACCTTCGCCTATGCGGCGGCGTTCCACCCCGGCTTCCGCCATGCCGGGCGGGTTCGCGCCGAGCTCGGCGTGCCGACCGTCTTCAACTTCCTCGGCCCGCTCGTCAACCCGGCTCGCCCCGAGGCATCCGCTGTCGGCGTCGCCCAGCTCGACCGCGTGCCGCTCATCGTCGGCGTCTTCCAGACCCGAGGTGCGACCGCGTTGGTGTTCCGCGGCGACGACGGCCTCGACGAACTCACGACGACCGGCCACAGCCATGTCTGGGAGGTGTCGCTCGGCACCGTCAAGGAGCACGACCTCGACCCGCGCGACCTCGGCATCGCCCGTGCCACGATCGACCAGCTCGCCGGCGGCGATGCCCAGCACAACGCGGGCGTCGTGCGCGACGTGCTCGCCGGAGCCCGCGGCCCGGTGCGCGACATCGTCGTGCTGAACGCTGCAGCGGGTCTCGTCGCCTTCGAGCTCGCGAAGGATCCGAGCCAGTTCCAGCGCGCCATCCTCGACCGCTTCACGGAGAAGATCGCCGCCGCCGAGGCGGCTATCGACAGCGGTGCCGCCGCTCGCAAGCTCGAGGAGTGGATCGCGGCGACACGATCCTGAGCAGGCGCATGTCGGCCTGACCTCGCACGGGATGCGGCGGTGGAACCGGACCGGTCCCACCGCCGCATCCGTCACTTCACGTCGTCGTCGACCCAGTCGAAGGTCTTCGTGACGGCCTTCTTCCAGAGCCGGATCTGACGGTCGCGCTCGGCCGGATCCATCGCCGGCTCCCAGCGCGAGTCCTCCTGCCAGTTGGCCCGCAGCTCGTCGAGGCTCGACCAGAAGCCGACCGCGAGGCCGGCCGCGTAGGCCGCGCCGAGCGCAGTGGTCTCCGCGACGACGGGACGCACGACCGGCACCCCGAGGATGTCGGCCTGGAACTGCATGAGGGTGTTGTTGGCGATCATGCCGCCGTCGACCTTCAGCTCGGTCAGGTCGACGCCCGAGTCGGCGTTCACCGCCTCGAGCACCTCGCGCGTCTGGAACGCCGTCGCCTCGAGGGCCGCGCGGGCGATGTGGCCCTTGTTCACGAACCTCGTGAGGCCGACGAGCGCGCCGCGGGCGTCGGGACGCCAGTACGGTGCGAACAGGCCCGAGAACGCGGGCACGAAGTACGCGCCGCCGTTGTCCTCCACCGTCTTCGCGAGGGCCTCGACTTCTGGGGCGCTCGAGAACAGGCCGAGGTTGTCGCGGAGCCACTGGATGAGTGAACCGGTGACCGCGATCGATCCTTCGAGTGCGTAGTGAGGCGCGGCGTCTCCGAGCTTGTACCCGAGCGTGGTGAGCAGCCCGTTCTTCGAGTGGACGATCTCCTCGCCCGTGTTGAAGATCAGGAAGTTGCCCGTGCCGTAGGTGTTCTTCGACTCGCCGGCGTCGAACGCGGCCTGGCCGAACGTCGCGGCCTGCTGGTCGCCGAGGATGCCGGCGACCGGCACCTCTCGCAGCAGGCTCGAGGTGTGCGCGTGGCCGTAGACCTCGGAGGAGGACTTGATCTCGGGGAGCATCGACTTCGGCACGCCGAACGCGGCGAGGATGTCGTCGTCCCAGGCGAGGGTCTCGAGGTCCATGAACATCGTGCGGCTGGCGTTCGTGACGTCGGTCGCGTGCACGCCCCCGTCGACGCCGCCCGTGAGGTTCCACAGCACCCAGGTGTCGGTCGTGCCGAACAGCAGATCGCCGGCCTCGGCCTTCTCACGTGCACCGGGCACGTTCTCGAGGATCCAGACGATCTTCGTGCCCGAGAAGTAGGTCGCCAGCGGCAGGCCGACCTGCTGCTTGAACCGCTCCACGCCGCCGTCGGCCGCGAGCCGGTCGACGATCGGCTGCGTACGCGTGTCCTGCCAGACGATCGCGTTGTAGACGGGGCGGCCGGTGGTCTTGTCCCACACCACCGCGGTCTCGCGCTGGTTCGTGATGCCCACGGCGGCGATGTCGTGCCGGGTCAGGTTGGCCTTGCTCAGGGCCTGGCCGATCACCTCGCGCGTGTTGTCCCAGATCTGGGTGGCGTTGTGCTCGACCCAGCCGGCCTGCGGGAAGATCTGCTCGTGCTCGAGCTGCCCGGTCGAGATGATCGATCCGGCCTTGTCGAAGATGATCGCGCGCGACGAGGTCGTGCCCTGGTCGATCGCGAGGATGTAGTCGGCCATTCGGTTTCTCTCTCAATCTGATCAGCCGGTCGAGACCGGCGTTCGTGCCGCGGATGAAGCGGGGCCGGTCCGACGGACCGGCCCCGCCCTCATCAGGTGATGATGGGCAGCAGCGGGATCGCCAGCCACCCGGCGAGCAGGCCGCCGATGATCGGGCCGATCACGGGCACCCACGAGTACGACCAGTCGCTGCCGCCCTTGCCGTGGATCGGCAGGATGGCGTGCGCGATGCGCGGGCCGAGGTCACGGGCCGGGTTGATCGCGTAGCCGGTCGGGCCACCGAGCGAGACGCCGATGCCGATCACGAGGAGCGCGACGGGCAGCGCACCGAGCGCCGCGAGTCCGCCGTCGCCCTGACGGCCGCCGCCGAAGCCGATCACGACGAACACCAGCACGAAGGTGCCGATGATCTCGGTCACGAGGTTCCAGGCGTAGTTGCGGATGCCGGGGCCCGTCGAGAAGACACCGAGCTTCGAGGCCGCCTGGGGCTCCTCATCGAAGTGCTGCTTGTAGGCGAGCCAGACGAACACCGCGCCGATGATCGCTCCGATCAGCTGGGCGCCGATGTAGGCGCTCACCGACAGGAAGTCGACCGGCACCGTGATGCCGAGTGCCGCGTTGCCGAACTCGGTCGCACCGTTGGCGACGAGACCGAGTGTGACGGCCGGGTTGATGTGCGCGCCCGACGCGTACGCGACGATGACGCCGGCGAAGACCGCGAGGCCCCAGCCGATCGTCACCATGAGGAATCCGCCGTTGAAGCCCTTCGTCTTGGCGAGGGCCACGTTGGCCACGACACCACAGCCGAGGAGCACGAGCATCGCGGTACCGACGAGCTCGCTGAGGAACAACACTCCGAGATTGTCCACGTTGACCATCCATCCTTTTCGCTAGCCCGAGGGCTTCGCCCAGGGGCGGAACACTGCCCACGATACTCAGCACGGCAACGGCGGGGAATGGGGCGCGCGAGATTTCGCACTGCCCCCTTACGGTCGAGAGCTCGTCGGGCGTAGGTTGGCGGGGGAATGCTGCGTCGACGTCGCTGCACGGCTGCACGGCGCCCGGCAGTTGAGGGAAGGGGATGTCGTGAAGAAGATCATCAACGATCCCAAGCGGGTCGTCGACGAGTCGGTCGCCGGATTCGGCCTCGCTCATGCCGATCTCGTGCGCGTCGAGTTCGATCCGATCCATGTCGTGCGGGCCGATGCGCCGATCGCTGGCAAGGTCGGCATCGTGAGCGGCGGTGGCAGCGGGCACGAGCCGCTGCACGCGGGGTACGTCGGCTTCGGCATGCTCGACGCCGCCGTGCCGGGTGCGGTGTTCACCTCCCCGACACCCAATCCGATCCTCGCCGCCACGAAGGCGGTCGACGGCGGGGCGGGCGTGCTCCACATCGTGAAGAACTACACGGGCGACGTGCTGAACTTCGAGACGGCCGCCGACCTGGCCGCCGCCGACGGCATCGAGGTGCGATCGGTCGTCACCAACGACGACGTCGCCGTCAAGGACTCGCTGTACACCGCGGGCCGACGCGGCGTCGCAGGAACGGTGCTCGTCGAGAAGATCGCCGGCGCCGCCGCAGAGCGCCGGGATTCGCTCGACGAGGTCGTCGCCATCGCGGAGCGGGTGAACGCCGGTGCGCGCTCGATGGGACTCGCCCTGACGCCGTGCATCGTGCCGCATGCGGGCGAACCGAGCTTCACCCTCGCCGAAGACGAGATAGAGATCGGCATCGGCATCCACGGCGAGCCGGGGCGCGAACGCGTCAAGCTCGAACCCGCCGATCGCCTCGTCGACCGGTTGCTCGAGCCGATCCTCGACGACCTCCCGTACGAGCGCGGTGAGCGCGCCCTGCTCTTCGTCAACGGCATGGGCGGCACGCCGCAGGTCGAGCTGTACCTCGCCTACCGTCGGGCGGCAGAGGTGCTCGAAGAGCGGGGCATCGAGATCGCGCGATCGCTGGTGGGCAACTACATCACCGCACTCGAGATGCAGGGGATGTCGATCACGTTGCTGAAACTCGATGACGAGATGGTCGAATTGTGGGATGCCCCGGTGCAGACGGCTGCACTGCGGTGGGGTCGCTAGAGAAGGATCGAAGGGGGAATCTCGGTGGGATTGGACATCACCTGGGCAGTGGACTGGGTCAGACGAAGCGCGCAGGTGATCTCGGATCACCGAGTCGAGTTGATCACGCTCGACCGCGAGATCGGCGACGGCGACCATGGCGAGAACATGGATCGGGGTTTTCAGGCGGTGCTCCCGAAGCTCGACGACCTCGCCGCCGGCTCGACGCCCGGTGATGTGCTGAAGCTCGTCGCGACGACGCTCATCTCGACGGTCGGCGGCGCGGCCGGTCCGCTCTACGGCACCGCCTACCTGAAGGCCGCCGCGGCGGCCGGCAGCGCGGTGTCGCTCGACGGCCCGGCGATCGCGGCCATCCTCACTGCTGCTCGCGACGGTGTGGTCGCCCGCGGCAAGGCGGAGTCCGGCGACAAGACGATGATCGACGCGTGGAGCCCCGCCGTCGAGGCAGCGGATGCCGCGGCCGAGGCGGGGGTCGATGCAGCCGGAGTCTTCGCGGCAGCGGCCGACGCCGCCGAAGCCGGCGCCGTCGCCACCGAGCCGCTCGTGGCACGGAAGGGCCGTGCGAGCTACCTCGGCGAGCGATCCGCCGGACACCGCGACCCCGGGGCCGAGTCGAGTGCGCTGCTGCTCCGAGCGGCCGCGGATGCGGCGGCGGCATCAGCAGGTGCCTGACATGGGCACTCCGGAGAAGGTGGGCGTGCTCTTCGTCTCGCACTCGGCGGCGATCGCTTCGGGGCTCGTCGAATTGGCGCGCCAGATGGCGCCGACCGCTGCGCTCGTCGCCGCGGGCGGCACCGACGACGGTCGCATCGGCACGAGCTTCGACCTCGTGACGGCCGGCATCGCCGAGGCGGACTCGGGGGTCGGCGTGGTCGTGCTGTGCGATCTCGGATCCGCGATCCTCACGGCTGAGACGGCCCTCGACTTCCTCGACGACGAGGTGCGCGAGCGCGTGCGCATCGTCGATGCACCGCTCGTCGAGGGCGGGGTCGCCGCCGCGGTGGCCGCGGAAGCCGGTGATCCGCTCGACGTCGTGGTGGCCGCCGCCGAATCGGCGCGCGGGCCGGCGACAGCTGCGAGCGAAGGCGAGAGCGCGAGTCCCACCACCGCGGATGCCGCGACGGTCGCCCCCGCGACACCCGGCTACACGCGGAGCATCCGTCTGGTGAACTCCGACGGGCTGCACGCACGACCGGCGGCCGAGCTCGTCAAGCTCGCGAGCACCTTCCCGCAGAAGGTCACCGTGAACGGCACCGATGCCAAGAGCCTGCTCGGCATCATGTCGCTCGGCCTCACGAAGGGGGCGCAGGTCGACATCACGACGAGGGATCTGAGCGGCCGCGAAGCGGTCGACGCATTGGCGGCACTCGCGGAATCGGGCTTCGGCGAAGCCTGAACCCGTCTCGTCAGTTGCCGCCGGCGACGCGGATGTCGGCGCCCGTGGTGTACGAGGCATCCGCCGAGAAGAGGTACGCGACGGCACCCGCGATCTCGTGCGGCTCGCCTGCGCGACGCATCGGGATGTTCGGTGCGCGCTCTTCGGGGGCGTTCGGCCGACCGGCCGCCGCGTGGATCTCGGTGTGCGTCGTGCCGGGGGAGACCGTGTTGACCCGCACGCCGGCGGGGCCGAACTCCTTCGACGCGCCCGTGGTGAGCGCGTTCAGCGCCGCCTTGCTCATGGCATAGGGGATGTACGTGTTCGGCGAACCGCTGCGGGCCGCCCCCGAGGAGATGTTCACGACGCTGCCGCCTGCCCCGCCCCGGTCGGTGGCCATGTGGGCGATCGCGGCCCGCGTCAGCACGATGGGTGCGAGCACGTTCACGCGGAAGAGCTCGTCGCTCTCTTCGATCGACGCATCGAGGAAGCCCCCGATGAGCCCCGTGATGCCGGCGTTGTTGACGAGGCCGGTCACCCGCCCGAACTCGGCGAGCGCCGCGGGAACGACGGTGGCCGCCGCATCGAGGTCGGCGAGATCGACCTGCAGCAACAGCACCCGGGCACCGGATGCCGCGCAGCGACGTGCGATCGCATCGGCCTCGTCGCGTCGCTCACGATAGGTGAGCACGAGGTCGTGGCCGTCGACGGCGAGACGTTCGGCGATCGCAGCTCCGATGCCGCGGCTCGCACCGGTGATGATCGTGACTTGGCGTGTGTCTGAGGCATCCGTCATGTGCCAAGCCTATTCGCGGGTGGTGCCGCGCGGAGGCCGGGCACCCGGCGTCCGGGAGAGCAGTGGCGGCGTGGTGCGCAGCGGGCGTACCATCAGGCGCATGATGGCACGTGACGACGCGAGCCGAGATGACGGCAACGCATTCACCCACTTCTTCGACAAGGTCGATCGGGTGCTGGAACCCGTGTTCAGCAACCCGCCGGCTCCAACGGACGAGGCGCCGCTCGAGCCGACCGACGGCAAGGCGTGTCCGATCTGCGGGCATCCCATGTTCGAGCACTTCATCGACCACTCGACGGCCAACACGGTGCTGGTCTGCCCGACCGACGTGCGGTTGCCCGAGCACGAGGTCGGCGGGCCCTACAACGAGCTCGGCATGCCGGCGACGGGTCGCCGACTCGAGAAGTACGCCGAACGCCACGCGAACGAGTAGGTGCACGCGGTGGCATCCGCTCCGTCATCTACGCTGACGAGGTGACGTCACGAGTCGTACCGCACAGCATCAACATCTCGATCCTGCACGACGGTCAGGTGCTCTTGGAGCTCCTCTCCGACATCCGCACGAACCTGGCACACGCGGAGTGCCAGGTCATCGACCAGGACAGCGTGGCCGCGATCGTGTCGGGGTGGATGGCCGGGCGTTCGTGGCAGCCGACGCATCGGGGCGTCGCGCTGGCTCCGGTCGCCGAGAAGTACCGGTCAGGCTATTCGCTGGCGGTTCCCGGCCCCGAACGTGAGTTGCTGCGATTCGACATTTCGCCGAAAGGATTCGGGGGGTGGTTCGCGCTCGCGTTCTCCGCGGGTGTCGAGCCCGGTGATCCCCGAACGGAACGATTCGCTCGAGACTTCGCCCGCGGGCTCGCCATCTTCTTCCGGACGTCGAAGGTGTTGGCGCGCGAACGACTGTCGGGCGGTGCGTATCTGCCGATCATGCGGTCGTACCTCGATCATGCCCGCTCGAAGGTCGACGAGGAGGACCAGAATCACCACGAGGAGTTCTCCCGCGGTGTCGGGGCCCTCATGGCAGACGAGCGTTACCTCCTGCTCTCGGACGATGCCGAGGCACGACAGCTGTATGCGGCACTCGAGTCGGAGCGATCGGACCTCTACAACTGGTACATGAACCTCGCGAAGGGCGGCATGGCGGGGTCGAGGCGACGGCACGGCGCCTGATCTGCACTGCGGCCGTCGTCACCAGGGCCTGGTGTCCTTGCCGTCGAGCCAGAGCCTGCCGATGCTGATCGGCGGTTCGGCCGTCGTCTCGGCGTTCTTGATGTCGACGGTCTCGCGGTGCTTGATGACCTGGGCGATCGCCATCGCGTGCCCGTGCCCGAGTCCGTAGTCGTTCTTCAACCACGCGACGACCTGGCCGGTCTTGGTGCCGGCGGCTCCGAGTCCGCGTTCATCGGCGAGTTCGATGAATCGGCGAGGGGTGAGTCCGGTCGAGGTCTCGACGTTGTCGAGGTATGACTGTCCTTGGGACATGTTCGTGCTCCTTCTCAGCGCTTCAGTGCTGCGTGCTCGGGTGGTGGACGGTGAGCTGGACGCCCTGCTCGAGCGTGCGGGACTCGACGAGCTCGAGGTCGACACGGTGCCCGTCATAGGTGTCGAACAGGCGGCGACCCTCGCCGAGGACCACCGGGTGGGTGAGGATGCGGAGCTCGTCGAGCAAACCGCCGGCGATCAGCGATTCGACGAGCCGGATGCTCCCGGCCACGGTGATGCGACCTTCTCCGTGAGCCTTCAGCTCCGCGAGGTCCTCGAACCCGACCAGCTCGGTGTTGTGCCAGGCCGGCGCCTCGAGCGTGCTCGTGACGACGAGTTTCGGCATCGCATTGAGTCGGCGGGCGAGCGGTACCTCGTCGCCACGGTCTGGCCACGAGTCGGCGAACACCTCGTAGGTGCGGCGACCCAGGAGCAGAGCGGATGCTTCGCCCTGCTCCCGTGCGACCTCGGCGACCATCTCCTGGCCGACCCAGGGGAAGTGCCATGTCTCGGGCGCTTCGACGACGAGATCGAGACTCGCGAAGAGTTCGGCGGTGATGATCCGGGCCATTTCAGACGCCCACGGCGATCGAACGGAGGAGGGGAGCGACGGCATCTGCGGGAAGCTGGTGGTCGCCGCCGGGCACGACGACCAGTTCGCTGCCCGGAACGACCTCAGCGAATGCCTCGGCGCCGGAACGGATCGACGGGAACGTCGACTCGCCGACCAGGACCGTGATGGGGACGGGGATCGGCGCGAAACGCTCGAGCGCGGCGACGTCTCCGGCCATGGCGTCGCCCATGATGCGTGCGTCGTACCGGAGGGTGCCGGCGAAGGGCTCCACCGCGGCGATGAACGGTGATGCCATCATCTGGTCGACCATCTCCTCGGGCAGTCCGACCGCCTCCAACGAGAAGTACCGAAGCGCTCCGAGTCGATCGCCGTCGGCGGCGAATGCGTCGAGCCGAGCGACGTAGTCCGCAGGGATCGGCGGACGCGTGTCGTCGACGATGAACGGCGGCTCGAAGGCGGCGACCGCAGTGGCCGTCACTCCGGCGAGCGCGGCCTCGAGTGCGAGGACGGCACCCGAGGACTCGCCGAGCAGGATCGCGGTGCCGCCGACGTGTTCGACGAGCGCGGCGATGTCCTCGATCTCGCGCTCGACGGCATACTGTGCGGCGTCACTGCTCTCGCCGCGACCGCGGCGGTCGTAGGTGACGACGCGGAGACCGCCGGCGGCGGCGAGCGCTGCAGCACTGGGGGAGATGGCGCGGTACGCGGTCGCACCGTGCACGAGGATCACCGCGGGGGCGTCTGCGGGGCCGAGATCGTCGAAACCGATCGACGTGCCATCGGCGGAGTGGATGAACCGGGTCATGGGAATGCTCCTCAATCTGAACGGTACCGTTCAGTACGGTACTGAATGGTACAGTACTGACAGGTACCGGAGGAGTCAAGGCATGAACACCAACCCACGTGTCGAGGCGACACGAGCACGAATCCTGAACGCCGCGCTGGACGCATTCGTGCTCGACGGATACACGGGCGCGAGCACCGACGTGATCGCAGCGGCTGCAGCGGCTTCGAAGCAGACCGTGTACAAGTACTTCGGGGATAAGGAGGGGCTCTTCCGTGCGCTCATCGCCGACATGGTCGACCGCGTGCACGACTCCATCGTTCGCCTCGACATCGATGCCTACGACGACGGGGAAGCGGTGGTGCGGGCACTGGCTCGGCTGTTGACCGACTCGGTACTCGACCGACGTGTGCAACGATTCCGCCGGCTCGTCATCGCTGAGGCGGCGCGGTTCCCCGATATCGGTCGCGCCTACTACGAGGGGGCGTTCGAGCTCACGATCGGGCACATGGCCGACCTGATCGCCAGCGCGAGCGAGCGTGGCTGGCTGCGTGTGGATGAGCCGCGAATCGCCGCGAACCAGCTCGCCGGGCTGCTGCTCTGGATTCCGAGCAACCGCATCATGATGACCGGTCGGTTCGACGCGATCACCGAAGCCGAGGTCGAGTCCGGGCTGGAGTCAGGTGTCCGCGTGTTCCTCGCGGCGTATCGGGACTGATCTCGCCCAGGGCGGATCAGGGTCGGCGTACCGGCCGCAACCGGGTCCGCTTCCGATCGACGGGTGGCGCCTCCGATCGTGCGGGTCAGCCCGACAAGCCGTGTGGCACCGACGGCCCGTCAGGCGCCCGGTCAGTTCCGCATCGGGCGCAGACGTAGAAGCCCTCGCCGGTCTCGACCTGGTGCTGGATCACCCATTTGTGCAGGCCCATTCGGCACCGCAGCGGTTTCCCGGCCATGATCCCCTCCACCTGTGTCGTCGGGAGAACTGGCGCACAGGCTACTCCCGTTGCGAACCCGCCGCAGAGTCGGTTGCGAATCGCTTGGTCACGCGAAGCCGAAGATCGGCGGGAAGAGCAGCACGAGAATCGCAGCCCAGCCGAGGTAGACGGGCAGGTAGCCCGTCTGCCACCGTTCGATGCCGGCGAACGGCACGCGCCGACGCAGGAAGCCGATCTGGAGCCACGTGGCCCATGCGAGGTTCACGAGGAGGATGAGGTTCAGTCCGAGGGAGGCCGTCTTGTTCGCGCTGAACCCGAACTCGCCGGTTCGCGCGATCATTGCGACGAGCACGATGACGTCGACGACCATTGCGGCAGCGAGCATGAGCACCTGCAGTCGATCGAACCATCCGGGGGCGAGCTCGGGGTCGCGCGCCGAGATCGCGTACACGAGAAGCGCGACGACCACGACGAGCACGAGGTCGAAGGCGATGAGCAGTTCACGGCTGCCATCGACGAGGTTCCATTGGATGACGGAGGCCACGATGAGGGCGAGCATCATGAGGGTGAAGAGCGGCGTGAACACCTTCGTGAGCACCGGGGCGATGTTCTCGATGACGCGCTGCTTCGCGCTCACGAGCCAGGCTGAGATGAGGACCGCGCCCGCCGCCCCGCACGGCAGTACCCACTCGACGATGAACGGAGTGATGTCGACCTGGATCGAAGCGAACACTGCGAGTGTGAGCCCGCTCAGGGCGCCGCCGACGATCGCGATGAGCACGTAGTAGACGAGCCACTCGCCGCTGAAGCGCAGGAAGTCCATCCGGGCGCGGTCGCTCCGCCAGTCGCCGCCGGCGTCGACGATGCCTGCGACGAGCCAGAGTGCGGCGATCGAGCCGATGGTCGCGAGCACGGCGGTTGCGGAGTCCTGCATCGCGACGGTGACTGTCGATGATTCCCCGTCGAACGGGTAGAGGTTCAGCGCGAGCGCAGCGACTGCGAAGGCTGCGGCGACGCCGAGAAGCGTGCCGACAGGCGGTCGCCGCCGCCAGGCGAACCAGGCGGCCAGGAATGGCAGCACGAGGACGGCGATGTTGCGGAAGACGAGTCCGGGCTCGTCGGTGAGCAACTCGGTGGTCTTCACCGCGATGCCGGCGCCGACCCCGAGCAGCAGGGCTACCGCGAGCCCGTTGGCGCGACGCGCGAACGGCGTCGTGCCGTCCGAGGCATCCGTGCCCGCAGTATCCGACGAGTCATGGAGCACGAGCTGCTTCCAGAGCCGGCCCGAGTGCTCGGTGGCGTACTCGCGGGAGAGGTCGTCCATGCTGCCGAGGCGCTTCACCGCGATGAGGAACGCCTCGTCGTCGGTGAGGCCCGCAGCCGTGAGGGCGTCGATACGATCTCGCAGGTGCGATTCGAGTTCGTCGATATCGGGGATGCTCAGGGCGTCGCGGCGCTCCATCCAGTCGCGCCATGACGCGATCAGCGTGTCGAGGGCCGGTGCATGTTCGGTCGTCATCGGTCAGCCCATTCCGAGTGCGAGGCGTGGCTGTCGGTTGCCACCGTCACCGGGCCAGACCTGGTCGAGCACACCGCCGATGATCGACCACTGCCGGCGATGGTCGGCCAACGTCGACGCACCCTGCGCGCTCAGTCGATAGTGCTTGCGCGGCCGACCGCCGGGGGACTGACGCCATTCGGAGTCGATATGACCGAGCCGCTCGAGCCGGTGCAGCAGCGGGTAGAGCATGCCGTCGCTCCACTCGAGCTCACCGTCAGAAAGCTCCGTGATCCGTTGCAGGATCGCATAGCCGTACGACTCGCCCTCTGCGAGGATGCCGAGGACCACCGGGGTGGCTGCGGCGGCCACCAGGTCCTTGCCGATGCGCATGCGTGCTCCAATCGCGACCGTGATACCTTGAGCATCTAGATACCTAGAAGTGCAAGGTATCATCGCCACGCGCTCCACGCCACCGTGCGTATCGGCAGGTCTCGGGCTGCGCCGATCTCAGTTCTGCATGTGCACCTGCTGGCCTTTGATCAGCGGGTATGCGGCCAGCGCGTTCCCATCGAGGTCTTCCTTGTGCATGTCGACCCCGGTCACCTGGCTGTTCTCGTAAGTCGTGTAGTAATAGATGCCCTTGTCGGTGTTGCAGCACGACGAGTAGATCGTGATCTCGAACTTTCCGGGGGAGACCTCGACGCATCCCCGCTGCTGCGCGACCGATCCCAGGATCTGGAGGAACTGGCTGATCGACTCCGATTCGGAGTCACCAGCGACCGAATTCATCTTGGTGAACGCGACCTTGACGAAGCGAGATGCCGAGGACAGGTCTCCCGGAAGGCCGATCGCACCCATTCCCCGGCTGTAGACGTCGAACTGCAGTTCGTCGGAGAAGTTCTTCTCCGGAGGGTGCTTCGACAGGTGCATGAAGTTGTTCAGGTTGAACGACTGGATATCGAAGGTCGGGTTGTTCGTGAGCACCCCGACCGGGTTGTCGTAGACCTTCAGCCCGTCTTTCACGCTCTCGACCGTGATGGATGTCGTTCTGTCGGAGATGATCCAGTGCAGCGGCGAGAGTGGGAAGGCTTCGCTGAAATTGATCTTCACGAGGTTCAGCGTCTCGAGGGCCGTCTTGACCTCGTCCACGGTCTCGAACTGCCCGAGGATCCAGGGGATGAATTCGAACGGGGTGATGTTCGTCTTGCCGTCCGCTTCGGGCTTGTAGTCGGCGTTCTCCGGGAAGTTGAGCCCCGCCATGCTGAGGCCCTTCTCGTTCGTCGCGTCGTAGTAGAGCGGATAGCCGTCCTCGATGGTCGCGATACCGATGATCGCGTGATGCGTTGCGAGTGCCGGCGCCTTGCGGAACTCGAACACGAAGTTCCGGGGTGTGATGGTGACGGTCTCGTTGTATGAGAACTCGAGGTCGAGATTGCGACCGAAATAGTGATCCCGCGTGGTGTAGCTCAGTCCTGTGCACATGGAAGCCCCCCCGGCTTCTCGATGGTCAATGGCCGCCCACCTTAGCCCGACGAAGGGCACGCGGCCACCCCTTGCCTGTTCGCCCGAGCCATGACAGACCGTGCTTCGGGAGCGTATCGAACGGATTCCGCGCTGACTTCCACGCGCATCTGGAAGAGCGGATGGCGCGCACCTGGTCGACTAGCATTCAGGGATGACGAATCCGGCTCCGATCGACGACATCCCGATCGGTGGCGAGGTCATCCGCCTCGGGCAGTTCCTCAAGTTCGCCGGGCTTCTCGACTCTGGCGGAAGCGTGAAAGAGGCCATCATCGACGGCAACGTGGCAGTGAACGGCGAAGTCGATCGCCGACGCGGACGCCAGCTGCAGGAGGGTGACATCGTCAGCTTCGACGGACGCAGGTTTCGCGTTCTCCCGTGACGGCCGATGCGGCGGAGATCGAGAATCTCACGCAGAATCGGTGAAGCGTGGTCGAGTCAGGACCGATCCCGTCACACCGTCGCTCGTGTGGGCCGGTATCGCAGCGCGGTCACCCCCGACCGGAACTCCTGGCGATCGACGAGCTCGAGCTGGATGCGCTCGCGCAGACCAGCGAGCAACGTCGGCCCGTGTCCGGCAAGGACCGGCTGCACGACGAACACGTACTCGTCGATCAGTCCCAGGTCTGCCAATGCCAAGGGGAGCGTCACGCCACCCACGAACAGGCCCTCGCCAGGCTCCTGCTTGAGTTGCTCGACCGCCTGCCGCAAGTCGCCGCGCAGCAGCTCGGCATTCCAATCGACCCCACTCAGCGTGGTCGACACGACGTGCTTCTTCGCCCGGTCGATGGTCTCGGCGAACGGGAGCTGCCACTCATCCATCCAGTCGGGCCACGTGCCCGTAGCCGGCAGCCGCCACGCCGACTCCATCATCTCGTAGGTCACCCGGCCGAACAGCAGGGCATCGGCTCGCTCCATCTCAGCGGCCCAGTAACGCATCGACTCCTCGTCGGGGGGCAGCCCTGCCTCGTGATGGCAGCAGCCGTCGAGCGTGACGTTGATCGAGTATCGAAGTGGTCTCATCTCGTTCTCTCCCTTGATGCGAGCAGCGCGTCTTCACCGGACCGTACTCAAACTACTGTCGGTGATGAACTGCCGCAGGCTCGAAGCGCCCGGGGGAGGGGGCACTGTGACGAGCAGAGCCAGCGAATTCGGAGCCGGACGGTCTCATCGGATCCATCCGTGCCGGTACTTCTTGACCTTGACAACACTCTCATCTGTGCGCCTCGTGTGACGCTTGCTGAGTAGGCCCGGGTCAGTATCCTTCAGAGGTGGAAAACGAAGGTCTCTGGAGCCTGTCCGTCAGCCAGCCACCCGATCCGATCCTCGATGAACACGCCGTCGAGAATCACAGGCTGCCCGACGGCGCCGGGCTTCCGCCGTCCTACGTCTCGTTCGTCCGCGCTTTCGGCTGGGGTCGCCTGTTCGGACTCTGGCTCATCTACACGCCGGTCCCGTCAGGATTCGCCGACGGGGTTGTGGGCCGAGGCGGATACCTGACCGAAAAGCTGCATGAGGATTTCAGCGAGGGCCGGATCGAGGGCTACGACTGGAAGATCGAACCAGATGGCTCCTGGGATACCGCGCAGCGGCTGGCGGTCTTCGCAATGAGCGAGAACGGCGACTACCTCGCCTGGGACACCGGCGCCCGCGACGACAACGACGAACTGCCGATCTACCACACCTCTCGCTTCAACTCGCTGGCCAATATCGGCTGCAACCTGTACGAGGCGATCGAATGGATTCGAGAACGCGACAGCGATCCGGACCTCGACCCCACCGACTTCAGGCCGTTGGTGCCCGCCACGTTATGACCCGCACTCAAAGGAGCCCACTCGATACGTAGGGTCCGCTCATTCTGCGCGAAATCGCATGTCATCGGTTGTCACACGGACGGGTCCCATGCTGCGAGCTGATCGAAGATGCGACGGTCGCCTTCGAACGTCAGCGAATCCAGCGGTATGCGGCCGTAGAAGAACAGGACCAGGTCACTGGCCGTGCCCCGGGCGGAGGCGTCGGTCGTGTCGGGGCCGTCGCCGGCAGCGGGCGTGAGGTGGGCGACCTGTGCGCCGTCGTTGGACAGCCGGAGGCGCCAGGAGTGGCCCTCGGTGGCGTGGTAGTCGACCACGGCGGGGTCGTGTGGCCAGGCGACCGTCGTCGCGCAGAGGGTGAACTGGCAGTCGTCGAAACCGTCGAGGGCGATCCTCTCCGGTATCGGCTGCGGGGAACCCACGGTGAGCTGGACGTCGTAGGTGTGCACCGCGATCTCGTGGAGCTGGCGTCGCGCCCAGGCTCCGGAGGTCTGCGGCGACGGCGAGTCCGCCCACCACGTCCAGCAGTCGCGATCCGGGCCCGCCTCGCGCAGCACGCCCTCCAGATGTTCGACGGACTCGACCCACCAGGACAGGAGAGCCTCGTGCTCCCGAGGCGTATCCGTGCCGCCTCCCCACGCGGACTCATCCGGGGGAGCGTCCGCGGGTCCGGCGGTGACGATGGCGGCCGCCTTGCGGCGACCCATGCCCACGTGTTGCACATGTTCGAACAGCGTCCGCTCGGGATGGGTCCGCATCCGAATGTTGAGGCTGGGTGCCGCGGCGACCGCAGCGCGGAAAGCGGCCGACCGTTCGTTGATCAGTCGCAGCTGATCATGGAACGTGAGGATGTTGTGCATCCCGGCTTTCTATCACGGTGCTCGGATACCGGACAGCGGGGGAGGGGATAGGTATCCAGCTTTCAACAGGGTCAAGATCTGCATTCTGTCGCTCTCGTGATGGTGAAGTCTCTTAACCGATTCTCAGCTCACATTGCTCCAGGTCTACAGCTGCCACGGTCTGGTTCGAGGCTCCAGGTAGCTGGATCACGAGGCCGGCTATCGCGATCGGAGCGACACATTCTTCACCGCTGTTCCGTCGGTCGACGATCGAGGACCAGACGAATCCGGTACCACCCGGGGTAACGGTGACCGGTGTCGTTGCACGGTCGAATGCGTCCGCAGCCTGCATGGTCACGCCGACGGGGGCCGCGTTCTCTACCTCGATCTGGATGATCGGCGTGCCCATACTGCACAGTCGACCTGACGGCTATTCCACAACAGAGCTATCTCGGACCTTCGAGCGTTTGCGAGCCAATACGCTGACCGGATGAGTACTCTCGCTAGGCTTACCGTTGCTGGGATCGGCGCCATGGTCGTCGTCCTCGCGCTGGCCAGCTGCGCGCCGCAACCGGAGCCAGCCCCCTCGCAACCCGCAGCAGCTCCCAGCATTCCGGTCACTGCAACGCCCGAGCCGAGCACAGCGACCTCCATCGAACCCGCCGGCTGCGACAAGGTGCTCGATGACACGGGCAACGCAGATCTCGCCGCGGACAATCTCGACGCCGTCGACTTCGAGGTCCAGACCTGGGACTATCCGCTGCTCTCGGACTTTGTCGCGGACGGCGTGGTGTGCAAATGGGCCGGCGGCGGGGATGTGCACGTCGTCGTCGGCCAATTGCCGATGGACGAGACGACCTGGGAAGCCACGCGCGCCGCGCTCGAGGCGGCCGGCTATCAGCGGGATGACTCCTACGGTGTCGATGAGTTCATCGACGGCCCCGACAGCGAGGACGAAAGCTACCCCACACGAGGGTTCGCCTGGCGCGACGGCATGCTCTTCTACGCCAGCTACCCCGGAATTCTTGAGTTCGCCCCAGCATTCCAGAGCTGACGGTCGCGATCGCTGAAGCGACCGTAGACCCAGACGCCACAATCGCTCGGAGGCAAGCCCCGTGGCACACGTAACCAACGATCCAGAGCAGGACCACCAGAGGGGACAATCGCTTGACCACCATCCGCACCGCCACAGCAGCCGCCATAGGCCTGCTCGCGCTCGCCATGCTCACCGGCTGTACCACCCTGGAAGCCTCGTTCCTGCCCGACACCGACACGACTTCCACGGCCTCCGCGCCCATCGAAGGAGACTCGGACGGGGACGGTGAGCTCTCCGAGTTCGAGAAGCAGGTGCTCGAGAGGAACGCCCCCCGCGACATCACTCTTCACGATGGCACCGTCGTCGCCGTGACACCCGGACAGCCCCTCCCGCAGCCCGTCATCGACCAGATAGCCGCCGACGCGGCGCCCGGCGCGGCCCAGGCCCAGACCGACGACGAGTTCGCGCCCATGGCGGGCGTAAGAAGCATCCGCGAGGTCGCAAGCTCATACGCGAACGAGCTCGGTCGCACCCTCGTGATCGTCTACTGGGGCTTCGGTGTCTGGGGCGCAATCTCTTCCGTCGACGAAACCGGCGGGACCGAGCTGGCAGGCACCAGCGACCGAGACACGATGGTCGCCGCGGCAACCGACTGGGCTGAATCGCACGAGGCCTACGTCGTCGTTGTCGAGTAGTTCTATCTGCATTCTCTGCAGAGAGGGGATAGGTATTCCGACATAATGTGCATTATCGGACAATACTGGATTGAAGGCTTGAACAGGACTTTCGTATGTGAACTGTCCTCGAGAACAGATCTCAGATGAGTTTCACGCGATGCAGCTGCCCAGGCATGTCGCGCCATGGAACGAAACGCACAGAGGACTTTGTCGTCACCGCGAGAATCAGGCCCGCAGAGAGATTCAGATCGAACCATCCAACACACTCGCCAAGGCTGACTCCGGCCGGTATCCGCCACGCGAATACGATCAGCCACGTCGCGAATGCGATCGGCACGGCCACCCAGAGCAGGATTCCACGAGCCGTCAGCAGGAAGAGACTCGCTGGCAGGTTCAGTGTCTGCGGCGCGAGTACCGGCTTTTCGCTCATCTCTGGATTGTGCCGCACGAACGCCACTGAGGAAATCTCTCAGAATTGTTTACTGCATAAGCTGAGGTCCGAGCTGCCTCGAGCAAGTCCCCCGCAAGCCTGCGGCGAACTGCGCGGCAGCGATTGCGCAGCATCTAGTCTCAGATCGTGATCGACTTCCTGATCGTGGTGAACGGCATCCCGGGCGCGGGCAAGACGACACTGACCGGTCCCCTGGCACGAGAACTCGCAGTTCCCTTGGTCGCGAAGGATGCGATCAAAGAGGCGCTGAGCGAGGCGATCAACGTCCCTTTGCCGACGTCGCAGCTCGGAGCGGTCGCCGCTGAGAGCGCCTGGGCGACAGCTGGGATGCTCAGCGGAACGGTCATCGTCGAGTCCTTCTGGGCAGCAGGTCGCGACGACTCATTCTTTCGCAGCGGCTACAACGCGCTGGGCGCACCGCGTGGCGTCGAAAACGGCAGCGGTAGATGTGCCGTCGTTGGCGGGCACGTTGCGGAAGCGCATCGCCTTGGGGTGATCACGCATGCACTCCCCCGCGGGTTGTCCTCCTTCGGGACGACATTGCCGGTTCGTCTGGAGGAGATCGTGTCGTGGTTGACACTGGAGCCACTTCCGCGTCATACGTTTGCCATGTGGACCTGAATCTGTCTCGACCGAGCTGGCAACTTCTCCTCGCACCTGCTGCCGGCGCGGCCTACATCGTCCTGTGGTGGATCGCGGAGGCCGGCCGCCTCGGCAACGCGCCGTTGGGTGCCGCGGTCGCCGTGGTGCCGATCATCGCGTTCGGTGTCGCCCTCGCGATCTCGCAGAGATGGCCGGCCGTGGCACTGGCGGTGATCGCCGCTGTGCTCTCGCTGCAGCTTCTCATGGAGAGCGCGAGGTTCGGCGACACGAGCTGGCCTGCGTACGTTCCGCTGCTCTACGCGGTGTTCAACGTCAGTGCCTTCGGTCGCCCGCCGGTGCACCGTCTCGCACTCCCGATCGGTGCCATCGGCGCCGTCGCGGTCGCACTGCTGTTGACGCTGCCGTTGTTCGGACAGCAAGGTTGGCCCGTCTTCTACTCGGTCGAATCCGAGGGGCTTCGCTCATCGGCAGACATCGACCCGAGTTCGACGGTGATGGCGGCGTGCATCGTCGCCGTCGGCCTTGCCGTCGGAGCCTGGTGCGCCGGTCTCGCGATGCGCGCCGTCCGCCGCGCCTACGACGAACGACTTCGCGCGCAGGAGCTCGAGCGCGAACTGCACGCAGCCGAAGCGGAGCTCGTCGAATTGTCGGAACGAGACAGGCTGGCACAGGACGTTCACGACGTCATGGCCCACTCGCTGGCCGTGATCGCCGCGCAAGCCGACGGCACGCGAATGACGGATCGGACCTTGGCGCCCGGCACCAACGACGCGCTGGCGACGATCGCCGAGGTGGCTCGCGACGGTCTGAGGGAGCTGCGCCAGCTCCTCGACGCGGCTCCTCTCGACGAGGGCATCGAGGCGGTCGACCTCGCGGCACTCTTCGAGCGCGTTCGCGCGGCTGGGCACGAATGCGAGTTCGTGGTGTTCGGCGAAGCGAAGCCGCTCACGTCGGCACAACAGCTCAGCGTCTATCGGATCATGCAGGAAGCCCTCACGAACGCACTCAAGCACGCCGGCACCACCGGTGCCACGCGAGCCGCCCTCGACTGGCGCGGCCCCGGGCTCGCGATCCTGATCGCGACGGCTCCTTCGATGACCGAACCGACGGCGCCCGGACGCGGCATCCGCGGTATGCAGGAACGTGCCCGACTCGCCGGCGGATGGCTCACTGCGAGCGCCGACGAGAGCGGCGCCTTCATGATCAACGCCTTCATTCCCACCAGCGAGATCTCCACTGAAGACGTCGTGACGGCCGAGGCCATGGCATGAGCGACCGCATCCGCGTCGTCATCGCGGACGATCATGTGCTGTTCTGCGCGGGAATCGAGATGATCGTCCGGTCGCAACCGGATCTCGACTTCGTCGGTACCGCGCACGACGGCGACGACATCGTCACACTTGCCGCAGAGTTGCATCCCGACGTCATCCTCATGGACATCCGCATGCCGAAATCCGACGGCATCACGGCCACGCGCAAGGTACTGTCCTCCTCCCCCGTTTCCCGGGTCATCGTGCTCACCACCCACCAGCGGCAGGAGGCGGTTGCGCATGCGATCGACGCCGGCGCACACGGCTTCCTCATGAAGGACGCCCGCCCCGAACTGCTCCTGGCCGCGATACGTACCGTTCACGAAGGGAACTCCGTCTACGCGCCCTCCACCACGCTGGCGCTCATCCGCGACCTGACGCCGACGGCACGCGAGGAGCCGGATCAACTGGCGATCGCCGCGCTGACGGCACGAGAACGCGAGGTCTACCTCCTCGCGGCTCGAGGGCTCTCGAACGCCGATATCGCCGAGTCGGCCTTCATCGGCGAGACGACAGTCAAGTCGCACATCTCGAGCATCCTTGCGAAGCTCGAGCTCGCATCGCGGCTGCAGCTCGTCGCCCATGCGCACAGCCATCGCCTTGTTCAGTAAGGAGTCTGCGATGACCGACCCTGCGATCGACCCGCCGCCACCGCCGACCGAACCGATCGACATCACCGCGTACCTACCCGACCCGCACGACGAACCGTCCGCGTAGAAGAGATCGAGACGTCGCCGAACGGGATGGCCGTTGGGGGCCTAGACTGCCCCGATGAGCGACCTTCCTCCGGACATGGATGCGAGCGGCTGGCTGACGCTCGGCTTCATCGCCGTCGTGCTCGTCGCAGGCGGATTCATCGCAAGCCGGCTGAAGCGGCGACGCAGCAGGACTTCGAGCACCACACCGGCGCAGACGGATGCCGAGGTCGCTCGCCAGCGCGCGATCGATGAGGCAGAACGACTCACGCGCAACCCTCGGGAGCGCTACTAGACCTCGTCCATTCGATGCAGAGCTCGACCCTTCAGTAGTTGCGTCGCTTCTTTCAGGCCGGCGGCGCGTCAGTCCGACTCCCTCGACCGGATTCGCACCATTCGGATCGTCCGGACGCCCTCCACGCTCTGCACCGCGCCGTCGGCACGGAACCCGTGCTTCCGATAAAACGCCTGCGCCCGCGGATTGGGGTCGGAGACCCACAGGGCGACCGACTCGTCGTCGTTCTCGATGACGGCGTCGAGCAGCGCCGCGCCGGCGCCTGTGCCGTGTTCGGACGCGAGGACGTACAGGACGTAGAGGTGCGTACTCCATTCAGGCGTCGGGACTTCGGGCGGGCCGGCCATCGCGACCCCGATGACGATTCCCTCCCGTTCGGCCAACGCGACACGGTTCGCTCGGTAGCGCTCATCGACGAGGGCGGCGGTCCAGAAGCGTTCGCGAGCCTCGACGAGCCCTGGATCGTCGAGCACGCGATCGGGCATCGCGCCGCGGTACGTCTCGCGCCACGACGCGACGAGCATGCGAGCCATGGCGGGCACGTCCTCGACTCGGGCCTGCCGAACAACGAAACGCGAGTCCATCGGCGAACCTCTCGAAAACGCAGCGACGTCGCCGGCGGTGTCAACGACCAACGAGTAGCGGTGCGAGAACCGCGGCCGTGATCGCCAGCGCGACCAGTGCGAGGACGAGCAAGGCTCGATCGATCCGTCGACGGCTCACCGTGCCCGCGGCGAAGGATGAACGCGACACGCGGTCGAGGTTGGGAAGCAGCGCCTGGTAGGGCGGCTCCGACTCCCTCGTGATCCGCTCGGCAGATTGTGCTGAGTCATCCTCGTCTCGCATACGCAACACGATAGCCGCTCGCCGTCGTCGAAGGCGCGGGCCGACCGTGGGTCACTCCCCCGGTGCCTCCTGCAAGGCGCGCACCTCGATGCGACCTCCCAGTGCCGTCGCCGCCAAGGACGCCCACCGAACCGCATCGTCTTCATCGCCGGCTTCGATCACCCAGAATCCGCCCACGTAGGATTCCGCCTGGACGAACGGGCCGTCGACGACGGTCGTCTCGCCTTCCGAGACATCCACTGTCTTCGCCGTCGAGGGCGGCTGCAAGCCGCCTGCGAAGCGGAGCGCGCCCGCCTCCTCGAGGGCAGCGTTGAACGCGCCGACAGCCGCCATCATCGCCTCGAACTCGGCCGGGTCGAATGCCTGCATCGACGCCATCGTCGGCTCGTCTGCGGTGTCATGCGGGACGGTCAGGAAGTACTGCATGATGGTTCCTCTCCTCAGCGGCCGCTCGGTGCAGCCTTCACTGAGTCGTCGAACGGGACCGGCGGAGATCGACACGGGTCGCGACGAGATCTTCCATCGAAGGTTCTCGCGGCCCCTCCCTCAGACGTCGTCGACCCGAGCGGCCTCCGCCGAGGCATCCGTTGTCGCAGCCCAACTCGACAACAGCTTCAGCGCATCGGCCGACGCCGAGCCCGGCTCGGCGGTGAAGACCGAGAGCTTCAACCCGGGGTCCGCAGGCAGCTCCATCGCCTCGAAGCTCAACTCGATGGCGCCGACGACGGGATGGCGGAGACGTTTGACACCGGTGCGATGGTGGCGCACGTTGTGGGCCGCCCAGAGCGTGCGGAACCGTTCGCTGCGCGTCGAGAGCTCCCCCACGAGATCGGTGAGTCGCTTGTCGTAGGGGTTGCGACCTGCCTCGCCGCGCAGCGCCGCGACGACGTCCTGAGTGACGCGATCCCAGTCGGGATAGAAGTCCGCGGCGGCCGGATCGAGGAAGGCGAATCTCGCGCCGTTCGGCTGCGGCGCCGCGAAGACCACGGAGTAGAGGGCCCGGCCGAGCGGATTCGCAGCGAGGTAGTCGGTGCGGGTGGTGCTGATGATCGCGGGCGCCTCGGTGATCGCATCCAGCACGCGCTGCAGGGTCGGGCGAACCTCGCCCGTCTTGATACGCGGGCGCCTGGCAGTCGGCGATGCGTTGGCGGCGCGAGCGAGGTCGAACAGGTGAGCGGACTCGGCGTCGTCGAGCTGCAGCGCCCTGGCGAGGGCATCGAGCACGGTGTCGGATGCCCCGGTCAGCGTGCCGCGCTCGAGACGCGTGTAGTAGTCGACACTCACACCGGCGAGCATCGCCACCTCTTCGCGGCGCAGTCCCGGCACCCGGCGGTTGCCGCCGTACGCGGGCAGACCGGCTTGTTCCGGAGTGATGCGGGCGCGTCGCGTGCGAAGGAACTCGCGCACCTCGCTGCGATTGTCCATGTCTCGAGGGTAGGCCGGTGCGTCGCAGCAAGAGAGGTACTGCCAGTACTCGTCTCGTCGGAGACTCCCGCAGCAGCGCTGGATGCGATCGGATGGAGTCATGACTCTCACGACCTTCACCCTCAACAACGGCGTCACGATGCCGGCGCTCGGCTTCGGCGTCTTCCAGACCCCTCCCGAGGTCACGACGCAGGCCGTCGAGGCCGCCCTCGAGACGGGCTATCGCCTCATCGACACGGCGGCCGCCTACGGGAACGAACGCGGGGTCGGCGACGCCATCCGAGCCTCCGGACTCGCACGCGACGACGTCTTCATCGAGACCAAGGTCTGGATCAGCGACTACGGCTACGACGAGACCCTGCACGCCTTCGAGAAGAGCACACGGAAGCTCGGCGTCGAGACGATCGATCTGCTCATCCTCCACCAGGCGTTGCCGAGCTCGTTCAACGCGACGGTCGAGGCCTACCGCGCGCTCGAGCGTCTGCTCGCCGACGGGCGGGTGCGCGCCATCGGCGTCAGCAACTTCATGCCCGACCACCTCGCGACCCTGCTCGAGCGCACCGAGGTCGTGCCGGCCGTGAACCAGGTCGAGGTGCACCCGTACTTCAGCCAGCCGGGTGTGCGGGCTGCCGACGCCGAGCACGGCATCCTCACGCAGGCGTGGTCGCCGATCGGCGGCATCACCTCGTACCGCGGAGACGCGAGCCGCAGCACCTTCAACGACCCGGTCATCGTCGGCATCGGCGAGCAGCACGGCAAGACGGCGGCCCAGGTGATGCTGCGCTGGCACCTGCAGCAGGGCCGCTCCGCGATCCCGAAGTCCGTGCGACCCGAGCGCATCGCCGAGAATTTCGATGTCTTCGACTTCGAGTTGACGAGCGACGAGCTCGCCGCGATCGACGCACTCGACACCGGTGTGCGCGGCGGCCCCGAGCCTGAGGCCATCACCCTCGAGACGTTCGGACGTGCCATCCCCGAAGACTGATCTGCGTTCGTCCGCGAGCTCGTGGAGGTGCGTCGTAGCACCGCGTGCATCGCGCCGTTAGCGCAGCCGGGCTCGATCAGCACCAACGCATCGACGACGCGCCAGTCGCCCCTACGATGATGCGATGAGCCAGTACGGGCAGACGCGCCTCGAATGGGCGGCGCTGCCACCCGAACTCACCGGCGAGGTGGAGAGGATGCTCGGAGCGCCGGTCGTCGAGGCACGAAGTCAGGCGAGCGGCTTCTCCTGCGGCAGCGCGGATCGCATCCGGACCGGCGACGGGTTTCGTGCCTTCGTGAAGGCGGCGCACGTCGATCACAATGCAGGAACGACGGCGCTGCACCAGAAAGAGCTCGCGTTCATGCGCGTCGCTCCCACCGCGTTGCCCGCACCCGAGCTGCTCGGCGGAATCGAGCGCGACGGTTGGGTGGCGCTTCTCTTCGCCGACGTCGAAGGAACCCACCCTGGTGCTGGTCTGGACGGATCGGACGCGGGCAACGTGCTGGATGCGCTTCATGGCCTGCCGACGGTGCGCGGCAGCCTCCCGATCGCGTTGCCGGACGTCGCCGACGAGGTCGCGGCCGATGGTGAGAGCTGGGACGAGATGCTCGCCGACGACGCTGTCAACGGACTACCCGAGTGGGCTCGTGCAAACCTCGACCGACTTGCGACGGTGTCTCGGCGAGCAGGTGCTGCCGTTGCGGGTGATCACCTCGTGCACTTCGATTGCCGCGCCGACAACATGCTCGTCGACGGAGACGGACGTGTCTGGCTCATCGATTGGCCGTGGGTCGCAATCGGGGCTCCCTGGTTCGACGGCATGACCTACCTGCTCGACGCGCGACTCCGCGGCGAGACGATCGATGCCGACTCGATACTCGCAACCCACCGGATGTTCGACGGCGTCTCCCCGGGCGATCTCGACGCCGCGCTCGCGGCGACGACCGGTGCGTTCTTCAACCGGGCCCGGCTCCCCGCACCCGAGAACATGCCGACGCTCCGCGCGTTCCAGCGACGCGAGGCGCTCGCCGGAATGGAGTGGCTGAGAGAGCGCTGGGCGGCGTAGACCACCCCTCCCGTACGCTGTATCGAGACCA
The DNA here is from genome assembly GCF_042262385.1 of Agromyces sp. NPDC056389. Taxonomy (NCBI): domain Bacteria; kingdom Bacillati; phylum Actinomycetota; class Actinomycetes; order Micrococcales; family Microbacteriaceae; genus Agromyces; species Agromyces sp. NPDC056389. Next base: position 270,415 of record NZ_JBHJPN010000001.1, read on the forward strand.
ACGGATGCCTCGGAGACGACCACTCCCCGAGGCATCCGCCCTGCACGGCTCGAGAGGCGCTCCCCCCGTGGCGATGAAGAACAGCACGAAGATCCAGCTCGCCGTGATCGGGGGGCTCGTGATCGCCGCCGTGGGGATCGTCTTCGCCGTCACGGCGAATCAGCCGCCCGCTGCGGCGCCCGGCACCGCCGCCTCGACCACGCCGGTCGTCGCCGAGAACAGCCACCGGCTCGACGTCGCCGAGGGCAGCACGGTCACGTTCACCGAGTTCCTCGATTTCGAGTGCGAGGTGTGCGGAGCCGTCTACCCGTTCGTCGAAGAGCTCCGTGCCGACTACGCCGGCGAGGTGACGTTCGTGACCCGGTACTTCCCGATGCCGGGGCACGTGAACTCGCGCACGGCCGCGATCGCCGTCGAAGCCGCGGCCCAGCAGGGCAAGTTCGAGGAGATGTACTACCGCATGTTCGAGACGCAGGCCGAGTGGGGCGAGCAGCAGGTCTCGAAGGCCGACGTCTTCCGCCAGTACGCCGCCGACCTCGGCCTCGACATGGCGGCCTACGACGAGGCCGTCGCCGACCCCGCGACCGAGGCCCGCGTGCAGTTCGACTTCGATGCCGCCGTGGCACTCGGTGCGGAGGGCACCCCGACGATCTTCATCGACGACGAGTTGGTTCCCCTGACCTCGCCCGACGACATCCGCGCCGCGCTCGATCGCGCCGTCGCCGCGTCGAAGTAGCCGACGCACGCGCCGTTCAGCGCGTCTCCTGGATGCGGATCATGTTGCCCGCGGGGTCGCGCACCGCGCAATCGCGAACACCCCACCCCTGTTCGATGGGCTCCTGGACGATCTCGGCGCCGACGGCACGGAGTCGTGCGAACGCGGCGTCGAGATCCTTCGTCGCGAGCAGGATCCCGGAGTACGTGCCCTTCGCCATCATCTCGATGATGAGGTCGCGCTCGGTGTCGGTGACACCGGGGTCGGCCGCCGGCGGTTCCAGCACGATGGAGGTCTCGGGTTGATCGTGGGCGCCGACCGTGATCCAGCGCATGCCCTCGAACTCGACGTCGCTGCGGACCTCGAACCCGAGGGCGTCGCGATAGAAGGCCACGGATGCATCCGGGTCGGTGTGCGGCAGGAAACTCGAGTGAATCGTGATGTCCATGGCGTCACGCTAGCCGCCCGTCCGCGCCGCCGCTTCTCGATTCCTGCGCGGATCAGTCGATCGTTTCCACGATCGAACGCTCGCCAGGGATGCCTGTTTCAACCGTCGACGGCAGGGCCGAGCCCGGTCGCCACTCCGTGAACGACCGGAACGCCAGCGGCAGCCCTTCGGCGTGCAACGGGTCGGCCCGGTCCATCACCTGCAGGTGCACGTGCGGCTCGGTCGAGTTGCCGGAGTTGCCGCACTCGGCGATCGGCTGCCCCACCTTGATCACATCGCCCGCAGCGACGCGGATCGAACCGCGACGCAGGTGCGCGAGCGAGACGAATGCGCCACCGTCTCGCAATTCGATGGTCACGGTGTTGCCCGCGATCGCGTGCACGCCATTCCGCAGCCGACCGGCCTGGCCGAGCGCGTACGGCACCAGCGCGAGCTGCGATCGCCGGCCGTCGTGGTCGGGTTCGCCGTCGTGGACGGCGACGACGACTCCATCGGCCGGCGCGAGGATGGGGAGCCCGAATCCGCGGAACCGCTCAGGCGGTTCGGTCGCGAAGATGCTCCGCCAGTCGCGTCGATCGGCCGTACGGCGCTGCCGATCGACCGCGACGAAGTCGATCGCATATCGCTCGCCGAAGAGGTCGACGCCGTGGCTCGGCACCCGTCGGGCCGGGCTGTTCTGCGCCATCCACGTTCCGCTGAACGGCAGCGCGAGCACGGTCGCCGCCATCATCCCTCTTGACCGGTGAGCAGGCGACGGAGGCGCTCGGCATCGCGACGATACATCGCGACATGCGCCCGGAGGTCGGCTCGACCGGTCGCGGCCGCGCGAGCGTCAGTGAACGCGGCGAGTTCGTCCAGTCGTTCCGCAGCGATCGCCAGCACAGCGGACGCTGCGTACGGCGTGCCGTACGCAGCGATCACGCGGTTCAGCCGCGTCATCCGCGATTCGCCGCCGTTCGCCTCGAGATCGTCGAACCCCTCGGCGTCCTCGGCGAAGGGGACGAGACGATACGCGAGGTACGCGAGATCCCAGATACGCGGACCGGGCGAGGCCATGTCGAAGTCGATGACGCCGACCAGGCGTCCGCCCTCGACCAGCAGGTTGTACGGTGCGAAGTCGTTGTGGCAGATCACCTCGACCGGGTCGTGCTGCTTCGTCCGCCAGACACCGGATTGCGTGTCGGGCGCCAGCTCGGCATCGTGGATCCGTCGCAACAGCCGGCCGGCCTGCTCGAGCACGTCGGGTGACCACAGCACGGCGGGTTCGGCGCGATCGAGCGTGGAACCTGGGAGGTAGCTGAGCACCTCGCGACCCTCGGCGTCGCTCCCCCGCGGCACGGGCACCTCCACGACGCCGCTCGCCCGGACCGCCCGCAGCCATGCATGCACCGACGGCGTCCAATCGCCTGCCACCCTGCGTACCGTGTCACCGACGCGCACGACGGCGTCCATGTTTCCGCCACTCAGCAGCTCCTCCGCCATGCTCCGATACTGGCATTCCCGCCGCATCTCGACCCTTTTCCCGCCGGATCGGGGCATCAAGGCGACCACACGGTCACTCCGCGACATCCGAAGACTCGCGGATTCACATCCGACGCTCAGGCGACCGGCGGCCATAGCCTGACCCTTGCGCGGCACCCGCCGCCGGAAGGGACCCATCATGTCTACGTCGCAGCCCACCGGGGTCTTCGCGTCATTCTCGCTCGACGCATCGTCACTCACGAAGTCGGCGATCAACACCATCCGCGCGACGCTCGGCATCAGCGGCGCCGTCGCGCTCATCTTCGGCCTCCTCATCACGTTCTGGCCGAAGAACTCCGCCGTCGTGATCACGGTGCTGTTCGGCATCTACTTCCTGATCGCCGGCATCGCCTACCTCGGCCTCGGCATCTTCTCGAAGGGCATCTCGGGTGGCGCGCGAACGCTCGACATCATCCTCGGACTGCTGTTCGTGGTCGGCGGCATCATCGTGCTCGCCAACCCGAGCGAGTCGGCCGTCTTCCTCGGCATCTTCCTCGGAATCCTCGTGGGCATCCTGTGGATCGTCGAGGGCATCGTGGCGCTGGCCCAGTCGAGCGACGCGGGATCGAGGGGCTGGGCGATCTTCTTCGGCATCCTGAGCATCCTCGCCGGCATCGTGCTGCTCTTCTCGCCGCTGTGGGGCGCCGTCGTGCTCTTCATCGTCGCGGGCATCGCCCTCATCGTGCTCGGCATCGTGCAGATCGTGCGCGCGTTCACCTTCGGACGCGGCGTCACGCCTGCTGCGTCCTAGCCCGAACGACCGAGAAAGCCCGCCGAAGCAATCGCTTCGGCGGGCTTTCGCCGTCTCAGGTGGAGTGGATGAGACGAAGACTCACCAGGTCAGGCACCGCCCTCGCGCGAGAAGCCCGAAGTGTCGCCGACGTAGCGCGTGTTCTCGGCCGGCACCGGCTCGACCGCGGCCGACGCGACCTCTGCGGCGAACTCGGCGACGTTGAACAGCCGGCCTGCGTCCTGCTTGCGGGCCTCGATCGCACCGGGGTTCGCGCGCTCGAGCAGGGTCGCCGTGATGGTGCCCTCGATCATGTCTCCCGAGACGACCACGAGCTCGAACCCTGCGGCCTCGAGCTCGGGCAGCTTCGCGCGGAGTGCGTCTTCGCCGGCGCGCTTCGAGAGGGCGACGGCCTCGTACTCGGGCATCGTCGGCGTCGTGCGGATGAAGTGCGCCTGGTGGCTCGTGACGAACACGATGCGGGCACCCGGTGCGAGGTGCGGCAGCGCGCCCTCGACGACGTTGACCTGCGCGTCGCGGTTCAGGCGCATCGCGTAGTCGTCGCCCATGCCGGTCTCCATGCCGCCGGAGGCATTGAGCACGAGGATGTCGATCGGCCCGAGCTCTGCGACGGCGCGCTCGAACATCGAGGCGACGGATGCCGCGTCGGTGAGGTCTGCGCCGACGGCGATGGCGGTGCCGCCCGCCTCGGTGATCTCGGCGACGACCTTCTCGGCGCGAGGCGCCTTGCTGCGGTAGTTGATGACGACGGATGCCCCGGCGGCCGCGAGGTAGCGGGCGGTGTCGGCACCGATTCCTCGCGAGGAGCCGGTGACGAGAGCGACGCGGCCGTCGAGCGAACCGGGGGCGAGCGGGTTGGTCACAGTGGAACTCCTCGAGGCTTGACGGACGTCGTCCGCACAGAACAGGCGAACCGAGACTATCAAGTCCACAGGCGCGACCCACTGGGTCGACCGCCCTGATAGTTTCAGTAGAGGCCGTGCGAAGGAGAACGAATTGGATGTGCTGACCCAGTACGCGTGGATCGTGTGGCTCGTGTTGATCCTGGCGTTCGCGACCATCGAGGTCTTCACACTCGAGATGACGTTCCTCATGCTCGCGCTCGGCAGCGTCGCCGGTCTGCTGTCGGGTCTGTTCGGCATTCCGTGGTGGGCGCAGTTCATCATCGCCGCCCTCGTCGCGGTCGCGTTGATCCTGCTGCTGCGGCCACCGCTCCTGCGGATGCTGCGGCGCGGCGGCGATCCGACGCGCAGCAACATCGACGCACTGATCGGCGCCGACGGCCAGGTCGTGCGAACGGTGACCCCTGCGGGCGGTCAGGTGCGGCTGCAGAACGGCGACGTGTGGACGGCTCGACTGTCGCCCATCACCGAGCAGGCGGATGTCGCGGTCGGCGAGCGTGTGCTCGTGACCGGTATCGACGGAGCGACGGCGGTCGTCGTTCCGGTGGAGAGGAGCACTGGGGCTTGATGGACGTTTCCGGAATCATCGCGACGGTCGTCGTCGTCGCGATCGTCATCTTCGTCATCGTCGTGTTGGCGAAGTCGATCCGAATCATCCCCCAGGCGTACTCGGGAGTGGTCGAGCGGCTCGGCCGCTACCACAAGACCCTCAGCCCCGGTCTGAACATCCTGGTGCCGTTCATCGATCGCCTGCGGCCGCTCGTCGACATGCGCGAGACGGTCGTCTCGTTCCCGCCGCAGCCGGTCATCACCGAAGACAACCTCGTCGTCTCGATCGACACGGTCGTCTACTTCCAGGTGACCGACGCTCGCGCTGCGACCTACGAGATCGCGAACTACCTCGGCGCCGTCGAGCAGTTGACGACCACGACGCTGCGAAACGTCGTCGGCGGCCTGAACCTCGAAGAGGCGCTCACCTCACGCGACAACATCAACGGGCAGCTCCGCATCGTGCTCGACGAGGCGACCGGCAAGTGGGGCATCCGCGTCGGACGCGTCGAGCTCAAGGCGATCGACCCGCCCCACTCCATCCAGGACTCGATGGAGAAGCAGATGCGTGCCGAGCGTGACCGTCGTGCTCTCATCCTCACCGCCGAGGGAACCAAGCAGTCCGCGATCCTCACGGCGGAGGGCGCCAGGCAGGCCGCCATCCTCGAGGCCGAGGGTGATGCGAAGGCCGCGGTGTTGCGCGCCCAGGGCGAGGCCGAGGCGATCCTCACGGTCTTCGACGCCATCCACAAGGGCGATGCCGACCCCAAGCTGCTCGGCTACCAGTACCTGCAGATGCTCCCCCAGATCGCGCAGGGCGAGTCGAACAAGCTCTGGATCGTGCCGAGCGAGCTCACCGAGGCGCTGAAGGGCATCGGCAAGGCGTTCACCCCCACCGCCCCGGCGCAGGCACCGGATGCCCCCGGCGCGACCGGCCAGCGTTTCTGACGGCAGGCCAGTGGTCACCACCTACTTCGAGCCGACGAGGCCGCGAGTGCTCGCGCACCGCGGCCTCGCCCGTGAAGCACCCGAGAACACCCTCCTCGCGTTCGCGAAGGCCGTGGCGATCGGTGCCGAGTACGTCGAGACCGACGTGCATCTCAGCGCCGACGGAGTGGCGGTCGTCGCGCACGACCCGACGCTCGCCCGTGTGGCCGACCGCGATGTCGAGGTCTCGAAGCTCACGATGGCCGAGCTCCGGCGCATCGACCTCGGGCACGGCCAGGGGTTCTGCTCGCTCGAAGAGGCGCTCGACGCGTTCCCCGAGACACGGTTCAACATCGACGTGAAGGTCGAGAGCTCGGTCGAGGCGACCGTCGCCTCGGTGACGAAGGCGCGCGCCGGTTCGCGCGTGCTGCTCACGAGCTTCTCCGAGGGCCGGCGCCGGCGGCTCGCCAGGCTCGTGCCCGATGCGGTCACCTCGGCCGGCGGCGCCGGTGTCATCCGCACCCGCCTCGCATCGCTCACGGGGTCGACGCGAGCCGTTGCCCGAGCGCTCCGCGGCGCGCGCGCCCTGCAGGTGCCCGAGCGCGTCGGCGTGCTGCCGCTCGTGACCGAGCGCTTCGTCGCTGCCGTGCATCGCGCGGGCGCCGAGGTGCACGTCTGGACCGTCAACGACCCCGCCGACATGACGCGGCTGCTCGACCTCGGCGTCGACGGCCTCGTGACCGACCGCGCCGACCTCGCTCTCCCCCTCATTGCCGCTCGAAACTGAGAATTCCCCGGTAAACCTCAGGGTCCGGAAAGGGAACGCCCAGCTTGATCGTTTAGACATAGAGACGAGCGAGAGGAGTACGCCATGGCGGACAGGAGCCTTCGAGGCATGCGCATCGGCGCACAGAGCCTGCAGAGTGAAGACGGCGTGGTGTTCGCAGACCGTGCGGAGTACGCCTATCGCTGCGAGACCTGCGGACGCGAGACCGTGATGACGTTCTCGACCGAGGCCGAACTGCCCGAGTCCTGGGAGTGCAAGCACTGCGGTGCATCCGCTGTGCTGCTCGTGGACTCGAAGCCGGTCGAGATCGACCGCTCGGGCGAGAAGGTCGCCCGCACCCACTGGGACATGCTGCTCGAGCGGCGCACGCGCGCCGAGCTCGAGGAGCTGCTCGAAGAGCGTCTCAGCTACCTGCGGGCTCGTCGCGGCCAGCAGAAGATCGGCGCCTAGGCCGCATCCGTTCCGACGGTGTCATCGCCGCGCCGGTCGCGAGACCGGCGGCGAGCGATGAATCCGGCGGCGATGAGTGCTGCCAGGGAGCCGATCACGATCACGTTCGGCACGCTCGAGCCGAGCATGACCGACGGCGTCAATCCGTCGCGCAGCTCGACGTCGGTGACCATCGCACCGGGCTCGTAGGCCGGCAGCGAATCGATCGTGCGACCTGACGGGTCGATCACCTGGCTGGTGCCGACGGTCGAGATGTTCACGACCGAGCGACCGGTCTCGATCGCCCGAAGGCGCGCGATCGCGAGCTGCTGCTCGTTCTCGTCGGTGCCGCGGAAGTCGGCGTTGTTCGTCTGGAACATGTAGAGCTGCGCGCCATCGCGCGCGCCCTCCCAGATGACGTCGTCGTAGATGACGTCGAAGCAGATCGCGAGCCCTGTGATCGCCTCGCCGAGGTCGAACACGGGCGCGTTGGTGCCGGGCGTGTACCCGCGCTGCACGAGTCCGATCAGGTCGGGCGCGAGCGCGTACCAGAAGTCCCGATCGGGGATGTACTCGCCGAACGGCACGGGGTGGCGCTTGTCGTAGAGGTCGACGGCCCCCTCCCCTGCGCGCCACAGCATGGACGTGTTGAAGTACTCGTCGTCGCGCATCGTCACCGTGTTGAGCACGAGCGGAGCATCGAGCTCTTCGCTCAGTCGATCGAAGACCCGAGCGACCGACTCGCTGCGCGTCGGGTCGATGTCGGAACCGCCTTCGGGCCAGAGCAGAACGTCGATGCCGGGCTCGTCGAGGATCGGTTCGGTCGCCGCGAGCTGCGCGGCGAGCACGTCGCCCGGGTCCCGCTCGTCGAAGTATCCCGAGGGGCCGTTGCCCTGCACGCTCGCGACCCGCAGCTCGCCCGCGGGCGTCGTCCGCCACGCGGGCACGAGCATCGAGACGGCGAGCAACGCCGTGACGGGCAGTACGGTGACCGGCCGGCGCCACCCCGCCAGCCGCACCCACTCGATGACGCCGGCGACGATCGCGACCATCACGAAGCTCAGACCGGTCGACCCCACCCACGAGACGACGTCGGCGAACGGGCTCTCCGACTGGCTGAGCGCCGCCCTGCCCCAGGGGAACCCGCCATAGGGAATGCTGCCGGTCGCCGCCTCGCGCACGCACCAGAGGCCGGCGACGAGCAGCGGCAACGCGACGAGCCTGATCCACCGCGAGCCGCTCACCTTCGGCAGCCAACGGTACGCGAGCGCGATCAGTACGCCGCCCGCCGCCACGAAGAGCGACTCGAGGATCGAGAGGGCGAGCCACGGCACCGGGCCGAGATAGAGCGAGGTCCACGAGACCTGCAGCAGGTAGAACGAGAGCCCGAAGACGAGGCCGACGAGCGCAGCGCCCCACGACGATCGCCCGATGAGGCTGATCAGTGCGAGCGCGATGCCGACGAACGCGAGCGGCCAGATGCTCGCGCCCGGGAAGCCGAGATCGTACGCGAACCCGCCGGCTGCGGCGGCCAGCACCGCACCCCAGAGCGGCAGGAGGGGGCGATAGGACTTCTCGGGCACCAGATCAGCCTAGGCGACCACGGGGGTCGCTCACGCGGGAGCGCCGTAGGCCACGACCCCGCGCCGCACGGCGTCGATCGCCGATCGCGCCGTCGCGCCGAGTTCGGCATCGGCGACGATCGAGACCTGGTCGAGCAGGTCGACCACCTGCTTCGAGAGCCGCACGAAGTCGCCGGCGGCGAGCTCGGTGTCGGCGAGCACCGTGCCGAGGCTCGTGCCGCGGGCCCAGGCGTGCATCGCCGATGCCAGCGCGGGTGACGGCACCTCGCTCCCGGGCAGCCGATGGTCGCGCTCGACGTCGTCGAGCACCGCCCAGGTGTCGGTCGTGCGTTCGAACGCCTCACGGAACCGGCCCCGCGGCAGTCGGTACTCGACGTTGCTGTCGTCACGACGCGGCTCGTAGACGAGGGACGCCGCCATCGCGGCGATGCCGGCCTCGTCGAGTCCGTCCCAGAGGCCGCGCCGCAGGCACTCCGCGACGAGCAGGTCGCGTTCGCCGTAGATGCGCTTCAGGATGCGCCCCGACGAGGTGGAGACGAGGGCGCCGGATGCGTCGCGGTCGAGGTACCCGAGGGACTCGAGCACCTCGGTGACGCGATCGAATCGCTTCGCGACCTGGCCGGTGCGGGTGCGGATCTGCCGGGACAGCTGTTCGTGCTCCGTCTTCAACCGCCACCAGCGTTCGGCCCAGCGTGCGTGCGACTCGCGTTCGGCGCAGCCGTGGCAGGGGTGCGCGCGCATCGCCTTGCGAGCGGACGTCAGCTCACGCTGCATCCGATCGCGCTGCGCATGCGTCGGGTTGCCCTTCGACGACTGCCGCTCGATCTCGCCGATGCGGCGGCGCAGCGCGGCGTACTCGCCGAAGTCGCCGAGGTGGCACCGCATCGCCTGTTCGAATCCGGCCATCGACTCCTCCTGCTTGCGCAGGGTGCGGGCGAGGTCGACGACCGCCCGGTCGGCCTGGAACTGCGCGAACGACAGCTCGAGGATCTGACGGGTGCGCTCGCGTCCGAACTGGTCGATGAGGTTGACGGCCATGTTGTAGGTGGGCCGGAAGCTCGAGTTCAGCGGGTAGCTGCGCCGGGAGGCGAGTGACGCCACGGCCTCGGGGTCGAGCCCGTCGACCCACTGGATGACCGAGTGGCCCTCGACGTCGATGCCGCGTCGGCCGGCGCGGCCGGTGAGCTGGGTGTACTCCCCCGGCGTGATCGGCACCCGCGCCTCGCCGTTGAACTTCTCGAGCTTCTCGAGCACCACGGAGCGCGCGGGCATGTTGACGCCGAGGGCGAGCGTCTCGGTCGCGAAGACGACCTTCAACAGCTTCAGCTGGAAGAGCTCCTCGACGATCTCCTTGAACGCCGGGAGCATGCCGGCGTGGTGCGCGGCGACGCCGCGCTCGAGTCCCTCGAGCCATTCCCAATAGCCGAGAACTGCGAGATCCTCATCGCGCAGCATCCGGGCGCGCGATTCGACGATCTGCCGGATCTCGGCGCGTTCGGCAGATTCGGTGAGTCGGATGCCGCTGCGCAGCACTTGCCGCACCGCCTGATCGCACCCGGCGCGCGAGAAGATGAACACGATCGCGGGCAGCAGGTTCTTGCCCTGCAGCATCGCGACGACCTCGGGGCGGTCGGCACGGCCGTTGCCGCTGCGCGCATCGCGGTGGTACCGGCCGCGGTCGCCGCCGCGTTGCCCACGGGTCGACCGGCCGGAGATCGAGCGGCCGCCGGCTCTGGCGAGCTGCTTGAGCTCGGGATTGACCCGGTTCGTCGACGCCTGCCCTGACGAGTCGAAGAGGTCGAGCATCTTCGACTTCACGATGACGTGCTGCTCGAGGGGCACCGGCCGCTCTTCGGAGACGATGACGTCGGTGTCGCCGCGCACCGCCTGCAGCCAGTCGCCGAACTCCTCGGCGTTCGAGACGGTGGCCGACAGCGAGACGAGTCGCACCTCCTCGGGGAGGTGGATGATGACCTCCTCCCACACGGCGCCGCGGAAGCGATCGGCGAGGTAGTGCACCTCGTCCATGACGACGTACGCGAGCCGGTCGAGCAGCGGCGAGTCGGCGTAGAGCATGTTGCGCAGCACCTCGGTCGTCATCACGACGATCCGTGCGCCCGAGTTGACGTTGGTGTCGCCGGTGAGGAGGCCCACGGACTCGGCACCCCAGGCGTCAACGAACTCCTGGTACTTCTGGTTCGAGAGCGCCTTGATCGGGGTCGTGTAGAAGACCTTCGCGCCCTGTTCCTGCATCGCGAGGAACACCGCGAACTCGGCGACCACCGTCTTGCCGGCACCCGTCGGGGCGGCGACGAGCACGCTGCGCCCCTCGTCGAGCGCGCCGCACGCGGCGAGCTGGAACGGGTCGAGGTCGAATCGCTGACCCGACACGAAATCGGCGAGACGCGGCTGGCGGCGTTGCTGGCGGGAGAGCGCGTAACGCTCGGCCGGCGAGAGGCTCATCACCACTCCAGCCTAGACAGGCTCCCCGAATTCGAGCGCGTTGCGGCGCGCGACACGACGATCGTGCATGTTCGCGATGAACCAGGCCAGGAAGTAGAGCAGGATTATCGGGATCGCGAGCATGAACATCGAGACGACGTCGGCCGACGGGGTCGCGATCGCGGTGAAGAGCACGATCACGAGGATCGCCACCCGCCACGACTTGATGATCGCGGCCGCACTGATCACTCCGGCGAAGTTCAGCAGCACGATGAACACCGGAACCACGAAGGCGATGCCGATCGCGACCACGAGCTTCAGCACGAAGTCGATGTACTCCTTGGCCGTCAGCAGCGTCTCGCCGCCCTCGGGCACGAAGCTCGTCATGAGCTTCACGATGTTCGGCAGCACGAACCATCCGGCGGCGCAGCCCGCGAAGAACAGCGGAATCGCGCTCGCGAAGAACGCGAGCGTGAAACGGCGTTCCTTCTTGTTCAGACCCGGTACGAGGAACGCGAAGATCTGGTACAGCCAGACGGGGCTCGAGATCACGATGCCCATCGTGAACGCGATCTGGAGCATCAGGTCGAACGAGCTCGAGATCGTCTGGAAGATGATCGCGGTGTCGTCGCCGCGAGCCTCGGCCACACGAGCCACCGGCTCCTGGAGCGCGTCCCAGATGAACGCGTCGGTCAGCCACCACCCGAGGGCGGTGCCGACGACGATTGCGATCGCCGAGATGAAGAGGCGTTTGCGGAGCTCGATCAGATGCTGACCGAGCGACATCCGCTTTTCGCGGTCCTTCTCGCCGCGATCTTTCACCGCGGTCACCGTGGTCAGGAGTTCTTGCCGGAATCCGGGCCGTCGGCCTTGGGCGTCTCTTCGCCGCTCGCGTCGGGATCGGTCTTGTCGGAGCGGACCTCGCTCTTCAGGATCTTCATCGACTGGCCGAGGCTACGGGCGAGCGCGGGAAGCTTGGGAGCTCCGAAGAGCAACAGGATGACCACGAGGATGATCAGCGCGTGCCAACCAGTGAAGCCTTGCCACATGGGGGTTCGTCCGTTTCGTCGGTGAGGGTGACGACAGTCTACCTGTCGTCGATGTCAGGCTCGTGCCGCCCGACATCGGAAGGATCTGGTTCAGCGTAGCCTGCGAGGCCCGCCGCCGCCCATTCCGCGACGACGGCGCGCGCCTCCGCGGGTGCGACGACGGTCACCAGACCCGGCAGTCCGGCGACGAGGCGCTTCAGCCCGTGCACGTGCGCGAGGCGCAGCGTCACCCGCAGTCGCCCGTCGACCTGCTCGGTGCGCGAGTCGGCGAGGTAGTCGGCGAGCAGCGGCAGCGTCTCGGGCGCGACGTCGACGACCACGTCGAGATCGGAGTCGGAGCCCTGGAAGAGCGTGTCGGGCACCGTGCGGTCGGAGTGGTCCTCGATCGGGGCATCGGAGACGAGCAGCTCGCTCATGCGGTCGACCCGGAAGTTGCGCACGTCTTCACGCGTGTGACAGTAGGCCTGCAGGTACCAGTCGGCGTCCTGCGACAGGATGCGGAGGGGGTCGACACGGCGGCGGCCCGCGACCCCGAGCGCGTTGCGGTAGTCGAACTCGAGCTGGCGACCGCCGGTGACCGCCTCGCGAATACGGGCCAGCGAGGCATCCGCAACGGATTCGGCGACGGCGAGTCGACTGGGCGCAGCGGATGCCCCGGCCGTGAGCTTGGCCATGAGCGACGCGAGTGATGCCCTGCCGGCGTTCTCGGGCGAGGCCGACAGGTACTGCAGCCCGGCGATGAGCGCCGCCGCCTCACGCGCCGAGAGTCGCGGCGCATCGTCGATGGCGACGTGGTGCACGATGACGATCACGTCTTCTTCTTCGAAGGAGTCCCAGTCGATGTCGAAGAGGTCGTTCGGCTGATAGGTGCCGGTCTCGCCGGGCAGCCCCGAGGTCGCGATGAGTCGCACGGCGTGCCGGATCTCGTCTTCGGAGAGTCCGAAGTGCGTCGCGGCCTCGGCCACGTCGACCACTCGCTGCTCGAGCAGGTACGGCACGAACGAGAGCAGGAAGACGAGCTTGTCGGGCGCCTTCAAGGGCTTCGACCGCTTGGCCATCACTTCCCCTCCTCTGCCTGGCGGGCTCCGGAAGCGGCATCTCGATGCGCAGCGGCGACGGAACGCAGCCGGTCGCGAACCGCGTCGCGCAGTGATGCCGGCGACAGCACTCGGACCTCCGGACCGTATGCGGCGAGCTCGTCGGCGAACACCGCGGCATCCGTGTAGTGCAGGCGGATGACCCCGGCGTCTTCGTCGCCCTCGATCGCCCGCTTGCCGAGTCGCACCTCGGCGTCGCTGCCTCCGGTGATCGCGAGATCGGCCACGTTGCTCTGGTGCAGTGCCTGAAGCTCGGCGATGATGCGGTCCTGCACGCCGAGCGGCGGTGCCTCGAAGCTCGACCCGGGCACGGGCACGACCTCGCCGATGATGCGGGAGAGCAGGAAGGTGCGCGAATCCGCTGCATCGTGGTCGTAGGCGTGCAGGTGCCAGCGACCGTCGTGCAGCACCACCGCGAGCGGATCGACCGTGCGCCGGCGCGGCTCGGGCTCACCCGGCTTGAAGTAGCGGAATCGAACGGACTGGCGACGGTCGAGCGCCTGTCGCAGCGGCTCGAACGCCGTGTCGCGCACGCGCAGGCGCGGGGCGTACCCGATCACCGGTTCGCGCGGCTCGATGCCGAGCGAGCGGAGCTTCGTGAGTGCGCGCTGCGAGTCGGCCGAGAGCGACGCCTCGCGCCAGACCTCGGCGGCGAGGCCGAGCAGCGCGAGTTCGTCGGGCGTGAACCGCACGTCGGTCGGCAGGTCGTACTGCCCCTTCGGGATGCGATAGCGCAGTGCCTGGTTGTCGCCAGGGCGGTCAGGAGACTCGACCGTCTCGAGCGGGATGCCGAGCTCGCGGATGTCGTCTTTGTCGCGCTCGAACTGACGCTCGAGATTCGCATTCTGACCGGCCGAATCGAATCGCTCGGCGTAGCCGCGCACCGTCGAGAGGATTTCGGACTTCAGGAGCCCCGTCTCGGTCGCGAGCAAGGCCAGCACGAGGCTGAACAGGCGATCCTCGACCGGGATCTTCGACTCGCCCTTGGTCACTCCGCCGCTTGCCACAGGTGCGATCTTACTGAACCGCGGTGACGGCGAGGGCCGCCTCGACGGGCTCAGATCACGCCCAGGATGTCGATCACGTAGAACAGGGTGGCACCCGGAGGGACCGTGGCGTTCCCCTGGTCGCCGAAGCCGGCACTCGGCGGCACGACGACTGCGACCTGCGAGCCGACCTTCTGTCCGATGACCGCTTCCGAGAAGCCCGCGGGCATCTGGCCGCCTTCACCGTCGGTGACGGTCACGATGGTCGGGGATCCCTTCGGCCAGGTGGAGTCTTCCAGCATGTCGCTCTCCGCCCAAGTCACGCCCGTGTAGTGCACGACGACTGTGTCGCCAGATTCGACGACCTGGCCAGATCCCTCTTTCAGGACCTCGACCTCGGTGGTCTCGAACGGATCGGCATTCGGCACCGTGATGCCGGGGCGGCCGTCGGGTGCGAGCACGACGGCCGGGAAACCGTCACGGCTGAGGCGTACCGCGCCGTCGGCGCGGGCGGGGAAGGCACGCTGCACATCGAAGACGGCTACGAGACTGTCGCCCCCCTCGGTGCCGCTGGGGTTGTCGGCGGGCTTGATAGCCTCCTCGGACGGCGCAACCACGACAACTCGCGATCCCTCGCGGGCGCAACTCAGTCCCTTGGTGAACGCGATCAAAGTGTTGCCGCCGATCGGAAGCGACGCTGGATCATCGTCATAGCCGATGGACTGCACCAATTCACCGGTTGTGCCATTGAAGATCGAGGCGCCGAGCAGTACGACCTGACCCTCTTGAAGGCGCTCGCCGTCTCCGGCGATGATCTCGGTGCACTGCGTCTCTTCGGGGGCCAGCGGCGTTGGGAACCGCACCTTGGGCTTCTCACCGAAGTCGCCCGTCACCGTGACCGCGTTCGAGGAATCACCGGACCCGGCCTCGGGGGCGGGCGCCGAAGCGCACCCCGACAGGGTCAGGGCGATGATGCCGGCCGTGGCGATGAGCGCGAATGACGAGCGCACTGATCCTCGATTCTTGGGTGATCGGTGAGGGGCGATGAAAGCCTACCCGCCCTGACCGGCGGGGTTCGTCTCGGGCGATTCGAGGTCGGATGCCTCGGCGACATCGGACGCATCGGCAACGGCGGACTCGTCGCCCGCACGCGAGCGGGTGGCCGCGGCATCCGCCTGCCTGACGCGCTTGCGCAGGCTCTTGTCGCTCACGTTGCGCTCGCCGAGCGCGCCGGGGGTCCAGGCCTCGACGTCTTCGTCGCTGAACTCCGTCTTCGACGGGCGACGCTTCAGCTCGGGCAGGATCGTGTCGGGCGCGAGGCGTCGGGCCGTGATGAGGAAGCCGGTGTGCGCGATCATGCGGTGGTCGGGACGCACCGCGAGACCCTGCACATGCCAGCCGCGCACCATCGTCTCGGAGGACTGCGGCTCGGTGTACTCCCCCGTGGCGCGGATCGCCTCGGCGACGCGCGAGAGCTGGGTCGCGGTGGCGATGTAGCAGAGCAGCACGCCGCCGGGCTTCAGTGCGGCGGAGACCGATTCGAGGCACTCCCACGGCGCGAGCATGTCGAGCACGACGCGGTCGACGGATGCCTCGTCGACCGTCTCGGGCAGCACCTCGGCCAGGTCGCCCAGCGTGATCGACCAGTTCTCGGGGTCGGCGCCGTGGAAGGTGGCGACGTTGGAGCGCGCCACACTCGCGAAGTCGTCGCGTCGCTCGAAGGAGTAGAGGTGGCCGGCCGAGCCGATCGCGCGGAGGAGCCAGAGCGAGAGCGCGCCGGAACCGACACCGGCCTCGACCACGCGGGCACCCGGGAAGATGTCGGCCTGCGCGAGGATCTGCGCGGCGTCCTTGGGGTAGACGATCGCGGCACCACGCGGCATCGACATGACGAAGTCGGTGAGCAGCGGACGCAGCGCGAGGTACTCGACGCCCGCCTGGTTGGCGACGACCGATCCGTCGGGACGGCCGATCAGGTCGTCGTGCGCGAGCAGGCCCTTGTGCGAGTGGAAGTGCGCGCCCGGCTGGAGCGTGATCGTGTGGAGCCGCCCCTTCGGACCGGTCAGCTGCACGCGGTCGCCGACCCGGAACGGACCGCTCTGCTCGCCTCTGCTCTCGATCATGCCGTGACCTCGCGAGTCGTCAGGAGCGCCGCGACGTCGTCGACGGTCGTGCCGTCGAGCGTCGGCCAGAGCGCGGCGGCGGGAAGACCGTCGAGCGGGATGAAGTTCGGTACGGCGACGGCGATGGCGCCCGACGCGTGCGCCGAGGCGAGCCCCGTGGGCGAGTCCTCGATGGCGATGCAGTCGGCGATGTCGACGCCGAGCTCGGCCGCGGCGGTCAGGTAGGGCTCGGGGTGCGGCTTGGCGTTGTCGACGCTGTCGCCCGAGACGATGACGTCGAACGCCTCGAACGGGATGGCGGCGACGATGTCGTCGGCCATCGAGCGGATCGACATGGTCACGAGGGCGGTGGGCACGGATGCCTCGCGCAGCGACTGCAGCAGTTCGCGCGCGCCCGGCCGCCACGGAACGCCGTGGGCCTCGAGCTGTTCGCGCACGCGCTCGGTCAGCCGGCTGACGATCGTGTCGGCGTCGAGCTCGACGCCCTTCTCCTGGAAGAACGTCGCCGCCTCCCAGAGGCCGCTGCCGACGAGCTCGAGGGCGTCGTCGTGGCTCCACGGAAGGCTGAAGGACTCCATCAGCTCCGTCTCGGCGGCCATCCAGTACTGCTCGGTGTCGACAAGGGTGCCGTCCATGTCCCAGAGGACTGCGGCGGGGAGGCGAGTGGTCACAACCGTCAAGTCTACGGGGCACGGCCTATTGTGGAGGTGAACCCGGAGATCCGGGGCGGGAAGCGGGGCACCAGGAGTGAATCAGCCGGCCGGTTTCGAGGGCGGAAGGCTGCTCGTCGTCGCATTCGAAGGATGGAACGACGCCGGAGAGGCGGCGACCGGGGCGGCCAAGCTGCTCGTCGAGCGCCTCGGCCTCGTCGAGATCGCCGCGGTCGACCCCGAGCTCTACTTCGACTACCAGTTCACGCGGCCCACGATCGTGCTCGGCGACGACGGCGCGCGACGCCTCGAATGGCCGGGCGCGGCGATCATGGGCCCCGGCGGCCTGCCGGCATCCGACGATGACGACGACCGGGTGACCGGGCCCGGCGCCGAAGCGCTGCACGTGCTGCTCGGTGCGGAGCCCGCCCGCAGCTGGAAGGGATTCGCCGCCGAGCTCGTCGACGCCGCCCTGGCCGCCGATATCGAGGGCATCGTGCTGCTCGGCGCGATGCTCGCCGATGCGCCGCACACGAGACCGCTCTCGGTCTTCGCCTCGAGCGAGAACCCCGAGGTGCGGTCGGCGCTCGGCGTCGAGCGCTCGACGTACGAGGGCCCCGTCGGGATCCTCAGCGTCATCGCCGACCAGGCCGAACGCGTCGGCATCCCGACCGTCTCGCTCTGGGCCTCGGTGCCGCACTACGTGCACAACGCCCCGTCGCCGAAGGCGGTGCTCGCCCTCCTCGGCAAGGTCGAGGAGCTCACCGGGCTCTCCATCCCCCGCGGCAGCCTCGAGGTCGACGCGAAGGCCTGGGAGGCGGGCGTCGACGCCCTCGCCGCCGATGACGACGAGATGGCGGGCTACATCACCCAGCTCGAGCAGGCGCGCGACGCGGTCGATGCGCCCGAGGCGAGCGGCGAGGCCATCGCGCAGGAGTTCGAGCGCTACCTCCGCCGTCGCGGCGAAGAGCCCGGTGGCCGCGCCGACGGCCGCGGCGACGGGCCGCGCTGACCGCACGAACGTCGCTGATCGCACGCACCGCAGCGGGTCGCTGCCGCCACGCGGCATCCGCTCGTTGGCGCCGATCGATCAGGCGCTGAGCACTCCCGTGCCGAGGAGCACGAAGATCGTCGTGCCGAGCAGCACCCGGTAGATCACGAACGGCAGGAAGCTGCGCTTCGAGATGTAGCTCATGAAGAACGCGATCACGAGCAGCGCGACGACGAAGGCGACGAGCGTCGCCGCCGCCGTCTCGATCGGGCTGTACACGCTGGGCTCGTCGAGGCTCTTCACGAGCTGGAAGAACCCGCTGCCGAAGACGGCCGGAATCGCGAGCAGGAAGGCGTAGCGCGCTGCCGCCGCCCGCTCGTAGCCGAGGAAGAGCCCCATCGTGATCGTGCCGCCCGAGCGGGAGACGCCCGGGATCAGCGCGAGCGACTGCGCGAGGCCGAAGAAGATGCCGTGCGGCACCGTGAGGTCCTCGAGCTTTCGGCGCTTGGCACCCGCCCAGTCGGCGAGGCCGAGGATCAGGCCGAAGACGATGAGCATCGTCGCGACGATCCAGAGCGAGCGCAGGCTCGTCTCGATCTGGTCTTGGAACACGAGACCGAGCACGACGATCGGCACGGAGCCGATGATGATGAGCCAGCCCATGCGCGCGTCGGGATCGTTGCGGGGCACCCGCCCGGTGAACGACCCGAACCAGTGCGAGACGATGCGCACGATGTCGCGCCAGAAGAACACCACGACCGCGGCCTCGGTGCCGAGCTGCGTGATCGCGGTGAACGCGGCGCCGGGGTCTTGAGCGCCGGGCAGGAACTCCCCCAGGATGCGCAGATGAGCGCTCGAGGAGATCGGCAAGAACTCGGTGAGGCCCTGGACGAGGCCGAGGATGAGCGCTTCGATCACGTGGTGCATCCGCCTTCCGCCTCCGCGGAAGCAGGAGGACTGAGTTCGGTCAGTAGTCGAGGAGGAGGTCGCGCAGGACCTGCCTACCGAAGACTAATGCGTCGAGCGGCACCCGCTCGTCCACACCGTGGAACATCGCCGGGAAGTCCAAGCCTTCTGGCAGCTTCAGTGGAGCGAAGCCGTACCCTGCGATGCCGAGCCGGCTGAGCGCCTTGTTGTCGGTGCCGCCCGAGAGCAGGTACGGGAAGACGGGGGCGCCGGGATCGTGCACCCCGAGCGTGTGCTTGACGGCGTCGACGAGGGCGCCGGATGTCGCGGCCTCGAGCCCGACGTCGCGGTGCACGATCTCGACCTCGACCTCGTCGCCGACGAGCGCACGCACCTCGGCGAGCACCGCCTCCTCCTCGCCGGGCAGGGTGCGGATGTCGACGAGCGCTTCGGCGCGATCGGGGATGACGTTGTGCTTGTAGCCGGCAGTGAGGAGCGTCGGGTTCGTCGTCGTGCGGAGGGTCGCCGTGATGAACCCCGACGCAGAGCCCGTGGCGAGTGCGAGCTCGTCGGGCGAAACCTGCTCGGGGTCGACGCCGAGCACGCCCGCGATCTCGCCGAGCAGCTCGCGGGTGGTGTCGGTGAGTCGCACCGGCCACTCGGTGCGGCCGAGCGTCGCGATCGCCTCTGCGAGCTTCGTGATGGCGTTGTCGCGGATGAGCCGCGAACCATGGGCGGCGGTGCCCTTCGCGACGAGACGCACCCAGAGCAGTGACTTCTCGCCGGTCTGCAGCAGGTAGGCGCGGCGGCCGCCGACCGAGATCGAGTACCCGCCGACCTCGCTGATCGCCTCGGTGGCGCCGTCGAAGAGCTCGGGGTGGTGGTCGACGAGCCAGCCGGAGCCCGCGCCTCCCCCGGCCTCCTCGTCGGCGAAGAAGGCGAAGACGAGGTCGCGGGCGGGCTGCGAACCCGAGCCGATGATGTCGCCGAGGGCGGTCAGCATCATCGCGTCCATGTCCTTCATGTCGACCGCTCCGCGGCCCCACAGCATGCCGTCGCGCACCTCGCCCGCGAAGGGGTCGACGCTCCAGTTGCGGGCGTCGGCGGGCACGACGTCGAGGTGCCCGTGCACGACGAGGGCCGGCTTCGACGAGTCACGGCCGGGCACGCGTGCCACGACGCTCGTGCGGCGCGGTTCGGGTTCGAAGAGCTGCGGCGCGAGCCCGAGCGCGGCCAGGCGCGCCTCGACGTACTCGGCGGCCTCGCGCTCGCCGTTGGCCCGGCCCTCGCCGTAGTTCGAGGTGTCGAAGCGGATCAGGTCGCGTGCGACGATCGCCGTCTCGTCGAGTTCTGCGTCGGAAGGAGTGCCAGTGGGAGACGGGGCCATGCCCTTCACGGTAGCCGGGGCATCCGTGGTTGGCCACCGTGGTCGAAGGCACCTCTGAAACCGTGCTAATGTCTTCTCTCGGGCCACCGAGTGATCGGAACGGCCTGACACGAGCGCGGGTGGCGGAAATGGCAGACGCGCTAGCTTGAGGTGCTAGTGCCCTAACGGGCGTGGGGGTTCAAGTCCCCCCTCGCGCACGCTTGTGTCGAGAAGGCCGGATCAGTTTTCTGATCCGGCCTTTTCGCATTTCTCGGCCATGTTTCCGGAACCGGTGGAATTTTCTTTTCACGTTTTCCTGCTCTCATCGGATGTCTGCCGCCAGGTCGTCCGACGTTCTGGACGGTCGGCACTGCCGACTTGCCGTATTCGAACATGTGTTCGAAACTGTGATGGTGACCATGACCGCTCCCCTCGCCCCGGCAGAGGTGCCGTCGCGCGTCGAGGAGCTGCAGGCGCGCATCAGGGGCATGCAGGCGACGCGGCTCGATTCGAAGACGGTGCCCACGCATCCGGCCTTCGAACAGGTGCTGCCCGGCGGCAGCCTTCGCGAAGGCACGGTCGTCTCGGTCGAGGGGTCGACGACCCTGCTCATGGCGCTGCTCGCCGGCCCCTCGGCGAGCGGCCGCTGGGTCGCGGTCGCGGGCATGCCCGAGTTCGGCGTCGAGGCGGCCTCGCGGTTCGGCATCGACCTCGAGCGGCTCGCGCTCGTGCCCGACCCCGGGCGGCAGTGGCTCGCCGTGGTCGCGGCGCTCGCCGACGTCATCCCCGTGGTCGCCGTTCGGCCGGTCGGCCGGGTCTCCTCCGCCGAGGCGTCGCGGTTGACGGCCAGGCTCCGGCAGCGCGGCACCGTGCTGCTCGTCGCCGGCCAGTGGCCGGGCAGCGACGCGAGCCTCGGCGTCGAGACGAGCCGGTGGCACGGGCTCGAGCTCGGGCACGGGCATCTCAGCGACCGCGACGTCGTCGTCTCGGCCGGCGGTCGCGGTGAGTTCGGGCGTCGTGGCCGTTCCCGGCTTCAGCTGCCGGGCCGCTCCCTCGAGTTCCGGGTCGCTGCCGCCGAGCAGGCTCCTCAGGGCGCACCGGTGCCGCTGGGCGAGCCGGTTCGCCTCGACGAATACGTTCGGCGGGCCGTCTGATGCCGGTCGACCTCGTGCATTCCGACCCCACCCGCACGATCGTGCTCTGGTGCCCCGACTGGCCCGTGTTCGCCGCCTGCCGTGAGTCGGGGCTCGATCCCGATGCACCCGTCGCCCTCACCGAGGGCGGGCAGATCTTCGCCTGCTCGGCCGCAGCGCGTCGAGACGGCGTGGTGCGGGGCCTGAAGCTCCGCGAGGCGCAGTACCGCTCCCCCGGGCTCACCCTCCTCGACTACGACGCCTCGCTCGACGTGCGCGTCTTCGAGCCGATCGTTCGGCGGGTCGAAGAGACGGTGCCCGGGGTGCAGCTCATCCGCCCCGGCACGCTCGCCATGCGGGCCCGCGGCCCCGCGCGCTACTACGGCAGTGAAATGGCCGCGGCGCGGGCACTGCTCGACACGGTCGCCGCACTCGACGTGGCAAGCGCACGGGTGGGAGTCGCCGACGGGCCGTTCGCGGCCGAGCAGGCGGCACGGGCAGCGGGTGCCACGGGAGCCGCAGGCGAGCCGCCCGTGGGCATCGTCCCGCCCGGGGCATCCGCTGCCTTCATCGCGCCGCTGCCGGTGCGTCTCGTCGTCGACGCCCGCATCGGCACACTGCTGAACCGCCTCGGGGTGCGCACCCTCGGCGAGTTCGCCGCCCTGCCCGCGGCCGACGTGCGTCGCAGGTTCGGCGCTGCCGGAGCCTTCGCGCACGATCGTGCCGCCGGGCGTGAGCAGGCCCGGGTGCTCGCACGCACCCCGCCGCCCGAGTTCGAGGTCGCGCAGGAGTTCGAGCCGCCGCTCGACCGCATCGACCAGCTCGCCTTCGCCTTCCGGCTGCAAGCCGACGAGTTCATCGACCGCATGCGGGCGAAACGACTCGTGTGCACCGGCATCCGCGTCGAGATCGACGACGAGGCCGGCGGGCACTCCAGCCGCAGCTGGCTGCACCCGCGCTGGTTCACCCCCGCCGACGTCGTCGACCGTGTGCGCTGGCAGCTGCAGGGCGCCGGCACCGCCGACAGCGCGCTCACCCGCCCGATCGTGCGCCTTCGCGTCGTGCCCGAGCGCATCGACTCGACCGGCAACCACGAAGAGGGGCTCTGGGGCGGCGGGCCCGACGAGCGCGTGCACCACGGGCTCACCCGCGTGCAGAGCATGCTCGGCCATGACGCGGTCGTCACGGCGGCGATCGGCGGCGGTCGCATGCTCGCCGACCGGCAGGTGCTCGTTCCCTGGGGCGACCGGGCACCCGAACACGGCAGCGCGGGTGCGCCGTGGCCCGGCAGCCTGCCCGCGCTCGCCCCGGCGAGCGTGTTCCGTGAACGGCTGCCGATCGGGCTGCTCGACGGCGGGGGCGCCGTCGTCGGGATCGACGCCCGCGGAGTGATCTCGGCCAAGCCCGAGCGATTCGCGCTCGCCGGCGCCGAACCCGCACCCGTGCGGGCCTGGGCCGGCCCCTGGCCCGTCGTCGAACGCTGGTGGGACGCCGAGCACGCGCGGCGCGTGCACCGCTTCCAGATCGTCGACGACGACGGCTGCGCCTGGCTCCTCGTGCGAGATGACGAGGGCTGGTGGGCCGAGGCGAGGTACGACTGAGCCCGACGACGATCTGGAGTGAACGGGTGGAAAGGGGGCGGTGACCGATGGGGTGGAACAATCCGGGTATTCCGTGGTCGGAGCTCGAGCGCAAGCTCTCCGACGAGCGCCGACCCGGCGCGCCCGGCGCGCCGAAGACCATCGGCGACGGCGGCGACTCGCCGGCGTGGAGCCGCAAACGCCATCCGTATCGCCCCTCGGAGGGACTCGCAGCCCCGACCGGGCCGGTCGTGCCCTACGCAGAGCTGCACGCGCACTCGAACTTCAGCTTCCTCGACGGTGCGTCCTCGCCAGAGCAGCTCGTCGAGGAGGCGCAGCGCCTCGGGCTCAGCGGGCTCGCCATGACCGACCACGACGGCTTCTACGGCATCGTGCACTTCGCCGAGGCCGCCGAGAGCTTTCCCGAGTTGCAGACGGTCTTCGGCGCCGAGCTCTCGCTCGGGCTGCAGGGGCCGCAGAACGGCTTCGCCGACCCCGAGGGCGAGCACCTGCTCGTGCTCGCACGACGTGAGGCCGGTTACCACCGACTCGCAGGTGCGATCACCGACGCCCAGCTCGCGGGCGGCGAGAAGGGGCGACCGGTGTACTCGCTCGAAGAGCTCGCCGAGCGGGCGGGCGGTGAGTGGGTCGTGCCGACCGGATGCCGCAAGGGCGCCGTGCGCCGCGCGCTCGCCGAGGGCGGGGCGCCTGCGGCCGCGCGCGAGCTCGATCGCCTCACCGCGCTCTTCGGGCGCGACAACGTCGTCGTCGAGCTCTTCGACCACGGGCATCCCTTCGACCAGGAGGCGAACGACGCCCTCGCCGGCCTCGCCGAGCGGGCGGGCCTTCCGCTCCTCGCGACGAACGCCGTGCACTACGCGACGCCGCCCGAGCATCGCCTCGCGGCCGCCCTCGCCGCGGTGCGAGCCCGCCGCAGCCTCGACGAGCTCGACGGGTGGCTGCCCGCCTCCGATCAACTGCACCTGCGCAGCGGCGCCGAGATGGCCGCCCGGTTCGCCCGCTACCCCGGCGCCGTCGCGCGCTCGGTGACACTCGCAGACGACCTCGCCTTCACCCTGCGCAGCGCCCGCCCGAAGCTGCCGAAGCAAGAGGTGCCGGCGGGGCACACGCCCATGAGCTGGCTGCGGGTGCTCGTCTGGCGCGGCGCCGAAGAGCTCTACCCCGGCGTGCCGCAGCACGTGCGCGAGCGACTCGAACGAGAGCTCGACGTCATCGAGCTGAAGGACTTCTCGGGCTACTTCCTCATCGTGCACGACATCGTGGCCGAGGCTCGTCGCCGCGGCATCCTCTGCCAGGGTCGCGGCTCGGCTGCCAACTCGGCGGTCTGCTATGCGCTGCGCATCACCGCGGTCGACTCGATCGGATACCGACTGCCCTTCGAGCGGTTCCTCTCCGCGCTCCGCGACGAGGAGCCCGACATCGACGTCGACTTCGACTCCGACCGTCGCGAGGAGATCATCCAGTACGTCTACGCGAAGTACGGCCGGCAGAACGCGGCGCAGGTGGCGAACGTGATCAGCTACCGGCCGAAGGCCGCGGTGCGCGACATGGCGAAGGCGCTCGGGTACTCCACGGGCCAGCAGGATGCGTGGTCGCGGCAGGTCGAGCGCTGGGGCGCCGTGGTCGAGACCGACGACCACGACATCCCCGACGCGGTCGTCGACCTCGCCGGGCAGGTGCTCACCTTCCCGCGCCATCTCGGCATCCACTCGGGCGGCATGGTGCTCACCGACCGTCCCGTCGGCGAGGTCGTGCCGATCGAGCACGCCCGCAAAGAGAATCGCACCGTGGTGCAGTGGGACAAGGACGACTGCGCGTGGATGGGCCTCGTGAAGTTCGACCTGCTCGGCCTCGGCATGCTCGCGGCGCTGCAGTACACCTTCGACCTCATTCGGGAGTCGACGGGCGAGGTGTGGGAGCTCGCGAGCCTGCCGAAGGAAGAGGGGGCGGTCTACGACATGCTCTGCCGCGCCGACTCGATCGGCGTGTTCCAGGTCGAGAGCCGAGCGCAGATGGGCACGCTCCCCCGCCTGAAGCCCCGATGCTTCTACGATCTCGTCGTCGAGATCGCGCTCATCCGCCCGGGTCCGGTGCAGGGCGGCGCGGTGCATCCGTACATCAGGCGGCGCACCGGCGAAGAGGCCGTCAGCTACCTGCACCCGAAGCTCGAGCCCGTGCTCGAGCGCACGCTCGGCGTGCCGCTCTTCCAGGAACAGCTCATGCAGATGGCGGTCGCGGTCGGCAACTGCAGCGCCGCCGACGCCGACCTGCTGCGGCGGGCCATGGGTTCCAAGCGCGGCGTCGAGAAGATCGAGCGGCTGAAGGCGAAGCTCTACGCCGGCATGGCCCAGAACGGCATCGAGGGCGAGGTCGCCGACTCGATCTACGAGAAGATCGAGGCCTTCGCGAACTTCGGCTTCGCCGAGAGCCACGCCCTGAGCTTCGGGCTGCTCGTGTACGCGAGCTCGTGGCTGAAGCTGCACTACCCGGCGGCGTTCCTCGCGGCGCTGCTCCGCGCCCAGCCCATGGGCTTCTACTCGCCCCAGACGCTCACCGCCGACGCACGCCGCCACGGGGTGGAGGTGCTGCGCCCCGACATCCTGCGCTCGGGGGTGCACGCGGGGCTCGAGGCCGCAGACGGTGCGGTCGCGGGCCCCGATGACGGATGCCGCGCGCCCACTGGTCTCGACGCGTGCGCCGAGCCCGTGCAGGCTCCGGTCGGAGGCTTCGATCGCCGCACGCCCGACCGCGGGGCGGAGCACCGCCGCGACGGCGCGTTCGCGGTGAGACTCGGCCTCGCCGACGTCTCCTCGATCGGCCAGACCGTCGCCGAACGGCTCGTCGCCGAACGCGAGGCCCGCGGACCATACCGGGACATGGCCGACGTGTCGCGGCGAGGAGCGCTCGATGCTGCGCAGCTCGAGGCGCTCGCCGCGGCGGGCGCGTTCGACGGCTTCGGGCTCGAGCGGCGCGAGGCGCTCTGGATGGCGGGCGAAGCCGCCCTCGACCGCGAGGAGTACCTTGCTGGCTCCGTGGTCGTCGTGCAGCCGCCGCTGCTGCCGATGCTGAGCCCGGCCGAGCAGGTCGTCTACGACCTCTGGGCGACGGGCATCTCGCCCGACGATCACCCGATCCGGCACGTGCGCGAGCGGCTCGACGAGCGCGGGGTGGTGCGCATCGACCTGCTGCAGCAGGCGGAGTCGGGCCGGCGCATCGAGGTGGGCGGGGTCGTCACGCACCGGCAGCGACCTGCGACGGCGAGCGGCATCACCTTCCTCAACCTCGAAGACGAGTCGGGCACGCTGAACGTCATCGCGGGCGTCGGTGTGTGGAACCGCTACCGCCGCATCGCCCGCGAGGCGCCGGCGATGATCGTGCGCGGCATGCTCGAGCGCTCGCAGGAGGGCGTCACCAATCTCGTCGCCGATCGATTCGAGCCCCTCACCGTGTCGGCACCGCACCGATCACGCGACTTCCGCTGATCCCGTCGACACGGGCCCCGGCAGGAATACCCTGAGGTCGTGGACAGACGCGATCCACGAGATTCGACGCGAGGCAGCGGCAGATGACCCGCCGGCCGGCACGGAAGCGACTGTTCTCCCGCGCATTCATCGCGTTGGGGATCGCGGAGCTCTGCTACTTCACGGCCGCAGGCATCGCGATCTTCGCGCTTCCGCTCTACGTCACCGGCCCGATCGGCGGCGACGAGGCATGGGCGGGGTTGGCATTCGGCGCTTTCGCTCTGACGGCGCTCATCTTGCGGCCGCTCGCCGGCCGGCTCGCGGACGTCCTCGGGCGACTCCCGCTGCTCGTGGGCGGCGCGCTGATCGCTGCGATGAGCCTCGGGCTGATCGCCCTGGCCGACGACCTGGTCACGGTCATCGCCCTGCGACTCCTCGCGGGTGTCGCAGAGGCGGCATTCTTCGTGGCGGGGTTCGCCGCACTCGCCGACCTCGCGCCCGAGGAACGCCTCGGCGAGGCGCTGTCGTACAACTCGCTCGGACTCTACCTCGGCATCGCGCTCGGACCGCCGCTCGGGCAGGCACTCGTCTCGTTCGGCGGCTACCCGTTCGCGTGGGCGGGCGGCGCAGCGCTCGCCGGGCTCGCGGCCGGGCTCTCGCTGCTCGTGGGCGAGACCAGGGAGGGCGCTGCGCCCGCAGAATCCGACCGTCGGCTGATCCATCGTCCCGCCCTGCCGATCGCGCTCGGCTTCCTCGCCTCGCTCGTCGCGATGGGCGGCTTCCTGGCCTTCGCCTCCCTCCACGCCGTGCAGGTGGGTCTCGAGAACCCGAGTCTCGCGTTGTTCAGCTACGGCGGCGTCGTGGTGGTGTGCCGCATCGCCTTCGCACGGGTCCCTGATCGGCTGCCACCGCTCGCACTCGGTGCGGCGGCGCTCGTCACGATCGGTCTCGGTCTCGTCCTCGTGGCCTCGTGGCCGTCGCCGACAGGACTCATCGCGGGCGCGGGAGTCGTGGCGGTCGGGGTCGCGTTCAGTACTCCGGCGTTCTTCGCGGCGATCTTCGCGACGGCGTCGCCAACGCAGCGCGGCGTGGCATCCGGTACCGCGAGTGCGGCGATCGACCTGGGACTCGGGATCGGACCGATCGCGCTAGGGCTCGTCGCCGACGCGGTCGGAATCCCGTGGGCGTTCGGCGTCGGAGCGGTCGTCGCCGTCGCCGGGGCGTTCTGGACGCTCGCCCTCCGGCGTCGCGGAGCCGAGTCGGTTCGAGTGGAATCATCCTGACGTCGTCGCCGATTCGCTCGACGGGCCGAAGCCCGGTTCGCAGCGACGCCGTGTGTCGACGCCGAGCTCCCCCCGCGGCATCCGCTAGCCTCGACCGGTGCCTGCAACGCCCCCTGGATCCCTCTCCGCCGACCCCCACGACCGGTACGGCGGCGACGTGCTCGCCGGCGACTGGAAAGCGCGCGGGCGAAAGGTGATCCCGACGGTCGAGGCCGAACGCGACCTCGTCGTCGAGCTCGCCGAGAACGGGTTCTGCGGCGCCGTGATCGGCATCGAGAAGAACATCGTCGTGCTCGAGGACCGCTTCGGCGCCAAGCGCATGTTCCCGCTCGGTCACGGCTTCCTCGTCGACGGCGAGGCGGTGCAGCTGGTCGCCCCGAAGCCGAAGGCACCGGCAGGGCGACTGCGCACGGCATCGGGTTCGTTCGCCGTGGAGTCCGCGCCCGCCCGCGTCGCCCTGCCCAGCCGCATCTTCGTCGAGGGGCGCCACGACGCCGAGCTCGTCGAGAAGGTCTGGGGCTCCGACCTCCGCATCGAGGGCGTCGTCGTCGAGTACCTCGAGGGTGTCGACGTGCTGGCCGACGTGCTCGCCGAGTTCCGCCCAGGGCCGGGGCGCAAGGCCGGCGTGCTCGTCGACCACCTCGTGCCCGGCTCGAAGGAGCAGCGCATCGCGGATGCCGTCATGCACGGCCCGCACGGGGCGAACGTGCTCGTCGTCGGACATCCGTTCATCGACATCTGGCAGGGCGTGAAGCCGGCTCGCCTCGGCAAGGAGGCGTGGCCCGTCATTCCGCGGGGCATCGAGTGGAAGCACGGCGTCTGCGACGCGTTCGGCTGGCCGCACGACGAGCAGGCCGACATCGCGCGGGCCTGGCAGCACATCCTCGGCCGGGTGCGCGGCTACGGCGACCTCGAACCGGCGCTGCTCGGCCGGGTCGAGGAGCTCATCGACTTCGTGACCGCACCCGCCGGCTGACGACGGCGGCCGGTCGGCACGGATCAGATCGAGATGCCGCCGTCGCTCATGATCAGCTGGCCCGTGACCCAGCGGGCATCGTCGGAGACGAGGAAGCGCACGAGGCGGGCCGCGTCGTCGGGCGTGCCGAGCCTGCCACTCGGCTGCGCCGCCGTGAGCGCCGCGCGGGTCTCGTCGTCCATCCAGCCGGTGTCGACGGGCCCCGGGTTCACGAGGTTCGCGGTGATGCCGAGCGGCGCGAGCTCGCGGGCAGCAGCGATGACGATGCGATCGAGGGCGCCCTTGCTCGCTCCGTAGGGCACGTTGCCGACGACGTGGTCGCTCGTGAGCGCGACGACCCGGCCGCCCGCTGCCGGCACCTGCGCGGCGAAGGCCTGCAGCAGCAGCCACGATGCACGCGTGTTGACCGTGAAGTGCCGGTCGAAGCTCTCGATCGTCGTGTCGAGGATGCCGGAGTCGACGCTCTCGGCATGCGAGAGCACGAGTGCGCTGATCGGTCCGAGCTCAGCGGATGCCTCGGCCACGAGCCTGCCCTGCACCGACGGGTCGGCGAGGTCGGCGTCGAGGGCGATCGCGCGGGCACCGAGCGCGCGGAGTTCGGCGGCGAGGGCCGCGGGATCCCGATCGGGGTCGCCGCCCAGCGGCATCCGACGGTCGTAGTCGCCGAAGTGGCTGAACGCGACATCCCAGCCGTCGGCGGCGAGGGTGGTGGCGATCGCCCAGGCGATGCCGTTGCTGCGGCCGGCGCCGGTGAGCAGTGCGACGGGTCGGGTCATCGTGCTCCTAGGCGATCGTGGTGCCGAAGGCGAGGCCGAGGACGTAGGTGACCGCCGCGGCCCCGATGCCGATGCCGAGCTGGCGCAGGGCGCGCTTCAGCGGGGAGGCTCCGGAGAGCAGGCCGACGATCGCGCCGGTCGCGAGCAGGGCGATGCCCACGAGCACCGTCGCCGTCAGGATCGCCGGGAGCCCCGTCATGCCGAACAGGTACGGCAGCACTGGGATGAGCGCGCCCGACGCGAAGAAGCAGAAGCTCGAGATCGCGGCCGAGAGGCCGGTGCCGACGGCCTCGTCGTCGTGCTCGACGACACTGAGCGCGTCGGTCGGCGCCTGCACCTGTTCGGCGGCGTGCACGCGTGCGACGACGAGTGCTGCGTGGTCGACGGCCTCCTGCTCCTCCATGCCACGCGCCCGGTAGACGAGTGCGAGTTCGTTGGCGCCGATGTCGAGGTCGGGCAGCGCCTCGCGCGCAGAGGGGTCGGGGGCGGATGCCTCCAGCAGCTCACGCTGCGATCGCACCGAGACGTACTCCCCTGCCCCCATCGACAGCGCGCCGGCGAGCAGCCCCGCGATGCCGGTGAAGAGCACGACCGCGGCGGGCACTCCGGTAGCACCGATGCCGAGCACGAGCGCGAGGTTCGAGACGAGTCCGTCGTTGGCGCCGAACACCGCGGCGCGGAAGGTGCCGGCGAGGCGTCGGCGGCCGCGCGAGGCGAGCCCGCGCACCACTTCGCCGTGGATGCGTTCGTCGGCGGCCATGGCAGCGGTGGCATCGGGGTCGCTCGCGTACGGCGATCGCGCCTCTGCGCGCTGCGCGAGCGCGAGCACGAAGATCGAGCCGAATCGGCGCGCGAGGGTTCCGAGCATGCGCGTGCGCACGTCGGCTCGGGGCACGCCGCTGTCGTCGCCGCCGAGCAGCGCGAGCCAGTGTGCCTCGTGGCGCCCCTCGGCGGCGGCCAGCGCGAGCAGGATGTCGCGCTCCTCGCCGTCGCGTCGCGCTGCGAGCTCACGGTAGACGGCGGCTTCCGCCCGTTCGTCGGCGAGGTAGCGCCGCCATCTCGCCCGGTCGGCGGAGGTGCCCGCCGGCTGTACGTCGTTCATCGTGCTCCCGTCCATCGCGGGCGCCGGGTTGCCTGCGACCGAGCTCGTCCCGCGCCATCGCATGCGGCCGTTCGAACGGCCTCAGCCACGCTATCGGGCGGGGTCGGCGCGATCGCCGGATTCGCCCGGATTGGCAGGTTTTCGGATCGCCGAACCGTCAGCCGACGAGCTTGTTCCAGCCGTCGCCGTCGGCGTGCTCGAAGATCAGGTTCGTCTCGGTGTGGGCGACGGCGGGGTGGCCCGTCAGGTAGGCGAGCACGAACTCCCGCAGCTCTTCCGCGTCGCGCGCCGCGACGTGGATCAGGTAGTCCTCGGCGCCGGCCATGTGGAAGACGCCGATCACGCCGGGCAGGTGCGGCACGGCCTGGCGGAACGCGTCGATCTCGCTGCGGTCGTGCTTGACGAGACGGATCGCGATGAGCGCCTGCAGCGAGACGCCGAGCGAGGCGAGGTCGACGTCGACGCGGTAGCCGCGCACGGTGCCGAGGCTCTGCAGCCGTCGGAGCCGGAGCGATACGGTGGACTCGGCGACCCCGACCTCGGCGGCGAGGGCGGCACCCGACGCACGAGCGTTGGTCGACAGCGCCTGGAGCAGTGCACGGTCGACGCGGTCGAGTTCCGGCTTCTGCGCCACGGTGGTCTCCTCAGGGGTCGAAATAGCAGAACATTCGAGATTTCGATCGTATCGCATCGAACCTTCACGCTCGTTTGCTGAATGTCACAGATTCTGCTTGATTCGAGCCATGCAGACATCGTCGTCGCACCTCGAGACCCGCGCCGTCCACGGCGGAATGACGGGCGTTCGAGAGAGCGGATCCCACGTGCCAGTGATCGACTTCTCCACCACGAACCCGCTCGGCGACGTCGAGACCGGAGGCGCCTCCTACGAGGAGCTCGCGACGGGCCACGACCTCGGCGAAGGCCGGTCGGCGGTGTACCAGCGGCTCTGGCAGCCGGGCGTCGCACGATTCGAGGAGTCGCTCGCCGGACTCGAGGGCACCGAGGGCGCCGTCGCATTCGCGAGCGGCATGGCGGCACTCGCCGCCGCCCTCATCGCCACGGCGTCCGCCGGACGCCCCCACATCGTCGCGGTGCGACCGCTCTACGGCGGCACCGACCACGTGCTCGCGAGCGGCCTGCTCGGTACAGAGGTCACCTGGACGGATGCGTCGGGCATCGCGAGCGCCCTCCGCCCCGACACCGGCCTCGTCGTCATCGAGACGCCCGCGAACCCGACACTCGAACTCCTCGACATCAGGGCGGTGTCGGATGCCGCGGGCGACGTGCCGGTGCTCGTCGACAACACCTTCGCGACTCCCGTGCTGCAGCGCCCGGTCGAGCACGGCGCGACGCTCGTGCTGCACAGCGCGACCAAGTACCTCGGCGGCCATGGCGATGTCATGGGGGGCGTCGTGGCCGCCGACGGGGCCTGGGTCGAGCGGCTGCGACAGGTCCGCGCGCTCACCGGCGGCCTGCTGCACCCGATGGGCGCCTACCTCCTGCATCGCGGGCTCCGAACGCTCCCGCTCCGAGTCCGCGCGCAGCAGGCGACGGCGGCCGTGCTTGCCGAGCGCCTGCTCAGCCACCCCGCCGTCGCGAGCGTGCACTACCCCGGACTGCCCGGTCAGGACCCCTCGGGCCTCATCGGCCGCCAGATGGAGGGACCGGGATCGATCATCGCGCTCGAACTCGTCGGCGGATACGACGCCGCAGCGAGATTCACCGAGTCCTGCGAGCTCGTGACGCACGCCGTGTCGCTCGGCGGCGTCGACTCGCTGGTGCAGCATCCCGCGTCGCTGACCCACCGGCCCGTCGCAGGCGAGGCGAAGCCCGGAGCGGGCATCGTGCGACTCGCGATCGGCCTCGAGCACGTCGACGACCTCACCGACGACCTCATGGCGGCGCTCGACAAGGCTGCGGAACTCGGCGGACTCGACGATGCGGTCACCGGCGACACCACCGCCGACCGGGAACCGCTGGACGTGCGCTGAGCGACCCCCGTTCCGGCGTGCGCTGAGCGAGTCCCGGCTCAGTCGCGCGCCGGCTCGGGCGCCGGCGTCGTGGCGGCGTGCACGGGATTCCTGATGCCGATCCACGACACGATGCCGCCGACCACGAGGAAGGCCGCGGTCGCGATCGCGGCGCGGTGGAACCCCGTGACATCGAGCTGGGTGCCGACGATGACGCCGATCGAAGCGATCGCGACGAGACCGGCGATGCGAGCGACGGCATTGTTGACGGCCGATCCGATGCCGGCGCGTGCCGGATCGACCGCGCCGAGGATCGCCGCCGTGAGCGGCGCGACGGTCATCGCCATGCCGAGCCCCATCACGATGATGCCCGGCAGCAGCTGGGTCCAGTACGAGACCTCGGTCGTGACCGTGAGGGTGAGCAGGTACCCGATCGCGACCGTGAGGGGGCCGAGGGTCATGAAGATGCGAGGACCGAATCGCGACGAGAGGCTGCCGAACCACGAGCCGAGGAAGACGATCATGATCGTCGGCGGCAGGGTCGCGAGACCCGCGAGCGTCGCCGAGAAGCCTGCGTACTCCTGCAGGAAGATCGTGATCGCGAACGGGCCGAGCGAGAACGCGGCGTAGATGAAGAGCGTCGAGAGGTTGCCCACCGCGAAGTTTCGTGCGCGGAAGAGGCTGAGCGGCAGCATCGGCTGCGGTGTGCGGTGCTCCCACCACACGAACACGACGAGCGCGGCGAGGCCGACGACGAGCGGTACGTAGACCACCGGAGACGACCAGCCGAACCGGCCCTGCTCGATGAGCGCGAAGACCGTGCCGCCGAGGCCGACGACGCCGAGCGCCGCCCCGGGCCAGTCGATGCGCTCCTTCGCCGGGTTCGCGGTGTCGCGGCCGAGCGCGTGCATGAACACGAGCGAGAAGGCGATCGGCAGCAGGTTGATCCAGAACACGAGCCGCCACGAGACGAGGTCGACGAGCACACCGCCGAGCAGCGGCCCGACGAGGAACGCGACCGTCGTCCACGCCGTCCACCGCCCGATCGCCTTGCCCTGCGCTGCGGCGGGGAACGTCGCGATGATGAGCGCGAGCGAACTCGGCACGAGGAGGGCGCCGGCAGCGCCCTGCAACGCTCGGCCGATGACGAAGACCAGTCCGTCGGGCGCCATGGCGCAGAGCACCGACGTGGCGGCGAAGCCGTAGAGCCCGATGCGGATGATCCGCAGTCGCCCGTACGAGTCGGACAGCGACCCGGCGAGCAGGATGAGCGAGCCGAGCGTCAGGAGATAGGCGTCGACCGCCCACTGCTGGAGCGCGAGGCCGCCGCCGAGCTCCGCCTCGATCGCGGGCAGCGCGACATTGATGACCGCACCGTCGAGGAACGCGATGAAGGAGACGACGATGGCGACGACGAGCACCCGCGAACGACGGTCCATACGGTCATGCTAGACCCGCCCCGGTCACCTCGGCCGTCTCGGTTGCGGCGGCCCTGCTGCATCCGGCTCGAGCGCCGTGGCGCGCGTGCGGAAGGGCGCCGGCGGTGCGAACCGCCGACGCCCGTCACCCGCCGATCGCCTAGGCGGCGAGCCAGACGTCGGGTCCGAAGACCTCGTAGTGGATGTCGGTGGCGGGAACGCCGGCGGAGATCGCCTGCGAGCGGATCGACCGCATGAACGGCAGGGGGCCGCACAGGTAGAGCTTCGCACCGGTCGGCAGGTCGACGCCGTCGAGGCTCATGAAGCCGTGGAACGCGCCCGCCTCGGCGGTCGGCTCCTCGAGCCAGAGTCGCAGCTCGGCATTCGGAAGCGCGGCGACGGCCTCGCGCATCTGGGCCTCGAGCGCCCAGTTCTCGGCGCTTCGCTCGGCGTGCAGCACGAGCACCCGGCGGCCGGACGCCTGGTTCGCGAGCGACCGCAGGATGGACGCGCTCGGCGTGCAGCCGATGCCCGCGGTCGCGAGCACGATCGGGGCATCCGTCTCGTCGAGTTCGATGTCGCCGTAGGGATTCGAGAGCTCCACGACATCGCCGACGTTCACGTGTCCGTGCAGGAACGGCGAGACCTCGCCGCTCTCGTCGAGCTTGGTCGTGAATACGCGCTCGGTCAAGGATTCGACCGCGTCGGAGAGCGAGTACTGGCGCGCTTGGCGGAGCCCATCCGCGAGCCGCACCCGCACCGAGACGTACTGACCGGGCGTGGCCGCGGTGACTGCGGTGGCGTCGGCGGGCTCGAGGCGGAAGGTGACGGAGCCCGCGCCGGCGGCGTCCTTCGCGGTGACGCGCCACTCGGCCCACATCACCTCGTTCGCCTGCCGCGCGTAGAGGCCGCGCTCGATCTTGATGAGGGCGTCGGCCATGAGCCAGTAGACCTCGGTCCACGCCTCGGCGACCTCGGGGGTGACGGCCTCGCCGAGGTCTTCCGCGATGGCGGCGAAGAGGTGCTCGTAGACGATCGGGTAGCCCGATTCGGGGATTCCGAGCGCAGCGTGCTTGTGGGCGATGCGCGAGAGCACGGCCTCGGGAAGCGTCTCGGGGTTGGCGAGGAGGTGCGTGGCGAAGGCCGCGATGCTCCCCGCGAGCGCCTGCTGTTGCGTGCCGTTGCCCTGGTTCGCACGGCTGAACGTACCGTCGAGAAGTTCGGGGTGCGCGGCGAACAGGCGGCGGTAGAACTTCGGCGTGATCTCGCCGATCCGCTCGCCGATCACGGGCAGTGTCGCTTCGATCACGGGGCGGGACTTCTCGGAAAGCATGGTTCTCCTCGGAACTTCATATCCGGCATTCGGGTATGCCAGATTCCGAGATATTTCTACACCTTGTAGAAAAGCGGGTGCAAATCAGCCCTCGACGGATGCCCCGCGGTGCCCCGGCAACGGCAGCGACACGTGCGAGGGCCTCGAGTTCAGTGCCTCGACCGTCAACCCGTCGAGCGTCGCGTAGAACGCCTCGCGGGCGACGTGGAGCGCCGATCGAAGACGACAGCCGGCGATCAGCGGGCAGCTCGTGCCGTCGCTCGTGATGCATTCCACCGGATCCTGATGACCGTCGAGCGAGCGCAGCAGTGCGCCCACGCTGAGCGACAGACCCGCGTCGGTGATGCTGGCCCCGCCCGTGCGACCACGGGCGACGTCGAGCGCGCCGCGCCGCCGCAGCTCGAGCACCGCCTTGCTCACGTGGTTGTAGGGCACCCCGATGCGCTCGGAGATCTCGCGGCTCGTGAGCCGTTCACCCGCCTGCGCTCCGAGCAGCATGAGCGTGCGGAGGCAGACGTCGGCGAACCCGTTGATCCTCACTCGGCCATCTTGCCGGGCATGCCCGCCACGCTCCCGACGGCGCCCCGAGTCGCATCCATCAGCGCCCCGACAGGCGTCGTCGCACGAGCTCGATGCGCGACTGCAACTGGGTCACGGTCGCCTGCGCGACCTCGGGCCCGCCGCACGCCCGCCGCAGCTCGGCGTGCACGAGCGAATGCGATTGCCCTGACTGCCTCGCATACAGACCGACGATGCTGTTCAGCAGCGAGCGCTGCTCCTTGAGCGTGCGGAACAACGCCACGGGCTCCGCCGAGGCTCCGGATCCCTCTTCACCGTCGCGTTCGACGGCCACGGCGTGTTTGCGCCGCTCCCCCGCACGGCGGGCCTGACGGGCCTGGCGGTGCCTGAGCAGCTCGGAGACCTGCTCGGGCTCGAGGATGCCGGGGATGCCGATGAAGTCGTACTCCTCGTCGCTGCCGGGCTCGGCGAGAGTGCCGAACTCGGTGCCGTCGAACAGCACGCGATCGAACGAGGCATCCGAGCCGAGCGCCTCCCACGTGCCGAGCCCCATCTCCTCTTCGGAGGCGCGCTCCTCGCGGTTGGCCGATTCGAGCAGGCTGTCGTCGAGGCCGTCATCGTCGTCGTCGCCCCCACGGCGATCGAGCGCGTGATCGCGCTCGAGTTCGAGCTGCGAGGCGAGTGCCATGAGGCCGGGCACGTTGGGCAGGAACACCGAGGCCGTCTCGCCGCGCCGCCGCGCCCGCACGAAGCGACCGATGGCCTGGGCGAAGAAGAGCGGTGTCGAGGCGCTCGTGGCGTACACGCCGACCGCGAGCCGCGGCACGTCGACCCCTTCGGACACCATGCGCACCGCGACCATCCATCGGCTCGTGTTCGCCGAGAACTCCTCGATGCGCGAGCTCGCCTCCTTCTCGTCGGAGAGCACGACCGTCACCTTCTCGCCGCTGATCTGCTCGAGGATCTGCGCGTAGGCACGAGCGACGGTCTGATCGGTCGCGATGACGAGCCCGCCGGCGTCGGGGATGCCGTGCCGCACCTCGGTGAGGCGTCGGTCGGCGGCGGCGAGCACCGCGGGGATCCACTCGCCGCTCGGTTCGAGCGCCGTGCGCCACGCCGACGAGGTGATGTCCTTGGTGTTGTCCTCGCCGAGCTTCGCCTCCATCTCGTCGCCGGCCTTGGTGCGCCAGCGCATGTGGCCGGCGTAGACCATGAAGAGCACCGGGCGCACGACGCCGTCGGCGAGGGCGCGCCCGTAGCCGTAGTTGTAGTCGGACCTCGAGAGGCGTACGCCCTGGGCGTCGGGAACGTAGTCCACGAACGGAATCGGAGCGGTGTCGGAGCGGAACGGCGTGCCGGTCAGCGACAGCCGCTTCTCGGCGCGTTCGAAGGCCTCGCGGATCGCATCGCCCCACGAGAGCGTGTCGCCGCCGTGATGCACCTCGTCGAGGATCACGAGCGTCTTGCCCGACATCGTCACCTCTCGATGCAGGCCCGGTCGCATCGCGACCTGCGCGTAGGTGACGGCGACCCCGTGGTAGTGGCGGGCGGTGCGACCGTGGGCGTTGCGGAAGTCGGGGTCGAGCCGGATCCCGGCGCGCGCCGCGGCATCCGCCCACTGCCGTTTCAGGTGATCGGTCGGCGCCACCACGGTGATGCGGTCGATGATGCGCCGGGCTCGCAGTTCGGCCGCGAGCCGAAGGGCGAACGTCGTCTTGCCGGCGCCCGGTGTCGCAGCGGCGAGGAAGTCGCGCGGCAGCTCGGCGAGGTACTGCTCGAGCGCCTCGGCCTGCCAGGCCCGGAGCTTCGAGGCGGTGCCCCACGCAGCGCGTTCGGGGAACGAGGGTGAGAGGTGCTCGGCGGCCGACGTGCCCGGTTGGGGGCCGAAAGGGATCGCGGTACTCACTGGATCCGAGCGTAGCGGAGGCACCTGACATCCCCGAACCGGGATCGAGTTGGCATGATGGAGGAATGGTCTCGCAGCAGCATCCCTGGTCGCGCTACGTCGCCCTCGGCGACTCCTTCACCGAAGGCATCGGCGACCCCGAGCCGAACGCCCCCGGCGGACACCGCGGCTGGGCCGATCGTGTCGCCGAACAGCTGGCGCAGGGCACCGAGGACTTCGCCTACGCGAACCTCGCCGTGCGCGGCAAGCTCATCCAGCAGATCATCGACGAGCAGATCGAGCCCGCCCTCGCGCTGCGACCCGACCTCATCACGATCTCGGCCGGCGGCAACGACGTGATCCGGCCCCGCACCGACCCAGACGAGATCGCGGCGCGCTTCGAGTACGCGATCGAGCGGCTCTCGCGCGACCACGCGACCATCGTCATCTTCACGGGCGTCGATGTGGGCTTCTCCCCCGTGTTCCGAGGTATCCGCGGCAAGGTCGCGATCTACAACGAGAACCTGCGCACGATCGCCGCGAAGTACGACTGCATCGTCGCCGACCAGTGGGCGCTCACCGCCATCCAGGACCAGCGCATGTGGGCGCCCGACCGACTGCACCTGAACTCGCTCGGCCATCACACCGTCGCACGCATGGTGCTCGACGCCCTGAACGTCGAGAACGATCTCGAACCGCTGCGACCCGAACCCCTTCCGTCGAGCACCTGGCGTCAGGCGCGCGTCGAAGACCTCTCCTGGGCACGCGAGTACCTCGTGCCATGGGTGGTGCGCCGCATCCGCCACCAGTCGTCGGGCGATCTCATCAGCGCCAAGCGACCGGATGCCGCGCCGTACGCGCAGCCCGAATAGGTCACGAGACCGCTCGACGGGCGATGGTCAGCCGAGCGCACCCGGATTCGAGAGGCGCCACCACGCCCCCGGGTCCTCGATCGCAGCATCGAGCACGAGCGGCACGCTGATCTCCTGCGAGCCGGCGCGCACGATCGCGGTGCCGACCTGTTCGCCGCGTTCGGCGAGCGTCACCGGGTCGACCTGCACCTCGACGTCGACGGGCGTGTCGCTCCAGACGACGAGCGTGGCGCCCTCGGTGGCGCGGGCCCGCGCCGACTCGCCCCAGGGCGTCGTGTACTCGGCGAACACCTGATTCGCCTCGAGCGGCGCGACCTCGTGGAAGCCCGGGGCGACGGAATCGAGCAGCGCCGCGATGGCCTCGTCGAGCACGGAGTGGCTCTCGCCCCCGAGCAGCACCCCGACGACGGTCACCGTCGAGGATCCGACGGCGTAGTCGGCCGTGAAGAGCAGATTCGCGGCGTCGTCGGTCGTCCCCGTCTTCATGCCGTCGACGCCGTGCGTGCCGAGCAGCTTGTTCGAGTTCTCGAGGGTGCCGATC
Organism: Agromyces sp. NPDC056389; assembly: GCF_042262385.1. Taxonomy (NCBI): domain Bacteria; kingdom Bacillati; phylum Actinomycetota; class Actinomycetes; order Micrococcales; family Microbacteriaceae; genus Agromyces; species Agromyces sp. NPDC056389. Next base: position 309,507 of record NZ_JBHJPN010000001.1, read on the forward strand.
TCGGGGATCTCGACGCTCTTCGACGCGACGATGGCCGCGATCGTGGGGTCGCGCAACGCGATCTCGCCGAGGAGCACCATGTCGGTCGCGGTGCCGACGTTGTCGTCGGAGATGCCGCTCGAGTCGACGACGTGCGTATTCACGAGGCCGTTGGCGGCGAGCCATGCGTTGGCCTTCTCGACGAGCGCCTGCTCGGAGCCGAACGCCCAGTTGGCGATCGAGATGCCGTAGTTGTTGCCCGATGGGATCAGGAGCGCCTCGAGGCTCTCCTTGAGGCTCAGGGTCGCGCCCGCCTCGACGGGGGCGACCGAGCCGTTCTGGGCGATCATGTCCCAGTAGATGTCGACGTCGGCGTCGGTGTACTCGATGTCGGGGCCGCTCTCGCCGGCCGCGATCGGGTACTCGGCGAGCACCGTGAGCGCGGTGATGACCTTCGTGATGCTCGCCATCGCCATGGGCGTCGACTCGTTGCCCATGGCCATGAGTCCGTCGAACCCGACCGCCCCGACGGCGTAGCTGCCGAAACCGGGCAATGCGATCGGCTGCGCGGCCGCGGCGACGGGCTCGGGGTCGGTGATCTGCGGGGCGGCGGCGGGCACGGCCGCGCCCAGCGTGCTCGCCGTGTAGACGCCCCCCGTCGTGACGAGCGCGACGACGACCGCGAGGGCGCTGAACACCACGATGCGGCGCCGGCGGTACACCCGCGCCTTCGCCGCCTTCGACTCCTCCACATGGATGCCGGTCACGGTGCCACCTCGGGCAGTGCGACCGCGTACAGCACGACGGCGGCGGCCGCGGCGACGTTCAGGGAGTCGACTCCGTGGCGCATCGGGATCGTCACGACCGAATCCGCGGCCTCGAGCGCGATGCGGCTGAGCCCGTCGCCCTCAGCGCCGAACACGAGCGCGAGACGCTCGGGCGCATCGGCGGCGAGCTCGGGCAACGAGACCGCGTCGTCAGCCAGGGCGAGGGCCGCGATCGTGAAGCCGGCGGCGTGCAGCAGTTCGGCGGCCTCGGGCCACTCGGGCAGACGGGTCCACGGCACCTGGAACACGGTGCCCATGCTCACGCGCACGCTCCGTCGGTAGAGCGGGTCCGCGCAGCGCGGGCTCACGAGCACCGCATCGGCGCCCAGGGCTGCGACGCTGCGGAAGATCGCACCGACGTTCGTGTGGTCGACGATGTCCTCGAGCACGACGACGCGGCGGGCACCGGCGAGGAGCTCGGCGGGGTCGACGAGCACCGGACGTTCGAACGCCGCGAGGGCCCCGCGATGCACGCGGTACCCGGTGATCGCCTCGAGCTGGTCGGGGTCGGCGAGGTGCACGGGGATGTCGAACGGCGCGAGCACCGGTTCGAGGCCCGCGAGCCACTTCTCCTCCATGAGCACCGAGCGGGGTCGGTGGCCCGCGGCGATCGCCCTGCGGATCACCTTCGCGGACTCGGCGATGTAGAGACCCTGTTCGGGCTCGTGGGCGCTGCGCAGCGCGACGTCGGTGAGCCGGGCGTAATCGGCCACCGCATCGGATGCCGCGTCGCGGACTCGTTCGATGTGCATGGGTCTCCTCACCCTCCAGCCTGCCAGTGCACGAAACATTCCGGAAAACGGACGCGTCTAGACTCGGGATCATCGCCGAAGGGAGAGTCGCGTGAGCACTGGAATCGAGGCACCGGTCGCCGCCGAGGCGAAGGTCGCCGAGGCGATCGAACTGCTCCGCGGCGCGCGCGTCGCGGTGCTCACCGGGGCGGGTGTCAGCACCGATTCCGGCATCCCCGACTATCGCGGCGAGGGCGCTCCCGTGCGCACGCCCATGACGGTGCAGACCTTCCTCGCCTCCGAACGTGCCCGCAAGCGCTACTGGGCGGGCAGCCACCTCGGCTGGCGCAGCTTCAGCAGCGCGGTGCCGAATCGCGGCCACCTCGCCCTCGCCGACCTCGAAGCGCGCGGCATCGTCAGCGGCGTGATCACGCAGAACGTCGACGGCCTGCACCGCCGCGCCGGCAGCCGGCACGTCATCGAGCTGCACGGCAGCATGGACCGGGTGCTGTGCCTCACGTGCGGTCAGCACTACGCCCGTCAGGCCATGGCAGCACGGCTCGAGGCGCTGAATCCCGAGATCGACCTCGCGACTGCGATCCGCCCGGCTCCCGACGGCGACGTCGAGGTCGACGACGTCGACGCGATGGTGATCCCGGCGTGCACCGTGTGCGGCGGCATCCTGAAGCCCGATGTGGTCTTCTTCGGCGAGTTCGTGCCAGCCGACCGCTTCCAGGCCGCAGCCTCCCTCGTGCAGGGCGCCGACGTGCTGCTCGTCGCCGGCTCCTCGCTCGTCGTGAACTCGGGCATGCGACTCATCGAACAGGCCCGGCGCAAGCGCCTCCCGATCGTGATCATCAACCGCGGCGTCACCAAGGGCGACGGCCGCGCCGCCGTCAAGGTCGAGGCGGGCGCGAGCGAGACCCTCGTCGCGATCGCCGCGGCGCTCGATTCGTGACCATTCGGCTTTTCTGCGAGAGTTCTGCAATGACGGATGCCGCGACCGACGCCCGCACCGACTCGGTGCTCATCGCCCTCGTGCGTCACGGTGAGACCGAGTGGAACCGCCAGCGACGAATCCAGGGCACCACCGACATCCCGCTGAACGACACCGGGCGACAGCAGGCCGCGCAGACCGGCGAGCGACTCGCGGGCGAGCAGTGGGACGCCGTCTACGGCACGCCGCTCTCACGCGCGGCGGAGACCGCGCAGATCATCGCTCGCACGCTCGAGCTGCCCGAGCCCGCACTGCTCGCCGATCTCGCCGAGCGCGCCCACGGCGTGCTCGAAGGACTCGACCACGCAGGCCGAGCGGCGGTTGAGGCGCAGGCGGCGACCATCGAGGGCCTCGAACCGCGCTCGGCCGTGATCGCACGAGCGACCGCGGCGCTCGCCGGGATCGCCGCGGCGCACCCGGGCGGCTCGGTCGTCGTCGTCTCCCACGGCGGCGTGATCCACTCGCTCATGCTGCACCTCAGCGAATGGACGCTGCCGGGCGCCGGCTACGTGGTCGGCAACGGCTCGGTGCACCTCGTGCGCTTCGAGGCGGGCGAACTGACGCTCGTCGAACCCGAGGCGCTCACGGGCACCGACGCGTAGGGGGCTCAGCCGACGCGACGACGACGACGCCGCCCATTGCCGACGACCGTCGACTGCATGAGCGCGAGCAGGCGTTCGGCCGACGCCGCCCAGTTGTAGCGGGCCGCGACGCCGACGGAGGCCTCCGAGCGTCGCTCCCACTCCCCTGCGCGTTCGAGCGACCACAGCGCCGCAACGAGCGACTCGGGGTTCTCGGGGTCGAAGTAGACCGCTGCGTCGCCGCCGATCTCGCGGAAGATCGGGATGTCGCTGACGACCACGGGCGTGCCGAGTCGCATCGACTCGACGAGCGGGATGCCGAAGCCCTCGGCCTTCGACGCGTGTACGAGCGCGGTCGCGTTCGAGAGCAGCTCGGCGTACGCGGAATCGGTCACGCCGTCGTGGAAGACGAGTCGAGCCTGCGGGGCGAGGCGCGTCAGGCGCGACCGCTCTGCGTCGCTGATGCGGCTGAGCAGGTGCAGTTCGTGATCGGGAAGGGCCGCGACGGCGCGCACGAGCGTGTCGACGTTCTTGTAGGGCATGTACGAGCCCATGTAGACGAGCCGGTGTCCCTCGGGCCGGGTGCGCGGCAGGGCCGGCGCGCCGAGGTCGTCGGCCGCGTTCGGCACGACGGTGACGGGCCGATCGGTGAGGTGGTGCTCGTGGATGAGCCCGGCCGTGGTCTCGGAGACCGTGACCACCTGGTCGGCGCGGTTCAACAGCATGCGCTGCGGCCACCACGCGAGGTGGTAGAGCCGCCAGAGCAGCCGCACGGGAGCCGGCAGGTCGCGCGGGGGCGTGCGGTTCTCGTAGTAGATCAGGTCGTGCAGGGTCAGCAGCAGCTTGTAGTCGCGCCCCCACGAGCCCATCGTCTGCATCGGCGTGAAGACGACATCGGGTCGCAGCTTCTTGACCTGCAGGGCGACGAGCGGTTCGCGGATGCTCGTCGGCGAGCTCACGAGCTGCCACGGCAGTTCGGGCAGCATGTCGAGCTGACGGTGGTCGCTCACGAGCATGGTGAGCGGATGCCGCTTGCCGAGCTCGGTCACGATGCCCGCCGTGAACCGGCTGATGCCGTCGTGCTGCCCGATGCGGGTGTAGCGGCAGTCGACGACGATCCTCACGCGCGCGCCCCGGCGCCGAGGAACGTCAGGATGCGCGACGCGGCATCGCCGGGCGTCTCGTAGTGGATCAAGTGGCCCACCTCGGGGATCACCTCGAGCGTGGCATCGGGGAAGAGCGTGACGAGTCGGTGCTGCGCCGGGAGCGGCGTGACATCGTCGCGTTCGGCGGCGACGAGGAGCGTCGGCACCGGGATGTCGGCGGCGAACTGGCTCACGTCGTTGCTGACGGAGGCCTGGAACGCCTCGAGCACGGCGTCGCGGTCGCCGAATGCCGAGAAGTACCGGTCGTGCTGGTCGTGGATGAACCGCCGGAGCGACTTCGACCGGGTCTTGGCCATCGTGACGCTCATGACGCGCACGACGGCGCCGTTGCGCAGCAGCGCGAAGCCGGCGCGCTCGGGCAGCGCCGCAGCGGTGCGGTAGTAGAGGACCGCGAGGCGCGTCATGACGCCGCGCGGGCCTTCGAGGGCGGGGGCGCCGATCGGGTTGACGAGGACGAGTCGCTCGGGCGAGAGGCCGCCCGCCACCGCGGCCGACGAGACGATCGATCCGAACGAGTGGCCGAGCAGGGCGTACGGGCCGGTGATGCCGACGGCGTCGATGAACGCGCCGAGCCAGGCGGCGTACGCCTCGATGTCGTGCGGGCGCCCCGAGAAGGTCGCCGATTCGCCGAACCCCGGGAGGTCGGGCGAGATGATGCGGAATCCGGGCAACTGGGCGACGACGGGTTCGAGGCCGTGGTGGTCGCCGCGGAAGCCGTGCACGAGCACGAGCACCGGGGCATCCGATTCGCCGTACTCCCACCACGCCGTCTCGGTGCCGTCGACGTCGACGCGGTGCGCTCGCACGGGGATGCGAGCGAGCTGCTCGGCGTAGGGAGAGGGGATCATCCCTGCCATTCTATGGTTCGACTCGGGGTGCCCGCTGATCGCCGTGGAGAGCCGGATTCCGGCGGATGCCGCCGACACGCGACCCCGCACGGCCTCGATGACGGTGGCCGAACATAGCCTGACGGCATGGATCTTCTGGGTGGCCACTGGGCCGACACGCTCACCGTCTTCGACCTCGAGACGACGGGAATCGACGTCGACACGTGTCGCATCGTGACCGCTCACGTCGGCGTCATCGGCGCCTCGGGCGAGGTGCTCGAGCAGCGCGAGTGGCTCGTCGACCCGGGGGTCGAGATCCCCACCGCGGCCACGCTCATCCACGGTGTCAGCACCGAGCGCGCCCGCCTCGAGGGCCAGCAGGCTCCGGTCGCGGTCGCCGAGATCGTCGGCGCGCTGACGGATGCCGCGGCGCGCGGGCTGCCGATCGTGGCGTACAACGCCGCCTACGACCTCACGATCCTCGACCGCGAGGCCGCCCGCTACGGCATCGCTCCCCTGCCCGCGCCCGGTGCCGTGATCGACCCCCTCGTCATCGACAAGGCCGTCGACAAGTACCGCCGAGGCAAGCGCACGCTCTCCGCGACCGCCGAGCACTACGGCGTCGTGCTCAACGACGCCCACGACGCCGGTGCCGACGCCGTGGCGGCCGGACGCGTGGCCCAGGCCATCGCGCGCACCTTCCCCGAGCTCGCCGCGACCGCCGTCGCCGAGCTGCACGCCCGGCAGGTCGACTGGAGCCGCGAGCAGGCCGAGAGCTACCAGGCATGGCGCCGCAAGAACGGCGAGCCCGAGTTCACGACGTCAGGCGTCTGGCCGGTGCGCTGAGCCCGCGTTGGACTCCCTCGGTTCGCGAAGGCTCGAGTAGACGAACAGGTCACGTCGTTCCGAGCGGATCACTCGCCACGATCGGAGCAGCCCTTCGCGCTCGAACCCGGCCGCTTCGGCCGCTTTCCAGGAGCCGGTGTTCCAGGGCTCGACGAACAGCTCGAGGCGCTCGAGCGACGGCAGGCTCCACGCCCATTCGCTGAGCGCCCGCAGCGCCGCGGACGCATGGCCGTGGCCACGCGCCGACTCGACGATCCAGTAGCCGACGCTGGCGCGCCCGGGATCGTCGCGAATGGGCCAGAGGCCGATCTGGCCGATGGCGCGGTCGGCCGAGTCGGCGATGGCGAACGAGTAGCCCGCGCCCGTGCGCAGGCGTCGATGCTGGCGCGCGAGGTAGGCGAGTGCGCCGCGCCGATCGGCGTTGCGCGGAACCGTCGTGAGGTCGGGTATCAGCGGGTCCCGCGAGGCCTCCCGGACCGCCTCGACGTCATCGTCGCGGAACGCGCGGAGCACGACGCCGTTGCCGGAGACCGTCGGCAGGTCGATCTGAGCCGATCGGCTGCTCCGGCTTTTCGATGGTCCCGGCATCCGGTGACGCTAGCAGACGTCACGCGCACGACGAAGGCCCCGCCGATGGCGGGGCCTTCGTGGTACGACAGTGCTTTACGCGCCGAAGCCCTTGAAGCGCTGGTTGAACTTCTCGACGCGACCGGCCGAGTCCATGATGCGCTGCTTGCCCGTGTAGAACGGGTGGGACTCCGACGAGATCTCGACGTCGATGACCGGGTAGGTCTCACCGTCGAGCTCGATCGTCTTGTCGCTCGTCGCCGTCGAGCGGGTGAGGAACGTGGCGCCCGAAGCGAGGTCGCGGAAGACGATCGCGTTGTACTCGGGGTGGATGTCGGTCTTCATGGAGACTTCCTTGGATTTCAGCTGGTGAAGCATTCGGACAGTGGATACGGAGCCTGCGCGCACGCAGGGAAGAAAGAGTGGCCCACGGGCCAGCTATCGATCTTAGCAGAATCGACAGGGCCGCGCGGTCACACGGCGCGAGCCGCGTACCGCCCGTCGGTCTCGGTGAGTTCGATCGTCATGCCGAACGTCTTGGAGAGGTTCTCGGCGGTGAGCGACTCAGCGAGCGGGCCGGCGGTGACGATGCCGCCCTTCTGCAGCAGCAGGGCGTGCGTGAAGCCGACGGGGATCTCTTCGACGTGGTGGGTGACCATCACGATCGCGGGCGAGGCCGACGATGCGGCATAGCCGCCGAGCAGCGCGACGAGCTCTTCGCGAGCACCGAGGTCGAGGCTCGCGGCCGGCTCGTCGAGGAGCAGCAGCTCGGGGTCGGTCATGACCGATCGGGCGATCTGCACACGCTTCTGCTCGCCGTCGGAGAGGCTGCCGAAGCGGCGGTCGGCGAAGCCCTCGAGGCCCCACTCCGAGAGCACGCGCTGCGCACGACGCAGGTCGATCGCCTCGTACTCCTCGTTCCAGCGGCCGGTGACCGAGTACGCCGCGGTGAGCACGACGTCGATCACGGTCTCGTTGCGCGGGATCTTGCGGGCCATCGCGGTCGAGGCGAAGCCGATCATGGGACGCAGTTCGAACACGTCGACCTTGCCGAGCGACTCCTGGAGCACGTCGGCCTTGCCCGAGGTCGGGTGCATCGCTGCGGCTGCGATCTGCAGCAGCGTGGTCTTGCCCGCACCGTTCGGTCCGAGGATGACCCAGCGTTCGTCGGAGGCGACGCTCCAGCCGACGGAGTCGAGGATCGTGTTGCCATCGCGGACCACCGACACATCGTGGAACTGCAGAACCGTGCTCGCCATGCGTCCCATGCTATCGGCAGCGCGGGGGTCGCTCGGCACGCCGAGCTCGTCGACCGCGGTCACCGGGCGAGGACTCGGCCGTAGAGCTCGAGCGTGCGTTCGGCGATCGCAGCCCAGCCGAAATCCGTCTCGGCGCGGCGTCGCCCGGCAGCACCCATCTCCGCCGCGCGTGCAGGATCGCTCACGACGGCCGTGAGCGCCGCAGCGAGATCGGCGACGAATCGATCGGGGTCGACGGGCGTGCCGGTGCCGTCGTCGAGCTGCTCGATCGGCACGAGCACCCCGGTGACGCCGTCGGCGACCACTTCGGGGATGCCCCCCGTCGCCGTGCCGACCACGGGAGCACCACAGGCCATCGCCTCGAGGTTCACGATGCCGAGGGGTTCGTACACCGACGGGCAGACGAAGGTCGTCGCCGCCGTGAGGAGCGCAGAGAGCTCGGCGCGCGGCAGGTGCCGATCGATCCACACGACGCCGTCGCGTTCGGTGCGCAACTCGTCGACGAGCGACGTGACCTCCGCCATGATCTCGTCGGTGTCGGGCGCGCCGGCGCACAGCACGAGCTGCACGTCGTCGGGCAGCAACCGTGCGGCCCTGAGCAAGTAGGGCAACCCCTTCTGCCGCGTGATGCGGCCGACGAAGATCACCGAAGGCCGATCGGGGTCGACGCCGAGCGATCGCACGACGTCGGGGGCGTGGTGCGGAGCCCAGTCCTCGAGGTCGATGCCGTTGTAGACGACCTCGACCCGGCTCGGGTCGATCGAGGGATACGAACGAAGGATGTCGCGGCGCATGCCCTCGCTCACCGCGATGACCGCATCGGCGTCTTCGAAGGCGGTGCGCTCGACCCACGACGAGAGGCGGTAGCCGCCACCGAGTTGCTCGGCCTTCCACGGTCGGAGCGGCTCGAGGCTGTGGGCGGTCACGACGTGCGGCACCCCGTGCAGGCGCTTGGCCGTGAATCCGGCGAAGTTCGCGTACCAGGTGTGCGAATGCACGAGGTCGGCCCCGACCGTGTCGCCGGCGATGAGCAGGTCGACGGCCATCGTGCCGAGCGCCGGGTTCGCCGCGGCGAACTCGGGCGGGGTCGGATACCCGAATGTGCCCGGCTCGTCGCGCGGCGCTCCGAAGCACCGCACCTGCACGTCGATGCTCGAGCGCAGCGCTCTGACGAGCTCTGCGACGTGCACGCCGGCACCCCCGTAGACCTCGGGTGGGTACTCGCGGGTGAGCAGGTCGACGCGCATGCTGCAAACGTAGCGCAGCGGCATCCGTCACGCCCCGACTTCACGGCCCGCGGACGCTTCGCGCTGACTACAGTTGTGGGCATGGCGACGCGCAAGGTATTCGGCATCGTCCTCGCCGGCGGCGAGGGCAAGCGACTCATGCCCCTGACGGAAGACCGCGCGAAGCCGGCGGTGCCCTTCGGCGGCCAGTACCGATTGATCGACTTCGCGCTCTCGAACCTGCTGAACTCGGGGCTCAGGCAGATCGTCGTGCTCACGCAGTACAAGTCGCACAGCCTCGACCGGCACGTGTCGCAGACCTGGCGCATGAGCGGGCTCCTGAACTCCTACGTCGCCTCGGTGCCCGCACAGCAGCGTCTCGGCAAGCGCTGGTTCTCGGGCTCGGCCGACGCCATCCTGCAGAGCCTGAACCTCATCTACGACGAGCAGCCCGACATCATCGTCGTCGTCGGCGCCGACCACGTCTATCGCATGGACTTCAGCCAGATGATCGACGCGCACATCGAGTCCGGCGCCGCCGCGACCGTCGCCGCCATCCGGCAGCCGATCGGACTCGCCGACCAGTTCGGTGTCATCGAGGTCGATCCGGCGAACCCCGGCCGGATCCACCGGTTCCTCGAGAAGCCCGCCGATCCGGTCGGGCTTCCCGACTCCCCCGGCGAAGTGCTCGCATCGATGGGCAATTACGTGTTCGATGCCGACGCGCTCATCGACGCCGTGCTGCGCGACGGCGAACGCACGGACTCGAGTCACGACATGGGCGGCGACATCATCCCGGCGTTCGTCGCTCAGGGCGCGGCCGGCGTCTACGACCTGCAGCGCAACGACGTGCCCGGGTCGACGGACCGCGACCGGTACTACTGGCGCGACGTCGGTACCATCGACTCGTTCTTCGAGGCGCACCAAGACCTCATCTCGGTGCTGCCCGTCTTCAACCTCTACAACCGGGAGTGGCCGATCTTCAGCCAGCAGTTGAACTCGCCGCCGGCGAAGTTCACCCGAGACGCCCGCGGCACCCTCGGCACGGTCATCGACTCGATCGTCTCGCTCGGCTCGGTCATCTCGGGCGCGCACGTCGAACGCAGCGTCATCGGGCCATGGGCGAAGGTCGGGTCGGGCGCGTACGTCTCCGATTCGATCCTCTTCGACCGCGCGCGCATCGACGCCCGCGCAACGGTGCAACGGGCGATCCTCGACAAGGAGGTCATCGTCGAGGCAGGGGCGCGCATCGGCGTCGACCGGGCCGAAGACATCGCCCGAGGGTTCATCGTGACCGACAGCGGCATCACCGTCGTGGGCAAGGGCTCGCGCGTCCGGGCCACCGCGTGAGCGCCGGCACCGTCGGCCGCGCGAGCGGCCCCCTCGTCGTGCTCGACGCCGACTCGACCCTCATCCGCGAAGAGGCCATCGAGCTGCTCGCCGAAGCCGCGGGCACGCTCGACCACGTCGCCGCCGTGACCGAACGAGCCATGCGCGGTGAGCTCGACTTCGCCGAGAGCCTGCGCGAACGGGTCGCGACCCTCGCCGGCCTCGACATCGCAGTGCTCGCCGCCGCGCGCGAACGGATGACCCCCACCCCCGGCGTGCAGGAGCTCATCGACGGCGTGCACGCGGCCGGTGGGCGCGTCGGCGTGGTGTCGGGCGGCTTCCACGAACTGCTCGACCCGCTCGCCGAGCGCCTCGGGCTCGACTTCTGCCGTGCGAACCGGCTCGAGGTCGCAGGCGGCCGGCTCACGGGCCGAGTCGACGGCCCGATCATCGATGCTGCCGCGAAGGCCGTCGCGCTCGCCGAGTGGGCGGATGCCGGCGGCATCCCGCTCGCTCGCACGGTCGCAGTCGGCGACGGTGCGAACGACCTGCAGATGCTCGGCCGCGCCGCACTCGGCATCGCCTTCTGCGCGAAGCCGATCGTGCGGGCGCAGGCCGACCTCGTGATCGACCGCCCCGACCTGTCGCCGGTGCTCACCGTGCTCGGCCTCCGCGGCTGAGGCCCGGGTGTCGCTCGTTGGCCCTCGCCCGCGCCGCGGCGTAGCATCGCGGCATGGCTGAGGTCGGGGGTGCGCGCTCGGCGCGGCCGGTGATCGTCGGGGTGGTACCCGGTCAGCCGGCCCACGTGGTGCAGCGGGCCGCCGTCTTCGCGACCCGGTTCGGAGGCGAGCTGGTGTGCGTGTACGTCAACCCCGCACGCTATCCGGTCGACGAGGCCGACGACGGATCGGTCGAGAGCGCCTCGATCGATCCCGACTTCGCCGATGACCACGAGACGGCGTTCGACGAAGCACTGGCGCGCTCCCTGCGCGACCTCCTCGCGACGACCGCAGTGCCCTGGCGCACGCTCGCGCTCGCCGGAGATGTCGCCGGCGCCCTCGGGCACCTCGCCGACACCCTCGATGCCGCCATGATCGTCGTGGGTGCCCGCGACCGCTCGCTCGGCGGGAGCCTGCGCGAGTTCTTCAGTCGTTCGATCGGCGCGCAGCTGGCGCACCGCCAACCGCGACCGGTCGTCGTCATTCCTGCCGCGCAGCGCGCGGCGTCCGAACCCGACCGCGGAACCGACTCGTGACGGATGCACGGCCGCTCCACCTCCGGTGGAGCGCCATCGCACTCGTCGTGGCGGGAGGCATGGCCGGATCCGCAGCCCGAGCCGGGCTCTCCCTCACGATCCCAGCGGTCGCGGAGGTGCCGATCGCCATCGCGATCGTCAACATCGTCGGAGCGTTCGTGCTCGGTTGCCTGTACTCGGCGCTCGCGCACCGGAGCCCCGCGGATGCATCGGCCGTGCGGCTCCGCCTGCTCCTCGGCACCGGGTTCTGCGGAGGGTTCACGACCTACAGCGCGCTCGCGAACGACACCGTCGTGCTCGCGGTGAACGGCGCGATCGGAGCGTCGATGCTGTACGCCCTCGGCACCCTGTTGCTCGGCGGACTCGCCACCTGGGCGGGCATCGTCGTCGGAATCGGACTCGGCGGAGACCGTCGAGGCACCGCTCGGGGCGGCGGGCCGTCATGACGCTTCCGCTCTTCCTCCTCGTCGTCGTCGGCGGCGGGCTCGGTGCCGGCGTGCGCTTCGTCCTCGACGGCCTCATCCGATCGCGAGTACGCACCGGGTTCCCGTGGGCGACCACGGTCATCAACGTCTCGGGTTCCTTCGCGCTCGGCGTCATCATCGGCGCCACCCTCGCGAACCTGTTGCCCCCCGAACTCGCACTCGTGCTCGGAACAGGGTTCCTCGGCGGCTACACGACCTTCAGTACCGCGAGCTACGAGACGGTGCAGCTCATCCGCCAGCGACGATTCGCCTCGTCGTTCATCAGCGGGGTGCTGATGCTCGTGTTCTCGCTCGCGGCCGCGGCCGGCGGGCTCTGGCTCGGCAGCGCGTTCTGACCCTCCCGCGGGCCCGGCCCCGACTCAGTCCTGCGGTGCTTCCTGCAGGGTCACCGTGGTCGTCGACGGGGTTCCGTCGCGGAGATACCCGATCTCGACCTCGTCGCCGACCTGCGCCTCGAGCGTGACGGACGTCAACGCCTCGGGGCTGACGGCGGGTTCGCCGTTCACCGTGAGGATGATGTCGCCAGCAGTGATGCCCGCCTCGTCGGCCGGCCCGCCGGCGACGACCGACGCCACGTACAGGCCGCCTTCCACGCCGAAGTCGGCGGCGGCGTTCTCGGGGATCGCGACGACCGAGACTCCGAAGTACGGGTAGCTCGCGCTCCCGGTCGAGATGAGCTGGTCCACGATCGACATCGCCCGATCCACGGGAACGGCGAAGCCGATGCCGACGCTTCCACCGCCGGCCTCGCCAGCGGCGTTCGGCACCGTGGCGATCGCCGTGTTGATGCCGATCAGCCGGCCGTCGCAGTCGACGAGCGGGCCGCCCGAGTTGCCGGGGTTGATGGCGGCATCCGTCTGGATCGCGCCGGTGAGGACGGTCGTCGCATCACCGTCGCTCGGCACCGTCACGTCGCGCCCGAGCGCGCTGACGATGCCGGCGGTCACCGATCCCGAGAGTCCGAGCGGAGCACCGAGCGCGACGACCGGCTGCCCCACGACGACGTTCGCCGAACTGCCGACCTCGATCGTCGGCAACGCGGTCGGGTGTTCGACCTTCAGCACCGCGATGTCGGCTCTCGGGTCCCGACCGACGAGCGTCGCGGGTGCGGTCTCACCGCTGCTGTAGAGCACCGCGATCTCACCGCCCTCCGCGGCGACCGCGATCACGTGGTTGTTGGTGACGATGTACCCGTCGTCGCGGATGATCTCGCCCGTCCCGACACCGCCGCCGGAGCCGCTGCGCGCAGAGATCGTCACGACCGCGGGCAGTACGTCGCTCGAGACCCGCGACGCGTCGCAGACGCTGCCGTCGGCGACCGCGGCCGACGTGGACGCCTCAGGCGCAGCGGAAGGCACCGGAGTCGCCACCAGGTTCCGCCCGAGCAGCCCGCCCAGGAAGCCGGCGATCAGCCCGAGAACGACGGCGATCACGACGGCGATCCAGATCCACCCCCGACCGGGCTTCGCCGCGAGCTGCGGCCCGGCGGCCTGCTGCGGCCCGGATGGCTGCGCCTGTTCACCCTGCTCCGACATGGCTCCCCCTCGCCCCGAGTGAGCCCCAGTCTGCCCTCGGTCGCTCGCGGAGGTCAATCGCAGGCGTCGCGCGGAGCGGCGCCGACTAGTGCCCCATGCCGAGTCCGCCGTCGACGGGGATGACAGCGCCCGAGATGTATCCGGCGTCATCGCCTGCGAGCCACGTGACGACATTCGCGACCTCTTCGGGTGCCGCGAAGCGGCCGAGCGGAATGCTCTTCTTGTACTCCGCCTGCTGCGCCTCCGGCAGTTCGCCGGTCATGTCCGTCTCGATGAATCCGGGGGCGACGACGTTGGCCGTGATGTTGCGAGCGCCGAGCTCGCGGGTGAGCGAACGGGCCATGCCGACGAGCCCCGCCTTCGACGCCGAGTAGTTGACCTGGCCGGCCGAACCGAACAGGCCGACGACGCTCGAGATCAGCACGATGCGGCCGAACCGCGCCTTCAGCATGCCCTTCGAGGCACGCTTCACGACGCGGAAGGCGCCCGTCAGGTTGGTGTCGATGACGCTCGTGAAGTCGTCTTCGCTCATGCGGAGCAGCAGCGTGTCGCGCGTGATGCCGGCGTTCGCGACGACGACCTCGACCGGGCCGAGGGCCGCTTCGATCTCGGTGAAGGCGGCGTCGACGGATGCCGCGTCGGTGACGTCGGCTCGAACGGTCAGCGACCCCTCGGGCCCTTCGCCCGAACGGGCGGTCACTGCAACGCGGTGGCCCTGGGCGATGAACTCGCGGGCGATCGCGAACCCGATGCCCCGGTTGCCACCGGTCACGAGAACGGTGCGGCTCGTCGTCATGCGTACTTCTCCTTCTGGCGTCGGGCCGATCGGCCCGTTTCAGCTTAGAGGCTCATGTATTCGAGGCATCCGTCGCCCGCTGTCGGACGTAGGCTTGAAGCAAGAGGAGTGCCGCAGGACCCCGGCGACCACCATGAAGCAGCAGCAGTCGATCACCACGCTGCCCCCCTCGCCCGAAGCGGAGCGGCGGGCGCGCATGATCAAGTACACGATCGCGATGTCGATCCGTGTGCTCTGCGTGATCGGCCTGCTCTTCGCCCGGGGCTGGTGGCTCGCGGTGTTCGCGGCGGGAGCGATCTTCCTCCCGTACATCGCCGTGGTGCTCGCGAACGTCCAGGGCTCCGGCCGGCAGCGCGCGGTGCTCCGCCCGGGCGGGCTCCTGCGTCGCACTCCCCCGCCGGCCGCACCGCCGACGGCCTCGCCGACGGCCGGTCCCGAGGGTTCGACGAACGCGGCGCCGCAGAACGACGATGCGACCCGCCACGACGAACGCGGCGCAGCATGATCGGTGGACTGGGCGCGTCGCCCGACCACGGCACCTGCTCGCGCGCGCAATGCCGGGAGTCCGCGACCTGGCGCATCGACTGGCGCAACCCGCGCATCCACACGGGCGACCGCAGCAAGACCTGGCTCGCGTGCGACGAGCACGTCGAGTATCTGCGGGGCTTCCTCGAGGCGCGGTCGTTCCCGGTCGTGGTCGCCGCGTTCGCAGACATCAACGAGCCGCGGCCCGACGCCGCAGACGGAGACGACGAGTGAACGACTGGCGATTCCTGTTGCATCGACGATGGGCGGGCTACCTGCTGCTCACGGTCGTCTTCGCGATCGTCTGCTCGGCGCTCGGCTCCTGGCAGTTCAACCGGCGCACCGAGGCGCTCGCCGAGGTCGCGCGCATCGACGCGAACTACGACGCGACGGCCGTGCCTGTCGCCGAGGCGCTGCCCGACCCCGATGCCTTCGAGATCGATCAGCGCTGGCAGGTGGTCGCCCTCTCGGGCGAGTACCTGACCGATCAGGAGATCGTCGTGCGCAACAGGCCGTTCGAGGGCAGCTCGGGCTTCCAGGTCATCACGCCCTTCCGACTCGACGACGGCACCGTGTTCATGGTCGATCGCGGATGGATCGCGCAGAACTCCGAGGGGCGGCCGAGCGAGGTGCCACCGCCGCCGAGCGGCCACGTCGAGGCGGAGGCGCGCCTGAAGGCCGGTGAAGGGCGCATCGACGGTCGCACATCGACGGGCCAGGAGTTCGCGACGATCGACCTCGAAGAGCTCTCCGAGCGGGTCGGCGAACCGAGCTACACGGCCGCCTACGGCGTGCTCGTGCAGCGGGGGGCCGACGCCGACGAACCGCCGCTGGCGGCCGCGCGCCCCGAACGCGACGAGGGGCCGCACCTCTCGTACGCGCTGCAGTGGTACGTCTTCGCCCTCATGGGATTCGTCGGCCTCGCGTGGGCGGCGAACCAGGAGCGCAAGGCGCTCGCCGAGACATCCGGCTCGACGGATGCCGCGACTCGCGCGGCCCGGAAGCCGAAGACGAAGCGGCGCGACGCCGACGCCGACCTCGAGGACGGCGTGCTCGACCGGCGGTAGCGGAGCCGAGCACGCTCGACCTCACGCGAGCTCGATGAGCTCCTGGTACTCGCGGCTCCAGTGGTCTTCGGTGCCGTCGGGCATGATGAGCACTCGCTCGGGGTTCAGCGCCTCGACGGCGCCCGGGTCGTGCGAGACGAGCACGACCGAGCCCTCGTAGTGCGCGAGCGCGTCGAGGATCTCGGCGCGGCTCGCGGGGTCGAGGTTGTTGGTCGGTTCGTCGAGGAGCAGCACGTTCGCGCCCGAGACGACGATCATCGCGAGCGCGAGGCGCGTCTTCTCACCGCCCGAGAGCACGCCGGCGGCCTTGTGCACGTCGTCGCCAGTGAAGAGGAACGAGCCGAGCACCTTGCGCGCCTCGGTCTCGGTGAGGTTGGGCGAGGCGCTGACCATGTTCTCGAGCACCGAGCGCTTGACGTCGATCGTCTCGTGCTCCTGCGCGTAGTAGCCGACGCGCAGGCCGTGCCCGGCTTCGACGACACCCGTGTCGGGCTTGTCGACACCCGCGAGGATGCGGAGGAGGGTCGTCTTTCCGGCACCGTTCAGGCCGATGATGACGACCTTCGAGCCGCGGTCGATCGCGAGGTCGACGGCGGTGAAGATCTCGAGCGAGCCGTAGCTCTTCGAGAGGTCCGACGCCGTGATGGGCGTGCGGCCGCAGGGCGCGGGCGTCGGGAAGCGGAGCTTCGCGACGCGGTCGACGGCGCGCACCTCTTCGAGGCCGGCGAGCAGCTTCTCGGCGCGGGCGACCATCTGGTGGGCGGCGGCGGCCTTCGAGGCCTTGGCGCCGAACTTCGCGGCCTGGAGCTTCAGCACGTCGGCCTTCTTCTCGGCGTTCGCGCGCTCCTTCTTGCGGCGCTCCTCGTCGGCGGCGCGCTGGCGCTGGTAGTGCTTCCAGCCCATGTTGTAGATGTCGATCGCCGAACGGTTCGCGTCGAGGTAGAACACGCGGTTCACGACCTCGCCGACGAGTTCGACGTCGTGGCTGATCACGATGACGCCGCCCTTGTAGCCCTTCAGGAACTCCCGGAGCCACACGACGGAGTCGGCGTCGAGGTGGTTCGTCGGCTCGTCGAGGATCATCGTCTCGGCGTCGGAGAACAGGATGCGCGCGAGCTCGATGCGGCGGCGCTGGCCACCCGAGAGGGTCTTCAGCGGCTGGTCGAGGATGCGATCGGGCAGGTTCAGGTTCGAGGCGATCGAGGCGGCCTCGGCTTCAGCCGCATAGCCGCCGAGGGCGGTGAAGCGGTCGGTGAGGTTGCCGTACTTCTTCATCGCGCGTTCGGCGACCTCGGGGTCGTCGCTGCCCATGTTCATGGACGCCTCGTGCATGCCGAGCACGAGCGAGCCGAGCCCGCGAGCGTCGAGGATGCGCGTGCGAGCGAGCATCTCGGGGTCGCCGGAGCGCGGATCCTGCGGGAGGTAGCCGATCTCGCCGCCGCGGTCGATGCGGCCGCCGGTCGGCAGCGTCTCGCCCGCGAGCGTCTTCGTGAGGGTGGTCTTTCCGGCGCCGTTCCGGCCGACGAGGCCGATCTTGTCGCCGTCGGAGACGCGGAAGTTCACGTGCTCCATCAGCACGCGTGCACCGACGCGGATCTCGAGATCATGGACGGCGAGCACGGGGTTCCTCCGAAACGACAGGGGTGGGATGGCGTGCCGAGCGGCACAGCCTCCCAGTCTATCCCGCCGAGCGGGGCGGCGAGCGTCAGGTGACGCCGTCGCGCAGTTGTCACAGGCATCCGGCAGACTCGCACCATGACGACGGATGCCCCGCACGCCTCGATCTCGGCGGTGCGTGCCGCCCGGCTGGCCGCTCAAGGTCTCGACGGCGGCTTCGACTCCCCCGCCGAGGCCGTCGACCGGATGGTCTGCCTGCAGGCGCAAGATCTCGCCGCCGCGAAGTGGGTGCTCGGGGCGCGGGTCGCCGGCACGACCGAGGCGACGATCGACGCGGCCATCCACGAGCGAGTGCTGGTGCGCTCATGGCCGATGCGCGGCACGCTGCACTTCGTCGCCCCCGAGATGCTCCGGCCGATCCTCCGCCTCACTGCGGCGCGACTCATGCAGCGAGCGGCGAAGACCCACCGCGACGAGGGCATCGACGACGAGGTGCACGCCGTCGCCCGCAGGGTCGCGGTGCACGAGCTCGAGGGCGGGCGGGCGGCGACGCGCGACGAGTTGCAGGCCGCCTGGACGGCAGCGGGCATCGACACCGCGGGCCAGCGCGGCTATCACCTCATCTGGCGCCTCGCGAACGAGGGGCTGCTCTGCTGCGGCCCGGTCGAGACCCGCGCACGGCAGCGCTTCGTGCTGCTCGACGAGTGGTCGCCGAGACGCTCCGACGAACCCCAAGACTCCGACGAGATCCTCGGCCGCCTGTTCGCCGGGTACGCTCGCGGCCACGGACCGGTCACGGTGCGCGACTTCGCCTGGTGGACGGGCCTCACGCTCACGCAGGCGCGCGTCGCGCAGGCCGCCGCACGCGCGGCCGTGGTCCCGTTCGATGCCGAGCGGTTCGTCGCGGCCGACGCTCCCTCGACGTCGACCCCGCCGTCGGGCCACCACGTGCTCGCGCCGTTCGACGAGTACTTCCTCGGCTACGGCGACCGCACGGCGTTCTGCTCCGACGCCGACGCCCTGCGCGTCGTGCCCGGCAAGAACGGCCTGTTCCTGCCGATCCTCGTGGCGGGCGGCGAGGTCGTCGGCACCTGGCGCCGTGCCCCCGAGCGCAAGGGCACGACGTCGATCGAGGTGACGCGGTTCCGCGGCCGGCCGGCGGTGAGCAGGTTCCACCCCGCGTTCCAGCGCTGGGCCGCGTTCTGGTCGACCGGACTCGGTGAGATCACGGCGGCGTGAGCTGACGACGAAGGGCCGGATGCCGCGGCATCCGACCCTTCGTGAATGTACGTTCGGTGCTTACTGCTCGAGCGCAGCCTGCAGCTCGAGCGTGATCGTCACCTGGTCGCCGAGCAGCACGCCGCCGGTCTCGAGCGCTGCGTTGTAGTGCAGGCCGAAGTCCTCGCGGTTGATGACGGTCTTCGCGGTGGCGCCGCCCTTGTAGTTGCCGTAGGGGTCGCCGCCGAAGCCGCCGAAGTCGAAGTCGAAGGTGACCGGCTTCGTGATGCCGCGGATCGTGAGGTCGCCATCGACCTTGAAGTCGCCCTTCTCGACGCGCACGCCGGTCGAGACGAAGTCGATCGTCGGGTAGGCCTCGGCCTCGAAGAAGTCGCCGGTGCGCAGGTGCGCGTCGCGGTTCGGCTCGTTCGTGGTGATCGAGGCGACCTCGGCCGACGCGGTGACGGTCGAGTCGAGCGGGTTCTCGGCCGTGACGAAGGTCGCGTCGAAGCGCTCGAACTTGCCCTTGACCTTGCTGATCATGATGTGGCGGATGCTGAAGCCGACCTCGCTGTGCGTGGGGTCGATCTTCCAGTTGCCTGCACGGTATCCGGGGATCTCGATCGTCGAGGCGGTGGTCGTCATATTGGGTGGTCTCCCGTGTTCGATGTCATGGCGGCCGAACGGCCACGCATATGCAAACGCATGGAGCTGGGAGGTATTCCCGACCGATCGAGAAGTTTCAGGAGACTCCCGGGTCAGCCCGTGAGCGAGCGGCGCAGGGTCAGCACCCGCTCGGCGGCGTCATCGAGCTGTTCCTCGGTGATGCGCCCCGACTGCACGGCGCCGACGAGGGATCCGACCAGCCCGTCGACCGAGATGCCCATCGATGCGGGATCGGCCGGGAGCACGTAGAGCAGCAGGTCGGCCCCCGCGGCAACCGCGCGTACCGCGTTCTCGCCGGGATCTGCGAACTCGGGCAGGCCGTTGTGCTGCAGCATCAGCATGTCGTCGGTCACGACGACTCCGTCGAACCCGAGTTCGTCGCGCAGCACGCGATGCCACTCGGGCGAGAGCGATGCCGGAGCGGCATCGACGGCGGGGTAGCTCAGGTGCCCGGTCATCACCAGTTCGGCTCCGGCGTCGATGCCGCTCGCGAAGGGCAGCGCAGGGCCGGCGCGCCATTCGTCGATGGTCAGTGGCGCGGACGGCACGCTCGAGTGCGAGTCGCCTGGTGCCGCCCCATGACCGGGGAAATGCTTGAGCGTGCTCGCCACGAGCCCCTGCTCCCCCGCGACCGAGCCCGCGACACGCTCGGCCGAGCCGGCCGGGTCGGTGCCGAGCACGCGTCCGAAGATGAACGAATCGGGATCGGCGGTGACATCGGCGACGATCCCGAAGTTCACGTTGACGCCGCTCTCGGCGAGCGTCGTTGCCCGAGCCGCGAATGCGGCCTCTGCGGCGGCCGGCGCCTCGGCGCGCAGGGCTTCCGCGCCCGCCGCGCCGTCCCAGGGCAGCCGCTGCACCTCGCCGCCCTCCTGGTCGATGCCGATCAGCACGGGGGCTTCGGGGTCGGCCTGCACGGCGGCGGTGAGCGCGCCGAGCTCGGCCGGGCCCGCCGGGACGTTGTCGCCCATCAGGATGAGGCCCGACACTCCCGCGTCGACGTACGCGCGCAGCGGGGCAGGGTCGGTGCCGGGCGCGTGCACCATGAGCAGGGCTGCCGCCTTCTGCTCGATGGTGAGCTGCGACATCCGCTCATCGACCCAGTCGCCGATCGGATCGACCGGCGCGGGCGTCGGGCTGGGCGACGTTGCCGCATCGCCGGAAGGCGCGGAGTCGCCGCTCGCGGGCGCGCACGCCGTCATCGCGAACAGCGCCGCCGTCAGGACGAGTGGCAGTCGTGCTCTTCGGATGATGCGCATTCGAACGACTCTACGGTGCGTGTCCGAACGAGCGCCGAGAGCGGCCGTGGGTAGACTCGCGGCCTCGAAGGGGGTCCTGTGCGAGCTCGACCGAGGTACGCGGCAGTTGCGGCGGCGCTCGTCGCCGCGACGCTGATGGTGCCCGTCGCTCGCGCATTCGGCGAGGACTACCCCAGCTGGGACGAGGTCGCCGCGGCCAAGCAGGACGTCGCGACCCGCGAAGCCGAGGCGTCGCGCATCCGCGGGCTCGTCGCCTCGCTCGAAACGACCGCCGCGGCACTGGGCGACGCCGCGGTGGCCGCGGCCGGGGTGTCCGCCGCAGCGGCCGCGGCACTTGCAACGGCAGAGCAGCGGGCAGCGGCCCTCTCCTCTCGGGCGGCAGCGGCCGAGGCCGAAGCCGAGGCCTCCGCCGCGCGCCTCGGGCGGGTCGGTGCGATGCTCGCCAGGTCGGGCGGGGCGGATGTCACGTTGCGACTGCTCCTCACCGACGACGCCTCGACCGACCTCCTGCAGGGACTCTCCCGCGCCGCCCAGCTCACGAGCATCTACGGAGGGATCGCCGACCGGGCCGAAGCGGCGAAGGCGGAGTCGGCCTCGCTCTCGGCGCAGGCCGACGTCGCCGAACGGGAGCGATCACGCCTGGCGGATGCCGCGGCGGACGCCGCCGCCGAAGCCGAATCCGCGCACGCGGCGGCCGAGGCCGAACTCGCCGAGCAGCGGGTCGTGGTCGACACGCTGTACGCGCAGCTCGCGAGCCTGCGCGACAGCACCGCGGCGCTCGAACGCCAGTACCAGGCGGGCGAAGCACTCCGGCAGGCGGAGGCGGAACGGCAGCGCGCCGCCGAGGCGGCCAGCGGAAACACGGTCGACGTCGGCAGCGCGCCACCGCCCGGCGTCGTCGTCGACACCGCCGGCGCCAAGGCCTACGCGGCCGACGCAGTCGCGCGCTACGGCTGGGGCTCGGGCGAGTACCAGTGCCTCGTGAAGCTCTGGACGCGCGAGTCGAGCTGGCGCGCCGACGCCTACAACGCCTCGAGCGGCGCCTACGGCATTCCGCAGTCGCTGCCGGGCAGCAAGATGGCCAGCGCCGGAGCGGACTGGCGAACCAACGCCGCGACGCAGATCGAATGGGGCCTCTCGTACATCGCCGACCGCTACGGCGCCCCGTGCGGTGCGTGGGCGCACTCGGAGCGATTCAACTGGTACTAGCGCTACAACTGGTAGTGATGCATGCAGAGACGAACGACGACGAACTCGAGGTCTTCCGGCGCCACGGCGCCGAGGGCGTGCTGCTTCTCGGCGGCGGCGCCGCGATCCTGCTGCAGCTCGCCGACCCTCGCGTCGCTCGCGGCGTCGCCCAGCACAGCGGGTTCCGCGAACGCCCCCTCGACCGCCTGATCGGCACGCTCGACTACGTCTACGCGATCGGCTTCGGCGACGACCAGCTCGCCGCCGAGGCCGTGCGCACGGTGAACCGGCGTCACGCGCCCGTTCGCGGCGACGCGGAGGGCGGGCGACCCGCCTACAACGCGTTCGACGCCGACGCCCAGCGGTGGGTCGCCTCGACGCTGCTCGCCGTCGCCCTCGAGCTGCTCGAGCGTCTCGAGGGCCCGCTGCCGGCATCGACCGCCGACGTCATCGTGCGCGGGTACGCTCCGCTCGGCACGCGGCTGCAGGCCGCCGGCGAGGGGTGGCCCGAGACACGCGCCGAGTTCGACGCGTGGTGGGCCGAGCAGCTCGCCGCACTCGAGGTCGGCGACGAGGCCCGCGCCGTCGCGCGGAGCCTGCTGACCGAAACATCCGCACTGCCGTTCGGCGCGGGGCTGCTGCTGCCGCTCGTGCGCCTCATGACGGCGGCGCTGCTCCCGGCGCCGATCCGAGCCGCGTACGGGTTCCGCTGGACGCCACGGGTCGAGCGCGTCGCGAACGGATGGCTCGACGCGTTCGCGGCCGTCTGGCCGGTGCTGCCCAGGGTGATCAGGCACGCGCCGATGCGGGCATCCCTTCGACGCGCGAAGCGTCGCAGCCGGTACGCTGGAACCGAGCAACGAGGACGAGGATGACCCAGTCAGTACCGCACCGCAACGATGCGCTCGACAGTATCGACCGCAGCATCGTCGCCGAGCTGAGCCGCGACGGCCGACTCTCGGTGCGAACCCTCGCCGAGCGCGTGCACATCTCCCGCACCGCCGCCCACAACCGCGTGCAGCAGTTGCAGCAGCGCGGCGTCATCACCGGGTTCGGCGCCCACATCGACCGCAAGGCGATCGGGCTGAACATCTCGGCGCTCGTCGTGGTGCGCATCGGCGAGGTGTCATGGGAGGAGATCGCGGCCAAGCTCGCGACCCTGCCGTTCGTCGAGAAGGTGCAGGCCGTCTCGGGCGACATCGACATCATCCTCACGGTGAGCGCGCCCGACCACGAGCAGCTCAGCCAGGCCATCCTCCGCGACATCCACGACATGCCGGGCGTCGTCTCGACGCGGTCGCATCTGATCCTCGCCGAGATCGAGGGGCATCCCCCGGCGCAGACCCTGGACATCTGGCGCACCTGACTGCAGTTCCAGCGGACGAACGGCCGCGCTTTCGAGTTCGTCGAGCCGTTCGTTCACGGTTGATCGAGACCCCCGTCGCGGCCCGCGAGAGTGTCCGACGATGAGGTCATGAGCCTCAATGTCGAGCACGCATCCGTCCGCACCCTGCCGAGCGAAAAACCCCTGCGGTTGCTCGACAACGCCGGCCACGCGGTCACGGGCGCAGCGACCGGCGGCTTCGGCCTGCCGGCCACCGCGACGCTGCTCGAGCTCTACCGCAAGATGGTCGTCGCCCGCCGTTTCGACGTGCAGGTCACTGCGCTCACGAAGCAGGGCCGACTCGCCACCTATCCCTCCGCATACGGTCAGGAGGCGTGCGAGATCGGCGCCGTGGCTGCCCTCACCGCGCAGGACTGGCTCTTCCCGACGTACCGCGACAGCATCGCCCTCCTCACTCGCGGCATCGAGCCGGCCGACATCCTCCAGTCGTTCCGCGGCGACTGGCACAACGGCTACGACCAGCACGCCCACCGCACCGCCGCGCAGGCCACACCGCTCGCGACGCAGGCGCTGCACGCCGTCGGACTCTCGCATGCCGCTCGCCTGCGCCACGATCCGATCGTCGCGCTGACCTTCCTGGGCGACGGCGCCACGAGCGAGGGCGATGCGCACGAGGCCTTCAACTTCGCGGCCGTCTGGCAGACGCCGACCGTCTTCGTCGTGCAGAACAACCAGTTCGCGATCAGCGTGCCGCTCGAGCGGCAGACGCGCGCGGCGACGCTCGCCGACAAGGCGGTCGGCTACGGCATGCCCGGCTACCACGTCGACGGCAACGACATCGCGGCGATGTACGCCGTCACCAGTGCCGCCGTCGAACGAGCCCGGGGCGGCGGCGGTCCGACCCTCATCGAGGGCGTGACCTATCGCATCGAGGCGCACACGAACTCCGACGACCCCACCCGCTACCGCGCCGCGCGCGACGTCGAGCACTGGAAGCGCCGCGACCCGATCGAACGCCTCGAAAAGTTCCTCGTCTCAGAGGGCGCGCTCACCGAAGCCGTGCGCACCGAGATCACGGATGCCGCCGAGGCCCTCGCCGCCCGCACGCGCGAGGTCATGACGATCGAGGCCGAGCTCGACCCGCTCGAACTCTTCGACCACGTGTACGGGCGCGAGCGGGCAGCACTCCTCGAGCAGCGCGCCGCGCTCGAGGCCGAGATCGCCGCCGGTGCGTTCGCGAGCCACGCAGGAGCCGCACGATGACCGCGACCGCGACGAGCACCCCGGCCGCCGAGGCATCCGCCCCGACGCAGCTGACGATGGCCGGCGCCCTGAACGCCGCGCTCCGCGACGCCATGGCCGCCGACGACCGCGTGATCGTCTACGGCGAGGACGTCGGCCCGCTCGGCGGGGTGTTCCGTGTCACCGACGGACTGCAGGCCGAGTTCGGCGATCAGCGCATCTGGGACTCGCCGCTCGCCGAGTCCGGCATCATCGGCACTGCGGTGGGCATGGCGATGTACGGCATGCGCCCGGTCGTGGAGATGCAGTTCGACGCGTTCAGCTATCCGGCGTTCGAGCAGATGGTCTCGCACGTCGCGAAGATGCGGAACCGCACGAAGGGGCGGGTGACGCTGCCCATGGTCGTGCGCATCCCCTGCGCCGGCGCGATCGGCGGTGTCGAGCACCACTCCGACTCGTCCGAGTCGTACTGGGCGTCGACCCCCGGCCTCACCGTGGTGATGCCGTCGAACCCCGCCGACGCCTACTCGATGCTGCGCGAGGCGATCGAGAGCGACGACCCCGTCGTCTTCATGGAGCCGAAGAGCCGGTACTGGTCGAAGGCGCCGCTCGCCCTGCCGGTCACGACCGCGCCGATGGACCGCGCCGAGGTCGTGCGCGAGGGCACCGACGTGACGCTCATCGGCTACGGGCCGACCGTGCGCACGGCGCTCGAGGCCGCCGAGGCCGCCGCCGCCGAAGGCCTCTCGATCGAGGTCGTCGACCTGCGGAGCCTCTCCCCGTTCGACGACGCGACCGTCGGCGCGTCCGTGCGCAAGACCTCGCGTGCGGCCGTCATCCACGAGGCCGCGCAGTTCGGCGGCTACGGCGCCGAGGTCGCAGCCCGGGTGACCGAGCGCAACTTCCACCACCTGGCAGCGCCGGTGCTGCGCATCGCGGGCTTCGACATCCCGTTCCCCTCGCCGAAACTCGAGGAGTACCACCTGCCGACCGCCGACCGCGTGCTCGCCGCGCTCGACACCTGGGAGTGGGACGCATGAGCCGCGAGTTCATCCTGCCCGACCTCGGCGAAGGGCTCACCGAAGCCGAGATCGTCGCCTGGCTCGTCGCACCCGGCGACGAGGTGACGATCGACCAGGTCGTCGTCGAGCTCGAATCGGCCAAGTCGGTCGTGCAGCTGCCGACGCCGTTCGCCGGTGTCGTCGAGTCGCTCGGCGGCGAGGTCGGCGAAGTGCTGCACGCCGGCACCGTGCTCCTGACGCTCGGCGTCGACGCACAGGTTCCGGATGTCGCGGAGCCCGCCGAACCCGGCATCGTCACGAACGAGACCGCGCTCGCCGAGGAATCCGGCGCCGTGCTGATCGGATACGGCACCCGGCAGTCGACCGTGACGAAGCGAGCGGCCTCGGCGCCCGCGCGCTTCGGTCGGCGAAGCAGTGCGACCGCCGGCGGCGGGATTGCCGCATCGACCGGGCCGCGCTCGAACGGCACGGCCCGACTCGACGCAGCACGCCGCTCCCCCGTCGTCTCCCCGATCGTGCGCCGCCTCGCCCGCGAGCACGGCTTCGACGCGAGCCAACTGCTCGGCTCCGGTCACGACCACCTCGTGATGCGACGCGATGTGGAGTCGTACATCGCCGAACACGAGACGCCGACGATGGGAGCCGAGGCTGCGGCATCCCCCGCCTCGTCGATGCGGACACCGTCGCCGGAGGCCGTCGCCGCGCCTGCTGCGGACCGCGAAGGCGACCGGCGCGTGCCGCTCGACCGCATGGCGCGAGCAGCGGCCGCCCACTTCTCACGATCGCGGCGGGAGATCCCCGAGGCGACCGTCTGGATGGATGTCGACGCGACCGGCCTCCTGGCCGCCCGCCGGCAACTGCAGGAGGCCACGGGCGAGCGATTCGGCATCACCGCCCTCATCGCACGATTCGTCATCGCCGGCCTCGCGAAGCACCCCGCGCTGAACGCGAGCTTCGACGCGGAACGCGAAGAGCTCGTCTACCACTCGGCCGTGAACCTCGGCCTCGCCGCGCAGACCCCGAGGGGACTTCTCGTGCCCGTGGTGCACGGCGCCGAGCGGATGTCGCTGCGTGCGCTGCGCGACGCGATCACGTCACGCACCGAGGAAGCGGCCACCGGCGTGTTCCCGCCGTCGGCGCTGACCGGCGGCACCTTCACGCTCAACAACTACGGCACGCTCGGCGTCGACGGCTCGGCGGCGATCATCAATCATCCCGAGGCGGCGATGCTCGGCGTCGGCCGGTTCGTCGAGCGGCCGTGGGTCGTCGAGGGTGCCCTCGCGGTGCGCACCGTGACGGAGCTGACGATCTCGTTCGACCACCGGGTCTGCGACGGTGCCGAGGCTGCGGCCTTCCTCACCTTCGTGGCGCGGTGCATCGAGCGACCAGTCTCGGTGCTCGCCGAACTCTGACGCGGAGCCCCACGTTCGCGCGCCCGTTCGCGAGGAGATCGACGAATCCGAGGACGGGCGCGCGCGGTCAGGTCCTCGAAATCGTCGATCTCCTCGGAAACGCCGGCGCGTCAGAGCACTGCACCGATACGAGAAGTCGCTCAGAAGAAGTCGACGGGCGTGCCCGCGGCGCGCTCGACATCGCGGGTGTCCTGCGCGCCCGCCTTGAGCTTCGCGACCGCGACGCGCAGCCCCGATTCCATCTGGGCCGCCCACGCGTCGGACTCGCGAGCGGTCTGCTCGGCGGCACGGGCGCGCGCCTCGCTCGCCTCGGCGGCGTCGCGGGCGTCCTTCACCTGCCGGAGTGCGAGCGAGATGCCGTAGTACGCCGCGACCATGGTCGCGATCGGCGCCGCGATGATCGCGAGTGCACTGATCGCCGCCCCGGTGGGGCTGAACGCGATCAGGAGTGCGAACGCGAGGAAGAGCGCGACGATGGCAGCGAGCACGACGAGCATGAAGCGCAGATCACTGCTCCATTTGCGTCGCTCGGCCGGATCCTTCGGTGCGGGTGCCGACGACGGCTCGTCATCAGGCGCCGGCGCGAAGTTCGGCATGGCCGCGGTCATGGCCGTCTCGTCGTTGGTCGGACGTGTGTACGCGTCGGACATTCGTGCTCCGCTCCCCTAGGCATTCGGATCAACCCCCCAATTGTGGGCCGGGTCCGGCGACGGGTCAAGGCGCCGCGCGGCGCGCGCTGATGCCGGTCGGAACGAGGCTCAGGCGGCTTGCGCCTCGGCGAGCCCGGCCTCGATCGCGGCGATCACGGCCGGATCGTCTGGCTGCGTCGTCGGGCGGAAGCGCTGCACCGCACCGCCGGGCTGCACCAGGAACTTCTCGAAGTTCCACTTCACCCGGCCGGCCTTGCCGTTGCCGTCGGCGACCGAGGTGAGTTCGGCGTACAGCGGATGCCGGTGGCGACCGTTGACCTTGACCTTCTCCATGAGCGGGAAGCTCACGCCGTAGGTCATCGAGCAGAACTCCTTGATGTCGTCGCCCGAGCCGGGCTCCTGACCGGCGAACTGGTTGCACGGGAACCCGAGCACGGTGAACCCGCGGTCGCCGTACTCGCGCTGCAGCGCCTCGAGCTTCTCGTACTGGGGCGTGAGGCCGCATTTCGATGCGACGTTGACGATCATCACGACCTGATCGGCGTACTCGGCGAGGGAGGTCGGATCGCCGTCGATGGTCGTGAGGGAGATGTCTCGGATGTCCACGATCCGAGCCTATGTCGACCGCGGCATCCGATGGTGCTTTCACATGGAATGCGAAGTCACGGTTTCGCGTCGCCTCGAAGCGCGGCAGACTCGTTCCGTGAGCATCACCGACGACGACCTGGCTTTCCTCGAGCGCGCCGTCGCTCTCGCTCGTGAGGCCGCAGCCGACGGCGACGGCGCGTTCGGGTCGGTGCTCGTCGACGCGACCGGTGTCGAACGCTTCGCCGACCGCAATCGCGAGACGACCCTCGGCGACGAGACGCGGCATCCCGAGTTCGAGATCGCCCGCTGGGCGGCGACGAACCTGACGGCAGCCGAACGTGCCGACGCCACCGTGTACACCTCCGGCGAACACTGCCCGATGTGCTCTGCGGCGCATGCGTGGGTGGGGCTCGGACGAATCGTCTACGCGGCGTCGGCGGCGCAGATCGGCCGGTGGCGCGCCGAGGTCGGCATGGCGCCCTCGCCGGTCGCCGCGCTCCCGATCACGGCGGTCGCGCCCGACCTCGTCGTCGACGGTCCGGTCGAGCGATTCGCCGACGAACTCCGGGCGCTGATCGTCGGCGCGGCGTCGGCACCCTGATTCCAGCATCACCGGGTTGCTCGTGGGGGCCGGTGTCGGCGCTGCGCGATACGGTCGAACGGCACGGCGCGAAGCCGTGAGGTGACGAGCGGTGTGCGCACGTCGAGTACCCGCATCGGGTGACGATGCACGCCCACCGAAAGGACCGACCCACCGCGAATGCTGGGCGTCAACCATGCCACCAGCGGCGCTGCCGCCTGGATCGCCGTCACCGGGGCGATGCCGTACCTCACGAGCGGCGCGTACCCGCTCGACCCAGTCGGCGTCGTCGCGGGCTCCTTCATCTGCGCCGGAGCGGCGTTGCTGCCCGACGCCGACCACCACAGTGCCACCATCGCGCACTCGGTGCCGATCTTCGGACGTCTCACCGCAGGGGCGATCGGGTCGATCGCCGGCGGCCACCGATACGGAGCCCATTCGCTGATCGCCGCGGTCGCGGTCGGCCTCAGCGCATGGGCGCTGACCCTCCTGACGCTGACGACCGACCGGCTCGGCACCTTCTCCGTCGGCATGATGGTCGGTTCCGCGGCACTGATGTGCTTCGCTGTGAAGGCGCGCGACATGGTGAACTCGTGGCTGACCGCGTGGGCGCTCGGTGCGCTGTTCGGGCTGCTGCTCGTGCTGCTCGCGCCCGAGAGCGTCCACTGGTTCCCGCTCGCCGTCGTCGTCGGCTTCGTCGCGCATCTCGCCGGCGACTTCCTCACCACGGGCGGGCTGCCCGGACTGCTCTGGCCGATCATGCCGCGCCCGCCGAAGTTCATGAGGAGGGCGCCGATCATCAGCCGCGTCTGGCGGCCGAGCGGCCACGTCGCCCTGCCCGTGCTCGGAGATACCGGGTCTGTACGAGAGGTCGCCTTGGGCACGGTTCTCGCGCTCTACGTGTTCGTCGGAGTCGGTCACGAGACGCTTCGCTGGTTCGGCATCGACCTGCTCGGCCTCTTCTGATCGACGTCACGGCCGCGTGCTCGGGCCTTGGATCGCTCTTCCGGATGCCCCGAGCGCCTCGGTCGCCGAGCGGCGGAACTGC
Organism: Agromyces sp. NPDC056389; assembly: GCF_042262385.1. Lineage (NCBI taxonomy): Bacteria > Bacillati > Actinomycetota > Actinomycetes > Micrococcales > Microbacteriaceae > Agromyces > Agromyces sp. NPDC056389. Next base: position 339,340 of record NZ_JBHJPN010000001.1, read on the forward strand.
CGCATCGCCCGTCCCCAGTACGTCGCCGGCGTGAGTCCGCACGCCAGCAGCGCGCCGCGATGGTCGAGAGCGAGCACGGTCGCAGCGCCGGCCGCGATGACGCCCCAGACGAATCCCAGCAGCACGCGGCCCACCGCAGAGGTACCGACGAACCCTGCGCCGAGCCGGTCCACCTGGAATCGCAGGTGCTCGACCTCGTCCGTGCAGATCCGCCGCCCGATGCCACGGAGCACCGGGTCGGGAGCGGACGCCGAGAGCGCCCGGAAGTACTCCATCGCCGTCGCCTCGGCGATGAGGAACAGCGCGATCTCCGTCCGCAGGCCGAGCATCCGCCGAAACCCTGTGAACGCGGTGTCGGACCAGTGGCTCGACAGCGTCGGCCCGTCCAGATGCTCGAGCCCGCGGGCGAAGAGTCGCGAGTGCTCCTGCTCCTCCTCTACCAGCAGCGCGAGTGCATCGGAGTAGGCGGTATCGCCGGCCCGGGCCGCGCTTGCGAGAAGGTGCACGCCGTCGCCGCCTTCGCCGAGCTGGAATCGTTGGAACGAACGGATGAACGCACGTCGGGTCGCATCGGGAAGACGGCATGGCGCGTGCCATTCGATCTCCGATTCGATCTCCCGCCGGCGAAGCCGGTTCAGAGCGAAGTACTCGACCCAGACCGTGAATCCGGACTCCCCGGCGCGGTCGATCGCGACCATCGCCCTGCCGATCTGTTGAGGTTTCATCGCTCCCCTGCTCTCGTCGATGCGGCAGCCACGCGCCGTCGTGATCGTGCGGCGCGATCCACGCCCATCGCCGACGTTACGAGGAACCGGCCACCCGGTTCGATTCGCCGAAAGTCGCATTCCGCACGGGCGAGGTGGGCACACCCGTCGGGGTGCCCCTTTGGTCGTATCTTCCACCGGCGGCCCATCGCCTCGTTGTTCGACGTCGTCGCATGCCGTTAACGTTGGGCGAGGTGCAGAGGAGGCCGCGCGTGATCGAGACGACACGACCCGACGACGTGCGGTCGATCGCCGACGAGATCCTCGAGGAGCTCCGCAGCCGACTCCTCGCTCGGGGAAGCTCGCTCGCGAACGAGCGCTCGGTCGACGGCGGCCTCGAGTTCCAGGTGCGTGCGATCGTCGCCGAGACGCTCGCCGCCGTCGAGGGCGACGTCGATCACCCCGCCGTCTCGGTGGAGTATCACGACGACCAGCCCGAGCTCAGCTCGCACGGCCGGCGCTCCGCCGCGATGGAGATGGATCCCGCCGAGCCGTTGATGGCCGCGGAGGTGCTGTTCGCGATCGCCCTGCCAGCGATCGTCGAGCGTATGAGCGCCGAGCACCCGGGCCGCGAGCTCGACATCGCCGGCGCCCTGCACCACGCGATCTGGCGTCGATTCCCGCCAGGAGCGATCGCGTACGTCGAAGTGCTCCGAGCACGGTTGCAGCAATCGCAGTACGAAACCAGGCAGCGCATCTCCCGAGAGCTCCACGACCGCATCGCCCACGGCATCGCCGCCGGACTCCAGCGTCTCGAGATCGCCGCTTCAACGAGGGCGGATGAATCGGTGACGGCGGCCATGCGGATCCTGCGCGTCGCTCTCTCCGACACCCAGGACCTCGCGCTCGACCTGCGCTCGCTCGTCGGCGACCGCCCGCTGCTCGACGCGGTCGACGAGTACGCATACGCGACGGGCGGCAGCGGTGCGCTTCCCGTCCACGCCTCCGAAACCGGGACTCCTCGCCCGCTGACCGTGCTCGCGAACGAGGAGCTCTTCACGATCGTGATGGAGGCGACCCGGAACGCCCGAGCCCACTCGGCGAACGCGACAGCGGTCTCGGTGCACCTCGCCTGGTCTCCCACGAAGGTGGACCTCACCGTGACCGACGACGGTGACGGCTACGACGACGACGACCTCAACGACACGTCGCTCGGCCTCCGCGGCATCGCCGAGCGGGCCGCGCTGCTCGGCGCCTCGATCGAGTTCCTCCGCCGAGCCGGCGCAACGGGCCTGAAGCTCTCGCTCCCCTTCGTCGCATCGCGCCACGCATGAGCATCGAGACGCAGATACGGATCGTCATCGCCGACGACCACGACCTGTTCCGCGACGGCATGCGGGCGATGCTCGGGGCCGCTGCAGGCATCACCGTCGTCGGCGAGGCATCCGACGGCGACGGGGCGCGGGCCACGACCATCGCCATGGGCCCCGACGTGCTCCTGCTCGATGTGGAGATGCCCGGGGTGCCGGTGCTGTCGACGATCACGCGCGTACTCGCCGAATCGCCTCGCACTCGCATCGTCATCGTCACGATGCACCGTGACCGCGTGCTCGCGGGCCACCTGCTCGCCGCTGGGGCGAGCGGTTTCGTCTCGAAGTCGGCGACCTCGGCCGAGCTGGTGGACGCCGTTCGTCGCGCCGCAGGCGGCATCACCCTTCGGGTCGGCCCTCCCCCTGCACCAGCGGTGCTCTCGGTGCTCTCGCATCGGGAGCGCGAGGTGCTGAAGCTGATCGGCGACGGGCTCTCCAACCAGATGATCGGCCAGCGGCTCTCCATCTCGATCGGGACGGTGAAGCGTCACAACACGCACATCTTCGCGAAGCTCGGCGCGAGCTCCCGCACGGATGCGGTGCGGCGCGCCTGGACCCTGGGCGAGCTCGCAGATCCCCGGCCGTGATCATCCGCTCGCGTTGATCGCAGCCCGCCGATCGTGCGAGCCTCGAGCGCGACACGGCGGCGATGGCGGCGCCGCCGGAATGTCACCTTCGTGGCATACCGATCACACGGCCATCGGGTGACGCTGGAAGCAGCCGATCGTGAGTCACCCGCCCGGCATCGAGAAGGTCAGGGTCGGCCCTGACCCTTCTTCACCCTCGGTGACGTGAGATGGACACATGGACGCACCTCCCCGGTCGAGCAGCATGATCGACGCGACGCCGCGGCTGAGCCGCGTGCAGAGCGGCATCCTGTGGCTCGTCATCGTGGTGGGTTCGTTCGGTGGACTGCTCATCGCGGCGAATGCCGCATTCGCGTCGCTCCCGGCGGATGACCGCATGGTGTACGCGTACCGACCGTCCGATCTCGATGCCGAGGTTCGTCGGCTGCCGATCGTCAGCCGCATCCCGGAGTCGGCACGCGACATCCGGATCATCTGGAATCCCGGCACGGATGCCGCCGCGGCAGCATGGAACAGCCCCGCAGGTGCCGCGCAGCCCGAGGGATGCGAGGCAGTTGTGGATCCGGTGCCTCCGGCCTTCGCCGAGGCCGTCGTCCGGCTCGGGGCGGAGCCATCCGACGGTCTCGACTGCGGCGACGTCATCGTCGCCGGGCAGAGCGGCGGGACGTACGCGTGGACCGTCGCCCCCTGACACGTGCGGGTCCGACCCTCCGAGCGCCGCGGCTCAGATCGAAGCTGCGGAGTCGGTGTCACGAGCGCGACGGCGCGATGCCGTCTCGCTCGGTTCCTGCGCGGGGATCGACCCGGTCACGACCGCATCGACGTTCATCGACCCGTCGACGGGTCCGACGATCGGAATCGGCGTGGTCGGCGTCGGGGCCAGCGGTTCGACCCGCATGCGTCCGAGACGCCGGTGCTCGATGACATAGGCGGGCACGAGCAGCGCGATCGCGCCGAGCCACGCGAGCGGGTTGCTCCACACCACCCCGACGAACCCGAACGCCGAGCCGAGCACGATCGCCGCGCCGACCCGCATGACGAGCTCGACCACCCCGGTCACGGTCGGCGCGACCGTGCGCCCGAGCCCCTGCAGCACACCGCGAAGCACGAACAGCACGCCGAGCGCCGAATACGTGAAGCCGTCGACGACGAGCATGTACGCCGCGGCATCCACGACCGCCTCCGAGCCGTCGCCGACGAACACCCGCACCAGTTGTTCGCTGAAGATGATCAGGGGGGCGCCGATGACGATGGCCGCACCGATCGACATCCACGTCGCCTGCACGACGCCTCGCCGGATCCGGTCGGGGCGGTGGCCGCCGAGGTTCTGTGCGGCGAACATCGACGCCGCGAGGCCCAACGACGACAGGAGCGCCACGGCGATCGAGTCCACCCGGGATGCCGTCGTGTAGGCCGCCACCGCATCGGCACCGAGCTCGTTCAGGGCCACCTGCACGGTGAGCGTGCCGATCGCGATGATCGAGGTCTGGAAGCCCATCGGCATGCCGAGCCGCAGGTGCTCGACGACCTCGGACCGCGACACCCGCCAGTCGGCGCGGCGCACGTGCAGCACGGGGATCCGGCGGCGGATGAATTCGAGGCACAGCACGACCGAAACGGCCTGCGAGACGACCGTCGCGAGGGCGGCTCCGGCGACTCCCCAGTCGAGGGGGCCGACCATGAGCACCACGAGGCCGATGTTCAGGAGGCACGAGAGCGTCAGGAAGACGAGCGGCGTGCGCGAGTCGCCGATCGCGCGGATCACCGCGGACAGGTAGTTGAAGAACATCACCGCGGATGCCCCGAGGAAGCTGATCTGCGCGAACACCGTCGCCTCGCTCAGCAACTCTTCGGGGGTCTGCAGCAGCTGCAGGGCCGGCCCGGCGATGAGCGGCGCCCCGATCGTGAGCACGACGCTCATGGCTCCGGTCAGGAGCGTGCCGGCTGCGACCGAACGGCGCACGGCGTCGAGGTCGCCGGAGCCGAACGCATGAGCCGTGGGGATCGCGAACCCCGAGGTGACACCCCAGGCGAATCCCAACAGCAGGAACAGCAGGGATCCGGTCGCACCGACGGCAGCGAGCGAGTCGATGCCGAGCTGCCTGCCGACGACGATCGCGTCGACGACCTGGTAGAGCTGCTGCACCACGTTGCCGATGAGCAACGGGACCGAGAATACGAGGATGACCCGCCACGGGGCGCCGGTGGTCAGATTTCTTGCCATGCGATCTCAACGGGTCGAAGCGGAACGGGGGCGCAAATGTTTGCGCTGCCATCGCAGTATAGAGAATTCTGCCCAGACGCTCGAACACTTGCTCCACCGCTCTGATGAACGGTCCACTCCGCAGGACCGGCAAAGCCGATCACGATCTGCCTGCCGACGTCCCTCCCGCAGGCGGTCCGTCCGCGACCACCGGATGTCCCGGGGTGAGCAGCCGGCGCATGCCGATGACCACGGCCACGAGGAGCAGCGAATTCGCGGCCCAGATGATCAGCGTGGCAGCATCCGCACCCAGCTGCGTAGAGTATCCGAGTCGGCCGCGTGCGGGCACCGCTCATCCATCCGAGCCCCGAAGCGCGCTCGACTGCCGAGTACCGCTCTCGATCAGCGCCAACGCGCGGTCGTCGACCGTCCGACCGGGTGCGAAGAACACCGGCTTCCTGTCGACGCCCCGAAACACGATCACGTCCACAGCATGCTCAGCACCGGAGAGCGAGCTCCACGGGAGCAGAGAGGTTCCTCCAGCGCTCTCGACCTCCACGCCATCTGCGTCGATGCTGATGCGGAACCGCGAGTCGAGCGGCATCCTCTGGTCGACCGCCTTCGACGCCGCACGCCGAAGAAGCACCACCACGATGACGGATATCAAGGCCAGCGTCGTCACCACCCCGAACAGCACGAGCCCGGCCGGATCGCCTTGCATCAGGCCGAAGACGCCCACGGCGAAGGCGATGAGCAGGACGGCCGCGGCGATCACGCGCAGGCGACGAGAGAGCGCCGCATCGACGAGCGCACGCCGCATCGCCTGCCGATCCGCCTCCGTCACTGTGATGCGCACCGACCCCACGGGTTCGGGCGTCGGCTGCCCCTCGATCTCCTGCTCCCCGTCGCGCATGCTCATGCCCTTCCACTCGAATCCGTCTTCTGGCGCTCGAAACGCTCCAGCACCGTCGCAAGCCTGCCATCCGGGTGCGCGACGCCGACACCGTTCACTTCCGAGATGACGATCGCCCGCTCGTCGGCTTCGTCGATCGGTGGCATGCCCGGCTCCGCGACACGAAGGTCCTCCTGGTCGACCGCGAGTTCTTCGAGTTCGTGCACTCCTCGAGCGTGCTAGCGCACCTGGTCGGTCGGACGCACCAGGATCTCGTTGATCGAGACGTGTTCGGGCTGACCGAGCGCGTAGACGATCGCCTCGGCGATGTCGTCGGCATGCAGCGTGCGCATCGACGAGGAGAGCTCGGCCGCCGCGGCCTGCATCCGAGGGTCCGTGATGTGGCTCGTGAGCTCCGTGTCCACGAAGCCCGGCTGAATCACGATCACGCGGACGCCTCGGTTGGTGACCTCCTGACGCAGCGACTCCGAGAAGGCGCTGATTCCGAACTTCGTGGCGGCATAGACCCCGCTGCCGAGCGAGGCTGAACGCGCAGCGGTCGACGACACCTGCACGACCGCGCCCTTCGCCTCGAGGAGGTGCGGCAGGGCGGCGTGCACGGCGTACATCGAGCCGAGCAGGTTGGTGTCGACCATGCGCCGCCACTCGCGTACATCGGCGTCGAGGATCATTCCGCTCTGCATGAGTCCTGCATTGTTCACGAGCGCGTCGAGTCGCCCGAACCGCTCGACGGTCTCGCCGACCGCGCGCTCCACCGATGCCGGATCGGTGACATCGAGCTGCAGGGCGATGGCCTCACCCGGCGCGGCGTCGACGAGCGAGTCGAGCCGATCGACGCGGCGCGCTCCGACGGCGACGCGCGCGCCGGCGGTCGACAACGCGAGCGCCGTCGCGCGGCCGATGCCCGAGGACGCCCCGGTGACGAGGACGACCTTGCCGTCGAGGGCGGGGTGCGCGTCGGAACGGTCGGCGGCGTTCAACTCGCCGACCCTTCGAGCTCGACGTTCGGCCGACCGCCGGCCGCGATCCACTCCTCGTAACGGGTCGGCATGATCGTCGCGTCGGGGCCGGGCAGCAGCTCGCGCTCCTCGAGGTCGGTGCCGAAGTACCGGGCGAGGGGGTCGACCTTCACGTCGCGCAGGTCGTTGCGGTCGCGCAACTGGCGGCGCACGAGCTCTTCGAGCCGGAACTGCTCGGGCCCGGCGAACTCGACGACGCGGTTCACCGGTGCCCCGTTCGCGGTCGCCGCCACCGCGGCGGCGACGTCGTCGGCCGCCATCGGCTGGAACAACGCCCGGGAGAGCCGCACGACGTTCTCGCTCGTGCCCGCATCGGCGATGTTCGCGATGAACTCGAAGAACTGGGTGGCGTGCACGATCGAGTACGGCCGGCCCGACTGTCGTATGAGCCGCTCCTGCGCCGCCTTCGCGGCGAAATAGCCGCCCTCGGAGCGAGCGAGTCGATCGGTTCCGACGACCGAGAGCGCGACGTGATGAGGCACGCCCGCTGCGGCGCCGTAGGTGAGCAGGTTGAGCGTCGAGCCGTAGAAGAACTCGTTCGCCGCCGCCTCGTCGAGGTAGTCGGAGTTCGAGACGTCGATGAGCGCCTCCGCCCCGACGAGGGCCTCCGCGAGACCCTCGCCGGTGTAGGAGTTGACGCCCGTCGCGCGTGAGGCGACGACGACATCGTGGCCGTCGGCGACGAGTCGCGCCACGAGTCGTGTGCCGATGAGGCCGGTGCCGCCGATGACCGAGATCCGCATGGCGGGCTACTTCACCGGCGCCGACTGTGCGGCGAGCCAGTCGGAGAACGTCGTCGTCGACAGCTGGGCATCGTCGCTGAGGGGCACCAGCTCGGTGCCGGTCAGCTTGGTGCCGAAGTACGGCGCCTCCGCGTCGCCGATGACGGTGCGGGGGTCGCCCTTCGCGGCCATGCCGACGCGCACGAACTCGTCTTGGCCGAAGCGCTGGGGCCCGCCGATCTCGAGGGTGCCGTTGATCGGGTCGCCGGCGGCGACACGGGCGACGGCGGCCGAGACATCCGCTGCGGCGATCGGCTGCATGAGGCCCGTGCTGAGTCGCGCCACGCCGTCGACGGTCGCCTCGTCGGCGATGCGCCCGACGAACTCGAAGAACTGCGTCGCGCGCACGATCGAGTACGGCTGCCCCGACTCCTCGATGATCTTCTCCTGGGCGACCTTGGCGCGAAGGTACCCGCTGTTCGGCAGGAGTTCGGCGCCGACGATCGAGAGTGCCACGTGGTGGGTCGCGCCGGCCTCGCGCTCGGCAGCGAGCAGGTTCGTGGTGGAGGTGCTGAAGAACGCGAGCACGTCGTCGTCGGCGAACGACGGCGAATTCGACACGTCGACGACGACGTCCGCGCCCACGAGCACTTCGGCGAGGCCTTCACCGGTGATGGTGTTCACGCCCGAGTTCGGAGAGGCGGCGACGGCTTCGTGGCCGTGCTCGAGGAGGTGTTCGACGACCTTCGAGCCGATGAGGCCGGTGCCTCCGATGACGACGATCTTCATGACTGGTGCCTTCCGTCGGGGCAGCGGTGATTCCGCTGCCGTCACGAACTCTGACCGGACTCCCACCCGATCTGTGACGGGTGGGAGTGAATTCGCCGTCGCCGCCCCTCGGTCACCACTCGGTCGGCGTGAGGACCACCTTCCCGCGCAGCGCCCCGGACTGGGCCAGCGCGTGCACCCGGGCGAGGTCCTTCAGCGGGTATCGGGCGCTCACATCGAGGTGCAGTTCCCCGGCATCGACCAGGTTCGAGAGTCGAGCGAGCTGGGCGGCGTCGCTGCGTGCGAAGACGCTCACGGTGCGGATCCCCGTGCCCGCGGGCGCCACGCCCAGTGTCGTCGTCGAGACGAACGCACCGCCCGGCGCGACGAACGCGACGAGCGCCGCGGTCTCTTCGGGCGTCGTGCGCACGAGATTCACGACGATGTCGACCGGTCGATTCAGCGTGTCCACCACGGAGCGTTCGGTGTAGTCGATCACCTCGCTCGCACCGTGTGCGAGCACGGCGTCGCGGCTGCGCGCACCGGCCGTGGCGATCACCGTCGCACCGGCCCGTGCGGCGAGCTGCACGACGAACGCGCCGACCCCGCCGCCGGCACCGTTCACGAGCACCGACTGGCCGGGGCGCACACCGGCCGACTCGACTGCCTGCCATGCGGTGAGCCCGCTCGACGCGAGCGATGCCGCCTCCGGCAGGGGAACGGACTCCGGAGCAGGGGCGAGCGATTCGGCCGGCACGGTGACGTACTCGGCCGCCGCACCAGGGGCGGTCATCGCCAGGAACGCGATGACGTTCCGGCCGACGAGGTCGTCGGCCACGCCCGCACCGATGTCGACGACGGTGCCGCTGAGATCGATGCCGGGCGTGTGCGGCAGCTCGATCGGGAAGGCCTTCGTCAGGGCGCCGGCACGGATCGTCGCATCGACTTGGTTGAACGTGGTACCTGCGACTCGCACGAGAGCCTCGCCGGGGCCGGCGATGGGGCGGGGTGCCTCGACGGTTTCGAGCACGGTCGGGTCTCCGAAGGCGGAGTATCGGATGGCGCGCATGATGCGGTTCCTTTCGTGTTGATGGTTCGTGTCGTGTTGATGGTTCGTGGATGATCAGGCTGCGAGCCGCGGGTAGTCGGTGTACCCGCGCTCACCGCCGCCGTAGAGCGCCGACAGGTCGGGCGCGTTCATCGACGCCCCGGCCCGGATGCGAGCGGGCAGGTCGGGATTCGCGAGCGCGAGGGCACCGACGCTCACGACATCGGCGAGTCCGTCGCGCACGTCCTGCGCGCGGCGGTCGATGTCGGCGCCGGCACGGTTGAGCACGAGCCCTCCCTCCCAGCGATCGCGGATGTCGCGGAGCAATCCCTCATCGCCGAGGTGCACGACGTGCAGGTAGGCGAGCCCGAGCGGAGCGAGCGCGTCGACGAGCGCGCCGTAGACCTCGGCGACATCCTCCTCGACGATGTCGCCGAGCGGGCTGCCGGGGCTGATCCGATAGCCGACCCGGTCGGCGCCGATCTCCTCGGCGACCGCGGCCGCGACCTCGACCGGGAAGCGGACGCGGCCGGGAATGTCTCCGCCGTACCCGTCGGTGCGGCGGTTGGCGTTGGTGCTCACGAACTGCTGCAGGAGGTAGCCGTTCGCCCCATGGATCTCGACGCCGTCGGCCCCCGCGTCGACCGCGAGACGCGCGGCGTGCCGGAAATCGGCGATCGTCTGCGCGAGGTCGGCTCCGCTCATCTCACGCGGAACGGCCATGGGCTGCGGTCCGGCGGCGGTGAACATGTCGCCCTTGGCGGCGATCGCCGACGGGGCGAGTGGAACCCGGCCGTGCACGGTGTTGGAGGGGTGGGCGACCCGGCCGACGTGCATGAGCTGGATGACGAGCGTCGATCCGGCCTCGTGGACCGCGTCGGCGACGTCGCGCCAGGCCGCCGCCTGGGCCTCGTTGTGGATGCCGGGTGTCGCCAGGTAACCCTGTCCGTCCTCCGACGGCTGGGTCCCCTCGGTGATGAGCATCGCGAGCGACCCCCGCTGGGCGTAGTAGGTCTGCGTGAGCCCGGTCACGAGCCCGTCTGCCGTGGCCCGGCTTCGGGTCATCGGCGCCATCGCGAGGCGGTGGGCGAGCGGGATGCGGCCGAGTCGTGTCGGCGCCCACAGCGCCTGGGTGGTCTCGATTTCCGTGTTCGTCATGATACTCCTTCGAATTCGAACTACTTACTACGAATTCGAAACAGTGATGCTCGACCGATTATTTCCAATTCGAACGATTTTCTTCGTAGGATCGCGGTATGTCCGTCCCAGCCGTGCCGCCTGCGCTGCCTCCCGAGTTCGGCGTCTACTTCTCGCTCCTCGAGGTGAGCTCCCTCGTGCAGCACGGCGTTGCGCGACAATTGCGCACCGACGGCGGCCTGAGCTTCACGCAGTTCCAGATCCTCGCGATCCTCGGCGAAGACACCTCGAGGCGGAGCACGATGACGGCCCTCGCCGACCGGCTGGTGCACAGCCGCAGCGGACTGACCTATCAGGTCGATCGGCTCGAGCAGGCCGGGCTCGTGGTGCGCGAGTCATCCTCCGACGACGAGCGAAGCGTCAACGTCATGCTCACGCTGGAGGGCGCCGCCCGGCTCGAACGCGTGCTTCCCGGGCACATCGAGGTCGTCCGTGCGGTGCTCGTCGATGCGCTGGATCCGGCGGACCGCGAGGAACTGACCCGACTGCTCGGACTCGTCTCGACGGTCATGCGCGCCCAGCCGCCCCGGTCGACTGGGCGCGCCGGGAGGAACGCGCGCGACTGACACGCGAGGCGTCGCCGCGCTTCAGGAGATGTCGGGGCGTCGACGGTTCCAATGAGCGAGCTTCGCCGGTGCCGTCGAGAGCCAGAGCTCGTCGATCGACGCTGCACCGTCGAGGCTCAGCACGCCCACCACTTCGCCGCCCTCGCGGCGGAGTGCGATACCGGAGCGCCCGCTCACGTGCACCGCGCGCAGCGAGACATCCGCGAACCGGGTCAGCTGCGAGCCGAGCTCGCGGATCACCCGAACACGGCCGCACAGCTCGCCGCCGGTCTCATCGCCGCTGTCGACGATCAGCGCGACATCGCGGTGCAGCACGCTCGACAACGCAACCTCGTCCCAGTTCTCCCATGCGACGAGGAGACGAGCGGCGAGGTCATGCTGCGACACGGGATGCCACTGCGCCGAGCTTGTCGGGGTTCATCATCCAGAGCACCTGGTCGATGCCCCGGGCACCGGTGATCACGGTGAGGACCGCGAACGTCGCACCGTCCTTCGAGAGCAGCACGGCCGGCTGGCCGTTCGTGTCGGCCTCGGTGATCTGCACGCCGTCCCAGAAATGGGTGCGGAATGCGCGCACGAACTTCGCCACGCGCATGCGGCCGACGACCGGGAACTTCGAAGCGCGAACTCGGCCGCCGCCGTCCGAGTACGACACGACGTCTTCGGCGAACAGGCGCTCCAGCTCGACGAGGTCGCCCGTCTTCGCCGCTGCCAGGAACGCAGTCAGCAGGCGCCGTTGCTCCTGCTTCGACGCCTCGCGCTTGCGCTCACCGGAGAGGTGCCGACGGGCACGGCTGACGAGTTGCCGGGCCGCGGCTTCGGAGACTTGCACGATCTCGCAGATCTGCTCGTACGGGTACGCGAAGGCTTCGCGCAGCACATAGGCGGCCCGCTCCGTCGGAGTCAGACGCTCGAGCATGACGAGCACCGCGAAGCCGAGTGCCTCGGCACGCTCGGCCCCGAGGGTGGGGTCGTCGCTCGTGTCGACCGGCTCCGGCAGCCACGGGCCGATGTAGGTCTCACGTCGGGCGCGCGCCGACTGCAGCGCGTTGATCGCGAGTCGGGTCGTGGTGGTGGCGAGGAACGCCGCCGGTTCCTCGACGACGGAGCGGTCGGTGCCCTGCCAACGCAACCACGTCTCCTGCACGACGTCCTCCGCCTCGCCGGCGCTGCCGAGCATGCGGTAGGCGATGCCGAAGAGTCGCCCACGCACACTCTCGTAGACGGCAAGCGCGTCGTCGAGGTTGCCATCCATGTCGTGTTCCCCTCGGTCGGCGGAGGGAGCAGAACGCCCCTTCCAGCTGAGACCGGACACGTCGCACGAATGTGACGGATTCCGGGAAATCAGTTCCCCGACCCTCGGATGATATTCCGGATGCCGCAGGCGCGCGAGGTGCCGGTCGAGGTCTCGCGCGCCCGCGGCTGGTCGTTCCGGCGTTGCGTCGGCGCCGATGTCGTCCGGCTACGCGGCCTCGCGGGCCTCGACGGCGCCGCGCACCGCGTCGAGGATCGTCGAGGCGACCGCCTCGGGCTGCGAGACGCTCACCGCGTGCGAAGCGCCTGCGATCTCGGTGGTGCCGCGCGAGCCGGCGCGCTCGGCACCGGCACGGAGCACCGCTGCGGGGATGTTCCGATCCTCACTGCCGAACACGTGCCAGGACGGGCGATCCTTCCACCCGGGAACCGGCGCCTCGGCGGCATCCCTCAACGCTGCCTCGGTGACCGGCCGCTGGGTCGCGCCCATCAGCCCGGCGACCTGCACGGGGACGTCGGCGGCGAACTGGTCGCGGAACAGCGGACGACGGATCACGAACTCGACCCCGCCGGTCGAGATCGGGTGCGCGTCGAGCGCGTCACCGAGGGTCGATCCCGGCTCGCTCGCCGAGAGCGAGAAGGCGCTGTCGCCGGGCTCCGACACGAACGCCGAGGCGTAGACGAGGCCGACGACCTGGTCGTTGCCGGCGGATGCCTCGCTGATCACGAGTCCGCCGTACGAGTGGCCGACGAGCACGACGGGCCCGTCGATCGAGGCGACGACGTCGCGCACGTAAGCGGCGTCGCCGGCGAGGCTGCGGAGCGGGTTGGCGACCGCGACCGAGGTGACGCCCTCGGCGTAGAGCGCCGCGATGACACCGTTCCAGCTGGCGGACTCGGCGAATGCGCCGTGCACGAGCACGACGGTCGGCTTCTGATCTGACATGACTGTTCCCCTTCTCGAATCGTTCCCGCAGCGTGCGGGTCGGTATCAGCTCAGACCGAGCGGAGCATCGAGTTGTGACGACCTCGGCCGATCCGTCACAACTCGGCCATCCACCCGGTCTTCGCTGATGACAGGCTCGGCCGAGTCGTGAGAGAAGAGCGGGAGCACTGGGTTTCAGGCGGCTTCTCCGGAGGTAGCGCCAAGCAGACCACGGCTGGTCCCACCCGCCGCCGGGATCCTGTCGCGATCAGCGGTTCGGACAGAAGGAGAACGCGATGAGTGCAGGCAACGGCTTCAGGCCGATCGAGTATCCCGATTCAGCCGGGTACCCCGACGGCGCGGGCCTTCTCGACGAGGGCACCGTGGCCCTCCTCGACGAGGTCGCGACCCGCACCGTTCGCGAGGTCGACCGACCCTCGGCGGACGCCGAGTCCGAGATCCAGTTGCTCCACCGCTCCGATGAACGGGTCTACGCCGCCACCATCGACGGCAGGCAGATCGCGAGTTTTCGCTACGACGTCGTCGACGGCCGGATCATCGTGCTCACGACGACCGTGGCGCCCGAGTTCCGCGGGAGGGGCATCGCCGCCGACCTCGTCGCCGATGCGCTCGACGACATCCGCGAACGTGGGCTTCGCATCACGGTGCGGTGCCCGTTCGTCGCAGCCTTCATCGCCGAGAATCGGCAGTACGCGGATCTGATCGCACCGGAGTGGGAGGGCGCGTAGGCGATGCTCCATGGGCTCCGGCACATGACCGGCCGAGATCCGGACGAGCCGCACCGCACCGCAACGCCGCTCGAGTTGCTCTTCGACCTCACGGTCGTGGTCTCGTTCAGCCTGGCAGGCAGTCAGACCGCGCACCTGCTGGAAGTCGGGCACTGGGGTCCCGCGATCGGCGGGTTCTGCTTCGCCGTGTTCGCGATCTGGTGGGCATGGATCAACTATTCGTGGTTGGCGTCCGCCTACGACAACGACGACGTCTTCTTCCGGCTGGCCACGTTGGCGGAGATGATCGGCGTGCTCGTCCTGGCGCTCGGCATTCCGCCGCTCTTCCACTCGCTCGATGCCGGCGCGCACGTCGACACCACCGTGGTCGCCGCAGGGTATGTCATCATGCGACTCGCGACGGTGGCGTTGTGGCTGCGCGCTGCGAGGCACGACCCGACGCATCGACGCACCGCGCTCACGTACGCTGCGTGCGTCTCGGGTGCCCAACTGTGCTGGATCGTCCTGATCGTCCTGAACATGCCGCTCGCACCGACGCTCGCTCTGACGGTCTGCGTCATCGTGTTCGAACTCGCCGGGCCCTACATCGCGGAACACGGAACGGGTGGCGGCACACCGTGGCATGCGCACCACATCGCCGAACGCTACGGGTTGCTCGTGATCATCACGCTCGGCGAGATCGTACTCGGCACCATTCTCGCGATCTCAGCCGTCATCGAGCAGCAGGGATGGTCCGTCGAGGCCATGGCACTCGCCTTCGGCGGCACGGCGCTCGCATTCGGTCTGTGGTGGGCGTACTTCACGATGCCATCGGCCGCGATGCTGGCACGATTCCGTGAGCGCGGATTCACCTGGGGCTACGTGCACTACGTCATCTTCCTCGGCCTCGCTGCGACCGGCGCAGGGCTTCACGTGGCCGCATCCGAGATCGACGGCACCGCCGAGGTGAGTACCGTTCAGGCATTGCTGACGGTCGTCGTTCCCGTCGGCGTGGTGCAGGTCGGTCTGCTCCTCGTCCATTCGCTCCTGCTCAGGCAGCACGATGCGCTCCGCCTCGGGCTCTTCATCGGCAGCATCGTCGTACTCTCGCTCGCGGTCGTCGCGGTTGCTGCAGGGGCGAGCTTCGGCGTCGGCATCCTGATCACCGCGGGCTCGCCCTTCGTCATCGTGATCGGCTTCGAGCTCGTCGGGCATCGTCGACAGGAGATCGCTCTCGAGCGCGCACTCACCGACTGAGCCGCCTCGAGTCAGTGCTGCCGGTGGCCCGAACCGGGAAGGCCCCCGGGTGCCAGGGCACCTCGGGGGCCGTCCCGAACCCGATGCGTTCGGAGTTCACGCGCGGCCGAGCGCCTTGCGGAGCACGTGCACCGCCTGCTCGACCGCTGCCGTGACGGCGGGCGAAGGGCGGAGCGGGTTCAGCATCATGAAGTCGTGCACGGTGTCGTTGTAGCGCACGCTCGTGGTCCGCACACCGGCCTCCGAGAGACGCCGCGCATACGCTTCGCCCTCGTCGCGGAGCACATCGTTCTCGTCGGTCAGCAGGAAGGCCTCGGGGAGCCCGGTCAGTTGCTCGATCGTCGCACGAAGCGGCGAGGCCGTGATCTCGCTCCGCTTCGCGACATCCGGCAGGTAGCTGTCCCAGAACCACGCCATCGCCGCCGCCGTCAGGTACGGACCGTCGGCGAACTCGCGATAGCTGTCGGTGTCCTGCCCGGCATCGGTGACCGGGTAGTAGAGCGACTGGTGCACGAACGACACGTCTCCTCGTTCCTTCGCGAGGAGCGCGACCACCGCGGTCATGTTGCCGCCGACGGAATCGCCGGCAACGGCCAGACGCGATGCATCGAGGCCCTTCTCGGCGCCCGAGCGGGTGATCCATTGGGCAGTGGCGTAGGCCTGTTCGATGGCGACGGGATGCTTCGACTCCGGCGAGCGGTCGTATTCGACGAACACCACGGCGGCTTCGACACCGACCGCGAGCTCGCGCACGAGCCGGTCGTGGGTGGCGGCGTTGCCGATGACCCAGCCGCCGCCGTGGATGTACAGGATCGTCGGCAGCGGGCCGGTCGAGCCGACCGGCTTGACGATCCGCACTCGCACGTCGCCGACCGCGGCAGGAACGGTGATCCACTCCTCGTCGACCTCGGGCTTCGCGATCGGGGCGGCCTGCAGGTCGTCGAGGACCTTCCTGGCGCCGTCCGCGCCGAGCTGGTACAGGAACGGAGGTGTCGAGGTCGCGTCGGCGATCGCCTGCGCCTCACTGTCGAGGACGTGCTTGTTCATGATCGTGCCTTCCGGATCGAGTCGGTCTCTGGATGGACGCATCCGACGGATGCGCCCTGCCCGCTACGACCGGGCGGCACGCCGTTCTGTGACGTCCGCACCCGCAGCAGCGATCAGCGCCATCTCCATCTCCATCTCCATCTCCATCTCCATCTCGCGAGCGTCACACTCGCGCCCCCTGTCCGGTCGAAGCTTCTGACGGGTTCCGTCTGAGCCCGCCGGAACGCCACGCCACAGAAGCCCGGTGCAATGAGAAGGAGCACACCATGAGCGCGACACGTCGACTCGAGCCGCTGCGACACGTCGAAACGACGCACCTCGATGTCGCCTACTTCGAAGCAGGTCCGGAGGACGGCCCGCCGGTACTGCTGCTGCATGGATTCCCGTACGACATCCACAGCTACATCGACGTGGCACCGAGACTGGCCGAGGCGGGCTTCCGCGTCATCGTCCCCTCCCTGCGCGGGCACGGCGACACCCGATTCCTCGACACCGCCATCCCCCGCAGCGGGCAGCAGGCCGCGCTGGGACAGGACGTCATCGAACTCATGGACGCCCTCGGGATTCCGCAGGCGATCCTCGCGGGATACGACTGGGGCGGTCGCGCCGCCTGCGTCGTCGCTGCACTCCGGCCCGAGCGCGTCACAGCCCTCGTGTCCGTCAACGGCTATCTCATCCAGGACATCAGCGCCTCGATGCAGCCGATTCGCCCGGACCTCGAAGCGGGATTCTGGTACTTCTTCTACTTCCTCACCGAGCGCGGCCGCGCCGGACTCACCGAGAACCGACGCGGCATCGCGGAGGTGATCTGGCGTCGCAACTCCCCCGACTGGGATTTCAGCGACGCCGAACTCGACCGGGCAGCCACGGCATTCGACAACCCCGACTTCGTCGACGTCGTGATCCACTCCTACCGGCACCGCCTCTTCCACGTGCCCGGAGCACCGGAGTACTCCCGGCTCGAGGCGCAATTGGCGCAACTCCCCTCGATCACCGTGCCGACGATCACGCTCGACGGACTCGCCGACGGCAACTTCCCTGCGCGGGATGCCGCCACCGCCGGTGCTCGGTTCGTGGGCGGGTACGAGCACCGACAGGTGCCGCACGCCGGCCACAACCTCCCGCAGGAGGCACCGCGAGAATTCGTGGAAGCGATCCACGACGCTGCGGAACTCGCGGCCCGGCGGCCCGCCGCGTAGCTCGAGGCCATCGCCTCGACCACTGCGCATCCCATCCCCGCCGACGCTGTCGAGAATGGCGCTGCGTCTCCGACCACACCGTGTCGGAGACGCCGGCGAAGAGGAGGAACACCATGACGACCATGCGATCGGGAGTCCGCGAGCGGGCTGGAATACGAGAGTGGTCGGGACTGGCGATCCTCGCGCTCGCTGCGTTGCTGGTCGCCATCGACACCTCGGTCGTGCTGCTCGCGTTGCCGAGCATCGCGGCGGAACTGGACGTCGACGCAAGCCAGCAACTGTGGATCGTCGACGCGTACGGTTTCGCGCTCGCGGGATTCCTCGTGGCATTCGGGAGCCTTGCCGACCGCCTTGGACGCCGCCGGATGGCGGTGATCGGCGCTGCGACGATCGGCCTCGCCTCCGCCGCGGCCGCGTTCGCGCCGACGCCCGAGGTGCTGATCGCCGCACGTGGGCTCACCGGCATCGGTGCTGCGGCGCTCACGCCATCGCTGTACGGACTGCTGACCGGGCTGTTCCGAGATGACCGGCAGCGTTCGGCCGCTCTCGGCGTGTTCATGACCTGCCTCATGGGCGGCATGATCATCGGGCCGCTCATCGGCGGCGTCCTGTTGAGTTCGTTCTGGTGGGGGTCGGTCTTCCTGCTCGCCGTACCTGTCATGGCGCTCGTGCTCGCGATGTTCCCGTTCCTGGTCCCGGAGGGCCGCGATGAGTCGGGGCAGCTGCCGCGACGCCGCATCGACTGGCTGAGCGTGCCGCTCTCCCTCCTGTCGATCCTTCCCGTCGTGCACGGCCTCAAGGAATTCGCCCGAGCCGGCGTCGACTGGGTGCCGTCCCTCGCGGTCGTGATCGGCGTCGTGTTCGCGGTGGTGTTCGTTCGACGTCAGCGCCGGCTCGACAGCGACGCGCGGCGAGCACCGTTGCTCGACCTGACGATGTTCCGGACTCGGGGCTTCAGCCTGGTGCTCTTCTGCCTGTTCGCGATGACGATGCTCACGGGGCCCCTGATGCTGCTCAACACGCAGTTCTTCCAACTGGTCGCCGGGGTCGATGTGCTCGCGGCAGGCGTCCTCACCGTGCCGCCGGCGATCGTGAGTGTCACCGGATTCATCCTGATGCCGTTGATCGCTCGGCGCATTCGCCCGGGACTCGTGATCAGCGCCGGTCTGGCGCTGATCGTCGTCGGGCTGGTCGTCATGGCACAGGTCTCGCCGGCGACCGGCCCCTGGCCACTCGTCCTCGGATTCAGCATCGTGAGCTTCGGCGCCACGCCGCTGCCGACGCTCGGTACCAACCTGATCATCGGGTCCGTGCCGGTGGAACAGGCGTCATCGGCCGCGTCCACGTCGGAGACCAGCGGGCAGCTCGGCTACGCACTCGGCATCGCCGTGATCGGGAGCATCGTGACGGCGGCATACCGGTTCGCCCTTCCGCCGGTCCCGGGCCTGAGCCCGGCCGACCAGGCCGTCGCTGCGGACAGCATCGCACGAGCGGTCGGGCTCGCGTCGTCGTCGGGCGATGATGCATTGCATGCTGCGGCGGCGACCGCCTTCAGCTCCGGCATTCAGACCGCGGCGCTGATCGCCGCCGCGATCATGGCGATGCTCGCCGTCGTCACCGCAGCGCGGTTGCGTCACATCGAACCATTCGGGCGTTAGCGTCGAGAACCTCGACACGACTCCGACCAACACGGGAAGCGGCACCGTGCCGCGACGAAACACGACGAAGGAGAACCAATCGTGAAGTACCTGATCCTGATGCACGTGGACCCCGAGGTCATCGCCTCACTGAGCCTCGAGCAGCAGCAGCACATCGGCGCCGGCCACGAGGCCTTCATGGCGAAGACCACCGAGTCGGGAGAGATGCTCAGCACGCATGCGCTCGGCGCCCCGAGCCAGACCAAGGTCGTGCGCGCCCGAAACGGCAGGCCGGAGACCGTCGACGGACCGTTCGCGGAGACCAAGGAGTTCATGGGCGGGTACTACCTGCTCGATGTCGAGTCGGAGGAGCGCGCGATCGAACTCGCCAGCGAGCTCCCGGATGCGAGCATCGACGGTCTCGCCCTCGAGATCCGGCCCGTGATGTTCTCGGCCGGAGCAGACGTCTGACGCACGCATCCGACGGGGACCTGCTGCGCGCCCACGCGCCGCAGGTCCTCGCCGCGCTCCTGCGCCGCTACGGCACGGGTCAGCTCGACGTCTGCGAGGACGCCGTGCAGGAGGCCCTGCTCGCCGCACATCGGCAATGGCCACGAGACGGCAGGCCCGACGACGCGTTCGCCTGGTTGCTGACGATCGCGCGTCGACGCATGATCGACCACATTCGGAGCGACCATCAGCGGCGTGACCGGGAGCATGCGTACGTCGAGCTGTGGCAACCTCTCGCCGATGCACCGACCGTTCACGCCGATGAGAGCATCTGGCTCCTCCGGTTGTGCTGCCATCCGGCTCTCAGCAGCACAGCGCAGGTGACGTTGACGCTCCGCGCGGTCGCCGGCCTCACCACGGCGCAGATCGCCCATGCGTTCCTCCTCCCCGAATCGACGATCGCCCAGCGGGTCAGCCGAGCCAAGGCGGGCATCCGTTCGGCTGGAACGAGCTTTCCGCCGCCGCTCGGGCCCGGCGACCGCCTCGACCAGGTCCTCGACGTCATCTACGTGATGTTCACCGAAGGGCACACGTCCAGCTCCGGCGCCGATCCCAACGACATCCGGCTCAGTGACGAAGCGATACGGCTGGGGCGGCTCGTCCACGAGGTCCAGCCCGACCACGTCGAGACCGCCGGCCTGCTGGCGTTGATGATCCTCACCGACGCCCGCCGCGCAGCACGCACCGACGCTCGCGGCGCACTCATCCCGTTGGATGAACAGGATCGCTCGCTCTGGGATCGTGATGCGATCTCCGAGGCGACGGACATCCTCGACGAGTCGTTGACGAGAGGCACGCCCGGACCCTACGCGATCCAGGCCGCCATCGCGGCGCTCCATGACGAGGCTCCCAGCACCGAGACCACCGACTGGCCGCAGATCCTCGCCCTCTACCGCCTTCTCGACTACACGACCCAGAACCCGGTCGCCACCCTCAACGGTGCCGTGGCAGAGGCGATGGTGCATGGTCCCGAGGCCGGGTTGTCAACCATCGATGCGCTCGTCGACCTCGGGCGGATCACGGATCGCCGACGGATCGCCTCCGTTCGCGCGCACCTGCTCGAGCGCGCGGGCAGGACCGCGGAGGCGATCGAGGAGTACCGTGATGCTGCCCAGCGGACCCTCTCGATCCCCGAACGCGACTACTTGACCGGCCGCGCCCGGCGACTCGAACCATGAGCCGGTGGCATCCGGATGCTACTGCCAGCCGAACAGAGGAGGACCACTTTGACGGTCATCGCACACCTCAGCGACATGCACCTCGACGGGTCGCCACTGCGACTTCGCCGCTTTCACGCCGTGCTCGCCCAGCTGGACGAACTCCCCCGCGTCGATGCGCTGGTCCTCAGTGGCGACCTCGCCGACCATGGCGAGCCGGCCGAGTACGCAGAGCTCTTCGGCGCGCTCCCCGATGCCCTGCCGACGCTCGTCGTGCCGGGCAACCACGATCTCTCGGCCCCGCTGCTCGCATCGCTCCAGGAGCACAGCCGGCCGGCATCGCTGAACGGAGTGGTCGACCTTCAGGGGCTACGACTGATCGGACTGGATTCGCACATCGACCGCAGCGACGAGGGCGAGCTCGGCCCGGAGGCGATCGAGTTCGCCCGCGAGCAGCTCGCTGATTCGACGGTCCCGACGGTCCTCGCGCTGCACCACCCTCCCGTTCCGGTCGGGCATCACGTCATGGACCGCTTCGGTCTCGGCAACGGCGAGGCCCTGGCGTCGCTCATCCGCAGCAACGAGAACGTCATCGGGGTCTTCACCGGGCACGTGCACACTGCGTTGGCGACGAGGTTCGCCGGCGTGCCGCTCATCGGGGCGCCGGGCATCGTCTCGACCATGCGCCTGGGGAGCAGGACCGACCCGATCGCAGATCCTCTGGCGATGCCGGGTCTCGCCGTCCACACCATCGAGGAGTCGATCATCCGGACGGTGTTCCACCACCTCAGTCCTTCCGCCCTGTGAACCTCGCACTCGTGGCGGCTACGGCATCGCCATCAGGGGCAACCCGACGCCTGGGCGAGCACGAGCTCCAACCCGCGTGCGTCGCCCTCGCGGGCGGCGTTCCGGAACGCGCGGAAGAGCCGTTGATGGGCTGACCGGTCGACGACTCGCTCCCGGGCGACCGCGAGGTGTTTGCGAGCACGGCTGACGAGTTGCCGTGCAGCCGTCTCGGTCGTGTCGATGACGGCGGCGATGTGCGTGTACGGGTAGTCGAACCCCACGCGCAACACGAAGGCGGCCCGCTCGGCAGGCGTGAGCCGTTCCATCATCAGGTACGTCGCGTGTTCGAGTGCTTCCTCGTGCTCGACGTCGGCGGCAGGGTCGTCCGACGCCGTCACCGGGCTTTCGAGCAACGGCTCGATGGATGTCTCGTGGCGGACCCTCGCGCTCTGCAGAACGTTGATCGCGGCGCGCGTCGTGGCGGTCGCGAGGTAGGCCATCGGCTCGCGCACGCTCGCCCGGTCGCACAGCTGCCACCGCAGCCAGACCTCCTGCACGACGTCCTCGGCCTCGGCGGGGCTCCCGAGGATGCGGTACGCGATGCCGAAGAGTCGGCGTCGACCCTCGATGAAGACCGTCAGACCGACGGTCGTGTCCGGCGCGGGGGCGAGTGCAGTGGATCCCATGGATCACACACAACCGGGATGGCGTGCAGGACGAGTGCAGGGTCAGTGCATGCTCAGTGCATGCGATTGCATGGAACTCAGTCGGCCGGCTGACGCTCCATCTCGCCCATGGCGTCCTCGATCCACGCGCGCAGGATCACCCCCTCGTTCTCCTTCGTCATGAAGTCCTCGTGATCCCGCACGAGGCGGTCGAACCGCTCCCGCGCCTCGTACGCCTGATCCCTGCGACCCGCACCAGCGGAGGCGATCGTCGTCGCCATCGCGCCGTACGCCTGGATCATCACGTCGAGCGAGCCACGCGTGGTCTCGACGAGATCGAGGCACTCGACGAACTCCCCGCGTCTGACGTGCACCATCGCCCGATACATCACCGCATAGGGGGCCAGGTACTCGGACTTGGACGCGACGACGTGCAGATCCGCTTCAGCCGTGACGACGTCGAGCTCGTCGGTGGTGCCGTACATCAGGACGGCGTGAGCATGGGTGACGAGCGCGATCGCGAGGATGTCGGATCGCTTCGATCTCCGGGCGGCCTCGACCGACTGAGCGGTCAGCTCCAAGCGTTTCGAACCCGCCGCGTGGATGTGTCCGAGGTTGCGCAGGGTGTTCGATTCGCCCACGTGGTCGCCCCAGGCGCGATAGGTCTCGAGCACACGCTCGAAGTGGCGCTCCGATTCCGCCTCGAAGCCGCTCATGCCGAGGTTCACGGCGAGGTCTCGTCGAAGCTCGACCTCGAGACGTTCGTCGCCGCACCGCTTCGCAGCGTCGGTCGCCTGGGCGATCACCTCGATCATGATCGAGGGCGCGTCGACCGCCTGCCGCATCGGCCGCCAGTCGAGTGCGATCAGCGCGGCTTCACGGTCGAGGCCCAGGAGGAGTGCGATGCCGAACGTCTCGAGAACGGCCTTCCGCTCTGCGAGGAACCACCTGACGGCGTCGTCCGATGACTCGAAACTCGAGATCGCGTCAGCGATGGGCGGCGGCGACTCCACTTCGACGACGGCAGGCCGGCCGAAGGCGAGATACGCGCGACGCGTCATGTGGACGTAGTGGCCGACGAGTCGTCGTTGCGCCTCCGCGCGTTCGTCGGTGCCCTCCGCCAACTCCCGGGCGTATGCACGGAGCAGGTCGTGGACCGCGAACTCGCCCTTCGCGACGGTCACGAACATGTTCGCGCCGACGAGCTCGCCGAGAATCGCGGATATGCGCGCCAGATCGAAGTCCGCGATGCTCGCGAGTGCAGCACGGGGGTGGGTGACGCCCGGGTGCACGGATGCCAGTCGGAACAAGCGGGCGGCATCGGCCGAGAGCGCGCGATACGACCATTCGAACGTCGATCTCAGGTCGTTGTCGGCGTCGAGCGCGAGCACGTCGAGCGCCGACGCCGTGGCCGACAGTCCATCGGCGACATCGTGCATCGCCTCGCGAGACCCGGCCGCGGAGGCCGCGGCCAGGGCCAGGGCGAGCGGAAGGCCGGAGCAGGAAGCGACGATCGAATCGATGGATGCCGGATCCGATCGCACTCGAGCCTCGCCCAGCCTCCTGATGAGGAGGCGCCTCGACTCCTCATCGGTCAGCCGGCGCAACGGCACAGGGACGGCACCGTCGTGAACGACCAGGCCCGGGAGGTGCGATCGACTCGTGATGATCACGAGGCTCCCCGGAACGCCGGGCAGCAGTGATCGCGCCTGGTCGGCGTCAGCGGCATTGTCGATCACCACGATCATGCGCCGTCCGCCGATCGCCCGGCGGTACGCCTCCCTCAACGGGTCGACTCCGCCCTGGATCCCGGCAACGGATCCGCCGAGGTCTGCCAGCAACTGACCCAGAGCCTCCGTGTCCGACAGCGCCTCGCCTGCCGGCGCGTATCCGCGCAGGTTGACGAACAGCTGGCCGTCGGGGAATCGCTCGGCGACGAAGTGCGCCCACTGCACCGCGAGCGTCGTCTTGCCGATTCCGGCCATGCCGCTGATCGCGAGTATGGCGGGCTCGCCTCGCAAGGCGTTCGCCGTTGTCTCCTCGAGCAGGGCGCGGATACCTTCCCGCTCCACGACCGCTGCGGGGGCGAGTGGGAGCTTCTGCGGGGCTACCGCGCCGGGCGCGGCGCGCTCGTCATCGCTCAGGACGTCGTCGACCGCGGCCTGGAGCTCGGCGCCCGGCGCGATCGAGAGTTCCTCCCAGAGGCGTCGCCTGGCGGCGTCGTAGACCGCGATCGCATCGGCTCGACGACCGCAGCGCGCGAGCAGTGTCACCAGTCTCGCCTGCAGGCGTTCATCGAGGGGGGCGTCGGCCGCGACGCTCTCGATCGCGACGGCGAGTGACGACGGATCACGCAACTCGAGCGCGCACTCGGCCGCATCGAGCGCAAGTGCGATCCGGTCCCGTTCGACCGCGGCGAACGACGGTCGGGCCAGCGCTTCCCAGCCGAGCCCACTGAACGGCGTTCCGGCGGCGAGTTCGAGCGCCTCGACGTACGCGAGCGCTGCGCGCTCGACCGAAGACCGCCGCGCCTCGGACCACAGTTCGGAAACTCTCTGGAGGTCGGACTCGACGACTGCGGGGTCGAGACGGTATCCCTCCCCCGCGCCGAGCACCGCCGTTCCAGTGGTTCGTGCCGGTAGCTCCGGCTCCAGCAGGCGACGCAACTCGCCGACATGCCGTTGCACCTGGTTGACCGCCGTCGACGGCGGCTCATCGCCCCACAGCAGATCGACGAACTCGCCGATCGAGACCGTCCTGCCGCGGGCAGCGATGAGGCTCGCCAGGATGAGCCGCTCACGAGGCGGTCGACTCATGAGATCGACATCAGGGCGGAGCAGGCGCAAGCCGCCGAAGACCGCCACCGAGACTGCGTGCTCGATGCGACCCGAAGGAGCTGAGGAGAAGGTCAACGCACCCGCCAATCGGCCCACGGTGCGTGAGCGTGACCAGAATATCCATCAGAACCCCGACGGCGACGTAGCCCGCTGCATTTGTGTCACAATCCTCCGGACGTGAAGCCCGCCGGACTGGGCGGCGGGTTGCCGCGTTGCTGGGACCGCACGGATCGCTCGTCGGGCGCGGGTGGAGGGTTCGCCGCTGGCGCCATCGGCGGTCCTGTCAGCGGCGCCGGCGTACCTTCGTCGAGCGGCGCCGCTTCACCGACGTCGACCACCGGCGCGATGACCTCGAGCAGTTCCGATCGCGCCGCGTCGTACTGCAGCGTGCCGAGGTAGCCGTTGTGGCGCGCCACGCTCCAGAGGTACGTGCGGGGCATGCGCTCGCTCGCGCCGCGGTCGATCGCGTCACCGGGCCGGTAGCGGTTCGCAGGGAAACCCAGATAGTCGGTTCGGCGCCAGAGGTTGCGCCAATGAGGCTTCGTCGCGCTGGCGCCGCAGAGCACGGATACGAGCGTCTCCGATGGCTTGGCCGCGGCCGCGAGGGTTCCGGCATCGGAATCCGCCCGCGACCAGGGCCGCCACCACCGCTTGGGACGCGACATGCCGTACTCGCGGCGGATCTCTGCGGCCCAGGGATCCCGCGCGACGAGGGAGGGTTCGAAGGTCGGTTCGTTGCCGATCACCCGCGGTCCGAACACCGCGGGGAAGAACCGGCCGAAATAGGCCCGGAGCTGCACACCGTACGTGAGCATGGCGAAGCGGTCGGTCGGCACCTCGGCCCGGACGTTCTTCGGGTCGTCCCCACCGTCGCTGATCGGCGCGCCGCCGGAGAGCACGGCGAAGGCGACTGCGACCGCGATCGGTGCGCCCATGGAGTGCGCCGAGAGGAGGACGGCCCGCTCGCCCTGCGCGCCGCCGGCGAACCAGTCCTCGATTCGCTCCTCGAGTTCCGGCACGGTGCGTTCGGCGTAGCAAGGCGGCGTGAACGGATGTCCCGCTCGGGGGAAGAAGCAGATGATGTCCCAGACCAGACCGAGCGGGCGCTCGGTCGACGTCACGGCGTTCGTGATCACCCAGGTGGTGGCGGCGATCGCGAGGAAGCCGAGCGCCCATGCCGACACATCTGTCAGGGACATCCAGAACATGCGTTGCTCGGTCTCTGCGGCGCCCTTGGCGAGCTCGGCGAAGTACGGGACGGTGAGCGGCACGAGCGCGATGGCGGTCAGGATCGCGAGTGCGGAGAGGATGGGCTCGCCACGGTGCGCGAGGCCTGCGAGGCGGCGTGCCGACGCGACGGCCCGCTCCTTGTCGTTCAGCGATCCCTCGATCGCGGGGTACGGATCGCCAGCCGCCAGATCCTCGATGCCGCCCCGGTTCTCGTCGGCTGTCCGCCGAGGCGACGGCGTGTCGGTCGGGAACGCCAGCGTCGGCACCAGCAGCCGGGGCACCTTCGAAAAGGCCGTCGAGGCCACGACGATCGCGAGCGCCAGCAGCGCGACGAGGATGAAGAGGAGCGATACGGAGAAGCGCTCGTAGAAGTCCGGTGCCACGAGCGACTGGTTGGTGCCGTCGGGCAGGATTCGCCAGATGCGATCGTCTGTCTCGGCTGACACCGTCGACGTGGACAGCCACGCGTGCGCTCCGATCACGAGCAGGCTGGTGATCACCATCGAGGAGAAGAGCGAGAGGAGCATGGAGACCGCGGCTCCATTGCCGTGCCAGCCGAGGAATCGTCGCTCGAGCCTCTCGGCCTTCGAATGGAAGGCGTAGCCGATGAGCAGTGCGAGGACCGCCAGTCCTGCGGCCACGTAGGACAGCGCTGCGTGAGCGACCTTGTCGTCCACGGCGATCAACTCGCCGTAGAGCACCGACCCGAAGGCCAGGATGAGCACCAGACCGCTCCAGAAGCGGCGACGGGGGTACGCCCAGGTGAGACTCCAGAGAGCGATGAGCGCGCAGACGGTGGCGATGACGCCCGGGGTGATCGTGAGGCTGGCGTACTCCCGGTCACCCGCTCCGGCGGAGCCCTCCGGTGTGCCGATCGCAAGCCACACCCAGAGGGCGTACGAGAGGATCGAGACCACGAGCAGGGTGAGCGCGAGCCCGCGGACGACGAGGATCGGCGGCTTCTCGGGGTCGACCCCGCCGAGTGCACTCAGCACGAAGGCACCCGCGATGAGTACGAACGCCACAAAGACGGCGGCCGCCTGGATGGGCGCCGTCGCGACCGCGTAGCCCGGCCAGTCGAACGGGTTCGCTACGCCGGTGAACGGGGCCACCTCCACGACGGCGTCGAAGGCGAGCAGCAGGAGCACGAGCGCAAGCGCGCCGGCGAAATGCGCGCGCTCCGAGGTCGGGCCGATCCGCGCGACGCGCCAGAACCCGCGGGAGCCGAGGAGCGGTTTCGCGGGGGGTTCAGTGTGCACCGCTGAGGCGGGCGCAGCAGAGGCGGTCTTCGGCGACGATTTCGTCGCAGCTCCGGCCCTGCTGATCTTCGACGTGGCGGTCCGAGCCGAGTGGGCTTTGGGCTCGTCGGAGTTCGCCAGGACCGTGTCCTCGACGCCGACCTCATGGCGGTTCGGTTCGAAGGTGCCGCGCACGCGCAGGCCGATCAGGTAGATGAGCAGCATGACGATCACGGGCAGGATGCTGAAGAGCGCGGACCGGCCGATCGGTGTCATGCCGACGAATGCGTCGAACCACTCGGGCAGCGCCGCGCAGACGAGCTCGGGGTTCCCGGTGCGGTAGCACTGCACGGCGACGAGATCGACCGAGACCGACATGAACCCGGCCGTGTAGAAGAGCGTCTGCAGCAGCCCGAACCAACGAATCCACACAGCGCCGATGCCGGCATTCCAGCGCGGACGCGCTGCGGTTGCGCCGTCAGTGCCAGCCACAGCGGGGCGAGCCGCCTCGCCCGCCACCTCCTTCGGCGGCCGCTGGTCGTCGCCGGGGATGTTCCGCCGCGTCCAGTACGCGAGGTTCGTGAGCCCGAACGGCAGCACGAACAGCCAGCTCAGGTGCACGATCGCGCGGCCGATCAGGGCGAGCGCCGAGCCGCCGCTGCGGGCTTGGTTCCCCCACGAGTAGGCCTCGATACGGTGTGGGGCATCCGTACCGTCGTCCTGCTTGCCGTCGGCGCGGATCCAGAACGATCCATTCTGGTCGCCGATGCTCTTCTCGACGTGGTCGGCGGTTGTCGACAGCATGTCCTGCGGCGGCGCGTTGGCAATGCCGTGGATGCGGATCTCGAGAACCTGCGTCGTCGCCATGGCCTGTCCCCTTCACGATGGAGGTGAAAGTCTTGAGTCCGAGCAATGCTCATATTCCACCCTTGCTCGGGCGTTCGCATCAGGGTCGGCACCGAACTGACGCAGGCTGCAGCATCGGGGTCGACCGCGTTCGATCACCCGCCTCACGTCGGCAGGTCGAGGCTTCGCCACCACCCTGTCGACAGGCGGCCACCGATCCTGCATTCGTCGTCTGACCTGCGCGGTTGCGGATCGCTGTGTGCATCAGGGCGATTGAGGAGGCCCCCCCACGGGGCTTGCACGCAAAAACCCCCGAAGAACCTGAGTTCTTCGGGGGAATTGGTGGATCTGAGGGGACTCGAACCCCTGACCCCCTGCATGCCATGCAGGTGCGCTACCAGCTGCGCCACAGACCCGTTCTGCCTCGCTTGAGGCAACGAATTGAGCTTACACCAGCCTCCGCCCGCAGACGAAATCGAGGGACCCTCGACCGGTGGAGCCCGCCCCGATCAGCTGCTCGCGGCGAGCAACGGCGCCACGGGAAGCGCCGGGCAGTCGGCCCAGAGGCGCTCGAGACCGTAGTACAGACGCTCCTCCTGGTGGAAGACGTGCACGACGAGGTCACCGAAGTCGAGCAGGATCCATCGCCCGATCTGGTGCCCCTCGCGGCGCTTCGTCGGCGTGCCGGCACGGCCGAGCACGTCTTCGATCTCATCGGCGATCGCGATGACGTTGCGCTCCGAGTTGCCGGTGACGATGAGGAACACGTCGGCGAACGGAATCTGGCGTGACACGTCGAGTGCGACGAGGTCGTCGCCGCCCTTCGAATCAGCCGCACGCGCTGCCAGTGCGAGCGTCTCGAGGGCCTGGTCGGATGCAGTCATGCGCTCACTTCCGGTGCGTTGTGGTTGTCTCGGATCAGAACAGCCCCGCGACGGCGCCGATGACGAGGGTGGCGACGACGCCGAGTGCGAGCACTCCGGCGGTCACGGCGAGCACGAGCGGAACGTTCATGCCCTCCTTCTTCGGCGGGGCGATCATGGCGCGGGCTGCGCCCTGGGTACTGATGGCACGCGTAGCCGCGACCGGCGCGGCGCCGGTGCCGGCTTCTTCGATCTGGTCGAAGAGGCGGTCGACATCGGACGAGTCGATGCGACTCGGGTGCACGCCCGTCGCGCCGTAGGAACGCGGAAGGTCGATCGACCCGGTGGCGATGATCTCGCCGCTGGCCGCGAGCGGGGTGCCGCCGAGCGATCCGTGGTCTGGCAGCGTCGGCAGGATCAGCGCGTTCGTGGTCGTGGGGACACCGTGGCTGACACCGCCACGGGACAACAGCTGGTCGAACGGCTCGGCCGACTCGACCGGTGCGTTCAGCTGCGAGGTCCAGTGCCCCACCGCGGGCGACGGTGAAGCGATGTCTCCATCGGGGCGAACCGGATGCACCGGGCCCCCTGCCACCGGGAACGACGCAGCGGCCGGAGTCGGCTGCTGCGACTGCGGAGCGGGACCATCGATCTCGTCGTCTTCGAAGTCGAACTCGTCGAGCTGGTTGCCATCGAGCATGGCCCGAAGCTCGCGACGGGTGAGTGTGCGCTCTGGCGTCGTCGCCTCAGACGAATCGCGCTCCGGAGCCGACTGCGGCTGCGCAGCGGCCGCACGCGGATACGACGCGGCGTCGGCCGGCGACTGAACCGGGGCAGGCGCCGCGGGTGCCGGCGCAGGAATGACCGGACGCGGCGCGAAGGGGCTCTGCTGCGGAGTGGTAATCGGCGGAGCCGCCGGGAACGCGACGCCGGGCTCGCCGAAGCCTCCGGCCGGGCGGGGTGCCGCATATGCGGGACTCGCCGCCGAAACCGGCAAGGCGGGCGCAGGAACCGACTGCGCGGGTACGGGCTGCGCGGGCATCGAGTGCACGGGCGCAGCGGGCGCCGGCATCGACTGCACCGGGGCGGGCTGCACAGGTGGCTGCGGCGCAACGGGCGGGAAGGTGTCGGGGACGGGAAGCGTCTGCCCAGCGGCATCCGGGGTCGCCGAAGGCTCCTGCTGCTCCAGCAGTCGCTCGCGTTCGCGCATTTCGCGGCGCGTCAGCGGCGGATCCTGCGACGACGTCATTCGACACTCCGGTAGAGATGGTGCTTGGAGATGTACTGGACGACCCCATCGGGCACCAAGTACCACACCGGGAAACCCCGGCGCACCCTGCTCCGGCAATCGGTCGACGAGATCGCAAGTGCCGGAACTTCCAGCAAGCTTACGTCTTGCTCCGGCAAACCCGAAACGGACAGGACATGTCCCGGACGACTCACAGCAACGAAGTGCGCGAGATCCCAGAGTTCCTGCACATCTTTCCAGGAGAGGATCTGGGCGATGGCGTCGGCGCCGGTGATGAAGTAGAGATCGGCATCGGGGCGTTCCCGGCGGATGTCGCGCAGCGTGTCGATCGTGAACGTCGGCTTCTCGCGGTCGATGTCGACCCGGCTCACCGTGAACCGCGGATTCGACGCCGTGGCGATGACCGTCATCAGGTAGCGGTGCTCGGCCTGCGTGACGTTCGACTTGTAGCTCGGCTGCCCGGTCGGCACGAACACGACCTCATCGAGGTCGAGCGACTGCGCCACCTCGCTCGCCGCGACCAGGTGGCCGTGGTGAATCGGGTCGAACGTTCCACCCATCACTCCGATACGAGGCCGGCGCTCCGCGACCGTCATCGCGTGCTCGCCCGCCTCAGTGGCCGCCGTGCTCGTCTCCGGCGTGGCGTGCGGCGTACGCCGCGGCCTTGGCGGCGTGGCGGTTGGCCACGTCGCGATAGGACGCGACGACGAACCCGAGGGCGGCGAAGATGACGAGTGCGATGAGGCCGTAGACCCAGGACTCCATCGGCAGCTCTCTCGCGTGCACCG
The DNA here is from genome assembly GCF_042262385.1 of Agromyces sp. NPDC056389. Taxonomy (NCBI): domain Bacteria; kingdom Bacillati; phylum Actinomycetota; class Actinomycetes; order Micrococcales; family Microbacteriaceae; genus Agromyces; species Agromyces sp. NPDC056389. The sequence goes on from NZ_JBHJPN010000001.1 coordinate 370,653, forward strand.
TCTCGGTCAACACCGTCGCGGTCTGCACTGCGGTGACAAGGCTCATTCGCCGTTCCTTTCGAATCCTGCGGGTCGTGCTCCAGACAGTCTAGCGAGGTCAGGCGCGCACATGTCCGGCACCACGCACGATCCACTTCGTGCTCGTGAGCTCGGGCAGGCCCATGGGCCCGCGAGCGTGCAGTTTCTGCGTGGAGATGCCCACCTCGGCGCCGAAGCCGAACTCCGCCCCGTCGGTGAATCGGGTCGATGCATTCACCATGACGGCGGCGGCGTCGACCTCGTTGAGGAAGCGTTCGGCGTTGCCGAGATCGTTCGTCACGATCGACTCGGTGTGCTTCGTCGAGTACCGGCGGATGTGCGCCATCGCGTCGTCGATCGAGTCGACGACGCCCACGGAGATGTCGAGCGACATGTGCTCGGTGGCCCAGTCCTCGTCGGTGACGGGCTGCACCTCGGGCCGGATCGCGCGAACGCGCTCGTCGCCGTGCACGGAGACTCCGGATGCCTCGAGCCGCGCGATCACCGGCGGCAGGAGTCGTTCGGCCGCGTCGACGTGCACGAGCAGCGTCTCGAGCGCGTTGCAGACGCTCGGCCGCTGCGTCTTCGCGTTGTGCACGAGATCGACCGCCCAGTCTTCGCGAGCGCTCTCGTCGAGGAACATGTGCACGACCCCTGCCCCGGTCTCGATGACCGGCACCTTCGCCTCGTCGACGACGGCGCGGATGAGTCCGGCGCTGCCCCGAGGGATCAGCACGTCGACGTAGTCGCGCGCCTGCATGAGGTGACGAGCACCGGCGCGGCCGAAGTCGTCGACGGTCTGCACCGCGTCGGCGGGCAGGCCCGCTGCGGCGAGGGCGTCGCGCAGCACGCCGAGCAGTACCCGGTTCGTCTGCTCGGCGGCCGTGCCGCCGCGGAGCACGACGGTATTGCCGCTCTTCAGCGCGAGCACGGCGATGTCGATCGTCACGTTGGGCCGCGCCTCGTAGATCGCCCCGATGACCCCGAGCGGCACGCGGATCTGGTCGATTCGCACGCCGTTCGGCAGCGACCGACCACTGACCGTGTCCCCGACGGGGTCGGTGAGTCCGATGACCTCGCGCACGGCGTCGGACAGCGCCGCGACCCGCCGCGCGTCGAGGGTGAGTCGATCGAGCAGCCCGGCGCCGAGTCCGGCAGTGCGACCTGCTTCGAGATCGAGCGCGTTCGCCTCGATGATCTCGTCGGAACGCTCGGCGAGCAGCACGGCGACCTGCTCGAGCGCCGCGTCCTTCTCAGCGGTCGAGGCGCGGGCGAGGCGCCGTGAGGCGTCCTTCGCGGCGGCGAGACGGGTGTCGATCACCGAGACGTCGAGGTCGAGCTGCTCCATGCCCCCAGCCTAGGCGAGCAGGGTGTCGCGCTCCGCTGTGTGACGCGACGGCGCCGGGTCGAACCAGGTGCCGATGTCGTGGCCCGCAAGCGCCTCGGCGACGAGCGGCGTCGCCGTGATCAGCACCGACGTGCCGGCGTCGGCCGCGATGCGGGCCGCCGAGACCTTGGTCTCCGCTCCCCCGGTGCCGACCCCGGCGCGACCGGCTGAGCCGATCTCGACACCGGCGAGCTCGTCGCCGTAGGGCACGTGCTCGATCCGACGTGCACCGTCGAGGTGCGGCGGCTTCGTGTACAGCGCGTCGACGTCGGAGAGCAGCACCAGCAGGTCGGCACCGATGAGTTCGGCGACGAGGGCCGCGAGCCGGTCGTTGTCGCCGAACCGGATCTCGTGCGTGGCGACGGTGTCGTTCTCGTTGACGATCGGAAGGATGCGGAGCGAGAGCAACCGGTCCATCGCACGCTGCGCATTCGATCGGGGGGTCGAGTTCTCGAGGTCTCCCGCGGTGAGCAGCACCTGCCCGGCGAGCACGCCGTAGCGGTCGAGGCTCGTCTGGTAGCGCCACATCAGCACGTTCTGGCCGACCGCTGCCGCAGCCTGCTGGGTCGCGAGGTCGGTCGGTCGCCCGTCGAGGCTGAGGAACGGGATGGCCGTCGCAATCGCGCCGGAGGAGACGAGCACGATCTCGGCGCCCCGTGCGTGTGCGGCGGCCAGCGCATCGACCAGCGGACCGATCTGCTCGGAGTTCTCGCCGCTGATCGACGAGGAGCCGACCTTGACGACGATGCGGGAAGCGGCAGGGATCTCTGCGCGGGTGGTCGGGGTCATTCCCGGTCCTCGCCGCTCGAGTCCTTCCCGGCTCCGGCACCCGTGTCGCGGGCCGCGTCGGCGCCTGCAGCGCTCTCTGCGTCGGTCTGCTCGTCGAGCTCGTTCCACATGCCCGCCGTGCGCTCGCGCTCGAGTTCGGCGCGTGCCTCCGCCTTGGCGTCCATGCGCTCGTAGTACTCGCTGCGTCGCTCGGCACGCGTGGCGCGTCGGTTCTCGTCGAGTCGCGCGTCGGTGCCGCGCGGTGCCGTGATGAGCTCGGCCGTCGAGGTGAGCGTGGGCTCCCAGTCGAAGACGACTCCCGCCCCCTTGCCGATCACGACGGTCGAACCGGCATCGGCGCCGGCGCGCACGAGCGCGTCTTCGACGCCGAGCTTCGCGAGGCGGTCGGCGAGGAAGCCGATGGCCTCGTCGTTCGTGAAGTCGGTCTGCTGCACCCAGCGCTCGGGCTTCTGGCCGAGCACCCGGTACATGGTGCCGTAGCTGCCGCCTTCTGCGCGCACGGTGAAACCGGGGTCGTTGGAGGCCTTCGGCCGCATGACGATGCGCTCGGGCGCCGGCGGGGTCGCGGCTTCGGCCTCTGCACGAGCCGTGTCGACGAGCTCGCCGAGCGCGAATCCGAGCTGGCGGAGGCCTTCGTGGCTGACCGTCGAGATCTCGAACACGCGGTAGCCGCGCGCCTCGAGATCGGGGCGCACGAATTCGGCGAGCTCGCGCGCCTCGGGCACGTCGATCTTGTTGAGCGCGATGATCTGCGGGCGCTCGAGGAGCGGGAGCTGCCCCTCGGGCACGGGATACGCGGCGAGCTCCGCGAGGATGACCTCGAGGTCGGAGATCGGGTCGCGGCCGGGCTCGAGCGTCGCGCAGTCGAGCACGTGCAGCAGGGCGGAACACCGCTCGACGTGCCGGAGGAACTCGAGTCCGAGGCCCTTGCCCTCGCTGGCGCCCTCGATGAGGCCGGGAACGTCGGCCACCGTGAAGCGGTGGTCGCCCGCCTGGACGACCCCGAGGTTCGGGTGGAGCGTCGTGAACGGGTAGTCGGCGATCTTCGGTCGCGCGGCCGACATGGCGGCGATCAGGCTCGACTTGCCCGCCGACGGGTAGCCGACGAGCGCGACGTCGGCGATGGACTTGAGCTCGAGCGTGATCTCGACCTCGTCGCCGAGGGTGCCGAGCAGCGCGAAGCCCGGGGCCTTGCGCTTCGTGGTCGCGAGGGCCGCGTTGCCGAGACCTCCGAGACCGCCGGCCGCCGCGACGAAGCGCGAGCCGGGCTCGGTGAGGTCGGCGAGCTCGTCGCCGTCGGTGTTCTTCACGACGGTGCCGACGGGCACGGGCAGTTCGAGGGTCTCGCCGACGGCCCCGGCGCGGTGGTCGCCCATGCCGGGCTGACCGTTCGCGGAGGAGCGGTGCGGACGCCCGTGGTAGCCGAGCAGCGTCGTCACCTGGGGGTCGGCGATGAGCACGATGTCGCCGCCGGTGCCGCCGTTGCCGCCGTCGGGGCCGGCGAGCGGCTTGAACTTCTCACGGCGGACGGAGACGCAGCCGTTCCCGCCGTGACCGGCACGCAGGAACAGCGTCACCTCGTCGACGAAGCTGACCATGCTGCATCCTCCAAACCGAGTAAAACACGTGAGGGCGGGCCGAAGCCCGCCCTCACGATGAACGTCGATCGACTATTCGCCGACCGCCACGATGTTGACGACCTTGCGGCCGCCCTTGTTGCCGAACTGCACTGCACCGGCCTCGAGCGCGAACAGGGTGTCGTCGCCACCGCGACCGACGCCCGCGCCCGGGTGGAAGTGCGTGCCGCGCTGGCGGACGATGATCTCGCCTGCGCCGACGACCTGGCCGCCGAAGCGCTTCACGCCGAGGCGCTGCGCGTTGGAGTCACGACCGTTGCGAGTGGAGCTTGCTCCCTTTTTGTGTGCCATTTCGCTTCTCCCGGGCCCTTACTTGATTCCAGTGACCTTGACGCGCGTGAGGTCCTGACGGTGCCCCTGGCGCTTCTTGTAGCCGGTCTTGTTCTTGAACTTCTGGATCACGATCTTCGGACCGCGGAGGTCGTTGAGGACCTCGGCCGTGACCGTGACCTTCTCGAGCGCCTTGGCGTCGGAGGTGATCTTGTCGCCGTCGACGAGGAGCACCGCGGCGAGCTGGACGTTGCCGTCCTTGTCTGCCTTGATGCGGTCCATCGTCACGATGGTGCCGACTTCGACCTTCTCCTGCCGACCGCCGGCGCGCACTACTGCGTAAACCACTACTCGTACCTATCTCTGGGGAGCCCGGAGGCCCCGACTGTCTGATGGGGTGTCACTGCGCGGTCGCCCCAGCGGGAAGAAGGGTGGTGACTGGCAGAAAACTGATGTGCAGGCGGTTCTGGAGTTCGGCGGACCGAGTTCCGGAGACCTGCGGATGGGCGCACCGTGATAAGCGGCGGCACCAACGGTCGAGTTTACCGGATGTCGGGGGGCCGGTCAAACCACGCCCACCGGCGCGTCGCGGGCACGACGCGTAGGATCGGCCCATGACCGTGCTCATCGACACGCCGCTCTGGCCGAAGCACGGCACCGTCTGGGCTCACCTCGTCAGCGACGAGTCCATCAGCGAACTCCGCGAGTTCGCTGAGAGAACCGGACTGCCGCCGAGATCGTTCGATCTCGACCACTACGACGTGCCGGTCGAACGGTACGACGACCTCGTGGCAGCGGGCGCCGTGCCGGTCTCGCCGAGGGAGCTCGTCGAGCGACTCCGCAAGAGCGGGCTGCGCGTCACACCGCGTGAACGGCGTGAGCGCGCAGCCCGGTCGTCACTCGGCTGAGTCGGATGCCCCTGCGTCGCCCGAGCCCTCGGCCCGGGTGATCACGGGCTGACCGCCGGCGGTGGTGCTGAGTGCAGCGGTGGAGACGCGACGGCTGCGCGTGCGCCCCTCGCCCGCCTTCTTCGGAGCGGGAAGCGCATCGAGCACCGAGTCGAGGAGCACCTCGGTCTCGGCGACCCGTGCGGGGCGCTTGCGCGACACCGGCGGCACGGGCAGGTCGAGGATCGGGGCGACCTCGGGTGCGGCCGGCGCCGTGGGGGCATCGACCGGCGCAACGGCTGGCGCGGCCACGGGCTCTGAGGCGGCGGGCGCCGCACCCTGATCCTGTGACACGCGGCGGTGACGACCGCGACGACGGCCGCCCGAGGTCTCGGCCGGCTTCTCGTCGGCGTCGGTCTTCGGTGCACGTCCTGCGTCGGCGGTCGATGCCGCGGGCTGCTCCCCCGCGCCATCCGTCGCCGGATCGTCGGCCTTGTGCTCGGTGTGCGGAATCGTCGACGCGGCGATCTGCGCGAGTGCGTTCTTCACGTCGTCGGTGATCGCGTGGGTGCCGGTGTGGGCCTTGGGCTCGGCGGGCGCCTGCGCAGGCTGCTGCTGGTTGCCGCCGCGACCGCGTCCGCGTCGCTCGGGCTGCGACTGCTGGGCGCTGCGGTGCTTCACGACGGGCTCGTGGTGCACGATGATGCCGCGACCGGCGCAGATCTCGCAGGGCTCGCTGAACGACTCGAGCAGGCCGAGGCCGAGCTTCTTGCGGGTCATCTGCACGAGGCCGAGCGAGGTGACCTCGGCGACCTGGTGCTTGGTGCGGTCGCGCGAGAGGCACTCGACGAGGCGGCGCAGCACGAGGTCGCGGTTGGACTCGAGCACCATGTCGATGAAGTCGACGACGATGATGCCGCCGATGTCGCGCAGGCGGAGCTGGCGCACGATCTCTTCGGCTGCTTCGAGGTTGTTCTTCGTGACGGTCTCTTCGAGGTTGCCGCCCGAGCCGACGAACTTGCCCGTGTTGACGTCGACGACGGTCATCGCCTCGGTGCGGTCGATGACGAGCGAGCCGCCCGAGGGCAGCCAGACCTTGCGGTCGAGCGCCTTCTCGATCTGCTCGCTGATGCGGAACTCGTCGAAGGAGTCGCGCTCACCGGTGTACGCCTCGACGCGCTCGAGCAGGTCGGGCGCGACCGCGCGCAGGTACCGCTCGATCGTCTGGCGCGCTTCGTCGCCCTCGATGACCATCCTCTGGAAGTCCTCGTTGAAGACGTCGCGGACGATCTTGATGAGCAGGTCGGGCTCGGAGTGCAGGAGCGCGGGCGCCTGCACCTTCTCGAGCTGGGTCGAGATGTCGGCCCACTGCGCGATGAGGCGGTTCACGTCGAGCGTGAGCTGCTCTTCGGTGGCCCCTTCGGCCGCGGTGCGCACGATGACGCCCTGGTTGTCGGGCAGCACCTCTTTGAGGATCTTCTTCAGACGCGCGCGCTCGGTGTCGGGGAGCTTGCGGCTGATGCCGTTCATCGAGCCATTGGGCACATACACGAGGTAGCGGCCGGGCAGCGAGACCTGGCTTGTGAGGCGAGCGCCCTTGTGGCCCACCGGGTCCTTCGTGACCTGCACGAGCACCCGGTCGCCCGGCTTCAGCGCGAGCTCGATGCGGCGGGGCTGGTTCTTCTCACCGTTCTCGGCTGCTGCCTCCCAGTCGACCTCGCCCGAGTACAGCACGGCGTTTCGGCCGCGGCCGATGTCGACGAAGGCGGCCTCCATGCTCGGCAGCACGTTCTGCACGCGGCCGAGATAGACGTTGCCGATGAGGGATGCGTCCTGATTGCGCGCGACGTAGTGCTCGACGAGCACGCCGTCTTCGAGCACGCCGATCTGGATGCGGCCGCCCTTCTCGCGCACGACCATCGAACGGTCGACCGATTCGCGGCGGGCGAGGAACTCGGCCTCGGTGATCACCGCGCGGCGGCGGCCCGCATCGCGGCCGTCGCGCCGGCGCTGCTTCTTCGCCTCGAGCCGGGTGGAGCCCTTGACCTTCTGCGGCTCGGTGATGAGCTCGACCTCGCGAGGCTTGCGCACCTTGACGACCGTGTTGGCGGGCTCGTCGGTGTTCGCGCGGCCCTCTTCGCCGCTGCGACGGCGCGTGCGCCGGCGAACCGTCGACGACTCGTCGTCGTCGCGCTCGCGACCGGCGCGGTCGTCACGGGCCTGCTCGCGACCGCCGCGGTCGTCCCGGCCGCCGCGCTCGTCGCGCTCGGGCCGGTCGAAGCCCACGAGCACGGGCGGCGCGTGGAAGATCAGCGACGTCGTGGTGAGCGTCGCGGGGATCGGCGAGACCTCGACGGCCTCGACCACGGCTTCGACGACGACCTCGGCGGTCGCGACGGATGCCTCGGCGCCCGTCGCTTCGGCCGGCTCGACGTCGGGCGTCGCGGGCGTGGTCGCCGGGGCGGTCTCGGCGCTCGTTGCGCCGACCGGCTCGGGGGCGACCTGCGCCGCGGCATCCGTCGCCGGGATCTCGGCCGCCGGCGTCGATGGCGCCTCGGTCTCGGGCGTCACCTGCGCCTCGACGGATTTCGCGCGACCGCGCCGGGCTCCGAAGAGGCCGCCGCGACGCCTGGTCGAGCCGCTGCCGGCCTCGGGTTCGTTCGTGTTCTTCTCGTTGCCTTCCACCATCTCTGGTGCACTCCTACGCCGGTTCCGACAGCCGCGCCGTCGTCCCGTACTCGTCTGGAGCAGCTCCGCGCTTGCGCCGAGCCGCTGAATCCTTCATTACTGCGACCGGCAGGTTGCCTGTGTCGCCACGTCTTGCGGTGCGTTCACCGCCCACTGGATGCGCTGCATCCTCAAAGCCCTCATTGGCGTCGTGCCGGGCGCGGCCCGGACGACTCCTTCGATTATCGCATGCTCTCGCAGCCGAGGGCGGAATCGGCATGCCATAATCCGAGCATGCCGGACTCCCCCACCCGTTCCCGACCCGTCGGCCTCGCCGTCTTCCTGCTGATCGCCGGGGGCCTCGGCCTCCTCGCGGCGTTCGAGCTCTCCATCGAGAAGGTGCTCTCGCTCACCGATCCGTCGCACATCCCCTCGTGCAATGTGGGCGTGCTGGTCGGCTGCAGCACCAACCTGGCGTCGTGGCAGGGCGCGGTCTTCGGCTTCCCGAACCCGTTCATCGGCCTGATGGCCTGGCCCGTGGTCATCACGATCGCCGTGGCGATCCTCGCCGGGGCGACGTTCTCGCGCTGGTTCTGGGCGGCCTTCAACGTCGGCGTCGCCGGCGCGCTCGTGTTCGTCGGCTGGCTCATCTACCAGAGCATCTACGTGCTCGACGTGCTGTGCCCGTGGTGCATGCTCACGTGGGCGGTCACGATCCCCACGTTCTGGGCGCTGACGCTGTACAACCTCCGCGAGGGGCATATTCCGGCATCGGCACGTGTCCGGCGCATCGCGGGCAGCTGGCTCTCGTGGGTGCCGCTCATCACGGTCATCTGCTACGCCGTGGTCGTGCTGCTCGCGCAGGCGCAGATGGACGCGATCCCGCGGGTCATCCTCGACCTGCAGAACGCCTTCAGCTGAGACACGGATGTCGCTGCGCCGAGTGACCCGGCGCCGCGACATCCGTTCAGCGCTGCGAAGCGCGAAGCCTCAGAACCAGAGGGCGAGCTCGCGCTCGGCCGACTCGACCGAGTCGGAGCCGTGCACGAGGTTCTGCTGCACCTTGAGGCCCCAGTCGCGACCGAAGTCGCCACGGATCGTGCCGGGAGCCGCCGTCGTGGGGTCGGTCGTGCCCGCGAGCACCCGGAAGCCCTCGATCACGCGGTTGCCGGCGACGCGCATCGCCACGATGGCGCCCGACTCCATGAACTCGATGAGCGGCTCGTAGAAGGGCTTGCCCTCGTGCTCGGCGTAGTGACGGGCGAGCAGCTCGCGGTCGGGCTGCACGAAGCGGATGTCGACGAGCGAGTACCCCTTGGCCTCGATGCGGCGGAGGATCTCGCCCGTGAGGTTGCGCGCGACGCCGTCGGGCTTGACGAGCACGAGGGTCTCTTCGATAGGGGTGGTCATTGCTGTTCCTTCCATTGCGCGGCCGCTGCCGCTCGTTCTCGGTCGATACGTGCGCCGGTCACCATGCAGTACCACCACATGCCGCCGAAGAGCGCCCCCACGACGAACATCGCAGGGTTGAGGAAGCCCGACGCGAGGATGAGCACCTGGATGACCCAGCCGAGCGTGTACGCCCAGTTGAACCGCAGGAGCCCGATCGTCGCGATCAGGGCGAGGATGATGACGCCGCCGGCCGCGAGGGCGACCCACGACGGCAACGAGCCCTCGACGCCGCCCTGGGAGAGCCCCCAGATGACGAGCGCCGCGAGGAACACCACGATGACCTCGAAGCCGAGCACGATGGCGGCGAGGCTCTGACGGATCGAGCGCGGGGGTGCGACGGGTGCGTCGGCGGCGGTGTCCCCGGATGCCGCGGCCGCGGTGTCGTCGGGTTCGGGCATGGACGTCGAGTCGCTCACGAGCGCCCCCATTCACGGTCTGCGGCGATGGCGATGACCTCGCCGACGAGCACGATCGAGCCCGTGACCACGACGGCGCGCTTCGGCGCCTCGGTCGCCCACTTCCGCGCGTCGTCGAGTGCGTCGAGCAAGTCGTCGTACTGGTGCACCTTGTCCTCGTTGCTCCAGCCGACGGCGGCGAGGGCGAGTTCGTCGACGGGGATCGAGCGCTCCGACGACGAGGTCGTGATGTTGAACCGCTCGACGGCGCCGTCGAGCGCCGTGATGATCCCCTTCGCATCCTTGTCGCGCAGCACTCCGACCACCGCGACGATCTCGTCGAAGTCGAAGTACTCGTCGAGTGCCGCGACGAGTGCGCGCGCGCCGTGGGGGTTGTGCGCGGCGTCGACGAGCACGGGGGGCTCGGTGCCGACCATCTGCAGGCGCCCGGGCGAGGTCACCGCGCCGAGGCCCTGCTGCAGCACCTCGTCGGCCATGCGCATCGTGCCCGCCCCGAGGAACGACTCGACGGCGGCGATCGCCACGGCGGCGTTCTCGGCCTGATGGCGCCCGAAGAGCGGGAGCGCGAGGTCGCGGTACTCCCCCGCGAGGCCCTTCACCGAGATGAGCTGGCCGCCGACGGCGACACGGGAGTCGAGCACCGCGAACGCGCCGCCCTCGACGGCGAACGTGCCGCCCCGCTCGGCAGTGACGTCGCGCAGCACCGTGAGCGCCTCGGGCGACTGGAACGCCGTGACGACGGCGGCCTCGGGCTTGATGATGCCGGCCTTCGTGCGGGCGATGCGCTCGATCGTGGTGCCGAGCGCCGACTCGTGGTCGAGGTCGATCGGCGTGAACACGGCGACCTGGCCGTCGGCCACGTTCGTCGAGTCCCACTCGCCGCCCATGCCGACCTCGAGCACGACGACGTCGACCGGGGCGTCGGCGAAGCACGCGAACGCGAGCGCCGTGAGCGCCTCGAAGAAGGTCAGCCGGGGTGCACCGGCCGCTTCGAGCTCGGCGTCGACGATGGCGATGAACGGCTCGATCTCCTCCCAGTTGCGGGCGACCGCCTCATCGGAGACGGGCTCGCCGTCGATGAGGATGCGTTCGGTGAACCGCTCGAGGTGCGGGCTCGTCATGAGGCCCGTTCGAAGGCCTCCGGCACGCAGGATCGACTCGATCATGCGACTCGTCGAGGTCTTCCCGTTCGTGCCGGTGATGTGGATCACCGGGGCGGCGCGATGCGGGTCGCCGAGGATCTCCACCGCCCGGCGCGTGGCGTCGAGCCGTCGTTCGGGGGCGGCCTCGCCGACCCGTTCGAGCAGGCTGCGGTAGACGGCGTCCGCCGCGTCCGCGAAGTCGAGTTCGTCGGTCATGCCTTCGCCACCTCCACGGTCAGTCGGGAGGACTCGCCGACCGTCTTCGCCTCGTCGCCGGGAGCTCCGGCGATCACGGTCAATTCGATCGCGAGCGTCTCGCCTGCGATGAGTTCGCGGTGGCGCTCGGCTGCCGCTGCTCCGGTCTCATCGAGCGTGAGCGTCAGCTGAACGCGGTCGCCGACCTCGAGGCCCGCCGCCTTGCGCGCCTCCTGCACGGCGCGAACGACGTCGCGCGCGAGACCCTCGGCCTCGAGCTCGGGGGTCGTCGCGGTATCGAGGATCACGAATCCGCCATCGGCGAGCAGCGCGAGCGCGCTCGATCCGTCGCCCGCACCGCCGGCTTCGAGCACGAGGTCGTACTCCCCCGCCTCGAGTGCGATGCCGCCGGCGACGACCTGGTCGCCATCGACGCTCCAGTCGCCCGAGCGGGCGGCCTGGATCGCCTGCTGCACGGTCTTGCCGAGTCGCGGTCCGGCGGCGCGCGCGTTGACGGTCAGTCGCTTCGTCACCCCGAAGCGCTCGGCGCTCGAGCCATCGAGCGTCACGAGGTCGACCGCCTTGACGTTCAGCTCGTCGCGCAGGATCGCTTCGAAGGGCGCGAGCGCGGCGGCATCCGTCGCCACGACCGTGAGGCGCGCGAGCGGGAGCCGGACCCGGCGACCCGACTGCTTGCGCAGCGAGAGCGCGGCGGAGCTGATCTCGCGCACCGAGTCCATCGCGGCGACGAGTTCGTGGTCGACCGGGAAGACCGCGGCGTCGGGCCAGTCGGCCAGGTGCACGCTGCGCCCGCCGGTCAGCCCGCGCCAGATCTGCTCGGAGACGAGCGGCAGCAGCGGCGCCGAGAGACGCGTGAGCGTCTCGAGCACCGTGTACAGCGTGTCGAACGCCTCGCCGCCCGAGCCGTCTTCGCCGACACCGGCCCAGAAGCGGTCGCGCGAGCGGCGCACGTACCAGTTCGTCAGCACGTCGCCGAAGTCGCGCAGCTTCGCCGCCGCGAGCGGGGAGTCGAACGCCTCGAAGTCGGCCGTGACGTCGGTGACGAGCTCGCCGAGCTTCGCGAGCAGGTACCGGTCGAGCACGTCGGTCGAATCGGTGCGAGCGGATGCCTCGTAGCCGCTGCCCCGCGCCGAGTTGGCGTAGAGCGAGAAGAAGTACCACGTGCTCCACAGCGGCAGCATGAACTGCCGCACGCCCTCGCGGATGCCCTCCTCGGTGACGATGAGGTTGCCGCCGCGCAGCACCGAGCTCGACATGAGGAACCAGCGCATCGCGTCGGAACCGTCGCGCTCGAAGACCTCGGAGACGTCGGGGTAGTTGCGCAGCGACTTCGACATCTTCTGCCCGTCGCTGCCGAGCACGATGCCGTGGCTCACGACGTTCGAGAACGCGCGCCGGTCGAACAGCGCCGTCGAGAGCACGTGCATGACGTAGAACCAGCCGCGCGTCTGCCCGATGTACTCGACGATGAAGTCGGCGGGGTTGTGGCTGTCGAACCACTCCTGGTTCTCGAACGGGTAGTGCACCTGCGCGAACGGCATCGAGCCCGAGTCGAACCAGACGTCGAAGATGTCGGGGATGCGCCGCATCATCGAGCGACCGGTGGGGTCGTCGGGGTTCGGGCGCACGAGATCGTCGATGTACGGGCGGTGCAGGTCGGGTTCGCCGTCGGGGTTGACCGGCAGGCGGCCGAAGTCGCGCTGGAGCTCCTCGAGCGAGCCGTACACGTCGACGCGCGGATACTCGGGGTCGTCGCTCTTCCAGACCGGGATCGGCGAGCCCCAGTAGCGGTTGCGGCTGATCGACCAGTCGCGGGCGCCGGCGACCCACTTGCCGAACTGGCCGTCCTTGACGTTGTCGGGCACCCAGTTGATGTCCTGGTTCAGCTCGCCCATGCGGTCGCGGAACTCGGGCACGCGGATGAACCAGCTCGAGACGGCCTTGTAGATGAGCGGGTTGCGGCAGCGCCAGCAGTGCGGGTACGAGTGCTCGTAGCTCGCCTGGCGGAGCAGGCGTCCCTCGGCCTTCAGCAGCTGGGTGAGCGGCTTGTTCGCGTCGCTCCACAGGAGCCCGGCGACATCCGTCACCGCCGGCAGGAACCGGCCGCCCTCGTCGAGCGAGATGATGACCGGGATGCCCGCGGCCTCGGAGATCTTCTGGTCCTCCTCGCCGTAGGCCGGGGCCTGGTGCACGATGCCGGTGCCGTCCTCGGTCGTGACGTAGTCGGCGACGAGGATGCGCCAGGCGTTCTGCAGGCCGTACTCCTCGACGTCGGCGTAGTAGTCGAAGAGCCGGTCGTAGGCCACGCCCTCGAGCTCGCTGCCGCGCACCGTGCGCGAGACGGCGGCGCGCGCGTCGTCGGCGGACTCGTAGCCGAGCTCCTTCGCGTAGTTGCCGACGAGGTCGATCGCGAGCAGGTACTCGCCGCCGAGCACCTCGGTGTCGGATACCGCAGCGCCCGTCTCGGGCGAGCCGACCTCTTCGCGCAGCACCGTCGCGTCGGGCGTGCCGTTCGGTCCGGCGGGCACGACGGCGTACTCGATGTCGGGGCCGACCGCGAGGGCGAAGTTCGTCGGCAGGGTCCACGGCGTCGTCGTCCACGCGAGGGCGCGCACGGCCGTGAGTCCGAGCGACTCGGCCTTGGCACCGACGAGCGGGAACGTGACGGTGACGGTCTGGTCCTGACGCATCTTGTAGACGTCGTCGTCCATGCGCAGCTCGTGGTTCGAGAGCGGCGTCTGGTCCCGCCAGCAGTACGGCAGCACGCGGTAGCCCTCGTAGGCGAGGCCCTTCTCGTGCAGCGTCTTGAACGCCCAGATGACGCTCTCCATGAACGTCACGTCGAGCGTCTTGTAGTCGTGCTCGAAGTCGACCCAGCGCGCCTGACGGGTGACGTACTCCTGCCACTCCTTGGTGTAGCGGAGCACGGCGTCGCGAGCGGCCTGGTTGAAGGCCGCGATGCCCATCTCCTCGATCTCGCTCTTGTCGGTGATGCCGAGCTGGCGCTCGGCCTCGAGCTCGGCGGGGAGGCCGTGGGTGTCCCAGCCGAAGCGGCGGTGCACCTGCTTGCCGCGCATGGTCTGGAACCGCGGGAAGAGGTCCTTCGCATAGCCCGTCAGCAGGTGGCCGTAGTGCGGCAGGCCGTTGGCGAACGGCGGGCCGTCGTAGAAGACCCACTCGGGAGCGCCCTCGCGCTGGTCGATCGAGGCCTGGAACGTGCCGTCGGCCTTCCAGAAGGCCAGCACGTCGCGCTCGACGGCGGGGAACTCGGGTGAGGGGGCGACACCGTGGTCGTCTGGGGTACGGGGGTACACGCTCGCTCCTTGCGGGGACGGATGCTCTCACGAGGACGCCGGTGCTCGATCGAGCGCCGCCGCGGTACCACCTCGCTTGCGAGTCGCTCCGTACGGCCGACTCGCCCCTCATTGCCGGCTGTGACGGGCCGCCCCGTTCGGTTCTACTGCCGAGCGGATGCCGCGTGGGCGCCCGTTCGGGTTCTTCCGAAGACTCCCCGGTGATGGCCGGATCGATGTCGATTGTCTCCACGACCCCTGCGCCGGCCAGTGGCCGGACCGGTGTCGCTGCCGTCAAGACTACCGCGTCGGCATAGGACGGAGCACGCCCGAGGCGCGAGGCGCCGAGCGGTAGGCCTCGCTCACGAGGGCGAGGAGCGCTGCCTCGGGCAGTTCGTGGCCCTTCGCCTCGTCGACGAGATCGTAGACGGCACCGGCGAGGGCGGCGTGGCCGCCGATCCGCACGGCGACGACCGCACCCCGGCCGCGGTGGAGCTCGATGAGGCGCTCGTCGCGCAACCGGTGATAGGCGCGGAGCACCGTATGCACGTTGACGCCGAGGGAATCGGCGAGCTCGCGGGCCGCCGGCAGGCGCTCGCCGCCCGACAGCCGGCCGTCGATGATCGACGCCCGGAGCCCGGAGGCGAGCTGCTCGAAGAGCGGTGCGTCGAGGGTCGGATCGAGGCGGATCAGCATGTTCAAAGTCTATTGTTCTAGTGAAATACGAACAACTTGCTTGTCGCAGCATCCCGGCGGTGTCAGGATGTGTGCGGTCTTCGCGACCGCCTCACCCGCCGCCGCTTCCATCCGGCGCTCTCCCAAGGAATGACTGTGACCACCACCACTCCCGCCGTCGAACCGGCCCCCACCGCCAGCCCCGCCCGCCGCGTGGCCTGGGCGTCGATGATCGGCACCTCGCTCGAGTCGTTCGACTTCTACGTGTTCGCGTACTTCACGGCCTTCTTCACCGGACCGCTGTTCTTCGAACCGCTCGGCGAGTTCGGCGCGACGCTCGCCTCGTTCTCGACGATCGCGCTCGCGTTCATCGTCCGGCCGATCGGCGCCGTGGTCTTCGGCCACATGGGCGACCGGCTCGGCCGACGCGCGACCCTCCTCTGGACGGTCGCGGTCATGGGCGTCGCGACGGGTCTCATCGGCCTCCTGCCCACGTATGCGCAGGCCGGATGGATCGGGGCCATCCTGCTCGTGCTGCTGCGCGTCATCCAGGGCCTCTCGCTCGGCGGCGAGTGGGGCGGATCGATCCTCCTCGCGACCGAGCACTCCGGATCGGTGAAGCGCGCCTTCTACGCCGCGATCCCCCAGCTCGGCTCCCCCGTCGGCTCGATCCTCTCGGCCGTGCTGTTCATCATCATGACGCTCGTGCTCCCGGCCGAGGAGATCGTGGCGTGGGGCTGGCGCATCCCGTTCCTCCTCGCGTTCCCGCTCCTGCTGGTCTCGCTCTACCTGCGCTGGTCGATCGACGAGACTCCGGTGTTCCGCGAGGTCGTCGCCGAGGGCCGCCGCGACCGAGTGCCCTTCGTCACGATGTTCGCTCGTCGCCCCGTCGCGATCGTCGTCGCGATCGGCGCCGCCCTCCTCGGTATCGGCTCCTACTCGCTCATGAACACGTACACGATCAACTACGGGGCGGTGCAGCTCGGATTCAGCTTCCAGGACCTGCTCGTCGCGACCACGATCGGCGGCCTCCTGCAGCTCATCACCATCCCGCTCTTCGGCGCGTGGGCGAGCCGCATCGGCTCGGCGCAGGTCGTGGCGTGGGGTGCGCTCGGCACGCTCCTCATCACGTTCCCGATGTACTTCCTGCTGCAGTTCGCGACCTTCCCGATCCTCGTCGGAACCATGATCATCGGCGGCATCCTGCCCACGATGTCGTGGGCGGCGCTCGGCGGCCTCATGAACGACCTGTTCCCCGATCACTTCCGGTACTCGGCGCTCTCGGTGTCGTACGCGATCGCCGCGACCGTCTCCGGTTTCGTGCCGCTCGTCACCGTGGCGATCGGCGAGGCCACCGGCTACGCCTGGTGGCACCCGGGCATCGTGCTCGCCCTGCTCTCGGTGCTGACGCTCGTCGCGGCGTACGCCGCCGCTCGCATGCGGAAGGCGCCCGAAGTCGGCGAGATCGACGACGCCGCGCCCGAGCCCGCGACCGTCTGATCGGCAGCACGCCGCGGCATCCGCCACCCTCGAAGGGCGGGTGCCGCGGCGTTCGTGCTCGCCTCCGGTAGGCTGGATCGTCGCACATTCAGGCACCTCACCACCGACACGGTGCCGCCGATATCGAACCGGAGCATCATGACCGACACCGCGCGCATTCCCGACAAGCCCGCTCTCGAAGGCCTCGAATCGGTTTGGGGAGGCGCCTGGGAGCGCGAGGGCACCTATCGGTTCGACCGGAAGTCGGCGACGCGCGAGTGCATCTACTCGATCGACACCCCGCCGCCGACCGCCTCCGGCTCGCTGCACATCGGCCACGTCTTCTCGTACACGCACACCGACGTCGTCGCTCGATTCCAGCGCATGCGCGGCAAGAGCGTCTTCTACCCGATGGGCTGGGACGACAACGGCCTGCCCACCGAACGCCGGGTGCAGAACTACTACGGCGTGCGCTGCGACCCGACCCTCGCCTACATCGAGGGCTTCGTGCCGCCGTTCGAGGGCGGCGACGGCAAGTCGACGAAGGCGGCCGACCAGGTGCCGATCAGCCGCCGCAACTTCATCGAGCTGTGCGAGCGGCTGACCGTCGAAGACGAGCAGCAGTTCGAGGCGCTCTGGCGCCAGCTCGGTCTCTCGGTCGACTGGACCCAGACCTACCGCACGATCGGCGACGAGTCGCTCTTCGCCTCGCAGCTCGCCTTCGTGCGCAACGTCGAGCGCGGCGAGGCCTACCAGGCGCTCGCGCCGACCCTCTGGGATGTCACCTTCCGCACCGCGGTCGCGCAGGCCGAGCTCGAGGACCGCGAGCAGCCGGGCCACTACCACCGCGTCTCGTTCCACCGCCCCGACGGCGGCATCATCGAGATCGAGACGAGTCGGCCCGAACTCATCCCCGCGTGCGTCGCCCTCGTCGCGCACCCCGACGACGAGCGCTACCAGCCGCTCTTCGGCACGACCGTCACGTCGCCCGTGTTCGGCGTCGAGGTGCCCGTCGTCGCCCACCACCTCGCTCAGAAGGACAAGGGCACGGGCATCGCCATGATCTGCACCTTCGGCGACATCACCGACGTCGTGTGGTGGCGCGAGCTCGACCTGCCGAACCGCGCGATCATCGGCTTCGACGGCCGCGTCATCGCAGAGGCCCCCGACGTCATCACCTCCGAGGCCGGCAAGGCCGCGTTCGCCGAGCTGGCCGGCAAGACCACCTTCTCGGCGAAGCAGGCCGTGGTGCAGCAGCTCCGCGACTCGGGCGACCTGCTCGCCGACCCGAAGTCGATCACGCACCCGGTCAAGTTCTTCGAGAAGGGCGACAAGCCGCTCGAGATCGTCTCGACGCGCCAGTGGTACATCCGCAACGGCGCTCGCGACGAGGCTCTGCGCGAGCGACTGCTCTGGCACGGCCGTGAGATCGACTGGCACCCCGACTTCATGCGCGTCCGCTACGAGAACTGGGTCGGCGGGCTCTCGGGCGACTGGCTCGTCTCGCGCCAGCGCTTCTTCGGCGTGCCGATCCCCGTCTGGTACCCGCTCGACGCGGCCGGTGACCCGAAGTTCGACGAGCCGATCGTCGCGACGCGCGAGATGCTGCCGGTCGACCCGTCCTCCGCGGCCGCACCCGGCTTCGAGGAGTCGCAGCGCGGTGAAGCCGGCGGCTTCATCGGCGAGCACGATGTCATGGACACCTGGGCGACCTCGTCGCTGACCCCGCAGCTCGCGGGCGGCTGGGAGCGCGACCCCGAACTCTTCGACCTCGTCTTCCCGTACTCGCTGCGCCCGCAGGGTCAGGACATCATCCGCACCTGGCTCTTCTCGACGACCCTCCGCGCCGAGCTCGAGCACGGAGTCGCACCGTGGGCGAACGCCTCGATCTCGGGATTCATCGTCGACCCCGACCGCAAGAAGATGTCCAAGTCGAAGGGCAACGTCGTAACGCCCGCCGGCCTCCTCGACCAGCACGGCTCCGACGCGGTGCGCTACTGGGCGGCATCCTCGCGCCTCGGCACCGACGCGGCCTTCGACCCGCAGAACCCGACGCAGGTCAAGATCGGCCGCCGCCTCGCCATCAAGGTGCTGAACGCGGCGAAGTTCATCCTCGGCTTCGACGGCCGAGCGGATGCCCCGGTGACCGTGCCGGTCGACCGCAGCATGCTCGCCGAGCTCGCCGGAGTCGTCGAGCGCGCCACCCGTTCGCTCGAGGCCTACGACCACGCGCGCGCGCTGGAGCTCGCCGAGACGTTCTTCTGGACGTTCTGCGACGACTACCTCGAGCTCGTGAAGGAGCGCGCCTACGGCGAGCCGAGCCCGGAGCAGGCCTCGGCCGTGGCGGCGCTGAAGACCGCGCTCGACGTGCTGCTCCGACTCTTCGCACCCGTCATCCCATTCGCGACCGAAGAGGCGTGGCGCTGGTCGCACGACGGTTCGGTGCACGTGGCATCGTGGCCGAACGTCGACGAGCTCGCCGCCCGTGGCGACGCCGGCGTCGAGCTCCTCGAGCTCGCGGGTCTCGCGCTGACCGGCATCCGACGGGCCAAGACCGATGCGAAGGCGTCGCAGAAGACGCCGGTCGCGAGTGCCGTGATCGCAGCGCCTGCCGCGACGATCGCGCTGCTGGAATCGGTCGCATCAGATCTGCGTGCGGTGGGGCGCATCGCCGAGCTCGGTTTCGTCGAAGCCGAGTCGTTCGAAGTCCGCGACGTCGTCTTCGAGGCGCCGTCGGAATAGGGGGAACCATGAACTACGAGATCCGATCGGCCGGTGACGACGACTTCTTCGGATGGCTGCCGCTGTTCGAGGCGTACTGCCGCTTCTACGAGACCGAACTCGACGACGCCAAGGCGCTCATCGTCTGGAACTGGATCCGTGACGAGGCCGAGCCGCTGCAGGCCGCACTCGCCGTCGACGACGAAGGGCGCCCCGTGGGGCTCGCCCACTACCGGGCCGTGCCGAACTCGCTGACGGCGACTCGCGGCATGTACCTCGACGACCTCTACGTCGACGAGAGCGCGCGCGGGTCGGGCATCGGGCGAGCGCTCATCGAGTTCGTGCATGCGCGTGCGGCCGAGATCGGCCACGGCGGCGTCAGCTGGATCACTGCGGCCGACAACGCGCCGGCGCAGCAGGTGTACGACCAGATCGCGAAGCGCACCAGCTGGGTCACGTACGAGATGGACGCCTGATGCGCCTCGGCACCCGCTGGGCGTTCGGCACGGTGCCGCCGGCCTCCGTGCCGACGGGTCTGCGCGAGCGGATCGCCGCCGCCGAGTCGGGGTTCGCCGGCGACGGTGCCGACCGCCACTGGACCCTCACATGGCTCGAGGGTCGGCCGATCGCCGAGCTCGACGACGGTACCGTCGTGCGCGACACGATCGTCGACGCGCACGACGCCGACGAGGACTGGTAGCGGCAGCTTCGCCGAGCGCACGCGCCCGGAGCGCACGCTAGGCCCGCGCGATGATCTCGCCGTGCGGCATGAGCAGCCAGCCGTCTTCGTCGGCCGCCCACGCCCGCCAGGCATCGGAGATGTGACGGAGCTCGTCGGGGTTCGAGTGCCCGGACTCGATCGCGTGCGCGGCGAACTGCGACTCGGTGGCGCGCTCGGCCCAGGCGCCGCCCCACCACTCGCGTTCGAGCGCGGTGGAGAAGACCCACACGGCACCGGTCGCGGCGATCTCGGTGAACCCGGCTTCACGCGCCCAGCTCTTCAGGTGGCGCCCGGCATCGGCCTCACCGCCGTTCCACTCGTGCACGCCTCGATAGAGCTCGAGCCACCGGGCGAGGCCGGGCGAGGCGGGGTTCCAGATCACGCCGCCGTAGTCGACGTCGCGCGCGGCGACGACTCCGCCCGGCTTCGTGACACGGTGGAACTCGCGCAGTGCGTCGACCGGTCGAGCGAGGTGCTGCAGCACCTGGTGGGCGTGCACGACGTCGAACATGTCGTCGTCGAAATCGAGTGCGTACGCGTCGCCCACGGCGAATTCGACGTTCGCCACGCCCTCGCTCTCGGCCAGCCCGGCTGCCGCGGCCACGACGTCGGCCGAGGCGTCGATGCCGACGACCGTTCCGGGCCGCACTCGGCGGGCCAGGTCGATCGTGATGGTGCCGGGGCCGCTGCCCACATCGAGGACGCGGAACCCTTCGCGCAGATGCGGTACGAGATAGGCGGCCGAGTTCTCCACCGTGCGCCAGGAGTGCGTGCGCAGCACGCTCGCATGGTGGCCGTGCGTGTACGTGTCGCGGAGGACCTGTTCGGGGCGATCGGTGCTCATGTTCCGAGCCTAGGCTCATGCCTGTCCGTGTGACAGCGAACTACGGTGGATGGATGACCGAGCACTCCAATCCGTTCCTCGAGCCGAGCCCGCTGCCCTACCGGCTTCCGCTCTTCGCCCTCATCCGCCCTGAGCACTACCCCGAGGCGATCACGGCGGGGATGCGCGAGCAGCGGCAGGCGGTCGAGGTGATCGCCACGGATGCCGCAGCGCCGACGTTCGAGAACACGGTCGTCGCCCTCGAACGCTCGGGAGAGTTGCTCCGCCGCGTACTCCCCGTGTTCGAGAACGCGAGCTCGGCCGACAGCGATGCCGCGATCGACGCCGTGGAGGTCGAGTTCGCACCGCTGCTCTCGACCCATCGCGACGCGATCAGGCTCGATCCGCGGCTCTACGCACGACTCTCCGAGCTTCAGGCCGCGCGCACAGAGCTCGACCTCGATGCGGAGTCGGTCGAGTTGCTCGACAAATACCACCGCACCGCGACGCTCGCCGGCGCCGCGCTCGACGAGACGCAGCGCAGTGCCCTCACGGCACTGAACACCCGCATCTCCGAGCTCACGACGGCGTTCCAGCAGCACCTGCTCGCCGACGCGAACGATCTCGCGCTGCACCTCACCGACACCGACGACCTCGCTGGTCTCGACGACGGACGGCGTTCGGCCGCGCGAGAGGCCGCGATCGCACGCGGTCTCGACGGCTGGCTCATCACGCTCGTGCTGCCGACCGGTCAGCCGACGCTCGCATCGCTCGAGCGCGATGCCGTGCGCGATCGCCTGCTCGCCGCATCACGCGCACGCGGATGCCGCGGCGGTGCCCATGACACCCGTTCGACCCTCCTCGAGCTCGTGCGCCTCCGCGCCGAGCGAGCGGCACTCCTCGGGTTCGACAGTCACGCCGCCGCCGTCACGGTCGATGAGACGGCGGGCACGCCCGAGGCTGTCGCCGAGCTGCTCGACCGGCTCGCGCCCGCCGCCACGGCGAACGCCCGGCGCGAGGCGCTCGCCCTCGCAGAGCAGGCGGCATCGAGCGAGCGACGACCGGTCGGGGCATCCGACTGGGCGTTCCTCAGCGAGGCGGTGCGGCGAGAGCGCTACGCGGTCGACCTCGACGAGATGCGACCGTACCTGGAGTTCGATCGTGTCCTGACGCGGGGCGTCTTCCGTGCGGCGCAGCTGCTCTACGGGCTCACGTTCACCGAACGCACCGACCTCGTCGGATACCACCCCGAGACGCGCGTGTTCGAGGTGTTCGAGGAGAACGGCACGCCCGTCGGCCTGTACCTGCTCGACCTCTACACCCGGGACTCGAAGCGCGGCGGCGCGTGGATGAGCTCGCTCGTCGAGCAGTCGACGCTCGAGGGCACGCTCCCGGTCGTCGTGAACAACATGAACGTCGCCCGCCCCGCGGCGGGCGAGCCGACCCTGCTCACGCTCGACGAGACCGAGACGCTCTTCCATGAGTTCGGCCACGCGCTGCACGGCCTGCTCTCCGATGTCGTGCACCCGTCGATGTCGGGCACGAACGTCTACCGCGACTTCGTCGAGCTGCCGAGCCAGGTCAACGAGCTCTGGGTGCTGCGACCCGAGGTGCTCGGCGAGTACGCCGTGCATCACGCGACGGGCGAGCGGATGCCGCAACAGCTCGTCGACCGCCTGCTGGCCTCGCGCACGTTCAACGAGGGCTTCTCGACCACCGAGTACCTCGCAGCGGCAGTGCTCGACCAGGCATGGCACCGTCTCTCCCCCGCCGAAGCCGAGGCCGTCACCGACGTCGCGGACTTCGAGCACCGGGCACTCGCCGTGGCCGGACTCGACGACCCGCTCGTGCCGCCGCGCTACTCGAGCACCTACTTCGCTCACGTCTTCGCGGGCGGGTACGACGCCGGGTACTACTCGTACATCTGGAGCGAGGTGCCGGGCGCCGACATCATGGCGTGGTTCGAGGCGAACGGCGGCGCCACCCGCGCGAACGGCGATCGATACCGCGCGGAGATCCTCGCTCCGGGCGGTTCACGCGATCCGCGGGAGTCGATCCGACGCCTGCTCGGGCGCGAACCCGACATCGCGGCACTCCTCGAACGTCGCGGCCTCGCCTGAGACGGCGGATGCCCCGTGCAGCGTGCTGCACGGGGCATCCGATGTCGCCGAGCGGCGGCTCGGCAACACGACTCAGATCGCGAAGCCGAGCGCCCGCATCATGTCGCGGCCGTCGTCGGTGATGCGCTCGGGGCCCCACGGCGGCATCCACACCCAGTTGATGCGGAACGCGTCGACCGTGCCGTCGAGTGCCTCTGCGGTCTGCTCCTCGATGACATCGGTGAGGGGGCATCCGGCGCTCGTGAGCGTCATGTGGATGACGAGCGCGTCGTTCTCGTCGTCCCAGCCGAGGTCGTAGATGAGGCCGAGGTCGACGATGTTGACCCCGAGCTCGGGGTCCATGACGTCTTTCAGCGCTTCTTCGACCTGGTCGTAGCGCTCTGGTGCGAGGGAGGTGACCATGGTGCGATCCTACTCTCGGCCTATTCGGCCGGCACCGCTTCGGCCGCGGATTCCGCGACCTGGTAGCGGTCGTAGCCCTCTTCTTCGAGACGGTCGGCGAGCTCGGCGCCGCCCTGCTCGGCGATCTTGCCCGCGACGAAGACGTGCACGAAGTCGGGCTTGATGTAGCGGAGGATGCGCGTGTAGTGCGTGATGAGCAGCACACCGAGGCCGGTGTTCGAGTGGGCGCGGTTGACGCCCTCGGAGACGATCTTCAGTGCGTCGACGTCGAGACCGGAGTCGGTCTCGTCGAGCACGGCGAACTTCGGCTTCAGCAGCTCGAGCTGGAGGATCTCGTTGCGCTTCTTCTCGCCGCCCGAGAAGCCTTCGTTGACGTTGCGCTCGGCGAACGCCGAGTCCATCTTGAGGTTGCCCATCGACTCGCGGACGTCCTTGATCCAGCCGCGGATCGAGGGCGCCTCGCCGTCGATCGCCGTCTTGGCGGTGCGGAGGAAGTTGGTGACGGTCACGCCGGGGATCTCGACGGGGTACTGCATCGCGAGGAAGAGGCCCGCGCGTGCGCGCTCGTCGACCGACATCTCGAGCACGTTCTCACCGTCGAGGAGGATCTCGCCCTCGACGACCTGGTACTTGGGGTGGCCGGCGATCGTGTAGGCGAGCGTCGACTTGCCCGAGCCGTTGGGGCCCATGATCGCGTGGATCTCGCCCTCGTTGATGACGAGGTCGACGCCGCGCAGGATCTCGCGCGTGCCCTGCTCGGTCTCGACGTTGACGTGGAGGTTCTTGATCTCGAGAACGGACATGTTCGTAGTGGTCTCTTTCGGTTGCCGGCCGTTCCGGGCCGGAGAAGGTGTGTCAGACGGTCAGGGTGACCGCGGGATCGATGTGGACGTCGCCGTCCTTGAGCTCGACCTGGTAGACCGGGACGGGCTCGTACGCGGGCAGCGTGAGCGGCTTGCCCGTCTTGAGGGAGAACATGGAGCCGTGCGCCCAGCACTCGAGGGTGTCGTCTTCCACGAACCCCTCGGCGAGCGAGATGTCGCCATGCGTGCAGGTGTCTCCAATGGCGAAGACGTCACCAGCCGCATCTCTCACGACGGCGATGGGAACGCCCTCGAGCACGAAGCGCGACGCTTCGTTGACGGCGAGGTCGTCGATGGCGCACACACGCACGGATGTCACGTCAGCGACCTTCCAGTTCAGCCTCGATCGCCGCCGTGAGGCGGGCTTCGAGGTCGGCCGAGCCGATCTTCTGCACGATGTCGGTGAGGAAGCCGCGCACGACGAGGCGACGCGCCTCGTCTTCGCGGATGCCGCGTGCCATGAGGTAGAACAGCTGCTCGTCGTCGAAACGGCCCGTGGCACTCGCGTGCCCGGCGCCTTCGATGTCGCCGGTCTCGATCTCGAGGTTCGGCACGGAGTCGGCACGGGTTCCCTCGGTGAGCACGAGGTTGCGGTTCTGCTCGTAGCTGTCGGTGCCGACCGCTGCGTTGCCGATGAGCACGTCGCCGATCCAGACGGTGCGCGCCCCGGCGCCCTGCAGCGCGCCCTTGTAGGTCACGCGGCTCTTGGTGTGCGGCGCGTCGTGGTGCACGAAGACCTGTTGCTCGAGGTGCTGACCGGCATCGGCGAAGTACAGGCCGAGGGCCTCGATGTCGGAGCCCTGCTCGGCGAGGTGGGTCGAGGGGTTCACCCGGACGACCTTGCCGCCGAGCGAGACCACGATGTGCTTCAGGAACGAGTCGCGGCCGAGGCGGGCGAACTGGCTCGAGAGGTGCACGGCCTCGTCGTCCCACTCCTGCAGCGAGACGACGGTGAGGGATGCCCCGGCGCCGACGAGGATCTCGACGTTCTCGCTGAGGCGGGCAGTGCCCGCGCCGCCGAGCACGACGAAGCCGCGGCTGTTGGGTGCGGCCTCGATGACGGTGTGCGCGGCGCGCGGCGCGTCGCCGAGCCCGGTGCGGGTCACGAACGCGATCTTCTCGTCTTCGCCGGTGACGGAGACGAGGAGGGCCTCGTCGAACGTCGACCACGCGTTGGCGCTCGCGCGCTCTTCGGGCGTGCCGGCCGAGCCGATGCGGGCGTCGTCGCGCGGGATGTACGAGAACGCGATGCCCGAGGCATCCGTGGTCTCGATCGGGAGTCGCGAGCCGTCGAGCTCGCCGCTGATCAGGTCGGCGAAGGCCGCGACCGGGGAGAACTTCCACTCGTGCTCGCGGCCGTTGACGGGTGCGAACTCGTCGACGTTCACCGAGCGGAAGCGTTCGGAACGGGTCTGCACGGGCACGAAGGCGCCGTCGGAGTGCGCGACGAGGCCGTGCTGCTCCGCGGTGGGCATGGCTGTGCTGGTCATCTGGGCGGTCACTACTAGCCCACCGATCCTTCCATGCCCATTTCGATGAGCTTGTTGAGTTCCATCGCGTATTCCATGGGGAGCTCGCGCGCGATCGGCTCGATGAAGCCGCGCACGATCATCGACATGGCCTCGGTCTCGTCGATGCCACGACTCATCAGGTAGAAGAGCTGCTCTTCGCTGACCTTCGAGACCGTGGCCTCGTGCCCGAGCTTCACGTCGTCGACGCGGATGTCGATCGCCGGGTAGGTGTCGGAGCGGGAGATCGTGTCGACGAGCAGTGCGTCGCAGACGACGCTGTTCGCCGAGTGGTGGGCGTTCGCGTCGATGCGCACTTCGCCGCGATAGCCGGCGCGGCCGCCTCCGCGGGCGATCGACTTCGAGACGATCGACGACTGCGTGTACGGCGCCATGTGGATCATCTTCGCGCCCGCGTCCTGGTGCTGGCCGGGGCCAGCGAAGGCGACCGAGAGCGTCTCGCCCTTGGCGTGCTCGCCCATGAGGAAGATCGACGGGTACTTCATCGTGACCTTCGAGCCGATGTTGCCGTCGACCCACTCCATGGTGGCGCCTTCGGCGGCCGTGGCGCGCTTGGTGACGAGGTTGTAGACGTTGTTCGACCAGTTCTGGATCGTCGTGTAGCGGACGCGTGCGTCTTTCTTCACGATGATCTCGACGACGGCCGAGTGCAGCGAGTCGCTCTTGTAGATCGGCGCCGTGCAGCCCTCGATGTAGTGCACGTAGCTACCTTCGTCGGCGATGATCAGCGTGCGCTCGAACTGGCCCATGTTCTCGGTGTTGATGCGGAAGTAGGCCTGCAGCGGGATCTCGACGTGCACGCCCTTCGGCACGTAGACGAACGAACCGCCCGACCACACGGCCGTGTTGAGCGCGGCGAACTTGTTGTCGCCGGCGGGGATGACAGTGCCGAAGTACTCCTCGAAGAACTCGGGGTGCTCCTTCAGCGCGGTGTCGGTGTCCATGAAGATGACGCCCTGGCGCTCGAGCTCTTCGTTGATCTGGTGGTAGACCACCTCGGATTCGTACTGGGCCGCCACGCCCGCGACGAGGCGCTGGCGCTCGGCCTCGGGGATGCCGAGCCGCTCGTAGGTGTTCTTGATGTCCTCGGGCAGGTCTTCCCAGGTCTGGGCCTGCTTCTCGGTCGAGCGCACGAAGTACTTGATGTTGTCGAAGTCGATCTCCGACAGGTCGGCGCCCCAGGTGGGCATCGGCTTGCGCTCGAAGAGCTGCAAGGCGCGCTGGCGGCGCTGGAGCATCCATTCGGGCTCCTGCTTCAGCCCTGAGATGTCGGCGACCACCTCCGGCGAGATGCCGCGTCGGGCAGAAGCCCCCGCGGCGTCGGAGTCGGCCCAGCCGAACTCGTAGGTGCCGAGCCCTTCGAGTTCCGGTCGGTCGATCAGTACGTCCGTCATGCTCTCCCTCTTCTCCTCCCGTGCAACCGGCTATCAGGCCGGCTCATTCCCCTCGTGAGTCGAGGCGCTCGTTGAGTGGGTGATGATGTGCCCGGTGGCGCTAGTGCCAACCTAAGATGGTATGCGGCCCGTGGCGCGCGATCTCGCGCGGTCGGCGGGCCTACCAACCCCTCAAGTCTATAGGGTCGCGGCAGGTGCCGGGCAGGACTCCCAGTGCCGTCACAGCGCGATCCGGATCAGGAACGAACCAGCGTGACCCGCACTCTCCGCACCTTCGCCTGGGCATCGTTCATCGCCCAGGTCACGATCATCGCGACGGGCGGCGCGGTTCGCCTGACGGGCTCCGGACTCGGCTGCCCGACCTGGCCCACGTGCACGGCCGAGTCGCTCGTGCCGACCGACGAGCTGACCTACCACTCGCTCATCGAGTTCGGCAACCGCATGATGACCGGCGTCGTCGGGATCATCGCGCTCATCGTGTTCCTGCTCGTCTGGCGCATCCGACGCGAGCGCCGCGACCTGTTCGTGCTCTCGTTCCTCGTCGGAATCGGCATCGTCGCGCAGGCCATCGTCGGCGGCATCACCGTGTGGACCGGACTGAACCCGTTCATCGTCGGCTTCCACTACGTCTCGTCGCTCGCGCTCGTCTGCATCTCCGCGGCGTTCCTCGCGCGCATGGACTCCCCCGCAGGCCCGCGCGAGTCCGCTGTTCCCGCGTGGTATGCGACCCTCACCCACGTCACGAGCGCGGTGCTGCTCATCTCCATCGTCTTCGGGGTGCTGACCACCGGCTCGGGCCCGCACTCGGGTGACGCAGAGGCCGGACGCACCGGCTTCGACTCCGAGATCCTCGAGCACGTGCACGCCTGGCCGGGCTACGCGCTGCTCGCACTGACGCTCGTGCTCGTCGTCACCGCCTGGCGGCTGAAGCTGCCGACGCTCCGCTGGTCGCTCGCACTGCTCGCCATCGAGCTCGTGCAGGTCGGCGTCGGCCTGTACCAGGCGCGCAACGGCCTGCCGGCACTCGCGGTCGGCGTGCACATGGTGCTCGCCGCACTCACCGCGGCCGCGATGACGCTCGTCATCATGCGGCTGAAGCGCCCGGTTACCGCGGATGCCCCGTCCGAGGCGTCGCCCGTCGAGGCATCCGCTCGCTGAAGCGGACGTCACCTGCGGCATCCGCATCGAGACGCCGCGTGAGAACCGAAACGCTACGATCGGGTTCCCGGAGGTTCCCATGTTGATCGAGCATCGCGGCCGGCGGCCCGTCGTGCACCCCACGGCGACGATCGCGCCCACCGCCGTGCTGTCGGGCGATGTCTCCGTCGGCGCGGGAACTCGCGTCCTGCACGGAGCCGTGCTCAGCGCGGAGGACGGTTCGATCCGGGTGGGCGCCGAGTGCGTCGTGATGGAGCACGCCCTCGTGCGCGGTCGCGCCGATCATCCGATCACGATCGGCGATCACGTGCTCATCGGTCCGCACGCTCACGTCAACGGCGCGACGATCGACGACGAGGTCTTCATCGCCACGGGCGCCTCGATCTTCCCGGGCGCGGTCCTCGGACGGGGCGCGGAGGTGCGCATCAATGGCGTCGTGCAGGTGAACACGGTGCTCGACGCCGGCGCGATGGTGCCGATCGCCTGGGTGGCTGTGGGCTCACCCGCCGAGATCCTCCCACCCGAGCGGCATGACGAGATCTGGGCGATCCAGCGCGGGTTGAACTTCGTCGGCACGGTCTACGGCAACCCGTCACCCGCGAGCATGCGCGAGATCATGTCGCGTCAGTCGGCGTTCTACGCCGCTCACGGCGACGACATCGTGATCGACGGCCCGCCGACCGAGGTGATCTGAGCCCCAGTTCAGAACGGCAGCAGCGGGTCGACGCCGACCGCGAGGAAGAGCAGTGACAGGTACGCGATCGAGCCGTGGAAGACCCGCATCGGCGAGACCTGCTGGTGGCGGATCGCGAGGTTGTACAGACGGTGGGTCTCGTAGATGAACCAGACACCGGTGACGACCGCGACCGTCGAGTAGACGAGCCCCATGTCAGCGATCGGGATGAGCAGCAGCGAGCACGCCACGGTCGCCCATGCGTAGAGGATGACCTGGAGCCCCACCTGGGCGCGGCCGCGCACGACGGCGAGCATCGGAACGCCGGCGGCCGCGTAGTCGTC
This sequence comes from Agromyces sp. NPDC056389, assembly GCF_042262385.1. NCBI lineage: Bacteria > Bacillati > Actinomycetota > Actinomycetes > Micrococcales > Microbacteriaceae > Agromyces > Agromyces sp. NPDC056389. The sequence goes on from NZ_JBHJPN010000001.1 coordinate 399,729, forward strand.
CTTGTACTTCATGGAGAGCGGCCAGTAGTGCGGCGGCGTCCAGAGGAAGATGATGAGGAAGAGGATGACCGGCGGCCAGCTGAGGTCGCCGGTGACCGCGGCCCAGCCGATCAGCACGGGCATGCAGCCCGCGACGCCGCCCCAGACGATGTTCTGGGCCGTGCGGCGCTTCAGGATCAGGCTGTAGAAGACGACGTAGAGCAGGATCGCGCCGAGCGAGAGCGCCGCGGCGAGCCAGTTCGTGAAGACCCCGAGCCAGACGATCGAGGCGATGCCGAGTCCGTACGCGAAGACGAGCGCCTCGCGATCGCTCAGCTCGCCGGTTACGAGCGGGCGCCCCTGCGTGCGCTTCATGACCCGGTCGATGTCGCGGTCGATGTAGCAGTTGAACGCCCCGGCCGAGCCTGCGCTCATCGCCCCGCCGATGAGCGTCGCAATGAGGAGCCAGAGGCTCGGCAGGCCCTGCTGGGCGAGGATCATCGTCGGAGCCGTCACGACGAGCAGCAGCTCGATCACGCGCGGCTTCGTGAGGGCCAGGTAGGCGGCGAGCTTGCGCCGTGCGGTCATCGCCGGTCGGGCGTCTCGGGTCTCTACGGCTGCCTGCATCGTTCCTCTTCCGGCGCGCGAGCACGCAAAGTACGGCCACGCTCGCTCTCGATTCTATGACATCGTGTGTCGCCCGTGCGGTCGGCGCCCTCCCGCGCCCTTCCGGCCTCACTGCGGAGCGGGTGCCGGGTGAGCTTCGCGTCACCGTCATGAAACGTGAGGAGTCCATATACTTGGCAGAGCGCGCCCGACGGCGCGGTTTCGAATTGCCGTCCGGTGCAAACGACCAAGGGTCGTCCGCCGGGCAACTCGCGCCGAAGCGATTCCAGCGGTGCTCGGGGCCATCGGTTTCCCGTCACCGTCCAGCGACCGGAAGGAACAGCACAATCGTGGCAAATCTGCAGTGGGAATCTCTCGACGACCAGGCGGTCGACACGGCCCGCGTACTCGCGGCAGACGCCGTCGAGAAGGTCGGAAACGGGCATCCCGGCACCGCGATGAGCCTCGCGCCCGCCGCCTATCTCCTGTTCCAGAAGGTCATGCGCCGCGATCCGTCCGACCACGCATGGCTCGGCCGCGACCGCTTCATCCTCTCCGCCGGCCACTCCTCGCTGACGCAGTACGTGCAGCTCTTCCTCGCCGGCGACGGACTCGAGCTCTCCGACCTCGAGTCGCTGCGCACCTGGGGTTCGAAGACGCCCGGTCACCCCGAGTACGGCCACACCGCGGGCGTCGAGATCACGACCGGCCCGCTCGGCCAGGGCCTGGCCTCGGCCGTCGGCTTCGCCTACGCCTCCCGCTTCGAGCGCGGCCTCTTCGACCCCGACGCCGCGGCGGGCACGAGCCCGTTCGACCACTTCGTCTACGTCGTCGCGGGTGACGGCGACCTGCAGGAGGGCATCACGAGCGAGGCGTCGTCGCTCGCCGGCCACCAGCAGCTCGGCAACCTCGTGGTGATCTACGACTCCAACCAGATCTCCATCGAGGACGACACCAACATCGCCTTCACCGAAGACGTCGCGAAGCGCTACGAGTCATACGGATGGCACGTGCAGACGGTCGACTGGAAGAAGACCGGCCAGTACGTCGAAGACGTCGCCGAGCTGCACGCCGCGATCGAGGCCGCCAAGGGCGAGTCATCGAAGCCCTCGATCATCATCCTGAAGACGATCATCGGCTGGCCGTCGCCCGGCAAGCAGAACTCCGGCAAGATCCACGGGTCGGCGCTCGGAGCGGCAGAGCTCGCCGCGACGAAGGAGGTGCTCGGCTTCGACCCCGAGCTGAGCTTCGTCGTCGCCGAAGAGGTGCTGGCCCACACGCGAGGCGCCGTCGAGCGCGGCGCGGCCGAGCACGCGGAGTGGCAGGTCTCCTTCGATGCGTGGGCCGCGGCGAACCCCGACCGCAAGGCGCTCCTCGACCGGCTCGAGGCCGGCGAGCTCCCCGCCGACGTCGAATCCGTGCTGCCCGTCTTCGAGGGAGGCACCGAGCTCTCGACCCGTGCGGCGTCCGGCAAGGTCATCAACGCCCTCGCGGGCGTGCTGCCCGAACTGTGGGGCGGCTCGGCCGACCTCGCGGAGTCGAACCTGACCACGATCAACGGCGCGGCCTCGTTCATCCCGACCGAGTGGTCGACGCACGAGTTCTCGGGCAACCCCTACGGCCGCGTGCTGCACTTCGGCATCCGCGAGCACGCCATGGGCGCCATCGTCAACGGCATCGTGCTGCACGGCAAGACCCGCGCCTTCGGCGGCACCTTCCTCATCTTCAGCGACTACATGCGGCCCGCCGTGCGTCTCGCCGCCCTCATGCAGGTGCCGTCGATCTTCGTCTGGACCCACGACTCCGTGGCCCTCGGCGAAGACGGTCCGACCCACCAGCCCATCGAGCAACTGGCCACGCTCCGCGCGATTCCGGGTCTCACGGTCGTGCGTCCCGCCGACGCCAACGAGGTGGCGCACGCCTGGCTCGAGATCCTGAAGCGCACGGATGCCCCGGCGGGCATCGCCCTCACCCGGCAGAACATCCCCGTGTTCGAGCGCGGCGACGCCGAGGCATCCGGCGACACCCTCGCTGCCGCGTCGCACGTGGCGAAGGGCGCCTACGTGCTCGCCGAGGCCGCGTCGGGCACGCCCGACGTGATCCTCATCGCCACCGGCTCGGAGGTGCAGCTCGCACTCGCAGCCCGCGAGACGCTCGCAGCAGAGGGCATCGGCGCTCGCGTGGTCTCGGCCCCGTCGCTCGAGTGGTTCGAGGAGCAGCCCGTCGAGTACCGCGAGCAGGTGCTGCCCGCGGGCGTCACCGCCCGTGTCTCGGTCGAGGCCGGACTCGCGCTCTCATGGCACCGCTACCTCGGTTCGCGCGGCCGCTCGGTGTCGATCGAGCACTTCGGCGCGTCCGCCGACTACAAGACCCTGTTCCGCGAGTTCGGCATCACGGCCGAGGCCGTCGTCGCCGCCGCGAAGGAATCGCTCGCGTCGGCCTGACGCGCGCCAGAAGAGGAGATACTCCCATGACCAGCTCCCCCACTGCAGCACTCTCCGAGGCGGGCGTCAGCATCTGGCTCGACGACCTCTCGCGTGAACGCATCGCCTCCGGCGACCTCGCCCGACTCATCGCCGAGCGCGACGTCGTCGGCGTGACCACGAACCCGACGATCTTCGCCGGCGCCCTCGCCAAGGGCGAGCGGTACGCCGAGCAGGTGCACGAGCTCGCCGCCGCGGGCGCCGACGTCGACACCGCGGTCTTCGAGATCACGACCGACGACGTGCGCGACGCCGCCGACGTCTTCCGCCCCGTGTACGACCGTTCCAACGGCTTCGACGGCCGCGTCTCGATCGAGGTCTCCCCCGGTCTCGCCCGCGACACCGCCGGCACGATCGCCGAGGCCAAGTCACTCTGGGCCAAGGTCGACCGCCCGAACGCCATGATCAAGATCCCCGCGACCGTCGAGGGCCTCGACGCCATCACCGCGGCGATCGGCGCCGGCATCAGCGTCAACGTGACCCTGATCTTCAGCCTCGACCGCTACCGCCAGGTCATCGCGGCCTACCTCGCCGGCCTCGAGCAGGCGAAGGCCGCCGGCATCGACCTGTCGACCATCCACTCCGTCGCCTCGTTCTTCGTCTCGCGCGTCGACACCGAGATCGACAAGCGCCTCGAGGCGATCGGCACCGACGAGGCGCTCGCGCTGAAGAGCAAGGCCGGACTCGCGAACGCGCGCCTCGCCTACGAGCTCTTCGAGCAGGAGTTCGGCGGCGAGCGTGCCGCAGCGCTCCTCGCGTCGGGTGCGAACCGCCAGCGGCCGCTCTGGGCGTCGACCGGCGTGAAGGATCCCGCGCTGCCCGACACCCTCTACGTGACCGAGCTCGTCGCGCCCGGCGTCGTGAACACGATGCCCGAGAAGACGCTCGAGGCCACGTTCGACCACGGTGTCATCACGGGCGACACCGTCACCGGCGCCTACGCGCAAGCCGGCGAGGTGCTCGACGCGCTCGCACGCGTCGGCGTCGACTACGACGACGTGACCCTGCTGCTCGAGAACGAGGGCGTCGACAAGTTCATCGTCTCCTGGAACGAACTGCTCGACACCGTCCGCGGCGCACTGGAGGCGGCACGATGAGCTTCCGCATCTCCGTGAGCGGACCCGCGGCCGAGGCCGTGCGCAACACGGTGCCCGCACTCGTGGCCGACCTCGTCGCGAGCGGCATCACCGCTCAGGACTCCTCGCTCTGGGGAGCCGACGCAGAGGCCGAGGCTGCGAAGCGCCTCGGCTGGACCGAGGCCGTCGCGATCTCCCGCCCGCTCGTCCCCGAGATCGAGGCGCTCCGCGAGGAGCTCGAGGCCGCCGGCGTCGATCACATCGTGCTGGCGGGCATGGGCGGTTCGTCGCTCGCGCCCGAGGTCATCACGCGCACGACGAAGGTCGACCTCACGGTGCTCGACTCGACCGAGCCCGGACAGGTGCGCGCCGCGCTTGCCGACCGGCTCTCGACCTCGGCCCTGGTCGTCTCATCGAAGTCGGGTTCGACGGTCGAGACCGACAGCCAGCGCCGCGTCTACGAGCAGGCGTTCCGCGATGCCGGCATCGACCCCACGTCGCGCATCATCGTCGTGACCGACCCCGGCTCGCCGCTCGACGAGTCGGCGCGAGCCGCCGGCTACCGCGTGTTCAACGCCGACCCCGACGTGGGCGGCCGCTACTCGGCGCTCACCGCCTTCGGCCTCGTGCCCTCCGGCCTCGCCGGTGTCGACATCTCCGAGGTGCTCGACGAGGCCGAGACGATCGAGCTCTCGCTCGCCATCGACAGCCCCGAGAACCCGGGGCTCGTGCTCGGGGCTGCGATCGCGGCGACGGTTCCCCTCCGCGACAAGCTCGGCATCATCGCCGACGGCACCCACATCGTCGGGCTCCCCGACTGGGCCGAGCAGCTCATCGCGGAGTCGACCGGCAAGAACGGCACCGGGCTCCTCCCCGTCGTGCTCGACGTCGACGCACCAGAGCTGACCGAGAACCTCTCCGACCTGCAGATCGTGCGCATCGTCGACGACGCAGGCGACGAGATCTTCGGCCGCGACGATTCCGGAGAGATCCGTGTCTCGGGCACGCTCGGCGCGCAGCTGCTCGTCTGGGAGTACGCCACCGCCGTCGCCGGTCGGATCCTCGGCATCAACCCGTTCGACCAGCCCGACGTGGAGTCCGCGAAGATCGCCGCGCGAGGCCTCCTCGACGCCCGCCCCGAGCCCACGCCCGCCGCCTTCGTCGAGCGCGGCATCGAGGTGCGCGGCACTCCCGAGGTCATCGGCGCTTCGAGCGACCTCGCCTCCGCCATCGACGTGCTGCTCGAAGAGCTGCCCGCCGACGGCTACCTCTCGATCCAGGCCTATGTCGATCGCGTCGCCCACCCCGAGCTCGAGCGGCTCCGCGTCCTGCTCGCCGCCCGCGCCGGCCGGCCCGTCACGTTCGGCTGGGGCCCGCGGTTCCTCCACTCGACCGGCCAGTTCCACAAGGGAGGTCCTGCGGTCGGCGCGTTCCTCCAGATCACGCAGACCCCGGCCGAAGACCTCGCGATCCCCGATCGCCCGTTCAGCTTCGGCCAGCTGATCGCCGCGCAGGCCTCCGGTGACGCGAGCGTGCTCGCCGAACACGGTCGACCGGTGCTGACGCTCACCCTCACCGACCCCTCGGCCGACGCGGCGACGCTGTTCGACGTCGTCGCCTGAGAACCCGGAGACACGATGCAACCGGCCGAGATCACCGCGAAGCACAACCCGCTCCGTTCTCCCAAGGACTACCGGCTCAACCGTATCGCGGGTCCGTCGAGCCTCATCATCTTCGGCGTCACGGGAGACCTGTCCCGCAAGAAGCTGATGCCGGCGGTCTACGATCTCGCGAACCGGGGGCTCCTGCCCCCGGGCTTCGCGCTCGTCGGCTTCGCGCGACGCGAATGGGCCGATCAGGACTTCGAGAAGGTCGTGCACGACTCGGTCAAGGAGTACGCGCGCACCGAGTTCCGCGAGGACGTCTGGAAGCAGCTGGCTCGCGGCATCCGCTTCGTTCCCGGTGACTTCGACGACGACGCCGCCTTCGACCGGCTCCGGGAGGTCGTCGACAGCCTCGACCGTGAACGCGGCACGATGGGCAACCACGCCTTCTACCTGTCGATCCCGCCGAAATCCTTCCCACTCGTCACCGAGCAGTTGAAGCGGTCGGGGCTCACCGAGCAGCACGATAACCAGTGGCGTCGCGTCGTCATCGAGAAGCCGTTCGGCAGCGATCTGAAGACGGCGCGAGAGCTGAACGACGTGGTGGCCTCGGTCTTCCCGCCCGACTCGGTGTTCCGCATCGACCACTACCTCGGCAAGGAGACCGTCCAGAACATCCTGGCGCTCCGATTCGCCAACCAGCTCTACGAGCCCATCTGGAACGCGAACTACGTCGACCACGTGCAGATCACGATGGCCGAGGACATCGGCGTCGGCGGCCGTGCCGGGTACTACGACGGCATCGGCGCCGCGCGCGACGTCATCCAGAACCACCTCCTGCAGCTCCTCGCCCTCACGGCGATGGAGGAGCCGATCTCGTTCGAGGCCGGTGACCTGCGCGCCGAGAAGGAGAAGATCCTCGCGGCCGTGCGGCTGCCCGAGGACCTCGCGACCGGCACCGCCCGCGGCCAGTACTCGGGCGGTTGGCAGGGCGGCGAGAAGGTCATCGGATTCCTCGACGAAGACGGCATGAACCCCGAGTCGACGACCGAGACCTACGCCGCGATGAAGCTCACCATCGGCACTCGCCGCTGGGCGGGCGTGCCGTTCTACCTCCGGGCGGGCAAGCGCCTGGGCCGACGCGTCACCGAGATCGCGGTCGTGTTCAAGCGCGCACCGCAGCAGGTGTTCGCCGACAGCCAGACCTCGCAGCTCGGTCAGAACGCCCTCGTGATCCGGGTGCAGCCCGATGAGGGCGTCACGATCCGCTTCGGCTCGAAGGTGCCGGGCGCCGGCATGCAGGTGCGCGACGTCACGATGGACTTCGGCTACGGCCACGCCTTCACCGAGGCGAGCCCCGAGGCGTACGAGCGCCTGATCCTCGACGTGCTGCTCGGAGATCCGCCGCTGTTCCCCCGCCAGGAGGAGGTCGAGCTCTCCTGGAAGATCCTCGACCCGATCGAGGAGTTCTGGGCGACGCAGGGCCAGCCCGAGCAGTACCGCCCCGGCACCTGGGGACCGACCTCCGCCGACGAGCTCCTCGAACGCGACGGACGAAGCTGGAGACGCCCATGATCGTCGATCTGCCCGACACGACGACCAGTCAGGTCTCGAAGACCCTCGTGAAGATCCGCGAAGAGGGCGGCGTCGTCGCCCTCGGCCGCGTGCTCACCCTCGTGATCGCCACTTCGCCCGGTGTCGAGGAGGAGGCGATCGAAGCCGCGAACGACGCCTCCCGCGAGCACCCGATGCGCGTCATCGTCGTCTCGACCGAGCCCGGCACCGAGACGTCGTCGGTACCGCCCCGGCTCGACGCCGAGATCCGCGTCGGCGGAGACGCCGGTGCGAGCGAGGTCATCGTGCTCCGCGCCTGCGGCGATGCCGCGCGCGATGAGGAGAGCCTCATCATGGCGCTCCTCCTCCCCGACGCTCCGGTCGTCACGTGGTGGCCCGGCGCAGCGCCCGCGGTTCCTGGGCGCTCCCCGCTCGGGCGCATCGCGCACCGCAGAATCACGGATGCCTCGGCGCAGCCCGACCCGCAGGCGGCGCTGCGCGCACTCGCCGGCAACTACACGCCGGGCGACGCCGACTTCGCATGGACGCGGCTCACCCTCTGGCGCGCACAGCTCGCCGCGGTGCTCGACCAGCCGCCGTACGAGCCCGTGACGCGGGTGCACGTGAGCGGCGCGGTGGACTCGCCCTCGACCACGCTCCTCGCGGCATGGCTGCGGCTGCAGCTCAACGCACCGACCGAGTACGAACTCGCCGGGCCCGAGGCCGGCTACCACGGAATCCACGGCGTGAGCCTCGAGCGCGACGGCGGAGCGATCGAGTTGATCCGCGACGTCCCGGGCATCGCGACCCTCCGCCAGCCGGGCCAGCCAAGGCACGACCTCGCCCTGCCGCGTCGAAATCTCCGCGACTGTCTCGCCGACGAACTCCGCCGCCTCGATCCCGACGAGCTGTACGGTGAGGTCATCACCCGTGGACTCGAGCTCCTCGACCCCCACGGCGAAGGAGGCAACGCATGACCAACGAACGACGCGTGCTCGTGCACCCCGACAAGGCCTCGCTGGCGGGTTCGGTCGCCGCGCGCTTCATCACGAAGCTCCTCGACATCCTCGACACGCAGGCGGTGGCGCACATCGTGCTCACCGGCGGCTCGATGGGCGGCACGGTGCTGCAGTCGGTCGGTTCATCGCCCGCGCACACCTCGATCGACTGGTCGCGCGTGCACTTCTGGTGGGGCGACGAGCGCTGGCTGCCGGCAGGCGACTCCGAGCGCAACGACGAGCAGGCTCGCGTCGCCTTCCTCGGCGACCTCGAGCTGCCGGCCGAGAACCTGCACCCGTTCCCCGCCTCCGATTCGGGGCTCGACCTCGACACCGCGGCAGAGGTCTATGCGGCAGAACTCTCAGCACATGGCGTCGACGGACTGCCCCATCCGATCTTCGACATCACCTTCCTCGGCGTCGGCCCCGACGGGCACGTCGCCTCGCTCTTCCCGCATCGCTCCGGCATCCAGGTGACCGATCGCACGGTCATCGCCGTGCGCAACTCGCCGAAGCCTCCGCCCGAGCGGCTCAGCCTCACTCGGCCGGTCATCAACGCGTCGCAGCGCGTGTGGATGGTGCTCGCGGGTGCCGACAAGGCATCGGCACTCGGTCTCGCCCTGGCGGGCGCCAGCCGCGACGAGGTTCCCGTCGCGGGCATCAAGGGTCGCCGGCGCACGGTGTTCTTCGTCGACGCCGACGCGGCATCCGAAGTGCCCGAGTCGCTGATCGCACGCGACTACTGAGTCGCCGACGCGACATTCACGTACGCAGAACGTTCACGTACGCAGAAGGGGGCGGCCAGCAGGCCGCCCCCTTCTCGTCGTCGTCTCGGATCAGGCCTTCGGGGCCTGACCGCGACGGGTGCGAAGCTGCGTGAGTGCGTCGTCGAGCAGGGCCGCGGCCTCTTCGTCGGTCCGGCGTTCCTTCACGTACGCGAGGTGCGTCTTGTACGGCTCGAGCTTCGAGACCGACGGCGGGTTCTCGCGGTCGCGGCCGGCCGGCAGACCGGTCGACGGGCTGTCGATGGTCTCGGGGATCTCCTCTTCGGGGAGGGTCGCCGAGAAGTAGCGCACGGTCTCGTTGCCGTGGGCGTCCCAGTAGCTGATGGCGACACGATCGGCGTGGAAGCCGCGATCCTGTTCGCCCATGGGGCCCGCTCCGACGCGCGACCCGCGAATGGCGCTGTTTCCTGATGCCATGATGTTCCCGTCAGATTCCGGAGTCGAACTTGGTGATGAGGCCCAGCACGACGATGCAGGTCACCCAGACGAGTCCGAGGATGACCGTGATGCGGTTCAGGTTGCGCTCGGCGACACCGGATGCGCCGAGGCTGGAGGTGACACCGCCGCCGAACATGTCGGAGAGGCCGCCGCCACGCCCCTTGTGCAGCAGGATGAGCAGCGTCAGCAGCAGGCTGGTGAGACCGAGCAGCACCTGCAGGACGACCTGGAGAATCTCCACGGGGTGTACCTTTCCGGGCACGACAGATGGGTCGATGCCGACAATCGAGTATAGCCGGAAGCATGGCCGTACCCGGGAGCGCACGCGCTCCCGGGTACGGGAATTCAGGCTCCGACGTGCTTCTTGAACCGCACGATGCTCGCGAACTCGGGGATGTCGAGGCTCGCGCCGCCGACGAGGGCCCCGTCGACGTTCGGCTCGCGCAGGAAGGAGGCGATGTTCGCTGCCTTCACCGAACCGCCGTAGAGCACGCGGGTCGACTGGGCGACCTCTTCGCCGACGAGTTCGACGAGGAGTGCCCGCAGAGCCGCAGCGACCTGCTCGGCCTGAGCAGGTGTTGCCGCCTGTCCGGAGCCGATCGCCCAGACGGGCTCGTACGCGACGACGAGGCCCTTCGAGCCGTCGACGCCGTCGAGGGCTGCGCGCAGCTGTGCGACCGGCACGGCGCTCGGTCCGTGGGCCTCGAGGTCTTCCGCGGTCTCGCCGACGCAGACGACCGGCACGAGGCCGTGACGGTGCGCGGCCTTGACCTTGGCATTGACCTCGGCGTCGGACTCCGCGTGCAGCGTGCGCCGCTCGGAGTGGCCGATGATCACGTAACGGCAGTCGAGCTGCTTGAGGAACGCTCCGGAGATCTCACCGGTGTATGCGCCGGAGTCGTGCGCCGAGAGGTCCTGCGCTCCGTAGCCGATCGGCAGGGAGTCGGCCGCCACGAGCGTCTGCACCGAACGCAGGTCGGTGAACGGCGGGAAGACCGCGACCTCCGCGTCGGCGAAGTCGTGCTTCGCATCGGCGAGGGCCCATGCGAGCTTCTGCACGAACGCGATCGACTGCAGGTGATCGAGGTTCATCTTCCAGTTGCCTGCGATGAACGGGGTGCGCTTCACTGCCATCCGAGGACCTCCAGTCCGGGAAGTTTCTTACCTTCGAGGAACTCGAGGCTCGCGCCTCCGCCGGTCGAGATGTGACCGAACTGAGCGTCATCGAAGCCGAGTTGACGTACAGCGGCGGCTGAGTCGCCGCCGCCCACGACGCTGAGGCCGTCGACCTGGGTCAGCGCCGCCGCGACCACGCGGGTTCCCGCCGCGAACGGTGCGAGCTCGAACACGCCCATCGGGCCGTTCCAGAACACCGTCTTCGAGCCGCGGATGCGGTTCGCGAACTCGGCGGCGGTGTCGGGACCGATGTCGAGTCCGAGGCCGGAAGCGCCGAACGGCGTCTGCTCGATCGCATCGGCGGGCGCGACGACGTGCTCGGCGTCACCCGAGAACGAGGCGGCCACGACCACGTCCGTCGGCAGCACGATGTCGACGCCGCGCTCGGCCGCCTCTGCGAGGTAACCCTTCACGGTGTCGATCTGGTCGGCCTCGAGGAGGCTCGACCCGACCTTGTGCCCCTGGGCGGCGAGGAAGGTGAACAGCATGCCGCCGCCGATGAGCAGCGCATCGACCCGCGGCAGCAGGTGCGCGATGACGCCGAGCTTGTCGGAGACCTTCGAGCCGCCGAGCACGACCGTGTAGGGGCGCTCTGGGTTCTCCGTGAGACGGTCGAGCACATCGAGCTCTGCCGCGATGAGCAGGCCCGCTGCGCTCGGACGGAGCGCTTCGAGTTCGTAGACGCTCGCCTGCTTGCGGTGCACGACGCCGAAGCCGTCGGAGACGACCGCGTCGGCGAACGCCGCGAGCTCGCCGGCGAAGGCGGTGCGCTCGGCCTCGTTCTTCGAGGTCTCCCCCGGGTTGAACCGCAGGTTCTCGAGCACGAGCACCTCGCCGTCGGCGAGAGCCGCGACCTTGGCCGCGGCATCGGGGCCGACGGTGTCGGCCGCGAAGGCGACCGGCGCGTCGAGCAGCTCGCCGAGGCGGGCGGCGACGGGACCGAGGCTGTACTGGGGGTCGGGTGCGCCGTCGGGTCGACCGAGGTGGGAGACCACGATCACGCGGGCGCCCTGGGCGACGAGTGCCGCCAGGGTGGGGACCGATGCCCGCACGCGGCCGTCGTCCGTGATGACCCCGTCCCGGAGGGGGACGTTCAGATCACAACGGACGACGACGCGCTTGCCGGCGAGCGGACCGAGGGAGTCGATCGTTCGCAGGGTCACAGGAGCTCGATTCAGAGACGTTCGGCGACGTACTCGGTCAGGTCGACGAGACGGTTGGAGTAGCCCCACTCGTTGTCGTACCAGCTCGAGAGCTTGACCTGGTCGCCGAGGACCCGGAGCAGGCCGGCGTCGAAGATCGACGAGTGCGGGTCGGAGACGATGTCGCTCGAGACGATCTCGTCTTCGGTGTACTTGAGGATGCCCTTCATGGGGCCCTCTGCGGCGGCCTTGTAGGCGGCCTTGACCTCGTCGACGGTCACGGGGCGCGACGAGGTGACGGTCAGGTCGGTGATCGAGCCGGTGGGAACCGGAACGCGCAGCGCGAAGCCGTCGAGCTTCCCGACGAGCTCGGGCAGCACGAGGCCGATCGCCTTCGCGGCACCCGTCGACGTCGGAACGATGTTGATCGCGGCGGCACGCGCACGACGGAGGTCCTTGTGGGGACCGTCCTGGAGGTTCTGGTCGGCGGTGTACGCGTGCACCGTCGTCATGAGGCCGCGCTCGATGCCGAAGGCGTCGTTGAAGACCTTCGCGAGGGGGGCCAGGCAGTTGGTCGTGCACGACGCGTTCGAGATGATGTTGTGTCGCTCGGGGTCGTACTCGTGCTCGTTGACGCCCATGACGAACGTCGCATCTTCATCGGTCGCGGGAGCCGAGATCAGGACCTTCTTCGCACCGGCATCGATGTGCTTGCGCGCGTCGGCGGCCTTGGTGAAGAAACCGGTCGACTCGATGACGATGTCCACGCCGAGCTCGCCCCAGGGCAGGTTCGCGGGGTCGCGCTCGGAGAACGCCTTGATGGCCTTGCCGTCGACGATGATGTTGTTCTCGTCGTAGTCGACCGTCGCGTCCAGGCGACCCGTGATGGAGTCGTACTTCAGGAGGTGTGCGAGCGTCTTGTTGTCGGTGAGGTCGTTCACGGCGACGATCTCGAGGTCGGCGCCCTGAGCGAGGGCGGCACGGAGGTAGTTGCGGCCGATACGGCCGAAGCCGTTGATGCCGATCTTTACAGACACAGATGTCTCCTGATTGACGATGGCGCGAACGCGCACTTTCACTGGGTGAACTGGTCGGACGGCGGTGTCCCCGGACGGGCCCGGGGACACCATCCTTTTTACGACAGTAGCAGCAGCCCTGAGGTCTTCTCACCAGCGGTCGTGAAGCGCTTCTGGACGTTCTCCCAGTTCGCGATGCTCCAGAACGCCTTGACGTAATCGGCGCGCACGTTCTTGTAGTCGAGGTAGTACGCGTGCTCCCAGACATCGAGCATCAGGAGCGGCACGATGCCGGCGGGGAGGTTGCCCTGCTGGTCGAAGAACTGCACGATGATCAGGCGTTCTCCGAGGGAATCCCACGCGAGCACCGCCCAGCCCGAGCCCTGCACGCCGAGCGCCGTCGCGGTGAAGTGCGCCTGGAACTTGTCGAACGACCCGAACTGGTCGTCGATCGCAGCGGCGAGGTCGCCGGTCGGCTTGTCGCCGCCCTCGGGCGAGAGGTTGGTCCAGAAGATCGAGTGGTTGACGTGGCCGCCGAGATTGAAGGCGAGGTCCTTCTCGAGCTTGTTGACGTTCGCGAGATTGCCCGAGTCCCGAGCCTCTGCGAGCTGGGCGAGCGCGGTGTTGGCGCCCGTCACGTACGCCTGGTGGTGCTTCGAGTGGTGCAGCTCCATGATCGTGCCGCTGATCGCCGGCTCGAGCGCCGAGTAGTCGTAGGGCAGATCGGGGAGGGTGTAGTCGGCCATTGCTTCTCCTTGTCAGATGCGCCGGGTCCTCCGGGCGTATCCCCGGGATTCCGCGGCTGCTCCTCGAGTCTATGCCCGTCGCCGCATCGGCACCCCTGACCGGCTGCGGGCTTGACACCGTATGACGGATGCCCCGATGATCTGCTCGGCGATGGTGCATGCTCCGGGCGGCACGGCCGCCGGAGCATCCGCTCAGACCTCGTCGAGATCAGCGGGAAGGCTCGCCTCGGTGCCCGGCACGCCGAGGTCGGCGGCCTTCTTGTCGGCCATCGCGAGCAGACGACGGATGCGTCCTGCGACCGCGTCCTTCGTCATGGGCGGGTCGGCATAGTGGCCGAGCTCGTCGAGACTCGCCTCGCGGTGAGCGAGTCGCAGCTCGCCCGCGTACTTCAGATGGTCGGGGATTCCCTCTCCGAGGAGCTCCATCGCGCGCTCGACTCGGGCGCATGCCGCGACGGCGGCCTGTGCGGAACGTCGCAGGTTCGCGTCGTCGAAGTTGACGAGGCGGTTGGCCGTTGCGCGCACCTCGCGGCGCTGACGCAGCTCTTCCCAGTTGCGCACCGTCTCGGTGGCGCCCATGACCGCGAGCATCGCGCTGATCGCCTCGCCGTCGCGGATGACGACGCGGTGGACGCCGCGCACCTCGCGCGCCTTCGCCGAGATGCCGAGGCGACCCGCGGCGCCGACGAGCGCCATGGCGGTCTCGTTGCCGGGGCAGGTGACCTCGAGCGCAGCCGAACGACCGGGGTCGGTCAGGCTGCCTTTCGCGAGGAACGCGCCTCGCCAGATGGCCGCGACCTCGTCGCGCGAGCCCGTCGTGAGCTTGTTCGGCAGGCCGCGCACCGGGCGCCGGCGTGCGTCGAGCAGGCCGGTCTGACGGGCGAGCGTCTCGCCGCCCTCGAGCACGCGCACGAGGTACTGGTTCGAGCGCCGCATGCCGGTCGGCGAGATCACCGAGACATCGGGACGCACCCCGTAGATCTCGCCGAGGTCGCGCGTCACCCGACGCACGAGCGTCGGGGAGTCGAGCTCCGCCTCGATCGCGATGCGGTTGGAGATGATGTGCAGGCCTCCGGCGAACCGGAGGATCGATGCGAGCTCAGCGACCCTGACCCCGGTCTTCGACACTTCGACGCGCGCCAGTTCTTCTTTCACGTCAGCGGTCAGTGCCACTTGTCGTCCCATCTCTCATGTGTTGCACGGCCGGCGATCACTCGCGGCCGAGGTCCCGATCTTTCACGCTCACGGCGACGCCGGGCAGCGCCGCGATGCGCTTCGCCAGCTCGCGCACCAGGGCGACCGAGCGGTGCTTGCCGCCGGTGCATCCGATCGCGATCGTCGCGTGCCGCTTGTTCTCGCGCTGGTAGCCGGCGAGTACGGGCTCGAGCGCCTTCACGTACGCCTCGACGAACTCCATGGCGCCCGGCTGGCTCAGCACGTACTCCGAGACGACGGCATCGTCGCCCGTGAGGTGGCGGAGCTCGGGGATCCAGAACGGATTCGGAAGGAAGCGCGCGTCGGCCACGAGGTCGGCGTCGGAGGGCACGCCGTACTTGAACCCGAAGCTCTGCATGGTGACGCGAAGGCCGGCGTGGCCGACCTCGGCGAAGGTCTCGGTGATGAGGGTCGCGAGCTGGTGGATGTTCAGGTCGGAGGTGTCGACGACGATGTCGCTCGCCTCGCGGAGCTCCGCCAGCCGGGCGCGCTCCGCGCCGATGCCGTCGAGCAGCGTTCCGTTGCCCTGCAGCGGGTGCGGGCGGCGGACCGACTCGAATCGGCGCACGAGCACGGCGTCGGTGGCATCGAGGAAGACGACGCGCACGCTGACACCGGTACGCAGCGCCTGGATGATCTCGCGGAGCTCGGAGAAGAAGTCACGGCCGCGGATGTCGACGATCGCCGCGATGCGCGGGAGGGACGTGCCGGCCCGCTCGACGAGCTCGACCAGAGGGCGCAGCATTTGCGGGGGGAGGTTGTCGACGACGTACCAGCCGAGGTCTTCGAGCGCGTTGCCGACCGTCGAGCGTCCTGCACCGGACATGCCGGTGACGATCAGCATCTCCTGCTGCTCGGAATCTGCGGTCATCGTGTCGAGGCCCCCTTCCGCGTGTCGACACCCAAGCCTATCTGGGTGCGGGGGCGCCATCGGCGTGCAGCGTGCGGTGCACGGTCGCCGCGAGCGATGGGCCGATGCCCTTCACCTCGGCGATGTCGGTCTCGGATGCCGCGCGCAGCTGTTTCACCGACCCGAAGTGCCGCAGCAGCTCCTTCACACGCGACGGTCCGAGCCCGGGAATCTCGGAGAGGACACTGCCCATGTCGCGCTTGCGACGCTGCCGCTGGTGGGTGATCGCGAAGCGATGCGCCTCGTCGCGCACCCGTTGGAAGAGGAAGAGCGCGTCGCTGTTGCGCGGCAGGATCACGGGATAGTCGCCGTCGGGCGTCCAGATCTCCTCGAGCCGTTTCGCGATGCCGCAGAGGTAGATGCCCTCGACGCCCGATTCCTCGAGCGCGCGCGCCGCGGCCGCCACCTGCGGCTGGCCGCCGTCGACGATCAGCAGGTTCGGACGATAGGCGAACTTCTTGCGGCGTTCGGTTGCCGCGGCATCCGTTTCGCCCTCAGGCACGTCCGCGCCGTCGGCGACGCTCGGTTCGATCGGCGAGCCGATCGAGTCTGGGGTCTTCAGGTAGGCGAGGCGACGAGTGAGCACCTGGTGGAGCGAATCGGTGTCGTCGGTCGAATGCGGGATGGTGAACCGTCGGTACTCGTCTTTGCGGGGCAGACCGTCTTCGAAGACCACCATCGAGGCGACGATGTTCGTTCCGCTGAGGTGGGAGACGTCGTAGCACTCGATGCGGAGCGGTGCATCGGCCATGCCGAGCGCCTCTTGGATGTCTTCGAGGGCCCGCGACCGCGTCGTGAAGTCGGCGCTGCGCCGCGTCTTGTAGAGCATCAGCGTCTGCTTGGCGTTCTGCGTCGCGGTCGCGAGGAGTGCCGCCTTGTCGCCGCGCTGCGCCGCCCGTAGTCGCACCTTGCGACCCGCGATCGTGCCCAGCCAGGTCTCGAGCGCCTCGGCGTCGTCGGGAAGCTCGGGCACCACGACCTCGGCCGCGGGGACTCCCCCGTCGCCGTAGGCGTTCTGCACGACCGAGTCGACGAGTTCGCCGAGCGGCACGTCGAGCTCCTTGTCGACCGTCCACGAGCGCACGCCGCGAATGCGCCCGCCGCGCACGATGAAGAGCTGCACCGCGGCGGCGAGTTCGTCGTGGTCGATGCCGAACACGTCGATGTCGACCTTCTCGCCGAGCACGACGGCACTCTTCTCGAAGAACGAGGTGGCGGCCTGCAGTCGGTCGCGAAGACGTGCGGCGGACTCGTAGTCCTGCACGGCCGCGGCCGATCGCATGCGCTGGGTGAGCTCGCCGAGGATGCGGCGGTCTTGGTTCTGCATGAACGAGACGAAGCGGTCGACGCTCTCGCGGTGCTCCTCGATCGTCACGAGACCCGAGCACGGCCCGAAACAGCGGCCGATCTGTCCGGCGAAGCACGGCTTGCCACTGGCCATCGCCCGGCGGTAGTCGGAGTCCTTGCAGGTGCGGATCGGGAAGAGCTTGAGCAGGATCTCGAGCGTCTCGTTGACCGCCCACACCTTGGGGTAGGGCCCGAAGTACTTGGCGCCGCGGATGTTGCGGTTGCGGGTGACGACGGCTCGCGGCGCCTCATCGGCCAGCGTGACCGCGAGGTACGGGTACGACTTGTCGTCCTTGAACTGCACGTTGAACGGTGGATCGAACTCGTTGATCCACGTGAACTCGAGCTGCAGCGCCTCGACCTCGTTGGCGACGACCGTCCACTCGACCGATGCTGCCGTCGTGACCATGCGGCGGGTGCGCTCGTGCAGGGTGCGGAGCGGTGCGAAGTAGTTCGAGAGGCGGGCCCGGAGGTTCTTCGCCTTGCCGACGTAGAGCACCCGTCGATCGGCGTCGCGGAACCGGTACACCCCGGGTTGGGTCGGGATCTCGCCCTTCTTCGGACGGTACGGGACGGTGTCCCTGTTCGACGGTGCGGTGCTCATCGCCTCAGCTGGCGACCGCGGCTCGCACCGACGCCGCGTCGAGGATCTCGCGCAGGAAGTACCCGGTGTGACTGTCGGTCACCGCGGCGACCTGTTCGGGAGTGCCGGTGGCCACGATCTGGCCACCGCCAGAGCCGCCCTCGGGGCCCAGATCGATGATCCAGTCGGCCGACTTGATGACGTCGAGGCTGTGCTCGATCACGATCACGGTGTTGCCCTTGTCGACGAGCTTGCCGAGTACCTTGAGGAGCTTCTGCACGTCTTCGAAGTGGAGCCCAGTGGTGGGCTCGTCGAGCACGTAGACGCTGCGGCCGTTGGAGCGACGTTGCAGCTCGGTCGCGAGCTTCACGCGCTGCGCCTCGCCGCCCGAGAGCGTCGTGGCGCTCTGGCCGAGCTGCACGTAGCCGAGTCCGACGTCGACGAGGGTCTTGAGGTAGCGGTGGATCGCGGAGATCGGTTCGAAGAACTCGGCCGCCTCGCTGATCGGCATCTCGAGCACCTCGGCGATGTTCTTGCCCTTGTAGTGCACCTGCAGGGTCTCGCGGTTGTAGCGCTGGCCGCCGCAGACCTCGCACGCGACGTACACGTCGGGCAGGAAGTTCATCTCGATCTTGATGGTGCCGTCGCCCGAGCACGCCTCGCAGCGCCCGCCCTTGACGTTGAAGCTGAATCGACCCGGCAGGTAGCCGCGCGCCTTCGCCTCGGTCGTCTCGGAGAACAGCGTGCGGATGCGGTCGAAGACGCCGGTGTACGTTGCCGGGTTCGACCGCGGCGTGCGGCCGATCGGCGCCTGGTCGACGTGCACGACCTTGTCGAGCTGGTCGAGGCCCGTCACCCTGCGGTGCTTGCCGGGCACCTTGCGGGCCCCGTTCAAGCGGTTGGCGAGCACCCGGTAGAGGATGTCGTTGACGAGCGACGACTTGCCCGAGCCGCTCACCCCGGTGACGGCGGTCAGCACGCCGAGCGGGAACTCGACGTCGACGCCGCGCAGGTTGTTCGCCTCGGCGCCCTGCACCATGATCGTGCGCTCGCCGTCGATCGCTCGACGCTGCTCGGGGATCGGGATCTCTTTGCGACCCGAGAGGTAGTCGCCCGTGAGGGAGCGCGTGTTCTTCACGAGGTCGGCGTAGCTGCCCGAGTGCACGACCGTGCCACCGTTGACGCCGGCACCCGGTCCGATGTCGACGATCCAGTCGGCGGTGCGGATCGTGTCTTCATCGTGCTCGACGACGATCAGCGTGTTGCCGAGGTCGCGGAGCGCGATGAGTGTGTCGATGAGCCGACGGTTGTCGCGCTGGTGCAGGCCGATGCTCGGCTCGTCGAGCACGTAGAGCACGCCGGTCAGGCCCGAGCCGATCTGCGTCGCAAGTCGGATGCGCTGCGCCTCACCACCCGAGAGGGTGGCCGCCGCACGCGAGAGGTCGAGGTAGCTGAGCCCGACGCGGATGAGGAAGTCGAGTCGCAGCTTGATCTCGCGCAGCACCTGCGCGGCGATCGCCTGCTCGCGGTCGGTCAGCGCGAGCCGGTCCATGAACGAACGCGCATCGGTGAGGCTGAGCAGTCCGACGTCGGCGATGCTGTGGTCGTGGATGAGCACGGAGAGCACTTCGGGCTTCAGGCGCTTGCCGTCGCAGACCGGGCACGGCACCTCGCGGAGGTACTCGGACCACCGGGCGCGCTGCACGTCGGTCTCGGCCTGCAGGTACTGGCGCTCGATGTACGGCACGACGCCCTCGAAGCCGGAGGTGTAGCTCATCTCGCGGCCGTAGCGGTTGCGCCACTTGACCTTGACCTCGAAGTTGTCGCCGCGGAGCACCGCCTGGCGGGCGACTTCGTCGAGCTCCTCCCACGGGGTGTCGAGCGAGAAGTCGAGGTCGCGGGCGAGCCCGCCCAGCAGCTTCTCGTAGTAGTTGTAGAGGCTCTTGCCCTGCGAGGTCCACGGCAGGATGACGCCGTCGGCGATGCTGAGGCTCTGGTCGCCGAGCAGGAGCGCGTCGTCGACGGACATGCGGGTGCCGAGGCCGGAGCATTCGGGACACGCGCCGAAGGGCGCGTTGAACGAGAACGTGCGCGGCTCGATCTCAGTCAGCTGGATGGGGTGCTGGTTCGGGCACGAGAGCTTCTCGGAGAAGGTGGCCCAGGCGGCGGGGCCGGTCTCGTCGACGTAGTTGACCTGCACGAGCCCGTCGGTCAGGCGCAGGGCCGTCTCGAGGGAGTCGGTGAGCCGGCCGAGGAGCTCGGGCCCGGCGACGAGACGATCGATGACGACCGAGATGTCGTGCTTGATCTGCTTCTTGAGCTTCGGCGGGTCGTCGAGGCGGATCACGTCGCCGTCGACGACGGCGCGCGAGTAGCCCTGCGCGGCGAGATCGCGGAAGAGGTCGACGAACTCGCCCTTCTTCTTCGACACCACGGGGCTGACGACCTGATAGCGGATGCCCTCGGGCAGCTCCATGAGCTGGTCGGCGATCTGCTGCACCGTCTGCCGCTGGATGCGCTCACCGCACACCGGGCAGTGCGGCACACCGATGCGAGCCCAGAGCAGGCGCATGTAGTCGTAGATCTCGGTGATCGTGCCGACGGTCGAACGCGGGTTGCGGTTGGTCGACTTCTGGTCGATGGAGACCGCGGGGCTGAGGCCCTCGATGAAGTCGACGTCGGGGCGGTCGACCTGCCCGAGGAACTGGCGCGCATAAGCCGAGAGCGATTCGACGTACCGCCGCTGCCCCTCTGCGAAGATCGTGTCGAACGCGAGCGACGACTTGCCGGAACCCGAGAGCCCCGTGAAGACCACCATCGCGTCGCGCGGGATCTCGACGTCGACGTTCTGCAGGTTGTGCACGCGAGCACCGCGGACACTCAGGTGCGAATGGGCATCGAGACGTGAAACTGGCACCCTTCGAGTTTAGAGAGCACCACCGACACGGATGCCTCGAGCGCGCGTGCTCTGAGCGAACATACGTTCGAATCGCGCGACGATCACCCCAGGTGTCCGGCCTTCTCCATCTGGCGGAGCTCGCGCTTGAGGTCGGAGACCTCGTCGCGCAGGCGTGCCGCCAGCTCGAACTTCAACTCCCCCGCCGCGACCAGCATCTGGTCGTTGAGGTCGCGGATGATGTCTTCGAGATCGTTGGCGCCCGCCGCCGCGATGCCCTCTCGCCGGAGGTTCGGAACCGAGGTCTTCTTCTTCGCGTCGCGACCGGCGAGGAGCGCCGCAGTATCGGCCTCTTCTCTCGCGAGCACATCGGTGATGTCGGCGATGCGCTTGCGGAGCGGCTGAGGATCGATGCCGTTGACCTTGTTGTACTCGAGCTGCATGTCGCGTCGACGCGTCGTCTCGTCGATGGCCGACTTCATCGAGTCGGTGAGCACGTCGGCGTACATGTGCACCTCGCCCGAGACGTTGCGAGCGGCGCGACCGATGGTCTGGATGAGCGAGGTCGACGAGCGGAGGAAGCCCTCTTTGTCGGCGTCGAGGATCGCGACGAGCGAGACCTCGGGCAGGTCGAGCCCCTCTCGCAGGAGGTTGATGCCCACGAGCACGTCGTAGACACCGGCTCGGAGTTCGGTGAGCAGCTCGACGCGGCGCAGCGTGTCGACGTCGGAGTGGAGGTAGCGCACCCGCACCCCCGCCTCGGTGAGGAAGTCGGTGAGCTCTTCGGCCATCTTCTTCGTGAGCGTCGTCACGAGCACTCGCTCGTCGCGGCCGGCGCGGGTGCGGATCTCTTCGAGCAGGTCGTCGATCTGGCCCTTCGAGGGCTTCACCACGATCTGCGGATCGACGAGACCCGTCGGGCGGATGATCTGCTGCACGACGCCGTCGGCGATGCCCATCTCGTAGCGCCCGGGCGTCGCCGAGAGGTAGACCGTCTGCCCCACGCGCGCCTTGAACTCGTCCCACTTGAGCGGCCGGTTGTCGAGTGCGCTCGGAAGGCGGAACCCGTGCTCGACGAGGGTGCGCTTTCGCGACGAGTCGCCCTCGTACATCGCACCGATCTGCGGCACCGTGACGTGGGACTCGTCGATGACGACGAGGAAGTCGTCGGCGAAGTAGTCGAGGAGGCAGTGGGGCGCCTCACCGGCCTGACGGCCGTCGATGTGCCGGGAGTAGTTCTCGATGCCCGAGCAGAAGCCGATCTGCTCCATCATCTCGAGGTCGAACGTGGTGCGCATGCGCAGTCGCTGCGCCTCGAGCAGCTTGCCCTCGCGCTCGAGCTCGGCGAGTCGCTCTTCGAGTTCGATGCGGATGGTGCCGATCGCGCGCTGCATCACCTCGGTGCTCGCGACGTAGTGCGAG
This sequence comes from Agromyces sp. NPDC056389, assembly GCF_042262385.1. Taxonomy (NCBI): domain Bacteria; kingdom Bacillati; phylum Actinomycetota; class Actinomycetes; order Micrococcales; family Microbacteriaceae; genus Agromyces; species Agromyces sp. NPDC056389. The sequence goes on from NZ_JBHJPN010000001.1 coordinate 421,705, forward strand.
CCCGGGAACACCGGGACGGAGTCGAGCTTCGCGACGACCTGGCCGGTCAGCGGATGCAGGCTGTAGAGCGCTTCGATCTCGTCGCCGAACATCTCGATGCGGATCGCGAGCTCTTCGTAGATCGGGATGATCTCGATCGTGTCGCCGCGCACGCGGAAGTTGCCGCGCGAGAAGTCGACGTCGTTGCGCTGGTACTGCATCGAGACGAACTTGCGGATGAGCCAGTCGCGATCGACCTTCTGCCCGACCTGCAGCGGCATCATCGCGCCGAGGTACTCTTCGGGCGTGCCGAGGCCGTAGATGCACGACACCGACGACACGACCACGACGTCGCGCCGGCTCAGCAGCGAGTTCGTCGTCGAGTGGCGCAGCCGCTCGACCTCGGCGTTGATCGAGCTGTCTTTCTCGATGAAGGTGTCGGTCTGCGGAACGTACGCCTCGGGCTGGTAGTAGTCGTAGTACGAGACGAAGTACTCGACGGCGTTGTTCGGCAGGAGTTCGCGGAACTCGTTGGCGAGCTGCGCTGCGAGCGTCTTGTTGTGCGCGAGCACGAGTGTCGGTCGCTGCACCTGCTCGATGAGCCAGGCGGTCGTCGCGGACTTGCCGGTGCCGGTCGCGCCGAGCAGCACGACATCGGTCTCACCGGCGTTGATGCGTGCCGCGAGCTCGGCGATCGCCGCCGGCTGATCGCCGCTCGGCGTGTATTCGCTGATGACCTCGAACGGCCGAACTGAACGTGTGGCCTGCATGCTTCCCAGTCTAGGAGCGCCCCCCGACACTCCCCCTGTGAGCGCGCTGTCAGCCCGCGGGGTCGTGGTCAGGCGCGAGCGCGACGCTCTTCGACGATGCGGTGCCAGAGGTCGTCGGTCTGGCTCATGGTGTGCGCCAGCGAGCCATCCGTGTCGATCACGACGTCGGCGATCGCGAGGCGAGCCGTGTTGTCGACCTGGGCATCGACGCGGGCCTCTGCCTGGCCGCGGTCGAGTCCGCGGTGCTCGACGAGGCGCTCGACCTGGGCGCGTCGGGGCGCGTTCGTCACGACGATCAGGTCGAACGGGTGGTCGACGGATGCCTCGACGAGCAGTGGAACGTCGTAGACGACGACGGCATCGGGGTCTTCTGCCTCGGCCTTCGCGATCAGGCGGCCCGAGAGCTCGCGCACCGCGGGGTGCACGATCGCGTTGAGCTTCGCGAGCTGCTCCGCATCGCCGAACACCCGCTCACCGAGCTTCGCGCGGTCGAGCGTTCCGTCGCGGTGCAGCACGTCGGCACCGAACTCCTCGACGATCGCCGCGAGTGCGGGCGTCCCGGGCTCAACGACGCGCCGTGCGAGCTGGTCGGCGTCGATGTGCACGGCGCCGTGTTCGTAGAGTCGACGCGCGACCGTGGACTTGCCTGAGGCGATGCCGCCCGTGAGACCGATCAGATACACGCTCTCACTCTAACCGTGCGACACTCGACGCGACGGCTCAGGAGGCGAAGATGCTCGAACTGCTGACGGGAACCGGACTCGCGCTCGCGGCCGGCTTGAACGCCTGGATCCCCCTGGTGGTGATCGGCGCACTCGACCGGTTCACCGGCCTCATCGAGTTGCCGCCGCAGTGGGCGTGGCTGTCGAACGAGTGGGTGCTCCTCATCCTCGTCGTGCTGCTCATCGTCGAGTTCGTCGCCGACAAGGTGCCGGGCCTCGACTCGATGAACGACATCGTGCAGACGGTCGTGCGGCCCACAGCCGGGGGCCTGGCCTTCGGGTCGGGGGTGAGCGCGACGACCGTGGCCGTCACCGACCCCGAGGCCTTCTTCACCTCGCAGCAGTGGGTGCCGATCGCGATCGGTGTGGGGCTCGCCCTGCTCGTGCATCTCGCCAAGGCGATGGCGCGGCCCGTTGTCAATGCCGCCACCGCCGGTGTCGGTGCTCCCATCGCGAGCGCCGCCGAGGATGCCGGTGCGTTCGCGCTCGCCTTCGCAGCGATCCTCGCACCCGTGCTCGTCGTGCTCGGCGTCGTGCTGATCGCAGCGCTCGTGGTCATCGCCGTGCGCCGCCGCCGGGCGCGGAGCGCGCGACATCCGTCGACCGCGCCATGAAATGCCGGAAGGCCGGCCCCCGAGGGGACCGGCCTTCCGTTTCGCGTCCGCTTGTGTCGCGGGAGCGAACTAGTTGTTGCTCGAGAGCTTCTCGCGCAGCGCCGCGAGCGACGCGTCGTCGGCGAGGGTGCCCGCGCCGGCCGAGTCGCTCGAGTACGAAGCACCAGCCGAGGCGAACGAGTCGTCGGCCACAGCAGCAGCGTTCGCCGCGGCGACCTGCTTCTTGTGAGCCTCCCAGCGAGCCTGGGCTGCAGCGTAGTCCTGCTCCCACTTCTCGCGCTGGGCCTCGAAGCCCTCGCGCCACTCGTTGGTCTCGGGGTCGAAGCCCTCGGGGTACTTGTAGTTGCCCTGCTCGTCGTACTCGGTGAGCATGCCGTAGAGCGCCGGGTCGAACTCGGTGCCCTCGGGGTCGACGCCCTCGTTCGCCTGCTTCAGCGAGAGCGAGATGCGGCGACGCTCGAGGTCGATGTCGATGACCTTGACGAAGACCTCTTCGCCGACAGACACGACCTGCTCTGCGAGCTCGACGTGCTTGCCCGACAGCTCGGAGATGTGGACGAGGCCCTCGATGCCGTCTGCGACGCGAACGAACGCACCGAACGGAACGAGCTTCGTGACCTTACCCGGGGCGACCTGACCGATCGCGTGGGTACGGGCGAAGACCTGCCACGGGTCCTCCTGCGTCGCCTTGAGCGACAGCGAGACGCGCTCGCGGTCGAGCTCGACGGAGAGCACCTCGACGGTGACTTCCTGACCGACCTCGACGACCTCGCTGGCGTGCTCGATGTGCTTCCACGAGAGCTCCGAGACGTGGACGAGACCGTCGACGCCACCGAGGTCGACGAACGCACCGAAGTTGACGATCGACGAGATGACACCCTTGCGGATCTGTCCCGGGTGGAGGTTCGCGAGGAACGTCGAACGCGACTCGGACTGCGTCTGCTCGAGGAGCGCGCGGCGCGAGAGCACGACGTTGTTGCGGTTCTTGTCGAGCTCGAGGATCTTCGCCTCGATCTCCTGGCCGAGGTACGGCGTGAGGTCGCGCACGCGGCGGAGCTCGATGAGCGACGCCGGGAGGAAGCCACGGAGGCCGATGTCGACGATCAGGCCGCCCTTGACGACCTCGATGACCGAACCGGTCACGACGCCATCGGCTTCCTTGATCTTCTCCACGTCGCCCCATGCGCGCTCGTACTGAGCGCGCTTCTTCGACAGGATGAGACGGCCTTCTTTGTCTTCCTTCTGAAGGACGAGCGCCTCGACGGTGTCGCCGACGCCGACGACCTCGCTGGGGTCGACATCGTGCTTGATGGAAAGCTCACGCGAGGGGATGACACCCTCGGTCTTGTAGCCGACGTCGAGGAGAACCTCGTCGCGGTCGATCTTCACGACGGTACCCTCGATGAGGTCGCCGTCGTTGAAGAACTTCAAAGTCTTCTCGACCGCGGCGAGGAAATCGTCAGCAGATCCGATGTCGTTGATCGCGACCTGCTTGGGTGCCTTGGTCGTTGCGGTTGTCATGTAGTGAATGCTCCGTAAAGGACAAAATCGAGCCCATCGCGAGGGAGAGCGATATGTTGATTCCGCGATGGGCATGCGGACAGGGATGTCACACGAGTGACGCTCAATCCTAACGGAATCGCTCCCTCGTTGGCAAACGGCAGGGTCACTCCCCCGGAGTCGGCGTGCTGACGGCCTCGGTACGCACGGATTCGGGCTTCAGGATGCTGCGAAGCGCCGGCTCGAGGTCGGGGTACTCGAACTCGTAGCCCGCGTCGAGCAGTCGCTCGGGCACGACCCACCGGCTCTTCAGGACCAATTCGGTCTCGGTGCGGATGACCGCGGAGGCGGGCTCGAGCACCCACCGCCATGCCGGAACCCCGAACGGCGCGCCGACCAGCTGTCGGATCGTGCGCATCAGCGTGCGGTTGTCGGTGGGATTCGGGGCGCTGACGTTGACGACTCCGTCGAGATCGGGCCGGCCGGCGAGGAAGTCGATGATGCCGGCGACATCGGCGATGTGCACCCAGCTGAAGCGCTGCCGCCCGCGACTCGCGCGGAACTCGTGGTGCGTGCCCGCGGCCCGCCGTGCGCGCGTCGCAGGCCAGCGACCGTCGCGTTGCGGGCCGCCCAGGCCGAGGCGCGCGAGTCTGACGAGCGGGCGCATCACGCTGCCGTCGCCGAGCACGATCGCGATGCGGAGCGCGACCCGACGCGTCGCCGGCAGGTGCCCGGAGAAGAACTCCCCCTCCCAGGCGCGTGCGACGTCGACGGAGAATCCGCTCCCGAGCTCGCCGTCGCGCTCGGTCATCGGGCGATCCTCGGCATGTCGGTAGATCGTCGCCGTCGAGGAGTTGAACCAGACGCGCGGCGGCGACGCGGCGGACTCTACGGCCGAACGCAGCGCCGCGGTCGTCTCCACCCGCGACCGCACGATCTCGGCGCGGTTGCCCGGGGTGTACCTGCAGTTCACGCTTCGGCCAGCGAGGTTCACGAGCACGTCGCATCCGTCGACGAGGGCGGCGACCGCCGCCTGGTCCTCCCACGAGGCGTCGGCCGATGCACCCCGACCGATCGTGCGGACCTCGAGGCCGGCAGCGCGATACCTCGCGACGAGGTATCCGCCGATGAAGCCCGAGGCCCCGGCGATCACCACCCGCGTCATGCCGACCCCCCGGGTCGGTGCCGCCTCGACACCGACGCGATCAACCGAGCAGCGCGGAGCGCAGGGTGTCGAGGCCGACGCCGCCGAGCGCGAGCGCGTTGCGGTGGAACTCCCTGATGTCGAAGGACTCCCCCTCGCGGCGGGCGACCTCGTCGCGCAGCTGCTCCCAGATGCGCTGGCCGACCTTGTACGACGGCGCCTGGCCCGGCCAGCCGAGGTAGCGGTTCACCTCGAAGCGCACGAAGCCCTCGTTCATGTTGACGTTCTGCCCGAGGAACTCGAACGCGTAGTCGCCCGTCCATGCGCCCTGCCCGTCGGGCCGCTGCTTGCCGAGGTGCACCCCGATGTCGAGCACGACGCGGGCGGCCCGCATGCGCTGGCCGTCGAGCATGCCGAGCCGGTCGGCCGGGTCGTCGAGGTAGCCGAGACCCTGCATGAGTCGCTCGGCGTAGAGCGCCCAGCCCTCGGCGTGGCCGGAGGTGCCGGCGAGCTGTCGCCGCCAGGTGTTCAGCTGGCCGCGATTCACGACGGCCTGGCCGATCTGCAGGTGGTGGCCGGGAACACCCTCGTGGTACACGGTCGTGAGTTCGCGCCACGTGTCGAACTCGGTGACGCCCTCGGGCACCGACCACCACATGCGGCCCGGTCGCGAGAAGTCGTCGCTCGGACCGGTGTAGTAGATGCCGCCCTCTTGCGTCGGTGCGATCATGCACTCGAGCGTGCGGATCTCGGCCGGGATGTCGAACTGCGTACCCGCGAGCTCGGCGACGGCCCGGTCGCTCGTCTCCTGCATCCAGCGCTGCAGCGCGTCGGTGCCGTGGAGCTTGCGCGACGGATCGCCGTCGAGGAACGCGATCGCCTCGTGAACGGATGCCCCGGGCAGGATCTCGTTCGCGATGGACTCCTGCTCGGCGACCATGCGTGCGAGCTCTTCGATGCCCCACTCGTAGGTCTCGTCGAGGTCGATGACCGCGCCGAGGAAGTGGCGCGACTGCAGCGCGTAGATCTCGCGCCCGACGCCGTCGTGCTCGCCCGCCACCGGGTGCAGCTCGGTCTCGAGGAACTCGGCGAGGCGGCCGTACGAGGAGGCGGCCTCCGCGGCACCGGTGCCGAGGCTGCTCGTGATCGACGCGGGCAGCTCGGCGTCACCCGCCTTCGCCGAGCCGGCGAACGTGCCGAAGAACCCGTCGGGCTTCGCGATGCGACGTGCCTGCGCCGCGACTTCGCGCACCTGTCGCGCCGCGGGCACGACGCCTCGGGCGATGCCCTCGCGCAGGGTCTCGATGTAGCCGTCGATCGCACCGGGAACGGCCCCGAGACGGGTCGCGATGCGCTCCCACTCTTCAGGAGCATCGGTGGGCATGAGGTCGAAGACCTCGCGGATGTCCTGGGCCGGGCTCGCGATCACGTTGAGGTCGCGCAGGTGGAGACCGGCATCGTGCCGTTCGAGCTCCAGTTCGAGTTCGCTGCCGAGGTCGGCGACGGTGATGCGGTCGATGCCGTCGGCCGGCGTCGCCGCACGAAGCGCGGCGAGCGCCTCGCGCGTGGCGGCGACCCCGCGCTCGTGGCCCTCGGGAGAGTAGTCGGCGAGCCGCTCGTCGAAGGTCGTGCGACCGATGTAGGTGCCGACGCCGGGGTTCAATTCGACGAGAGTGTCGACCCACCCCTCTGCGATGCGATCGACGTCGGTCGGGGTGCGCTCACTCGATGCCATGGTGCGAGCCTATGGCAGCCGACCGACGTCCCGCACCTCACGGGGGTGCCCGTGATCAGTGCGCCGCGTCCTCCCAGTTCGCCCCGCGGCCGATCTGCACGTCGAGCGGCACGAGCAGCTCGGCAGCACTCGCCATGCGGTCGCGCACGAGCGTCTCGAGCGCCTCGGACTCGCCGTCGGCGACCTCGAAGATGAGCTCGTCGTGCACCGTGAGCAGCATGCGGCTGGCCATGCCCTGCGCCGTCACGTCGTTCTCGATGCGGGACATCGCGATCTTGATGATGTCGGCCGCCGAACCCTGGATCGGCGAGTTCAGCGCAGCCCGCTCGGCGTTCTCGCGGAGCACGCGGTTCGGGCTGTTGAGGTCGGGGAACGGACGACGGCGACCGAAGATCGTCTCGGTGTAGCCGTCGATCTTCGCCTGCTCGACGACCATGCGCAGGTAGTCGCGCACGGCGCCGAACCGCTCGAAGTACTCCTTCATGAGCTGCGTCGCCTCTGCGCGGTCGATGCGGAGCTGCTTCGAGAGGCCGAAGGCGCTGAGCCCGTAGGCGAGACCGTACGACATCGCCTTGACCTTCGTGCGCATCACGGGCGTGACGTCGGCGGGGTCGACCGAGAAGACGCGTGCGCCGACGAAGCGGTGCAGGTCTTCACCGGCGTTGAACGCCTCGATGAGTCCAGGGTCTCCCGACAGGTGCGCCATGATGCGCATCTCGATCTGCGAGTAGTCGGCCGTGAGCAGCTCGGTGTACTCGGCGCCGTGGCGGAAGGCCTTGCGGATGCGGCGGCCGTCTTCGGTGCGGATCGGGATGTTCTGCAGGTTCGGGTCGTTCGACGACATGCGGCCGGTGGCCGCGCCGATCTGGCCGTAGCTCGTGTGGATGCGCCCGTCGGCGGCGATCGACTTGTCGAGCGACTCGACGATCTGGCGCAGCTTCGTCGCGTCGCGGTGCTCGAGCAGGTAGCCGAGGAACGGGTGCGGGTTCGACTCCTGCAGGTCGGCCAGCGCGCTCGCGTCGGTCGTGTACCCGGTCTTCGTCGCCCGCGTCTTCGGCATGCCGAGCTGGTCGAAGAGGACCTCTTGGAGCTGTTTGGGGGAACCCAGGTTGACCTCGCGCCCGATCTCGGCGAAGGCGGCCTCTGCGAGACCTGCCGCACGGGCACCGAGTTCGGCCGAGAGCGAGGAGAGTTCGTCGTGATCGACGGTGACGCCGCGCACCTCCATCGCCGCGAGCACCGCCACGAGTGGCATCTCGACGTCGGCGAGCAACTGCCGCGAACTCTCGGGCAGGGCGCGCAGCACGACCGGCGCGAGCCGCAGCGAGTACCACGCGTACTCGGGGGCGCCGGCGTCGGTGCCCTCTTCGGGCATGAGCTGCGCGGGGTCGCCCTGCGGAACGGTCTCGCCGAGGTAGCGCTCGACGAGGTCGGCGAGCGTCTTCTCGGCGAGGATCGGCCGCACGAGCCATCCGGCGACGAGCGTGTCGACGACGAGCCCGTCGAAGGCGAGGCCCGAGCGCATGAGCGCCTTCAGCTGGGGTTTCGCGTCGGTCATGATCTTCGGCGCATCGCTCGCGAGCCACGCTTCGAACGGCGCGTAGTCGGTGCGCCCCTGTTGCCACGGGAGGTGCACGGACTCGCTGGCCGTCGCGATGCCGGCGCCGATCACGGCGCCGTCGAGCACCTCGAGGCTGAGGCCGAGACCCGCGGGTTCGGCGATGACGGCGCGTTCGATCCAGGCGGCGAGCTCTTCGTCGAGGAGTCGGCGCGGGCTCGGAGCAGCGGGGGCGGCGGGCGCGTCTGCGGCCGGGGTCGCCGGCGCACCGGATGTCACGGCCGCGCCGTTGCCGTTGCCGTTGCCGTTGCCGGCGACGATCTTCTTCATCCGCTCGAACAGCGTGCGGAACTCGAGCCGCTCGAAGAGCGGCTGCACCGCCTCGATGTCGATCGGCTTCGCCTCGAGCTCGTCGATCGCGACGTCGAGTTCGACGTCGGTGACGAGCCGGTTGAGGCGGCGGTTGCGGATCGCGTTCTCTTTCTCGTCGCGCAGGTTCTGCCCGACGACGCCCTTGATCTCGTCGGCGTGCTCGAGGATGCCGTCGAGCGAACCGTAGAGGCCGAGCCACTTGACGGCGGTCTTCTCGCCGACCTTCGTGATTCCGATGAGGTTGTCGCTGGACTCGCCGACGAGTGCGGCGACGTCGGGGTACTGCTCGGGGCGGATGCCGTAGCGCTCGACGACCGCGTCGGTGTCGTAGCGCTTCAGCTGCGAGACGCCCTGCGTGTTCGGGTAGAGCAGCGTGACGTCGTCGTTGACGAGCTGGATGGTGTCGCGGTCGCCCGAGACGAGGAGCACGCGATACCCCTCTTCGCGACCGCGGGCCGCGAGCGTCGCGAGGATGTCGTCGGCCTCGTAGTCCTCTTTCTCGAGGGTGCGCACGCCCATGGCCTTCAGTGCGTCCTGCAGCAGCGGCACCTGCCCCTTGAACTCGACCGGCGTCTCGCCGCGCGTGCCCTTGTACTCGGGGTACTCCCGCGTGCGGAACGATGCGCGCGAGATGTCGAAGGCGACGGCGATATGCGTCGGCTTCTCGTTCTGCAGCAGCAGGAGCAGCATCGACAGGAAGCCGTGGATGGCGTTCGTGTGCTGACCGTCGCGGGTGGTGAAGCTGTCGACTGGGAGGGCGTAGAAGGCCCGGAAGGCCAACGAATGGCCGTCGACGACGAGGAGGGTAGGCTTTTCTGCGTCCGACACCCCCCAAGACTACAAGCGGCCGACGACACTGCCCGACGGCCCATCTCGAAGGCGAGCATGACCCAGACGAGCGATCCGATCGACTATCTCCACACCCGCGGAACGGGTGCACTGGCCGAGAAGATGGGCATCGAGTTCCTCGAGTTCTCGGTCGATCGATCCGTCGCGAGAATGCCGGTCGAGGGCAACACGCAGCCGGCGATGCTCCTGCACGGCGGCGCCTACGTGGTGCTCGGCGAATCGCTCGGCTCCATGGCCGCGAACCTCTGGGCCGGCACCGGCCGGCTCGCCGTCGGCATCGAGATCAACGCGACGCACACGCGTTCGGCGACGAGCGGATGGGTCACCGGGGTCTGCACGCCGATCCATCTCGGGCGCACTCTCACGACGCACGAGATCGCCGTCACCGACGATCAGGGCCGCCGGTGCTCCACGATCCGCATCACCAACCTCATCAAGGACCGCCCCGCGTCCTGAGGCGAGACGAGAACAGCGGATGCCGCGTCGACACGTGTCGCCGCGGCATCCGCTGTATTGGAAACCTGTGGTGCTACTTCTTGGCCGCGAGCTGCTCGATGATGGCCTGCGAGACGTCTTTCATCGTCAGGCGTCGGTCCATCGAGGCCTTCTGGATCCAGCGGAACGCCTCGGGCTCCGAGAGTCCCATCTTCTCGTTGAGCAGGCCCTTGGCCCGATCGACGAGCTTGCGGGTCTCGAAGCGCTCGACGAGGTCGCCGACCTCGGCCTCGAGCGCGATGATCTGCGCGTAGCGGGCCAGCGCGATCTCGATCGCGGGCAGGAGGTCGTTGGGCGTGAACGGCTTCACGACGTAGGCCAGAGCGCCGGCTTCGCTGGCGCGCTCCACGAGCTCCTTCTGGCTGAACGCCGTGAGGAGCACGACCGGGGCGATGTGGCCCTTCGAGAGGCGCTCGGCTGCGGAGATGCCGTCGAGCTGGGGCATCTTGACGTCCATGATGACGAGGTCGGGCCGCAGCTCGGTGGCGAGGGCCACTGCCGTTTCGCCGTCACCGGCCTCTCCGACGACCTCGAAGCCGTTGTCGCGCAGGATCTCGACGATATCGAGGCGGATGAGCGACTCATCTTCCGCCACGACCACGCGGCGCGGTGCCGACTGAGTTGGTTCGGTGTCTGTCACGGGGGAAAGCCTACGGTATTCTGAGCGAGGCCTTTGGCCGGTGTGGCGGAATGGCAGACGCGGAGCACTCAAAATGCTTTGCCCGAAAGGGCGTGTGGGTTCGACCCCCACCACCGGCACCACGTTCCGAATCGGGCGCGGGCACTAGCTCCAGAGTCCGACGAGCGCGGTCGCGAGTTCGCGGTCGATGTCGGCTGGCACACCGTGCGGCCCGGCGAACTCGACCCCGCCACGGGCGATCGCGGCGAGGCTCGCCGCCTGCAGCGAGAGGCCGAGGTCCATGGCCTGGATCGGGTTGCCACCGGCTGCGACGAGATTGATCATCTTGGTGCCGTGCAGCACCACGACCTCGCGCCCGTCCTCCAGCTCGTAGACGATCCGGGCATCGGCGTCTCCCGACGGGACCGAGAGCGACGTGGTGCGGACGGCGCGCGCCCGCAGCGCCGGGAGGTCGATCTCGTCCGCCTCGTGGCCGACGCCGACGAGCATGACTCCGTCGCCGAGGAGGTCGAGCTGCTCGCCCGAGATCACGCCCGGATGTCCGGTCGCGAGGAACACGAGCTGCGTCTCCGGCAGCAGCGCCTCGACCGGGGCGACGCGGTGCCCGTGCATGATCGCCTCGAGCGCGCGATACGGATCGGTGTCCGCGACGCCCACCCGGGCTCCGAGGCGGGCGAGCGTCTCTGCGACGCCCTTGCCGCACGGGCCGTAGCCGATGACGGTCGCCCGGGTTCCGGGCAGCATCGCGTTGGTGGCGTTCATGAACCCCTGCACGATGCTCTGCCCGACGCCGAACTCGTTCTCGATCAGCAGCTTCAGCGGGCTGTCGTTGATGACGATGATCGGGAAGTCGGCAGCGACGTCGAGTTCGCGGAGGCGTCGTCCGCCCGTCGTGGTCTCCTCGGTCGCCCCGAGGAAGGCGGCGCTGCGGGGGCCGCCGCGCAGGAACCGCTCGATCGTCTCGGCTCCGTTGTCGAGGAGCACATCGGGCTCGGCGGCAGCGAGCGCATCGAGGTTTCGCGCATGCTGCGCCGCATCGTCGTCGTGTCCGCCGACGACCGTCGCGCCGAGTGCCCGCAGCGTGTCGACCGTCGCCTGATCGGTCGTGCCGAGATTGCCGGTGATGGTGACCTTCGCTCCGACCGTCAGCAGCCAGTGCACGAGCACCCCCGTCTTCGGCTCGATGTGCAAGCAGATGCCGACGTGGCGCCCGGCGAAGTCCCCTGCGTGGGCCTCCATGGTCGAGGCGAGCAGCGGCATCGATCGTGCGGCCCAGTCGAGGGCGGGCGACCCGCTGGCGGGCAGGGTGGGAATCGGCATGATCGACCTCATTTCGTGAACGGCGGGGAATCGACGGCGGCGAGGACGAGGTTGCGGTGCTCGATGAGTCGCCGCAGGTAGGGGCCGAGCACGAGCTCCGCGGCGCGTCCGAGCGGGCCGAACGGCGCGACGAACCGCACGCGGTCGATCATGAGCGTGCCACCCGCAACGTCCTCGACGAACTCGTGCTCGTGCCGGAACGAGCGAAACGGACCGCGAACCTGTTCGTCGACGAACGACGACGGTGGATCGAACCCACTGATCCTGCTCGTCATGCGGATCGGCACGCCGAAATGGCGCGCACGCCACGTGACCTCCTCGCCGGAGCCGATGAGGCCGCTCGTGACGCCGGCGACGGCGCGCTCCCGCGAATCCGCCATCGATGCGACATGCAGGTCGATGCTCCGGGAACGGTCGAACGACTGCTGCACCGTCAGCGGCAGACGGGTGCGGCACTCGAACTCGACCATGATCCGAGTCTGTCATCTCGAACCCCGAGGCGTTCGCCGTGCCAGCGGCGGCGGCTGCGACATCCGCTGCTCGTCGCCGCCGGCATGCGAAAGGAGCCGGCCCTCGCGGACCGACTCCTCTCGTGTGCGGCTTAGAGCACCTCGCCGACGACGTGCACGCGCACGTCGTTCGTGGTGCCGGGGATTCCGGGAGGGGAACCCGAGATGATGACGACCTTCTCGCCGTTGACGGCCTTGCCGGTCTTCGCGAGCGCCTCGTCGACCTGGCCGACCATCTGGTCGGTGTGGGTCACCCGGGAGACGACGAACGACTCGACGCCCCAGTTGAGTGCCAGACGGCGACGGATCGCGGGGTCGGGCGTGAACGCGAGGATGGGGATCTTCGAGCGAAGGCGCGTCATGCGGCGCACGGTCTCGCCCGACTCGGTGAAGACGCAGAGGTACTTGGCCTCGACGAAGTCGGCGACCTCGACTGCGGCGGCCGTGATCGCGCCCGACTGGGTGCGGGGCTTCGTGCCGAGCGGCGCGATGCGGTCGAGCCCGTGCTGTTCGGTCGACTCGACGATGCGCGCCATGGTCTGCACCGTGATGACGGGGTACTCCCCCACGCTCGTCTCGCCCGAGAGCATGACGGCGTCGGCTCCGTCGAGCACGGCGTTCGCGACATCCGAGGTCTCGGCGCGCGTCGGCACCGGGCTGTGGATCATCGACTCGAGCATCTGCGTCGCCACGATGACGGGCTTCGCGAGACGACGGGCGATCTCGACCGCGCGCTTCTGCACGATCGGCACGGCCTCGAGCGGAAGCTCGACGCCGAGGTCGCCGCGGGCGACCATGATGGCGTCGAACGCCTCGGTGATCTCCTCGAGGGCGTCGACGGCCTGCGGCTTCTCGATCTTCGCGACGACGGGCACGCGGCGGCCCACCTCGTCCATGATCTCGTGCACGCGCGTGATGTCGGAGGCGTTCCGCACGAACGACAGCGCGATGAGGTCGGCGCCGAGCTCGAGGCCCCAGCGGAGGTCGGCCTCGTCCTTGTCGGAGAGCGCGGGCACGTTGACGGCGACGCCGGGCAGGTTGATGCCCTTGTTGTTCGACACCGGGCCGGCCACGATGACCTTGGTGGTGACGACGACGCCGTCGGTCTCGACGACCTCGACGCGCACCTTGCCGTCGTCGATCAGCAGGAAGTCGCCGGGCTTGACGTCTTGGGGAAGCCCCTTGAACGTCGTGCCGACGAGTTCCTTCGTGCCCACGACGTCTTCGGTGGTGATCTTGAAGATGTCGCCCTCGGCGAGCTCGTGCGGCCCGTCGGCGAACTTGCCGAGGCGGATCTTCGGCCCCTGGAGGTCGACGAGCACTGCGACGGCACGACCCGAGTCGCTCGCCGCCTTCCGCACGTTCTGGTAGACGCCCTCGTGCACGTCGTAGCTGCCGTGGCTGAGGTTCATCCGCGCGACGTCGACGCCCGCATCGAGAATCGCCCGGATCTGCTCATAGCTCGATGTCGCCGGCCCGAGGGTGGCGACGATCTTCGCTCGTCTCATTATTTTGTGCTCCCATGTTCCGCGCAAAGCGCCGGGTGTTGGTCGAAGCGCGCCATGCGGCGCGCCATGGTCAGATGGAGAAGGCGTGCGCCGTCGAGGCGATCGGCGACGGCAGCAGGGTCTCGCCTTCAAGGTAGCGGTCGACGGCGGATGCCGCAGCACGCCCTTCGGCGATCGCCCAGACGATGAGCGACTGCCCGCGACCGGCATCGCCGGCCACGAAGACGCCCGGCTGCGCGGTCGCATAGTCGGCCTCGCGAGCGAGGTTGCCGCGGTCGGTCACGGGCAGCGCCAGCTGCTCGTCGAGCGCGGCGGTCTCGGGCCCGGTGAACCCGAGCGCGAGGAGTACGAGGTCGGCTGGGATTTCGCGTTCGGTGCCGGCCTTCGGCACACGACGCCCGTCGAGGTACTCGGTCTCGGCGACGCGGATCGCGCGCACCTCACCGGCGTCGTTCGCGAGGAACTCGACCGTCGAGGCGAGGAACTGGCGGTTGCCGCCCTCTTCGTGCGCGCTCTGCACCTCGAACAGCGTCGGGTGCATCGGCCACGGCTGGTGCTCGGGCCGGCTCGCGCTCGGCTCCTTGCCGATCGCGAGGTTCGTGACCGACAGCGCGCCCTGGCGGTGCGCCGTGCCGATGCAGTCGGCGCCCGTGTCGCCGCCGCCGAGCACGACGACGTGCTTGCCCTCGGCCGTGATCTGGTCGAAGACCTGGTCGCCGGCGAGGTGGCGGTTCGACTGCACGAGGTAGTCCATGGCGAAGTGCACCCCGGGCAGGTCGCGCCCGGGGATGGGCAGATCGCGGGGCACGATCGCGCCGGTCGACACCACGACGGCGTCGTAGCGCTCGCGGAGCTGCGCCCACGTGATGTCGACGCCGATGTTCACGCCGGCACGGAACCGGGTGCCCTCGGCGGTCATCTGGGCGAGCCGCAGGTCGAGGTGCTTCTTCTCCATCTTGAAGTCGGGGATGCCGTATCGGAGCAGGCCGCCGATGCGGTCGTCGCGTTCGAAGACGGCGACCGTGTGACCGGCGCGCGTGAGTTGCTGGGCGGCGGCGAGGCCGGCCGGGCCGGAGCCGACGACGGCGACGGTCTTGCCGGTGAGGCGACCGGGAGGCTGCGGCTGGACCCAGCCGTTGCCGAACGCCTCGTCGATGATCGAGACCTCGACCTGCTTGATCGTCACGGCCGGCTGGTTGATGCCGAGCACGCACGCCGACTCGCACGGCGCCGGGCAGAGCCGCCCCGTGAACTCGGGGAAGTTGTTCGTCGCGTGGAGCCGCTCGGATGCCGCACGGCCTTCGCCGCGGTACATCAGGTCGTTCCACTCGGGGATCAGGTTGCCGAGCGGGCAGCCCTGATGACAGAACGGGACGCCGCAGTCCATGCACCGACCGGCCTGACGGCGGAGCTGCGCGGGGTCGCCCTGCTCGTAGACCTCCTTGAAGTCCATGATCCGCACCGGAACGGGCCGCCGCTTGGGCAACTCGCGCTCGGTGACCTTCAGAAAGCCCTTCGGGTCAGCCATTCGTAACCTCCGGAGTGTTCATGGGCGCAGCCGAGTCCATCGTCTCGATCTGGTCAGCCATTCGTAACCTCCAGGATGCGAGTCCAGACCACGTCGCCGTCGGGGTCGAGCCCCTCGTCGACCGCGCTCTGGCGGGTTCGGAGCACTGCGGCGTAGTCGCGCGGCAGCACCTTGGTGAAGCGGTCGAACGCGTCGTCGCCGGCGGCGAGGAGCGATGCGGCGACCGCGGAGTCGGTGTTCGCGACATGCTGTTCGAGCAGGTCGCGCACGATCTCTCGATCTGCACTGCCGAGCGGGTGGAGCTCGAGCTCGCCGGTCGCCAGCGATTCGCGGTTCACGCGTTCTTCGCGGAGGCCGAGCACGTAGGCGGTGCCGCCCGACATGCCTGCGCCGAGGTTTCGGCCGGTCTCGCCGAGGATGAGCGCGAGACCACCGGTCATGTACTCGAGCGCGTGGTCGCCCACGCCCTCGACGACAGCGGTGGCACCGGAGTTCCGAACCAGGAAGCGCTCGCCGACGATGCCGCGGATGAACATGCTGCCCTGGGTGGCCCCGTAGCCGATGACGTTGCCCGCGATCACATTGCGCTCGGCGACGAAGCCGCTGTCGCGCGACGGGCGCACCACGATCTGCCCGCCCGAGAGACCCTTGCCGACGTAGTCGTTCGAGTCGCCCTCGAGGCGGAGCGTGATGCCCGCGGGGAGGAACGCGCCGAGGGATTGTCCGGCCGAGCCCGTGAGCGTGATGTCGATCGATCCGCTCGGCAGGCCGTGCTCGCCGCGCCGCACGGTGACCTCGTGGCCGAGCATGGTGCCGACGGCTCGCTCCGTGTTGCGGATCGGCAACGCGATCTCGATGCTGCCGCCCTGCTCGAGGACGAGACGGCTGCGGCGGATGAGCTCGTTGTCGAAGTGCTCCTCGAGCTCGTGGTCCTGACCGCGCACGTTCCGACGTGCCTCCGACTCGGAGAAGTCGGGTCCGACGAGCATCGGGGTGAGGTCGAGGCCGGAGGCCTTCCAGTGGTCGAGGGCGCGATCGACGTCGAGCAGCTCGCGACGGCCGACGATCTCGTCGATCGAGCGGTAGCCGAGCTCGGCGAGGTACTCCCGCACCTCCTGCGCGATGAATTCGAAGAAGTTGACGACGAACTCGGGCTTGCCGGTGAAGCGCTTGCGCAGCTCAGGGTTCTGCGTCGCGACGCCGACCGGGCAGGTGTCGAGGTGGCAGACCCGCATCATGACGCAGCCCTGCACGACGAGGGGCGCCGTGGCGAAGCCGAACTCCTCCGCACCGAGCAGCGCACCGATCACGACGTCGCGGCCGGTCTTCAGCTGTCCGTCGACCTGCACGACCACGCGGTCGCGCATGCCGTTCAGCATGAGCGTCTGCTGGGTCTCTGCAAGGCCGAGCTCCCACGGGGTGCCCGCGTGCTTCAGCGAGTTGAGGGGGCTCGCACCGGTGCCGCCGTCGTGACCGGAGACGAGGATGACATCGGCGAGGGCCTTCGCCGTGCCGGCGGCGACGGCGCCGATGCCCGACTGGCTCACGAGCTTCACGTGCACGCGGGCCTTGGGGTTCGCGCGCTTCAGGTCGAAGATGAGCTGCTTCAGGTCTTCGATCGAGTAGATGTCGTGGTGCGGGGGCGGCGAGATGAGGCCGACGCCGGCGGTCGCGTGCCGCGTGCGCGCGACCCACGGGTACACCTTCGTCGGCGGCAGCTGGCCGCCCTCACCGGGCTTCGCGCCCTGGGCGAGCTTGATCTGGATGTCTTCGGCATGGGTCAGGTACATGCTCGTGACGCCGAAGCGCCCCGATGCGACCTGCTTGATCGCGCTGCGCCGCTCGGGGTCGAGCAGGCGGTCGAGGTCTTCGCCGCCCTCACCGGTGTTGGACTTCGCACCGAGCCGGTTCATCGCGATCGCGAGCGACTCGTGCGCCTCCTTCGAGATCGAGCCGTAGCTCATCGCCCCGGTCGAGAAGCGCTTGACGATCGACTCGACGGACTCGACCTCGTCGATCGGCACCGCGGGTCGGGTTCCCGTGCGCAGGGCGAACATGCCGCGGAGCGTCATGAGGTCTTCGGCCTGCGAGTCGACGAGCGAGGTGTACTCGCGGAACACGTCGTACCGGCGGTTGCGCGTCGCGTGCTGCAGGCGGAACACCGTCTCGGGGTTGAAGAGGTGGGGCGAGCCGTCGCGGCGCCACTGGTACTCGCCGCCGGTCGACAGGCGCTCGTGGGCGCGCACTGCGACATCCTGCGGGTAGGCCTGCGTGTGCCGGTCGAGGTTCTCCGAGGCGATCGTGTCGATGCCGACGCCGCCGAGCTTCGAGGTGGTGCCGGTGAAGAACTCGTCGATGAAACCCTGGTCGAGCCCGATCGCCTCGAAGGCCTGCGCCCCCGCGTACGACGAGATCGTCGAGATGCCCATCTTCGACATGATCTTCAGCACGCCCTTGCCGAGCGCCTTGATGACGTTGTGCACCGCGTCTTCGGGCGTGACGCCCGTGATGACGCCGGAACGCACGAGGTCTTCGCATGTCTCCATCGCCAGGTATGGGTTCACAGCGGATGCCCCGTAGCCGATGAGCAGCGCGACCTGGTGCACCTCGCGCACATCGCCGGCCTCGACCACGAGCCCGACCTTCATGCGGTTCTCGGAGCGGATGAGGTGGTGGTGCACGGCGGAGAGCATGAGGAGCGATGGGATCGGCGCGAGGTCCTTGTTGGAGTCGCGGTCGCTCAGCACGACGAACGCCGCACCGGCCGCGATCGCCTCGTCGACCTCACCGCAGATGGCGGTGAGGCGGTTGCGCAGCGCCTCGGGGCCCTCGTCGAAGCGGTAGAGGCCGCGGATGGTGACGGTCGTGCGGGCGCCCGGCGTCGGGTCGATGTGCACGATCTTCGCAAGCTCGTCGTTGTCGATCACCGGGAACGTGAGCGCGACCTGGCGGGCGTGCTCGGGTCCGGCGTCGAGGAGGTTGCGCTCGGGCCCGAGCGAGGTGCCGAGCGAGGTCACGACCGCTTCGCGGATCGAGTCGAGCGGCGGGTTCGTGACCTGCGCGAACTGCTGCGTGAAGTAGTCGAAGAGCAGGCGCGGGCGCTTCGACAGCACCGCGATCGGGGTGTCGGAGCCCATGGCGCCGAGCGGCTCCTGCCCGGTGCGCGCCATCGGCGCGAGCAGGATCTTCACCTCTTCCTCGGTGTAGCCGAAGGTGCGCTGGCGGCGGTTCACGGATGCCGGCGGGTGCACGATGTGCTCGCGCTCGGGCAGATCGGCGAGCTGGATGCGACCCTGCTCGAGCCAGTCGCCCCACGGTTCGGCTGCTGCGAGCTCGGCCTTGATCTCGTCGTCCTCGATGAGGCGCCCGGCCTCGGTGTCGACGAGGAACATGCGGCCCGGCTGCAGCCGTCCCTTGCGCACGATGCGGCTCTGCTCGATGTCGAGCACGCCGATCTCGCTCGCGAGCACGACGAGGCCGTCGTCGGTCACGACGTAGCGTCCGGGGCGCAGCCCGTTGCGGTCGAGCGTCGCCCCCACGAGCGAACCGTCGGTGAAGACGATCGCCGCAGGGCCGTCCCACGGCTCCATGAGCATCGAGTGGTACTCGTAGAACGCGCGGCGCTCGGGTGCGATCTCGGTCTGGTTCTCCCAGGCCTCGGGCACCATCATCATGACGGCGTGCGGAAGGCTGCGGCCCGCGAGCGTGAGCAGCTCGACGACCTCGTCGAACGAAGCGGAGTCACTGGCACCGGGCGTGACGATCGGCCGAAGGGGCGCGAGATCGCCGAGCACCTCGGACTCGAGCTGCGACTGGCGCGCCCGCATCCAGTTGCGGTTTCCCTGGATCGTGTTGATCTCGCCGTTGTGCGCGATCATGCGGAACGGCTGGGCGAGGGGCCACGACGGGAAGGTGTTGGTCGAGTACCGCGAGTGCACGAGCGCGAGCTTCGACGCGAACCGCTCGTCGGAGAGGTCGGGGTAGAACGGCTCGAGCTGCAGCGTCGTGACCATGCCCTTGTAGACGATGGTGCGGCAGGACAGCGAGGCGAAGTAGAGCTCGAGCTCGCGCTCGGCGCGCTTGCGCAGCCGGAACGTCAGCCGGTCGAGCTCGATGCCCGACACGGTCGCACCAGTCGACGAGGTGGCGACGGCCTGCACGAAGAGCTGCTGCACGACCGGCATCGCCGCCCGCGCGAGCGAACCGAGTTCGTCGGGACGGACGGGCACTTCGCGCCATCCGATGACCGACAGACCCTCGGATGCCGCGAGCCCGACCAGTGCCTGCTTGACCCTGCTGCGCGCGGTGGGGTCGACGGGGAGGAACGCGTTGCCGACCGCGTAGGCGCCTGCCGCTGGAAGACCGAAGGTGGTCACCGCGCGGAGGAAGGCGTCGGGCACCTGGGTGACGATGCCCGCGCCGTCACCGGTGCCGGCGTCGGAGCCGACCGCGCCGCGGTGCTCGAGGTTGCGGAGCGCGTCGAGCGCCGCGGTGATGATGTCGTGTCCGGCGGTGCCACGGAGGGTGGCGACCATCGCGAGGCCGCAGGCGTCCTTCTCGGCGGCAGGGTCGTACATGCCCTGGGCAGCCGGAACGGTACCGAACCTCGAGAAGGGTGGGGTGAGCGACACGTGAACCGTCCTCATCAACTAAGTGTGCAGCGGGGGACGTCGTCGGCCCATCAAGGGAGATGTCGCGACGCGTGGTGCGGCGTCGCTGCGGAGAAGCGTTCTACGGGGGCGTTTTACGCTGAGGTGGATCGGCTTGGGCTTGTGGCCGCCGTCACGCCCGTTTCGCTCTCACCCTCGACGCCATCGTCGAGAGAGTCGGAGTCGGACTCGATGTCTTCGGAGTCTACCTCAGCATCGGGCGCGCTCCATTCACGCCCCGGCACGTACGGGCTCGGCTCGTCGCCGGTGTGCCGGCGGCGCTGCACGAGGATCAGCACGATGCCGAGCACGACGGCCGCGAGCGACGCCCAGACGTTCACGCGGATGCCGAAGAACATCTCGCTCGGGTCGAGGCGGATCGATTCGAAGAACGCCCGGCCCGCGCCGTACCAGATCAGGTAGACGCCGAAAGCCTTGCCCCAGCGCATGTTGAACCGGCGCTCGAGCAGGATGATGGCCGCGGCTCCCAGGAGGTTCCAGACGAGTTCGTAGAGGAACGTCGGGTGGAACAGCGTGCCGTCGGCGAGGCCGGCCGGGAAGGCCGCGTTGTCGGAGGAGATCTCGAGGCCCCATGGCAGGTCGGTGGGCGAACCGAAGAGCTCGTGGTTGAACCAGTTGCCGAGGCGGCCGATGGCCTGCGCGACGAGGAGTCCGGGCGCGAGCGCATCGGCGAACGACCAGAAGCGGATGCCCGTGAAGCGGCAGCCGATGATCACGCCGACGGCACCACCGATGAGCGCGCCGTAGATGGCGTTGCCGCCCTCCCAGATCGCCCAGACGGACCCGGGCTGGAAGGGGTTCCAGATGTTCGCACCGGCGTAGAAGTAGTCGTCGGGGTGCGTGAGGACGTGGTAGATGCGTGCGCCGATGATGCCGAGCGGCACGGCCCACAAGGCGATGTCGAGCACGATGCCGGGCTCGGCTCCGCGCTTGGTCAGGCGGCGCGAGGTGATGATGACGGCGAGGATGATGCCGGCGAGGATGCAGAGCGCGTACATCTGGATCGACAACGTGCCCCACGGCACCGGGATCTCGAGGGTGCGCCAAGCGGGGTCGGGGCTCGGAATGCTGAACGGTGCGATCACGCCGGCTGCTGCCTTTCCTCGGTTTCTTCGGCCGCTGACGGCCTCATTGAGCGTACTTCACTCAGGGGCGAGTGCCGCGCGCGAGTTCCGCGGAGAGCTCGCCGACCGCGGCGACGCCGCCCGTTGCGAGTGCGTTCACCAGTGCCGAGCCGACGATCGCGCCCTGCGCGTACTCGAGCACCTCGGCGACCTGGGCGGCCGTTGAGATGCCGACGCCGACGCAGCTCGCCGGCGCCTCTGCGGCGGTCAGGCGATCGACGAGCGTGCGAGCCGCCCGGTCGACATCGCTGCGGGCGCCCGTGATGCCCATCGTCGACACGGCGTAGACGAAGCCGCGACTCGCCTCGACGACCTGCCGGATGCGGGCATCCGTCGAGGTGGGCGCTGCGAGGAAGACACGATCGAGACCGGTGCGCTCGGATGCCGCGATCCACGCGGCCCCCTCGTCGGGGATGAGGTCGGGCGTGATGAGCCCGGCTCCCCCGGCCGCCGCCAGGTCGTCGGCGAAGCGATCGACGCCGTACTGCACGACGGGGTTCCAGTAGGTCATGATCAGCACCGGGGCATCCACCCGCTCGGTGATGCGCCGCACGGCCTCGAAGCCGTCGGACAGGCGGAAGCCGTTCGCGAGGGCCTGCTGCGTGGCGGCCTGGATCACCGGGCCGTCCATGACGGGATCGGAGTACGGCAGGCCGAGCTCGAGGATGTCGACGCCGTTCTCGACCATCGCCACAGCGGCATCGACGCTCTCGTCGAACGTCGGGAAGCCGACGGGCAGGTAGCCGATGAGTGCGCCGGCGGCCTCGTCGTTCCGACGGCGGATGACGGAACCGACCGTGTTCATTCGGCGTTCTCCTGGTCGTAGAGCTCGAAGTAGCGAGCGGCCGTGTCCATGTCCTTGTCGCCGCGACCCGAGAGGTTCACGAGGATCGTCGCCTCGGGGCCGAGCTCGCGGCCGAGCTCGAGCGCGCCCGCGAGAGCGTGGGCCGACTCGATCGCCGGGATGATGCCCTCGGTGCGGGTGAGGAGGCGCAGGGCCTGCATCGCCGCATCGTCGGTCACCGGGCGGTAGTTCGCGCGGCCGATGGCCGAGAGCCACGAGTGCTCGGGGCCGACGCCCGGGTAGTCGAGCCCGGCCGAGATCGAGTGCGACTCGATGGTCTGGCCGTCTTCGTCTTGCAGCAGGTAGCTGCGCGCTCCGTGGAGCACGCCGGGGCGCCCCTTCGTGATGGTCGCGGCGTGACGTTCGGTCTCGACCCCGTCGCCGCCGGCCTCGAAGCCGTAGAGGGCGACGTCCTCGTCGTCGAGGAAGGCGTGGAAGATGCCGATCGCGTTCGAGCCGCCGCCGACGCAGGCCGCGACCGCGGTCGGCAACCCGCCCGTGAGGTCGATGACCTGCTGGCGGGCCTCTTCGCCGATGATCTTCTGGAAGTCGCGGACCATCTCGGGGAACGGGTGCGGGCCCGCGACGGTGCCGAAGATGTAGTTGGTGGTCTCGACGTTCGTGACCCAGTCGCGCATGGCGTCGTTGATCGCGTCCTTCAGGGTGCGCGAACCCGCCTTCACCGCGATGACCTCGGCGCCGAGCAGCCGCATGCGCGCGACGTTCAGGGCCTGGCGCTCGGTGTCGACCTCGCCCATGTAGATGACGCAGTCGAGCCCGAAGAGCGCGGCAGCCGTCGCCGTCGCGACGCCGTGCTGGCCGGCGCCGGTCTCGGCGATCACGCGGGTCTTGCCGATGCGCTTCGTGAGCAGGGCCTGGCCGAGCACGTTGTTGATCTTGTGCGAGCCCGTGTGGTTCAGGTCTTCACGCTTCAGGATGACCCTGGCACCGCCGGCGTGGGCGGCGAAGCGCGGCACCTCGGTGATGATCGACGGGCGGCCCGTGTAGCTGCGGCCGAGTTCGGCGAGCTCTTCGCCGAAGGCCGGGTCGAGCTTGGCGAGATCGTAGGCCTCGCCGAGCTCGTCGAGGGCGGCGACGAGGGACTCGGGCACGAAGCGCCCGCCGAAGTCGCCGAAGTAGGGACCGGTCTGCGCTCTGAGCGCCATGTCACACCGCCAGGAAAGCTGAGAGGTTGGCAATCGGGTCGCCGCCCGTGACGAGCGCCTCGCCGACGAGGACGACGTCGGCGCCCGATGAGCGGTAGTGCGCGACATCCGCAGCGGACAGCACTGCGGACTCCGCGACGCGGATCGCGCCGTCGGGGAATCGCGGCGCGAGACGCCCGAAGAGGTCACGATCGAGTTCGAACGTCGAGAGGTCGCGCGCGTTCACGCCGATGAGGCGCGCGCCGAGTGCCGCTGCGCGCTCGAGCTCGTCGGCCGAGTGCGTCTCGATGAGCGGCGTCATGCCGAGGTCGACGATGAGGTCGTGGAGCTCGCGGAGCGTCGGATCGTCGAGCGCCGCCACGATGAGGAGCACGAGATCGGCGCCGGCCGCACGGGCTTCGAGCACCTGGTACGGCGTCGCGATGAAGTCCTTTCGCAGCACCGGCAGCGACACGGCGGCACGCACGGTCTCGAGGTCGGCGAGCGAACCGCCGAACTTGCGGCCCTCGGTGAGCACGCTGATGGCGCTCGCCCCGCCGAGCTCGTACTGGCGAGCGAGGGCGGCCGGGTCGCTGATCGTCGCGAGCGAGCCCCGCGAAGGGCTCGAGCGCTTGATCTCGGCGATGACCTTGACGTGAGCCGCCGGGCACAGCGCCTCGAGCGCGTCGAGTGCCGCGGGGCGCGCGAGCGCCGCAGCCTCGACGGCCGCGAACGGCGCGCTCTCGCGGCGCGCCAGAGCGTCGGCGACAGCGTTCGCCGTCAGCTCGGCGAGCACTAGTGCGCCTTTTCGGCGACCTTCGAGCCGCCGACACCGTAGCCGGCGCGCGCGAGCACCCAGCCGACGATCAGGCCGACGACGAGGAGACCTGCCGACGCCCAGACCAGCCACGCCGCCTCGAAGAAGAAGGCGACCGTGCCGATCACGAATGCGATGAGCATGATCGTGACGGCGGTCCATGCCGCGGGCGAGTGTCCGTGGCCGGGATCTGCGGTCTCAATGCTCATGATGCTCCTTCGTGCTGGGGTTTTCGTCGGCCAGTCTAGCGGTTCGCGTCACTGGGGTTCTCGTCGTCACGCGCGTCGGCGTCGTCGGCGTCGTCGGCGTCGTCGGCATCGGGTTCGTCGTCGGTCGGGTCGTCACCTCGGCTGAGCCCGTCCCAGTCGTCGATGGCGCGATCGGAGGCGGGGCGTTCGGCGGCCGCGCCGGCCGTGCCGTCTGCGGCCATGCGGGAATCGCTGTACCGGCGCGAGGAGGCGGGCCAGCGGCCGCCCGTCACGAGCACCGCGATCCCCGCCAGCACGAGCAGCGCGCCGCCCGCGATCGCGAGCACCGGCCAGACCGTCGCGGTGACGGATGCCACGAGCTCGGCGGTCGGTGCGGCGCCGGCGACGCCCGTGGCATCCGTCACTGCCGGCGAGACCGAGGCGACCGGGTCGGCGAGCGACAGGCTCGCTGCGAGCAGCACGCAGCCGCCGAGGAGCACCTCGAGCACGCCGAGCACGAACCGGATGCCGGGCCCGGCGATCGCGAGCGCGGCCACGAGCGCGAGGCCCGCGAGGCCGAGCGCCGCGAGGGCCGGGGAGGCGATGCTGCCGGCGACGGCGATGGGCTCGCCCGTGCCGCCGGTCGTGCTCGCCTCGATGAGCAGGTCGAACCAGGTCTGGCTCCACGAGAGCAGCACGAGACCGGCTCCCACGACCGTGGCGACGATCGCGGGCAGCTTCATGCGGGCCGGGTTCACGACTCCACCCGGCGCATGGCGTTCGCGACCGCGACGGCGCGCAGGGGAGCTGCCGCCTTGTTGCGGGACTCCTGGAACTCGGACTCGGGGTCGGAGTCGGCGACGAGGCCGCCGCCCGCCTGCACCCGGGCGACGCCGCCCGAGATCGTCGCGGTGCGGATCGCGATCGCGAGGTCGGCGTCGCCGCCGAATCCGAAGTAGCCGACGACGCCGCCGTAGAGGCCGCGCTGGGCGGGCTCGAGCTCGTCGATGATCTCGAGTGCACGCGGCTTCGGCGCGCCCGACAGGGTGCCCGCCGGGAACGTCGCCCGGAACACGTCGATGGCGTTCGCATCGCCGACGAGGTCGCCCTCGACCGACGAGACGAGGTGCATGATGTGGCTGAACCGTTCGACCCGCATGAACTCGGTCACCTCGACGGTACCGGCGGTGCAGACCTTCGCGAGGTCGTTGCGGGCGAGGTCGACGAGCATGAGGTGCTCGGCCTGCTCCTTCGGGTCGGCGATGAGCTCGGCCTCGAGATCGGCGTCGGCCTCGGGCGTCGCGCCGCGCGGCTTCGAACCGGCGATCGGATGCGTGAACACGCGGCCCTGCTGCACCTTCACGAGCGCCTCGGGCGAGGAGCCGACGATCCAGTACGGCTCCCCCGAAGTGTCCTCGAGGTGCAGGAGGTACATGTACGGGCTCGGGTTGAGGCTGCGGAGCACCCGGTACACGTCGATCGGATGCGCAGTCGCCTCCTGCTCGAAGCGCTGCGAGATGACGACCTGGAAGATGTCTCCCTCGCGGATGTACTCCTTCGACCGGTCGACCGCCGCGAGGAAGTCGGCCTTCTCGGTGCGGTGCACGGGGTCGGCGGCGCGCGCCAGGTCGATCTCGGCGAGCCACGCCTCGGTCGGCTGGCCGAGACCCTGCTGCATGCCGTCGAGGCGCACCTGCGCGCCCCTCCAGAGCTGCTCGGGGGCTTCGTCCCGGTCGTTCAGCACCGAGGCGATGAGCTGCACGGTGCCCGTGCGGTGGTCGATCACGACGAGCTCGGAGACGAACGCGAACGCCTGGCCCGGCATCGGGAACTCCGACGGCGGCCGGTTCGGCAGATGCTCGATCTGACGGATCGCCTCCCAGCCGATGAAGCCGACGAGACCGCCGGTGAGGGGCGGGGCGCCGGGCACGTCTTCGGTGCGCCAGCGTTCGAAGAGGGCCTCGAGTGCGGCGAGCGGCGCGAGTCCGGCCGCGTCGCCGAGGGCGCGCTCGGCGCTCAGGCCGTAGTCCTGCCATTCGACGCGATCGGATGCCTCGGTGAGCACGCCGTACGACGAGACGCCGACGAACGAGTAGCGCGACCAGATGCCGCCCTGCTCGGCCGACTCCAGCAGGAACGTGCCGGGCCGGCCGCCGGCGAGCTTGCGGTAGATGCCCACCGGGGTCTCGCCGTCGGCGAAGAGCTCGCGCACGACGGGCACGACCCGGCGCCCCGAGAGCAGGGCGGTGAACTCCTCGAAGGTGGTCGTGGCGTCGGCCAACGTGTGCTCCTCGTCGTCAGTCGTCAGTCGGCGGGCGGGAATCCGGGGGTCGCGCCGATCGGATCGCCGTCGAAGCAGGTGCGGGTGCCCGTGTGGCAGGCGGCGCCGATCTGCTCGACGCGCACGAGCAGGGTGTCGGCGTCGCAGTCGAGCGCAGCAGAGCGCACGTACTGAGCGTGGCCCGAAGTGTCGCCCTTGCGCCAGTACTCCTGGCGGGAACGCGACCAGAACGTCACGCGCCCCTCGGTCAGGGTGCGCCGCAGTGCCTCGCGGTCCATCCAGCCGAGCATCAGCATCTCGCCGGTGTCCCACTGCTGGATGACGGCGGGCAGCAGCCCGTCGGCGTTGAAGACCGCGCGCTCGAGTGCCTCGTCGACGGTGGACTCGGTGGTCATCGCACGATCCTCCCGTCGGCCGCGAGCGCGGCCTTCACCTCGCCGATGGTCAGCTCGCCGTTGTGGAACACGGAGGCGGCGAGCACCGCGTCGGCCCCTGCAGCGATCGCGGGCGGGAAGTCGGCGACCGCGCCGGCGCCGCCCGAGGCGATGACGGGCACGGTCGAGAGCTCGTGCATGAGCGCCGTGAGCTCGAGGTCGAAGCCCGCCTTCGTGCCGTCGGCGTCGATCGAGTTGACGAGCAGCTCGCCGGCGCCGAGTTCGATGCCGCGGCGTGCCCATTCGAGCGCGTCGAGCTCGGTCTCGGTGCGACCGCCGTGGGTCGTCACGACGAAGCCCGACGGCGTGCGGTCGGAGCGCTTGACGTCGAGCGAGAGCACGAGCACCTGCGCGCCGAACCGGTCGGCGATCTCGCCGATGAGCGCCGGTCGGGCGATGGCGGCGCTGTTGACGCCGACCTTGTCGGCGCCGTGGCCCTGCAGTCGCGCGACATCGTCGGCCGAGCGGATGCCGCCGCCCACCGTCAGCGGGATGAACACCTGCTCGGCGACTCGCTGCACCATGTCGTACGTGGTGGAGCGGTCGTCGACCGTGGCGGTGACGTCGAGGAAGGTGAGTTCGTCGGCACCCTGCTCGGCGTAGCGGGCCGCGAGTTCGACGGGGTCGCCCGCGTCACGCAGGTTCTGGAAGTTCACGCCCTTCACGACGCGGCCTGCTGCCACGTCGAGACACGGGATCACACGGACGGCGAGAGACATGCGCGCGCCTCACAACCGGGCCGCGTGGATGGCGCTGACGAGAATCGCCCTCGCGCCGAGTTCGTACAGTTCGTCCATGACGTGGTTCATGTCGGTGCGCGGGATCATGACCCGCACGGCGACCCACTCGGGATCGTGCAGCGGCGAGACCGTGGGCGACTCGAATCCGGGCGCCGCAGCGGTCGCACGCTCGAGGTGCTCGACCGGTACGTCGTAGTCGAGCAGCACGTACTGGCGCGCGACGAGCACGCCCTGCAGGCGTCGGAGCAGCGTCGCGGCCCCCGGCTTGTCGACACCGGAGCCGATGAGCACGGCCTCGGAGTCGAGGATGACAGGGCCGAAGATCTCGAGGCCGGCCTGACGGAGCGTCGAGCCCGTCGAGACGACGTCGGCGACCGCATCGGCGACGCCGAGGCGCACCGCCGACTCGACGGCGCCATCGAGCTTCACGAGCTTCGCAGGCGTCACGCCGTGGCCGGCGAGGAAGTCGCCGACGAGCCCCGGGTAGCTCGTGGCCACCCGGACGCCCTCGAGGCCGGCGAGTTCGGTGAAGGCGCCCGCCGGGCCGGCGAAGCGGAAGGTCGAGTCGCCGAATCCGAGCGGCGCGATCTCGGAGGCATCCGAGCCGGAATCGAGCAGGAGGTCGCGACCCGTGATGCCGACGTCGAGTGCGCCGGAGCCGACGTACGTCGCGATGTCGCGCGGGCGGAGGTAGAAGAACTCGACGCCGTTGCGCGGGTCGGCGGTGTGCAGGTCGCGCGGGTCGCGGCGACCGCTGTACCCGGCCTCCCAGAGCATCTGCGCGGCGGTCTCAGCGAGCGAGCCCTTGTTGGGCACGGCGATTCGGAGCATTTCAGTACTTTCGTGTCGACGGTTCTGATCGGCCATGGGCGTGATCAGAGATGTCGGTACACGTCGGCGGGCGAGAGGCCCTTCGCCAGCATGAGCACCTGCAGGTGGTACAGCAGCTGGGAGATCTCTTCAGCGGTCTCGTCGTCGCTCTGGTACTCGGCGGCCATCCACACCTCGGCCGCCTCCTCGACGATCTTCTTGCCGATGGCGTGCACGCCGGCATCGAGCTCGCGCACGGTGCCTGAGCCCTCGGGGCGGGTGGCGGCTCTGTCAGCGAGCTCGATGAACAGCTCGTCGAAGGTCTTCACCCGTCAAGACTACCGGTGCCGGAAGCCCGGCCATGCCGATGCGCCACCGCGACGTCACGAAGCACCCCGGGTCAGTGCCGGTGGGCGCTCGCGGCGTCACGAAGGGCGGCGATGCGTTCGGCGGGCACGTCGGCCCCGAAGACCGCCGACCCTGCCACGAAGGTGTTCGCGCCGGCCTCGGCGGCGATGCTGATCGTGTCGAGCGCGATGCCGCCGTCGACCTGGAGCCAGACGTCGAGACCGGTCTCACGCACGACGCGCGAGAGCCGCTCGAGCTTCGGCATCGTCTCGGGCATGAACGACTGGCCGCCGAAGCCGGGCTCGACGGTCATCACGAGCACCTGGTCGAACTCGGGCAGCAGCTCGAGGTACGGCTCGACATCGGTGCCGGGCTTCAGCGCGATGCCCGCGCGTGCGCCGATCTCGCGGAGCCGGCGCGCGAGCGCCACCGGCTCGTCGGTCGCCTCGGCGTGGAAGGTGACCGAGAACGCGCCGAGCTCGGCATAGCCCGGTGCCCAGCGATCGACGTCCGAGATCATGAGGTGCACGTCGAGCGGGATCGGGCTGACCTCCTGCAGGCGCCCGACCATCTGCGGGCCGAACGTCAGGTTCGGCACGAAATGGTTGTCCATCACGTCGACGTGCACGAGGTCGGCGCTCGCGATGCGCCCGAGCTCGTGCTCGAGGTTCGCGAAGTCGGCAGCGAGGATGCTCGGGTTGATCCGCGTCGTCATGCAGCCACCCTATCGAGCGTCATCGGCGAGCCGTTCGCTCAGGCGCGCTTCCGCACGAGTGCGATGAACATCGCGTCGGTGCCGTGTCGGTGCGGCCAGAGCTGCACCGTCTCGGGTGCGCCCGCGAGGTCGAGCGGATGCCGCGACACCCCGTCGATCACGGAGCGCGTGTCGAGCTGCTCGGCCGCGTCGCCGGCGCGGCGGAGCGCCGCCGCGAGGGTGCCGTGGGTCTCGGCGGTGTGCGGCGAGCACGTGACGTAGGCGAGGATGCCGCCGGGCGCGAGCGCGGCGAAGGCGCTGTCGAACAACTGCCCCTGGAGCTTGGTGAGCTCGGCGACATCCGACGGGGCCTTCCGCCACCGCGCCTCGGGGCGACGACGCAGTGCGCCGAGCCCGGTGCACGGCGCATCGAGCAGGATGCGGTCGAAGCCCCCTGGTGCGCCGAGCGCCCCGACGTCGAGCTGCCGGCCGTCGCCGACGTGCACCTCGACGTCGAGCGGCACGCCGGTGATCGCGTTGCGCACGAGTTCGGCGCGAGCGGGAACCGTCTCGTTCGCCGCGAGCAGCGCGCCGCCCGCGAGCGCCTCGGCCGCGAGCACTGCCGTCTTGCCGCCCGGGCCCGCGCAGAGGTCGAGCCAGCGCTCCCCCGGCCGCGCCGGCTCGGCTCGGCTGAGGGCGAGCGCCGCGAGTTGGGAGCCCTCGTCCTGCACGCGGATGCGCCCGCCCGAGCGTTCGGCCGCTGCGATCGGATCGGCAGCGACCGCGCCGATCGGCGAGAACCGGTCGGGCTCGAGACCCTCGATGCCGTCGGTGTCGACGTCGAGACCCGGCAGCACGGCGAGATTGACGCGCGGCGAGGCGTTGTCGGCGTCGAGGAGCTGCGCGAGCTCATCGGCCCGGCCCTCGTGCTCGAGGGCGGTCCGGAGCGCCCGCACGATCCACTCGGGGTGGCTCGTGACGGCGGCGAGACGAGCGTCGTCACCGCGTGCCCCCTCGGCGACGAGTGAGCGCCACTCATCTGGAGAACTACGGGAGATCGTGCGGAGCACCGCGTTCGCGAATCCTGCGGCCTTGGGGGCGACGCGACGGGCGAGCTCGACCTGCTCGTTGACTGCCGCGTGAGTGGCGACGCGCGTCGCCAGGAGCTGGTGCGCGCCGAGCCGGAGCACGTCGAGCACCGCGGGGTCGATCGCGGACGCCGGACGGTTCGCCGCGAGCTCGATCACCCGGTCGTAGAAGCCCTGCATGCGGAGCGTGCCGTAGGTGAGCTCGGTCGCGAAGGCGGCATCAGCACGATCGAGGCCGGCGCGGCGGATGCGAGTGGGCAGCAGGAGGTTCGCGTAGGCCTCGTCGGCGCGCACGGCCTCGAGCACCTCGACGGCGACGATGCGCGCGGGGGCGATGCGGGCAGGCGCCGGGCGAGCGGAGGCTCCCCCGCCGCTGCGACGCTGACCGCCGCTGCTTCCGCCGCGACCGCCGTGACCGCCGCTCATCGTGCCACCGCCGTGGTGCGGCCGGAGCCGCGCCACCAGTCGCCGGCGTCCATCGCCGGTTTGCCGGCCGGTTGCACCCGGCGCAGCTCGAGCGGGGTCGTGCCGGTGCCGATGAGCACGCGGCGTGACGAGAACCC
The DNA here is from genome assembly GCF_042262385.1 of Agromyces sp. NPDC056389. NCBI lineage: Bacteria > Bacillati > Actinomycetota > Actinomycetes > Micrococcales > Microbacteriaceae > Agromyces > Agromyces sp. NPDC056389. The sequence goes on from NZ_JBHJPN010000001.1 coordinate 452,694, forward strand.
GAGCTCGCCGGGGGCGAGCGGGGGCGCCGACACCCCGTCGCCGTCGGCCGGGGTACCGAGGTCGAGGAGCTTGACCCGCTGCTCGTCGATCGTCGTCCACGCGCCGGGCTCGGGCGTCACACCGCGGAACCGGGCGCGCACCTCATCCGCCGGCTTCGACCAGTCGAGACGGGCGTCGTCGATCGACAGCTTCGGGGCGAGGCTCGGCGCTCCGGTCTGCGGCACGGCGCGCGCCGAACCGTCGGCGATCGCCTCGACCACCTCGGCGAGCAGCCCTGCGCCCGAGACGGCGAGTTCGTCGAGCAGCGCACCGGCCGTCTCGTCGCCCTGCAGCGGATGCCGCAGCTCCGCGTACACGTCACCGGCATCGAGCTCGGGCACGAGCTGGAACACGGACGCGCCGGCGACGGTGTCGCCCGCGATGAGCGAGTGCTGCACCGGAGCGGCTCCACGCCAGGCGGGCAGCAGCGAGAAGTGCAGGTTGATCCAGCCGTGCACCGGCGTCGAGAGCAGGGGCTCGCGCACGAGGCCGCCGTAGGCGACGATGACGCCGAGATCGGGTTCGAGCGCGCCGATGCGGGCCGTCGCGTCGGCATCGAGCCGGTTCGCCTCGATGAGCGGCACGCCGTGCCGGGCCGCGGCCTCCGCGACGGGTGACGGCGTCAGCACGCGCTTGCGACCGAGCGGAGCCGGCTGCCGCGTGACGACGCCGACGAGATCATGGCCGCTCGTCGCGAGACGGTCGAGCGACGGGACGGCGACGGCAGGAGTGCCGGCGAAGACGATGCGGAGCTTCTGCACACTCCATTGTCGCCGACGGGAGCGCCGCTACGGGACCTCGGGGTCGTCGAAGCGCACGCGGAGCACCGCAGGGCGCTTCGGCGGCTGCCCGGCGACCGGGCGACGTCGCTCGGTCGCGACGCGGATCATCTCGGCACGCAGCGCCTTGGCGACCGCGCCTCCGGCGGCGTAGTCGAACCGCACGATGCCGCGTTCGAGTCCCTCATCGGCCGGCACGGGGCCGAGCGAGTCGACGCCCTGAGCGGCATCCCGTGCCGCATCGAGCGCTCTCGCGACCAGGGCGGGCGCTGCCGTCACGCTCGCCACGCGCACCGCCGGTGGGAACCGCAGCGCTCGGCGACTCGCGAGTTCGCCGCTCGCCCACTCGGCGAGCCGCCACGACGTCAGCGACTGCGCGAGCGCGCCCGCCACCCCGACGAGGTAGATCGGCGAACCGGGAGCCGCGAGCGCCGCGGCGTTGGCCCACCAGCGCAGACAGTCTTCTGCCACGCGAAGGGACTCGCGCAGCAGCATCCGCTCGCCGTCGAGGAGGAGCACCGCTCGGTAGCCGCCCTCGGCGATGGGCTCGGCGCCGCGGGTCGCGACGACGAGTGCCGGCTCGGCGCCGACCTGCAGCACCGGCCGTTCGCCGTCGGAGAGGATGACACGGGCCTTCGGGAACGCGCGACCGAGTTCTTCGGCGGTGCGGCTCGCCCCGACCGTCGCTGCTCGCAGCTTCGTTGCCTCGCACACCGGGCACCGCCAGGTGCTCGCGCTCGTGCCGCACAGCACGCATCGCGGATCGCCGCCGCTGCGCGGAATGACCAGGGCGCCGCCGCAGGCCGCGCACCGCGCCGGTTCACGGCAGCGGTCGCACGTGAGCATCGGTGCGTGCCCGGGACGCGCCACCTGCACGAGCACCGGCCCCTCGAGGATCGCCTGCTGCGCGGCGCGCCAGGCGCTCGACGGGATGCGTGCGGAGCCGGGTTCGGGCGATGCCTGCTGCTCGGTCGGGATGACCTTGGGCCGCACATGCCTGACCGCGGGCACGTCGTGCACCCATCCGATCTCGACGAGTCGTTCGACCTCGACGCTTCGGCTGTGCCCGAGGAAGAGCAGGGCGGCGCCCGACTGCTCCTGCCTGATGAGCGCGGCGTCGCGGGGGTGGACGCCCGGGGCGAGCTGCTCGTTCTGGAGCGAGTCCCCGTCGTCCCAGATCGCGATGAGGCCGAGCCGCGACGCCGGCGCGTACACGGTGGAGCGATTTCCGATGACGACGCGCGCGTCGGCGCCCGTGGCGTCGAGGAACGCGCGGAACCGCTCGCCGCCCGTCTGCCGTGCGTCGGTGCGGAGCACCCGTCGCGGGTCGACACGATCGGCGAGGGCCGCCTGCAACTGCTCCTGATCGCGGTAGTCGGGAACGATGATGAGGCTCGAGCGGTCGGCCGCGAGGGTGTGCGCAGCGGCCGCCGCGAGCGTCGCGGCCCACGCACCGACCCACTCACCCGACGAGAGCAGCACCGGGCGGGGATCGGCGGCAAGCGCCATCCGCTCGCCTGCGTCGATGCCCGACTCGATGCGTCCAGGCTCGTACCCGGGAATCGCCGCGGCGGGCGCGGGAAGCTCGCCCGGATCGGGCTCGGCCGCCCGCCACGCCCGTTCGGCGCGCACGTAGCGGCTCGGAATCGCGACGCGGAGGATGTCGCCGGCGTTGCCGGCCGCGCGATCGGCGGCGGCTCGCGCGAGCGCCCACACCTCGGGAGTCAGCAGCGGCACCTCGGAGACGACGTCTTCGAGTTCGCTCAGGCGCCCCTCGAACTCGCTCGACGACGCGATCTCGACGAGCCACCCGTTGGCGATGCGCCCGCCCGACCGAAGCGGCACGCGCACACGCACACCGGCGACGGCGGCGTCACGCAGCCGTTCGGGCACGGCGTAGTCGAACAGCTGATCGAGTTGCGGCAGCGGCGAGTCGACGAGCACGCGGGCGACGGTGCCGCCTCCCACGTCAGAGCCCGGCAGCGGAGCGGAGGTCGTCGACGCGGTCGAGGCGCTCCCACGTGAAGTCGGGCAGCTCACGGCCGAAGTGGCCGTAGCTCGCGGTCTGGGCGTAGATCGGACGCAGCAGGTCGAGGTCGCGGATGATCGCGGCGGGTCGCAGGTCGAACACCTCGCGGATCGCAGCCGTGATCTGCTCGTCGGGCAGCGCCCCGGTGCCGAAGGTCTCGACGTAGAGTCCGACGGGAGCCGCCTTGCCGATGGCATAGGCCACCTGCAGCTCGAGGCGGTCGGCGAGACCCGCCGCGACGGCGTTCTTCGCGACCCAGCGCATCGCGTACGCCGCCGAGCGGTCGACCTTCGACGGGTCCTTGCCGCTGAACGCGCCGCCGCCGTGCCGGCTCGCGCCGCCGTACGTGTCGATGATGATCTTGCGGCCGGTGAGGCCGGCGTCGCCCTGCGGGCCGCCGATCTCGAACCTGCCGGTCGGGTTGATGAGCACGTCGAGGTCGGGGCGGGCCAGCTCGACGGTGTCGAGCACCGGTCGGATCACGAGCTCCTCGACCTCTGCACGGAGCTGCTCCGTCGACACTGCGAGCGTGTGCTGCGTCGAGAGCACGACGGTCTCGACCGTCTTCGGCACCTGGCCCTCGTAGCCGATCGTGACCTGGGTCTTGCCATCGGGGCGGAGGTAGTCGAGTTCGCCGCTCTTGCGCACGGCGGAGAGCCGCTCCGCGAGGCGGTGTGCAAGCCAGATCGGCACCGGCATGAGCTCAGGGGTCTCGCGCGTGGCATAGCCGAACATGATGCCCTGGTCGCCGGCCCCCTGCATGTCGAGCGCATCTTCGCTCGATCGCTCACGCGCTTCGAACGCGTGGTCGACGCCCTGGGCGATGTCGGGCGACTGACCGCCGATCGAGACCGAGACACCGCACGAGCGCCCGTCGAACCACGCGTCGGACGAGTCGTAGCCGATCGAGGTGACCCGCTCGCGCACGATCGCCGGGATCTCGACGTAGCCGCTGGTCGTGACCTCGCCCGCGACATGTACGAGCCCGGTCGTCACGAGGGTCTCGACGGCGACCCGGCTGTGGGGATCCTCACGCAGGAGCGCATCGAGGATCGAGTCGGAGATCTGGTCGCAGAGCTTGTCGGGGTGGCCTTCAGTGACGGACTCGGACGTGAAGCGGCGGAGTGCGCTCATGTGGTGGGCTCGTGTTCCTTCGAGATCGTCGCGGTGGTGACTGCGGTCACTTCCGTGACCACCACATCGAGGATGTCATGCGCCACCGACTGTTTCGTTCCGTGTGCTCGTGTGACGACGCCGCCGTCTCGGCCGATCACGACGACCCGGTTCTCGTCGCTCGCGAAGCCCTCGTTCCAGCCCACGCGATTGACGACGAGCAGGTCGGCGCCCTTCGCCTCGCGCTTGGCACGGCCGAGTGCGATGAGGCGGTCGTCGTCGGGCTCGGTCTCTGCGGCGAAGCCGACGAGCAGCGTGCCCGGGTGCGGCGCATGGCCGAGGCCCGCGAGGATGTCGGGGTTGCGCACGAGTTCGAGCGTCAGCCCGTCGTCGCTCTGGTCCTTCTTGATCTTGCCTTCGCTCACGCTCGCGGGACGGTAGTCGGCGACGGCCGCGGCCATCACGACGACGTCGGCCCCCTGCGCGGCCTCGGTCACCGCCGCCTGCAGCTCGAGCGCGGTCGAGACGCGTCGGATGTCGCAGCCCTCGGGCTCGGCGACCTCGAGGTTCGCGGCGATGAGGGTGACCTGCGCGCCTCGCTCGCGAGCCGCTTCGGCGATCGCGATGCCCTGCTTGCCGCTCGAGCGGTTGCCGAGGAATCGCACGGGATCGAGGGGTTCGCGAGTGCCGCCTGCGCTGACCACGACACGGCGGCCCGCGAGGTCGCCGCGATCACCGGATGCCTCGGCGGCCGTGCCGTCGCCGAGCACGCGTTCGAGCGCTGCACGCACGATCTCGTCGGGCTCCTCCATGCGGCCGGGGCCGCTGTCGGCACCCGTGAGCTGCCCGACGGCGGGGCCCACGATCGTGACGCCCCGCGAACGGAGCGTCTCGACGTTCGCCTGGGTGGCCGGGTGCCGCCACATCTCGGTGTGCATGGCCGGAGCGATGACGACGGGCGCCTCGCTCGCGAGCAGGGTGTTGCCGAGAAGGTCGTCGGCGAGGCCCGTCGCGAGCTTCGCGATCGAGTTCGCGGTCGCCGGGGCGATGACGATCAAGTCGGCGGCCTGGCCGATGGCCACGTGCCGTACCTCGGCGACGCCCTCGTACAGCTCGGTGTGCACCGGGTTGCGCGAGATCGCCTCGAGTGTCGGCCGACCGACGAAGCGCAGCGCGCCCTCGGTCGGCACGACGTGCACGTCGTGGCCGGCGAGCACGAGCGCGCGCACGACGCCGACGGCCTTGTACGCGGCGATGCCGCCGGTGATGCCGACGACGATGTTGAGCCGAGTCATCCGGCCCTCCGGATCACTCGGCGATCGGGCGGAGCCGGAGCTTGTCTTCGTTGATCTCGTGCATCGCGACCGACAGCGGCTTGTCGTCGATCGAGGAGTCCACGAGCGGGCCGACGTTGTCGAAGAGGCTTCCCTCGTGCAGGTCGGCGTAGTAGTCGTTGATCTGGCGCGCGCGCTTGGACGCGAAGATGACCAGCTGGTACTTCGAGTCGACCTTCGAGAGCAGGTCGTCGATGGGCGGATCGATGATGCCGGACAGCTTCTCAGCCATGGAATGACTCCTTAGATCGTGGGTGCGCACCCGCAGCGCGCGGAAATTCGTGTCGAGGGCAGCTCAACGCCGACCCTTGCGAGATCTCATCAAGTCTACGACCTCTTGAGCTGCTTCGGCGACGTCGTGGTTCACGACCTGGTGATCGAACTCCTCGACGGCGGCCAGTTCGACCTTCGCGGTCTCGAGTCTGCGCTGCTGCTCGGCCGGGCTCTCGGTGCCGCGGCCGACGAGTCGGCGCACGAGTTCGTCCCAGCTCGGCGGCAGCAGGAAGACGAGCGTCGCCTCGGGGGCGGCTCGGCGAACCGACCGCGCACCCTGGATGTCGATCTCGAGCAGCACGCTGTTACCCGCGGCGATGGCCTCTTCGACCGCCTTGCGCGGCGTGCCGTAGCGCGACGCATTGTGCACGGTCGCCCACTCGAGCAGCTCACCGGCCTCGACCATGCGATCGAACTCGGCGTCATCGACGAAGAAGTAGCTCTCACCCTCGACCTCGCCGGGTCGCGGCTGGCGCGTCGTCGCCGACACCGAGAGTCGCACATCGGGGTGGTGGCGCCGGATGTACTCGGCGACGGTGCCCTTGCCAACGGCGGTCGGCCCGGCGAGCACGACGAGGCGGTCGCCCGTGCCGCCGTGCGCGGCGACCCAGTCCGCGAGGAACTCGCGAAGACGTCGGCGCTGCAGCCGGCCGAGGCCGCCGAGCCGCTTCGACGGCGAGATCTCGAGCTCCTCCATGATGCGCGCGGACTTCGTCTGCCCGATCGCGGGGATCGAGGTGAGGAACTCGGTGACGCGGAGGCGCCCTTCGACGCCCTCGGGCGATTCGAAGGCCTCGCGCAGCACGTCGAGCGGGCTCCGCGAACCGGCTGCGATCGCGGACTTGACGGTCGCGCGGGCACGGCGGGCCGCCACGGCGGCACGGGATGCTGCGACGCGATCGACGTCGGGCGGCGAGGGGCGCGTGGCTCCGGAGACGGTCGTCTGCTCAGACACTCGTCGCCCCCACTTCGCCGACGCGGCGCGTGATGGCCTCGGTGAGGCCATCGGGCCCCGCGCCGAGGATCGACCGCGACTCACTCACGATGACGCCGGCGGCGAGCGATCCGAAGATCGCCCGGAGGTCGCGGAGCTCGGCGCCCTGATGACCGAATCCGGGTGCCAGCACCGGCAGCCCGGGCCGCGGCGGATCGATGTCGAGCTCGATGCCCGAGCTGCGCAGGTCGATCGTCGCGCCGAGCACGACACCGACCGAGCCGAGTGCCCGGTCCGCGGCATCCGATCGCCCCTGGTTCCAGGCGACGACCCCGGTCGTGATGGCCTGCGCGACTGTGGAGCCGGCGCGGCTCGACTGCTGCAGCACGGCGCGCTGGATGGCGGCGGCCTCGGGGTTCGACGTCGCGGCCAGCACGAACGCACCCTTTCCGGCGCGCTCTGCAGCCTCGAGCACGCCCGCGATCGAGCCGAGCCCCTGATATGCGCTGATCGTCATCGCGTCGGCCTCGAGACTCGAGCCCGGCGTCAACCACGCCTGACCGTAGGCTTCGACGCTCGAACCGATGTCGCCGCGCTTCACGTCGGCGATCACGAGCAGTCCGGCGTCGCGGGCCTCGGCCAGCACGCGCTCGAGCGCCGCATAGCCCGCGGCACCATGCCGCTCGAAGAACGCCACCTGGGGCTTCACGACACCGACGCGCCCAGCGGCGGCGTCGACCGTGCGCAGGCCGAATTCGCGGAGGCCTTCGGGAGAGTCGGGAAGACCCCACTGGTCGAGCAGCGACGCGTGCGGGTCGATGCCGACGCAGAGCCGGCCGTACGCCGCGAAGACGGCTTCCAGCCGGTCGCCGAACGGTGTCACGTCGGTCATGCGCGAGCCTCCCGGCGGAGTGCGTACTCCTGCAGGCTCGTGACCTCGAAGCCCTCGCGCTGCACGTCGAGCGACGCCACGGCCGCCGAGAGCTCGGCGATGGTCGTGAACAGCGGGATGTCGGCGGCCACCGCGGCCGCGCGGATCTCGTAGCCATCAGCGCGCGACGAACGCCCGCTTGGCGTGTTCACGACGACGTCGACCTCACCGCGGTGGATGAGTTCGACGACGGATGCCGCGTCGGCGCTCGTCTTCTCGCTGAACTTCAGCACCTCCTGGGCGCGGATGCCGTTGCGACGCAGCACCTCTGCGGTGCCCTCGGTCGCGGCGATGTCGTAGCCGAGCTGCTGCAGGCGGAGCACCGGGAGGATGATCGCGCGCTTGTCGCGGTCGGAGACCGAGACGAACACCGTGCCCGAGGTGGGCATGCCGCCGTAGGCTGCGAGCTGGCTCTTCGCGAACGCGGTCGGGAAGTCCTTGTCGATGCCCATGACCTCGCCGGTCGAGCGCATCTCGGGGCCGAGCACGGAGTCGACGATGATGCCCTCGCGGGTGCGGAAGCGGCTGAACGGCAGCACGGCCTCCTTGACGGCGACGGGCGCGTCGAACGGCACCCGCGATCCGTCGGAGGCGGGCAGCAGGCCCTCGTCGATGAGCTCGGCGACCGTCGCGCCGACCATGATGCGCGAGGCGGCCTTCGCGAGCGGGATGCCGAGCGCCTTCGAGACGAAGGGCACAGTACGGCTGGCACGAGGGTTGGCCTCGAGCACGTAGAGCACGCCGGCGCCGATCGCGAACTGCACGTTCAGCAGGCCCCGCACTCCGATGCCCTCGGCGATGGCGCGAGTCGCCTCGCGGACCCGGTCGACCTCGGCGCGGCCGAGGGTCACGGGCGGCAGGGTGCAGCTCGAGTCACCGGAGTGGATGCCGGCCTCCTCGATGTGCTCCATGACGCCGCCGATGTAGAGGTCGGTGCCGTCGTACAGCGCGTCGACGTCGATCTCGATCGCGTCGTCGAGGAAGCGGTCGACGAGCAGCGGATGCGTCGGACCGACGATGCCCTGGCCCTCGATGCGTGCGAAGTAGTCGGCCAGCGACGGCGAGTCGTAGACGATCTCCATGCCACGTCCGCCGAGCACGTAACTCGGACGCACGAGCACCGGGTAGCCGATGCCCTCTGCGACGTGCACGGCGCCGGCGAGGTCGGTCGCAGTGCCGTTCTTCGGTGCGAGGAGGCCCGCGGCGTCGAGGATGCCGGAGAAGAGACCGCGCTCTTCGGCGAGGTCGATCGCATCGGGGGTCGTTCCGAGGATCGGGATGCCGGCGGCCTCGAGGCCCTTGGCGAGCCCGAGCGCCGTCTGGCCGCCGAGCTGCACGACGACGCCCACGAGCTCGCCCGACTGCGACTCGGCGTGGATGACCTCGAGCACGTCCTCGAGCGTGAGCGGCTCGAAGTAGAGCCGGTCGCTCGTGTCGTAGTCGGTCGAGACCGTCTCGGGGTTGCAGTTGATCATGATCGTCTCGAAGCCCGCCGCCGAGAGGGCGAACGAGGCGTGCACGCAGGAGTAGTCGAACTCGACGCCCTGGCCGATGCGGTTCGGGCCCGAGCCGAGGATGACGACCTTGCGGCGGTCGCTCGGCTCCACCTCGGTCTCGACGTCGTAGCTCGAGTAGTGGTACGGCGTGAGCGCCGGGAACTCCCCCGCGCACGTGTCGACGGTCTTGTAGACCGGGCGGATGCCGAGGATGTGGCGCACCTCGCGGGCGTCGGCCTCGCCGAAGCCGCGGAGCTGGCCGATCTGCGCGTCGGAGAAGCCGTGGTCCTTCGCGAGCAGCAGGAGTTCGGTGTCGAGGTTCTCGGCCGAGGCGACGGTCTCGGCGACCTCGTTGATGAGCACGATCTGGTCGAGGAACCACGGGTCGATCTTGGTCGACTCGAAGAGCTGCTCGATCGTGGCGCCCTTGCGGAGCGCCTGCTGCACGACGACGATGCGTCCGTCGGTCGGCACGGAGGCCACCTCGAGGAGTTCCTCGATCGAGCGGTCCTCTTCGCCCCAGTGGAACGAGGAGCCGCGCTTCTCGAGCGAGCGGAGCGCCTTCTGCAGCGCGGTCGCGTAGTTGCGGCCGATCGCCATCGCCTCGCCGACCGACTTCATGGTCGTCGTGAGGGTGGGGTCGGCGGCAGGGAACTTCTCGAACGCGAACCGGGGCACCTTGACGACGACGTAGTCGAGCGTCGGCTCGAACGACGCCGGGGTGACCCGGGTGATGTCGTTCGGGATCTCGTCGAGGCGGTAGCCGATGGCGAGCTTCGCGGCGATCTTCGCGATCGGGAAGCCGGTGGCCTTCGAGGCGAGGGCGCTCGAGCGGGAGACGCGCGGGTTCATCTCGATGACGATGACGCGGCCGTCGGCGGGGTCGATCGCGAACTGGATGTTGCAGCCGCCGGTGTCGACGCCCACTGCGCGGATGATGTCGATGCCGATGTCGCGCAGGTGCTGGTACTCGCGGTCGGTCAGCGTCAGTGCGGGCGCCACGGTGATCGAGTCGCCGGTGTGCACGCCGACGGGGTCGACGTTCTCGATCGAGCAGACGACCACCGTGTTGTCGGTGGTGTCGCGCATGAGCTCGAGCTCGTACTCCTTCCAGCCGAGGATCGACTCCTCGAGGAGCACCTCGGTCGTGGGCGAGTCGTGCAGGCCCTGGGTGACGATGCGCACGAGGTCTTCCTCGGTGTACGCGAAGCCCGAGCCGAGGCCGCCCATCGTGAACGACGGGCGCACCACGAGCGGGTAGCCGAGGTCGAGGGCGAACTCCTTGGCCTCTTCGAGCGTCTTCGCGACGTGCGACTTGGCGACACCCGCGCCGGCCTCGATCACGAGGTCCTTGAAGAGCTGGCGGTCCTCGCCCTTGCGGATGGCGTCGACCTTCGCGCCGATGAGCTCGACGCCGTGCTTCTCGAGGATGCCCGCGTCGTGGAGCGCGATGGCGGCGTTCAGCGCCGTCTGGCCGCCGAGCGTCGGGAGCACCGCGTCGGGCTTCTCCTTGATGATGATCGACTCGATGATCTCGGGCGTGATCGGCTCGATGTACGTCGCGTCGGCGAAGTCGGGGTCGGTCATGATCGTCGCGGGGTTCGGGTTCACGAGGATGACCCGCACGCCCTCCTCGCGGAGCACGCGGCACGCCTGAGTGCCCGAGTAGTCGAACTCGGCGGCCTGTCCGATGACGATCGGACCGGATCCGATGACGAGGACGCTGTTGATGTCGTCGCGCTTGGGCATTACTCGTTGCTTCCTTCGGTCGCGGTGCTCGTCGTCGTGTTCGCGATCACCATGTCGCGGAATCGGTCGAAGAGGTAGTTCGCGTCGTGCGGGCCGGCCGCCGACTCGGGGTGGTACTGCACGCTGAACGCGGGGATGTCGAGGCAGTTGAGTCCCTCGACCACGTTGTCGTTGAGGCCGTAGTGACTGACCTCGACGCGGCCGAAGCCCTCGGTCGAGTCGCTCACGCGGTCGATCGGGGCGTCCACGGCGAAGCCGTGGTTGTGCGCCGTGATCTCGACGCGACCGGTGACCTTGTCGAGCACCGGCTGGTTGATGCCGCGGTGGCCGAAGGGCAGCTTGTAGGTGCCGAAGCCGAGTGCCCGGCCGAGCAGCTGGTTGCCGAAGCAGATGCCGAAGTAGGGCAGCCCCTCGCGGAGCGTCGTGCGCAGCAGTTCGACATGCCGGTCGGATGCCGCGGGGTCGCCGGGCCCGTTCGAGAAGAACAGCGCGTCGGGCTCGAGGGCGAGCACCTCTTCGGCCGTGATCGACTGCGGCACGACGTGCACGTCGAAGCCGCGCTCGGCGAGGTACTTCAGCGTCGAGGTCTTCACGCCGAGGTCGAGCACCGCGACGGATCCGACGCGTTCGCCCTCGGCCGGCAGCGTGTAGGGCTCCGCGGTCGAGACCGCGCCCGACAGGTTCGCGCCGGCCATCGCGGCGCCGCTCTGCACGAGGTCGAGCTGCTCACCCGGCGTGAGGAGCGCGTCGTCACCGGAGAAGATGCCGGCGCGCATGGCGCCGGCCGAGCGGAGGTGTCGCGTGAGCGCTCGCGTGTCGATGCCGCTGATGCCGACGACGCCCGAGTCCGCGAGGTCGTCGTCGAGGCTCCGCTGCGAGCGGAAGTTCGAGACGACTCGCGAGGGGTCGCGCACGATGAACCCGGCGACCCAGATGCGGGCGGACTCCATGTCGTCGTCGTTCATGCCCGTGTTGCCGATGTGCGGCGCGGTCATCATGACGATCTGACCGGCGTACGACGGGTCGGTCAGTGTCTCCTGGTAGCCGGTCATGCCGGTGGCGAAGACGGCCTCGCCGAGGGTGCGGCCGCGCGCACCGTACGCGCGACCTTCGTAACGGCGTCCGTCTTCGAGGACGAGCACGGCGGATTCGCTCGTGCCGGCGGGGGTCTCAGTCATTCGAGGCCTCACTCTCCTGCTCTGGCCGCGGCGCGACTGGCGCTGCGGCGATGTCCTGCTCCGACCGCGGCGCGGATGGCGCTGCGGCGATGTCCTGTTCCGGCCGCGGCGCGGCCGGCGCTGCGGCGATGTCGTTGACCGCCTGGATGATCCTGGCCGGGTCGCCCGGGTACCGGGCTCGCACGTAGCTGTCGACCCGGGGTTCGGTGCGTTCGGCCGTTCCCCGTTCCTGGGCGATCCAGGTGAGGGCGACGAGGCCCTCGGGCTCGACGCCTCGGTCGATGGCGTAGCTCGCGAGCTGCGCACCGACGAGGCGATCGGCCGGGATGAAGGTCAGCGACTCCCCCGCGATGCGGAGGATCACGCCCTCGGCGAGCACTTCGACATGGCCGGAGCCGCGGAATGCGAGCCCGTGCACCGCGAGTCGTTCGAGGGGTTCGCCGAGCGGGGTGGTCGCCACGTAGAGCACCTCGGCGTCGATCACCGGCGCGCCGTGCTCGGCGGGAACCGGGTACGACCCGAGCGACTCGTCGCGCACGGTTCGCCGCTTCCACGAGCGGTACATGAGCCAACCGACGAGTGCGACGATCGCGACGGCGACGATGGTGCCGATCACCTTATCCACGTGCGACCCCCTGAGCGGATGCCGCGTTGCGGGCGACCTCGTCGTGCGGGCGCACCGCCCCGTGGATGAAGGTCGGGTAGCCGCCGTGGAAGGTCGCGACGACGCGCCCGGGCAGGCGACGACCGAGGTAGGGCGAGTTGGCGCTGCGGCCGGCGAGCCGGTCGAGGTCGAATTCAGCAGCAGCCGCGGGGTCGTAGAGCGTCAGCTCGGGAGCGGCACCGACGGCGATCGACTCGCCGTGCCCGGTCAGCCGGCCGATGCGGGCGGGAGTCGACGACATCACGCGCGCGACATCCGCCCAGCTCAGGAAGCCCGTCTCGACGACGGCGGCGTGCACGACGGCGAGGGCGGACTCGAGTCCGACCATGCCGTTCGCGGCGGCCTGCCACTCGCTCTCCTTCGCCTCGACCGGGTGCGGAGCGTGGTCGGTGGCGACGATGTCGATCGTGCCGTCGGCGAGGGCGGCGCGCAGCGCCTCGACGTCTTCGGCACGGCGGAGCGGCGGATTGACCTTGTACCGGGGGTCGTAGCCGGCGATGAGGTCTTCGGTGAGGAGCAGGTGGTGAGGCGTCACCTCGGCGGTCACGTCGATGCCGCGGGCCTTCGCCCAGCGGATCACCTCGACGGATCCGGCCGTGGAGACGTGGCACACGTGCAGGCGCGAGCCCACGTGCTCGGCGAGCAGCACGTCGCGGGCGATGATCGACTCCTCGGCGACGGCCGGCCAGCCGGTCAGGCCGAGTTCGCCGGAGAGGGCGCCCTCGTTCATCTGCGCGCCTTCGGTGAGCCGGGGCTCCTGTGCGTGCTGGGCGATGACGCCGTCGAAGGCCTTGACGTACTCGAGTGCGCGGCGCATGAGCAGCGGGTCGGAGACGCAGAAGCCGTCGTCGGAGAACACCCGCACGTTCGCCCTCGAGCGCGCCATGGCGCCGAGCTCCGCGAGCTGTTCGCCCTTGAGTCCGACGGTGACGGCGCCGATCGGCTGCACCGTCGCGTAGCCGGCGGCGCGCCCGAGGCTCGCCTCCTGCTCGACGACGCCCGCCGTGTCGGCGACGGGGAACGTGTTCGCCATGGCGAACACCGCCGTGAAGCCGCCTGCGGCCGCGGCCTGCGTGCCGGTCAGCACGGTCTCGCTCTGCTCGTAGCCGGGCTCGCGGAGGTGCGTGTGCAGGTCGACCAGTCCAGGGAGGGCGATGAGCCCGTCGGCGTCGACGACCGTCGCACCCGAGGCATCCGCGATGCTGCCGACGCCGGCGATGATGCCGCCGTCGAGCAGGATGTCGGCCCGTTCGCCGCCCGGGAGGGTGGCGCCGGTGATCAGGAAACGCTCGCTCATCAGGCGTCCCCCCGTTCGCCGGACATCAACAGATAGAGGGCGGCCATTCTCACTGAAACTCCGTTCGCAACCTGCTCGCGCACCGTCGACTGCTGGGAGTCGGCTGCGCGGGCGGCGATCTCGAGCCCGCGATTCATCGGGCCGGGGTGCATCACCATCGTACTGGGGGGCAGCGCGTCGAACCTGGCATCGTCGAGACCCCAGGTGCGCGCGTACTCGCGGCTGTTCGGGAAGAACGCCGCGTGCATGCGCTCGGCCTGGATGCGCAGCATCATGACGACGTCGGGTGTGCCGCTGAGCGCGGCGTCGAGGTCGTAGCCGACGCGCGCCGGCCACGAACTGGTGTCGACCGGCACGAGGGTCGGCGGGGCGACGAGTTCGACCTCCGCGCCGAGGGTCGCGAGCAGCCAGACGTTCGATCGCGCGACTCGGGAGTGCAGCACGTCGCCGACGATGACGACGTGCACACCGTCGAGGTCGCGCCCCCTGGATGCCGCGCCGTGCAGCCGCCGACGCATCGTGAAGGCGTCGAGCAGCGCCTGCGTGGGGTGCTCGTGCGTGCCGTCGCCGGCGTTGACGACGCCGGCGTCGATCCATCCGCTCGTCGCGAGCGTGTACGGCGCACCCGAGGCGTGGTGACGGATCACCACGCCGTCGGCGCCCATCGCCTGCAGGGTCTGCGCCGTGTCCTTCAGGCTCTCGCCCTTCGAGACGCTCGATCCCTTGGCGCTGAAGTTGATGACGTCGGCCGAGAGGCGCTTGGCGGCCGCCTCGAACGAGATGCGAGTGCGAGTGGAGTCCTCGAAGAAGAGGTTCACGACCGTCTTGCCGCGCAGTGTCGGGAGCTTCTTGACCTCGCGCTCCTGCACGGCGGCCATGTCCTCCGCGATGTCGAGGAGTTCGATCGCCTGCTCGCGGGAGAGCTCGCGCGTGCTCAGGAGGTGGCGCATCAGGCCTCGCCGCCCTCGGTCGCCGCGCCGTCGTCGATCGCGACGGCGTCGTCGCCGTCGATCTCCGTCAGGCGCACATTGATGCGCTCACGAGCCGAGCTCGGCAGGTTCTTGCCGACGAAGTCCGCCCGGATCGGGAACTCGCGGTGGCCGCGGTCGACGAGCACTGCGAGGCGAACGGCCCGGGCACGGCCGAGATCGCTCAGCGCATCGAACGCGGCTCGGATCGTGCGACCCGAATACAGCACGTCGTCGACGAGCACGACGGTCTTGCCGTCGATGCCGCCGGGCGGCAGCTCCGTCGGCTGCGGCGTGCGCGTGCGGGTGCGAGTGAGGTCGTCGCGGTACATCGTGACGTCGAGCGCTCCCGCCTGCGGCGGTGCGGCATCGGGTTCGATGCGGGCGATGGTCTCGGCGATGCGACGGGCGAGGATCACGCCCCTGGTCGGGATGCCGAGGATGACGAGATCGGAACTCCCGCGATTGGATTCGAGGATCTCGTGCGAAATGCGGGTCAGCGCCCGCGAGATGTCAGCTTGACTGAGCACGGCACGTGCCATCAAACGACTCCCTTCTCCGCCTCACAGGACGGCCTTAAAGGTTGTCAACGTCGGTCAAGCCTATCGTGTCCCACGACCGGGGGCTGCCGGAGCGATGGCGTCGGCCGGTAGCGTTCCGCCATGCGTGCACACCCGTCCCGCCCGTGGGCGGTCGCGTGCGCGCTCCTCGCCGCGGTCTGGGCGTTCTTCCTGCTCGCGCCGCAGCAGGCCGTCTGGTCGGGCGTGTACATCCCCGCCTGGCTCGGTGCGCTCGACGAGCTGCCGGTCTACGACGGCATCAGGGCGTCGTTGCATGCGGCCGGCCTGCACGATTTCTACCTCGTGTTCGGGGCCGCGGCATCCGCGTCGTTCGTGCTCGTCTGGATCGCCACCGGGCCCGCGCTCGCGGCGCTCGGGTGGAGCGGGCGCGTGCTGGGCTGGCTCGTGCTCGCCGGCGGCGTCGTCACCGTGCTGTCATACCTGAACCACCCGACCGAGGCCCCGCTGCACGGGATCTGGGGCGGCGAACTGTTCGTGCTCCTGGCGATCGGCGTCTGGGCGATCGTCACGGCGGCCGCCGCGCCGCGTGGCGTCGGCATCCCCGGGTGGGAACGATGGCTCCTCGCCGCGACGCTGCCCGTCCTCGTCGGCTCGACCGTGCTGCTCACCTACTGGCCGCACGGCAGTCTCGTCGGGCTGGCGCTCGAAGGTGCCGTGCTCGCCGCGTGGGCGCCGCGGGCCGATGACGCGAACGACCCCCTGCCGCGAGCGGAGGGGGTCGTCGGCGAGACGGGCCGAACGCACGAGGTCACCGGATCGGTCGACTGAACGCCTTCGCCGCGATCACCATGGCCGCGGCCACGAGCACGACGTCCTTCAGGATGTACTGCGCCGTGAGCGTGGGACCGGCAGCGGTGAAGAGCTCGCCGGCGAAGAACACGAGCGGCGAGAACACGCCGACGAACGTCACCGCGAGGGCGAGCAGGCCGATGCGGAGCAGCAGGCCGGTCGCGAGCGTGATGCCGACGAACACCTCGAGCGAGGCCGTCAGCGCGAGTGCCGCATAGCCGTCGACCAGGCCGAACGACAGCGCGTTCCAGGTGCGGGTCACGAGTGCCTCGACGGGGCTCATGCCCGGGAAGAACTTCAACACGCCGAAGACGAGGAAGACGAGGCCGAGCGAGACTCGGAGCGCGGGGACGCCTGCGCGGGCGAGGAAGCGCTGGACGACTGCCTGGGCGGCGTTCGCGCGGTCGAGGATCGAGTCGAGCCCGGCCCCGGTCGCGACGCGACCGGTGCCGATGGTGGTGCTGGACATGGTGCTCCTTCCGAGAGCAACGTGGGTGATGCCGGCCGGAATCGGCGGCACACTCATCACATCGCCATGGCGACCGCCCGTCGTCGGGAGTGCCGCTGAACCGCGCTCGGTGCTTCCACCGAACGCCTTCTCAGGGTCATGCACGCCCGACCCCCCGAGTGCGGGTCACGGAGCCCGGTCCGCTCGTGCTGCAATGGTCCATGGTCGATGTCATGATCGCGGTGATGCCGTTCCATGGCCATGTGGCTCCGCTGGCGGCCGTCGCCGAGGCCTTCCTGGCGGCCGGGCACGGTGTTCGCGTCTACACGGGCGCGGCGCACGCGGCTCGCTTCGAGGAGCTCGGGGCGGGCGTCATCCGCTGGCAGGAGGCACCCGACTTCGACGAGCACGACCTGCCCGCCACCTTTCCCGCGCTGCGGGGCAGGAAGGGCCCCCGGCAGATGCTCACGAACGTCGAGCAGCTCTTCGTGCGAACCGGCGCAGACCAGGCCGCCGATCTCACGCGCGCATACGCCGAGCGACCCTGGGATGTCATCGTCGCCGACGGGCTGAGCATCGGCGCCCATCTCGCGTCCGAGCTGACCGGCACGCCGTGGGTGACGGTCAGCATCGTGCCGCTGACCATCCCGAGCCGTGACCTGCCCCCGCCGATACTCGGGCTCCAGCCGGCCAAGGGCATCACCGGGCGGCTGCGCGACCGCGCACTTCGAGGACTGACGCGCGTGGCGTCTCGAGGGATCCGGCGTGCCTACGCCGAGGAACGCACCCGAGCCGGCCTGCCGCCCGACGAGCTCGCCCTGGAACAGGCCTTCATCTCGCCCGAGCTCGTCTGCGCTTCGGGCGTCGCCGAGCTCGAGTATCCGCGCTCGGACCTCGCGACGCAGGTCGTGTTCGTCGGCGAGCTCACCCGGCCGCGCGCGAACGACGCCGCGCTCCCGTCGTGGTGGCACGACGTCGAGTCATGCACCGACCCCGTCCTGCACGTCACCCAGGGCACGCTGAACGTCGATCCCCACGACCTCATCGAGCCGTCGTTCGCGGCCCTCGGGCGGCAGCCGGTGCTGCTCGTCGCCTCGACCGGGCGAGCGGATGTCGCGGAGCTGCCGTTCCCCGCGCCGCCGAACGCCCGCGTGGCGGGGTTCGTCCCGTACGACTCGCTGCTGCCCCGCCTCGACGCCATGATCACGAACGGCGGCTGGGGCGGGGTGCTCGCCGCCCTCGCACACGGCATTCCGCTCATCGTCGCGGGCGGCGACGTCGACAAGCCCGAGATCGCCGCGCGCGTGGCGTGGGCCGGTGCCGGCGTGAACCTGCGCACCGGGCGTCCACGTCCACGCGCGATCCTCGCCGCCTGGCGGCGGATCACCGCCGACGGCTCGTACCGGGCGAATGCGCAGCGTCTGGCGAGATCGCTGTCGGCCCACGACGGACCGCGCGAGGTGGTCGAGCACACGATGGCGCTGCTCGCCCGCCGGTGAGCGGTCGCGGCAGGCGCTGAGCGCCGGCGTCAGGCCTTCGAGTGCGAGATCGCCGCGAGCAGGCCGTTCACGAAGCCGGCCGAGTCGTCGGTCGAGAGCACCGTGGCCGCTTCAACGGCCTCGGAGATCGCCACCGGGTCGGGCACGGCGTCGTTGTGGATGATCTCCCACACGCCGATGCGCAGGATCGCGCGGTCGACCGCGGGCATGCGCTCGAGGGTCCAGCCGTGCGAGTGCGTCTCGATGAGCTCGTCGATCTCGGCGCGGTTGTCGACGATGCCGTCGACGATCTCGCGCGCGTAGAGCCACGATGCCGCGCGCTCGGGCTCGCTCGCGGCCTTCTCGGCTTCGACGACGAGCATCTGTTCGACCGGCACCTGACGCATGTCGGCCGAGTACAGCAGGTCGAGCGCGCGCTTGCGCGCCTTGGTACGAGCGCTCACTAGTCGTTCACGCGGCCGAGGTAGTCGCCCGTGCGGGTGTCGACCTTGACCTTCGTGCCGGTCTCGAGGAAGAGCGGCACCTGGATCTCGTAGCCGGTCTCGACGGTCGCGGGCTTCGTGCCGCCGGTCGAGCGGTCGCCCTGCAGGCCCGGCTCGGTGTAGGTGATCTCGAGCACGACCGACGCGGGCAGCTCGACGTAGAGCGGGTTGCCGTTGTTCAGCGCGACGGTCACCGACTGGTTCTCGAGCATGAAGTTCGCGGCGTCGCCGACGACGGTGCCGGGCACCGTGAGCTGGTCGAAGTCGGTCTGGTCCATGAAGACGTAGCCGTCGCCATCGCTGTAGAGGTACGTGAAGTCACGGCGGTCGACGTTCTCGATCTCGATCTTCGCGCCCGCGTTGTAGGTGCGGTCGACGGTCTTGCCCGACACGACGTTCTTCAGCTTGGTGCGCACGAACGCACCGCCCTTGCCGGGCTTGACGTGCTGGAACTCGATGACGCTCCAGAGCTGACCGTCGATGGAGAGGACGACGCCGTTCTTGATGTCAGCGGTGCTTGCCATGCGTGTGTGTTCCGTTCAGTTGCGAAGAGGCTCGGCCGGAATCGGCCGCAGAAGTTCAGTCGGTCGAGTTTAGTCGCTCGGTCGAGACTGCGCCAATGCACGCGGATGTCGCGGCGAGAACGCCCACCTCAGGCGTGACGCAGCACCCACTCGACCGCCATGCGGTACGAATCGCTGCCGAAGCCGGCGATCACGCCGGTCGCGACGCCCGAGATCACGCTCGTGTGGCGGAACGTCTCGCGAGTGTGCGGGTTCGAGAGGTGCACCTCGACGAGCGGAACGCCCGCCTGCTTGAGCTGGGCGGCCGCGTCGCGCAGCGCGTAGCTGTAGTGGGTGAACGCCGCGGGGTTCAGCACGACCGGCAGCTTGCGATCGACGGCCTCGTGGATCCAGCCGATCAGCTCGGCCTCGTCGTCGCTCTGGCGCAGGTCGATCTCGACATCGCCCGGCACCGAGCCTGCGATCGAGTCGCGGATGTCGGCGAGGCTCTCGCTGCCGTAGACCTCGGGTTCGCGGGTGCCGAGCCGGCCGAGGTTCGGGCCGTTGAGCACGAGGATCGTCGTCATGCCAGAAGCCTAGCGCCGAGGCATCCGTCGCCCTGATCGCTCAGGATGCGATCTCCTGGTAGGCGGCGAAGAGCAGTGACGGGTCGGGCGCGAGCATGACCGTCGGCTTCGCCAGGTCGTCGAGCACGATGAAGCGCAACTGGCCTGCCCGGGCCTTCTTGTCGCGCTGCATCGTCGCGAGGAGCGTGTTCCACCGGCCGGCGGGGTACGACGTCGGCAGGCTCAGCAGGTCGAGCACGCGCTTGTGCCGGTCGGCGACCTCGTCGGGGAGGCGGCCCGAGAGGCGGCCGAGCTCGGCCGCGAACGCCATGCCCACGGCGACCGCGGCGCCGTGACGCCACTGATACCGCTCGGCGTGCTCGACCGCGTGGCCGAGCGTGTGCCCGTAGTTCAGGATCTCGCGGAGCCCCTGCTCGGTGAAGTCCTCGGAGACGACGTCGGCCTTCATCCGGATCGCGAGCTCGACCACTCGGCGGAACTGCGGTGTCGACGGGTCGGTCGCGGCCTCGGGGTCGGCCTCGATGATGTCGAGGATCTCGGGGTAGCGGATGAAGCCCGCCTTCACGATCTCGGCGAAGCCGGCGAGGATCTCGTTCTTCGGCAGCGTGTCGAGCGTGTCGAGATCGCAGATCACCACGGCGGGCGCGTGGAACGCGCCCACGAGGTTCTTGCCCTCGTTGGTGTTGATGCCGGTCTTGCCGCCGACGGCCGCGTCGACCATGCCGAGCACCGTCGTCGGCACCTGCACGACCTTCACGCCGCGCAGCCAGGTCGCGGCGACGAAGCCCGCGAGATCGGTGATCGCTCCCCCGCCGAATCCGACGATCGCGTCGGTGCGCGTGAAGTCGGCCTGTCCGAGCACCTGCCAGCAGAACGCGGCGACCTCGATGCGCTTGCCGGCCTCGGCATCGGGCACCTCGGCGAGCAGCACCTGGTAGCGATCGGAGAGCGCCTCGCGCAGCTCTGCTGCACGCGCGCCGAGGGTCGCGGGATGCACGATGAGCACCTTGGTCGCCTCTGTGCCGATCGCGTCGCCGAGCTCGGCGAGCACGCCGCGGCCCACGATGACGTCGTAGCCCGATTCGCCGCCGACGCGGATGCTCGTGCGGGTCTCGTCTGCGGTCATCGTGTTCCTCCGAAGTGCCCGGTGATGTCGTCGACGATCCGCGCGACCGAGCGGCGCGAGGTGTCGATGCTGAAGTCGGCGACCGACTCGTACAGGGGGCGCCGTGTCTCGAGGATGGCGCTCCAGCGCTCGATGCCGCCGTCGGCGAGCAGCGGGCGGTTGCCGCCAGTGAGCCGCGGTGCCACCGCCGACGCGGAGACCTGCAGCCAGACGACGGGCAGGCCGGCGAGGTCGTCGCGGGTGTCGTCGTGCAGCACGGCGCCGCCGCCGAGCGAGATCACGGCCTCTTCACGCAGCGCCTCGTCGACGATCTCGCGTTCGACGATGCGGAAGTACTCCTCGCCCTCGCGGTCGAAGATCTCCTCGATGGGTCCGTAGCGCTCGACGATGCGCAGGTCGGTGTCGACGAAGGGGGCGCCGACGGATGCCGCGAGTCGCTGCCCGACCCGGGACTTGCCCGCGCCCATGGGGCCGACGAGCACGATCGGCAGGGCGAGTCGAGGGGTGTCAGACACGATCTGCCGCGGCGGCGCCCGCCGTGCGGAGCGTGTCGGGGATCGCCTCGAGGTACGACTGGAGGTTCCGCCGCGTCTCGTCGACCGAGTCGCCGCCGAACTTCTCGAGCACGGCGTTCGCGAGGGTGAGTGCCACCATCGCCTCGGCCACGACGCCGGCGGCGGGAACCGCGACGACGTCGGAGCGCTGGTGGTGCGCGGCGGCGGCCTCGCCCGTGGCGACGTCGACCGTCGGCAATGCGTGCGGCACGGTCGCGATGGGCTTCATGCCGGCGCGCACGCGCAGCACGGTACCCGTGGACATGCCGCCCTCGGTGCCACCCGCACGATCGCTCGCGCGCGCGATACGCCCGCCGTCGACGTGCAGTTCGTCGTGCGCGGCCGAGCCGCGGCGGCGGGTCGTCTCGAATCCGTCGCCCACCTCGACGCCCTTGATCGCCTGGATGCCCATGAGTGCGGCCGCGAGCTGCGCGTCGAGACGCCGGTCCCAGTGCACGTGGGATCCGAGGCCGGGCGGCACGCCGTAGGCGAGCACCTCGACGACGCCGCCGAGCGTGTCGCCCTCCTTGTGCGCGAGGTCGACCTCCGCGACCATCGCGGCAGAGGTCTCGGGGTCGAAGCACCGCAGCGGATCGGCGTCGAGCAGCTCGACGTCGTCGGGCGTCGGCAGCGGGCGACCATCGGGCACCCGGACGGGACCGATCGCGAGCGTGTGGGCGACGAGCCGGATGCCGAGCTCGGCGAGGAACGACCGTGCGACCGCACCGAGCGCGACACGGGCGGCGGTCTCACGAGCACTCGCGCGCTCGAGCACCGGGCGGGCCTCGTCGAAGCCGTACTTCTGCATGCCGACGAGGTCGGCGTGACCCGGTCGCGGGCGGGTCAGCGCAGCACCTCGCCCGCGGCCGAGCTTGGCCGGATCGATGGGTTCGGGGCTCATCACCTCTTGCCACTTCGGCCACTCGGTGTTGCCGATGCGCAGCGCGACGGGGCTGCCGAGGCTCAAGCCGTGGCGCACACCGCCCGAGATCGCGAGTTCGTCCTGCTCGAACTTCATGCGCGCACCCCGGCCGTAGCCGAGTTTGCGGCGCGCGAGGTCGGCGCGAATATCGTCGAGCGAAACGGGGATACCGGCGGGAAGACCCTCGAGGATCGCGACCAGCTCAGGGCCGTGCGACTCTCCGGCAGTGAGCCAACGGAGCATGTTCCTATCCTTCCACAGGCTCAGGGACGCGCACGTCGCATGACGGCGACGGCGACTCCTTCCACAGGCTCAGGGACGCGCACGTCGCATGACGGCGACGGCGACGGCGACGGCGACGGCGACGGCGACAGCCGAGTTCAGGCGACCGCGGCTCGCATGACGTCGAGCACGGCGTCTTCGTCGTCGAGCGGCTCGTTCGGATCGCCGTTCACGAAGATGCGCACCTGCAGCAGTGCCTGGTGCAGGAGCATCCCGAGTCCGTGCACGACCGTGCCGCCACCCGCGATCCAGCCGGCCGCGAGCGGAGTCGGCCACGGGTCGTAGGCGACATCGAGCAGCGCCGCCGAGGCGACGAGATCAGCGGATGCCGCGACGCCGAGGTCGGTGCCACCGGGAACGGTGCTGACGACGAGTGCTGCGCCGTCGATCGTCGCGAGCTCGGCCAGACCGCCCTCGTCGACGTGCACATCGAGTCGCGACCCGAGCTCGACGAGCGGGGCGGCCGCCCCCGGCCGACGAACGAGCACCCGCACCTCGCGCGCGCCGAGCTCCGACATCGCGACGAGCGCCGAAGCTGCCGTCGCACCGCCGCCGAGCACCACGCCGCGCGGCACCTCGTGCACGCCGGCCTCGCGGAGCGTCCGCACGATGCCGCCGACGTCGGTGTTGAATCCGCGCCTGATGCCGGCGTCGAAGAGCACCGTGTTCGCGGCGCCGGTGATCACGGCGACGTCGTCGATCGCGTCGAGCAACGGCAGCACGTCGTGCTTCAGTGGCATGGTGAGCGAGAGCCCGCGCCACGCGGTATCCAGACCGCCCATGAACTCGCCGAGCCGGTCGCCGTCCATCTCGACGGCGGAGTACCGCCACGGCAGGCCGAGCCGGTCGTACGCCGCTCGGTGCAGCGCAGGGCTCTTGGAGTGCGAGATCGGCGAGCCGAGCACCGCGAGCCTGCGGAGGTCACTCACAGTACGCGGCGTTCTCGTCGAGCGCGCACCATTCCTGCAGTCGGGCGACCGCCGCTTCGTGCTCCTCGACCGTGGTGGAGAAGACCGTCTCGCCCGTCGCCAGGTTCACCGGGACGAAGAACAGCCATGACCCCTCGGCCGGGTGGATGGCGGCGTTGATCGCCACATCGCCCGGGTTGCCGATCGGCCCGACCGGAAGGCCCGGGTTGGCATAGGTGTTGTAGAGGTTCGACGCGTCGGCGCGCTCCTCATCGGTCGTCCACACGGTGTGCGTGTTGCCCGTGCCGTAGGCGACCGTCGCATCGGACTCGAGGTTGATGCCCTGGTCGAGGCGGTTCTGGAAGACCCGCGCGACCTTCGGGAAGTCGTCGAGGTTCGACCCGGCCTCGCGCTGCACGATCGACGCGAGCACGATCGTGCTCCAGCGCTGGTCGGCGGGCACGCCTGCGGCGTCGAGGGCCTCGAACTGCCGGTTCACGAGGGTCTGCAGCACGGCGTGCGCGTCGAGGCCCGGTTCCAGGGTGTAGGTGGCCGGGAAGAGGAACCCCTCGAGGGTCGTGGCCTCCGCGGGCAGTCCGTAACTCGCGGGCGGCTCGACGGCGGCCGCCTGCAGGTTCTCGAGCGGCACGTCGGTGCCCTCGGAGATGGCGACGAGCGCGTCGGGCAGCGACATCCCCTCGGGGATGACGAAGGTGTTCTCGAGCTTGTTCGCGGGATCCTGCAGCGCGTCCAGCGCAGCCTGCGCGCTCATCTCCTCGGCGAGCTGGTAGGCGCCCGGGTGGAACTCGGGCTCGGGGCTCTGCTCGAGCAGGAGGTCGTAGAAGGCGTCGTACGACGCGGTGACACCCTCGTCGACGAGGTTCGTCGCGATGTCGGAGCCGACGTCGCCGTCGTGGATCATGAACACGACTTCACCGGTGCCAGCGCCTTCGAAGTCCGCTGCGGGAGTGAACCGCTCGATGACGGCGTTGATCGGCCCCTGGAGGAAGAAGAACGCGCCTGCACCGAGCGCGGCGACGATGAGGAGGCCGACGAGGCAGCCCCATGCCCCGCGCCGCTTCGGCTTCTCGGGCTCGTACGGGTCGGTGTTGACGGCGCGGCGCTCGGCGCGCGACGGCCGGGCCTGCTCGGGCTCCGTGGCCGCCGGTTCGGCGACGATCGATTCGAAGAGCGGCAATGCCGACTCGGCCGGCCGAGTCGGCTCCGCGGGCACCGCCGGCGGGCCTGCCTCGGCGAGGATCGCGGCGGCCTCGGCCTCTGCAGCCTGGCGCTGCTCGGCCTCACGCGCCTCCCGGCGGGTCATGGGCCGCCCCTCCGAGGGCGGCTGCGGCGCAGTCGCTCCGGTCGGCGTCGGGTCGGCCGGCGGAGTCGGCGGCGCGGCATCCGCTGCTCTGGGCGCGCGCACCGGCGCATCGCCCGCGAGCATCGCGTGCCAGTCGGCGGTCGCGCGGTCGTGTTCGTTGCGCTCGGGTGGGGGCTGGGTCACAGGGGGGATCGCCCTTCGGGGATCTCGATCGTCCGGCCGGGCGGGCGGTTGAAGTCCCGCTCGGCGTCGATGGCGTGTTGCAAAATGATAACGGCTGCAACCTGATCCACGATGGGACGTTGCTTGCGGGTCGACTTGCCCGTCGCGCGGAGCGCCTGTTGGGCGCTCACGGTCGAAAGCCGTTCATCGACGAGGCGCACCGGGATCCCCGTGCTCGCCAGTCGCTCCGCGAACGCTACCGCATCGTCGGTCGACGGCGTCGAGGCCCCCGAGAGCGACAACGGATTGCCCACGACGATCTCGATCACCTCGTACTCGCGCGCGAGATCGAGGATGCGCGCGACATCCGCGTCGCCGTCGGCGGCGCGCGCCACCGTCTCGATCGGTGTTGCGATCAGGCCGCCGGCGTCGCAACGGGCGACGCCGATGCGGGCGCGCCCGACGTCGACCCCGAGCCTCGCCCCGGTACGCACGGCGACTACCCGCGGAGCGCCGAGCGCACCGCGTCGAGGGCGGCCGGAATGGCCGCGACATCGCTGCCGCCACCCTGCGCGAGGTCGGGCTTGCCGCCGCCGCCGCCGCCGAGCACCCCGGCCATCGTCTTCGCGAGTGCACCGGCGTTCGCGCCCGCGTCGCGGGCGGCGGGCGAGGTAGCGACGATCGCGACCGGCTTGCCGCCGACCTCGGCGGTCAGGGCGACGACGGACGCCGCGTCGCCGAGCTGCGATCGCACGGAGAGCGCGAGCGCGCGCAATTCGTCACCGCTGCCGAGCGTTCCGACCGATTCTGCGACGAGCAGCACCTCTCCGGTGCGCACGGCCTTCGCGGCGAGTGCCGGCACGCGGTCGTTGAGTGCGCGGGCCTCGAACTGCTGGATGCGCTTCTCGGCGGCCTTCAGGCTCGTGACGAGTTCGCCGACGCGGTCGACGAGCTGCTCGGGCCGGGTCTTCAGCGTCGAGGTCAGCTCGGAGACGAGCGCACGCTCGGAGGCGAAACGGCGGAACGCGTCGAGGCCGACGAGCGACTCCACGCGGCGGTTGGACGCGCCGACCGAGGACTCCCCCACGATGTTGATCATGCCGACCTCGGCGCTCGTCGACACGTGGGTGCCGGCGCAGAGTTCGCGCGACCAGGGGCCGCCGATGTCGACGACGCGCACGACGTCGCCGTACTTCTCGCCGAAGAGGGCCATCGCGCCGAGCGACTTCGCCTCGTCGAGCGGCATCTCGCGCGTGACGACCTCGAGGTTGTCGCGGATCGCGGCATTCGAGATCTCCTCGATCTCGCTGCGGGTCTCGGCCGAGAGGGCGGAATTCCAGCCGTAGTCGAGACGCAGGTAGCCCGCCTTGTTGAACGAGCCGGACTGATGCGCGTTCGGGCCGAGCACCTGGCGGAGCGCCGCGTGCACGAGGTGCGTGCCCGAGTGCGCCTGCGTCGCGCCGCGTCGATACTGCTCGTCGACGAGCGTCGTCGCCGGCACTCCGACGCCGACCTCGCCCTTCGTCACCTTCACGGTGTGGCTGATGAGGCCCTTGATGGGCTTCTGCACGTCGAGCACCTCGAGTTCGAAGCCGTCGCCGACGATGCGACCCTGGTCGGGGGCCTGACCGCCGGACTCCGCGTAGAGCGAGGTCTCCGCGAGGATCACCTCGGCGGTCTGGCCCGCGGTCGCGAACGGCACGGGTCGACCGTCGACGAGCAGGCCGAGCACGCTCGACGCCGTCGTGAGCTCGGTGTAGCCCGTGAAGATCGTCTCGCCCTTGGCGCGGAACTCGGCGTACACCGAGAGGTCGGCGAGCACCTTCTTCTTCGACTTGGCATCGGCCTTCGCACGCGAGCGCTGCTCGGTCATGAGCGTGTCGAACGCAGCACGATCGACGGCGAGCCCCGCCTCGTCGGCCATCTCGAGCGTGAGCTCGATCGGGAAGCCGTAGGTGTCGTGCAGGAGGAACGCCGTGTCGCCGGCGAGCTCGCCCCGACCGGAGTCCTTCGTCTTGGAGACCGCGAGGTCGAGGATCGACGTGCCGGCCGTGAGCGTGCGGAGGAAGGTCTCCTCCTCGCCGAGGGCGAGCTGCTCGATGTGCGCGTAGTCCTTCGCGACCTCGGGGTATGCGCTCTTCATCGCGTCGCGCGACGCGGCGAAGAGCTCGCGGAAGGTCGGGCCCTCGACGCCGAGCAAGCGCATCGCACGGATGCTGCGGCGCAGGAGACGGCGCAGGATGTACCCGCGCCCCTCGTTCGACGGGCTCACGCCGTCGCTCATGAGCATGAGCGCCGAGCGCACGTGGTCGGCGATGACGCGCATGCGCACGTCGTCGTCGTGGTTCGCGCCGTAGCGGCGCCCCGAGAGCTCTGCTGCGCGGTCGAGCACCGGGCGCACCTGGTCGATCTCGTACATGTTGTCGACGCCCTGCTTGATGAAGGCGACGCGCTCGAGCCCCATGCCCGTGTCGATGTTCTTCTTCGGCAGTTCCTTCACGATGCGGAAGTCGGTCTTCGACGTCACGTCATCGATGAGGTACTGCATGAAGACGAGGTTCCAGATCTCGACGTACCGGTCGTCGTCGGTGGCCGGGCCGCCGTCGATGCCGTACTCGGGGCCGCGATCGAAGAAGATCTCGGAGCAGGGGCCGGCCGGGCCGGGCTGGCCGGTGTGCCAGTAGTTCGTGTCCTTGCCGAGTCGCTGGATGCGCTCATCGGGCAGGTCGGCGACCTTCTTCCAGAGCTCGATCGCCTCGTCGTCGTCTTCGTAGACGGTGACCCAGAGGTCGTCGCGATCGAAGCCGTAGCCGCCGTCGGCCTCGGGCGTGGTCAGCAGTTCCCACGCCATCGAGATGGCGCCCTCTTTGAAGTAGTCGCCGAACGAGAAGTTTCCGCTCATCTGGAAGAACGTTCCGTGGCGCGGGGTCTTGCCGACCTCTTCGATGTCGTTCGTGCGGATGCACTTCTGCACGCTCGTCGCGCGAGGGTACGGCGCGGGCACGAGACCCGTCAGGTACGGGACGAACGGCACCATGCCGGCGACCGTGAAGAGCAGCGTGGGGTCGTCGGAGACGAGTGATGCCGAGGGCACGACGGTGTGGCCGCGCTCGGCGAAGAAGTCCAGCCAACGCTGGCGGATGTCGGCAGTCTGCATGGTTCCGTTCTCGGTCGTGCCCGGGTCATCCGGGCCTTCACATTCGTGGGGCTTCGCTCGCCTGGACTCAGAGAGCCGCGGGCGCTTCGCCCTGCTCGGCGCGGAGCTCGGCGTCACGTGCGTGGTAGCCCTCGGCGATCGCCTGGCCGAAGGCGCGGGCCTTCGCGTCCACCGCGGAGAAGAAGTCTCGCCCCTGCTTGGTCTGGTTGACCTGGTGCGCGACCGCGAATCCGGCCGCGACGCCGACGGTGAACCACAGAATGCTCTTCACGAGGTGCTCCTGCTCCCTGATCGATGTGTCGCCTTGCGGTGCGCTCGGCACGCCACGCATCAGTCTAGTGGCCGCACCGCGGGCGCTCGCCGGGTACGACACAGGGGCCGCGGGAAATCCCGCGACCCCTGTCTCAACTGCTCTGCGTCAGCGAGCGGCGTAGTACTCGACGACCAGCTGCACGTCACAGGTCACGGGGACCTCGGCGCGCTTCGGGCGACGGACGAGCTTCACCTGGAGCTTGTCGAGCTCGACCTCGAGGTACGCGGGGAGCTTGGGCAGCACGTCGACGTGACCGCCGGCAGCGGCGACCTGGAACGGCTCGGTGCCCTCGCTGCGTGCCTTGACGTGCACGAGCTGGCCCGGCTTCACGCGGAAGGAGGGGCGGTCGACGAGCTGGCCGTCGACGAGGATGTGGCGGTGCACCACGAACTGGCGCGCCTGCGAGATGGTGCGGGCGAAGCCGGCACGCAGCACGATGGCGTCGAGACGCATCTCGAGCAGCTCGACCAGGTTCTCACCGGTCAGGCCGTCGGTGCGGCGGGCCTCGTTGAAGGCGATGCGAAGCTGCTTCTCGCGGATGCCGTACTGGGCGCGCAGGCGCTGCTTCTCGCGCAGACGAACGGCGTAGTCGCTGTCCTGCTTGCGCTTGGTGCGGCCGTGCTCGCCGGGAGCGTACGGACGCTTCTCCATGTAGCGGGCGGCCTTCGGGGTGAGGGCGACGCCGAGCGCACGGGAGAGGCGGGTCTTGCTACGTGACTGGTTCGACACGAATGTCCTTTCGGAAGAATCTCAAGTGAATACTCGGCGCGTTCGTGCGCCGAGAATCTGTGTCAGAGGGATTCGCCAAGGGTGGATCGGCTACAGATCGCACCCGTTCGCCGGTGACCCTCTCGCAGCCGCGCTCGAGAATCAGGCTTCAGGCCAACGGAAATGATATCACGATGGCGTGGGGCGCCCCGACACGGGCGCTCAGGCCGCTCGCCGGCGCTCAGCGCCCGCCGCGCACGATGCGCCGCAGCTTCGCGAGTCGCGCCGAGACCTCGCGCTCGTTGCCGTGCTCGGTCGGCTCGTAGTAGACGGCGCCTCGGAGTGAATCGGGCAGGTACTCCTGGGCGACCACGCCGATGTCGTCGTCATGCGGATACTTGTACCCCTTGCCGTGGCCGAGGCGCTTCGCCCCCGGATAGTGCGCGTCGCGCAGGTGCTTGGGCACTCGCCCGGCCTTGCCGCCGCGCACGTCGGCGATGGCCCGGTCGATGCCGACGTACGCCGCGTTCGACTTGGGGGCCGTCGCCAGGTGCACGACCGCCTGGGCGAGCGGGATGCGGCCCTCGGGCATGCCGATGAACGCGACGGCGTCGGCGGCGGCCACGGCCACGCCGAGCGCACTCGGGTCGGCGAGCCCGATGTCTTCGGAGGCGAGCACGATGATGCGCCGCGCGATGAACCTCGGGTCTTCGCCCGCCTCGATCATGCGAGCGAGATAGTGCAGCGACGCGTCGACGTCGCTGCCGCGCACCGACTTGATGAAGGCGCTGATCACGTCGTAGTGCTCGTCGCCGTTGCGGTCGTAGCGGAGCAGCGCACGGTCGACCGCGCGCGCCACGATGTCGGTCGTGATCACGGGTGCAACGGATGCCGCGGCATCCGTCTCGCCGTCGGTCGCCGTGTCGCCGGCGTCTGCCGTGCCGGTGCTCGAGTCGTCGTCGGCGCCATCGCCGGCCTCGGCGTCCGTCGTCTCGGCGGGCGGAACCGACTGCGCCGCGGCCACCGCTGCGGCCTCGAGCGCCGTGAGCGCACGGCGCGCGTCGCCCGATGCGAGCCGGATGATCGCCGCACGCGCCTCTGGGTCGAGGGCCACCCTGCCGGCGAGACCGCGCGGATCGGAGACGGCTCGGTCGACGAGCACGCCGAGGTCGTCGTCGGTGAGGAGTTCGAGGGTGAGCAGGAGCGAGCGAGACAGGAGCGGGGAGATCACCGAGAACGACGGGTTCTCGGTCGTCGCGGCCACGAGGATGACCCAGCCGTTCTCGACGCCCGGCAGAAGTGCGTCTTGCTGGGCCTTCGTGAAGCGGTGGATCTCGTCGAGGAAGAGCACGGTCGAGAGTCCGTAGAGGTCACGGCTCGCCCGCGCCTCCTCCATGACCTGGCGCACGTCGCGCACGCCAGCGGTCACGGCCGACAGTTCGACGAACTTGCGACCCGACGAGCGGGCGATCGCCTGGGCGAGGGTCGTCTTGCCGGTGCCGGGCGGCCCCCAGAGGATGACGGAGACGGAGCCGGACTCCCCCGATCGATCACCGGCGAGGGCGACGAGCGGGGAGCCGGGCGTCAGCAGATGCCGTTGGCCGGCCACCTCGTCGAGGCTCGTCGGGCGCATGCGCACCGCGAGCGGGGTCGCGCCTGAGCGCAGCCCCGGGCCGGAATCCACCATGTCCTCCAGCGTAGTCGCGGCGTCCGACACCGGAACTCGAGCCGGAACCGACCACGCGATCCACCACGTCGCGGCGTCCGACACCGGAACTCGAGCCGGAAGCGACCACGCGATCGAGCACGTCGCGGCATCCGACACCGGAACGCGAGCCGGAAGCGACCACGCGATCGAGCACGTCGCGGCGTCCGACACCGGAACTCGACACCGGATCGGTGCGGCGATTGGTCTGGGCACCCCGCCTTGCGTAGAGTCGGCACGCAGGAGTCCCGAGAAGGAGCATGCGTGGCATCGAACGACCGACAGACGCGTGAAGAACGAGCGCGCCTTCGCACCTACCAGGCACGCCAGGAAGTCCACACCAGGAAGCAGCGCCGACGCACCCGCGACAACGTCATCGCGGTGCTCGCACTCGTGGTCGTGCTCGCCCTCGCGACGGCCGCGCAGATCTTCTACTTCAGCAGCGGGCCGGGCGCCGAGCCCCTCGCCACCGAGACGGCGACCCCGACTCCGACTCCCGCCGAAGGCGAGAACCAGGGCGATGTGCCCTCCGCCGACATCGCCGAGGACCGCACCTGGAACGGCACCCTGACGCTCAACGAGATCCCCCTGGGCGTCGAGCTCGACGGCGCGGCCGCCCCGCAGGCCGTCTCGAGCGAGATCAGCCTCATCCAGTCGGGCTTCTACACCGGCACGAGCTGCCACCGTCTCACGACCGAGGGCATCTGGGTGCTGCAGTGCGGCGACCCGAGCGGCGACGGCACCGGTGGCCCCGGCTACAGCTACGGCCCGGTCGAGAACGTTCCGGCCGATGGCGTCTACCCCGCAGGCACGATCGCGATGGCTCGTGCCGCGTCGCAGTACAGCCAGGGCAGCCAGTTCTTCATCGTCTACGAAGACACGACCCTGCCGGGCGACACCGGTGGCTACACCGTGATCGGAAAGGTGACGAGCGGACTCGACGCGCTCCGGGCCGGGGTCATCGACGCGGGCACGAGCGACGGTGCCGGCGACGGCGCTCCCGCCGTGCCGACCACCATCACGGCGTTCACGATCGAGTGACCGCCCGCGCCGCCCCTCGGCGGTGCAATAGGCTTGATGCCGTCAACGTCGCCTCCGGGCGGCATCCGACATACGACAGGGTGAGGCCGTGACCGATTCAGATCAGCAACCGTGGGGCCGCGTCGACGAGACGGGTACCGTCTTCGTGCGCACGAGCGACGGCGAACGAGCGGTCGGGCAGTACCCCGACGGTTCGGCTGAAGAGGCGCTCGCCTACTTCGAGCGCAAGTACGCCGACCTCGCGGGCCAAGTGGGCCTGCTCGAGCAGCGAGTGCGCCGCGGGGCACCGGCAGCGGATGTCGCGAAGGCCGTCACCACCCTCCAGTCCTCGGTCTCCACGGCCAACGCGGTCGGCGACCTCGAGTCACTCGCCCGCCGCCTCGAAGCGCTCTCGGGCACGACGAAGGAACTGACGGAACAGCAGCAGGCGGAGTCGAAGGCCGCGGTCGCCGAGGCCGTCGCCGAGCGAACCGCGATCGTCGAGGCCGCCGAGGCCCTCGCGGCCGGCGACCCCGCGAAGACGCAGTGGAAGCAGGCCACCGCCGAGCTCGACGATCTCTTCGCGCGCTGGCAGCGCCACCAGCAAGACGGCCCCCGCCTGCCGAAGAACGAGGCCAACGAGCTCTGGAAGCGATTCCGTGCCGCCCGCTCGACGATCGAGACGCACCGCAAGGCGTTCTTCGCCGAGCTCGACGCCGCGCACCGCGACGTGCGGTCGCGCAAGCAGGCGCTCATCGAACGCGCCGAGGCGCTCGCGCCGCGCGGCGCCGATGCGGTGGGCGACTACCGGCACCTCCTCGACGAGTGGAAGCTCGCCGGTCGCGCCGGCAAGAAGCTCGACGACGCGCTCTGGGCGAAGTTCAAGGCTGCGGGCGACGTGCTCTTCGGTGCCAAGGCCGAGATCGACGCGCAGGAGGACGAGAGCTACCGCGCCAACCTCGACGAGAAGCTCGCGCTCCTCACCGAGGCCGAGCCGCTGCTCACCGCGAAGGATCCGAAGCAGGCCCGCGCCGATCTCAACAAGATCCAGCGCAAGTGGGATGAGATCGGCAAGGTCCCGCGCGACCAGGTGCGGGTCGTCGAAGACCGCCTCCGCAAGATCGAGAATCACGTGAAGTCGCTCGAGGAGGAGCGCTGGCAGCGCGAGGACCCCGAGAAGAAGGCACGCTCGGAGGGCATGCTCGGCCAGCTGCACGACGCGATCGACAAGCTCGAGGCCGAGCTCGCCGCCGCAGAGGCAGCCGGCGACGCGAAGGCCGCGGCATCCGCTCGCGAAGCCCTCGACGCCCGCCGCGCATGGCTGAAGGCCGTCGGCGGCTGAGTCCGTCTCGTGGTGATCGCGGTCCCGGCCGCGATCACCCGATGCGAGGCATCGTTCTCCACAGATCGCGCGTGCCTGCATCCTGAACGGCACGCGTGCCGCAGCATGTCGGTATGGCCAAGCTCCCGAACGTGCTCAGCATCGACGATCTCCCGCTCGCCGAGCTCTGCGCGGCCCGCATCGACGGTGAACTCATGCCGATCGACGACGGGTGGGCGCCGGTCGACGAACCCGATCTGCCCTCGTTGCGTGCAGCGGCCATCGCGCTGCGCGCCCCGCGCGTCCTGGTGATCGAGCGACGCTCGGCGGCGTGGGTGCACGGTGCGCTGCCCTCTCCCCCGGCGATCGCCCAGTTCTGCGTGCCCCGCACGGCACGGGTCGCGGCGGTCTCCGCGCCCCGCCTCGTCGTACGAGAGGTCGCGATCGAGCAGGACGAGATCATCGAGTTCGCGTTCGCGCAATGCACGACGCCGCTGCGCACGGGCTTCGACCTGCTCCGTGAACCCGCGGAAGACGATCGCGAGGTCGAGTCCATCGTCGTGGCGCTCTGCACCGACGATCCACGGCTCCTCGCCCGATTGCGACGGCGTCTCGACGATGCCAACCGAATGCCGCATCGCGGGCTCGCCCTCGAACGACTCGAGCGCGTCGACGCGATGCTCGCCCGCGAGGGGGCTGAGCAGGGGCGGACGTCGGCCGTCAGCCGTCGCTGACGCGGTAGACGTCGTAGACGGCATCGATGCGCCGCACCGCGTTGAGCACACGGTCGAGGTGCGTCGTGTCGCCCATCTCGAAGACGAACCGGCTGAGCGCGAGGCGGTCGGTGGAGGTCGAGACGTTCGCGGAGAGGATGTTGACGTGGTGTTCCGACAACACCCTCGTGACGTCGGAGAGCAGCCCGGCACGGTCGAGCGCCTCGATCTGGATCTGCACGAGGAAGACGCTCTTCGAGCTCGGCGCCCACTCGACGTCGATCATGCGCTCGGGCTCCTGCATGAGGCTCTGCACGTTGTGGCAGCTCGCCTGGTGCACCGAGACGCCTGCGCCGCGCGTGACGAACCCGACGATCTCGTCGCCCGGCACCGGAGTGCAGCATCGGGCGAGCTTCACGAGGATGTCGGGCGCTCCGCGCACGAGCACCCCGGAGTCCGAGTGCCGCGGCAATGGCCGTGAGCGCACCGGAATCGGCAGGTCGGGCTCGTCGCCCTCGTCGACGTCGCGCACGAGCGCGACGACCTTCTCGAGCACCGACTGCGTCGACACGTGGCCTTCGCCGACGGCGGCGTACAGCGAGGAGACATCGTCGTACCGCAGCTGCGCTGCCACCTCGGCGAAGGACTCCTGGTTCATGAGCTTCTGCAGCGGCAGGTTCTGCTTGCGCATGGCGCGGGCGATCGCGTCGCGGCCCTGCTCGATCGCCTCGTCGCGTCGCTCCTTGGTGAACCACTGACGGATCTTGTTGCGGGCGCGAGGGCTCTTGACGAAGGTGAGCCAGTCTTTACTCGGCCCCGAGTCGGGGTTCTTCGAGGTGAACACCTCGACGACGTCGCCGCTCGACAGCTCGCTCTCGAGCGGGACGAGACGGCCGTTGACCTTCGCACCCATCGTGCGATGTCCGACCTCGGTGTGCACGGCATACGCGAAGTCGACGGGCGTCGCGCCCGCCGGCAGGCCGATCACCCGACCCTTCGGCGTGAACACGTAGACCTCTTTGGCGCCGATCTCGAACCGCAGCGAATCGAGGAACTCCCCCGGGTCGGCGGTCTCGGCCTGCCAGTCGGAGATGTGGGCGAGCCACGCCATGTCGGTCTCGTTCTGGCCGGACTTGTCGGCGGTGCGTCCGCCCGCCATGCGTTCCTTGTACTTCCAGTGCGCCGCGACACCGTACTCGGCGCGCTGGTGCATGTCGTGCGTGCGGATCTGGATCTCGACCGCACGCCCCTTCGGGCCGATGACGGTCGTGTGCAGTGACTGGTACAGGTTGAACTTCGGCGTCGCGATGTAGTCCTTGAAGCGGCCGGGCAGCGGAGTCCACCTCGCGTGGATCGCGCCGAGCACCGCATAGCAGTCGCGCACCGAGTTCACGAGCACCCGGATGCCGACGAGGTCGTAGATCTCGTCGAAGTCCCGGCCCCGCACGATCATCTTCTGGTAGATCGAGTAGTACTGCTTGGGGCGCCCCACGACCTTGCCGCGGATCTTCGCGGCCTTCAGGTCGTCGGTGATGAGATCGATGACGTTCTGCACGAACTCTTCGCGCTGCGGGGTGCGCTGCTTGACGAGGCTCTCGATCTCGGCGTAGAGCTTCGGGTAGAGCACGGCGAACGAGAGGTCTTCGAGCTCCCACTTGATCGTCTGGATACCGAGGCGATGCGCGAGCGGCGCATAGATCTCGAGCGTCTCGGTCGCCTTGCGGGCAGCGGATGCCGCGGGCACGAAGCCCCACGTGCGCGCATTGTGCAGCCGGTCGGCGAGCTTGATGATCAGCACTCGGATGTCCTTCGACATCGCGACGATCATCTTGCGAACGGTCTCCGCCTGCGTGGAGTCGCCGTACTTGACCTTGTCGAGCTTGGTGACGCCGTCGACGAGCATCGCGATCTCGTCGCCGAAGTCCGCGCGTACCTGGTCGAGCGTGTACGCGGTGTCTTCGACGGTGTCGTGCAGCAGCGCCGCCGCGACCGTCTTCGACCCGATGCCGAGATCCGCGAGGATCTGCGCGACCGCGATCGGGTGGGTGATGTACGGCTCACCGCTCTTGCGCTTCTGTCCCTCGTGCGCTCGCTCGGCGACCGTGTAGGCGCGTTCGATGAGGGAGAGATCGGCCTTCGGATGGTGCATCCGCACCGTGCGCATGAGCGTGTCGACGGCACCCGACGGCTGCGCCTTCGAGAAGATGCGGGGCACCAGACGGCGCAGCGATGCCGTCGAGTTGACACCCGTCTCCGTCATCGCTCACCTCCGGAACTCAATTATCGCCGCTCCGGAGGCTTCGACGTGCCACACGGCTCACGCCCGCCGCGAACATCATGCGGTGGGTGGCGCGTCGGCTCCCGACGAAACGGATGTCGCGCGCTCACGCTCCTTCAGGACCTTCTGATCGTGTCGGTGGATCGCCGGCTCGCCCTCGCGCAGCTGCGAGTAGAGCGGCGCAGCGACGAACACCGTCGACCAGGTGCCCACGAGGATGCCGATCAGCAGCGCCAGGGAGATGTCGCGGAGCGTGTCCGCTCCGAGCACGCCGGCACCGATGAAGAGGATCGCCGCGACGGGCAGCGCGGCCACGACGCTCGTGTTGATCGAGCGCACGAGGGTCTGGTTCACCGCGAGGTTCACGGATTCGGCGAAGGTGCGCCGAGACTCCTGGCCGTCTTCGGCGGTATTCTCTCGGATCTTGTCGAAGACCACGACGGTGTCGTACAGCGAGTAGCTGAGGATCGTGAGGATACCGATGGTCGCTGCCGGGCTGATCTCGAATCCGACAGCGGCGTAGATGCCCACGGTCACGACGAGGTCGCCGATCAGGGCGAGGATCGCTGCGAGCGACATCTTCCAGGTTCGGAAGTACAACGCCATGATGATGCCCGCGAGGAGGAGGAACGCGACGAGGCCGACGAGGGCCTGCCGAGTGACATCCGCGCCCCAGCTGGGGCCGATGAACGAGGACGTGACCTCTGACTCGGGAACGTCGTACGCCTCGGCGAGGGCGCCGCTCACGTCTTCGGAATCCGCTTGCTCGAGCTGGTCGGTCTGCACGCGCACGCCGGTTCCGCCGACGATCGCGACCCGCACCTCTGCGTCGGGCACCACGGAGTGCACCGCTTCGATCGCGGGCTCAGGCGTGGCGTTCTCGACCTCGGCGATCTGGAACTGGGATCCGCCGCGGAACTCGATGCTGAAGTTGACGCCGGTGAGGAGCGGCACGACGACCGACAGCAGGATCAGGATCCCGGCGATCGTGTACCACTTCTTGCGGCCGCCGACGAAGTTGAACGAGCGCTTGCCGGTGTAGAGGTCGTTGCCGAAGGTCGTGAGACGGTTCGCCATCAGGACTCCTTCCCTTCGTCGGACGAATCGGAGGCGCCCACTGATGCAGCGGCCTTCCGTTCGGCGATCGTCTGGCGGCGCTGCGCTTCCTTGGCGCTTGCCGCGGTCTTCTTCGCGGGCTGTCCGACGGGCTTGCGGAACTCGGCACGGCCGCGGTACACGGCGCCGAGCGCGTTCGGGTCGAGGCCCGACCAGGGGTTGCCGCTGGAGAAGAAGCGGGTCTGCGCGAGCAGCTGCAGCATCGGGTGCGTGAACAGGATGACCACGACGACGTCGATGATCGTGGTGAGACCGAGTGTGTACGCGAAGCCCTTGACGCTGCCGACGGCGAGCACGAACAGCACGATGGCCGCGAGCAGGTTGGTGGCCTTCGACGCGAGCACGGTTCGGAAGGCGCGCTTCCAACCCGCCTCGACCGCGCCGACGAGTGCCCTGCCATCGCGGAGCTCGTCTCGAACGCGTTCGAAGTAGATGATGAACGAGTCGGCTGTGAAGCCGATCGAGACGATGAGGCCCGCGATGCCGGCCAACGACAGGCGGTAGCCCTCGCGCCACGACAGGATCGTGATCATCAGGTAGGTGATGATGCCCACGATCACGAGCGAGGCGATCGTGACCGACGCGAGTGCGCGGTACTGGAAGATCGTGTAGATCACCACGAGGATCAGGCCGATGAGGCCGGCGATGAGGCCGGACTGGAGCTGCGAGGTGCCGAGTGTGGGCGAGATCGTGTCGGAGGACTGCACCGTGAAGCTGATCGGCAGTGCACCGAACTTCAGCTGGTCGGCGAGTGCCTTCGACGAGGCCTGGTCGAAGCTGCCCGTGATCTGCGGCTTGCCGTCGGTGATCGCACCGTTCATCGACGGTGCGGTCAGCACCTGACCGTCGAGCACGAACGCGAACTGGTCGCGAGGCGTCTGGCCCTGCAGGCCGTACAGCCGCGTGCTGACCGTGGCGAAGTCTTCGGTGCCCTCTGCATCGAAGACGATGTTGACGGCCCACTGGCCCGTCGATGCACCGGTCTGGGTCTGCACCATGCCGTTGGTGGCGTCGACGATGTTCTCGCCGCTCGCCTCGACCGGGCCGAGCAGGTACTTCGCGGTGCGGCTGACGTCGCACGTGACGAGCGGTTCGTCGGCCGGTGCGACGTTCGCCGAGTTCTCGTCGATCTCCGCGCAGTCGAAGTCGTCGAACTGCTGCTGCAGCGCGGGCGTGATCCACGAGGGGTCGCTGCCGTCGGTCGGCTTGGCGGTCGGCGTCGACTCGAGCTCTTCGGCGGGCGCCTCGGTCGGTTCAGGGCTCGCGCTCGGATCGATCGACGTGTCGGTCGCCGCGTCGGCGAGCAGCACTGCACGGAGCTCGAGCTTCGCCGACTGCTGGATGCGCGCCCGGGTCTGGTCGTCGAGTTCGCCCGGAATGCGGACGACGACGTTCTGGCCCTCGGTGTTGATCTCGGCTTCGGAGACGCCCGAGGCGTCGACGCGCTGGCGGATGATCGACACGGCCTGGTCGAGCTGCTCCTGAGAGACGCTCGCTCCGGTCTCGACCTTCGGCTCGAGGATGATCTGCGTGCCGCCCTCGAGGTCGAGCGCGAGCTTCGGGCTCCACGACCCGCCGCCCCAGATGACGCCGGCGGCATTGATGCCGAACAGCAGCGCGATGATGACACCCAGCCAGATGAGTGATCTCCATGCCTTGCGCACGGGGGTCGGCCGGGATGACCGCTTGGATGGTGCAGCCACGTGTTCCGCTTTCTCTGCAGAGAGCCCGCGCGTCAGCGCACGGGCCCAGCCTCGGGTTGAGTCTTAGTCGTCCGACTTCTTGGTGTCGGGCTTCTCGTCGGTCGCGTCCGTCGAGGTCGCGTCGGTCTCGGCGTCGAGGCGCTCGCCGAACTCGGGCTCGCCCTCGATCCCAGCGGTCTCTTCGACGACGTCGACCTTGGGCTCGACGACGCGTGCGACCGTCTGACGGTGCACGGTGAGGACGGTGCCGGGCGAGGTCTCGAGGAGCACCTGGTTCTCGTCTTCATCGATCGAGAGGATGGTGCCGAAGACGCCGAAGTTGGTCATCACCTTCGCGCCAGGCTGCACCTTCGACTGCAGTTCGCGGGCGTCGGCCTGACGCTTGCGCGAGTTGCGGAACATGAAGAAGATGAGCACCGCCAGGACGGCGAGCATGATGATGGTGAACGGATCGAACGTCATGAGAGGAGAAGTACCTTCCGGAGTGCGGCGCGCGCACGAAGTCATCGGTGCTGAGGGGTCAGCTTCAAGGATTATAGGTCATCGATCGGAAGCGCCGCTGCCGCATCGGGTGCATGCGCCGCGAGACCGAAGTGACGCCATGCCGCGGGTGTCGCCATGCGACCCCTCGGAGTGCGAGTGATGAGCCCGATGCGCACGAGGAACGGCTCGACGACGGCCTCGATCGTCTCGGCCTCTTCGCCGACCGAGACGGCGAGTGTGTTGAGACCGACGGGTCCGCCTCCGAAGCGCGTGAGGATCATCTCCATGACCGCGCGGTCGAGGCGGTCGAGGCCGAGGGGATCGACGTCGTAGAGCTCGAGCGCCGCACGAACCGCGGCGAGGTCGGCACGTTCGCCGTGGACGAGCGCGTAGTCGCGCACCCGGCGGAGCAGGCGGTTCGCGATGCGAGGAGTGCCGCGGCAGCGCCCGGCGATCTCGGCGAGCGCTTCGCGATCGGCGTCGAGACCGAGCATCGAACCGGCACGTTCGAGCACCTGCTCGAGCTCCGCCTCGTCGTAGAACTCGAGGTGGGCCGTGAAGCCGAAGCGGTCGCGCAGCGGGTTGGGCAGGAGCCCGGCGCGCGTGGTCGCCCCGACGAGCGTGAACGGCGACAGGTCGAGCGGCACGGAGGTCGCCCCGGCCCCCTTGCCGACCATGATGTCGATGCGGAAGTCCTCCATGGCGAGGTACAGCATCTCTTCGGCCGAACGCGCCATGCGGTGGATCTCGTCGATGAAGAGCACCTCGCCCGGCACGAGCGAGCTCAGGATGGCCGCGAGGTCGCCGGCGTGCTGAATGGCGGGACCGCTCGACATGCGCAGGGGTCGCCCGCCCTCGTGGGCGACGATCATCGCGAGGGTGGTCTTGCCGAGCCCGGGCGGGCCCGCGAGCAGGATGTGGTCGGGCGTGCGCTGCTGCAGGGTCGCCGCGGTGAGCAGCAGCTGCAACTGGCCGCGCACACGGGTCTGGCCGACGAACTCGCCGAGGCTCTTCGGTCGCAGGGCACCCTCGAACGCGAGCTCGGCCTCTGAGGCGAGCACCGGGTCGGTCAGGTCGAGGTCGTCGCTCATCGCGCCCGCCCCGTCTGCTGCGCGGGGCCGAGCCGTGCGAGCGTGAGCCGCAGCAGCGTGGGCACCGAGGTTGCTTCGATGTCGGTCACCGCGGCGATCGTCTCGTCGACGGCCTCCGCCGCGACCCGCTCCGACCAGCCGAGGCCCGTGAGCGCTGCGAGCACGCTGTCGGCTGCACCGCCTGCGACGACGGGTGCGTGCGGCGTCGACACGGCGGGTGCGACGAGCTTGCCGGCCAGCGAGACGGTGATGAGCTTCGCGGTCTTCGGGCCGATGCCGCTCACCTTGCGGAACACGGCGTCGTCGTCGCGCTGCACGGCCTCGGCGATCTGCCCGGGCGAGAGCACCGAGAGCACGCCGAGCGCCGACTTCGGCCCGACGCCGGTGACCCCGATCAGGAGGTCGAAGACGTCGAGCTCGTCGCGAGTGGCGAAGCCGAAGAGGGTTAGCGAGTCTTCGCGCACGACGAGCGTCGTGTGCACGGATGCCTCGTGCCCCTCGCGCATCGAGAGGGCCAGCGCCGGCGTCGTGTTGACGTGGAACCCCACCCCGCCGACCTCGATCACGACCGAACCACCGGCAGCTGCGAGCACACGGCCACGAAGAGAGGAGATCACCGCTTCAGCCTACGGGCCGCCCCCGACACGGAGGCGGAGCGCTCCGCGGCGAGCCACGCACGCTGCGCCGGCGTGAGCGCGGAATCGCCGGCAGCGTCGTCGGCGCCGTCGCGGACCGCGGCGCCCGCGACTCCCCCGGTGCGCCAGGCATGGCAGATCGCCAGGGCGAGGGCGTCCGCGGCATCCGCCGGCTTCGGCACCTCGTCGAGGCCGAGGATGCGTGCGACCATTGCGCCCACCTGCTTCTTGTCGGCGCGGCCGTATCCGGTGATCGCGGCCTTGACCTCGCTCGGCGTGTGCAGCGCGACCGGCAGGGCGCGGCGGGCGGCGATCAGCATGGCGACGCCCGAGATCTGGGCCGTGCCCATGATCGTCGAGACGTCGCTGCGGGCGAACACGCGCTCGAGGGCGACGGCCTGCGGCCGGTGCTCCTCGATGATCGCCTCGAGTCCCTCGGCGATGCGCACGAGCCGGCGCGGGGTGTCGAGCTCGGCGGGCGAGCGCAGCACGACGACGTCGACGAGTCGCGCCGTGCGGTTCGGCTCGACATCGACGACGCCCACGCCGCATCGCGTGAGGCCGGGGTCGATGCCGAGCACTCGCACGGCGATCGGCTACTCCGCTTCGAGCTCGGCCTGCACCTCGGGGGTGAGGTCGAAGTTGCTGTAGATGTTCTGCACGTCGTCGCTGTCTTCGAGCGCGTCGATGAGACGGAACACCTTGCGGGCGGTCTCGGCGTCGATCTCGACCTTGAGCGACGGCACGAACGCGGCATCCGCGGAGTCGTAGTCGATGCCCGCCTCCTGCAGCGCGGTGCGCGCGGCGACCATGTCGGATGCCTCGGTGATGACCTCGAAGGTCTCGCCCTCGTCGGTCACCTCTTCTGCGCCGGCATCGAGCACCGCGCCGAGCACGTCGTCTTCGCTGAGACCGTCGGTCTTGGCGACCACGATGACGCCCTTGCGCGCGAAGTTGTACGCGACGGACCCCGGGTCGGCCATGGTGCCGCCGTTGCGGGACATGAGCGTGCGCACCTCGGCGGCCGCACGGTTCTTGTTGTCGGTGAGGCACTCGATGAGCAGCGCCACGCCGTTGGGGCCGTAGCCCTCGTACATGATCGTCGTGTACTCGATCGACTCACCGGTCAGGCCGGCGCCGCGCTTGATCGCGCGATCGATGTTGTCGTTCGGGACGGAGGTCTTCTTCGCCTTCTGCACGGCGTCGACCAGGGTCGGGTTGCCGGAGAGATCGGCGCCGCCCATCTTCGCGGCGACCTCGATGTTCTTGATGAGCTTCGCGAACGACTTCGCACGGCGCGAATCGATGATCGCCTTCTTGTGCTTGGTCGTCGCCCACTTGGAATGCCCGGACATGCGTCTCCTGAATCGAATCCTCTCGCGGGCCGGGTCGCGGCTCGCGCGCCACCATTCTAGGTCAGCGGCGCCCGACCTCCACGCTCTTCCGCGGCACGGGATGCAGTCGGCGGA
Organism: Agromyces sp. NPDC056389; assembly: GCF_042262385.1. NCBI lineage: Bacteria > Bacillati > Actinomycetota > Actinomycetes > Micrococcales > Microbacteriaceae > Agromyces > Agromyces sp. NPDC056389. The sequence continues at coordinate 495,358 of NZ_JBHJPN010000001.1, forward strand.
GGGCGCGCTCGTACCGACGACGGCCGAACAGCCGGTAGGCGACCCGCATGGGCGCGGGCAGCTCGCGGTCCATCCACGCGGCGCGCTCGGTCTCCGGGACGGCCGCCATCATGAGGCCCAGCAGCAGGAACAGCGGCAACGGCGGTTTCTCGCGCTGCGCGTGGGCGGAGATCTCGTCCCACTCGGCCTCGGAGAGCACCGCGTCGAGCACGGGGAACGCCTCGCGCTCCTCATCGGCGAGATGCACGGCGAGGCTCCGGTCGACCTCGTCGAGTGCCGTCGCCAGGCGCTCGGCCGCCGCTGCATCGGCACCACTCGCCGTCCAGCCGTCGATGAGCACGTCGATCGCGTCGAGCTGGTCGGAGACGTTCTGGTGCTGCGACCGCATGAGGGCGACGTGGAGCCCGCACGCGGGTGCTCGTTCGCTCATCCGGTCCCAGAAGAAGTCGTCTTCCGCGTGATGGTGCACGTGAAGCAGCTTCGTGAGGCCGTGCAGGTGCTTGGAGAGGAAGGCCGCCCGCGGCGTATCACCGGGCACGACCTCGCGCACGAGCGCGGGCGCTTCGCCGAAGAGGCGACGGAACATGCGGTGGATGAGCACGATCTCATCGCTGCGGCAGGTCGTCCGAGGCGCGTCGGGAGCCCCGGGAGCGCCGGGAGCGCCGGAACTGGGGAGTCGAGTGGTCATGGGAAGACAGCGAAGCGGATGCCGCGGCCTCCCGCCCCCGTGACGACCCGCGCTTGCACTCGGTGCCTCCCCTGAACTCCGGCGTACTCGGGAAGGCCGGGACTGGGCTCAGCCGAGCATCTTCCGAAGGGTCCGGAGGTTGCGGTTCGTGGTCGTCGGCTTGAACCTGGTCTTCGCGAGCAGCTTCGCGAACGCCGTGTCGACCGTCGTGCCCTTCACGGGGTTCCAGTACACGACGCCCTCCCCCTGCGCGATCGGATCGACGTCGGGGTCCGCCTCGCCGGCGAACGCCACGAGCTCTTCGATGACGGCGGAATCGGAGGCGAAGATCACCCATGGTTGACGTCGTTCGTCTTCAGCGTCGAACGGGAAATCGTCGACGGCGCGCGCCAGCTCGTCGCGGGTGACGAGCACGATCCACGCGTCGTAGTCGAACCGGTCGCGGAGCCCCTGCTCGATGCGCGCCTTCAGCGCCCCGTGCGACTCCTTCGCGGAACTCTCGAACACGACGTTGCCGCTCGCGAGGACCGTGCGGACTCCACCGAACCCCAGGCCCTCGAACAGTTCGCGCAGATCTGCGGATCTCACAGTGATTCCGCCGACGTTGACGCCGCGGAGCAGTGCGATGTAGTCGACCATGCTGCGACCCTAGCGAGCACGACCGACCACGCGCATCGCCCGGCGGCGCTTGTCGCGGGAACGACCGGCGTGGAAGGCTCGGTGCGAGCCGGCGCTTCGATCGCCGGACGCGAGGAGGGGCCGTGTTCTTCAGCCGATTGCCGGATCCCGCAGAGCCCGAACGCACGGCCGTGCCGGCAGCACCGGCGTGGGTGCAGCCTCCCGACGAGCTCGGCGTGCCGATCGTGTTCACCGCGTTCCTCGAGCGAACCACCGACACCGTGCTCGCCGTGACGGGGATCACCGCCTACTCGAACGGCTGCGCGATCACCGCGAAGTGGGCGCTGCGCCGCGGAACCCGCAGCGACGAGGGCTGGCGGGCGGCGGTCACCTCCGGCACCGGCCACCACGCGCCGTTCGAAGCCCCCGGCGACGTGGCGCTCCGCTTCGGTACGATCGCCGACGACGGCGGCATCGCGCGCAGCGACGGGAACGTTCCGTGGTGGACGTCAGCTGCTGACGAGCCGTTCACCGGACCGTCGCTGATCGTGCGCGGCGGCGCTTCCGGTGGAAGCGACGATCGCTTCGACGGCACGGTCGAGCTCTGGCTCTGGCCGCTGCCCGCCGACGGCGTCCTCGAGCTCGTCGCTGAATGGCAGGGCGCGGGAATGCCGGAACGCCGCATCCGATTCGACGCCACGGCGATCCGCACCGCCGCACTCGGCTCGCTCCCGTTCTTCGACGACGAAGCGGGAGACGCCTGAACGTTCGCTCAGCCGGGTGACGCAGCCCGATGCATCAGGCCCGGGTGCGCACCTTCGCGAGGAAGTACTCGTGGAAGCGGTGCTCCCCCGTGATCTCGGGGTGGAAGCTCGTGCCGATGAGGTTGCCCTGCTCGACCGCGACGACCCGGCCGTCGTCGAGCGTCGCGAGCGGCGTCGCGCCGTCGCCGACGGACTCGACGACGGGCCCGCGGATGAACACGGCATGCACCGGCACCTCGCCGAGCACGGGGATGTCGAGATCGGTCTCGAACGACTGGTTCTGCGAGCCGAAGGCGTTGCGGCGCACCACGACGTCGAGGCCGCCGAGCGACTCCTGGCCGGCGATCGCGTCGAGCACCGTGTCGGCGAGCATGATGAGCCCGGCGCACGTGCCGTAGACGGGAAGCCCCGCGGCGATCGCGGCCTTCAGCGGCGCCTGCAACCCGAAGGTTCGCGCGAGCTTGTCCATGACGCTCGACTCGCCGCCGGGGATCACGAGACCCTCGATCGCGTCGAGCTCCTCGGGGCGGCGAATGAGCGAGACGTCGGCGCCGAGCGTGGCGAGCACATGCGCATGCTCGCGGAAGTCCCCCTGGAGGGCGAGCACCCCGACGCGGGGGCCGGCCGAAGCCGACCGCCCCGCATCGAGGGAACCGCTCCTGAGGTTGGTGATCACCAGCCGCGCTCGGCGAGGCGGTGCGGTGCGGCGAGGTCGGCGACGTTGATGCCGACCATGGCCTCGCCGAGGCCGCGCGAGACCTGTGCGACGACCGAGGGGTCGTCGTAGAACGTGGTGGCCTTCACGACCGCGGCGGCACGCGCCTCGGGGTTGCCCGACTTGAAGATGCCCGAGCCGACGAACACGCCGTCGGCGCCGAGCTGCATCATCATCGCGGCATCCGCGGGCGTGGCGACGCCGCCGGCGACGAAGAGCACGACCGGGAGCTTGCCGGTCTCCGCAACCTCGAGCACGAGCTCGTAGGGCGCCTGCAGCTCCTTCGCAGCGACGTACAGCTCGTCCTTCGTCATCGAGCGCAGCACGTTGATCTCGGAGGAGATCTTGCGGATGTGCTTCGTCGCCTCGGAGACGTCGCCGGTGCCGGCCTCGCCCTTCGAACGGATCATCGCCGCGCCCTCGTTGATGCGACGGAGCGCCTCACCGAGGTTCGTCGCGCCGCAGACGAAGGGGGTGTTGAACGCCCACTTGTCGATGTGGTTCACGTAGTCGGCGGGAGAGAGCACCTCGGACTCGTCGATGTAGTCGACGTCGAGGGCCTGCAGCACCTGCGCCTCGACGAAGTGGCCGATGCGGGCCTTCGCCATGACGGGGATCGACACCTCGGCGATGATCGCGTCGATGAGGTCGGGGTCGCTCATGCGGGCGACGCCGCCCTGCGAGCGGATGTCTGCGGGCACGCGCTCGAGGGCCATGACGGCGACGGCGCCGGCATCCTCGGCGATGCGCGCCTGCTCAGGGGTGACGACGTCCATGATGACGCCGCCCTTCAGCATCTCGGCGAGGCCGCGCTTCACGCGGCTCGAACCCGTTTCGGATACGGTCACAGGGGGATCCTCTCGGACGAGCGCGCGCTTCGGCGCGCATCAGAACTCGGACGTGCGCGGCACGTTGTCGCGCATCAGTACAGACGAACAGAACTATTGTCCTAGGCCAAAAGATAGCATGGTCGCAGACACGAGGAAGGGCGGTTCGACATCATCGACATCGAGGGACGCTCGGCGGCCGAGATCGCCGACAGCCTGCGCACGCTCATCGAGCGCGGAGCGCTCCGGCCCGGCGACGCCCTCCCCCCGGTTCGCACCCTGGCGGAGCATCTCGGCGTCAACCGGAACACCGCCGTCTCCGCCTACCGGCAGCTGATGAACGCGGGCGTCGTGATCACCCTCGGCCGCGGCGGCACTCGCGTGGCCGGCGGTGCTGCCGTCGCGCAGGAGGGCTTCGCCGCCGACACCGCCCTCCGCGACATCGGCACCGGCAATCCCGATCCCTCCCGCATCCCCGACCCCTCGCACGCGCTGGCGAGCATCGCCCGTCGCCCGGTGCTGTACGGCGAGCCCGTCATCGATCCCGACCTCGCCCGGTGGGCGCAGGAGTGGATGGGCGCGGACCTGCCGCCCGAGATCCCGATGCACCTCACCGTGACGAGCGGCGCCGGCGACGCCGTCGAGCGACTGCTCGCCCAGGCGCTCACACGTGATGACGCCGTCGCCCTCGAAGACCCGTGCTTCCTCACGAGCATCCATACGGTGCGCGTCGCAGGCTATCGGCCGGTGCCGGTGCCGATCGACGACGAGGGCATGACCGTCGAGGGCCTCCGCGCCGCGCTCGAACAGGGCGTCCGCGCGGTCATCTGCACGCCGCGAGCCCAGAACCCGACCGGCGCGGGCCTCTCCGAGCAACGCGCCGCCGAGCTGCGCGCGGTGCTCCGCGATCACCCGTACGTGCTCGTCATCGAGGACGACCACTACTCGCTGCTCTCGCAACTGCCCTACCACTCGCTCATCGGCGCCGAGCATCGACGCTGGGCGCTCGTGCGCTCGGTGTCGAAGTTCCTCGGTCCCGACATGTGCCTCGCCGTCACGGCCTCCGACCCCGAGACCGCCGACCGGCTCGCCATGCGCCTCACCCCCGGCACGACATGGGTGAGCCACCTGCTGCAACGGCTCGTGCGCGCGCTCGCGACCGACCCCGAGGTCACCGCCGGCATCCGGGCGGCGGGCGAGCACTACGCAGCTCGCAACGCCGCGTTCGCCGAGCTCCTCAGCGCCGAGGGCATTCCGACGCACGCCGGCGACGGCCTGAACGTCTGGGTGCCCCTCGGCGCACCCGCCCGCGCGGTCTCCGAGCAGCTCATGCGTCGCGGGTGGCTCGCGAGGCCCGGCGACGAGTTCGCACTCGGCGCCGAGGCATCCGATCACCTCCGCCTCACCGTGCACGACCTCGACGACGCCGACCTGCGTAAGCTCGCCGCCGATCTCGGCGCCTCCGTTCGAGCGGTTCGCCGCTAGCGCCCGCGCCGCGAACGAAGCACCGACGCCGGAGGTGCGATGATCGATCGGTGAAGATTCTCTCGATCCAGTCCGCGGTCGCCTACGGTCACGTCGGCAACTCCGCCGCCGTCTTCCCCCTGCAGCGCATCGGCGTCGAGGTGCTGCCGGTCTACACCGTCAACTTCTCGAACCACACCGGCTACGGCGCGTGGCGCGGGCCGATGATCAGCCCCGACGACGTTCGCGACGTCATCACGGGCATCGAGGAGCGCGGGGTGTTCCCGCAGATCGACGTCGTGCTCTCGGGCTATCAGGGCGGCGAGGGCATCGCCGACGTCATCCTCGATGCGGTCGCGCGGGTCAAGGCCGCGAACCCCGACGCCGTGTACGCCTGCGACCCCGTCATGGGCAATGCGAAATCCGGATGCTTCGTGGCTCCGGCCATCCCGGTCCTGCTGCGCGACCGCGTGGTGCCGGCGGCCGACATCATCACGCCCAACCAGTTCGAGCTCGGCTTCCTCACCGAGACCGAGCCCGACACCCTCGAGTCGACGCTCGCGTCGGTCGATCTGGTGCGCGCGACCGGCCCGCGCACCGTCCTCGTGACGAGCGTCGAGCGGCCCGACCGCGAGGAGGGCACGATCGAGATGCTCGCCGTCGACGACTCGGGCGCCTGGATCGTGCAGACGCCGCTGCTGCCGATGAAGGCGAACGGCTCCGGCGACGTGACCGCAGCGCTCTTCACGGCGCACTACCGGCGCACGGGCGATGCGGCCGACGCCCTCGCTCGCGCCACGTCGAGCGTCTTCGACCTGCTCTCGATCACGCACACCTCGGGCGAGCGCGAACTGCAGCTCGTCGAGGCACAGGAGTACTACGCGAACCCCAGCCTGCAGTTCACCGTGCGCCAGGTGCGCTGAGTCGCATCCGCCCGGTACGGGCCCGCCCCGGCGCAGCGAGCGCTCAGGCGGGCCACGCCTCGGCGATCTCCTGGCGCACCTCGCCGAGCAGGCGCGGCAGCGCCTTCGTGCCGGCGATGATCGGGAAGAAGTTCGAGTCGAGCGCCCACCGCGGCACGATGTGCTGGTGCAGGTGCTCGGCGATGCCCGCGCCCGCGATGCGGCCCTGGTTCATGCCGATGTTGAACCCGTCGCACTTCGACACCTGCTTGACGACGCGCATCGCGATCTGCGTGAGCTCGCCGATCTCGGCGACCTCTTCGGGCGTCGCCTCGTCGTACGTCGCAATGTGGCGGTACGGGCAGACGAGCAGGTGCCCGCTGTTGTACGGGTAGAGGTTCAGCAGCACGTACGCGTGCGTTCCGCGTGCGACGATGAGCGACTGCTCATCGGTCATCTCGGGGGCGCGGCAGAACGGGCACGTGTGCTCGTCGGGCTGCTGGCCGTGCTGGATGTACACCAGCCGGTGGGGCGTCCAGAGACGTTGGAACGCGTCGGGCACTCCGGCCAGGTCGGCCGCGGCATCCGTCTGCACGCCCTCGAACTCGTCGGGCTGGTACGCGCTCATGCGAACAGGTCGTCGCGAGTGACGACCTGGCGACGCTCCTCGATGACCTGCTTGATGCGCTCGACCGCCTCGGCGATCGCGACGCCGTTCTCCTGGGTGCCGTCGCGGAAGCGGAAGCTGACCGTCTCACCCGAGCGGTCGCTGTCGCCGGCGATGAGCTGGATCGGCACCTTCTGGGTGGTGTGCGTGCGGATCTTCTTCTGCATGCGGTCGTCGCTCACGTCGAGCTCGGCACGAACACCGGCGCCCCTCAGCTGCTCGATGATCGCACCGAGGTAGGGCGCGAAGTCATCGGCGACGGGAATGCCGACGACCTGCACGGGAGCGAGCCACACCGGGAACGCTCCCGCGTAGTGCTCGAGGAGAATCGCGAAGAATCGCTCGATCGAACCGAACAGCGCCCGGTGGATCATGATCGGCCGCTTCTTCTGGCCGTCGCTGTCGGTGAACTCGAGTCCGAAGCGCTCGGGCAGGTTCGGGTCGACCTGCACCGTCGAGAGCTGCCAGGTGCGGCCGATCGCGTCACGGGTCTTGAGGTCGATCTTCGGGCCGTAGAACGCGGCCTCGCCGGGCATCTCGGTCAGCTTCAGTCCGCTCGAGCGGGCGACGTTGCGGAGCGCGTTCGTCGAGTACTCCCAGAACTCGTCGGAGCCGATCCACTTGTCCTTCTCGTCGTCGCGCATCGACAGCTCGAGTTCGAAGTCGTCGAGGCCGAAGTCGCGCAGCATCGAGATGACGAACTCGATGACCTTGGTCGCCTCCTCTTCGAGCTGGTCGGGAGTGACGAAGAGGTGCGAGTCGTCTTGCGTGAAGCCGCGCACGCGGGTGAGACCGTGCAGCGCACCCGAGAGCTCGTTGCGATAGACGGTGCCGTTCTCAGCCAGCCGCATCGGCAGGTCGCGGTAGCTGCGACCGCGCTCCTTGTAGATGAGGATGTGCATCGGGCAGTTCATCGGCTTCAGGTAGTAGTCCTGGCCCTGCTTGGTGATGTTGCCCTCGGCGTCGCGCTCCTCGTCCATCACGATGGGCGGGAACATGCCCTCCTTGTACGTGACGAGGTGGTTCGAGGTGAGGAACAGGTCCTCCTTCGAGATGTGCGGCGTGTACACGTAGGTGTAGCCGCCCTCGATGTGACGACGACGCGCGTGCTGCTCCATCTCCATGCGCACGACGCCGCCGCGCGGGTGCCACACCGAGAGGCCGGAGCCGATCTCCTCGGGGAAGCTGAACAGGTCGAGGTCGCGGCCGAGCTTGCGGTGGTCGCGACGCGCGGCCTCTTCGAGTCGGTGCTGGTACGCGCGCAGCTCGTCTTTCGTGGGCCATGCGGTGCCGTAGATGCGCTGGAGCTGGGGGTTCTTCTCCGAGCCGCGCCAGTAGGCCGCGGCGATGCGGGTGAGCGACCAGCCGTTGCCGATCATGCGGGTGTTCGGCAGGTGCGGACCCCGGCAGAGGTCCTTCCAGACGGTCTCACCGGTCTTCGGGTCGACGTTGTCGTAGATCGTGAGCTCGCCGGCACCGACCTCGACGTTCTCGTTGTCGCCGCCCGTCGACGCCGAGCCCTTGAGGCCGATCAGCTCGAGCTTGTACGGCTCGTTCGCGAGCTCCGCGCGCGCCTCCTCGTCGGTGACGACCCGGCGCATGAAGCGCTGGCCGGCACGGATGATTCGAGACATCTCCTTGTCGAGCGCCTTGAGGTCTTCGGGAGTGAACGGCTCGGCGACGTCGAAGTCGTAATAGAAGCCGTCGGTGACGGGCGGGCCGATGCCGAGTTTCGCCTCGGGGTTCACCGTCTGCACCGCCTGCGCGAGCACGTGCGCCGCCGAGTGGCGCAGGATGTTCAGTCCGTCGGGCGAGTCGATCGTGACGGGTTCGACCACGTCGGCCTCCGTGACCGTCGTGGCGAGGTCCTTGAGCTCGCCGTTGACGCGCATTGCGACAACGGAACGGTCGGTGAAGAGCTCGAAGCCGTCGGCCACCTGGATCCACTCCTTGAAATCGGTCTACAGAACCCTTCAACTGTAGTCGCCGTGAGCACGCCCGCTCGGCACCTCCGTGCTGCCCCTGAGACGGCTCGCGCCTCACCGTTCTAGAGTTTTGCTCATGTATGAGACATCGAAAGAACTGGGCTCTCGCAGCGAGTTCGACGAGCGTGTCGTCGAGTTCGCCGACTTCGAGCCGGACATCCGCCTCGAGGAGTGGGCCGAGAAGTACCGGGTCGGCGAGCTCGTGCTCGGCCCGATCTTCTGGGCGCCGATCGACTTCCTCTCCCCCGTGCACACCGTCGGCAAGGGTCGCACGAACCTCACCCTGATCCGCCCGACGATCATGCAGACCGATGCCGCGACGCCGTACGCCGGGTTCGATCGCCGCGAGTCGCCGACACGCAACCCCGCGGTCTCCATCCACTTCGAGCCGGCCGCCTACGGCATCACCGGCGTGGGCACCTACGTCTGCACCTTCTCGGTGGAATCCGGTGCCCCGGTGACGCTGAACGCGAGCGGCTATGCGGCATCCGGGACAGTCGTCGGCGCGGGACCCAGGAGCGTGAACGGCAAGCAGACCGTGAGCCTCACCCTGAAGAACCTGCCCGCATACGGCGGCTGGGCCGCCATCGAGCAGACGGCGGGCGAGTCGTGGGCCTGGTACACGACCCGCATCACCTACCCCCCGCTCGTGTTCGAGCAGACCGGGTGATCTCCGGGTCGGCGTCGCGACCCGGCTTGCGCGATCCGTGAAAGTTCGCGTCAGGACGCGACCGGAGTTTCACTCGCTTCCGCGAGGTTTCGCAAGAACTCGACTTTTCGATGACATTCCCTCGCACGACCTTGTGGCGCGGTTCGGCCGCGCCGTACAGTCGGCTCACCCGGCGGGCACCTCGCCCGCCCCGGTGCCCGATGACGCGCACCCACCACGAGGAGACGAGTCGACGATGCCGCGCAGCACGATCCCCTTCCCACCGTTGCGGCGCGCCTCGCGATCCGCACGGCTCGCGATCTTCCTCACCGGCGTGCTGACGCTCGGCGCGGTCGCAGGCGGCCCCCTGGCAGCGACTGCGGCGCCGAACACGTCGCCGAGTCCGGTCGTGACGCGCGCGGCGCTCGACCCGGCGCTCGTCGAAGGTCGAGGAGCATCCGTCGCGTTCCTCGAACAGGAGGCGGAGTCGGCGACCCACAACGGCACGGTCATCGGGCCCGACCGAACCGCCTACACCCTGCCCGCAGAGGCCTCGGGACGGAGCGCGGTGCAGCTCGCGCCGGGTCAGCACGTCGAGTTCACGCTCCCGGCGGCCGCGAATGCCGTCACCGTGCGCTACAGCATCCCTGATGCACCGAACGGCGGCGGCATCCGGGCTCCGCTCGACATCACCGTCAACGGCGGCCACAAGCGCACCATGACGCTCACGTCCGAGTTCGCATGGCTGTACAACCAGTACCCGTTCACGAACGACCCGAACGCCGGCCTCCTGCATCCCGACTGGTGGATCACCGAGTGCGGCTGCGTGCCCGGGGATGGGTTCGAGGTCGCGAAGCCGTTCCGTCCGATGCACTTCTACGACGAGCAGCGGATGCTTCTCGGCAAGACCTACCGTGCGGGCGACGTCATCCGGCTCACCGCCCCCGCGGGCACCACCGCCGCGTCGACGACGATCGACCTCATCGACACCGAGCAGGTCGCGCGGCCGCACGTGCGAGTGAAGGCGGCGAACGTGCTGCTGTTCGGAGCGGATCCGTTCGGTCGTCGCGATTCCGCGAAGGCGTTCGATCGCGCGATCGCGTTCGCACAGAAGCACGACCTGCCCGTCTACGTACCGCCGGGCACGTTCCGCGTGGATCGGCACATCATCGTCGACGACGTCACGATCGAGGGGGCCGGCAGCTGGTACACGACGATCACGGGCCGGGAGGTCGCGCTCGCCGAGCCGGCACCCGACGGCTCCGTGCACACCGGTGTCGGCTTCTACGGGAAGGATGCCGCGGCAGGCGGCAGCTCCAACGTGCACCTCTCCGGCTTCGCCATCGAGGGCGACGTGCGTGAGCGCATCGACACCGACCAGGTGAACGGCATCGGCGGCGCGATGAGCGACTCGACGATCGAGGGGCTCCACATCCGGCACACGAAGGTCGGCATGTGGTTCGACGGGCCGATGAACGGCCTCACAGTGAAGGACAACATCATCGTCGACCAGATCGCCGACGCGCTGAACTTCCACACCGGGGTGACGGACTCGACCGTGACGAACAACTTCGTCCGCAACACGGGAGACGACGGACTCGCCATGTGGTCGGAGAACTCCGAGAACAGCGGCAACACCTTCGATCACAACACCGTGCAGACGCCGACCCTCGCCAACGGCATCGCCATCTACGGCGGCACCGACAACACCGTGTCGAACAACCTCGTCGCGGATCCGATCCGCGAGGGCAGCGGCATCCACATCGGTTCGCGCTTCGGCGCCGAAGCGTTCACCGGTCATCTGTGGATCACCGACAACACCACCGTACGAGCCGGAACGTACGAGCTGAACTGGAACATCGGACTCGGAGCCATCTGGCTCTACGCGCTCGACCAGTCGATCGAAGCCGACATCCAGGTGGTGGGCAATCACTTCCTCGACAGCACCTACAACGCGATCATGCTCGTCGCCGACTGGCCGGTGAAGGATCTCTACCGGATCGACGGCGTGCACTTCGCCGACACCCGAATCGACGGCACCGGCACCTCGGTGCTGAGCGCCAGGGTGGCTGGCTCCGCGAGCTTCGAGAACGTCGACGCCCGCAACGTGGGCGCCGTCGGGGTGAACAACTGCGGGTCGTTCAACTTCCCGCCCACCGGTTCCGAGTTCTCGATCGTCGACCTCGGCGGAAACGACTCGAGCGGCGTGAACACCACGGGCCCCTGGCTCGCCCCGTGGGAACTGCCGAACACGATCACGTGCGACGACCGGCCTCCCGTGGTCGCACCGGCGGCGCCGTCGCCATGGTGAGCTTCCGGACGTGACGCGGACGTCTGCCCGGCCCGGTGCCTCCACCGGGCCGGGCAGACGTCGGCGAAGCCGGGCGGACACGAAAAAGCCCCCGGCGAACCGGGGGCTGTGTGTGGGCGATACTGGGATCGAACCAGTGACCTCTTCCGTGTCAGGGAAGCGCGCTACCGCTGCGCCAATCGCCCAAGTCGAGAATGGAAGTTCTCAGCTTGGAGGTGGATACGGGATTCGAACCCGTGTATACGGCTTTGCAGGCCGCTGCCTCGCCTCTCGGCCAATCCACCGTGTCTGGGTTCACCACCAAAAGAACAGGAATGGGGCTTTCGCCCCATCCTGATCAGAGCGGATGACGAGATTCGAACTCGCGACCCTCACCTTGGCAAGGTGATGCGCTACCACTGCGCCACATCCGCGTTGCTCGCATTTCTGCGTGCATGAAGACTCTAACTGATTCCCTGAACGATTCACAAACTGACGGGGTCGGGCAGCGGATTCGCGCTGATCACGGGCCGAATCCACGCCCGCATCCCGGGCGTGTCGAGGGGGTTCGAGGCTGCTCCGGGCCCACTCCGACCGCCCCGCGATCGCTCGATGTGCATTCACCCCGTGCGGTCGGCTAGTATCGAGTCCGCGGTCACCTCGTGTGACTCGCGAATCCCACATGGGCGATTGGCGCAGCTGGTAGCGCGCTTCCTTCACACGGAAGAGGTCGTCGGTTCGAGCCCGGCATCGCCCACGAAAGCCCCCTCTCCACAGGGGGCTTTCTTCGTTTCCGGGAACTGCGCCGGTCACCGGGTCAACCCGTTGTGGCCGCTCCCGCCGCCGACTACCGTGTGCCGTGTCCACGCGTCGAGGCGAGGGGGAACCATGTCAGGCGAAGTGTCGTTCATCGAGTTCGGGGCTGCGGATGCCATGACCGCACGCAGCTTCTACGGCAAGCTCTTCGGCTGGTCGTTCGAATCGGGGCCAGGCGGCGATGGTTACGCCATCTCCGGCGCCGGCGTGCCCGCAGGCGTCCACGGCGGCGACCCGGGCGCCGCGCCGTACGTCTTCTTCAGGGTCGACGACCTCGACGCGGCGGTCGCCGCCGTCGAACGACTCGGGGGCACGATCGAATCACTCCCCGGTGGTGACGACGAGGAGACTGCAGCCACATTCGGCGAGTTCCGCCTCTGCCGCGACGACCAAGGGTCGCCGTTCGGCCTGCATCGGCCACCACGCGCCTGACACGAGCGCCGCCGAGCACGGACGGGCTCTCTCAAGTGCGAGCCCGTTCGCGAACGCGTCAGCGCCAGCCGTACCGCGCATCGAGCGCGGCAGCCACGCGGCCGTAGCGCTCGGCGTCGAGCGACGCCGCCTCGCGGCGCATGCCGCCTGCGCGCACTCGGAAGACCCGGTCGATTCGAGCCCAGCTCGGTCGCCCCTCGCCGTCCCACGCCCCGGCGCCGAGCGACACGAAGTCGCGATCGCCGTCGTGGGCCTTGCTGGTCAGCTGCACCGCCAGGTAGTCACCTGCGCCGGATGCCGCGACGACGACGACGGGCCGATCCTTGCCGCGCCCGTCGTTCTCCTCGTACGGCACCCAGGTCCACACGACCTCGCCCGGATCGGGCTCGCCGTCGCGCGACGGCGCATAGCCCAGATCGACGCCGCGCAACCGCCGCGGGTCGACCTCGATCGTGGCGGACTCCCCCGCCTGCCCCGGAGACAGCGTGTCGGTCGAGGTCGACGACCGCTCGGGGGCATCCGCTGTTCGCGTCGTACGGCCCGTCTGCGGGCCTGACTGGCCGACCGACGACCGTGATGCCCCAGACCCGAGCAGCGCCCCGACGACGCGGACGAGGGCGGTGAGGAAGCGATTGGTGTCTGACACACCGGCACACTACCCCACCGCCCTCGCGGTGATCCGTCAGGCTCAGACGGTCTCGAGCTTGTACGCGTCCTCACCGTGGAGCACGGTGTCGACGCCTGCGATCTCGTCTTCGTTCGTCACTCGGAAGCCCATCGTCTTCTGGATGATGAAGCCGATGACATACGCCAGCACGAACGAGTACGCCAGCACGGAGAGCGCCGCGATCGCCTGCACCAGGAGCTGCGTGCCGTCGCCGCCCGTGAAGAGGCCCTTGTCGGTCGCGAACAGGCCCAGGTAGAGGGTTCCGATGAGTCCGCCGACGAGATGGATGCCCACGACGTCGAGCGAATCGTCGAAGCCCCACTTGAACTTCAGGTCGATCGCGAGGGCGCAGACAGCACCGGCGATGACGCCGAGCAGGATCGCCCATCCGGGCGTCAGGAAGGCGCAGGCCGGGGTGATCGCGACGAGACCCGCGACTGCGCCCGACGCGGCGCCGACGGAGGTGGGCTTGCCGTCCTTGATCTTCTCGACGAGGAGCCAGGCGAGCAGCGCAGCTGCCGGGGCTGCGAGCGTGTTGACCCAGGCAAGGGCGGCTGTGCCGTCTGCCGCGAGCTCCGAACCGGCGTTGAAGCCGAACCAGCCGAACCACAGGAGGCCGGCACCGAGCAGGACGAACGGCGGGTTGTGCGGCACGTGCGCGCCCTTCGAGAAGCCGACGCGCTTGCCGAGCACGAGCGCAAGGGCGAGCGCAGCGGCACCGGCGTTGATGTGCACCGCGGTGCCACCGGCGAAGTCGAGCGCCCCAGTGCCGAAGACCTCCTGCATGCCGTAGGTGATCCAGCCGCCGTACGCGAAGTCGCCGGTCTCGGGGTCGAGACCGAAGTTGAACACCCAGCTCGCGACCGGGAAGTAGACGATCGTCGCCCAGACGGCGGCGAAGACCATCCACGCGCCGAACTTCGCACGGTCGGCGATGGCGCCGGAGATGAGCGCGACCGTGATGATCGCGAAAGTCGCCTGGAAGGCGACGAAGGCGAGCGGCGGGTATGCGGCACCCTCGGGCGTCTCGAGCAGGCTCGTCAGGCCGATGGCCGACCAGTCGATGGACCAGGGGGCGACGAGACCCTCAGCGCCCGGGAAGGCGATCGCGTAGCCGTACAGCACCCACAGGACGCCGATGAGGCCGATCGCACCGAAGCTCATCATCATCATGCTGATGACGCTCTTCGCCTTCACGAGTCCGCCGTAGAAGAACGCGAGTCCGGGGGTCATGAGCAGCACCAGGGCCGCCATGATCAACAGGAACGCGGTGTTGCCTTGATCCATCTCGAACCTCTCTCAGGAATACAGGCGGGGGAACCTGTGTCGCCAAGTTTCACGAGAGGACGTTTCGAGCGGGACCGTCTACTGTTTCGCGTCTGTTACGTGCGGAGCCCGCAGGTAAACAGCACGTTTCGCAGCGCCGGTGAAGCGATGTGAATCGCGCGCGCGCGGGAACGCGTGAGCGGGAACTCGCGCCGGGTTCAGTCGTGCGGTGGCAGTTCGCCGGTCGTGAGCGCGATCATGCGCGACATCGCCCGGAGGTACTTCTTGCGGTAGCCGCCCGACATCATGTCGGCGGCGAAGACCTCGTCGAGCGGCAGGCCGCTCGCGATGATCGGCACCTCGGCGTCGTAGACGCGGTCGATGAAGGCGACGAGCCGCAGCGCCGCGTTCTGGTCGGTGAGCTCGTGCACGCCCTCGAGGGCGATGAACTCGAGCCCCGTGACGAGCTTGACGTACTTCGAGGGGTGCACGGTCGCGAGGTGCGCGATGAGATCGTCGAAGCCGTCGAGGGAGACGCGGTGACCTCGTTCGGCGAGGGCTGCCGCCGTGCGCGCGACATCGGCGTCGCCCGCGAGAGACTCGGCGTGACCCTCGGTGTCGCGGCGACGGTAGTCGAGTCCGTCGATGCGGAGGGTCTCGAAGTTCGACGAGAGCGCGTGGATCTCGCGGAGGAAGTCGGAGGCGGCGAACCGGCCCTCGCCGAGAGCGTTCGGCGGCGTGTTGGAGGTCGCGGCGACCCGGGTGCCGCCCGCCATGAGTTCACCGAGGAACCGCGTCATGAGCATCGTGTCGCCCGGGTCGTCGAGCTCGAACTCGTCGATGCAGACGAGCTTCGCGCCCCGGAGCAGCTCGACGGCCGGCTGATAGCCGAGGGCGCCGACGAGGGCCGTGTACTCGATGAAGGTGCCGAAGTACTTCGGGCCGTGCGCCACGTGCCAGAGCGCGGCGAGCAGGTGGGTCTTGCCGACGCCGAACCCGCCGTCGAGGTAGACGCCCGGCAGCTCGATGCGTGCGGGGCGCTTACGGGAGAAGAATCCGCCAGGGCGCTGCGCCGCACGCCAGGCGCCCGCGAACTCCTTCAATCGGTCGAGCGCCGCCTGCTGCGACGGGAAGTCGGGGTCGGGCCGGTACGACTCGAACGACGCGTGCTCGAACTGCGGCGGCGGAGAGAGCTCTGCTGCGATCTCGGCGCCGGAGATCGACGGGTTCCTCTCGACGAGACGGATGAGTGGCTGGCTCGATGCCGTGGTCATGCTGGAGGAGCTCCCGGTGTGCATCTGTTGCATCGGATGACGGGGCTGCTGACTTCGCCCCGTTCGCCGCGTAGATTCGTGGTGGACAGGTGATCAGCCTAGTCCGCTCCCCCGAACACCCCGCCCGACCAGGCGATCCCAGGAGGTACCCCATGTCCGCCGAGTTCGACGCCGCAGCGAAGCTCGCCGAGTACGCGCACCCCGAGCGTCTCGTCACCACCGAATGGCTCGCCGAGCACCTCGGCGAACCGGGGCTGGTCGTCGTCGAATCCGACGAGGACGTGCTGCTCTACGAGACCGGGCACATCCCGGGCGCCGTCAAGATCGACTGGCACCTCGACCTCAACGACCCCGTCGTGCGCGACTACGTCGACGGCGAGCAGTTCGCCGCCCTCGCCGGCTCGAAGGGCATCGCCCGCGACACGACCGTCGTGATCTACGGCGACAAGAACAACTGGTGGGCCGCCTACGCCCTCTGGGTCTTCACCCTCTTCGGCCACGAGGACGTGCGCCTCCTCGACGGCGGCCGCGACCTGTGGATCGCCGAGGGCCGCGAGCTCACGACGGCAGCTCCCGCGGTGACGCCCGTCGAGTACCCCGTCGTCGAGCGCGACGACAGCGTCGTGCGCGCGTACAAGGACGACGTGCTGGCCCACTTCGGCAATCCGCTCGTCGACGTGCGCTCCCCCGAGGAATACAGCGGTGAGCGTACGACCGCACCCGCCTATCCCGAGGAGGGCGCCCTGCGCGCCGGTCACATCCCGACCGCGGCATCCGTGCCCTGGGCGCGTGCCGCCGCCGCCGACGGCACCTTCAAGTCGCGCGCAGAACTCGACGCGATCTACCGCGACGAGGTCGGCCTCGCCGACGGCGACGACATCATCGCGTACTGCCGCATCGGCGAACGCTCCAGCCACACGTGGTTCGTGCTGAACCACCTGCTCGGCTTCGAGAAGGTGCGCAACTACGACGGCTCGTGGACCGAGTGGGGCAGCGCCGTGCGCGTGCCGATCGTCACCGGCGACGCACGCGGCGACGCGCCCACCCGCTGACGCGACGACGGGCGGGGTCGCCGAACGACATGGGAGAATGGATCCCGATGAACGCGACGACCCTGCCCGCACGACTCGCCGAGACCCGCGACGACTTCCTCGCCCTCGGGGTGCGCGACCGCCTGCAACTGCTGCTCGAGTTCTCGAACGAACTGCCCGAGCTGCCCGAGCGCTATGCCGACCACCCCGACCTGTTCGAACGCGTCGAGGAGTGCCAGTCACCGGTGTTCATCTTCGTCGAGGTCGAAGGCGGCCGGGTCCACCTGCACGCCACGGCACCGGCCGAGTCGCCGACCACTCGCGGCTTCGCCTCGATCCTCGTGCAGGGGCTCGACGGGTTGACCGCCGATGAGGTGCTCGACGTTCCCGCCGACTACCCGCAGTCGCTCGGTCTCGGCGAGGCCGTCTCCCCGCTCCGCGTTCGCGGCATGACCGGCATGCTCGGCCGCATCAAGCGGCAGGTCCGCGAGCGCGTCGCCGCTTAAGACGGCCGCGCGCCGATCGATCGACGTCGGCCGACGTCAACCGACGATCTGGGCCTCGTCGCCGAGATGGGCCGCACGCTCGTTCCGGCGTTCGAGCCAGGAGCGCACGAGGCTCGTCCAGCGCTCGGGCTCGGCGTTCCAGAGCTTCGTGTGACGGGCTCCCTCGAACACCTCGAACTCGATGAGGTCGGGCCTGGCTGCCGCGAAGCGGCGCGACCCGTCGATCGGCACGAACCCGTCGTCGACGCTGTGCATGAGCAGCATGGGCACGTCGAACTCGTCGGCCCGGGCGATCGGATCGAGCTCCTCGACGTCGATGGGCGCACCGATGCCGGTGAGCCCGCTGCCGAACGGCCCCCCGAGCACCCGCACGACGAGGTCGCCCAGCTCGGGCGGCAGATTGTTCAACTGCCCCTGGAAGCGGAGGATGTCGGCCCAGTCGATCGCGGGAGAATCGAGCATCACACCGATGAGTCGTTCACGCACCTCTTCGGACCGCAGCACGGCCTGCAGCGAGATGGCGCCGCCCATCGACCAGCCCATGAGCACGATCTCCTCGGCGCCGTGCTCGACGGCGAATCGCGTCGCGGCGACCACGTCGGCCCATTCAGTGCCGCCGAGGCCGTACCTGCGGTCTTCGCTCTCGGGTGCATCGCCGTCGTTGCGGTACGAGATGAGGAGGGAGTTCCAGCCCGCTTCGTACGCGGGCGGGACCGCGCGCAGGGCCTCTGGTCGTTTCGCCCCACGGCCGTGCACCTGGATCACCCATCGCGCCGAGTCATCCGTAGCCGTGACGAGCCAAGCCGGAGCCGGGCCGAGCCCGGTCTCGACGACGACGTTCTCGTAGGGCATCTCGAGCTCCCACGGGCCGAGGTGGTACCAGCCGTTGATGCGGCCGCGGGTCGCCCGGTCCAGTCGTCCGAAGTCGACGGACTCGATGCTGCGCCGCACCTCGCGGCTGCCGTCGTCGATGACATCGCCGATCCTGGCGTGACCCGCGTCGTGGTCGAACCAGAGCCCGTAACGGCCGCGCATGCGCGTCTCCTCCGAGCCGAGCAGGGTGATCTCGCCCGCCGCGAGGTCGACGCGCGTGATGCGCACGTCTTCCTCGCGCTTCTCGGGCGGCGTCACCACCTTCCGGGCGAAGAACACCGCGGTTGCCGCGGTCGCCGCCCCGATCGTCACGGCGATGAGCCCCACGGCGCCGGCCGCGATCGCCATCGTGGCACCTGCACCGCGCTTTCGACGCATCCGTTTCCTCTCGAAGCAGTCACCGTGTGCCGGTGGCGCGGCGTGCCGCCGACGTCCCCCGTATCCGAGACTCTAGTCTGCACTCGTGCCCGACTCAGCGCCTCCGCTTCCTCCCGAGTTCGAGGCCGCCCTCGCATCGTTGAGGGCCGCCTCCCCCAGAACGGAGCTGCGCATCTCGGAGATTCCGGCTCCGGGCTCCCTCGCGCCGAACGCGGTCGCGCTCTCGGCCGACGTCTCGCCGAGCCGCCATGACGATTCCGAACTCGGCACCGGCCGGTTCGTGCTGCTGCACGACGAGAGCGAGCCCGAGGCGTGGGGCGGCCGCTTCCGCATCGTCTGCTTCGCGCAGGCCCCACTCGAGACCGACATCGGCCTCGACCCGTTCCTCGCCGACGTCGCCTGGTCATGGCTCGTCGACGCCCTCGACGCCCGGGGTGCGCGCTACATCGCCGCGTCGGGCACTGCCACGAAGATCCTCTCCACCGGCTTCGGGGAGCTCGCCCGCCAGGGCGATGGCGCGCAGATCGAACTGCGAGCGTCATGGACACCCCTCGATTCGGCCATCGGCCCGCATGTGGAAGGCTGGGCTGAGTTGTTGTGCATGCTCGCAGGACTGCCGCCCCGATCAGAAGGGGTGACTCCCCTGCCCCGTCGGAGGACGAACCGTGGATGAATTCCAGGTGATCGAGACCCCCGCCGCCTTCGATGAGGCGGTGGGGCGGCTTCTCGACGGCGAGGGGCCGATCGCAGTCGACGCCGAACGGGCGAGCGGATTCCGCTACTCGCAGCGGGCCTATCTGATCCAGATGTTCCGGCGCGGCTCGGGCACCTTCCTCTTCGATCCGCCGCAGATCCCCGACTTCTCGGCGCTCCAGAACGCGATCGGTTCCGAGGAGTGGGTGCTGCATGCGGCGAGCCAAGACCTCGCATGCCTCCGCGAGGTCGGCCTCGATCCCGAGCGGATCTTCGACACCGAACTCGCCGCGCGCCTCCTCGGCATGCCGCGCGTCGGTCTGGCGTCGGTCGTCGAGGAGCTCCTCGACATCAAGCTCGCCAAGGAGCACTCGGCCTCCGACTGGTCGACGCGTCCCCTGCCGCAGTCGTGGCTGAAGTACGCGGCACTCGACGTCGAACTCCTCGTCGACGTGCGCGAGCGACTCGGCACGCGGCTCGAGGAAGACGACAAGGCCGAGCTCGCGGCAGAGGAGTTCGACGCCGTGCTGCACCGCGCCGCGAAGCCACCGGCGGCCGAGCCGTGGCGACGTCTCTCCGGCATCCACGCCATGCGAAGCCCGCGCAACCTCGCCGTGGCCCGCGAACTCTGGCTCTCGCGCGACGAGCTCGCGACCGAGCTCGACGTCGCGCCCGGTCGCCTGGTTCCGGATGCCTCGCTCCTCGCCGTCGCCCGAACGCTGCCGTCGACCCGGCGCGCCCTCGCCGACCTCCGCGAGTTCAACGGCCGCGCGAGCCGCACCGAGCTCGACCGCTGGTGGGGCGCCGTCGAGCGCGGGCTCGCGACGACCGACCTCCCGCAGGTGCGGGTGCCGAGCGACGCACCTCCCCCGCCGCGTGCGTGGGCCGCCAGGCACCCCGAGGCCGATGCACGCCTCAGGCTCGCGAAGGCGGCGGTGACCGAGGTCGCCGAGCAGATGAACATGCCCGTCGAGAACCTCCTCACCCCCGACCACCTGCGCCGTGTGGCGTGGACGCCGCCCGCAGACGCCACGGCCGATGCGGTCGGCGAGGCGCTGCTGACGCTCGGTGCTCGCCGGTGGCAGGTTGCCGCAACCTCACAGAGAATCGCCGATGCATTTGTCGAGGCGGCACAATCCGTCGAGGATGCCACCTCCGACGCTTCGTAGATTCCGTCAAGCGATTCAGCGCCCCTCAGCGGCGTTCGTAGGATCGAAGCATCCTGACCGAAAGTGAGCTGCAGCGTGGCTGATCAAGCTGAAGTCGTGTTCGTCGACGGGGTCCGCACCCCGTTCGGCAAGGCCGGCGACAAGGGAATGTACTGGAACACCCGTGCCGATGACCTCGTCGTGAAGGCGATCGTCGGACTCCTCGAGCGCAACCCGAACATCCCGAAGGACCGCATCGACGACGTCGCCATCGCCGCGACGACCCAGACCGGTGACCAGGGCCTGACCCTCGGCCGCACGGCCGCGATCCTCGCCGGACTCCCGAAGACCGTGCCGGGCTTCTCGATCGACCGCATGTGCGCGGGCGCCATGACGGCCGCAGCGATGATGTCGGGCTCGATCGGCTTCGGCATGTACGACATCGCCATCGCCGGCGGCGTCGAGCACATGGGCCACCACCCCATGGGCTCGGGCGTCGACCCCAACCCGCGATTCCTCAGCGAGCGCCTCGTCGGAGAGGACGCCCTCGTCATGGGCGCGACCGCCGAGCGCATCCACGACCGGTTCCCGCAGCTCACGAAGGAGCGCAGCGACCGCTTCGCCCTCGCGAGCCAGCAGAAGACGGCGGCGGCGTACGCCGCGGGCAAGATCCAGCAGGACCTGGTGCCCGTCGCCATCCGCACGGAGCAGGGCTGGGGACTCGCGACGCGCGACGAGGTCATGCGCCCCGAGACGACGCTCGAGGGCCTCGCCGCCCTCAAGACGCCGTTCCGCCCGCACGGCCGCATCACGGCCGGCAACGCCTCGGGCCTGAACGACGGCGCGACCGCCGCGATCCTCGCCTCCGGCGCCGCTGCGAAGGAACTCGGCCTCTCGCCGAAGATGAAGCTCGTCAGCTACGCCTTCGCCGGCGTCGACCCCGAGATCATGGGCATCGGCCCGATCCCTGCCACCGAGAAGGCGCTCCGCAAGGCGGGCCTCTCGATCGACGACATCGGCATCTTCGAGATGAACGAGGCGTTCGCCGTGCAGGTGCTCTCGTTCATGGACCACTACGGCATCGCCGACGACGACGCCCGCGTCAACCCGTGGGGCGGCGCGATCGCGGTCGGCCACCCCCTCGCCTCCTCGGGTGTGCGCCTCATGAACCAGCTCGCGAGCCAGTTCACCGAGCGCCCCGACGTGCGCTACGGCATCACCAGCATGTGCGTCGGCCTCGGCCAGGGCGGAACCATGGTCTGGGAGAACCCGAACTACGACAAGAAGGCGAAGAAGGCCTGATGACCGACTACACGAAGATCGACTTCGACTCGCTCGCCGCCCTCTCCGACGACGAGGTCGTCACGCACTCGTTCGTGCGCGACGTGCCGATCTCCGGCGGCAAGACGCTCGCCCTCGTCACGCTCGACAACGGCCGCGACCACACCCGACCGAACACGCTCGGTCCGGTGTCGCTGCTCGAGTACGCGAAGACCCTCGACGAATTGAAGGCGCGCGCCGCAGCCGGCGAGATCCACGCCGTTGCGATCACGGGCAAGCCGTTCATCCTCGCTGCAGGCGCCGACCTGTCGAAGGTCGCCGAGATCCCCGACCGTGACACCGCTCGCAAGATGGGCCAGCTCGGCCACTTCGCACTCGGCAAGGCCTCCGAACTCGGTGTGCCCTCGTTCGTGTTCATCAACGGCCTCGCCCTCGGCGGCGGCCTCGAGATCGCGCTCAACGCCGACTACCGCACGGTGGATGCCTCGGTGCCCGCCGTCGCCCTCCCCGAGGTCTTCCTCGGCCTCATCCCCGGCTGGGGCGGCGCCTACCTGCTGCCGAACCTCATCGGCATCGAGAACGCCCTCAAGGTCGTCATCGAGAACCCGCTGAAGCAGAACCGCACGATGAAGGCCGACGACGTGATGGAGCTCGGCATCGCCGACGCGAAGTTCGACTCGGTCGCGTTCCTCGAGGACTCGATCAAGTGGGCCGACGGCGTCGTCTCGGGCCGCATCAAGGTGAAGCGTCCGAACGAGCCCGGCAAGGTCGAGCGCCTCGTCAAGTGGGACGCCGCGATCGCCATCGCCACGAAGATGCTGAAGAGCCGTATCGGCTCGGTTCCGAAGTCGCCGTATGCGGCGCTCGAGCTCATGAAGGCCGCCAAGAGCGGCACGAAGGCCGAGGGCTTCGAACGTGAAGACGAGGTGCTCTCCGAGCTCATCGTCGGCGACCAGCTCCAGGCCTCGATCTACGCCTTCAACCTCGTGCAGAAGCGGGCCAAGCGCCCCGCCGGAGCGCCCGACAAGGCGATCGCGAAGAAGGTCACGAAGGTCGGCGTGCTCGGCGCCGGGTACATGGCGAGCCAGCTCGCCCTGCTCTTCGTGCGCCGACTGCGGGTGCCGGTGGTCATCACCGACATCGACCAGGCACGCGTCGACAAGGGCGTGGCCTACATCGGTGAGGAGATCGACAAGCTCCTCGAGAAGGGTCGCATCTCCCCCGACGAGGCGAACCGCCTGAAGGCGCTCGTCACCGGCACCACCGACAAGGCCGACTTCGCCGACTGCGACTGGGTCATCGAGGCGGTCTTCGAAGAGCTCGAGATCAAGCAGAACGTCTTCGCCGAGGTGGAGCAGTTCATCTCCCCCGAGGCCGTGCTCGCGACGAACACCTCGTCGCTGTCGGTCGAACAGATCGGCGCGAAGCTCGCGCACCCCGAGCGCCTGGTGGGCTTCCACTTCTTCACCCCCGTCGCGGTCATGCCGCTGATCGAGGTCGTGAAGACGCCGCACACCGACGAGGCGACGCTCTCGACCGCGATGGTGACGGCGAAGAACCTGCGCAAGAACGCCGTCATCACGGCCGACACCCCCGGCTTCGTCGTCAACCGGCTGCTCGCCGTGCTGCTCGGCGAGGCGATGCGGGCGGTCGACGAGGGCACCTCGTTCCAGACCGTCGACGAGGCGATCGCTCCGCTCGGCCTGCCGATGGCCCCGTCGGCGCTGCTCGACCTCGTGGGCCTCAAGGTCGGTGCGCACGTGCTCGACACGCACCACGCGGCGTTCCCCGAGCGGTTCTACCGCAGCGAGAACCTGCACAAGCTCGCCGACTACGGCAAGCTGCTCGACAAGGACGACAAGGGCAAGGTCAAGGGCTTCGACAAGGGCGCCCTGAAGCTCGTCGCGGGCGGCAAGAACCCGCGCTCGGCCGATGAGATCCTCGTCGCCCTGCAGGACGGCCTGGCCCGTGAGGTGCGCCTCATGCTCGACGGCGAGGTAGTCGCGGCCGCAGAGGACATCGACCTCTGCATGGTTCTCGGCGCCGGCTTCCCCTTCCAGATGGGCGGCCTGACGCCGTACCTCGACCGGGTCGGCGCCTCCGAGCGCGTCTTCGGCGACACGTTCCACCACCCGACGATCACGGGTGTCGGCGCGTAGCCACGGAGCAGTCTCAGTAGAAGCGGCCCTCGGCATGTGCCGGGGGCCGCTTCTCTATGCTCGGAGCATGACGAAGTTCCAGTACTCCGTCGCTTCGAGCCTCGACGGATTCATCGCCGACGAACAGCATGGGCTCGATTGGCTGCTGCAGTTCGGCTTCGACGCGTTTCAGGAGCACTACGACCGCTTCTTCGCCGATGTCGGCGCGGTCGTGCTCGGAGCGTCGACGTACGAGTGGATCCTCCGGGAGCAGCCCGGCAACTGGGACTTCGGCGCCCGACCCGCGTGGGTGCTCACGCACCGGCGGCTGCCGGCGCCGGCGGACTCCGACATCCGATTCGGGTCCGGCGAGGTGCTCCCGATCGCCGACGCCGCGCGAGCGGAGGCCGGCGAGCGGAACGTCTGGATCGTCGGCGGCGGACCGACCGCCGCCCAGTTCCTCGAGGCGGGGTGCCTCGACGAACTCCTCGTCACGTACCTACCGGTGGCACTCGGCCGTGGCAGGCCGCTCCTGCCCGTCACCACGGTGACGCCGCGCTTCACGCTCGACCGAACGACGCCGTTTCCGAATGGCGCGGTCGAGCACGTCTACCGCACGGGTTGACGCCGGTGAGCGTCAGACGCGCGGCTGCGGGCTCGTATCGGTCGAGACGTCCGCACCGGCGTTGCGAGCGTGCGGCAGCTTCGAACCGAGCACCATGGCGGTGACGTCGCGCGCGATGTGCTGCGGGGTGAGACCCACTCGTTCGAGGATGTCGCCGCGGGAGCCGTGGTCGAGGAACTCGTCGGGCAGGCCGAGCTCGGTCACCGCGGTGTCGACGCCCGCTTCGCGTAGGTCTTGACGGACGCGCGTGCCGATGCCGCCGACGCGGATGCCGTCTTCGATGCTGACGACGAGGCGGTGCTCAGCGGCGAGGACCATGATGCTGCGCGGCACCGGTACGACCCAGCGCGGGTCGACCACGGTGGCGCTGATGCCCTGCGCCTCGAGGCGCTTCGCGACTTCGAGGCCGGTCTCGGCCATCGGGCCGACGCACACGATGAGCACGTCCTTGCGATCCGATTCGGCGAGCACGTCGACGCCGTCGTCGGTGCGTCGCACGGCTTCGAAGTCGACGCCGACGGTGCCCTTCGGGAAGCGGATGACGGTGGGCGCGTCGTCGACGGCCACGGCCTCGCCGAGCTCCTCGACGAGCCGCACCGAGTCGCGCGGAGCGGCGATGCGGATGCCGGGCACGACCTGCAGGATCGAGAGGTCCCACACGCCGTGATGGCTCGGCCCGTCGGGGCCCGTGACACCGGCGCGGTCGAGCACGAACGTCACGCCGGCCTTGTGCAGCGCGACGTCCATGAGCACCTGGTCGAACGCGCGATTGATGAAGGTCGCGTAGACGGCCACCACCGGGTGCAGGCCGCCGAATGCGAGACCGGCGGCGGATGTCGCGGCGTGCTGTTCGGCGATGCCGACGTCGAACACGCGGCTCGGGAACCGCTCGGCCATTCGGTGCATGCCGGTCGGCCGGAGCATCGCCGCAGTGATGCCCACAAGGCGATCGTTGCCCTCGGCGAGGTGCATGAGCTCGTCGGCGAAGACGCTCGTCCACGACGGCGCCGAAGCGGTCTCGAGGGACTCACCGGTCTCGGGGTCGATCTGGCCGACGGCGTGGAACTGGTCGGCCGCGTCGCGCCGGGCCGGTTCGTACCCGCGACCCTTGTCGGTGATCGCGTGCACGATCACCGGGGCGCCGTAGGCCTTCGCCTGACGAAGCGCCGCCTCCATGGCGTGCTCGTCGTGACCGTCGACCGGGCCGATGTACTTGATGTCGAGGTTCGAGTAGAGCGCCTCGTTGTCGGTGAAGCGGCTGAGGAAGCCGTGCAGGCCGCCGCGGACGCCCCGGTAGAACGCACTCGCCGGAGCGCCGAGACGGTCGAACGCCCGACGGCTCGAGATGTGCAGGTTGCGGTAGGTCTGCTTCGTGCGCACGGTGTTCAGGAACCGGGCCATGCCGCCGATCGTCGGGGCGTACGAGCGACCGTTGTCGTTGACGACGACGATGAGCTTGCGCGTGTTGTCGTCGGAGATGTTGTTGAGCGCCTCCCACGTCATGCCGCCCGTGAGCGCACCGTCGCCGACCACGGCGATGACGTGCCGGTCATCTTGGCCGGTCATCTCGAAGGCCTTGGAGATGCCGTCGGCCCACGACAGCGAGCTCGACGCGTGCGAACTCTCGACGATGTCGTGTTCGGACTCAGAACGCTGGGGATAGCCCGCGAGGCCCCCCGTCTTGCGGATCGTGGAGAGGTCGCGCCGACCCGTCAAGAGCTTGTGCACGTACGACTGGTGCCCGGTGTCGAAGACGATCGCGTCGCGCGGCGACTCGAAGACGCGGTGGATCGCGATCGTGAGTTCGACGACGCCGAGGTTCGGGCCGAGGTGGCCGCCCGTCTTCGAGACGGATTCGACGAGGTACTCGCGAATCTCGCGCGCCAGCTGATCGACCTGTTCGGGACTCAGCGCGTCGAGATCACGGGGTCCCGAAATGGTCTCGAGCAGGGTCATGCAATTGCCTCCGAATGGTTGCGGGCAGTGCCGCTGAACGGAACGAGTCTACGCCGGGCTTCCTCCGAAGCCGGGCAGAGAAGGGGGCGATCGGCAAGATGCCGACCGCCCCGAATCTCTCGCGAGTGCCTAGACGAGCGAACGCAGCACGTACTGCAGGATGCCGCCGTTGCGGTAGTAGTCGGCCTCACCCGGCGTGTCGATGCGCACGACCGCGTCGAACTCGACGGTCGCCTTGCCGGGAGCGGAGTGCTCGCTCGGCGTGGCGACGACGTGCACGGTCTTCGGCGTGACGCCGTCGTTCAGCTGCTCGAGACCCGAGATCGAGACGACCTCGGTGCCGTCGAGGCCGAGCGACGCCCAGCTCTCGCCCGCGGGGAACTGCAGCGGCACGACGCCCATTCCGATGAGGTTCGAGCGGTGGATCCGCTCGAAGCTCTCGGTGATGACGGCCTTGACGCCGAGGAGGCTCGTGCCCTTCGCCGCCCAGTCGCGCGAGGAGCCGGAACCGTACTCCTTGCCGCCGAAGATGACGAGCGGCGTGCCCTGAGCCTGGTAGTTCTGGCTCGCGTCGTAGATGAACGACTGAGGCGCGTCGGCCTGCGTGAAGTCGCGCGTGTAGCCGCCCTCGACGCCGTCGAGGAGTTGGTTCTTCAGGCGGATGTTCGCGAACGTGCCACGGATCATGATCTCGTGGTTGCCGCGACGCGAGCCGTAGGAGTTGAAGTCCTTGCGGTCGACGCCGTGCTCGGTCAGGTAGCGACCGGCGGGGCTGTCGGCCTTGATCGAACCGGCCGGGCTGATGTGGTCGGTCGTGACCGAGTCGCCGAGCTTGGCGAGCACGCGGGCGCCGGCGATGTCGGTGACGGGCGTGGTCTCCATGGTCATGCCGTCGAAGTACGGGGGCTTGCGCACGTACGTCGACTCGGCGTCCCACTCGAAGGTCGCGCCGGTCGGCGTCTCGAGCGAGCGCCACCGCTCATCCCCGTCGAACACGCCGGCGTACTGCGTGACGAACATGTCCTTGTTGATCGACGTGTCGATCGTGTGCTGCACCTCGGCGGCGTCGGGCCAGATGTCCTTCAGGAAGACCTCGTTGCCCTCGGTGTCGGTGCCGAGCGAGTCGACCTCGAAGTCGAAGTTCATCGAGCCGGCGAGAGCGTACGCGATCACGAGCGGCGGGCTCGCGAGGTAGTTCATCTTCACGTCGGGGTTGATGCGACCCTCGAAGTTGCGGTTGCCCGAGAGCACCGCGGTGACAGCGAGGTCGGAGTCGTTGACCGCGGCCGAGATCTCGTCGAGCAGCGGGCCCGAGTTGCCGATGCAGGTGGTGCAGCCGTAGCCGACGGTGTAGAAGCCGAGGGCCTCGAGGTCGTCGGTGAGTCCGGCCTTCTCGTAGTAGTCGGTGACGACCTTGGAGCCGGGAGCGAGGGTCGTCTTGACCCACGGCTTGGCCTTCAGGCCCTTCTTCGCCGCGTTGCGGGCGAGAAGGCCGGCCGCCAGCATGACCGACGGGTTCGACGTGTTCGTGCAGGACGTGATCGCGGCGATCGCGACGGCGCCGTGGTCGAGCACGAACTGCTCGCCGGTGCCGAGCGTGACATCCGTCGGCTTCGAGGCCGTCGCCGGGGCGTGGCTCTTGTGGTGGTGCTCGTGCTGGCTGTACTCGTCTTCGGGCGAGTTCCCGGGCGGGTCGGACGCCGGGAAGGACTCGGCGCCCTCGAGGTCGACCAGGTCGTGGTCGACGGTCGCGTAGTTCAGGAGGTCCTTCTCGAAGGCGTTCTTCGAGTCGGAGAGCTCGATGCGGTCCTGCGGACGCTTCGGGCCGGCGATCGAGGGAACGACCGTCGAGAGGTCGAGCTCCATGTACTCGCTGAACTCGGGCTCGCTGTCGGCGTCGTGCCAGAGCTTCTGCGTCTTGGAGTACGCCTCGACGAGGGCGATCTGCTCGTCGCTGCGGCCGGTGAGGCGCAGGTAGTCGAGGGTCACGTCGTCGATGGGGAACATGGCCGCGGTCGAGCCGAACTCGGGGCTCATGTTGCCGATCGTGGCACGGTTGGCGAGCGGCACGGATGCCACGCCCGAGCCGTAGAACTCGACGAACTTGCCGACCACGCCGTGCTTGCGGAGCATGTCGGTGATCGTGAGCACGACGTCGGTCGCGGTGACGCCCGTGGGGATCGCGCCGGAGAGCTTGAAGCCGACGACCTTCGGGATGAGCATCGACACTGGCTGGCCGAGCATGGCCGCCTCGGCCTCGATGCCGCCGACGCCCCAGCCGAGCACACCGAGGCCGTTGACCATGGTCGTGTGCGAGTCGGTGCCGACGCACGTGTCGGGGTACGCGCGGAGCACGCCGCCGACCTCGCGCGTGAACGTGACCTTCGCGAGGTGCTCGATGTTCACCTGGTGCACGATGCCGGTGCCCGGCGGCACGACCTTGAAGTCGTCGAACGCCGTCTGGCCCCAGCGGAGGAACTGGTAGCGCTCGCCGTTGCGCTCGTACTCGATCTCGACGTTGCGCTCGAGCGCGTTCGCGGTGCCGAAGAGGTCGGCGATCACCGAGTGGTCGATGACCATCTCGGCGGGCGCGAGCGGGTTGATCTTGTTGGGGTCGCCGCCGAGGGCGACGACCGCCTCGCGCATCGTGGCGAGGTCGACGATGCAGGGAACACCGGTGAAGTCCTGCATGACCACGCGCGCCGGCGTGAACTGGATCTCGGTGTCGGGCTCGGCGGTGGGAACCCACGAGCCGAGGGCCTCGATCTGCTCCTTGGTGACGTTCTTGCCGTCTTCGGTGCGCAGGAGGTTCTCGAGCAGCACCTTCAGGCTGAACGGAAGCTTCTCATGGCCCGGCACGGTGTCGAGCCGGAAGATCTCGTAGGACTCATCACCGACGCGGAGCGTGTCCTTCGCCCCGAAACTGTTCACTGCAGACACGATGTCCTCTCCTTCGCGGATGCCGCCGGACATGCAGGCGGCACTCCATCTTCTCCGTCAGACATGGGGCTGTTCCAGCAAGGGTAACCTAAGCCACTTGCCGGCCGACAGGCCTCGCACGGTGTGCGGATTTATCTTGACGTCGAGATAACTCTATCACTCGCCGGAGCGAGCCGATGACGGGTAGACGGCCCGTACGACGAGCCAGGAGAAGACCAGCACGAGCGCGTAGAGCGGCACGCCCATGAGCAGGCGCGTGGCGCCGAGCGCCTCGACGTTGTCGACGAGATAGAACGGCAGCTGCACCGCGAGACGCGCGACGAACAGTCCGATCCAGACGAGCGTGAGGAACTGGGCTGCGCGGTACTTGCGCTTGTCCTGCCTCCACGCGACGCCGTCTCCCATCAGGAAGCCGACGATCAGGCCGATGGCCGGCCAGCGCACGAACAGCGAGACGGTCAGGGCGAGCGCGTAGGCCGCGTTCGTGTAGAAGCCGATCACGTAGTTGTCACGGGCGTCGCCCGACCAGAGCGCGAGCGCCGCCGAGGCGAGCACGCCGATGAGGCCGGCGATCGCCTGGGTCGGCTGCCCCTTGGTCACGAGGCGCGCGAGCGTGAACACCACGGCGAGGCCGACGGATGCCGCGAGGGCGGGAACGAGCGCTGCCTGGGGATCTTGGCCGGCGAAGCTCGTGAGCCCGCTGTAGACGATGAGGAACACGAGACCGGGCAGCAGCGCCTCGAGGATGCCGCGCACGCCGCCGACCGCGGTGAGGAGGTCGCGACCGCTCAGCTTCTCGTCGCGCGCGAGCGCGCCGAGGCCACTCTTCTCCGCGGCAGCGGCGAACTGCCGACCGAACTCGCCGACGCCGTTCGCATCGGCCGGGCGTTCCGCCGCGTCATCCGCTCGCTCGCCCTCGTCGGGGCGCGACGAACCGTCGGCGTCCGTCATCGCCGTCACACCGTGGGCGCACCCGCGGAGGACGCGGGCATGCGCAGCGGAATGAGGTCGCGCGGGGGCATCGGGGTGCTGCCGCGCACCACGACGATCGATCGGAAGAGGTCTTCGACCTTCGCTGCGGCAGTGGGGTCGACGGCCGCCTCGCCCGCGATGACGCCGCGGAGGAACCAGCGCGGCCCGTCGACGCCGATGAAGCGCGCGAGGCGCATCTGCCCAGGCTGCCCCTCGCCTGCCGCGACGGGGATCTGCGCGAGCAGCTCTGGACCGAAGGAGCCTTCGCGCACGGTCGTCGAGCCGCCCTGACGGGCGATCTGGTCGGCGATCTGTGCGCGGATCTCGTGCCACAGGCCGCTCGATCGCGGCGCCGCGAACGGCTGCACCTGCAGCGTCGAGTTCGCGTAGTCGAGGCCGATCGCGACGACGCGCTTCGTGCCCTCCTCGACCTCGAGGCGAAGGTGGAGTCCGTCGCGCGGCAGCACCTTCACGCCGCCGAGGTCGACGTAGGGGCGAACCGGGTTCGCCTCGGCCTCGTCGAAGGGACCCGCTGCTGCGCGGTCTTCGGGGGCGGACTTGGGCTGTTCGGCGGGGATGTCGCCGCCGGTTTCGATGTCGCTCACGCGTTCACTCCTGACTTGTGCTCCCCGAAACCGGTGGAGCCGAATCCTGCCTCGCCACGCAGGCTGCCGGGCAGCCGTTCGACCTCGACGAATCGAGCACGGCTCACCGGCATCACGACGATCTGGGCGATGCGGTCGCCGACCTCGATCGTGTGCGCCTCACGGGCGTCGGTGTTCAACAGTGCGACCTTGATCTCGCCGCGGTAGCCGGCATCGACGGTGCCGGGCGCGTTGACGATCGTGATGCCGTGCTTGAAGGCCAGGCCCGAGCGCGGCACGACGAAGGCGACGTAGCCGTCGGGCAGGGCGATCGCGACGCCGGTGCCGACCGTGGCGCGTTCGCCGGGGCCGAGCACGACGGACTCGGATGCGTGGAGATCGGCGCCCGCGTCGCCCGGATGGGCGTAGTTCGGGACGCGGTCTGCGGTGATCAGCACATCGACGGAATCGGTCACTGTTCGAGGGTAGTGCAGAAGTCTGGTCGAATAGAGCCATGCCCGACTACCGCGAGAAACTCTGGCCGACGCCGTGGATCTACATCGCCAGCCTGCTGCTCATCCCCGCCAGCATCCTCGTGCTGGCGCCCGTCTCGATGCCCGCGGGCATCGCGACCGGCGTGATCCTCTACGGAGCGACGGTCGCAGCGCTCAGCATCACGGCGCCCGTCGTCGAGGTGGCCGACGGCCGCCTCAGAGCGGGTCGCGCCTCGATCGCGCTGGCGGACACGGGCGTCGCGACCGGTGCGACGGATGCCGCGGCTCGCGTCGAACGCGGCACGGGCCTGGACGCACGGGCGTTCCTCGTGATCCGCGGCTGGGTGGCGCCCGTCGTGCGGGTGCCGATCACCGACCCGTCGGACCCGACGCCGTACTGGCTGGTCTCGACGCGTCATCCGAAAGAACTGGCCGCCGCGATCAATGGATCGCGACGGCCTGAAGGTACCGAGCCTGGCGTCTAGGACGCACACTCCAAGCAGATCGGTCCGAGCTTCGTCTCGTGGTCCATCTGCGAACGGTGCTTCACGAGGAAGCAGTTCACGCAGGTGAACTCGTCGGCCTGCGGCGGAAGCACCACGACGTCGAGTTCGACGTCGGAGAGATCGGCACCAGCGAGGTCGAACCCACCGGGGTTATCGGCATCGTCGACATCCACTACGCCCGACATCTTGTCGGGGACGCGCTCCTTGAGGGCCTCGATCGACTCAGAGTCGTCTTCGGTCTTCCTCGGTGCGTCGTAATCCGTTGCCATTCCCATCCATTTCTTCATCGCCGATGATTCGGCGGCCATAGTCTGCATCAAATCGGTGGCGTTAGCAAACCACTTTCGCAGCGTTTCCACAGCTGCTCCGTGCTCAACTTCCGGCGCGCCCGTCCTATTCCCACGAGCACCCAGCCGGACGTGGCATCCTTGGGCGGAGACGAAAGCACGGAAGGGCTTGTCGCGATGCAAGAACTCAAGGTAATCGGAGTCGAGAACGGCGCGTTGCTCGCCGCTTCCGACGATGGAGCGCGCTTCCGAATCGAGATCGACGAGGTGCTGCAATCCCGCATCCGTCAGGCGCAACCCGAGCAGCACGTCGGCCCGAAACCCTCGCCGCGCGAGGTGCAGGCCCACATCCGAGCCGGCATGTCGGCCGAGGAGGTCGCGCAGGTCACCGGCGCCTCCATCGACTACATCCGT
The DNA here is from genome assembly GCF_042262385.1 of Agromyces sp. NPDC056389. Lineage (NCBI taxonomy): Bacteria > Bacillati > Actinomycetota > Actinomycetes > Micrococcales > Microbacteriaceae > Agromyces > Agromyces sp. NPDC056389. Next base: position 528,208 of record NZ_JBHJPN010000001.1, read on the forward strand.
CGATTCGAGGGACCGGTTCTCGCTGAGCGCGAACACATGGTCACCTCGGCCCTCGCCGTGCCCGTGCACGTGACGACCGAGTCCGAACCGTCCGACGAGCAGCCCTCGTTCGGCGGCGTCATCCGCGAGCGACTCGCGCAGCTCGGCGCGCACGGCGAACGCTGGGCGAGCTGGAAGGACGAGGAGCGCGGCTGGATCATCAAGCTCGAGTTCACCGCCGAGACCATCGACCACGACGCCCGCTGGAGCTTCGAACCGCGCAAACAGGCGCTGCAGCCGCTCAACTCCGAGGCGATCACGCTCTCGCAGCAGGGCGAGATGAAGGGCGGGCTCATCCCCCGCCTCCGCGCCGTCGGCCCCGACTCAGAGGAGTCCCGCTTCGACAGCGGCGCCTTCACCTTCGAGGAACCCGAGCACGGCGACTTCGATACCGCACCGCACCTCGAGCCGCTCCCGTACGCACGCACGCCCCAGGCCTCGAGCCCCGCAGTGGCGCGAGCAGCCATCAAGCGAGCGGATGAACCGAAGCAGACGCTCGGCGAGACCGCCGACCTGCTCGAAGCACTGCGCCGCCGTCGCGGCGAACGCGAAGCCGCGGGCAGCGAGCCCGAGCGCCCGCCGGCCGCGCCGGCTCCTGCACCCGTGCAGGAGGCCCCCGAATCCGAGCAGCCCGAAGAGAAGCCCGGCACCGCCGCGCGCAGCATCTGGGGCGGCAAGGGCGTCTCGAGCAACCAAGGCGCCCGCGGCGGCTCGAAGAAGGGCCGCGCTTCGATGCCGAGCTGGGACGAGATCGTCTTCGGCGCGCGCACCGACGACGATCTGGCCTGAGCCGAACCACTCCGTCGAACGCCGCCGTGCCTCGTGCACGGCGGCGTTTCGCATGCCATCACCCGGTGCTACCATCGAACATACATTCGAATCGGTGAGGTGCCCATGTCGCTCGTGCAGGAGTTCGTCGAGCTGTGGACCAGCGTCGAGGGCCGGCCCGAGCGACTCGTGTGGCGGGCGCGCCGGTTCAGGGTGACCGATACTCCGACGACCCTCGTCGGGCCGTGCGACTGGTGGGCGCCGGTGGCTCGGTACGACGTCTCCCCCGGGCGCCCGCCGCTGCAGATCAGCGGATGGCGGTTCCAGGCGAGCGCCGACGACGGCGAGACCCACGTCTTCGACGTTCGCCGGCACGACGATCGCTGGGAGCTCGTGCGGGTCTTCGACTGATCAGGCGGGCTCGGCGTCGCGGTCGCGCCCGCCATCGCCTGAATGGGGCGCTGCAGACCCCGCTGAGGGCGCTGGGGAGGCGGGGGACGCTGTGCCCCGCCCCAGCCAGAGCATGAGCACACCGCCGACGACGAGCCCCCAGAAGGCCGAGCCGATGCCCACGACGGCGACTCCCGACGCGGTCACGAGGAACGTGCCGATCGCCGTGATGCGCTGTCGCGGGTCTTCGAACGCGCCGGTGAGCGCGGTGACCATGGCTCCGAGCAGCGCGAGCCCCGCGACCGCGGTGATGATGATCGGTGGCGACGCCTGCACGACGGCGGCGGCGAGTCCGGCTCCCGCGCCGAGCACCAGGTAGACGATGCCCGAGGTGAAGGTCGCCACCCAGCGCCTGCGAGGGTCGGGGTTGGACTCGGGGCTCGCCATGATCGCCGCCGTGATCGCGGCGAGGTTCAGCGCGTGGCCGCCGGCGAACGCCGCGCCGACCGAGGCGACACCCGAGGCGACGAGCACAGGCCTCGGCGCGAGCCGGTAGCCGAAGGTCGACATCACGGCGAAGCCGGGAACGTTCTGGCCGGCCATGGTCACGATGAAGAGGGGAAGGCCGAGGCTCACGATCACGAACGGGTCGAAGACGGGCGCCACGAATTGGAGCTGCGGCCGCACGGCCTCGCTCGCGAGCACTGCCGGGCCCGCCAGCACCGCGATGCCGATCACTGCGACGAGCATCGCAGCAGGCACGGCCCAGCGCGGCGCGAGTCGTGCGAGCAGCAGCCAGACGAGCACCATGGGCACGGCGATCGCCGGCTGCTCGACCGCGGCGAAGACCGGGGCGACGCAGATCGGGAACAGGATGCCGGCGAGCATCGCGCTCGCGATCGGCTTGGGGATGCTCGTGATCGCCCGACCGAGTGCCGGCCAGAGGCCCGCGAGCACGATGAGCACGCCGCAGACGATGAACGCGCCGATCGCAGCGGCGAACTGCTGCGTGGTCGCCGCGGCGGCGACCAGGAGCGCCGCACCGGGCGTCGACCATGCGAACGAGACCGGCATCCGAGTGACGAGCGGCAGCGCGATGCAGAGGAGGCCGGTGGCGATGCAGAGCGCGAAGAGCCCCGAGGCCGCCTGCGTCTCAGTCGCCCCGACGGCGATGAGCCCCGCGATCACCAGTGCGAACGAACTCGCGAAACCGGTGATGGCCGCGATGACACCCGCGACGACGGTGTGGAAGATGGGCGGCGCTCGCTCTCGGCCCGGGTTACGCCGACTTCTCGGTGCGACGCTGCTTGGTGTGCGGCACGATCGTGGGTGCGGCGTTGTCGAGCACCGCGGCCTTCGTCACGACGACGCGGGCGACGCCGGTGGAGGACGGCACCTCGAACATGATCGGTCCGAGCACCTCCTCCATGATGGCGCGGAGTCCACGGGCGCCGGTCTGGCGCAGCACCGCGAGGTCGGCGATCGCCTGCAGCGCCTCCTCTTCGAAGTCGAGCTCGACGCCGTCGAGTTCGAACATGCGCTGGTACTGACGCACGAGCGCGTTGCGCGGCACCGTGAGGATCTCCATGAGGGCCTCGCGGTCGAGGGGCGTCACCGTCGCGACGACGGGAAGGCGGCCGATGAACTCGGGGATGAGTCCGAACTTGTGGAGGTCTTCTGGGAGGACCTCGCTGAAGATGTCGGCTTCGTCCTCCTTGTTGTGCAGCGGAGCGCCGAAGCCGATGCCGCGCTTGCCCGCTCGCGAGGAGATGATGTCCTCGAGTCCGGCGAACGCGCCTGCGACGATGAAGAGCACGTTGGTCGTGTCGATCTGGATGAATTCCTGATGCGGGTGCTTGCGGCCGCCCTGAGGCGGAACGGATGCGACCGTTCCCTCGAGGATCTTGAGCAGCGCCTGCTGCACGCCTTCGCCGGAGACGTCCCTCGTGATCGAGGGGTTCTCGGCCTTTCGGGCGATCTTGTCGACCTCGTCGATGTAGATGATGCCCGTCTCGGCGCGCTTCACGTCGAAGTCGGCGGCCTGGATGAGCTTCAGCAGGATGTTCTCGACGTCTTCGCCGACGTATCCGGCCTCGGTCAACGCGGTGGCGTCGGCGACGGCGAAGGGCACGTTGAGCTGCTTGGCGAGCGTCTGCGCGAGATAGGTCTTGCCGCAGCCCGTGGGGCCGATCAGCAGGATGTTCGACTTCGAGAGCTCGACGTCATCGCGGGCGTCGGCCGAGGTCAGGGCGGTGCGCGCGCGAACGCGCTTGTAGTGGTTGTAGACCGCGACGGCGAGTGCCTTCTTCGCGGCCTCCTGGCCGATGACGTACTCCTCGAGGTAGCCGAAGATCTCCTTCGGCTTCGGCAGCTCGAACTCGCCGGCCTCGGTCTCGCCGGCTTCGGCGAGTCGCTCCTCGATGATCTCGTTGCAGAGCTCCACGCACTCGTCGCAGATGTAGACGCCGGGTCCGGCGATGAGCTGCTGCACCTGCTTCTGGCTCTTTCCGCAGAACGAGCACTTGAGCAGGTCGGCGCTCTCTCCGATGCGTGCCATCGAATCCCTCCCTGTCGACGAATCTGTTCCGAGCCTAGCCCGAGATCGGGCCGATCGAGGGTAGCCCGCAGGATTCGACACGCCTTGCCGTTCGCGAGCCGCGAACCGGGACGTTCAGTCGAGGAGGTGGCGGAGGTAGCGCCGCGGATCGTCGAGGTACCCGCGCCAGTGCGAGACGAGTTCGAGCTCCTCCCACGTCGTCTCGCGGATGCCCCACTCCCCCAGTTCGAGGATCGTGGCGCCCGGCACGGAGGCCAGCACGGGCGAGTGCGTCGCGCAGATGATCTGGGTGCCCCGGGCGACCATGCGGTCGAGCCCGGCGATCCAGCCGAGGATCGACGAGAACGAGAGTGCGGCCTCGGGCTCGTCGAGGCACACGAGCCCGGCGAGGTACTGGGGGTGATTGAGCTTGTTGTCGAGCAGGTCGTTGAACGACTCGCCATGGCTGAGCGAGTGCAGGTGCCGATCGGGGCTGTCGGGCAGCGCCTCGAGATAGCTGTAGTACCCATGCATCGTCTCGGCCCGGAGGAAGAACCCCCAACGCGGCGCCGAGGGACTGCGCTCGATGCGCAGCCACTCCGCGAGCGGCGACTCGCTCGGCCTGGTCGACATGCCGCCGTTGTTGCTGCCACCCTCGGGCGGCAGTCCGTATGCCGTCGCGATGCCCTCGAGCAGGGTCGACTTGCCGCTGCCGTTCTCGCCCACGAGGAACGTCAGGCCCGGCGAGAATTCGATGCTGCCGTCGCCGATCAACTGATCGATCGCGGGAATGCTCGCCGGCCACGCGACACGGTCGATCGCGGCATCCGGGTACACCGAAACGCGGCGGATGGCCCGGCTGTCGTGCAGCCAGTCATCCGCCGCGTTCACGGTGCGACGCGTTATCGCGCGATCGCCGGCAGGCTCTTGCGGGAGCTGAGCACCTGGTCGATGAGACCGTACTCGAGCGCCTCGCCGGCCGACAGGATCTTGTCGCGGTCGATGTCGGTGTGCACCTGCTCGGGCGTGCGGTTCGAGTGACGCGAGAGCGTCTCCTCGAGCCACGAGCGCATGCGCATGATCTCGGCGGCCTGGATCTCGATGTCGGACGCCTGGCCGTGACCCGCCTCGCCCATGGCGGGCTGGTGGATGAGCACGCGGGCGTTCGGCAGCGCGAGGCGCTTGCCCGGCGTGCCGGCCGCTGCGATCACCGCGGCGGCGGAGGCGGCCTGGCCGAGCACGACCGTCTGGATCTGCGGACGGATGTACTGCATCGTGTCGTAGATCGCGGTCATGGCCGTGAAGGAGCCACCGGGCGAGTTGATGTAGAGGATGATGTCGCGGTCGGGGTCCATCGACTCCAGCACGAGCAGCTGCGCCATGATGTCGTCGGCGGAAGCGTCGTCGACCTGCACGCCGAGGAAGATGATGCGGTCCTCGAAGAGCTTGGCGTAGGGGTCTTGGCGCTTGTAGCCGTAGGCCGTGCGCTCCTCGAAGCTCGGCAGGATGTAGCGCGAGCCCGGTGCCTGGACGCCGTTGAAGGCGGTGCCACCGAAAGCAGGGATGTTCATTCGCTCGTTCTCTCTTCTCTCGCGTGCCTACGCCTGGGTTCCGCCGCCGCCGGCAACGTCGAGTGCCGATTCGCGGATGTGGTCGACGAAGCCGTACTCGAGGGCCTCCTGCGCGTTGAACCACCGGTCGCGGTCGCCGTCGGCGTTGATCTGCTCGACGGTCTTGCCCGTCTGCGCCGCCGTGATCTCGGCGAGTCGCTTCTTCATGTCGAGGATGAGCTGCGCCTGCGTCTGGATGTCGCTCGCGGTGCCGCCGAAGCCGCCGTGCGGCTGGTGCAGCAGCACGCGGGCGTTGGGGGTGATGTACCGCTTGCCCTTGGTGCCCGCCGTCAGGAGCAGCTGGCCCATGGAGGCCGCCATGCCGATGCCGACGGTGACGATGTCGTTGGGCACGAACTGCATGGTGTCGTAGATCGCCATGCCGGCCGTGATCGAGCCACCGGGCGAGTTCACGTAGAGGTAGATGTCTTTCTTGGCATCTTCGGCGGCGAGCAGCAGCAGCTTCGCCGCGATCTCGTTCGCGTTGTCGTCGCGCACCTCGGAGCCAAGCCAGATGATGCGGTCCTTCAGCAGTCGATCGAAAACACCGGTGCCTGGTGTCGGTTCGGCCATGTGTCGCTCCGTTTCCGTTGTCGCGTTCACTCGAATCTATCCGGTGCAACGCGCGCGAACGGGGCTGTTCGCCCTAGGCGGATGCCGCGAGCTCCGCAGCGTATGCGGCGAGCGACACCCGGTACCGCTGGAGGTGCGGTGCGAGGGCCGCGAGAGCCTCGGATGCCGCGCGCGCGGGCGAACCCGCGTCGACCAGCGCAAGGGCACGGAACGCGACCACGGCGTCGCGCAACTCCCCGGACTCCGGCTCGATCTCATCGAGCAGCGCGATGGACTCGAGCGGGCGCCCGAGGTTGCGGATCGTCGAAGCGAGCTGCACGTGCGCCTGCACGCGCTCGGAGCTCGTGAGCCCGCCGGTGATGGCCTGCCGGTAGAGCGGCTCCGCCTCGGCCTCGAGGCCGGCCGAGTCGCGGGCGCCCGCCCGCTCGAAGAGCGCGAGCGGATCACCGGCCGGCCGCTCGGCGGCGAGGGCGTCGATGCGGGCGATCACCTCGGCGTCGCCGAGCTCGTCGGCGGACGCCCAAACGGCGTCGACCCGCTGCTGCCAGTCGCTCATGCGAGATCCTCTCGTGAATGCAGGAGGGGCCGGGCGAATCGCCCGGCCCCTCTTGTCGTTTCGATGCTCGATTACTCGGCGTCGGCCTTCTTCGTCGCACGCTTCTTCGGCGCGGGCTTCTCGGCGACAGCCTCGGCCTCGTCGGCCGCAGCGGCCTTCTTCGGCGCGCGCTTCTTCGGCGCGGGCTTCTCGGCGGCCTCGGCCTCTTCGACGATCTCTTCAGCCTCGTCGACGACCTCTGCCTCGGCCTCGGCCTCGGCAGCGGCGACGGCGGTGAACTCGGAGAGGTCGACGGGCTTGCCCGCGGCATCCGACACCTTCGCCTTGCCGAGCGCGATCGCGAGCGCCTTGTTGCGCGCGACCTCGCCGACCATGGCGGGGATCTGGCCGTTCTGGCTGAGGATCTGCACGAACTCGTTGGGGTCCATGCCGTACTGGGCTGCGCCCTGCACGAGGTACTGGGTCAGCTCGTCCTGGCTGACCTGGACCTTCTCGGCCTCGGCGATCGTGTCGAGCAGGATCTGCGTCTTGAACGCCTTCTCGCTCGACTCGGCGACCTCTGCGCGGTGCTCGTCGTCTTCGAGGCGGTTCTCGTTCTCGAGGTGGCGGTGCACCTCGTCGTCGATGACGGCCTGCGCGACGGGAACCTCGACGAGCTCGAGGAGCTTGTCGACGAGGAGGTCGCGGGCCTGGCTGCCCTGGCCGAACGACTTATTGCGGGCGACCTGCTCCTTGAGGCTGTCGGTCAGCTCGGCGAGCGTGTCGAACTCGCTCGCGATCTGCGCGAAGTCGTCGTCGGCTGCGGGGAGCTCGCGCTCCTTCACCGCGGAGACGGTGACGGTGATCTCGGCGGTCTCGCCCTCGTGGTCGCCGCCCAGGAGCTTCGACGCGAAGGTGGTGGTCTCGCCTGCGGAGAGCGTGTCGAGCGCCTCGTCGATGCCCTCGATCAGGTCGCCCGAGCCGAGCTCATACGAGATGCCGCTGGCGGTGTCGACCTCGTTCTCATCGATCTTGGCGACGAGGTCGAGGGTCACGAAGTCGCCGGTCTTGGCGGGGCGGTCGACCGTGATGAGCGTGCCGAAGCGGCTGCGCAGACGGTCGAGCTCTTCGGTGACCTCGTCGTCGGCGACCTCGACGGAGTCGACCGTGAGCTCGATGCCGTCGTAGGCGGGCAGCTCGATCTCGGGGCGCACGTCGACCTCGATCGCGAGCAGCAGGTCGCCCGAGAAGTCCTTGTCGCTGGGCCACTCGACGATGTCGGCCTCGGGTCGGCCGAGGGGGCGCAGTTCGTGCTCGGCGACGGCGGCGCGGTAGAAGCCGTCGAGGCCCTCGTTGACGGCGTGCTCGAGCACGGCGCCCTTGCCGACGCGCTGGTCGACGATGGGCGGCGGCACCTTGCCCTTGCGGAAACCGGGCACGTTGATCTGCTCGGCGATGTGCTCGTACGCGTGGGCGATGCTGGGCTTCAGCTCCTCGGGCGTCACCGAGATGGTGAGCTTGGCGCGAGTGGGGCTCAGCTTCTCAACCGAAGTGGTCGGCATGTGGAAGTTCTCCTGTTGTGTGGAAGTTCGTGTCGAGTCGTGGAACTCGTCGGGGCGACAGGATTCGAACCTGCGACCTCCCGCTCCCAAAGCGGGCGCTCTACCAAGCTGAGCTACGCCCCGAGTCGCGACTCAACTCGTCGATTCAGCCGTGCGGGCATGCGGAAGCATGCGTCAGACGGATGGACCCCCGAAAGTCTACTGCACAGCGTGAGGCCCCAGTTGTGCATCACGTGATCGAGCCCGACATGGAGTTGTGGATGATCCGCCGCTCGCGCCCCCGGCCGTGGCAGAGTGTGGCCATGCCCGAGCACCCCGCAGATGCCCGCGACCTCCGACGCTGGCCGGCCGACCCCGCGCAACTGATCGACACGACGCGCTGCCCCGCCTGCTTCAGTGCTCTGCGCAGCGCGGTCTGCGACACGTGCGGCCTCGACCTCTCGGTGCCCGCCGCGAGCGAGCTGCTCACCGCAGGGCGCGCCCTGCACGACCGCGAGGCCGACCGGCAGTCGCTCATCACGGCGATGCGCGATGCGCAGTCCGCACGCGTTCGCGGGGCGGCGGCAAGGGCGACGGATGCCGCGTCGTACGCTGCTCCGGCGGCGGCCGTGACCGCGCCGTCGGCTTCACCGATCTCGATCCCGGCACAGGCGGCATCGGTCGCCTCGGTGGCCGTGCCTGCCCCCGCAGCAGCTCCGACTCCCGCTCCGGCGCAGGTGCCGGCGGCGGCTCCGGCACCCGCACCCGCGCCCGCCTCGCCCGCCGCCCCCCGCTCCGGTCGCTCGGGCGTGCAGGTGCTGCTCCTGACGCTCGGCGTCGTGCTCATCTCCATCACCGCGATCGTCTTCCTCTTCGTCGCCTACCTCGTCGCGAGCCTCGAGGTGCGGTCGATCATCATCGCCGTCGCGAGCGTGCTCGTGCTCGGCGTCGCCTGGCTGCTGCGGGCACGCCGCCTTCCGGGCACCGCAGAGGGCGTGGCATCCGTCGCCATCGTGCTGCTGCTGCTCGACGTGTGGATCGTGCGGGCCAACATGCTGTTCGGTACCGAGACCATCAGCACGTCGGCCTACCTCGGCGGCGCACTGCTCGTCGTCGCCGCGGTGCTCGTCGGCGTGCGGGCGGCGAGCGGCATCCGAGTCGCGGGCATCGCCGCGGCGGCGTTCGCCCCGATCGGCGTCTTCCTGCTCGCGAGCGAGGCAGCACCCGACGACCAGCTCAGCACCCCGTTCTGGGTGGGCTTCCTCGCGGTCTCCGTCCTCGGATCCGTCGCGGTGCTCCTGCCCGCCCAGGTCGAGCGCACCATCGTGATGGCGGCGGGCTTCGTCGCCGGAGCGCTCGCCCTCCTCCCTGCGTACTGGGCGCTGCCCGAGGTGCCGTGGAGCCAGCTGTGGTGGTACCTCGCGGTCGCGGCAGCATGGTTGCTCGCGCTCGTCGCGGTGCGGCTGCGGCACGGACTCAGCGCGGGCTGGGGCCGGCTCGCTGCTCCAGCCTTCGGCCTGACCCTCGCCCTGGCACCGACCCTGTCGATCTTCGCCGAACTGCCGAGCGAGGTCGCGCTCTGGCTCGCGCCTGCTGCGGCGGGTGTCGTCGCGGTCGTCTTCGCCGCCGGCACGCGGCTGGCGGGCACGACGGCACGGGATTCGCTCGCGGCGTGCTTCGCGGCGATCGCCGTGGCGGCCTGCTCGGCGCTTCCCGGCGTGTTCCTCGGCATCGGCGCCGTCTGGACGAGGCTCGCCGGCAGCGTGCCGCCGTGGAACCTCGCGTTCGACGAGCAGCTGCGGCCCACCACCCCCGATCACGACCTCGCCACGGTGCTCGTGCCGGTCGTCGTCGCGGTCGGCGCACTCGTCGTCTCCGTTCTGCTGCGCCGCGGCCGCGCACTGGCCGCGATCCCGAGCGCGGCAGCGTTCGCGAGCGGCGTCGCCGTCGCCTGCGTCTCCCCCGGTCCCGCGATCGCCGCCGTCATCCTCCTCGTGCTGGCCGGCGTCGCGCTCGCGCTCGCGCCGCTGCGGGGTCGCCTCGCCGTTCCCGGGCTCCTCGCGGTCCTCGCTGTCGGCGGTGTCGCCAGCGCCGGATTCGCGTGGTGGGTGGGCTACTCCAGCGCCCCGGTGTGGCCGTGGGCCGCTGCACTCGTGATCCTGCTCACTGTCGCGGGGCGCGTCCTCGCGCGCCGGGCCTGGCCTGCGGGTGCTGCACCCGCGGTCGGAGCGGCGCACCTCGCGATCGCGTCGAGCCTCTTCGTCTTCGCCGTGTTCTCGATCCCGCTCTGGCTGGCTCCCGACGATGTGCAGGTGATCGAGCCGTGGATGTGGCTCGCCGTCGTCTCCTCCACGCTGCTCGTGGTCGCCGCCGTCGTGCGGCTCGGCAGGTCGGGTGATCGCCTCTGCGCGGTGCTGCCGCTGCTCGCGGCATCCGTGATCTCGATCTGGGCCCTCGCCTTCGAGACGGATGCCTCGTGGCGATGGGTGCCCGCAGGCGCCCTCGTCATCGCCGGGGTGCTGTGGGTGCGGCTCGGGGCGCCCGAAGCGCTGCGGATCGCGTTCGCGGCGGTGACCCCGCTCGCGCTCGCCTTCGTCTCCGCCGTCGTCGTCGACGAGGCGTTCGGGGCGGAGTTCGCGGTCATCGGCATCGCCGGCGCGGCGCTGCTCGCTGCAGCGCTCGCCCACGTCGTTCCCGCGCGCTCGAGCCGTGCCCACGTCATCTGGGCGGTCGCCACCGGCGTCGTCGGCCTGGTCGCACTCGTCTCCGGTATCACCGGATCCTTCGGCTCCGCCGAGCTCTGGCTCGTGCTCCTGCTGCTGACCCCGGTGCCCATCGTGCTCGCCGCGCTCGAGGGTGATCCGATCGGCGGCGCAGCACAGAGCCGGCATCTCGGCTGGCTGAGCCTCGCGCTCGGCGTCGCGACGGTGTGGGCGTGGCGCTCGAGCGATGGAGCGACCGATGTCGAGGCGTACACGCTGCCGCTCGCCGCGGCGCTCGCCCTCGCCGGACTCTTGATCACGTGGCGACGCACGAGCGGAGAGGCCCCCGCGCAGGGCCGCACCGCCCTGTTCGCGACGGCTGCGGCGATCGCGGTGCTCCCGAGCATCGGCACCGCGGGCGATGCCGAGCTGCGGGCCCTGCTGCTCGTCTCGATCGGCATCGTCGTGGCGATCGCCGCGGTGTTCCTGCCCGAGGTCGCACGCGGCGTGCCCGTGCGGCTGCTCGGCGTGCTCACCGGGTGGGTCGCCTTCACCGGAGCCGGGCTCGTGCGCGGTGCCGCCGTCGCCACCGGCAACGCCGACAGCGTGCTCATCGTCGAGTTCTGGCCGCTCATCGCCCTCGCGGCAGGTGTGGCGATCGCGGTGATGTGGGCGCGCACCGCGTCTCACCCGGCGTGGTTGGCCGAGGCGCTGCTCGCGGCATCCGTCGCTCTCGCAACCGTGCCGACGCTGCTCGAGATCGTCGACGGCCGGTCGGCCGTGTTGCGCGCAGCAGTGCTGTTCGCCGTGCTCGCGCTCGCGCACATCGCCTCCGCTGCAACCGCCGCTCGGCCAGTGGCGGGCCCGGTGTTCGGGTGGACGACGCTGGGTGCCCTCGTCATCGGCGGCGTGATCGCGCTCGCATCGGGGCAGGTCGACCCGTTCGACCTCGTCACCGGCGCGATCGGCATCGCACTCGTCGGCGCCGGATGGCTCCGCATGCGCCGCTCACCCGGACTCGGCAGCTGGCCGGCACTCGGCCCCGGACTCGCCGTGCTGCTCGTGCCGCCGCTGTTCGCCGACTTCACCGATCCCCAGCTCTGGCGCATCGTGACCCTCGGCATCGTCGCCGTGGTCGTGCTCGTCGTCGGCGCCGTCCGCCGCCTGCAGGCGCCCCTGCTGCTCGGCGGAGCTGTACTGCTGGTGCATGCGATCGTGCAGCTCTGGCCGTGGATCACCGATCTCTACGAGGCGGTCTGGTGGTGGCTGTGGCTCGGCATCGCCGGCGTGCTGCTCGTCGTGCTCGCTGCGACCTACGAGCGCCAATTGCGGCTCGCGCGCGGGACCATCCGCTCGATCGCAGCCCTGCGATAGTCATGCAGGAGGCGGCGGGCCCGCGCGCGTCACGAGGTGGGGGTCATCGTGTACTACGATGATCCAGTGCCCTCAGCGGGTACGCGGGGATGTAGCTCAATGGTAGAGCCTCAGTCTTCCAAACTGATCACGCGGGTTCGATTCCCGTCATCCCCTCTCTCGACACCCCCGCCCAGCCGGGGGTTTCGTCGTATCTGCGCGACGAGCCCCCGAGTTCGCCGGCGGCCGTTCATGCCGGCCGCGCGCCAACGACTCCATCGAAGCCATCCGTCACGGCGGCCTCGATGCCCCCGATCGGGGGCGCACAGCGCTGCCCATCGCGCCGGGAGGCCGGCAACCACTAACGTTGCGACGCACCCCAGAAGAGAGGCACCCGATGAGCGACACCAACCAGACCGCCGTACCGCCCGGGTGGCACGTCGAGCCCACGACGGGACTCCTCCGCTGGTGGGATGGCACGAATTGGGGCCCCTCTCAGCAGCAGGCCGCACCCTCCGTCGTCGTGGTGCAGAGCGCGCCACAGAACGGCTTCGCGATCGCTGCGCTCATCCTCGGCATCTGGGGCTTCCTCACGACCGCCATCCCGCTGTTCATCGGTCTCTTCCTCGGCGGCGCCTCCGACATCCTGGCGATCGTCTTCGGCATCATCGGCATCGTTCGCGCGAACCAGATGGGCGGCAGAGGCTTGCCCCTCGCGGTCGTCGGACTCGTCCTCGGTTCGCTCGCGTTCCTCTCGATCTTCTTCGGCGCCGGCACGATCTGGTAGGCCGCTCGGCGACGGCGGTAGCGGGCTCGCGACAGGTTCGGATTCGCGATCTTCGGTCTGGCGCTCGCTGAGAGCGCTCTACTACCGTGTATCCATCGACAACATCCAGCCCTCGTTCCTCGGCCGTGGCGAAGAACTGGAGCGTCTCGCCATGCTCGTCGGTTCGGCGCGCAACGGGCGCGGCTCGGCCCTCTTGGTGCGTGGAGAGCCCGGTATCGGCAAGACGACCCTGCTCGAGGAGGTCACGCGAGACCTCGCAGGCATGCGGGTCGTTCGTTCCGACGGATTCGAGGCCGAGTCGGCCATGCCGTACGCGGTGCTCCAGCGGCTCGGGACGCCGTTCACGCACCTCGTACCGGCCCTGCCGCGTCGCCAGGCGTCGGCATTGCGGATCGCAGCGGGCGTCGACGAAGGGCCGCCGCCCGACCGATACCTCGTCGGCCTCGGCATGCTGTCGCTGCTCGCGGTCGCCGCAGAGCACGAACCTCTCGTGTGCGTCGTCGACGACGCCCACCTCTCCGATCCCGAGTCGCTCGAGGTGCTCGCATTCGTCGCACGGCGACTGAAGGCGGAGGCTGTGGCGATCATCCTCAGCGCCCGCCCCGACCCGAGGGTCGATCGCGCGGCCGCCGGCATCGCCACGCTGGAGCTCGCGGGGCTCGACGCACCGACCGCCGTGCACTTGCTGAATCGCTCGGCGACCGATCAGGTCGACCCCTACCTCGCGATGCGCTTCGCCGAGGAGACGGGTGGCAATCCGCTCGCCCTCACCGACCTCGCGCGGGAGTTCACCGCACAGCAGCTCACGGAATCCTCACTCGGGCTCGGACCGGTTCCGATCGGCCTGCGCCTCGAGTCCACCTACCTTCGAGCGGTCGAGGCCCTTCCGGCCGACGCTCGCCGATGGCTCGGCATCGTTGCGGCGGAATCGACCGGGGATGCCACGCTCATCGACGATGCTGCACGGCTGCTCGGCGTGTCGCTCGATGCCTCCGGCGCCGCCGAGAGCGCAGGACTCGCCACCTCGCGCGACCGCGTGCGGTTCCGGCATCCGCTCGTTCGCGCCGCCGTGTACAACGCGATGCCCGCGGCGGAGCGTCGCCGCGTGCACGAGGCACTCGAATCGGTTGCGGTGGCACGTGGTCGTCCTGATCTCGCGGTCTGGCACGCGGCAGAGGCCACGCTCGGCATCGACGACGGGGTCGCCGACCGCCTCGAACTGGCAGCGGATGCCGCGGGCGGGCGTGGCGGCACGGTGTCGCGTGCTCGACTGATGGCGCGCTCGGCCGACCTGTCGAGCCCTGGGACGGAGCGGGAGGCGAGGTTGATCGCCGCGGCGGAGGCCGCCGCGATCGCCGGCGCGGCACGCTTCGCGACCGAACTGCTCGACCGGATCGACCCGACTGCACTCGATCCGGTGACCGAGGGGCGGGTGCTCATGCTGCGCGCCATGCTCGCCCTGTTCGTCGCCGATCCCGACGGCGTGAGGGGCGGCACCGCGCAGTTGCTGCGAGCGGCCGGCCTGTTCCACGGGCGAGCGCCCGAGCTCGAGCAGCGAGCTCTGCTCGGCGCCTTCAATTCGGAACTCACATCCGAGTCGGGCGTGCGCGGCGGGACCCTGCAGGAGCTCGGGCGGCGGCTCGCAACCGGCGCGGGCGTCGCCGACGGGCGCCGGGCGCTCGCGTTGCGTGCCCTCGGTGCGCACATCCTGCGGCCGTACCGCGAGGCGGTGCCGATCATGCGTGCAGCGGTTGCGATGCTCCAGGACTCGAACGACGCGCAGTTGCTCGAGCTCGGCTCCGAGGCCGTCGCGCTGACGATGGCCCTGTGGGACGAACGCACGTGCGTCGAGCTGCTCGAACGCACGGTGCGTGCCGCCACGGAAGCCGGGAACCTCCGTGTGCTCGACACCACGCTGTGGATGCTCGGGCTCCTCGAGCTCGTCCGCGGTGACCCCGCGGCATCCGGTCGGTACGTGGAGCAGGTGCGCGAGTTGCGACGGGCCATCGGCTACGACGCGGAGCAGGTCGTGAACGCGTCCTACCTCGCCTGGTCGGGGGCACCTCCCGAACTCGTCGAGCAGATCGCCGAGGCGACGCTCCTCACCGGATTCGACGGCGTCTGGACGATCACGATGACCGGTCTCAGCATCCGCGAGATCGCCGACGGCCACTACCGTGACGCCTACGAGCGCCTCCGCCCGATGGTCGAGCGCGAGTTCCTGCAGGTGACGTACCAGCAGCTGCCGGATCTGGTCGAGGCCGGCGTGCGCAGCGGCAATGTCCGGGCGGCGCGCGCCGCGGCCGATCGGCTCGCCGAGTTCGCGGCGGTGAGCGGCGCGCCATGGATCCGCGGCATATCGGCGAGAGCCGAGGCCCTGCTCGCCGAGCCTGAAGAGGCGGAGGCCCGATACGTCGAGGCGATCGAGCATTTCGCCCTGACCACGGCATCCGGCGAGCTCGCTCGCGCGCACCTCCTGTACGGCGAGTGGTTGCGCCGCGTGAAGCGCCGCCGCGAGGCCCGCGACGAACTCCGCTCAGCGCTCGCGATCTTCGAGCGCGTCGGTGCACCGGCGTTCGCGGCGCGGGCCCGCCGGGAACTCGAGGCGACCGGCGAGCACGTGCTCGCCCACGAGACGGGTGACGGCCTCGACCGGCTCACGCCCCAGGAGGATGCAGTTGCACGCCTCGCGTCCGTCGGCCGCACGAACGCCGAGATCGGCGCAGAGCTCTTCATCAGCGCGAACACCGTCGACTACCACCTGCGCAAGGTGTTCCGGAAGCTCGGCATCACCTCGCGGAAGCAGCTGACCGAACGGATGCCCGCGAGCTGACCCCCGCGCGATGCTCGCGACTACGCGCACCACGTGGTGCGCCGGTGCAGCAGTGCGCGCGAGCATCGAGGCATCCGCGAATCGCGAGCTGCGCGACTCGCCCCGAATCCGGGAGGCGCCCATGCCCTACGTCACCGCCGATGACGGCGCGCAGATCTTCTACAAGGATTGGGGGTCGGACGGCACGCCGGTGCTCCTGAGCCATGGCTGGCCGTTGAACGCCGATGCGTGGGAGGCCGCGGCGCTCTTTCTCGCCGAGCACGGGCACCGTGCGATCGCCCACGACCGGCGCGGCCACGGCCGATCGAGCCAGACGTGGAACGGCAACGAGATGGACACCTACGCCGACGACCTCGCGTGCCTCATCGAGCACCTCGACCTCACCGACCTGACGCTCGTCGGGCATTCGACCGGGGGCGGCGAGATCGCGCACTACGTCGGCCGGCATGGCTCGGCGCGGGTCGCGAAGCTCGTGCTCGTCTCGGCCGTACCGCCGCTCATGCTCGCAACCGCCGACAACCCGGGCGGGCTGCCGATCGCCGTCTTCGACGGGATCCGTGCCGACGAGGCATCCGATCGCTCGCAGCTGTACCGCGACCTCGCCGACGGGCCGTTCTTCGGTCACAACCGCAACACCGACGTCTCCCAGGGCGTGCGCGACGCGTTCTGGCTGCAGAGCATGGCCTGCGGGCACCGGGCGGCCTACGAGTGCATCGCCGCCTTCTCGGCCACCGATTTCCGGCCCGACCTGGCGAGGATCGACGTGCCCACGCTCGTGATCCACGGCGACGACGATCAGATCGTTCCCTTCCAGGTCGGCGGCGAGCGGTCGGCCGAGCTCATCGACGGGGCGACCCTGCTCGTCTACGAGGGCGGCGCCCACGGCCTGCCCGACACCGATCGCGACCGGCTGCACGCCGACCTGCTCGCGTTCATCGATTCCTGAACCGGATCACCACCTCGAAAGGACCCCGCCATGACCGACCAGACCGGCTCCAACGCTCCCGACACCATCGTGCTCGTGCACGGCCTCTGGATGACTCCGCGCAGTTGGCGGGGCTGGAAGGAGCGCTTCGAGGCCAAGGGCTTCACCGTGCTCACGCCCGGATATCCCGGATTCGAGATCGAGGTCGAGGGGCTGCGCGAGAACCCCGACCTCATCGCGAACCTCACGGTGCCCGAGACGGTCGACCACATCGCCGCCCAGATCGAGGCGCTGCCGAAGCCGCCGATCATCATGGGGCACTCGTTCGGCGGCACGCTCACGCAGCTGCTGCTCGCGCGCGGGCTCGGAGCTGCGGCCGTCGTCGTCGACTCGGCCCCGACCGAGGGGGTGCGGATGACCCCGCTCTCGCAGGCGAAGTCGCTGTTCCCGGCGCTGAAGAACCCCGCGAACCTCCACCGGGCGGTCGCGTTCACGCCCGAGGAGTTCCATTACGCGTTCGCCAACACGCTCTCGCGCGAGGACTCCGACGCGGTCTGGGAGGAGTTCGCGATCCCAGCACCCGGCAACTGGATCTGGGCGTACGGGCTCATCGCCAACTTCAAGCCCGGCCACCAGGAGACATGGGTCGACTATGCGAAGGACCGCGCTCCGCTGCTGTTCATCGGCGGCGAGCAGGATCACATCATGCCTCCGAGCGTGAACAAGTCGAACGCGAAGCACTACGCGAAGTCGCCGGCGCTCACGGAGTACGTCGAGTTCCCGGGCCGCTCGCACTGGATCTGCGCCGAGCCCGGCTGGGAGGAGGTCGCCGACCACGCGCTCGAGTGGGCGCTCGCGCACGCGAACGAATCAGCGGCACTCGGCGCATCGGGGCAAGGCCCGCCGCCGGCCCGCCCCCCCCGGGGCGGGCCGACCTCACCCGCTCCGCGCCCGGGTTCGCCGAGCCCGACGACCGGCAACGGTTCGGCAACGAACTGCGCGATCTCCACCGCCTGCTCCGCGTCGACGCGAAGATCGACCCGTGGGCGATCTCGGGGAGGCGCCATGCGCGCGGTGAACAGGCGCCGCCGCCTCATGGGTCGCGTGGTCGCGGCCGTGTTGCTGACCGCTGCCGTGACGCTCGGCGGGTCGGGATGCTTCTTCCCCAACGCGTGTCCCACCATCGGCTACCTTTCGCAGGTCGACGTCGTGTTGTCGGGACCGCACGCGGCCGACGCCGACCTCGTCGTGATGTGCTCGGATCTCGGATGCTCGACGTCTGCCGATGCTGCGCTCACGGCCCCGCCGACGGAGGGGCCGTTCTGGATCGCGACCGACCTCGGCGCGGGGCACTGGCGCATCGACGTCAGCGACTCCACGCCCGAGAATGTGACGATCGAGGTGCTCGACGCTGCCGGCGCAACGCTGGCCTCGGCTGCAGAACAGCTCGAGTGGCACCGCACCGCCGACACCGGGCAGTGCCCGGGCCCGGTCGCGACCGACCCCATCACCATCGACATCAGCTGATGTCTCAGCACATGACGCCCCGTGTCAACCCCAGATCAGCCCAGCCTCTCCTTCCTTGAAATATGCGAGCACCCGCGTAGCGTTGAACACGACATACGTTCAGGGAAGGTGGACCACATGACCGACACGAAGATCGCTCCCAAGACCCCGAAGGCCGGCGCGAACGCCGACGTGGCATCGGGCGTCGCCCAGTTCCTCACTCCCGTCGTGCAGGAGCTCGTCGCCCTCGCCGTCAACGGCAAGCAGGCGCACTGGCACGTGCGCGGCGTGAACTTCATCGCGGTGCACGAGCTGCTCGACGAGGTCGTGGCGCACGCGCAGGAGTGGGCCGACCTCGCCGCCGAGCGCGTCGTGGCACTGGGCCTGCCCGTCGACGGCCGCCTCAAGTCCGTCGCCGACAAGAGCGGTGCCGTGAACCCCAAGCTCGGCTTCCAGCCCTACGACGAGGCGATCGCCGATGTCGTCGCGCAGATCGACCTCGCGGCCGAGAAGGTCGCCGAGGCGATCGAGGGTCTCGACGAGCTCGACCCCGTGAGCCAGGACGTCGTGATCGAGATCCGCCGCGGTCTCGACAAGGACCGCTGGTTCCTCTTCTCGCACGTCGCCGTGAAGTAACGCACGATGGCGGGCTGACGGGCCCGGGTGCAGAATGCCGGTATGACGGCCGATGCACCCGGGCCCGTTTCGTCTTCGGCGGATGCCGCCGGCGCGGGTTCGCGCGCGGCATCCGACCCACCACTGACCGACGCGCAGAAGTCCCTGCGCGCGCAGATGCTGGCCACCGAGCACTGGAGCCTGCTCGCCTCGCGATCGACCACGCAGAGCGAGGTGCTCACCCGCATCGCGATCTTCCTCACGCTCGTCTCGGCCGGCCTCGTGACGCTCGGCGTGCTCGGCAACGCCACGGGCTTCCGCGGCTGGTTCGGCGTCGCCGCACTCGGCGTCTTGCTGCTGCTCGTGCTGCTCGGCTTCATCACGACGCTGCGGGTGTTCAACACGGCGACCGAGGACCTCATGTACGTCGTCGCCATGAACCGGCTGCGCGGCGCCTACGTCGATCTGGACCCGGGCCTCGAACCGTACCTGCTGATGTCGCCGAACGACGACATGGAGGGCAGCAGACGCACGTACCACTACTTCGGTGATCGCGGCAGCGGCAGCCAGGTGATCGCGAGCAGCATGATGCTCATCGCGCTCGTGGAGGCCGCGGTCGTGGGGCTCTTCGTCGGGGCCCTCGTTGCGGCCCTCAGCGGACCGATCTGGCTGGCACTCACCCTCGGCGTCGTCGCCGGTCTCATCGTGCTCGCCGCGTGGACGCGCCGGGGCTATCGTTCCTACATCGCGTCGTTCCGTACGCATGTGCCGCTTCGGCGCAGCCCGAAGACGTGACCGAGGCGACCTGTTGCGTCAGCGCTGCAGCCAGGTGAGCACGGCGAGCACGCGCCGGTGATCAGAGCCCGAGTCTTCGAGGCCGAGCTTCTGGAAGATCGACGTGACGTTCTTCTCGACCGCGCCGACGCCGATGAAGAGCTGCTTCGCGATGCCGGCGTTCGTGCGCCCCTCGGCCATGAGCGTCATGACCTCGCCTTCGCGCGGTGTCAGGGTCTCGAGGGGGTCGCTGCGGCGCGCGATCAGCTCGCGCACGACCTGCGGGTCGAGCACCGTGCCGCCCTGGCTCACCCGCTCGACGGCGTCTTCGAGCTCGTCGAGCGAGGCGACGCGGTCTTTGAGCAGATAGCCCATGCCGCCCTCGCCCGACGAGAGCAGTTCGTGCGCGTACGTGCCCTCGACGTACTGGCTGAGCAGCAGCACTCCGACCTTCGGCATGCGCCGCCGCAGTTCGATGGCGGCCCGCACCCCTTCGTCGCGGAACGTCGGCGGCATGCGCACGTCGAGGATCGCCAGGTCGGGCCGGGTCTCGTCAAGCGCTCCGAGCAGCGAATCGGCCTCACCGTATGCCGCCACCGTCTCGAATCCGGCCTCGTCGAAGAGTCGCACGAGCCCCTCGCGGAGCAGCATCGAATCCTCGGCGAGCACGATGCGGAGTGGGGCGCGATCGGTCATGCCCCCACACTATCGGCGGGCGAGCGGATGCCTCGTGGCCGCGTGGGCCACGAGGCATCCGCTGCTCGGGGTCAGCTCTGGATCGCCGTCTCCCCCGCAGCGAGCGGCGCGAACGGGATGTGCGCGCCGATCGTCGTGGGGCCGCCGACGGGGCTGTCGACGACGAGCATGCCGCGGAGGCCCTGCACGCGCTCCTGGAGGCCGGCGAGGCCGTGCCCGGCGGTGAGCGCGGCGCCGCCGCGCCCGTTGTCGGTCACCCAGAGGTCGAGCCAGTGCCCGGTCGCGCCGGTGTCGCGCGTCGAGACGGTCAGACGGATGCTGCTCGCCTCGGCGTGCTTCACGGCGTTCGTGAGCAGCTCGGCGGCCAGGAAGTACGCGTTGCGCTCGATCGACGCGGGCAGCGTGGCATCCGCCGGCAGGTCGATCTCAACCGTGACCGGAATCGGGCTGCGCGCCGCGACCGACTGCAGGGCGACGGCGAGCCCGCGGTCCTGCAGGATCGGCGGGGCGAATCCGCGCGAGAGCGCACGCAGCTCGTCGAGAGTCTCGCGGGCCTGATCGCGGGCCTCGCCGAGCAGTTCGCGCGCCGAATCGGGATCGCGCTCGAGCTTGCGCTCGATCGCGGCGAGGTCCATCTGCAGTCGCACGAGGCGCTGCTGCGGACCGTCGTGGATGTCGCGCTCGAGGCGGCGGAGCGACGCGTCTTCAGCCTGCACTGCGGCGCCGCGCGACGCGTCGAGCTGTGCGACCTCGCGCTCGAGCGCCTCCGAGCGCCAGGCGCCGAGCACGCCCCGCGCGATGACGTCGTGCAGCAGGGTGAGGCCGCGGAACACGAACGGCAGCGTGGCGAGGAAGATCAGCCCGAGGATGAACTCGAACGCCGCTTCGCCGACGCGGGGGTCGACGTTCAGCGTGTTGCCCGGGAACATCCAGTCGATGACGACGTCGTAGAGCCAGAAGTCCTGGTCGCCGCGGCCGTCGGGGATGTAGCGCTGCCAGATCCACCCCGTCGTGCCGCCGAGGGCCGCAGAGGTCCACGCGACCGTGAGGCTCCACGAGACGATGCTGATGATCGGGTTGATGACGATGCCGTGCAGCATGTACAGCCAGTAGTGGCCGTCGATGAACGGTGCGAACATCGTGCGCCAGAAGCCCTGCTCGCGGTTCTGGCGCTCCCAGACCGGTCGGGTGATCTCGGCGCGGCCGGCCCAGCGCAGCCGCACGAGCTCGAGGGTGCCGAAGCCGCGGGCGATGAAGAGCGAGGCGACGACGATGAAGATGCCGAAGACGAGTGCGATCAGGCCGAGACCGGTGAAGAACGTCGTGGCGAGCACGACGAGCCCGGTGATCGCGATCGGCATCGTGAGGATCAGGAAGGCGAACTCGCGGGGCACCTTCGCCCACAGCGACCAGTAGCCGCGGCGCTTCGGCGCGGTTTCCGTGGTCGCGGCGGACGCCGGTGGCGTTGCGGCGATCGTGGTGTCAGTGCTCATGGTGGGTTCCTTCAGTCATCGTTGCACGCTGACCGGGGTCGACGACGGCGAATTGGCCCATCATCCCCTGGTCCTCGTGCCACAGCAGGTGGCAGTGGTACATGTACGGCGTGTCGGGGTCTGCGTAGTCCTCGAACCGCATCAGCAGTTCGTACTTCTTCTCGGGTTCGGTGAAGATCGTGTCCTTCCAGCCCGCGAGCTCGGGCGGCGGTGCGCCGCCGTCGATCGACGCGATGCGGAACTGCACGTCGTGCACGTGGAAGCTGTGCGGCACCTGGGTCGCATTGTCGACGATCCATCGTTCGAGCGTGTCGACGGTCACGGTCTCGTCGATGCGCCCCATGTCCATCGCCTCGCCGTTGATCTCGAAGCTGTCGTTGAGCGTGAAGGTGCGGGTCATCGCGACGTCGTCCGCCTCGTCGTCGTCGATCGCGTTGAGGACCGCCGGCACCGTCGGGGCCGGGTCGAGCGTCTCCGCGGCGCGCACCTCGAGCACATCGAAGGCGTCGCTGCCGCCGTTGGTGTCGGCGACCGGTCCGACGAGTCCCGCGATCTCAGGAGTCATCTTCGACTGCAGCACGACGCGCTCGCCGGGCGAGACGCGCAGCAGCACCTCGGCGCGTTCGCCGGGCGAGAGCCGCACGTGGTCGAGCGAGACGGATGCCTCGAGCAGTCCGCCATCGGTCGCGATCAGCTCCACGGGGCGCGCATCGCTCCACGTGAAGGCATACGTGCGCGCGGTCGAGGCGTTCAGCAGCCGCAGGCGCACGAGTTCGTCGGAGGCGTCGAGGTACGGGCCGCGGGTGCCGTTCACGATGAGCTCGTCGCCGAGCCCTCCGGCGTAGCCGCGTTGCTTCGACTCCTGCTCGCCGTCGGCGGAGAAGCCCGAGTCCTGCACGATGACGGGCACGTCGTCGACGCCGTACTCCGACGGCAGGCCGAGGGAGCGCTCGTGCTCGTCGTGCAGGATGAACATGCCCGCGAGCCCTCTCGCGACGTGGTCTTCGGTCTCGCCGTGCGGGTGCGGGTGGTACCAGAGCGTCGCGGCCTGCTGGTCGATATCCCACTCGGGCGACCACGAGGCATCCGCTGCCACCATCTGGTGCGGGCCGCCGTCCATCTCGGCAGGGAGGTGCATGCCGTGCCAGTGCACGGTCGTCGGCTCGTCGAGGGAGTTCGTCACGTCGACGCGCACGTGCTCGCCGCGCTCGGCGACGAGGGTCGGGCCGAGGTAGCTGCCGTTGAACCCCCAGGTGGCGCTCGGCTGCCCCGGTGTGAACTCGGTCGTGCCCGCCCGCGCGTCGAGTGCGAACACGCGGGTACCGTCGGCGTCGACGGTGGACTCCGCGAGCGGCGGGATCGCGAGCGGCGTGCCGAAGTCGACCTTGCCCACGGTCGAGATCGGACCGGGTCCGACGACGCCGCATCCGGCGAAGGCGATCGCCACGAGGCCGCCCGCGGCGACTGCGGCGAGCGCGGTGCCGAGCACGGCGCGGGGGCGGCGGAGTGGAGGGGGGCGAAGGCGTGTTGCTGGCATGGTTCAAGCCTCGCGAGGGGCGCGGATCCGTCACAGCCGGTGCGCAGCCGAATCGGGCCGGGGGTTTTCCCCCGGGTACTGGCGCCGCCGACCACGCCGGGACCTCGCCGCGCGGTCAGCCCCGGCGCCGCGCGGCGCGCTCCGCGAACTGGTCGAGCGCGACGAGCACCTCGTCGGCACGCCAGACCTGGCCCATCTTGTACTCGGTCTTCTGCTTCAGGATGCCGAGTTCTGCGAGCCTCCGCAGATGGGGGTAGACGTTCGTCGTGCCGATGCCGAGTCCCGCCGACGCCGTGGCCGCGGTGAAGACGGGTTGCCGGGCTGCGTAGTCGAGCACCCGCTCGAGTTGGGAGCCGCTGCGCGGCTTCGCCGTCTCGCGCCACCCGGCGGTCGTCTCGCGCAGCCGGGTGATGAGGGACCGGGCGTTGCCGATCGCATCGCCGCTGGCGATGGCCATCTGCTCGATGATCGGCCCGATGTCGCCGGCTCGGTAGGCGATGAGCGCGTCGTGGTACGCGTTCACGTCGGTGAGGAGCCCGGCGGAGACCGGAACGGTGACGGAACGGGTGATGTCCTTGCCGCGGAGCATCGATTGCACGAGTGCGCGGCCGGTGCGGCCGTTGCCGTCGGTGAAGGGGTGGATGGTCTCGAACTGGGCGTGCGCGACGGCGACCTGGGCGAGAACGGGGAGGTCGTTCCGCCGGGCGAACGCCATGACGTCATCCATGAGTCCGGGCACCCGCTCGTGCCGCGGGCCGACGAACGCGGCGCCGACGGGGCTGCGTGCGCTCGTGCCGATCCACACGGGCTCGGTACGCCACTCGCCCGGTGTGTGGTTCGTGCCGTCCATGAGGACTCGGTGCATCTTGCGCACGGACTCCGGGGTGAGCTCGTCGGCGAGGGCGAGCGCGGATTGCATCGCCCGGGTGTTCCCCACGATCTCGGTGGCGTTCCGCTTGCTCGTGTCGCCGATCTCCGCGGTCAGGATGGCCCGGGCGCTGGCGGAGAGGTGTTCGATCTGCGATGACGCGGCAGCTTCGGAGCGCAGCAGCAACGGCGCGAACCCCGTCATCTCGTCGTTCAGCGACGCGTCGAAGCGGATCAGCTCGCTCTCGGCCGCGCGCGCGAGCGCGGCGGTCTGCGAGCTCGGTCGGAGCGCACGCTCGGCGATCATCGGCGGCACCGCGGCATCGTAGGTTCGCGGCTGGAGGCTGTAGCGCTCGAGCGCGGACGACTCGGCGTAGCGGCTCTCCCAGTCGAGCGTCTCGGCACCGATGGCCGGCCAGGTGTCGTCGTTCGCACTCATGGCTCTCCTCGCGCGGTTTCATACACCGCTCGTCCCATTTTATGAGAAGTTGGCGGAATTCATAAGAGCCGACGAGTATTTTATGAGATCGCTACTCCGACGAGTGGGTGACGCGTCCGGCGAGCAGCGTGGTCGCGACCGGCATGGCTCGCAGTTCGTCGACGGATGCCGCGTACGGGTCGAGCTCGATCACCGCGAGGTCGGCGCGGCCGCCGGCGCGCACCACGGCGCCCTGCCCTCCGGTCGAAGCGGCGAGCGCGGCGCGCACCTCGATCGCCTGCTCGGGATGCCACGGCTCGCGACCGTCGCGGGCGCGACCCACCGCTGCGGCGATCGCGACCCACGGGTCGAGCGGTGCGACCGGTGCATCGGAGCCGAGTGCGAGTTCGACGCCTGCCGCCGCGAGGTCGGCGAGCATGAAGGCCCGGTCGGTGCGCCCCGCCCAGTAGCGTTCGGCGACGTCGCGGTCGTCCATGGCGTGTTCGGGCTGCACGCTCGCGACGATGCCGAGCCGCGCGAAACGGGCGAGATCGTCGCGGCGCAGCAGCTGCGCGTGCTCGATCGAGCCGCGGCATCCGACGGCCTCGAACGCGTCGAGCACCCGGGAATTCGCCTGGTCGCCGATGGCGTGCACCGCCGGGGTGATGCCCGCACCATGGGCACGGCGCATGAGGGGCACGAGCTCCTCGTACGGCACGGTCGCGAGCCCGTAGGGGTGTTCGCCCGGCCCCAGCCCGGGATACGGGTCGAAGCACCACGCGGTGCGCGTGTTGAGCGAGCCGTCGGTGATGACCTTGTAGCCGCCCACCGCGACGAGTCCGCCCGTGCCCGGCACGTCGTCGCCGGTGCGCAGCTCCTCGGCGATCGCACGATCGAGGTGCTGCGTGTAGATGCCGAACGACACGCGCAGGGCGTCGACGCCCCCGGCGACCCGGCGCACCCAGTCGTCGCGGTTCCAGCGCATCTCGTACTCCGTGACGCCCACCACGCCGCGGCGCGCCGCCTGGAGCGAGGCATCGGCGACCCAGCGGTCGAGCACGGCATCGGCCACGTCGTCGATCTCGCGCACGAGCCGGAAGCAGTCGTCTTCGCGGAGCACGCCGCTGGAGCCGGCGAGGTCGTCGCTCACGCCGTACCGTCGGAGCGCCGCCGAGTTCAGCCAGCAGGCGTGCAGGTCGGCCGAGACGAGCACCACCGGCACCTCGCCAGAGACGGCGTCGAGCACGTCGCGCGTCGGCGCATCGGCCCAGAGCCCGTCGCGATAGCCGAAGCCGATCACTTCGCGGTCGCCACGGGCGACGGATGCCCCGACGAGCGATGCGACCGCCGCGGCCGACTCGGCACCGGCGAGATCGAGTCGGCGCGAGACCATGGCCCACTGGGAGAAGTGCACGTGCCGGTCGTGGAGGCCCGGCACGACGAAGCGCCCGTCGAGTTCGAGACGGCGGATGCCGCCGGGCGAGGCCTCCCCCGTCGGCGTCACCGCGAGGACCCGGCCTTCGGCGAGGTGGAGGTCGACGACCCCGTCGGTGCCGGGCAGCCGAGCACCGGCGAGGAGCACGGGCTCGACGGCATCCGCTGCGCCCGCAGTCGCACCGAGAGGATTCGCCCCGCTCATGCCTGCGCCGCCCGCATCGCCTCGTGCGTACGCCGCATCTCGGCGGCGAGCGCGGCGCTCGCGTAGGGGCCGTCGCCCTCGAGTTCGGCGATGATGCGCTCCACGGTCTCGACGGGCCGGTTCTGGCTCATCTTGTTCTTCGCGACGTACCGGGTGATGGGAATGCGGAGGCCCACGGTGCCCGCGGCGATGCGATCGGCGTACGCGGAGTTCTCGGCCGTGCCGCGCATGCGCCGCGGCTCGGGCATGGCATCTTCGAAGTGGTCGACGAGCGCCTCCAGCACACGCAGGTTCTCGTCGTCCGAGAGAAGCTCGGGCGTGCCGTACAGGTGGGCGGAGACGAAGTTCCAGGTCGGTACGGCGGGCTTCGCGTCGTACCACCCCGGGGAGATGTAGCCGTGGGGCCCCTGCACGATGAACATGACCTCGTGGCGACCGAGCTCGTGCACGACCTCGTCGGGCCGGCCGACATGGGTGAGCAGCGCGATGCCGTCGGCCGTCTCGTCGAGCAGCACCGGGTAGTGCGAGGCCACGAGGCCCGAGGCATCCGTCATGCTGACGATCGTCATCCACGGGTGCTCGCGCACGAGGCGTTTCACCCCGTCGTCGCTCGCAAGGGTGAAGCTGGGGTTCTGGCGCATCGCGGCTCCTTCGGCGGATGTCTCGGTCGGGCCCGGCAGATCTCGGTCAGGCCCGCCGGGGCTCGGTCAGGCCTGGCAGTAGGGGCACCAGTAGAGCTTGCGGGCGCCCATCTCCTCGAGCACGATGTTGGTGCCGCACACCCGGCAGGGCAGGCCCTCGCGCTTGTACACCCAGTGGCGGTCGTCGCGGCTGGCCATCGCAGCGCGGTACGCCTCGGGGTCGAGGTCGTCCATGGTCATCATCTGCCCGGTCTCGACGCCGACGCGCAGCAGCTTCGCCCAGTCGCGCCACAGGTGGCGCACGTGCTCCTCGGGCACGAGCTTGCCCGGCGTGTGCGGATTCTGCTTCGCCCGGAACAGCAGCTCGGCCCGGTAGACGTTGCCGATGCCCGCCACCACGTTCTGGTCCATGAGGAGCAGGCCGATCGGCGTGGCCTTCTTCAGGATCGTGCGGGTGAAGCGCTCTTCGGCCTCGGGCCCGTCGTCGAGCAGCGGATCGGGGCCGAGACGGCCGACCACGGCCTCGACCTGGGCGGGGTCGAGCACCTCGCACGCGGTGGGGCCGCGCAGGTCGGCGCAGATCGTGTCGGTGAGGAGGCGCACCCGCACCTGTCCGATGGGCTCGGGCGGGAAGGTGTCGAGGCCGTTGGCGTCCTTCTCCTTCTCGGACTCCGACATGCGCAGGCGGGTCTTGCGGGGCGCGCCGATCGACTGCAGCGAGTTCTCGCCGGCCGAGTCGAAGACGACCGCGTCGGGGTTCGGACGGTCGAGGAACGTGCCCGCCTGGTTCGTCTGGCCCATGCGTCCGTTCGCCGAGGCGATCGTCGCATCCATCAGGATCTCGCCCGCGAAGTCCCATGCGCCGTACATGCCGAGGTGCACGCGCAGCCAGACGTCGCCCTCGAAGCCGAGGAACATCTGCTTGCCGACGGCCCGGGCGTCGGTCATGCGCCGACCGTCGATCTCGGCGGCCCCGGCGGCGAAGCGGCCCTGCGGGCTCGAGGCGCGCACGACGTGCCCGACGAAGTTGCGTTCGAACTGCCGGGTGATGCGGTGGACGGAGTGACCCTCGGGCACCCGACTACTCCGCCGGTGCCTCGACGTCGACGCCCTTGCCCGCGATGTCGCCCGTCGTCTCGTACTCGGCGAGCTGGGCGATGCGGCGCACGTGTCGCTCGTCGCCGGAGAACGGCTCGGCGATGAAGGCGTCGATGTAGCGGATCGCCTCTTCGACCGTGTGCTGGCGCGCACCGATCGAGATGACGTTGGCGTCGTTGTGCTCGCGCGCGAGGATCGCGGTGTCCATGCTCCACACGAGCGCTGCGCGGATGCCGCGGACCTTGTTGGCCGCGATCTGCTCGCCGTTGCCCGAGCCGCCGAACACGACGCCGAGCGCGCGAACGCCGGCCGCCTGGTCACGGGCGACGCCGAGCGCCGCGTTGATGCAGAACGCCGGGTAGTCGTCGAGTGCGTCGTACTCCGCCGGGCCGTGGTCGACGACCTCGTGACCGCCGTTGGTCAGGTGATCGACGAGCGTGCGGCTGAATTCGAGGCCGGCGTGGTCGGTCGCGATGTGGATGCGCATGCGCCAAGTCTAGGGATTCGGCGCCCAGGTGAGCGCACGCCCGTGGGGCTGCGCCCAGGCCTGCTGCACACCGTCGAGGGCGAGCACGAGATCGCTGCTCTCGTTCGGCACGTCGTCGCGCACACGGATGCCGCGGACCACGCTCCGCCCCTCGACCGAGAGCCAGTGGCCGGGCAGCTCACCCACCCGCCGGACGAAGGCCTCGCGGCCGGCCTCGTCGAGGTACATGAGCACCGCCGTGTGGAAGACGACGAGCGTGGCATCGGAGGGTGCGGCTGCGGCGAGCGCCACGAGTCGTTCGTTGAGGTCGCCGCCGACGAGCGTCGGCGGGGTTCGGGCGGCGATCCGGGCGGCGGCACGGAGCCGGGCTCGGCGATCGTCGTGCTCGGGCCACACGAGCGCGTCGAGCCAGTCGACGTCGGCGGGCGAGCGCACGTCGAGCGGGTGCAGGTCGATGCCCGCGCGCCACACGACCTCGGGCACGGCTGCGGGAACGGGCGCGGGCACGTCACCGCGGAGCGTGCAGTCGAGCACGACCTCGCTCGGTCCGTCGACGGGGTCGAGCTGCCGATGCCCCGAAAAGCGGTAGCTGTACTGGTCTGGGTAGAGGCAGAGCCCGGCGGATGCCCCGACCTCGAGCAGCGCGATCGGGCCCTCGATGCCGCCCAGCACGGGCAGGTGCAGCGCGCACCGAGCGGCCTCGTTGGTCTGGGTCGCGTGCGTGAGCGCGACGTCGCGCACCTCGTTCCAATGTTCGGCGAGCCACTCGGCGAACACCGGATAGGCGCCGCTCGGGGCGCCGAGCAGTCGTGCGGCCGAGAAGACGAGGTTCGGCTGCCGCTTCTGCGGCGGCAGCTCGTCGATGAGGGCGAGCACCGCGGCATCCGTCGCCACGCCTGATGCCCACGCCTCGTAGATGGCGGACATGCCGCGCGCCTCGACCTCGGCGAACGAACGGTACCGGTCGGCGGTCGGTGCCGAGGCGTCGGTGCTGGTGCTCATGGCGTCACGCTACTCCGGCGGCGAGCGCACCCGTCGCACAGCGGCACACAGGTGATCGGGGGTTCCGGCCCGTAGAATCGCCGGATGCCCTCCGACGCCTCCGCCTCCGTCAGCGCGCCCACGATCGAC
Organism: Agromyces sp. NPDC056389; assembly: GCF_042262385.1. Classification (NCBI taxonomy): domain Bacteria; kingdom Bacillati; phylum Actinomycetota; class Actinomycetes; order Micrococcales; family Microbacteriaceae; genus Agromyces; species Agromyces sp. NPDC056389. The sequence goes on from NZ_JBHJPN010000001.1 coordinate 557,702, forward strand.
GCGCGCGATCTCGAGACGACGCTGCGGGTGCTGGCCATGCTCAGCGAGCTCGACCAGGACGACCCCGACTTCGAGACCGTGCGCCACGCGACGGCGAAGATGTTCAAGGCGGTCAAGGTCGCCCGCCGGCTCGAGAAGCGCCGCGTCATCCAGGACGCCGACCGCGCCGTGATCGCCGCGACGGCGACGGGCGCACCGACCCGCATCGACGACGAGACCCGCGGCGCCGACCTCGTGAGCGGCACCGACGCGCGCACCGCCGGCGAGCTGCAGGTCGCGCGCCCCTGCTACATCTGCAAGCAGCGTTACACGCTCGTCGACGCGTTCTACCACCAGCTCTGCCCGAGCTGCGCGGCCATGAGCCACGCCAAGCGCGACGCACGCACCGACCTCACGGGCAAGCGCGCCCTGCTCACCGGCGGCCGAGCGAAGATCGGCATGTACATCGCGCTGCGCCTGCTGCGCGACGGTGCGCACACCACGATCACGACCCGGTTCCCGCGCGATGCCGCCCGACGGTTCGCCGCGATGCCCGACGCCGGCGACTGGCTGCACCGCCTGAAGATCGTCGGCATCGACCTGCGCGACCCCGCACAGGTCATCGCGCTCGCCGACGACGTCGCTGCGCAGGGCTCCCTCGACATCCTCATCAACAACGCGGCGCAGACCGTGCGCCGCTCCCCCGGTTCGTACTCGCCCCTCGTCGAGGCCGAGTCCTCGCCGCTGCCCGACGGCCCGATGCCCGAGCTCGTGAGCTTCGGCCACACGAACGACGCGCACCCGCTCGCGCTCGCCGACTCCGTGTCGAGCCACCCGGTGCTCACCTCGGGCCTCTTCGCGGGCACGATGACGGCCGACGACCTCACCGCGCTCGCCCTCGCCCCCGGTTCGAGCTCGCTCGCGAAGCTCGCCGACCGCACCGCGATCGACGCCGGCGGCCTCGTGCCCGACCTCCACCACGAGAACAGCTGGAGCGCGGTCGTGCAAGACGTGGATCCGCTCGAGATGCTCGAGGTGCAGCTCTGCAACACGACGGCCCCGTTCATCCTCGTGAGCCGCCTGCGGGCGTCGCTGGCCGCTTCCGAGGCCCGTCGCACCTACGTCGTCAACGTCTCGGCTATGGAGGGCGTGTTCAGTCGCGGCTACAAGGGCCCGGGGCATCCGCACACCAACATGGCGAAGGCGGCCATGAACATGCTCACGCGCACGAGCGCGAAGGAGATGCTCGCCGACGGCATCCTCATGACGAGCGTCGACACGGGCTGGATCACCGACGAGCGGCCGCACCCCACGAAGGTCCGGCTCGCCGAGGAGGGCTTCCACGCCCCGCTCGACCTCGTCGACGGCGCCGCGCGGGTGTACGACCCGATCGTGCGCGGCGAGGCCGGCGAAGACGTCACCGGCGTGTTCCTGAAGGACTACGCGCGCGCCGACTGGTGACGCCACCCGCACGCCGGCCAGCGTTCCGTCGCGCCGCGTTCTGGGGGCGGCGGGCCCGACGACGCCGACAGTAGGCTCGCGAGCACCTACCGGGGAGGCGAGGGCGCATGCTGGTCATGGTCGTGTGCGGCATCCTGCTGCTCTGCGGCATCGTGCTCTCCGTGATCTGGTCGGGCGAGCGTCTCCAGCCACCGCCGATCCCGCACACGCTCGCCTCCGCGAACAGCGGGTCGACCCAGCGGCATCCGCGCCTCGCGGTGCACACCGACGGCGTTCGCCTCTTCCTCTGGTGGGCGGCCGTGTTCACGGCGATCGGCACGGCATCGGGACTGCTCATCACGGGAGCGGGCGGGCGCCTGATCATGCGACTCCTCGCCGCAGCTTCTCCTGATGCGACCGGGGGCATCACCGAGGCGCAAGCGGATGTCGGCGAGATCACCGTCGATGGCACGATCTCGTACCTCCTCTTCGGCGCGCTGCCCGCCTCGGTGCTCTCGGCCGCCCTGTTCCTGCTCGTCGCGCCGTGGCTGCCGCGCGGTCGCCTCGCGGGGCCGAGCTTCGGCGCGGTGCTGCTCGTCACGCTCGCGCCGTTCCTCGATCCGCTCCGCGCCGACAACTTCGATTTCAACTTCGTCGGCCCCGGATGGCTCGCAGTGCTCGCCTTCTCGCTGCTCGCCCTGCTGCAGGGCGCGTTCCTCGCCGCGTTCGCCGGCCGCCTCAGCCGCAGCCTTCCGCTCGTCACCCGCGAGCGGTGGGTCGGCCCCTCGGCGCCACTCGCCCCGGCCGTCGTGCTCTTCCCCATCGGCGTCGTCATCGCCGCCGGTGCGCTCGTCGCCTTCGCGATCCCGCGGGCACTGCCGTGGTTCCTCGCCGTCCGCGCCTCGCGGCAGGGCGTCATCACGGGCCGGATCCTCCTCGCCGTCGCGGTGGTCGCCTCACTGCCGTTCTTCCTCACGGCGGTCGTCTCCATCGTCACGCGCTGAGCCGCGGCATCCGTTCGCCGCGTGATCACCGCGCGATCACCGCGCGATCGCCGCACGTCCGTGACCGCGGGCCGCCCGAGAGCTAGGCTGATGCACGTTGCCTGCGGCCACGAGCCGCGTCGATGACTGCCGAAGGAGCAGACGTGCCCGGAGAGAACCTCACCCGAATCGAAGCCGAGGAGCGTGCTGCGCTCGTCTCGGTGCGCGACTATGACGTCGTGCTCGATGTCACCACAGGGCCGGAGGTGTTCCGCAGCCAGACGACCGTGCGATTCACCGCCACCGCTGGTGCGTCGACGTTCATCGACGCCATCACGGCGACCGTGCACTCGGTCACCCTGAACGGCGTCGAACTCGACCCCGCCGAGGTGAGCGACGGCGTGCGCATCCAGCTGCCGAACCTCGCCACCGAGAACGAACTCGTCGTCGTCGCCGACGGCCGCTACATGAACACCGGCGAGGGCCTGCACCGCTTCGTCGACCCCGCCGACGGCGAGGTCTACCTCTACACCCAGTTCGAGGTGCCCGACTCGCGCCGCATGTTCGCCGTGTTCGAGCAGCCCGACCTGAAGGCCGCGTTCAAGTTCACCGTCACCGCGCCGTCGCACTGGCAGGTCGTGTCGAACCAGCCGACCCCCGAGCCCGAGCTGCACCCCTCGGGCCGCCGCGCCGACGACGTCTCGACGGCCACGTGGGCCTTCGAGCCCACCCCGCGCATGTCGAGCTACATCACCGCGCTCATCGCCGGCCCCTACGACGTCGTACGCGACGAGCTCACGAGCTCCGACGGGCGGGTCATCCCCCTCGGCGTGTTCAGCCGCAAGAGCCTCTCGCAGTACCTCGACGCCGGCTACATCTTCGAGAAGACGAAGCAGGGCTTCGAGTACTTCGAGGGCAAGTTCGACGTGCCCTACCCGTTCACGAAGTACGACCAGCTCTTCGTGCCCGAGTACAACGCCGGTGCGATGGAGAACGCGGGCGCGGTGACCTTCACCGAGGTCTACGTCTTCCGCTCGAAGGTCACCGACGCGATCAAGGAGCGCCGGGTCGTCACGATCCTGCACGAGCTCGCCCACATGTGGTTCGGCGACCTCGTCACCATGAAGTGGTGGAACGACCTGTGGCTGAACGAGTCGTTCGCCGAGTGGGCGTCGACGATCGCCACCGCCGAGGCCACCGAGTGGCACCACGCGTGGACGACCTTCAACTCGATGGAGAAGAGCTGGGCGTACCGTCAGGACCAGCTGCCGTCGACCCACCCGATCGTCGCCGAGATCCGCGACCTCGAAGACGTGCTCGTCAACTTCGACGGCATCACCTACGCCAAGGGCGGGTCGGTGCTGAAGCAGCTGGCCGCCTGGGTCGGCATCGAGGCGTTCTTCACCGGCGTCTCGGCGTACTTCAAGAAGCACGCCTGGGGCAACACGACCCTCGCCGACCTCCTCGGCGAACTCGAGGTCGCGAGCGGCCGCGACCTGTCGGCCTGGTCGAAGCTCTGGCTCGAGACCGCGGGCGTCAACACCCTGCGCCCCGAGATCGGGGCGGATGATTCGGGCACGATCACCTCGTTCACCGTGCTGCAGTCGGCGCACCCCGACTACCCGACGATCCGCCCGCACCGCGCCGCGATCGGCTTCTACAACCTCGTCGACGGCGCGCTCGTGCGCGAGCACCGGGTCGAGCTCGACATCGACGGCGAACGCACGGATGTCGCGGAGCTCGTCGGCCTCGCACGCCCCGACCTCGTGCTCCTGAACGACGACGACCTCGCCTACGCGAAGATCCGTCTCGACGAGGCCTCGCAGCAGGTCGCGATCGCCAACCTGTCGAAGATCGAGGACCCGCTCGCACGCGCCCTCGTCTGGAGCTCGGTGTGGGACGCCGTGCGCGACGCCGAGACGAGCGCGAGCGACTACCTCGAGCTCGTGCTCGGCAACATCGCGAGCGAGACCGAGTCGACGACGCTGCGCATCATCCTCGCGAACGCGCAGCTCGCGGCGAGCTCGTACGTGGCCCCCGAGCACCGCTCCGACGCGCGCCGTGCGCTCGCCGACGGGTTCTGGCAGCTCGCACAGCAGGCCGCGGCCGGCAGTGACGCCCAGTTCCAGTTCGTGAAGGCGTTCGCCTCGGTCGCCGAAGCCGGGTCGCACGTCGACGCCCTCGCGGGGCTCTTCGACGGCTCGATCACGCTCGACGGCCTCGACATCGACACCGACCTCGGCTGGGAGCTGCTCATCGCGCTCGTCGCCGCAGGCCGCGCGGGCGATGCGGAGATCGACGCACGCCTCGAGTCGGACAAGACCGCCACGGGTCAGGAGTCGGCCGCGCACGCCCGCGCTGCGACGCCGACCGCCGAGGGCAAGCAGCGTGCGTGGGCGTCGGTCATCGACGTCGACACGGCGACGAACTCGGTCGTGCGCACCACGGCGACCGGCTTCGTGCGCGCCGACGACCAGTCGCTGCTGGCGCCGTTCATCGAGCGGTACTTCGGCATGCTCGACGGCATCTGGAAGAGCCGCAGCTACGCGATCGCCGAGAAGCTCGTCGACCTGCTCTACCCGGCGCCGCTCGCCAACCGCGAGCTCGTCGACGCGAGCCACGCCTGGCTCGCCGCGAACGCCGACGCCGCGCCCGCGCTGCGCCGTCTCGTCGTCGAGAATGTCGCCGGCGTCGAGCGCGCACTCGCCGCGCAGGCGCGCGACGCGCAGTAGCACCTCCGCACGACCGCTCAGGGCGGGTCGAGTGGTACTTCGGTACCACCTCGGCCCGCCCTGAACCATTCTCAAGACGGATGTCCCGCGCTCGCCCGATCCCTAGCCTTGAAGCATGATCACGGCAGAAGGGCTCGTCAAGCGCTACGGCGCGAAGACCGCCGTCAACGACATCAGTTTCACCGTCCGGCCCGGTCAGGTCACCGGATTCCTCGGGCCGAACGGCGCGGGCAAGTCGACCACGATGCGCATGATCGTCGGGCTCGATCGTCCGAGTGCCGGTCACGTGACGGTCAACGGCAAGCCCTACGCCGCGCACCGCGCACCCCTGCACGAGGTCGGCGCCCTCCTCGACGCCAAGGCCGTGCACACGGGCCGGAGCGCCTACAACCACCTCTTGGCGATGGCGGCGACGCACGGCATCGGTGCGAGCCGGGTGCGCGAGGTCATCGAGCTCACCGGACTCGAGTCCGTGGCGCGCAAGCGCGTCGGCGGCTTCTCGCTCGGCATGGGCCAGCGCCTCGGCATCGCCGCGGCCATGCTCGGCGACCCGTCGACGCTCATCCTCGACGAGCCCGTCAACGGCCTCGACCCCGAGGGCGTGCTGTGGGTGCGCCAGTTCGTGCGCCACCTCGCCTCCGAGGGCCGCACGATCTTCCTCTCCTCGCACCTCATGAGCGAGATGGCGCTCACCGCCGACCACCTCATCGTGCTCGGCCGCGGCGAGATCATCGCCGACGCCCCGGTCGCCGACATCATCGCCGGCGGCACGCGCCCTCGCGTCCTCGTGCGCTCCCCGCATTCCTCCCAGCTCGCCGACCTGCTCGCCGCACCCGATGTCGCGGTGATCCGTTCCGAGGCGGGCGTGCTCGAGGTCACGGGCGTCGCGGCACCCGGCATCGGTGACCTCGCCGCACAGCACGGCCTCGCGATCCACGAACTCACCCCGCTCAGCGCGTCGCTCGAAGAGGCCTACATGGCCCTGACCGCCGACGCCGTCGAATACCGCACGGAGGCCGTCCGATGACCACGATCACCCCGCCGCTGGCGCACCCCTCCCAGCGCGCTCGCTCCACCTCGCTGTCGTTCGGCGGCGTCCTCCGCTCCGAGTGGATCAAGCTCCGGAGCCTCCGCTCGACCACGTGGTCGTACCTCATCGTCATCGCGATCTCGCTCGGCATGGCGCTCGTCATGTCGCTCAGCATGGCCAGCGGCATGAACGGCGGTGCGGATGCCTCGGCCATGCCGGCCGCCGACCAGGTCTCGCTCATCGTGCAGTCCTCGGTGTTCGGCGTCTTCTTCGGTCAGCTCGTCGCCGGTGTGCTCGGCGTGCTCGTCATCAGCGGCGAGTACACGACGGGCATGATCCGTTCGACGCTCACGGCCGTGCCGAAGCGACTGCCGGCCCTCGCGGCCAAGGCCGTCGTGCTGTTCGTCGCCACGTTCGTCATCGGGCTCCTCGCCAACCTCGGCGCGTTCTTCGTCTCCACGGTGGTCTTCTCGGGCATCGACGTCTCGGCGAGCATCGCCGACTCCGCGGTGTTCCTGCCGCTCCTCGGCGGTGCGCTCTACCTCGCGCTCGTCGCGGTGTTCGCGCTCGGTGTCGGCACCATGATCCGCAGCAGCGCGGGCGGCATCGCCACGGTGCTCGGCCTCCTCCTGCTCCTGCCGATGGTGCTGCAGATGATCCCCGCCGAGTGGGCGCACGACCTCATCCCGTACCTGCTCTCGAGCGCGGGCATGAACATGTTCACCTCGACGACGGCGGAGCCCACCGCCGACGGGTTCGGCGTCTGGCTGAACCTCCTCATCGTGCTCGGCTGGATGGGGGCATCCATTGCCGGCGCCGCGGTGCTCCTGAAGCGACGGGACGCGTAGAGTCCAGTCCATGACGGAAGCACCCATCTCCCCCGGCTACCCGGCTTCGGTAGTCGGGGGAGAACTTCGTCTGCCGAAGCCTCCGGGCGTCGTGCGCCAGTTCTGGGCGCGGCATCCGTGGCTCACGGACTCGTTGATCACCGCGCTGTACTTCGTGCCGACGTTCTTCGGATCCATCGCGTCACTGTTCGTCCCGGAGCCGCCGCCTGCGTGGATCGCCGTCGCGCAACTCGTCGCCATCGCGGTCGCGGCCGCCGCGATCCTGCTGTTCCGCCGCCGGCGACCGTGGCTGCTCGTCATCATCGCCTGGCTCGTCTGCCTCGTGGTCTACCCCTTCGGGTCGACCGACGTGCTCCCGATGCTGCTCGCGCTCTACGCACTCGCCGTCTACGGCTCCACGCGCTCCGCCTGGATCGGGTTCGCCGGCTCCACGGTCGTCGCGACCGCCTCCTCCTACATCGCCGTCTGGGCGCACGCCGACGACACGGTGGCGCCGTTCGGCGCGAACGCACCGGCATCCGCTTCGCAGTTCACGGTGCTGCTGCTGATCGCGACCCTCATCGGCGTGACCGTCGGCAACCGACGCCGGTACCTGAACGCCCTCATCGCACGTGCGCACGACCTCGCCCGCGAACGCGACCAGCAGGCCCAGCTCGCGACCGCGCTCGAACGCTCTCGCATCGCCCGTGAGATGCACGACATCGTCTCGCACAGCCTCACCGTGATGGTGACGCTCGCCGACGGCTCGGCGGCGACAGCGGGCCGCGACCCGGAGCGCGCCGCCGAGGCGATGCAGCTCGTGGCCGAGACCGGTCGTGCCGCACTCGTCGACATGCGGCGCATGCTCGGCGTGCTCGCCGAACCCGACGAGACGACGACGTGCCCCGACGAGCTCGCTCCGCAACCGGGCACGGCGGCCCTGCCGGAGCTCGTGGAACGCTTCCGGGCCGCCGGACTGCCGGTGCAGCTGACCACCGTCGGGCCCGCGATCGTCGACCCGAACCTGCAGCTGACGGTCTATCGCATCGTGCAGGAGGGGCTCACCAACGCTTTGCGGTACGCCGCGACCGCGCATCGCGTCGACGTCAGCGTCGAGCATGCCGACGACATGGTGCGCGTCGACGTGATCGACGACGCCGCCGTCGCATCGACGTCGGAACTCGGCAGCGGCGGCAAGGGACTCGTCGGCATGCGCGAACGGGTCGCCCTCTACGGCGGCACGCTCGAGGCAGGACCCGGCAGCGCACGGGGCTGGCGACTGCACGCCGAGCTCCAGGCCGAAGAGACCGCACCGTCCACGCCGACCACGCCCGCCGCAGACACCCCCGAGGAAACCGCATGACCAGTGCATCATCCCCCATCCGCGTCGCGATCGCCGACGACCAGGCGCTCGTGCGCACCGGGCTCCGCATGGTGCTCGAATCCGAGCCCGATCTCGTCGTCGTCGGCGAGGCCGCAGACGGGCGCGGCGCGATCGCGCTCGTCGACTCGCTCGAGGTCGACGTCATGCTCATGGACGTGCGAATGCCCGACATCGACGGCATCGCCGCCACGGAGGCGATCGCCAGTGGCGACCGGGCCACGCGGGTACTCGTGCTCACGACCTTCGATCTCGACGAATACGCGTTCGCCGCGATCCGTGCGGGAGCGAGCGGCTTCCTGTTGAAGGACTCGCGGCCCGCTGAACTCGTCGGGGCGATCCGCACGGTGCACGCCGGCGAGGCGGCGCTCGCCCCCCGCGTCACCCGCCGGATGATCGAGCTCTTCGCCGGCGAGCTCCCGGGCTCCGCCGCGCCGAGCGACGCCCCCGGACTCGACTCGCTGACTCCCCGCGAGCGGGAGATCCTCATCGCCATCGCCGAGGGCCGCAGCAATCCCGAGATCGCCGGGCAGTTCTTCCTCTCGGAGTCGACGGTGAAGACCCATGTCGGCCGGGTCCTGCAGAAGCTCGACGCGCGCGACCGCGTGCAGCTCGTGATCTACGCCTACGAGCACGGGCTGCTCCCCATGCCCGGCTCCTCATGAGTCAGTAGGCTGACGGGGCACACGAACCCCACGGAGGCCCCTGCATGCCCGCTGCCGACCTGACCCGAATCGAAGCCGAACAGCGCGCCCGGGTCGTGCGTTCACCGCGCTACGACATCAGCCTCGACTTGACTGGGGCGGGCGAGACGTTCCGCAGCGAGACGCTCGTCTCGTTCGACGCGGAGCCGGGCGCTTCGACCTTCATCGAGGCGTGCACGACCGAGGTGCACGAGATCACCCTGAACGGCGACCCGCTCGACGCGGCCGCCGTCAGCGACGGCACGCGCATCCGCCTCGACGGCCTCGCCGGCTCGAACGAACTGCGCGTCGTCTCGACGGCCGCGTACACGAACACCGGCGAGGGCCTGCACCGCTTCGTCGACCCCGTCGACGGAGCGACCTACCTCTACACCGAGTTCGCCGTCGCCGAGGCGAACCGGGTCTTCGCGGTCTTCGACCAGCCCGACCTGAAGGCCTCGTTCACCTTCACGATCACCGCGCCCGCGGCGTGGACGGTGCTGAGCAATGCCGCGACGCCCGACCCGGTGCCAGCCACGCGTGTCTCGACCGGCGCGAGCGAAGACGGCGCTCCCGGCGCCGTCTCGACGTGGTCGTTCGAGCCGGGCCCGGTCATCTCGAGCTACATCGTGGCGATCATCGCCGGCCCCTACGCCGCATGGCACGGCAGCGCGCGCAGCGTCGACGGCCGCGACATCCCGCTCGGTGTGCTGACTCGCGCCTCGCTCGCGCAGTACGCCGAACCCGAGGTCATGTTCGAACTGGTGCAGGCCGGCCTGGGGTTCTACGAGACCGCCTTCGGCGTGCCCTACCCCTACGGCAAGTACGACCAGATCTTCGTGCCCGAGTACAACTGGGGCGCCATGGAGAACGTCGGCGCGGTCACCTTCAACGAGTCCTACCTGTTCCGCTCGCGGGTCTCCGATGCGCGCCGTGAGCAGCGCGCGATCGTCGTGCTGCACGAGCTCTCGCACATGTGGTTCGGCAACTCCGTCACGATGAAGTGGTGGAACGACCTCTGGCTGAACGAGTCGTTCGCCACCTGGGCCTCGACCCTCGCCACCGCGGCGGTCACCGAGTTCACCGGCGTCTGGGCGACGTTCGCGAGCGATGAGAAGACGCACGCCGCCGAGCAGGACCAGCTGCCGTCGACGCATCCGATCGTCGCCGAGATCGCGAACCTCGCCGATGTCGAGGTCAACTTCGACGCGATCACCTACGACAAGGGCGCGTCGGTGCTGAAGCAGCTCGTCGCATGGGTCGGGCTCGATGCCTTCCAGCGCGGCGTCGGCGCGTACCTCACGGCCCACGCCGGCGGCAACGCGACGCTCCGCGACCTGCTCGACGAGCTCGAGTCGGCGAGCGGCCGCGACCTCACGCGCTGGTCGGCGCTCTGGCTCGAGACGGCCGGCGTCAACACGCTGCGCGCCGTGATCGAGACGAATGCCGCTGGCACGATCACCGCCGCACGCGTCGAGCAGAGCGCCGCACCGGGGCATCCGACGCTGCGCCCCCATCGACTCGCCCTCGGCTGCTACGAGCTCGGCGACACCGGTCTGGCGCGCACCAACCGCATCGAGCTCGACATCGACGGCGCCGTGACCGAGGTGCCCGAGCTCGTCGGACTCGATCGGCCCGACCTGCTGCTCGTGAACGACGACGACCTCACGTACGCGAAGGTGCGGCTCGACCCCGCCTCCTTCCGAGTGGCGATCGACCACCTCCCCGAGCTCTCCGACCCGGTCTCGCGAGCCGTCGTGCTCGGCTCGGCGTGGGACGCGCTGCGCGACGCCGAGGTGCCGACGATCGACTTCGTGCGCCTCGCCATCGGCAGCATCGGGCACGAGACGCAGTCGGCGGCCCGCGGACTCGCCCTCGCCCGCCTCGAGCTCGCGATCGGCCGCTACCTCGCCGAGGAGCACCGTACGCAGGTCGCAGCAGAGGCCGGCGACGCCGTCTGGGCTCTCGCCGAGCTCGCCGCACCGGGCTCCGACACCCAGCTGCAGTTCGTCAAGGGATTCACCCGCATCGCCGCGACCGCGGCGCACGCCGACGTGCTCGGCAGCCTGCTCGACGGCTCGATCAAGCTCGCGGGGCTCGAGATCGACCTCGACCTGCATTGGGAGCTCGTGGTCGCCCGAGCCACGCTCGGTGCGGCATCCGATGCCGAGATCGACGCGGCGCTCGCGCGCGACGACACGGCCAAGGGCCGCCTGCTCGCCGCGACCGCGAGGGCCGCGCGCCCCGACCAGGCGGCGAAGGATGCCGCGTGGCGGCGCGTCGCGACGGATGCCTCGCTGTCGAACGACCTCGCCCGTGCGATCGCCGACGGCTGGCAGCGCACCACGCAGCCCGAGCTGCTCGCGTCGACGGCCTCCGAGTACTTCGAGATGTTGCAGGGCGTCTGGTCGAGTCGGAGCTTCACGATGGCCTCGCTCATCGTGAAGCGCCTGTACCCGGCACCGCTCGTCTCCCCCGAGCTCGCGGCGATGACCCGCACGTGGCTCGAGGCGAACCCGACCCCGGCGCCGCTGCACCGACTGGTCTCCGAGCAGCTCGACGAGCTCGAGCGGGCGCTCGCCGCACAGGCGCGCGATGCCAGCGAGCTCTCGGGTGCGGCTCAGTAGACTTTCACACCATGTTCGGTTTCGATACAGCTCCTGATGCAGACAACCCGGTGACACCGGACTTCTGGGCGCAGATCGCGACGTACTGGGCCGAGAACTGGGACGACGTGCTCGGCAAGATCATCTCGGTCGTGTTCATCATCGTCTTCGCGTTCCTGATCCGCTGGGTGCTGCATTTCGTCATCGAACGAACCGTGAAGCAGATCGTCACGGGCGTGAAGAAGAAGCAGGACGTCACCGACACGCAGGCATTGCAGGCATCGCCGCTCGCCGCCGTGAGACTCGTGCAGCGCACGCGCACGCTCGGCACGGTGCTCACGAACATCGTCAACGTGACGCTCTTCATCATCGTTGTTCTGCTCGTGGTCAACACGATCAACGACGCGATCCTCGGATCGTTCGCACTGCTCACCGCGGCGCTCGGCGCGGGCCTCGGCTTCGGCGCCCAGAACATCGTGAAAGACGGCCTGAACGGCATCTTCATGGTCGTCGAGGACCAGCTCGGCGTCGGCGACGTCGTCGATCTCGGCCCAGCGACCGGCATCGTCGAAGAGGTGCGCATCCGCGTCACGAAGATCCGCGACGTCAACGGCACCCTCTGGTTCGTCCGCAACGGCGAGATCCTGCGCGTCGGCAACATGTCGCAGGGCTGGGCGCGGGTGATCGTCGATCTCGCGGTGCCGTACGACGTCGATGTCGACGCGGTCGAGGCGACGCTGCTGCGCTCGGCGACCGAGATGGCGCAGTCCGCCAAGTGGCGCTCGCGGGTGCTCGAGAAGCCCGAGGTCTGGGGCCTGGAGTCGATCACGGCCGAGGCCCTCGTCATCCGCGTGGTCATGAAGGTGCGCTCCTCCGCGAAGGACGACGTGGCGAGGGAACTCCGCATGCGGCTCAAGCACGCACTCGACGAGATGGACGTGAAGCTCCCGAGCCTCAACAGCGTCGTGCTGGCCGGGTTCGAGGGCGCCACCCGGGTCAAGGGCGCGAGGCCGCCGAAGACGACCCCGAACGCCGTCGTCGCCGCGGGTGACACCGGGGCCGCCGCGGCCCGCGCAGCCGTGAAGAAGCCGCGCGCGCCCCGCGCACCCCGCACACCGAAGCCGCCGGCACCACCGGCTGGAGGAGCATCATGAGCGAGCAGCTGCCCGTCGAGGCATCCGGGCCCCCTCAGCCCGCGAACGTGCCGCTGCGCGGCACCGAGCACGGCTCGGCGCTCGGGCCGTCGTTCTACGAGACCGTCGGCGGTCGACCGACGTTCGAGCGGCTCGTCGCGGAGTTCTACCGCGGCGTCGCCGACGACCCCGTGCTGAAGCCGATGTATCCCGAGGAGGATCTCGGCCCCGCCGCCGAGCGCCTCACGATGTTCCTGGAGCAGTACTGGGGCGGCCCCGGCACCTACAGCGAGCAGCGCGGCCACCCGCGGCTGCGCATGCGGCACCAGCCGTTCAAGGTGAACCCCGATGCCCGCGACCGCTGGCTCCTGCACATGCGCACCGCGGTGGACTCGCTCGAGCTCCCGCCACTGGCGGAGGAGACTCTGTGGGATTATCTCCAGCGAGCCGCGTACGCGATGGTCAACACGTTCGACGAGTAGCAGTACCCACCCGACCGACCCCACCCGAACACCACGCACCACCCGAGACGAAGGAGTCCTTGTGGCAGCCTCCCCCGCCCCCGCCGCACCCGAACGCACGCAGAAGCCCGCCGACGCCATCGTCGTCGGCGCCGGCCTCTCCGGCCTCGTCGCCGCAGCAGAGCTCGTCGACGCCGGCAAGCGCGTCGTGATCGTCGACCAGGAGCCCGCGGCGAGCCTCGGCGGCCAGGCGCACTGGTCGTTCGGCGGGCTCTTCCTCGTCGACTCGCCCGAGCAGCGCCGCATGGGCGTGAAGGACTCGCTCGAGCTCGCGAAGCAGGACTGGGACGGCACCGCCGGGTTCGACCGTGACGACGAAGACGACTGGGGGCGGCGCTGGGCCGACGCCTACGTCGAGTTCGCCGCGGGCGAGAAGCGAGCATGGCTGCACGAGAAGGGCGTGCGCTTCTTCCCGATCGTCGGATGGGCCGAACGCGGCGGCTACAACGCCATCGGGCACGGCAACTCGGTGCCGCGATTCCACATCACGTGGGGCACGGGCCCCGGCGTGCTGGCGCCGTTCATCGCCAAGGTGAAGGCGGGCGAGGCGGCCGGACTCGTCGAGTTCCGCCACCGCCACCGCGTCGACGAGCTCATCGTCGAAGACGGTGCCGTCGTCGGCATCCGCGGCGCAGAGCTCGCCCCCGACAGCGCAGGCCGCGGCGAGCCCTCGAACCGCGACGTCGTCGGCGAGTTCGAGCTGCGCGCACCCGCCGTCGTCGTCGCCTCGGGCGGCATCGGCGGCAATCACGACCTCGTGCGCGCCGCCTGGCCCGAGCGTCTCGGCACTCCCCCCGAGCACATGCTCTCGGGCGTGCCCGCGCATGTCGACGGACGCATGCTCGGCATCGCCGAGGCATCCGGCGCTCGGCTCGTCAACGGCGACCGCATGTGGCACTACACCGAGGGCATCACCAACTGGGACCCGATCTGGCCGAAGCACGGCATCCGCATCCTGCCCGGCCCGTCGTCGCTCTGGTTCGACGCGACGGGCAAGCGACTGCCGGTGCCGCTCTTCCCCGGCTTCGACACGCTCGGCACGCTCGAGCACCTCATGACGACCGGTCACGACCACTCGTGGTTCGTGCTCACACAGAAGATCATCGAGAAGGAGTTCGCGCTCTCGGGCAGCGAGCAGAACCCCGACCTCACCGGCAAGGACCTGAAGCTGCTGGCGCAGCGCCTCGGTTCCGGCGCTCCCGGCCCGGTCGAGGCCTTCAAGGAGCACGGCGTCGACTTCGTGGTCGCCGACACGCTCGACGAACTCCTCGACGGCATGCGCGCCCTCTCGCCCGAGGCCGAGCTCGACACCGCGAACATCGAGCGCGAGATCGTCGCGCGCGATCGCGAGGTCGACAACGAGTTCACGAAGGACTTGCAGCTCACGGCCGTGCGCGGCGCCCGGAACTACCGCGGCGACAAGCTCATCCGCGTGGCCACCCCGCACCAGATCCTCGACCCGAAGGCCGGGCCGCTCATCGCGGTGAAGCTGCACATCCTGACGCGCAAGAGCCTCGGCGGCATCCAGACCGACCTCGACTCCCGCGCGCTCGGCGCCGACGGCTCACCGGTTCCCGGGCTCTACGCCGTCGGCGAGGCATCCGGATTCGGCGGCGGCGGTGTGCACGGCTACCGCGCGCTCGAGGGCACGTTCCTCGGCGGCTGCCTCTTCACCGGTCGCGCGGCCGGGCGGGCGATCGCCCGGGGCTGACCCGAGCGATGACCCGGCCGCAAGCCCTAGGCCTTCAGGGTCCAGGGCTTGCGGCGCACGAGCACGTGCCCGCGACGCGAGGAGAGGCGGGTCCAGGGGCCCGTCTCGAAGAGCTTCACCTCGTCGTCGCCGAGGAAGCCGAGGCTGTACGCCGCGAACGCGGCGCCGGTCGGCAGGAACTCGGCGCCTTCGACACCGCGGCCCCACACCTCGGAGCGCACGCGCTGCACGAGCTGCTCTCCGGTGCCCGCGGGGATCGCCTCGGCGACCTCGTCGATGCCCGCGCGAGCCGCAGCCTCGAGCGTTGCGGCATCCGTCGTGCCGAGCGGCCGCCAGCCGCCCCGCGGCGGCGAGATGCCCGCCCATGTGACGGTGTTGACCTCGGGCGGCCGCGACATCGACACGGGTCGCGAGTCGTCGTCTTCGCCGAGTTCGCCGCGGGCCCGCACGATGCGCTCGACGAGCGAGCGCATCGGCACGACCGAGTCGAACTCCTCGTCGTCGGCGAGGGCGAAGGTGCGGAGGCCCAGCACCGTGGGGCTCTCGTCGAGGATGCCCCGGGGGTACAGGATCGCGGTGTACACGGCGAGGATGCCGGAGCCCGCGATGAGGCGTACGGAACCGTCCTCGACGCGCCCTGCGCGCTGGAGGTAGGTGTGCAGGTCTCCGAGCGACAGGCTGTCGGCGAGCGTGAGTTGTTGAGCCATCTCCTGTCTAAACTACCAAGAGAGCGCCGCCGCCCCGGCGGTCACACGCTCAGAGGGTCACGAGCGGTCACCGACCACCGACACGGAGGAACGATGAACGGTCCGATCGACGGCCTGCTGAGCACCCTTCACCTCACCGACACGGGTGCCCGCACGACCGAAGACATCTTCACGGGGCCGTCGCAGTGGATGCCGCTCGGGCGTGTCTTCGGCGGTCAGGTGCTCGCCCAGTCGCTCATCGCGGCGATGCGCACCGTGGCAGACGACCGCACGATCCACTCGATGCACGGCTACTTCCTGCGCCCCGGAGACGTCGCGCACCCCATCACGTTCAGCGTCGACCGACTGCACGACGGCCGCTCCTTCTCGACGCGTCGCACGCACGCCTTCCAGAACGGCGTGCCGATCCTCTCGCTCATCGCCTCGTTCCAGACCGAAGACGACGGCGTCTCGCACCAGGTCGAGATGCCCACCGACCTCCCCGACCCCGAGAGCCTGCCGTCGACGGCCGACGTGCTCGGCGCGTTCGACCACGACATCGCACGGTACTGGTCGAACGAGCGCGCCTTCGACGTGCGGCACGTGCCGTCGCCGGTGTACCTCAGGGTGGAGGGCGAGCGGGTGCCGCGCCAGGCCGTGTGGATGAAGGCATTCGGCCGCCTGCCCGACGACCTCAACATGCACCGCGCCGCGCTCGCCTACGCGAGCGACTACTCGATCCTCGAGCCGATCCTCCGCGCCCACGGCGTCGCCTGGGCGGCTCCCGGACTGAAGGTCGCGAGCCTCGACCACGCGATGTGGTGGCACCGCGACGCGCGCGTCGACGAGTGGCTGCTCTACACGCAGGACTCGCCGTCGGCGAGCGGCGGTCGAGGACTCTCGCTCGGGCGCATCTACACGCGCGACGGCGTGCTCGTGGCGAGCGTCGCGCAAGAGGGCATGGTGCGCGTGCCGGCGGCAGCCCCGAAGTATTCGCCTGAATAGATCCTGTGCAATCCGTCGTTCTGCTCTGCCCGTGACCCACAATGGGGCCATGGGCGCTCGCGTGTCGCGAGCGACGCGGACGAAGGAGTTCTGGCAATGACCGATCCCACCCGACGCACCATCCTCACCCTGGGCTCCGCCGGCGCGATCGGCGGCGCTCTCGCACTCGCCGGCTGTGCAGCGGATGACCCGAGCCCCAGCGGTTCGGCCAGTGCGCCTCCGACCCTCGTCGAAGATCCGCCGACCTCGACCCAGACGGCAGCTCCAGATGCGCCGGCGCTCGGGAGCGACGTCGCGGCACTCGCCGACGTTCCCGTCGGCGGGAGCATCGATGCCACGATCGATGGGGCGCCGGCGCTCGTCGCGCAGCCGACGGCCGGCCAGGTCGTCGCGTTCAGCGCGATCTGCACGCATCAGCAGTGCGTCGTCGCCGCCGCCGGCGACGAGTTCCACTGCCCGTGCCACGGCTCGATGTTCGATGCCGCGACGGGCGACGTCATCCAGGGTCCGGCGCTCGAACCGCTGACTCCGATCGCCGTCGCCGTCTCCGGCGACCGCATCGTCGCCGCCTCCTGAACATGGACTACACGTTCGCTGGGCTCCCCCTGCACGTGCTGCTCGTGCACGCCGTCGTGGTGCTGACGCCGTTGCTCAGCCTGCTCCTGATCGTCATCGCGGCGTGGCCCGGCGCCCGGCGCGTGTTGTGGTTGCCCGCGCTCGTCGGGGCGGCAGTGCTGCTGCCGCTCGGACTCGTCACGATCGAGGCGGGCGAGTGGCTCGAGCAGCGTGTGCCGCCGGCACCGCTCATCCAGGTGCACACCGCACAGGGCGAAGACATCGTGCCGTGGCTCGTCGCGCTGCTCGTGCTGGCCGTGGCGATCGCCGGTTGGGCGCTCGTCGAGCGGACTGCGCGTCGACGCGCCGCGGGCGACGGCACAACGGGCGGCGCGGGCGGGGCGGCGCCGAGCCGCGGCATCCGCATCGCCGTCGGGGCCGTGCTCACGGTCGCCGCACTCGTCATCGCCGCAGGGTCGACATGGACGCTCGTGCGGATCGCAGAGGCCGGCAGTCGCGCCGTCTGGGAGGGGTCGTTCAGCGACGAGCCGCTCGACTGAGTCGGAGCAGCGCGTGAATCAGCGCAGCGAGGCTCAGCGCAGCGAGCCTCAGCGCCGACGGAACGCGATCGGCTCGCCGAGGTACGGCTCCCACGCCTCACGTTCGGTGTCGCCGATGCGGCGTGGTCGCTCGGTCTCCGCATCGACGAGCACGATCGTCGTGACCGCGCGCGTGTAGAGCACACGCGGCTCGACCCCGACCGGCGTATACACCTCGTAGCAGACATCGAGGCTTGCACCGCCCATGTGCCCGATCCAGAGTTCGATGTCGACCGGCTGGCGCTGGTACGGGATCGGGGCGAGGTACTCGACCTCCTGGCGCGCGATCAGCGTGATCGTGGTCGCGCCAGGAGTCGCATCGAGTACCGCCGTCGACGCGCCGGCCGCATGCTCGGACGTGTCGTCGCTCACCCAGAACGCCTGGATGCGAGCCTCTTCGAGGAGGCTCAGCATGCGCGCGTTGTTCACGTGCCCGTAGGCGTCGAGGTCGCTCCACCGCAGCGGCGTGGGCACGTGAAGGCGCATCTCAGTCCCTCGTGAGCTTGCGGTAGGCCGAACGGTGCGGCTTCGCCGCATCGGGACCGAGCCGCTCGATCTTGTTCTGCTCGTACGACTCGAAGTTGCCCTCGAACCAGTACCAGTTCGCGGGATCTTCTTCCGTGCCCTCGTACGCGAGGATGTGCGTCGCGATGCGGTCGAGGAACCACCGGTCGTGGGTGATGACGACGGCGCAGCCGGGGAACTCGAGCAGTGCGTTCTCGAGGCTCGACAGGGTCTCGACGTCGAGGTCGTTGGTCGGCTCGTCGAGCAGCAGCAGGTTGCCGCCCTGCTTCAGCGTGAGGGCGAGGTTCAGGCGGTTGCGCTCGCCACCCGAGAGCACGCCGGCCTTCTTCTGCTGGTCGGGGCCCTTGAAGCCGAACTGCGAGACGTAGGCGCGCGACGGGATCTCGGTCTTGCCCACGATGATGTAGTCGAGGCCGTCGGAGACGACCTCCCACAGGTTCTTGTTCGGGTCGATGCCACCGCGGCTCTGGTCGACGTAGGAGATGTCGACCGTCTCGCCGATCTTCAGCTCGCCGCCGTCGAGGGGCTCGAGCCCGACGATGGTCTTGAACAGCGTCGTCTTGCCGACGCCGTTCGGGCCGATGATGCCGACGATGCCGTTGCGCGGAAGGCTGAAACTCAGGTCTTCGATGAGGATGCGTTCGCCGAAGCCCTTGCGGAGCTTCTTCGCCTCGATCACCTGCGCGCCGAGGCGCGGGCCGACGGGGATCACGATCTCTTCGAAGTCGAGCTTGCGCGTGCGCTCGGCCTCGGTCGCCATCTCTTCATAGCGGGCCAGACGCGCCTTCGACTTCGCCTGGCGCCCCTTCGCGTTCGATCGGACCCACTCGAGCTCTTCGGCCAGTCGCTTGGCGAGCTTCGCGTCCTTCTTGCCCTGGACGCTGAGTCGCTCCTGCTTCTTCTCGAGGTAGGTCGAGTAGTTGCCCTCGTAGGGGTAGAGGCGGCCGCGGTCGACCTCGCAGATCCACTCGGCGACGTGGTCGAGGAAGTACCGGTCGTGGGTGACGGCGAGCACGGCGCCGGGGTACTTGGCGAGGTGCTGCTCGAGCCAGAGCACGCTCTCGGCGTCGAGGTGGTTGGTGGGCTCATCGAGGAGCAGCAGGTCGGGCTTCTGGAGCAGCAGCTTGCAGAGTGCGACGCGGCGCTTCTCACCACCCGAGAGCACGGAGATCTGCTCGTCGCCCGGCGGGCACCGCAGTGCGTCCATCGCCTGCTCGAGCTGGGAGTCGAGGTCCCACGCGTCGGCGGCGTCGATGGCCTCCTGCAGCACGCCCATCTCGGCGAGCAGCACGTCGAAGTCGGCGTCGGGCTCGGCCATGGCCAGCGAGATCTCGTTGAAGCGGTCGAGCTTCGCCTTGATCGGCCCGACGCCCTCCTGCACGTTCTCGAGCACGGTCTTGGTCTCGTCGAGCACGGGCTCCTGCATGAGGATTCCGACGGAGAAGCCCGGGCTCAGCCGCGCCTCACCATTGGAGGGCTGGTCGAGCCCCGCCATGATCTTGAGGATCGTCGACTTGCCGGCGCCGTTCGGACCGACCACGCCGATCTTCGCTCCGGGGAGGAATGCCATCGTCACGTCATCGAGGATGACCTTGTCGCCGACCGCCTTGCGGGCGCGAACCATCGAGTAAATGTAATCAGCCATGTCGCCTACCAGTCTATGGGGCGGGTCTGTCCGACGAGACAGGTGCCCGTGCCGAGCGGTGGGCGCACCGCTCCGTGGTACCCGCCGGAGGCGGGACCGTATTGCCCGATGAGGCATTCGCCCTGGAAGAGCACCGAGAACTGCACGGAGTCGGCGGGCTTGCCCTCGGTCGTCGTGTCGGAGGTGACCTGCATCTGCGCCTTGTCGAAGCCACCGGCGACGAGCGCATCGATGAAGTCCCGCCCGCCGGCCGAGGCGTTCGCCGCGACGACGCCGCCGTTCACCCAGTCGAAGTAGGCCAGATTCTCGGTCGCGGAGAGCTCCGGTCGGAACTCGGGGGCGGTCGGCGTCGCGGCACCCGGGTCGGACGGCGTCGGCCGCGCGGTCGTGGGAGCCGTCGGCTCGGGGTCGCCGAAGGTGCAGGCCGTCAGGCCGACGAGCATCGCGACCCCTGCGATTGCAAGGGCCGCGCTGGTACCGAACCGCCGTCTCATCGTTCCCCTCACCGGCGGTGGCGACCGCCCGAGCCGATTCTAGGCGGTACGCCTTCGATGCCGGCTCGGGCGGGCCGTCGGCGGCCGCGGCACGCCCGTCATCCCGCGAACGTCGCCTCGAGCTCGGGGCGCGCGAGGTCATCGGTGTCGTCGGCGTCGCCGGTCGCATCATCGGGATCGGCGGATGCCTCGACATCGTCTGCGTCGGCGTCGAACCCGAGCGGCCGCAACGCAGCGGTACCGGGCCACGGGGAACTGCCGTCGATCGCCGATTCGGCCGCCTGCACGTCGAATCCGGCGATCGCACCGCCGGGCGAGGATTCCGTGGCCGCGGCATCCGCTGAACGCGTGGATCGGACCTTGGCGTACGAGCTCACGCACCAGGCGAGGTCGTGTCCGATGGAATCGGCCTCGATCTCGACGGCCGTGCCCGACCGCTCACCGGTTTCCCAGGCCCGCAGCCGGAGTCGACCCCGGATGATGAGGCGCTCGCCCTTGCGGACCGAGAGGCTCGCGTTCGTGGCGAGCTGGCGGAAGGCGGAGACGGTGTACCAGTTGGTCTCGCCGTCTTCCCACGTGGCCTTCTCGCGATCGAACACGCGCCTCGTCGACGCGAGTCGGAACGTCGTGATGGCGAGTCCGCCGTTGGTGACGTGGTGCTTGGGATCGGTTCCCACGACTCCCGTCACGGTGATGATGTCGGTCATGTGCTGCACTCCTCGGTCGGATGCCGCCGCGAGTCGACGGCACGCGGCCCCGGGAGGCGCTCGTGCCGGATCGTCACCCCGGAGCCGCGTTCCGACCAGCATCGCGGCGCGGTCGAGGCATCCGGCCCGCGCTGGGGAAGCCGTGCAGAAGCACACCGTCACGCGAATGTGGAGGACGAGTCGGCGACCCTAGAGTTGCTCCATGAGCTACGTCGCCCTCCCCGAACGCTACGACCGCATGCGCTACAACCGGGTGGGCCGCAGCGGCCTCAAACTCCCCGCGCTCTCGCTCGGTCTCTGGCACAACTTCGGGCACGAACGCCCCTACGACACCCAGCGCGCGATCGTGCGCCGCGCCTTCGATCTCGGGGTCACGCACTTCGACCTCGCGAACAACTACGGCCCGCCGCCCGGCAGCGCCGAGGTGAACTTCGGCCGCATCCTCGCCGACGACCTCGGCCCCTACCGCGACGAGCTCATCATCTCGTCGAAGGCCGGTTACGACATGTGGCCCGGCCCGTACGGCGACTTCGGCTCGCGCAAGTACCTGCTGTCGTCGCTCGACCAGAGTCTCGGGCGCCTCGGCCTCGAATACGTCGACATCTTCTACTCGCACCGTCCAGACCCCGAGACGCCGATCGAGGAGACGATGGGCGCACTCGCCTCGGCCGTGCGCCAGGGCAAGGCGCTCTACGTCGGCATCTCGAACTACGACCCCGACCAGACGCGCGCCGCCGCCGCCGCGCTCGAGGCCGAGGGCGTGCCGCTCCTCATCCACCAGCCGCGCTACTCGATGTTCGACCGCCACATCGAGGACGGCCTGTTCCCGGCGCTCGAAGAGGTCGGCGCCGCGAGCATCGTCTTCTCTCCGCTCGCACAGGGCCTCCTGACCGATCGATACCTCGCCGGCGACGTTCCCGCCGACTCCCGCGCGGCGACGAGCCGGTTCCTCTCCCCCGACCGCATCAGCGGCGAATACCTGGAGCGCGTCCGCGCGCTCGACGGGATCGCGAAGGAGCGCGGCCAGACGCTCGCACAGCTCGCCCTCACGTGGGTGCTGCGCCAGCCGCTCGTCTCGAGCGCGCTGATCGGCGCATCGAGCGTCGCCCAGCTCGAGCAGAACATCGCCGCACTTGACGCGGCACCGCTCACCGACGAGGAGATCGAGCGCATCGAGCCGTTCGCCGCGCACGGCACCGTGCTCGGCTGAGTCCACGCCCGGCCGGCCGACGACGACCCCCTTCGATGATCGAGCGGATGTCGGTGGCCCGCCGTACTCTCGTGGCACACCGCAGGGCCGGCTGCACCACGAGAGGAGCGACATGTCCGCCATCGCCACGAACGCAACGCGCGTCCGCGAACCGTTCCCCGACGTCGTGCCCGGCCTGCAGATCTCGCCCGCTGCGCCGGGCCTGTGGCGGGTCACCCGCCCGCAGGGCGCCGTGCTCGGCCACATCGAGCGGCGCGGCTTCGGCGACGAGGTGCGGTTCGGGGCGAAGCGACTGGTCGCAGGCGGCATCCGCTCGATCGAGCTCGGCGAATTCTGGTCGTCGCGCGCGGCCGCCGAGGTGTTCCGCTGAGCTCGAGCAGCGCGTATTCGGGCACGCCGTCGTCGCTCGATCGTCGCGACACGAGGCCGGGGTAATCTGCGGCCATGCAGTGGTGGAACGATCTCAGCTCATGGCTCGCCTCGAGTGCCTCACGGCCCACGGTCTTCTCGGCCGTCGTGCTGTTCATCGCGGTGCTCGCCGCCGGACTCCTCGCCGCGTGGATCGCCAATCTCGCGATCAAGCGACTCGTCGCGCAGCGAGACCGCGAGGCGAAGGCCGCCGCGATCGCCGCACTCGTCGATGCCGCGACCGAGGCCTCGGTGTGGAACTCGTTGACGCCGCAAGAACAGGTGCTCGCAGATCGCGCCGTCGGCCAGGCCGACATCGTCGTGCGGTTGCTGCCCATCCGCGGGTCGGATGTCGCGGCGAACTGGGCGGCCCACCAGCTGCACGAACTCAAGCGGGCGTCGGCGACGTTCGGGTACCAGCTCGACCCCGCCGTGGTGGAGTTCCGCGATCGCCTTCTCGAGTGGCAGCGCCACCCGGGGCGTACGCGACGCCAGTTCCAGAACGACCTGGCACGCTGGCGCACGCAGCGCCAGGAGCCCGAGCAGGCTGCCGTCGACCAGCAGGACTCCTGGGTCGCCGAACAGCACCAGCAGCGCTATCAGGGCAGCGTCACCATCGCCGGCGAGGGCGACTCGACGGAGACCGCGAACACCGCGCCGACGGTCACCCTGCAGGGCGACCAGCTGCGCTAGGTCGCGCGGTCCCGCGGGCGGGCACCGACCGACGAGCACCGGGCGCCTGCGACCAGCGCCCCGAGTTGAGCGCGCTCAGCGCCACCAGTCGTCGAACATCGACACCGGAACCGTGCGCTTGTGCTGCGTCTGCAGGAAGCGCGCTTCGATGCGCTCGGCGACCGACTCGTCGATCTCCTCGCCCTCGAGATAGGCGTCGAGGTCGGCGTAGCTCAGGCCGAGGTTGGCCTCGTCGGACTGCCCGGGGTTCGCGTCGAGCAGGTCCGCGGTCGGCACCTTGAGGTACAGGCGCTCCGAAGCACCGAGGTGTGCGAGCAGCGCGCGCCCCTGCCGCTTCGTGAGGCCGGTGAGCGGCAGCACGTCGGCTCCCCCGTCGCCGTACTTGGTGAAGAAGCCGGTGACCGCCTCGGCCGCATGGTCGGTGCCGACGACGAGCAGCCCGCCCTCACCGGCGAGGGCGTACTGCGCCACCATCCGCATGCGCGCCTTGACGTTGCCCTTGCCGAAGTCGCTGAGCGGCACGTCGGTCGCCTCAGCGAAGTCCTCGGTGAGCCCGTCGACGCCGCCCTTGATGTTGAAGACCACGGTCTCCTGCGGCTCGATGAAGCCCAAGGCCAACTGGGCGTCGTCTTCGTCGCGCTGCACACCGTAGGGCAGACGCACCGCGATGAACCGCGATGGGACGCCCTCGGCGTCGAGCTCTTCGACCGCGAGCCGGCACAACCGGCCCGCGAGGGTGGAGTCCTGGCCGCCGCTGATGCCGAGCACGAGGCCCTTGGCCCCGGTGGCGCGCAGGTAGGCCTTCAGGAAGTCGATGCGCGACCGCACCTCTTCGGCGGGGTCGATGACGGGGGTGACGTTGAGTTCGGCGATGATTCGCGACTGCAGCTCTCGCATCCCATGACGATACCGCCGTCATGTTTCCGGCAGACGACCGGATGCTCCGGGCCGCCGCCTCGGCGTCGCCCGCTCGCTCCGCTAGCATCACGACAGGCTTCATCTGCCGCCTGAAACGGAGTGCCTCATGGAGATCTCGATCGGAACCATGGTGCTCGTGCCGGCGATCGCCGTCGCAGCACCGCTGCTCGTGCGCGCGATCGGCCGATGGGTCGCCATCCCCCTCGTGGTCTTCGAGATCGTGCTGGGGCTCCTGCTCGGCCCGGCCGTGCTCGGCTGGATCGTGCCCGACGACTTCATGACGCTGCTCGCCGACTTCGGCCTGGCCATGCTCTTCTTCCTGGCGGGCAACGAGATCGACTTCCGTGCCATCCGCGGACGGCCGCTGAGCCGCGCGGCGATCGGCTGGATCATCTCCCTCGCCGCGGGCATCGGCCTCGCGACACTCCTGGCGGCGGATCTGCCCGCAGCGGCGTTCATCGGCATCGCGCTGACGTCGACGGCACTCGGCACGATCATGCCGGTGCTGCGCGATTCCGGCGACCTCGCCACTCCCTTCGGCATCGCGGTGATCGCCCTCGGCGCCATCGGCGAGTTCGGACCGCTGCTCGCGATCTCCCTCTTCCTGAGCGGGCGCAGTCCGCTGCTGGCCGCCGTCGTGCTCCTGGGATTCGCCGTGATCGCCGGCATCGCCATCTGGCTCGCCGCGAAGGGCGTCGGCAAGCGCATGCACCGGGTCATCACGGCGACCCTGCACACGAGCGGGCAGTTCGCGGTGCGGCTCGTCATCTTCGTGCTGCTCGCACTCGTCGCCCTCAGCATCGTGCTCGATCTCGACATGCTGCTCGGGGCATTCACCGCCGGCGTGCTCTACCGGCTGCTGCTCTCGGGCGCCCCTGAGCGCGATGTCGAAATCGTCGAGACGAAGCTCGAGGCGGTGGGGTACGGGTTCCTCGTGCCCGTCTTCTTCATCAACACCGGGGTCGCGTTCGACCTCGAGTCCCTCTTCGCCGACGTGCGGACGACCGTGCTCCTGCCGGTCTTCCTCGTGCTGCTGCTGGTCGTGCGCGGACTCCCCTCGCTCCTCGCGGCCCCCAAGGGCTCGAGTCGACGGGACCTCATCGCGACGGCACTCTTCGGGGCGACCGGACTTCCGATCATCGTCGCCGTCACCGCGATCGGCGTCGACAACGGCGACCTGCCGAGCGGCACGGCGGCCGCCCTGGTCGGCGCCGGCATGCTCTCGGTGCTGCTCTTCCCGCTCATCGCGCTCGCCATCCGCAAGGGTCGGTCGGATGACCCGGCGCGCGCATCCGCGGACGATCCCTTCGTGCCCATCGAGGGCTGACCGGGCGATATCCCCGGGCGCTCCGGCGGGACGAGCCGGTGAGCGGCCATCGATGGCTATGCTTGCATGGCGGCGTTCCAGTCGGCCCCCCGTAGCTCAGTGGACAGAGCAGGTGGTTTCTACCCACTTGGTCGGGAGTTCGAATCTCTCCGGGGGGACGCCCTTCCCCGCTCGTCGAGCAGGTCGTGGTGCCACGAGCGGCCACGCCGAGCAATGGTGACGATCGCGTGGCAGTTGCGGCACCTCACATCGCATTTCCGGATCTCGGTCTCGATCACCTCGAGGCTCCGACCGCGTCGTACGAGATTCGCGATCGAGTCGATCTTCTCGCCCCGCACATGGTCGAATTCGAGCACCCGCAGGTCGAGGTTTCCGCAGTCCACGCAGCCGTTCGCGAGGTGCGCGATGACGACGCGGCGCGCGTCGATGAGCCGGCGCGCGCTCGTCGCACGGACATTCGCGGCGTGGCGAGCTGCATTCGCCCGGTAGTGGGCCTTCTGACAGTCCCGGCAGTACGAATGGAGGCCGTCTCGGTTCTTCGGCGATCCGTTGAAGCTGGTGCGCGGCAGTTCGACCTTGCACCGGAAGCACGTCTTCATGACGCGACCGTAGCGCGGAGTACCGACGCTTCGACGTCCGCTCCGTTTCGTACCTCGTGGATCCTGCGACGCCGCTCGAGCAGCATCGTCGGAGCACCCGGATAGACTCTCCGCATGCCTTCATCGAGTGACCGCCTGGTCTGGATCGACTGCGAGATGACCGGACTCGACCTCGCCGTCGATGAGCTCGTCGAGATTGCGGTCATCATCACCGACTACGACCTCAACCCCGTCGACGCCGGTCTCAGCATCGTCATCAAGCCTGACGCCAGCGCGCTCGAGAACATGGGCGACTTCGTGCGCGGAATGCACACGACGTCGGGCCTCATCGAAGAGATCCCCAACGGCGTGAGCGTCGCCGACGCCGAGTACCAGGTGCTCGAGTACGTGCTGCAGCACGTCCCCGAAGAGCAGAAGGCGCCCCTCGCGGGCAATTCGATCGGCACCGACCGCGCCTTCCTCGCGAAGTACATGCCGCGCCTCGACGCCCACCTGCACTACCGCAGCGTCGATGTCTCCTCGATCAAGGAGCTCGCCAAGCGCTGGTTCCCCCGCGCCTACTTCAACTCCCCCCAGAAGAACGGCGGCCACCGTGCGCTCGCCGACATCCAGGAGTCGATCCGCGAGCTGCATTACTACCGCCGCGCGGTCTTCGTGGCCGAGCCCGGCCCCTCGACGGCAGAACTCCAGAGCCTCTCGGCGACCGTGGTGAACGAGTTCGCCTCCAAGGTGTAGTAAGCTCGTCGAGTTGCCAGATCGCTCCGGCGGTCGACACATGGTGGGTATAGCTCAGTTGGTAGAGCGCCTGGTTGTGGTCCAGGAGGTCGCGGGTTCAAGCCCCGTTACTCACCCCAAGTCTCTCTCGGCGAGAGCCGTTTCACCGCCCGTCGCATTTCGATCGGAGCCGCTCGTGGAACTCGATGCCGAAGCCTTCGAGGCGATCGTCGTCGATGAACTCGATCAGTTGCCCGACGACATGGTCGACGGCCTCGACAACGTCGTGTTCGTCGTCGAAGACCGCCCCGAAGACGGATCGCTCGACCTGCTCGGTCTCTACGACGGTTGGGCCCTCACCGAGCGCGATCGCTATGGATTCGGCGAGATGCCCGACCGCATCATCCTCTTCCGCGAACCGCTGCTGGCGATCTGCGCCGACGAGGACGAGCTGCGCGAAGAGATCCACGTCACGCTCGTGCACGAGATCGCGCACTTCTACGGCATCGACGACGACCGGCTCCACGAGCTGGGCTGGGCTTGATCCGCGCCGGGTTACGCTGAATCCATGAGCCTCACCCCCGGCCGCATCGTCGGCATCGCCGTCGGCGCGATCGCGATCCTCGGAATCGGCGTCTACGGCCCGGCGATGCTCCTCGGCCCGCTTCCGACGGTGAACGTGACCGTCGCCGCCGATGCCGGCTCGGCACCCGATGAGGGCGCCACGACCGTAACCCTTCCGGCCGAGGGCGCCAGCGCGATGGCCGTGCTCGGCGAAGACGACACCGCGACGATGCTCGGCGTCGCCGGCGACACGGAGGCCGTCCCGATCGGCGGAGCGGTGAAGCTCGTCACGGTGCTCGCGACCCTCGATTCCCTCCCGCTGCCGCCCGACGGCGGTGGGCCCGAGATCACGATCGGCGCGGCCGACTACACCGATTACCTCCGCTACGTCGCTGAAGACACCCGCACGCTCGACGTACTCCCCGGCCAGAAGTGGACCGAGCGCGACGTCGTGCGGGCGGTACTGCTCGCCTCGAGCAACAACCACGCCGACACGCTCGCTCGGTGGGCGTTCGGCGGCGTCGACCCGTACGTCGAGGCCGCCAACACCTGGCTCGCCGAGAACGGCTTCACCGCGACGCACGTCGCCGACGCCACGGGCCTCTCAGGCGACAACGTCGGCACGGCAGAAGAACTCACCCGCCTCGCCGCCCTCGTGCTCGCCGACCCGCGCCTCGCGGAGCTGTTCGGCGTCGGCGACGCGCCCGCGGTGGCCGGCGAACGGGGCATCCCAGATGCCGTCGACCGCCCGGGCGATGCCGGTGTTCGCGCACTCGCGCGGAGTTACACCGACCAGGCGGGCGTGAGCTTCGTCTACACCACCACGGTGCCCGGACTCCAAGGCGAACCGCCGCACCGCCTCGTCGGCGCCACGACCCTGATGCCCGACTACGAGACCCTCGACGCCGGCGTGAGCACGGCCGTCACCTCGGCTGCCGCATCGGCGGTGCCGGTCGAGGTCATCACTGCCGGCACGCCCTACGCGAGCGTCGAGGCCGCGTGGGGCGACCGAGCCGAGCTCATCGCCTCGGTCAGCAGAACGGATGCGTCATGGGGCGGCGCCGGCGCCGAGGCATCCGTGATCGTCGAGCCCTTCACGACCGCAGCTTCCGGCAGAGATGTCGGGCGCGTCAGCTTCACGACTGCGGCCGGTGAGGTCGCCTCACCGCTCGAGCTGACGGGCGCGATCCGCGACCCCGGCCCGCTCTGGCGTCTCACGCACCCCGCGGCGCTCATCGGCGCGTTCGTCGCCGATCAGCAGGGTTGATCGACGGGAAGAGCGCGCGCTCAGTCGTTCTCGTCGTCGGATTCGACCGGATCGGAATCGTCGGCGTCGAACCGGAACTGCACCCGCACCTGGCCGTTGACCTCGCGCTCGTCGACCGCGTCGTACCAGAACAAGGACTCGAGACCGTCGACGGCGGCGACCATGCCGACACGCTGCTCGGTCTTGCCGCCCACGAGGATCCGGTGCTCGAACTCCCCCTCGAGCGGGCCGTCGAGGAACTCCGCGACGTACTGGGCGCCTGTGTCTGTGCTCATGTCACTACCGTAGCCCTCGGGGTGCTGCAGCGGCAGGTCACACGCCCGGCCCCGCGTCGTGTCGCCGATCACGACCCCTCAGGCGTCGGCGACACGCACGCGAACGTCGGCGCGGCGTGCCGGTGCGGTTCGCGCGACGTAGCGTCGCCACTGGCGCTCCCACAGGTCCCAGTACGGATCGAACGCCCCGGCGTCGCGCTCGAGCGCCCGTCGCTTGCGCACGCGCGGCGACGCCTCGACCCAGACCGTGACGGCCTCGATGGGGGCGGCCGCTGCGAAGGCACCGCAGCCTTCGACGATGAGCACGCGACCCGGCCTGCTCCGTTCGACCGATGCGACTCGGTCACCCGCCCAGTCCCATCGGCGCCACTGCCCGACTGCGCCGCGCGCATGGCGGGCGACGAGTTCGTGCGCGAGCGCAGCGCCGGCGGGCTCGAGGCCGTTCCATCCCGGATAGACGTCGTCGAGGCGCACGAGCTCGGGGGCTGGGCCAGGCCACGCGCGCACGAGCGCATCGGCGAGGGTGCTCTTGCCCGAGCCGCTCGGCCCGTCGATCGCCACGACCTGCGCGCCCGCGGCACGGCAGCGATCGAGCACGAGTCGCACCGCGGATGCCGCGGGCGTGCTCACGGCCGCAGCGCCCGGCTCGCTCACGCTCACGCCCAAACCGCGTGGTAGGTGCCAGCCCAGACGGCACAGCCGATCGCGAGCACCGCGATGCCGGCGGCGATGCAGAGCAGGGCGGCATCCGGCCAGCCGACTCGGGACTCGCGCGCCCAGGTGCGCGGGTGGTCGGAGCCGAACCCGCGAGCCTCCATCGCGGTCGCGAGCTTGCTGCCGCGCCGGATGGCGAGCACGAGCAGCGCGAACGCCATGGTCGCGAACCGGCGGGTCACGCCGTGATCGCCGATGCCGCGCGCACGACGCGACAGCGCCATCGCCCGCCAGTCCTCCATGAAGAGGCCGACGAGTCGTGCGCCCGCCAGCGCACCGAGCACGAACCGGCTCGGGAGCTTGGCGATCTGCGCGAGCCCGTCGGCGAGCTCGGTCGGGTCGACGTTCATGAAGAGCAGCACCGCGGGCAACCCGATCGCGAGCACGCGCACCGTGACGGCGACGGCGAGCTCGATCGATCCGTCGGTGATGCGGGCGAGCCAGAACGACCAGTACTCGGTGCCTTCTGGACGCCCGTAGAGCAGCATGCTGAGGCCGGCGATCGGCGCCGCGATGAGGATCGGCCATGCCCGCGAGACGAGCAGCTTCAGGGTCACCCCCGCCATCGCGAAGAGCACGAGCTGCACCACGAGGGCGACCGCGGCGCTCACCCAGTCGACCGTGAGCAGCAGCGGGGTCGTGAGCAGCATCGCGGCGGCGAGCCGGCTCACGGGGTTCACGCGGTCGACGAGATGCAGTCGCGGGGTCGGGCTCATGCTGCCGCCCCCAGGCGCAATGCGTCGCTGCCGAGGTCGAGGTGCTGGTCGCCGAGCGCGTCGAGGTAGGCCGCATCGTGGCTGACCGACAACAGCGTCGTGCCGTCGTCGACGAGGCCGCGAAGCAGGGTCACGAGTTCGATCCACGTGAGTCGGTCCTGTCCGAACGTCGGCTCGTCGAGGATGACGACACCCGGCTGCGCGACGAGCGCGCACCCGACCGTGAGGCGACGCTGCTCACCGCCGGACAGGGTGAACGGGTTGGCCGCAGCGAGCCGGTCGAGTCCGAGGCGTTCGAGCACCTCGCGAGTGCGCCGAGCCGTCGTCGCGGCGTCGAGTCCGAGCGCACGCGGCGCGACCTCGAGTTCGCGCTGCACGGTCGACGCGACGAACTGGTGCTCGGGCTCCTGGAAGACGGTGCCGATGCGCGTGAGCAGCTCGCGCGACCGCCACCGGATCGGATCCGTCTTGAGTCCGGCGGCGAGCTCGTGCGAGGCGCGCACACGACCGCCGAGCGGCGCGAGCAGCCCGCCCATGGTGAGGGCCAGCGTCGACTTGCCCGCACCGTTCGGCCCGGTGAGCACCGTCGAGGCGGCGTGCGGCACTGCGAGCGCGAGACCGCTGCGCACGACGGCGTCGCTTCGACGACCGATCGCGAGATCGATGCCCTCCAGATCGACGACGGATGCCGCGGGCGCGGGCCGCGCGGCCGACACCGCCGGCGGCACCCCCGGCACCCAGACGCCTGCGGCGAGCAACGCGTCGCGCTGCGTCGCGAGCACATGCTGCGGCTCGCCGTCGGCGATCAGGCGTCCGTCGCGGCCGAGCACGACCACGCGGGTGACGAGGTCGATCCAGACGTCGACGCGATGCTCCACGACCACGAACGTCGCGCCGGTGCGATCGAGCGTGCGAGCGACCGCGTGCCGTACCTCGCCGACCCCGACGGGATCGAGGTTCGCCGTCGGCTCGTCGAGCAGCAGGAGCCCTGGTCCCATCGCGAGGGCGCCCGCGAGCGCGAGCCGCTGCTTCTGGCCACCGGAGAGCGCGTTGGTGGGGTGATCGAGCGGCAGGTCGAGACCGACCTCGTCGAGCGCCCGCCGCACGCGCGGCCAGATCTCGTCACGCGGAACGCCGAGGTTCTCGCACCCGAACGCCACATCGTCGCCGACCTTCGCGAGGATCACCTGCGAGTCGGGATCCTGCAGCACGAGACTCGCCCGCCCGCGCACGGAACCGGGCCATGCACCGTCGATGAGCAGCGATCCGGTCTCGTCGCCCTCTTCGGCCCCGCCGTGGACCCCGGCGAGTGCGTGCAGGAGGGTCGACTTGCCCGACCCCGACGGGCCGAGCAGCAACACCCGCTCCCCCGGCGAGATGACGAGGTCGATGCCGTCGAGTGCGGCTCGCTTGCGCCCGGCGTGCCGCCACCCCCACCCGCGCGCCTCCACGCGCGCGGGCCGGGTGACACCGGAATCACGCCCCACGTCAGACCCGCTGTGCCACGTCTTGACCGGCGGCGAATCGGCTGAGTGCTCCCGTCGCTGCGAGACCGCGCACGATGAGCCAGCCGAGCAGCCCGGCGAGCACAGCACCCGAGATGACGACGGTCGTGAAATAGAGTCCGAGGAACTCGGCCGATTTCGCGAGGTTGCCCGAGGTGAAGAGCTCGAGCGTCCACGCCGCGGCGCCGGCAGCGGCACCCGCGAGCATCGCGGGCACCAGGCCGAAGCGGCGGTAGGCGAAGATCGCGAACACCAGCTCGGCGCCGAGGCCCTGCATCACGCCGGAGTAGATGGTCTCGATGCCCCACTGGTTGCCGACGAGGGCCGAGACGATCGCGGCGAGCAGTTCGACGAAGAGCGCTGCACCCGGCTTGCGGATGATGAGCCCGCCGAGCACGCCGCCGATGAGCCAGATGCCGACGGCGATGCCGCCGAGCCCCGGCGTGAGCGCGTCGGCGGCGCTGAACCACGCGTAGCCGACGTTGTTCCAGAAGAGGAAGAGGAGCCCGGTCGCGACGCCGATGACGCTGGCGACGACGATGTCGACGACTCGCCAGCGCAGGTCGCGCGACTTGCGGGGCGTGGAGGGGCTGCTGGTTTCTGATGCTGCAGTGTGCACTGTCGTGCCCTTTCGATTCGTGGAAAGAGGCACGGGAAATTGAGATGTGATTGGCCTCCCTGCGCTGGCATGACCCAGATCAGGTTCGACGGTCGAAGGTTGAGAACCTTCCTCTCAGCCCGGCTCACCGGACTCCCGTGTTCGAGCACGAGTATACGCCGATGGCGCGGGCAGCGTGGTCGACGGCAACAGCCTGCGCCGCGCCGACGTCGAGGTCAGCGCTTGAGCGCGCGGATCACCATTTTGAGCGCCTTGCCCGTGACCCAGACGAGCGGAGTGGCGACCAGCAGCAGCCCGATGAGGTTCGGTTCGAAGCGCACGTCGCCCGAGCGGCCGACGTATGCGCCGAGCGGAATGGAGAGGCCGCCGCCTCCGCCGCCCCCTGCCTGATCGCCCGCATCGTCGGAGCCGCTGCCGGCGCCGAAACCGTAGTACCCGAGCGCCACCGGCACGAGCGTGGTGCCGTCGATGTCGACGGGGTCGCCGTACGAGGTCTTCACGCCGACGCCGGCGACGGTCTCAGCGAGGTCCAGAACGAGTTCAGCCATGAGTCAACGCTACCGGCGCGCCTGCTCTCGAACCAGCCCTTGCGAGATTCGCCGGTACCGGTTCAGCGAACGTCGCCGCCGTCAGGATCTGTGCGACGCGACGATTCGACCCGATCTGCCGCACGCTTCACGAGCGAGGCCGGCCGCACCGCTCCACGGCCGAACCGCGCCGTCACCTCGTCGATCGTGCGTTCGGCCTCGCGCCACTCCTCGTCGGGGTCCCACAGCATCGCGCCGCTGCCCGAGGGCCGGAGCTGCTCGGCGCGCACGCCGATGAGACGGATGCGGGCTCCGTCGCCCGCGAGCTCGCCGAGCGCAGCGGATGCCTCGTCGTAGATGCGCCTCGCGACGTCGGTCGGCTCCCCCAGCGTGCGCGACCGGGTGACGGTGCGGAAGTCGCCGTAGCGCAGCTTCAGCACGACCGTGCGCCCGACGACGCCGGCCCGACGGAGCCGCACCGCGACGTCGTCGGAGAGACGCAGCAGCTCGCGTCGCAACTGTTCGAGGTCGGTGAGGTCGTACCCGAACGTGACCTCGTGCCCGATGCTCTTCTCCTCACGCCCGGTGACGACGTCGCGGGCGTCGACCCCCATCGACAGGTGGCCGAGTTTCGCAGCAAGCGCTGGCCCCAGCGCCCGTGCGAGCGCGTCTGCGGGCATGGCGGCGACGTCGCCCACGGTACGGAGCCCGATGCGGGTGAGCGACTCCTCGGTGACCTTGCCGACCCCCCAGAGTGCCGAGACGGGCAACGGGTGCAGGAACTCGAGCGTGCGGTCGGCCGGGACGACGAGCATGCCATCGGGTTTCGCGCGGCTCGAGGCGACCTTCGCGACGAACTTCGTCGCCGCGACGCCGACCGAGCAGGTGAGGCCGGTCTCGTCGTGCACGCGTCGACGCAGGCCCCACGCGATCTGGGCGGGGCTGCCATGAAGCCGCCGTGCGCCGGACACGTCGAGGAACGCCTCGTCGATCGAGAGCTTCTCGACGAGCGGCGTGACCTCTTCGAAGATCGTCATGACCCGCCGCGAGTACTCGGAGTAGCTCGCGTAGTCGCCGCTCAGCACGATCGCGTTCGGGCAGCGCTGGAGGGCCAGAGACATCGGCATGGCGGAGTTGACGCCGTACTTGCGGGCCTCGTAGCTCGCCGCCGACACGACACCGCGTCCGGCGGTGCCGCCGACCAGCACGGGCTTGCCGCGCAGCTCGGGCCGCTTCAGCAGTTCGACGGAGACGAAGAACGCGTCCATGTCGACGTGCAGGATGGGTGTCGCCGAGTCGTCGACCGGACCGGTGGTCACTTGGCGCGACGAGCCGTCCTGCTTGCTCATGATGCGACCCTATCCGCTGCCGCCGTCATCGCAGGCTCCGCCGTCGAAGGCCGGGCGTGCTCAGAAGCCGAAGTCGCCGCCCCCACCGAAATCGCCACCGCCGAAGTCGCCGAAGCCACCGAAATCGCCGCCCGAGTCGGCACCCGACGCGTCGTAGCCGTCGGACGCCGCAGCGTCGCCGCCATCGGCACCGGCATCACCGGCACCGCCATCGGCGCCGGCCTCGAACGCCGACGGGTCGGGCAGGAACGCCTGCGCGATCGCCGAGCCGACGACCACACCCGCGACGGAGCCGAGCAGCGAGCCCGCGAACATGCCGCCGAACGACGGGCCGCCCTGCTGGGGGCGGCCGCCCGAGGCATCCGCTCGAGTGAAGGCGCGCTCGACGCTGCCGGGTGCGCGGAGCTCGGCGCGGGTCGCTGCCCGGGCCAGGGCGCTCGGCTCATCGGAGACGAGTCGTTCACCGGCCGGCGCGTCGGCGCTGAGCGAGGCGAAGAGGGCCTGACGCTGCTGGGGCGTGAGCTTCGCGAACGCCTCTGCGTGCACCGCCTCGACCGACTCGGGCGGGGCCGTGCGCAGCAGGTAGCGGTAGCGCTCGACCGCGAGTTCGTCGTCACTCAGCCTGCGGGCGGGCTGTGCCTGAGGGCGCTGCGGTTCGGCGGGAACTGCTCCGAAGAGACGGTCAAGGAATCCCATGTTGTCCTCGTCAATCGTTCAGGGGACGACCACTGTACGGCCGCGAGCATCGAACATGCTGAGAGCCGAGCGGATGCCTCCGCTCGGCTCTCGTGCGCTTGCGTGCGTTACGCGGTCTGCGCGGCGCGCTCGAGCACGAGCTCGCGCACGCGCGCGGCATCGGCCTTGCCCTGCATCGCCTTCATGACCGCGCCGATGACGGCGCCCGCGGCCTGCACCTTGCCGTCGCGGATCTTCGCGAGCACGTCGGGCTGCGAGGCGAGCGCCTCGTCGATCGCGGCGATCAGTGCGCCGTCGTCGGAGACGACCGCGAGACCACGGGCATCGACCACCTGCTGCGGCGAACCCTCGCCGGCGATGACGCCCTCGAGCACCTGGCGGGCCAGACGGTCGGTGAGCGTGCCGGCGTCGACGAGCTGCGCGAGCTCGGCGACGTGTTCGGGAGCGACGAGGCCCGACGCGTCGACGTCTGCGGCGTTCGCGAGGCGGGCGATCTCACCGGTCCACCACTTGCGGGCGGCGGCGGGCGTCGCACCGGCCTTCACCGTCGCCTCGAGCTCGATGAGGAGGCCGGAGTTCGCGACATCCTGGAACTCGAGGTCGGTGAAGCCCCACTCGGACTTGAGCCGGCGACGACGTGCGGCCGGAGGCTCGGGCAGTGCAGCGCGCAGCTCGTCGACGAGCTCCTTCGAGGGCACGACCGGCAGCAGGTCGGGCTCGGGGAAGTAGCGGTAGTCGTCGGCGTCGGACTTCGGACGGCCGGCGCTCGTCGCACCCGTGTCCTCGTGCCAGTGACGCGTCTCTTGGATGATCGTGCCGCCGCCGGCGAGGATCGCCGCCTGACGCTGGATCTCGTAGCGCACGGCGCGCTCGACCGACCGCATCGAGTTGACGTTCTTCGTCTCGGTGCGCGTGCCGAGCTTCTCCTGGCCGCGGGGGCGCAGCGACACGTTCGCGTCGCAGCGGAGGTTGCCGCGTTCCATGCGCGCCTCGGAGATGCCGAGCGAGAGCACGATGTCGCGGATCGTCGCGACGTACGCCTTCGCGAGGGCGGGAGTGTCGGCCTCGCCGCCGAAGATCGGACGCGTGACGATCTCGACGAGCGGAACGCCGGCGCGGTTGTAGTCGACGAGCGAGTACTCGGCACCCTGGATGCGGCCCGTCGAACCGCCCACGTGCGTGAGCTTGCCTGCGTCTTCTTCCATGTGCGCGCGCTCGATCGGCACCGTGAAGACACGGCCGTTCTCGAGCTCGACCTCGACCTCGCCGTCGAACGCGATCGGTTCGTCGTACTGCGAGATCTGGTAGTTCTTCGCGAGGTCGGGGTAGAAGTAGTTCTTGCGCGCGAACCGGCTCGACGGCGCGATATCGCAGCCGAGCGCGAGGCCGAGGCTGATCGAGTACTTCACGGCCTCACCGTTGACGACGGGCAGCGAACCCGGCAAGCCGAGGCACACGGGCGTGATGAGCGTGTTCGGCTCGGCACCGTGGAACTGCGAGTTCGCGGGGTTCGGGGCCGACGAGAACATCTTCGTCGTGGTGTTCAGCTCGACGTGCACCTCGAGGCCGATGACCGGCTCGAAGAGCTCGAGCGCCTTGTCGAAGTCCATCAGTTCAGCGCGGGCCATCAGAGTGCGCCTTCCTCGGTCGCGGTGAGCTCGTGAGTGGAGAGATCGGGTGCCTGGGCGAGCAGCGGGCCGCCCCAACGCTCTTCGAGCAGCTGCTCGAGCGCCGCGCCGACGTTGTAGAGACGTGCGTCTTCACGGGCCGGTGCCAGGAACTGGATGCCGACGGGCAGGCCGTCTTCGGGAGCGAGACCCGAGGGCAGCGAGATGCCGGGCACGCCAGCGAGGTTCGCGGGAATCGTGGCGATGTCGTTGAGGTACATCGACACGGGGTCGGCGAGCTTCTCGCCGAACTTGAACGCGGTCGTCGGCGCGGTCGGCGAGGCGAGCACGTCGACGTTCGCGAACGCCGCGTCGAAGTCGCGCTGCACGAGCGTGCGCACCTTCTGCGCGGAGCCGTAGTAGGCGTCGTAGTAGCCCGCCGAGAGCGCGTAGGTGCCGAGGATGATGCGTCGCTTCACCTCGGGGCCGAAGCCTGCCTCGCGCGTCGCCGACATGACCTGCTCGACCGTGCCGCCGCCCTCGGGTGTGACCCGGAGGCCGAAGCGCACGGAGTCGAACTTCGCGAGGTTCGACGACGCCTCGGCCGGGAGGATCAGGTAGTACGCGGCGATCGCGTACTCGAAGTGAGGTGCGGAGACCTCGACGATCTCGGCGCCCTGCTTCTCGAGCAGTTCGAGCGACTCGTGGAAGCGCTGGCGCACGCCGGCCTGGAAGCCCTCGCCGTCGAGCTCCTTGATGACACCGATGCGGAGGCCCGAGACATCCGCTCGGCGCACGGCCTCGGCCATCGACGGCCACGCCTCGGGGATCGACGTGGAGTCGAGCGGGTCGTGCCCGGCGATCACGTCGTGGAGCAGTGCGGCATCGAGCACGTTGCGCGTGACGGGGCCGATCTGGTCGAGCGAGGAGGCCAGGGCGATCGAGCCGTAGCGGCTGACGGCGCCGTAGGTCGGCTTGACGCCGACCGTGCCCGTGACGTGCGCCGGCTGGCGGATCGAGCCGCCGGTGTCGGAACCGAGCGCCAGCGGGGCTTCGAACGCGGCGACGGATGCCGCGGAGCCGCCGCCTGAGCCGCCCGGGATGCGGTCGAGGTCCCACGGGTTGTGGGTCGGACCGTAGGCCGAGTGCTCGGTCGACGAGCCCATGGCGAATTCGTCCATGTTCGTCTTGCCGAGCGGGATCATGCCGGCTTCGCGCACCTTCGTGACCGGCGTCGCGTCGTACGGGGGGATCCAGCCCTCGAGGATGCGCGAGCCGGAGGTCGAGGGCATGCCCTTCGTGACCAGCACGTCTTTGATCGCGATCGGCACACCCGCGAGCGGGCCGAGGGGCGCGCCTGCAGCACGCTGGCGGTCGATCTCGGCGGCCGTCTCGATGGCGCGTTCGCCCTCGACGTGGAGGAAGGCGTGCACGGCGCCGTCGACGGCAGCGATGCGGTCGAGGTGGGCACGGGTCGCCTCGACCGAGGAGACCTCGCCGGCGGCGAGCTTCTCGCCGAGTGCGGCTGCGGACAGGCGGATCAGTTCGTCGCTCACTGCTCTTCTCCCAGGATCGCCGAGACCTTGAATCGCGAGTCGTCGGACTCGGGGGCGCCCGCGAGCGCCTCGTCGGCGGTGAGCACCGTGGTGCCCACGACGTCGTCGCGGAACACGTTCTGCATCGGGATCGGGTGGCTCGTCGGCGGCACGTCGGGCGTGGCGACCTCGCTCACCTGCTCGACCGCGTGCATGATCTGGCCGAGCTCCGTGGTGAGGTGCTCGATCTCTTCATCGGTGAGCGCGATGCGGGCGAGGTTCGCGAGATGCGCGACCTGCTCCGCAGTGATTTCGGACATGCTGCTCCGTCGTCTCGGGATGGGGATGCATCGATTCTATCGGGGCGCGCCGAACAGCCCGTCGCCGTACTTCTGCAGCAGCTCGTACGCGTCGGCGTAGGTCTCGGGCTGCGCCTCGCCCGGCTTTCCGTACTTCGCGATCAGCAGGCCCAGCAGCCCCTGGGCCGGCGGGCTCAACGGCCGTGCCGAAGAGCGATCGGCCGCGTTCGGCGGGCGTTCCTCGTCGTTCGGCGGCACGTACTGCGGGGTCGGCGACGGCCAGGTCGACGGATGCCGCGGCGCCGCGAGGTTGAGTGCTGCCGTCAGGTCTCGGGCGCCCGTGTCGCGATCGGTCAGTTCGTCGAAGCCGTACTTCTTCGACAGCGTCGCGATGACGGCGGCGTGGTGGAACTCGTCGTTGATGACGGTTCCGGACCGGGTGTAGGCCGAGACCGCGATGGCGGGCACGCGAACGCCGAGACGGTCGAAGGTGAAGCCCATCTCGCCGGCGCCGGCATCGTCGGGAGGCGTTGCCGATGGCGGGGGCACGTGGTCGTAGGTGCCGCCGTGCTCGTCGAAGGTGATGAGGAGCATGGTGTTCAGGGCGTTGGAGCCCGACTCCGACGCCCCGCCTCGCACGGCCTGGTAGACCCGGCTGACCAGCGCGTCACCCGCCCTGACGTCGGAGACCGCGCTGTCGATGACCGGTTCGTCGTCGAGGTCGCTCTCACGGAACTTGCCGAACGGCGGGTGGAAGTCGTTGTGGTCGTAGACCATCCGCGGTTCGATGAACGCGTAGGCGGGCAGCGTGCCGTCTGCAGCGTCTCGCTCGAAGTCCTCCATGGTCGCGAAGTGCTCGGTGCGCCAGTACTTCTCGAGCACCGGCGCGTGCAGGAACCCGGTGAACGAGATGAGCTGGCGCTGGTCGAAGTAGATGCGCCAGCTCAGCCCCTGCTTCTCGAGACGATTGAAGACCGTGGGTGCTGCAGGGGCGTCGAGCCACTTGCGGTAGCCGCCGTTCAGCACGTTCGTGACGAAGCCGTGCGAGGTCGAGGCGTGGAAGAACGATCGATTGCAGAACGTCTGCGATGGCACGGCGCAGTGCCAATGGTCGAACACGGCGAACTCGCGTGCCAGCGTCGACAGCACCGGCAGCATGCTGGAGTCGAATCCGCCCATGATCTGGCGCACGTCATCTGGGTCGGGCGCGTGCCCGCGCCGGAGTGCGGCGAGCTTCGATTCGTAGTCGCGTACGAAGCCCGACATGTCGGGCTTCGAGTCGTCGTGCGGCGCGTTGTACGGCGCGGTCATGTGCGGGGGTTCGCGACCCTCGTTGTGCGGCGGGTCGATGGTGTTGAACAACTGCGTGTTCACGTGCGGATACTCTTCGCCCGGATCGGGATCGGGTCGCTCCATGATCCGGTCGGTGGCGCCCGAGTAGACGTGGGCGGGAATCGAGCTGCCGTCGGCCGCGACGTTCGCGTAGTCGCCGAATTCGAGGCCCTCGAATCGCGCGCCCGGAGGCAACGATGCCGTCGAGTACAACCGGCCGAGCAGGTTGTCGAACGACCGGTTCTCTCCCATCAGCACCACGAGGTGCTCGATCGGCGAATCACCGCCGCTGGCCGCCGCGGAGGGCGAAGGAGCGGTCGCACTCGGCGATCCTCCGGCGAGGGCCACGCCGACGGCCGCGCCCGCGCCGCCCCCGACGACGACTCCGGCCGCCGCCGCACCGCCGACGCGGAGGAACTCACGTCGCGACGGACTGCGTGGGGACTCGCTCGAGGCGTTGCCATTCGGCGCCGTCGCGTCGTCGGGTGGTGTCGACATGCTCCCCCTCAGTGATCAGTCAGTCGCCTTCAGTCGCCTTCAGTCGCTTCTGCCGCCTCGATCGGCGGCAGCGCCTCGGGGCCCGCCGTCACGAGCAGCGCGAACTGCGCTGCGTCGAGCACGCGGATGCCGAGCTCCTCGGCCTTCGCGAGCTTCGAGCCCGCACCCGGGCCCGCCGCCACGAAATCGGTCTTCTTCGAGACGCTCGACGCCGCCTTGCCACCTGCGGCGATGATCGCCTCTTGAGCCCCCTCGCGGCTGAAGCCGTCGAGCGAACCGGTCGCGACGACTGTGAGACCCGTGAGCACTCCCCCGGCCTCGGCAGCCGCGCCCGGCCCGGGATGCCCCGGGGTCGCGAACTGCACGCCCGCGGCCGTCCAACGGTCGACGATGTCGAGATGCCAGTCGACGCCGAACCACTCGATGAGCGAGTCGGCGATGATGCCGCCGACGCCCTCGACCTCGGCGAGTTGTTCACGGGTCGCCGCGCGGATCGCGTCGAGCGAGCCGAACCAGTCGGCGAGCGCGCGAGCGGCGACCGGCCCGACGTGGCGGATGTTGAGTGAGACGAGCAGGCGCCAGAGCGGCTTCGTCTTGGCCTTCTCGAGTTCGGCGAGGAGCTTCGTCGCCGCCTCGGAGGGACCGACGACCCGGTAGTCCTTCTTGACCCCTGCCGCACGGCGTTCGGCCGGCGTCATCGTCTCGGTTCCGGGCGGGTAGCTCGCCGGCCCGAGTTTCTGGAACGGCGCTCGCCTCGACGGCGCACCGGTCTCTTCGTCGACCTTCGGCTCGCCGGTCTCGGAGTCGCGCACGACGACCTCGATCGGCACGAGCTCGTCGAGCGTGAGATCGAAGAGCCGGGCTTCGGTCGCGAGGGGCGGCTCGGCGGGCACCGACGGCTGGGTGAGCGCCGCGGCCGTGACCTCGCCGAGCGCCTCGATGTCGAGGCCACCGCGAGACCCGATGTGCTCGACGCGGCCGCGCACCTGCGCGGGGCACGACTTCGCGTTCGGGCAGCGCAGGTCGATGTCGCCCTCTTTCATGGCG
The DNA here is from genome assembly GCF_042262385.1 of Agromyces sp. NPDC056389. NCBI lineage: Bacteria > Bacillati > Actinomycetota > Actinomycetes > Micrococcales > Microbacteriaceae > Agromyces > Agromyces sp. NPDC056389. The sequence continues at coordinate 599,363 of NZ_JBHJPN010000001.1, forward strand.
CGCAGCGGCGTGCCGCACTCGGGGCAGAGCTCGGGCATGTGCCACTCGACCTCGGTGCCGTCGCGAAGCTGCTCGACCGCCCCGAGGATCTCGGGGATGACGTCGCCCGCCTTGCGGAGCACCACGGTGTCGCCGATGCGCACGCCCTTGGCCTTCACGACCTGCTGGTTGTGCAGCGTCGCCTGGCGCACGGTCGAACCGGCGACCTTGACGGGCTGCATGACCGCGTACGGGGTCGCGCGGCCCGTGCGGCCGACGCCGACGACGATGTCGAGGAGCTTCGTGTGCACCTCTTCGGGCGGGTACTTGTAGGCGATCGCCCAGCGCGGGGCGCGACTCGTGGCACCGAGCTCGTCGTGCAGGGCGAGCTCGTCGACCTTGACGACGATGCCGTCGATCTCGTGCTCGACGTCGTGGCGGTGCTCGCCCCGCTCGGCGATGTAGCCGGCGACCTCGTCGACCGTGTCGAACACGCGCGAGTGCGGCGAGACCGGCAGGCCCCAGCTCGCGAGCAGGGCGTAGATCTCGGACTGGTTCCGGACGTCTGGATGCTGCCACGCGCCGATGCCGTGCAGGTACATCTCGAGTCGCCCGAGCCGCTCGCGCATGAGCGAGAGTTCGAACGCGTTCTTCTTCTCGCGGCGCTGACGCAGGCTGCCCGCTGCGGTGTTGCGAGCATTGGCGAACTCGGGGTACTTCGTCGGGATGTCGTCGGCCGCCCGCCCCTTGGCGAGCTGCTCGGCCTCGAACGCGGCCTGCAGCTCGTGCTGGCGCTCGTTGAGCGCTTCGAAGTCGCTCGTGCGCAGGAACACCTCGCCGCGCACCTCGAAGAACGACGGATACCCCTCGCCCACGAGGCGATGCGGGATCGCCGGGATCAGGTCGACGTTCTCGGTGATGTCCTCGCCGACCCGGCCGTCGCCCCGGGTCGTCGCGGTCTCGAGCACGCCGTCGCGGTAGGCGAGGCTGATGGCGAGGCCGTCGATCTTCAGCTCGGAGAGCCAGTGCACCGGGCGACCGGCCGCCGCCGCGGTCTTCGTCGCCCAGTCGCGGAACTCGTCGATCGAGAACACGTTGTCGAGGCTGAGCATGCGCTCGGCGTGCTCGTGCTCGGGGAACCCGGCCGAGACGATGGCCGCGCCGACCTGCTGGGTCGGGCTGTCTTGACCCGCGAGTTCGGGGAACGCCCGCTCGAGTGCCTCGAGGCGATGGAAGGCCTCGTCGTACTCGGCGTCGGAGAGCGTCGAGTCGCCGTCGCCGTAGTACGCGAGCCGCGCACCCTCGATGCGATCGGCGAGCGCGGTCGCCTCCGCTCGCGCCGCGTCGAAATCGGTCGGGAGGCCGCTGTCACCGGAGATGTCGCTCACATCGCCAATCCTATGAGCGACCGCCAACACTGGCGATGCCGTCGACCGGGCGTTGCGAGACGCGGGCTACGCGTCGACCGGCACTGCGCTGACCGTGCGGTCGATCGTGAACTGGCCGAGCACGCGGGTTCCGACGTAGATGACGGCGGTCTGGCCGGGCGCGACGCCGTCGAGCGGATGCCCCGGCGTGACGACGAGCTCGCCGTCGACGAGCTGCGCGACGGCCGGCACGGGGTCGGCGTGCGCGCGGATCTGCACCTCGCAGTCGAACGCGGTCTCGGGCTGCTCGGGCGCGAGCCCGGCCCACGAGAAGCGCGACCCGGCGATGACGCCGATCGCGAGCGCCTCCTTCGGGCCCACGACGACGGTGTTCTCCTTCGGGCGCACCTCGAGCACGAAGCGCGGCTTGCCGTCGGCCGCGGGCGTGCCGAGGCGCATGCCCCGGCGCTGGCCGACGGTGAACGCGTGCGCGCCCTCGTGCGAGCCGACGACGGCGCCCGTGCGGTCGACGATGTCGCCCGTCTCGGTGCCGACCTTGTCGGCGAGCCAGCCCCTCGTGTCGCCGTCGGGGATGAAGCAGATGTCGTAGGAGTCGGGCTTCTGCGCGACCGAGAGCCCGCGCTCTGCCGCCTCGGCGCGAACGAGCGTCTTCGAGGGGGTGTCGCCGAGCGGGAAGTAGGCGTGCGCGAGCTGCTCGGCGGTGAGCACCCCGAGCACGTAGCTCTGGTCCTTCGCCTCGGCGCTCGCGCGATGGAGCTCGCGGTTGCCCGCGTCATCCGTCGTGATCTTGGCGTAGTGGCCGGTCGCGACGGCGTCGAAGCCGAGTGCGAGCGCCTTCTCGAGCAGCGCGGCGAACTTGATGCGCTCGTTGCAGCGCATGCAGGGGTTCGGGGTGCGCCCGGCCGAGTACTCGGCGATGAAGTCGTCGACGACGTCGGCCTTGAAGCGCTCGGAGAAGTCCCACACGTAGTACGGGATGCCGAGCACGTTGGCGGCGCGCTGCGCGTCCATCGAGTCTTCGATGGTGCAGCAGCCTCGGCTGCCGGTGCGCAGGGTTCCGGGCATGCGGCTGAGCGCCAGGTGCACGCCGACGACCTCGTGCCCCGCCTCGACGGCGCGCGCGGCAGCGACGGCGCTGTCGACGCCACCGCTCATCGCTGCAAGAACCTTCACCCCTCCAGTGTAGGCAGGCCTCCTGAGCGGATGCCCCGTGGCCGGCGATGCACGCCTCGCCGGCGATGCACGCCTCGCCGGCGAGTTCACATGAGCGGCCCGCGGCAAGTACCGTTGGGCTGGTGCACTCGCCTGTCAACGCCGACGTCGTCGGTCAACTCGGCCACCTGACCCTCAATCGTCCGGAGTCGATCAACGCCATCGACCTCGAGATGATGCATGCCATGACCGAGACCCTCGAGGCGTGGTCGACCGATCCCGCCGTCGCGGTCGTGCTGCTGGACGGCGCCGGCGACCACGGCTTCTGCGCGGGCGGCGACTTCCGCGAGATCCTGGCTCGCGCGGCCGAGGGCATGACGATCGGCTCGGTCTTCTTCCGCGACGAGTACCGCCTGATCGCGAAGCTCGCCGAGTTCCCCAAGCCGGTCATCTCGATCATGCACGGCATGACGATGGGCGGCGGCATCTCGCTCGCCGGACACGTCGCGACGCGGGTCGTGACCGATCGGGTCGTGCTCGGGCAGCCCGAGACCGGCTACGGCTTCGTTCCCGACGGAGGCGCGACCTGGCGGCTCGCGCGCACCCCCGGCGAGTTCGGCACCTACCTCGCCCTGAACTCCATCGACCTGACCGCCGCCGACGCGATCGCCCTCGGCTTCGCGGACGTGATGGTGCCGACGGAGCGCATCGCTGAGCTGAAGACGGCCCTCGCCGGCGACGCGTCCAGCCCCGACGACACGGTTCGACGGTTCGCGGTCGACGCCGGTCCCTCGACTGTGCTCGCGCGTCGCGACTGGATCGACGCGTGCTATTCGGCGAACACGGTCGACGAGATCCTCGAACGGCTCTGGGCGTTCTCGAGCGGCGAGACGGTCGCGGGGCTCGCCGCCGCCGACTCGAACGACGCCGAGGCCGCCGAGAACGCCGCGGCTGCCGCCGACACGCTGCTGCGGCTCTCGCCGACCGCGCTCGTCGCGACCCTGCGGTCGGTGCGAGCCGCACGCGACGGCGAGGAGCTCCGCGATGCGCTCGAGCGCGAACTCCGCCTCGCCCGCTGGTTCACGACGCAGCCCGACCTGTTCACCGGGGTGCAGGCGCTCGTGGCGCAGAACACCGGGACGCTGCACCAGGACACCGTGCCGGAGTGGCGGCCGGCGGACCTCTCGGCCGTCGACGTCGCCGACATCGTCGGCGCCATGGAGACGCAGCTCCGCCACAGCGTGTTCTCGCGCGGCCTCGGCATCCCCGAGGAGGAGGGCGCGCGCTAGCCGAGCAGGCGCGAGCCCCGACCGTCGGTCAGCGGTCGAACGAGGTGGCCCGGGCGGCGAGCCCCGCGCGGGCCGCCTGCGCATGGGCGGCGGGCAGCGCCGCGAGGAACGCGTCGACGTCGGCGTCGGTCGACGCGTGGCCGATCGTGATGCGGAGTGCGCCGCGCGCGTCGGCCTCCGAGCGACCCATCGCCATCAGCACGTGCGAGGGCTCCGGCACCCCTGCCTGGCACGCCGAGCCCGTCGAGACCGCGACGCCCGCGGCGTCGAGCAGGAAGAGGAGCGAGTCGCCCTCGCAACCCGGGAACGAGAAGTGGGCGTTGCCGGGCAGCCGAACGGATGCCCCGGGGCCCGCGTCGCCCGAGAGGCGCGCCTCGGGCACCGCACCGGCGACACCGGCGATCACCCGGTCGCGGAGCGCCGCCATGCGGGCGGTGTCGGCGTCGAGTCGGGACGCCACGATGTCGGCGGCCGCCGCGAACGACGCCGCAGCCGCGACATCCTGCGTACCCGACCGCACCTTGCGCTGCTGCCCGCCGCCGTGGATGAGCGGCTCGACCGCGGCCGACCGGTCGAGCACGAGCGCGCCGATGCCCGCCGGTCCGCCGATCTTGTGCGCCGAGACGCTGAGGGCGACGAGACCGGCGCCGCGCGGGGCATCCGTCGCGCGCCGGATGCCGTGGAAGTCGATCGGCACCTGCCCGTAGGCGGCGACCGCGTCGACGTGCAGCGGCACGCCCGCCCGAGCGGTCAGCCGTGCGACCTCGTCGACGGGCTCGATCGTGCCGACCTCGTTGTTGGCCCAGAGCATCGTGACGAGGGCGACGGATGCCGCGCCCCGCTCGAGCTCGTCGGCGAGCACGTCGAGGCGCACCCGGCCGACCTCGTCGAGCGGCAACTCGACCACCTCGGCGCCCTCGTGGGCGACGAGCCACTCGACCGTGTCGATCGTGGCGTGGTGCTCCCCCGCGGGCACGAGGATGCGGCGACGCTCGGCACCGTCGGCTGCATTCGTGCGCCGCTGCCACCAGAGGCCCTTGATCGCGAGGTTCACGGCCTCGGTGCCGTTGCCCGTGAAGACGATCTCGATGCCGTCGGCGCCGAGGGTCGCGGCAATGCGCTCGCGGGATTCCTCGAGCAGGCGCTTGGCCTGCTGGCCGGCGCTGTGGATCGACGAGGGGTTGCCCACCACGGCGAGCGCGGCGGTGAGCGCGTCGATCGCCTCGGGCAGCATCGGCGTGGTCGCCGCGTGGTCGAGGTAGACCATGTGACCTCCGGGTCGTGTCCGAGTGAGTGCGCGACACGGGCGTGCACGCGCTTGCAGGCGTCTCGCCTCCACGAACTACTGTAGATCGCATGCCTGAGCGCGATCCCCTGCACGACCTCGGTGTGCGCGCGGGTGCCGACGGCGGCGTCGCCCGGGTGTGGTCGGAGCACGCGACATCCGTCGACCTCGTGGTCTTCGACGCCGACGACCTCGACTGGGCGATCTCCCGCACGCCACTCGTGCGGGGCGACGACGGCGTGTGGCAGGGCGAGTCCGCCGAGCTGCGCCACGGCGCGCACTACGGCCTGCGCGTCGACGGGCCCGCGGGCGTCGAGCACGCGTTCAACGCGGTGCACACGCTGCTCGACCCGTACGCCCGCGGGCTCGCGCGCGCCGACGACGGATCCTGGCGCGGCGTCGCCCTCGATGCGCTCACCGCGACCGAGTTCGAATGGGGCGACTCGGTGAAGCCCCGCGTGCCGCTCGACCGCACCGTGGTCTACGAGGCGCAGGTGCGCGGCTTCTCGAAGCTGAACCCCGCGGTGCCCGAACCTCTGCGCGGCACCTACGCCGGCCTCGCGCACGACGCCTCGATCGAGTACCTCGTGAACCTCGGCATCACGACCGTCGAACTGCTGCCGGTGCACGCCTTCGTGTCGGAGCAGCGTCTCGTTCGCCAGGGCAAGGTCAACTACTGGGGCTACAACACGCTCGCGTTCTTCGCCGCCCACTCGCCGTATGCGAGCGACGCCGCGCGCGCCGAGGGCGCCGCCGCCGTGCGGCGCGAGTTCGCCGGCATGGTGCGGCGCCTGCACGAGGCAGGCCTCGAGGTCGTGCTCGACGTGGTCTACAACCACACGGCCGAAGAGGGCCGCGAGGGGCCGACCTCCTCGTTCCGCGGCATCGACAACGCCGCGTACTACCGACACGACGCGCACGGCCGCTACGTCGACACCACCGGATGCGGCAACAGCCTCGACTTCGCCGCGGCTGCGCCGCAGCGGCTCGTGCTCGACTCGATGCGCTACTTCGCCGACGAGCTGCAGGTCGACGGGTTCCGCCTCGATCTCGCCGCCACGCTCGGCCGCGATGCACGGGAGACGTTCACGCCCGAGCATCCGCTGCTGCGCGCCATGCTCGACGACCCCGTGATCGGCGCGTCGAAGCTCATCGCCGAGCCGTGGGACGTGGGGCCGGGGGGCTGGCAGACGGGCAACTTCCCGGCCGGCTTCACCGAGTGGAACGACCGCTACCGCGACCGCATGCGCGACTTCTGGCTCGGCGACCTGCGCCGTGAGCGCGAGACCGGTTCGGCGGGCAGCGGCATCGGCCGGTTCGCGACGCGCCTCGCGGGTTCGTCGAACACGTTCTCCAACGAGCGCGGGCCCCTCGCGAGCCTGAACTTCGTGACGGCGCACGACGGGTTCACGCTCGCCGACCTCACCGCCTACGACGTCAAGCACAACCAGGGCAACGGCGAGCAGAACCGCGACGGCACCGACTCCAACAACTCGTACAACCACGGCGTCGAGGGCGAGGCGGCCGACCCGGTCGTGCGGGCGGCGCGGCGCCGGAGCATCCGGAACCTGCTCGGCACGTTGCTGCTGTCGGCGGGCGTGCCGATGATCACGGCGGGCGACGAGTTCGGTCGCAGCCAGCGCGGCAACAACAACGCGTACTGCCACGACTCGCCCCTCACCTGGCTCGCGTGGGACGAGACCGACCGCCCCCGCTTCGCTCCCGCGCTGCTCGAGACCGCCCGGCACCTGATGCGGCTGCGCGCCGAGAACCCGGCGCTCCGCCCCAGCCGCTTCGGGCGCCTCGGCGAGACCGTGCCGAGCGCCACGCAGATGGACTGGTTCAACGCCGACGGCGCGACCATGGGCATCGACGACTGGAACTCCCCCGCCGAGCGCACCCTGCAGTTCCTCGCCGCCTCCACGCCCGAGACCGAGGCGCCGAACCGCATCCTCCTCGTCGTGCACGCGCACGAGTCCGACGCCGCGGTCGTGCTGCCGACGCACGACGAGGTGAGCGGGTACACCCTGCTGTGGGATTCCGCCGACGAGTTGCCGTCGGCGCCGTCCACCACCCCGCTCGCCGCCGGCACCACCATCACCATGGGCGCCCAGTCGATGCGTCTGTTCCGTGCAGAGGGCGCAGCCTGATGGCCAAGCGAGCGGATGCCTCGGCGGGCACGCCGGCCACCGTCGCCCTCACCCGGGCGGGCATCGCCTTCACGGCACTCGTCTACGACCACGACCCGCGCGCCGCGGCCTACGGGCTCGAGGCCGCCGAGAAGCTCGGCCTCGACCCCGACCGCGTCTTCAAGACCCTCCTCGCGAGCGTCGACGGCGCCCTCGCCGTGGGCATCGTGCCCGTGGCGATGCAGCTCGACCTCAAGGCGCTCGCCGCCGCGCTCGGCGGCAAGCGCGCCGAGATGGCCGACCCCGCCGTCGCGGAGCGCAAGACGGGCTACGTCGTCGGCGGCATCAGCCCCATCGGCCAGAAGACGGCGCTGCCGACGGTGCTCGACGAGTCGGCCATCCTCCACGAGACGATCTACGTCTCGGGCGGACGGCGCGGCCTCGACCTCGAGCTCGCTCCCGACGACCTGCTCGCCGTCACCGAGGGGCGCTACGCCCCGATCGCGCGCACCCGCTGAGTTCGACTGCACGGCGACGGGAACAGGACGACCCGCCGACCCTGCGACGAATACAGGCGCTCAACACGTGTTCGCACGTCCGTTTCCTGTTTTCGGAGCGCTCAGTCGGCCACCGCCACGAGCCCGAGCTCGGCGGTCGACAGCAGCAGCGGATGCCGCGGCACCACGCGCACCGTGTAGCCGAACGCACCGGCGCGGTCGAGCACGAGCGATCCCGTGTAGAGGTGCTCGCCCGGGGGGAGCTGCGCCGCGGCATCCGCGACCTCGAGCTCGGCGTGCTGAGCGGCGTCGATCGTCTCGTCGGCACGGCTGCGCCCGTACACGACCTCGACCCGCACGTCGTCGGGCGTGAGGTCGCCGAGCCGCACGACTGCGCGCAGCTGCAGCTCGTCGCCGACGTGCGGCGCGTCGATGCCGCCCGATTCGACGTGCGCGACGTGCACGCCCGGCCAGGCCGCACGCACCCGTGCTCCCCAGCTCGAGAGCTCGCGGGCACCCCGTGCACTCTCGGCAGCAACCTCGGCGAAGTGCTCGGCCGCGGGCCGGTAGAGGCGCTCGACGTACTCGCGCACCATGCGGTCGGCGCCGAGCTCAGGAGCGAGCACCGCGAGGGTCTCGCGCACCCGGCGCACCCACTCGACCGGTACCCCGTCGCCGTCGCGCTCGTAGTAGCGCGGTGCGACCCGGTGCTCGAGCAGGTCGTAGAGGGCGGCTGCCTCGAGCGCGTCGCGCTCCCCCGAGTCGCCCGCTGCATCGGCTGAGGGGATCACCCAGCCGAAGTCGTCGCCCGCGAACTCCGCCCACCAGCCGTCGAGGATCGAGAGGTTCAGGGCGCCGTTCATTGCGGCCTTCATGCCAGAGGTGCCGCACGCCTCGAGCGGGCGCAGCGGGTTGTTGAGCCAGACGTCGCAGCCCGGGTAGAGCTTCTCCGCCATGCCCATGTCGTAGTCGGGCAGGAAGACGATGCGCTCCCGCAGCTCGGGCTGCTGGGCGAACTGCACGAGCTGCTGGATCAGTCGCTTGCCCTCGTCGTCGGCCGGGTGCGACTTGCCCGCGATGACGAACTGCACGGGTCGCTCGGGGTTCGTGAGGATCGCCTTCAGCCGCTCGGGGTCCTGCAGCATGAGCGTGAGCCGCTTGTAGGTGGGCACCCGGCGGGCGAACCCCACCGTGAGCGTGTCGGGGTCGAGCACTTGCGACACCCACTTCGGCGGCTCGGCACCCGAGTGCTGTTCCCGCCAGGATGCCGCGAGCCGGCGCCGGGCGTCATCGACGAGCTGCTGGCGCATGGCGCGCTTGACCGTCCAGAACTCGCCGTCGGCGAGCGCGGGGCTGCGCCACTCGGCATGCTCGGTGTCGCCGGTGCCGAGCCGCGTCTCGGCGAGGCCGAGCAGGGCGGGGTCGGTCCAGGTCGGAGCGTGCACGCCGTTCGTGATCGAGGTGATCGGCACCTCCTCGGCGTCGAATCCCGGCCAGAGGTCGCCGAACATGCGCCGGCTCACCTCGCCGTGCAGCTTCGAGACGCCGTTCGCGTGCTGCGCGAGCCGCAGCCCCATGACGGCCATGTTGAACGCGCCCGCCGCGGGGTCGGCGCCGGGCTCGACGCCGAGGGCGAGCGCGTCGGCCGGGTCGACGCCGGGCAGCAGCGAGCTCGACAGGTACCGCTCGACGAGCGCACGGTCGAAGCGGTCGATGCCGGCGGGCACCGGCGTGTGCGTCGTGAACACGGTGCCTGCACGCACGAGCTGCAGCGCAGCGGCGAACGTGAGGCCCTCGCCGATGTAGGTCGCAATGCGCTCGAGGCCGAGGAAGCCGGCGTGACCCTCGTTCATGTGGAAGGTGTCGGGCGCGGGGCATCCGCTCAGCTCCGTCCACGCGCGAACCGCACGGGCGCCGCCGACGCCGAGCAGGAGTTCTTGCAGCAGTCGGTGCTCGCCGCCGCCGCCGTACAGGCGATCGGTCACCGAGCGCAGCTCGTCGGAGTTCGTGGGGATGTCGGTGTCGAGCAGCAGCAGCGGAACGCGACCGACCGCGGCCTTCCACACCCGTGCGTGCAGCGAACGGTCGTCGGGCAGCGCGAGCGTCACCTGCACCGGGGCGCCGTCGGGTGCGCGCAGCAGCGCGAGCGGCAGGCCGTCGGGGTCGAGCACCGGATAGCGCTCCTGCTGCCAGCCGTCGGGCGAGATCGACTGCGAGAAGTACCCGGCCTTGTAGAAGAGGCCGACGCCCACGATCGGCACGCCGAGGTCGGATGCCGCCTTCAGGTGATCGCCCGCGAGGATGCCGAGTCCGCCGGAATACTGCGGCAGCGCGGCGGTGATGCCGAACTCGGGCGAGAAGTACGCGATGGTGCGCGGCGTCTCAGCGCCGAGCGACTGGAACCAGCGGGGCTCAGCGAGATACTCGCGCAGCGCTGCCCGCTCGCGCTCGGCCCACTCGACGTAGCCGGCGTCGCCCGCCAACTCGGCGAGCCTCGCCGGGTCGACCTCGCCGAGGAACGCGACGGGGTCGCGATCCGAGGCCTGCCAGAGCTCTGGGTCGAGGTGCTGGAACAACCGGCGGGTCGGTTCGTGCCACGCCCAGCGGAGATTCGCGGCGAGCTCTTCGAGCGCACCGAGCTCGGCAGGGATGACCGCGCGGACCGTGAACTTGCGAATCGGCTTCACGGCTCCACCCTAGGAGCCGCAGATGTCGGTTGCGTGAACGACGGGTCGCGTCGTGAATGTCGGCGATCCGATCGAAACCTCCGACCGCCGTGTATACACGTGGGCACCAGTCACAGCCATCGATTGTGAGACGACTGCTCGAGAGACGTCTTAGTCCGCCCGTCGACCCGATGTGCTTAGCGATCCTCGAGAATCACGTCTCGCACCGTCAGTACGAATGCGCCCACGAGCGCCACCAATCCGAGGAGCACACCCCCGCTCCCGAGCCAAGCACCGTGAATGGGGCCGTCATAGCCGACGTGCGACAACGCGGTCGACATCGGTGCGGCGACGATGAACGATCCGAGTTCGACAGTGGCGAGGGGCCAGAGAATCAGCTTCACCCGAGAAGTCGCCCCGAGGTTCGCGCCTTGGGTCATCGTCAAGAAGGCGCAGATCGTCGCAACGACGGCCGTGCCAAGTATCCATCCCGCACCCCAGAGCGCCAGCCATTGCCTCTCGCCTCCCATTTGCTCGTAGGCTTCGCCGACTCCGAGGCGCGCGCTCGCCGGCATGAGAACGAACACGTAGGTTGCAGCCACAGCGAGCGGAATGAGCCACCCGACCAGAAGAACCGTGAGGAAGGTGAGACGCGCGATGAGTGAGCCGCGCACGACCGGTGCTTGCTCGACTACCCGTTGCATGCGGGATTACCGCGATTCCCGATTGAGGAGCGCCAGCGCGGGGCTGCGAATCCCAGAACGACTCAGAAACAACTCACCCCGTGGCGATCTCAGGCTGGCTGCGTCTTGGAATACACCGAGTAGCGGAACGAAGTGGGTGTCGAGAAGGTTTCGCAGTCTAATGCCTCGGTCAGGTACCGCGGCTTCGAGGTCCAACAGTCGGCTGAGATCATCGCTCGCGAACCCCGACAATTCCGACGCGAGTCGGTTGACGACGTGGCAGGCGACAGGCTTTGGAAACTGCAGATCCTCGATGGCCCGGAACCAGAGCCCAATGTTCAGGTAGTACTGCGGGCCATACTGCGACTTCTGAAGATCGACCACGGTCACGACTTCGTCGGTCCTTCGGTACCAAGCACCTTTGTGCTTCCGGAAACCAGCGCCGTTGAGCCATGCGTCCATTGCGACCTGGATCTCGTTCCGAGTACTCATCAGCCTCCGTAGGTGATCAACCGGCGCTTCAATGGTCGTCTGGGCCATGATCCACCCGTTCTCCAATTGCAAGGGCGCGCCTCCCGTCTCTCGGGCGGGGCTTCACCGAGCGACATGCGCCGTTCGGTGGGCTCAGGTGAGCTTCCCTGTCTCGTAGATCAGGCGGCCCTGGTCCTCCTGTTCGAACAGGAAATCGGCGATCTCCTGGCCATGCTCGGCGTTGCGAGCATCGGCGGCGAGCATGTTGTGGGACGACCACTCCAACAGGGCACCCAAGGCCGTGAGGTGGGCAACGACATCCCCGCGATTCCCAAGCATGCTCGGTTCGAAGAAGACCCGGAAGACGTAGCGGCCAGAAGGCTCGACTACCTGGCTCACGACGTGATTACGGCCCGATTGCGTTTCCGTGCGGACGACATCGCTGAGAGCAATGTCGTAGAGGAAGAACGGGATACAACAGACCCGGAAGGTGTCCTCGGTGAGCTGCCAGCACCACAGTTGCTCGAAGCGGCCCTCCTCGGGCAGCGGCGCGTTGATGATGAAGTTCGCCCGCTCCCGCCAGATCGGATCCGGGTGCACCGAGTACTTCTCTTCGCTCGCCTTCATTCGATCTTCTCCGCCAGGCCGGCGCTGGCTTGTCGAAGCCGACCGAGTTCGTCGCGGCTCACCGGTCCCAGAGCGCCAGCGAGCGGAAGCTCGCCGCTCCGGCTCCCATCCACCGAAGCCCACGCTAGGACCCCACCGACCATGAACTCTTCATCGAACAGGTTCGGCGGATCAACGAACGGCAGCCCTTCGCATCCGATCCACGCCACCGTCGCGCCGAGACTCAGCATCCCGCCAAGGCATCGATCGATCACGACCGCCCAGTCCTCCGGTGAAGGCCAGGTGTTGATCGAAGCTCCCCGGATGAGGACCTCCCACTCTTCCCCCGTCAGCAGGTACGACTCGGCTTGATCGAGACCCCGCGGAAGTTGAAGGCGTGCCTCCGTGGGGAATCGCCGGCGTGGCGCCAGACCGTAGACCAAGAACCCGGGGACTTCGTTCCCGTCGTCGAAGATGCGCATGTCAGTCACGTTCATTCATCCACCACCCAGAACGCCCGCAGCCGCGATCGTGCCGCACGGTGTTCTTCCGCACACCGTGTCGAGAAGACCACGTTCTTGGCACATCAGCGAGCCCTTTCACCTCGTCGGAGCTCGCAGCCTACGCGAGCGCGAGGTACTGGTGCACGAACGCCACCGCCATGCCGCCCTCGCCGACGCCCGCCGCGACGCGCTTCACCGAGCCCGAACGCACGTCGCCGATCGCGAACACCCCCGGCGCACTCGTCTCGAGCGCGAACGGCCGGCGATCGAGACGCCAGTGCGGCGTCGCCGCCGCGTCGGCCCCGGTGAGGATGAAGCCGTGCGTGTCGTGAGCGACCTCCGAAGGCATCCACTCGGTCACGGCGTCGGCGCCGATCATGACGAACACGACGCCGGCCTCGGTTCGCGCGGTCGCCCCGGTCGTTCGGTCGGCGACGTCGATCGCCTCGAGGCTCGGCCCGCCGTGCAGGCCGACGATCTCGCTGCGCGTCTGCACACGCACACCGTCGTTGGCCGCGATCTGGTCGATCAGGTAGCGCGACATGCTCGTCTCGAGCGACTCGCCGCGCACGAGCATCGTGACCGATCGTGCGTGCCGCGCGAAGAAGAGGGCGGCCTGGCCGGCCGAGTTGCCGGCGCCCACGATGCAGACGTCGGCTCCCTGCGCGATGGAGGCATCGCTGCGGGCGGCCCCGTAGTAGACGCCGTTGCCGCGGAACCGGTCGATGCCCGGCACCGGCAGCGACCGCCAGGCCACGCCCGTGGCGATGATGACCACGGGCGCCCGCAGCACATCGCCGCCGTCGAGCACGATCTCGGCCCCTTCGGCACCAGCGCCCGGGGCGATCGACTCCACCGTGCGGGTGACCACGATCTCGGCACCGAGCCGCTTCGCCTGCTTCAGGGCACGGCTCGCGAGGTCGTCGCCCGAGATGCCGAACGGGAACCCGGTGTAGTTCTCGATGCGCGTCGAGGTGCCCGCCTGGCCACCCGGGGCGACGGACTCGATCACGACCGTGCGCAGTCCCTCTGCAGCACCGTTGACGGCGGCGGTGAGGCCCGCGGGCCCGGCACCGAGAATGACGACGTCGTAGTCGGATGCCGCGGGCGCGACGTCGAGCCCGACCGCCGTCGCGACCTCGCGCAAGGAGGGGTCGACCGTGCGCTCGCCGCCGTGCTCGAGAATCGGGTACCGCTCCCCGGCGACCGGGTCGTCGATCGTGGTGCGCTCGAACGCGACCTGGTTGCGGATGAGGAAGCCGGTGACCTCGTGGGTTCGGGCGTCCGATCGCGGCCCGATGACCCGTACATCGGTCTCGAGCCGCTCGGCCGCCATCTCCTGCAGCGAATCGAGGTAGCGACGGGCGAGCCCCGCGACCCGCGCCGGGATCGACGGCTCGGCCGCAGCGAGCGTGTAGTAGACCGTGACGTCGAGCTTGATGATGCGCGCGCCCTCCGCGACATCCGCTGCTCGCCCGCTCGCCGGGAACGGCGTGCTCAGCGTCATCGGCACCTCGCCGAAGAACTGCCCCGGCTTGCGGCGGCCGATCACGCGCTCCTCGCCGTTGATCACCTTCGTGATCTCGGCGCCGCCCTCGACGACGACGAACAGCGCCCGCTCGTCGCCCTCGTGCGCGAAGTACTCGCCGGGCATCAGGCGGATGTCCTCGACCGCCCGGGCGAGTTCGTCGAGCGTCGTCTCGGGCACCGGCGCGAAGATCGGGATGCCGCGGAGCGTCTCTGCGGTGATCATCGCGCTCGCACCATGCGCTGACGGTATCCGCGCCGGGACCTCCCGTCAACAGATGCGGCCTGCGTGACGATCCGGCCGCGTTCGCGAGTGCGATCCGGCGCAGACGCGCTACGGTCGAACCGTGACGACCACCCCCGTGCTCGCCGGCCGGATCCCAGTGACCCGGCTGACCCCCGCTGTGCCCGATGCGCGCTGGCGCCCCAAGGCGTTCGAGGGCGAGGTGGTGCCGTTCCGCGCGACCGTGTTCCGCGAGGGGCACGACCAGGTGGGCGCGATGCTCGTCATCACGAGCCCCGCCGGTGTCGTACGACGCGAGCGGATGTCTCCGCTGGCGCCCGGCACCGACCGCTGGGAGGCGGAGGTGCTGCTCGACGAGACCGGCGAGTGGCACTGGCACGTCACGGGGTTCGACGACGAGGTCGCGACGTGGCGGCACGACGCCGCGCTCAAGGTCGACGCCGGGGTCGACGCCGAGCTCATGTTCGAGCTCGGCGCGCGCCTCATCGACCGGGCCGTCGCCGAGAAGTCCCGGCCGCTCGCGGCCCGCAAGCGGCTCACGGCGCTCGCCGCCGGGCTGCGCGACGACGCGGCATCCGTCGCTGCCCGCCGCCCGCTCATCGACGACCCGGCCCTCGCCGAATTCGATGCGCGACCGCTCGCGCGACTCTCGACGGACTCCCCCGAGCACACGCTCCTCGTCGAGCGGCACCGCGCCGGCGTCGGCGCCTGGTACGAGTTCTTCCCGCGGTCCGAAGGGGCGAAGCAGCTGAAGGACGGCTCGTGGAAGTCGGGTACCTTCCGCACAGCGGCCAAGCGACTCGACGGCGTCGCGGCGATGGGCTTCGACGTCGTCTACCTGCCGCCGATCCATCCGATCGGGGTCACGAACCGCAAGGGGCGCAACAACACGCTCGACCCGGGCCCGCACGACCCCGGCTCCCCTTGGGCCATCGGCGGGCCGCTCGCCGACGGCATCCCCGGCGGCCACGACGCCGTGCACCCCGACCTCGGCACGCTCGCCGACTTCCGCGCGTTCGTGCGCCGGGCGGCCGCGCTCGGCATCGAGGTCGCCCTCGACCTCGCCCTGCAGGCCACCCCCGATCACCCGTGGGTGACGGAGCATCCCGACTGGTTCACGCAACTGCCCGACGGCACGATCCGCTACGCCGAGAACCCGCCGAAGAAGTATCAAGACATCTACCCGGTGAACTTCGACGACGACCCCGAGGGCATCTTCGCCGAGGTGCTGCGCATCGTGCGGCACTGGATGAAGCAGGGCGTGCGCATCTTCCGCGTCGACAACCCGCACACGAAGCCGCTCGCGTTCTGGGAGCGGCTGATCGCGACGGTGAACGCGGATGACCCGGGCGTCGTGTTCCTCGCCGAGGCCTTCACCCGCCCGGCGATGATGCAGGCGCTCGCGATGGTCGGCTTCCAGCAGTCGTACTCGTACTTCACGTGGCGGAACACCAAGACCGAACTCGAGGAGTTCCTGACGAGCGTGTCGCAGGAGACCGCCGACTTCATGCGGCCGAACCTCTTCGTCAACACCCCCGACATCCTCACCGAGTACCTACAGTTCGGCGGGCCGGCCGCGTTCACGGTGCGCGCGACCGTCGCCGCGACGGCGGCGCCGCTCTGGGGCGTCTATGCGGGCTTCGAGCACTTCGAATCCGTCGCCCGCCCCGGCGCCGAAGAGGCGATCGACAACGAGAAGTACGAGTACAAGCCGCGCGACTTCGCGGCCGCCGAGCGCGAGGGCCGTTCGCTCGCGCTCTACCTCGGCATCCTCAACCGCATCCGTGCCGAGCACCCGGCGCTCGGTCAGCTCCGCAACATCCGCTTCCACGCGAGCGACGACGACTCGGTGCTCGTCTACTCGAAGCACCTCGACGGCCGCTTCACCGGCACGGGCGCCGACGACACGATCATCGTCGTCGCGAACGTCGACCCGCACTCGGTGCGGGAGACCACCGTGCACCTCGATCTCGAGGCGATCGGCCTCCCGCCCGGTGCCCGCTTCGAGGTCGACGAACTCGTGACCGGCGAACGCTGGGAGTGGGGCGCGTCGAACTACGTGCGGCTCGACGCGTTCACACGGCCCGCGCACATCCTGCACGTGAGAAGGGCCACCGATGCCTGAACCGATCGCCGCACCCGTCATCGCCGACGACGTGCTCGCTGCCGTCGCCGAGGGGCGCCACCACGACCCGCACTCGGTGCTCGGGCAGCACGGGTTCGACGAGCCGCACCACGCGGGGCCGCTCACGGCGATCCGCACGCGACGACCGCTCGCCGCGTCGGTCGCGGCGGTCTTCCCCGATGGGGCCGAGCTCGCGCTCGAGCACGTCGGTCACGGCATCTGGGCGGGCGCCGGCGCCTTCGGGCCGCGCGACTACCGGGTGCGCGCCCGCTACGCCGACGGCTCTGACTGGACAAGCGACGACCCCTACCGCTTCGCCCCGACGATCGGCGAACTCGACCTCCACCTCATCGGCGAGGGGCGGCATGAGGAGCTCTGGCGGGTTCTCGGAGCCCACTACCGCGAGCACTGGGGCGTGACCGGCAGCGTGCGCGGCACCGCGTTCACGGTCTGGGCGCCGCGCGCGGCCGCGGTGCGCGTGACCGGTGCGTTCAACCGCTGGGACGGCACCGGGCACGCGATGCGCAGCATGGGCCCGACCGGGGTCTGGGAGCTCTTCATCCCCGACGTCGAGCCCGGCGCGGTCTACAAGTTCGAGCTGCTCACCGCCGACGGCGACTGGATCATGAAGGCCGACCCGATGGCACGGCAGGCCGAGGTCGCCCCCGCCACGGGCTCGGTGGTATCGCTGAGCTCCCATGAGTGGGCCGACGGCGAATGGATGTCGCGCCGCGCCGCCGCAGACCTGCACGCGCTCCCCATGAGCATCTACGAGATGCACCTCGGCTCCTGGCGCCCCGGCAAGGGCTACCGCGACGTCGCCGACGAGCTCATCGAGTACCTCGAGTGGCTCGGGTACACGCACGTCGAGTTCATGCCCCTCGCGGAGCATCCGTTCGGCGGCTCATGGGGCTATCAGGTGACCGGCTACTTCGCCGCGACCTCGCGCTTCGGCTCCCCCGACGACCTGAAGTACCTGATCGACCGCCTGCACGGCGCGGGCATCGGCGTGATCATGGACTGGGTGCCGGGGCACTTCCCGAAAGACGAGTGGGCGCTCGCGCGCTTCGACGGCCAACCACTCTACGAGCACGCCGACCCGCGACGCGGCGAGCAGCTCGACTGGGGCACCTACGTCTTCGACTACGGCAACCCGCGGGTGCGCAACTTCCTCGTGGCGAACGCCCTGTTCTGGTTCGAGGAGATGCACGTCGACGGGCTGCGGGTCGACGCAGTCGCCTCGATGCTCTACCTCGACTACTCGCGGGCCGACGGCGAATGGCTGCCGAACGTGCACGGCGGGCGCGAGAACCTCGAGGCGATCGCGTTCCTGCAGGAGACGACCGCGACGGCCTACAAGCGCAACCCCGGCATCGTCATGGTCGCCGAGGAGTCGACGAGCTGGCCGGGCGTCACCGCACCGACCGAGAGCGGCGGGCTCGGCTTCGGCTACAAGTGGAACATGGGGTGGATGCACGATTCGCTGCAGTACATCCAGAACGACCCGATGTACCGCTCGCACCACCATCACGACCTCACGTTCTCGTTCCTCTACGCGTTCAGCGAGCACTTCGTGCTGCCGATCAGCCACGACGAGGTCGTGCACGGCAAGGGATCGCTCGTGCGCAAGATGCCGGGTGACCACTGGCAGCAGCTGGCGAACGTGCGCGCCTACCTCGCCTTCATGTGGGCGCACCCCGGCAAGCAACTGCTCTTCATGGGGCAGGAATTCGGCCAGCTCTCGGAGTGGAGCGAGGAGCGCGGCCTCGACTGGTGGATCCTCGATCAGCCGAGCCACCGGCAGCTCGCCGAGTTCGTCGGCGCGCTGAATCGCGGCTACCGCGCGACGCCTGCGCTCTGGGCGCTCGACGACGACGCGACCGGATTCGAGTGGGTCGAGGGCGGCGCGGCCGCCGAGAACGTCATCGCGTTCCTCAGGTACGACCGCGAACGGCGACCGCTCCTCTGCGTCGTGAACTTCTCGGGAGTGCCGCACGAGGGGTTCCGCCTCGGGCTGCCGACCGCCGGGCGATGGCGCGAGGTCATGAACTCGGATGCCGCGGAGTTCGGCGGATCGGGCGTCGGCAACCTCGGCGGAGTCGACGCGACCGAGACGCCATGGGCCGGCCGACCGGCATCCGCGTCGTTCACGCTGCCGCCGCTCGGAGCGGTGTGGTTCGCGCTCGACTGATGGAGCTGCGACCCCACTGAGGGGCACGCAGCGGAGCGCGGCTCAGTAGAGCAGGGTCGTGAGGCGTCGACGCGCCACGGCGACACGCGGGTCGTCGGTGCCGACGACCTCGAAGAGCTCGACGAGTCGCTCGCGCACGAGCTTCTTGCCGTCGGCGTCGAGGTCGGGGAACAGCGTGAGCAGCCGATCGAACGCGTCGTCGACGTGCCCGCCCGAGAGATCGAGGTCGGCGACGTCGAGCTGCGCGTCGAGGTCCTTCGGCGCAGCGGCAGCGGCGTTGCGGATCTCGTCGAGGGTCTTGCCGTGCAGGCGTCCGAGCAGGTTCGCCTGGGCGAGGCCGGCAACCGCGAGCGAGTCGCGAGGGTCCTGCGCGATCGCCGTGCGGTACGCGGATGACGCGGCGGCGAAGTCGCCCCGCTCGATCGCGTCGTACGCCTCCTGGTGCAGGGGCGGCAGCGGCGGCTCGACGGGCTCGGCGGGGACGCCGTCTTGCGCCGCACCGGCCTCGCCGGTCTCGATGGAGCCGGTCACGCCGTGCTGGCCGGCGAGCTCCAGCAACTGGTCGAAGACCTGGTCGATGACCTCGTCGGGCTGCTCGCCCGCGAAGAGCGGCACCGGCTGGCCGGCGACGACGGCGACGACCGTGGGAATGGACTGCGCCTGGAAGGCCTGCACGAGCTGCGGGCTGCGGTCGGCATCGGCCGCGGCGAGCACGAGACGACCCGCGCGAGCGCGGACCAGTCGCTCGAGCGTCGCGAGCAGCGCCTTGGACGGCTCGCTCCACGTCGCCCAGAGGGCGACGATGACGGGCACCGTGCGCGAGAGCTCGAGCGTGGAGCCGAAGGCGGCGTCATCCGTCTCGAAGACGATCTGGTCGCTCGGTCCGGATGCCGCGTGCGCACCCTGCCCGCCCGCCGGACCCGGCGACTGACGCTGCACGAGCGCAGAGAGGTCGACCGCACCGCGAAGCGCGGCGCCGGAAGGGGGAATCGGGTTGGTCACGGTACCTCCGAAGCTCCGATGAGACTCTCCGACCAGCCGAGCAGACGGATCTGGTCTTCAGATTCGTTGCCGACGCCGGGAACGTAGAACAGCAGTTGGATGCCGATGACGCGCTGCACGCCCTTCGCGCTCTTCCCGGTGAAGCCGGAGAGCGCAGCAGCGGCACCGGGCTTGAATCCGATCGTACCGCCGTCGTTCGGGATGACGTTCTCGGTCTGGTCGATCGAGACGCTCACGAGGGCGCCCGCGTCGTTCGTGGCCAACGCGATCGTGGGGCTGTCGCCGACCGCGTTCGAGTACGTGGCGTCGACGGTGGCCTGCAGGCTGTCGTTGATGGCCTGCTGCCCCGCCGGCCCGAGCTGCTGCATGAGCGTGTCGCCCTCGGGGTCGAACATCGGAGCGAACTCCGACGACTCGCCCTTCAGCAGCACGTCGGCGTAGGCCGAGGCGACCTGGCCGGTGGGCATCACGAGTCCCTTGAACTCGGGCGAGATCGGCGGTGCGCCGATCGACGCGGGAGCGACCTCGGGAACCTCGGCATCGGGCGCGAGCGAGATCGCGTACAGGATCTTGTAGTTCTCGCGCGGCGTCTGCTGCACGAGCACGAGCGCGCTCGGCGCGATCGTCGGGTCATCCGAGTTCTTGGCGATCGTGAGCACCGTTCGCGGCCAGCCCGTGGCCTGCTGCGGGAGCGTGAGAGTCAGCGGCGACGCCGGAATCGGCGTCGGCAGCGGGTGTTCGGCGAGCGAGCCGCGGATCACGTAGTTGGCCGTTCGCGCCTCGAGCGCAGGACCCGTGAACCGCTCTGCGGCGGCCGTCGCATCGCGTGATGCATCGACGTCGGTGGCGAACACGGCGACGCGGCGCATGATGCGCTCCATCTGCGGCACGGTCACCGCAGGCTGTGTCACCGGCGTGTCGTCATCGGGTTCATCGGTCGCCGCGGGCGTCGCGAGCGGCGTCGCCGGAGCGGTGCTCTCGGGAGCCGCCTGCTGGTCGAAGTTCGGCCAGTAGTCGGCCGAGCACGCGGAGAGTGCGAGCGCCGGGATGACGAGGAACGGAACGATGGCCACTCGCTTGGCGCGACCGATGGATCGCCGGCCGCCGCCGCCCACCTGTGTGCGTCCCGGCTTCGGGGCGCTCGGCAGTTTGCCGCGCGGTCCCTTCGGCAGGTTCCGACGAGGGCCTCGCATGCGTCGGTGATTCACGAAGCCCGCGATCACGAGCGCGATGCCGACGAGGAAGACGAGCGCGCCGCCGACGATCAGGGGGCCGGCCCACGGCGTCGCGTTGTCGAGCGGCCAGTCGATCTTCACGCGGGAGGGCAACTCGTCGCCGCCGTCGGCGCTGACGAGTACCGCGATGTCTTCGGGCACGTCGATGGTCGTGGTGAGCACGAGGTCGTCGGTGAACTCGTCGAGCCAGAGGTCGGAACCCGCGGGCGACGGCGCTTCGGCGACCTCGGTCGCGGTGCCGGTCGCTGCATCGGCTGTCGGCGGCGTCGTCGCCGGTGCGACGGGGGCGACGGGGGTCGAGTCGTCGACGGGCTTGGTGACGACGATCTCGTTGGTCAGTTCGCCGGAGTCGGAGTCGTAGCCGACGGAGACGTACGGAGTGTCTCCGAGCCAGGCCTCGACGTCGGAACTGCGCCCGTAGGAGAGGAACGCCTTCGGGGATCCCGACACGGTGATCGTCTGCTTGCCCGGGTGGGCGGCCAGCGCGTCGGGTTCGATCACGATGAAGTCGGCCTCGCCGCCCGACAGCTCGGCGGACATCGACACACGATCGGGCTCGAGGAAGACCGTGCGCTGGGCGATGCCGAGCCCGATCATCACGGCCGCGGCGATGAACGCCACGATTGCGAAGACGAAGCGCACGAACAGAACCTCCATTGCCGCCCGCGGCGGCCTCTGACAAAGACATTCCAGACTACCGACGATTTCTGGGAGATCCCTAACCGATGGCTGGAAGTCCGGTGTCTCCGCGTACCTCGCGCGACCCGTACAATCGGACACACCATCCCGCATGCGCCCCCACGACGCGGGACAGAGCCCGGAGGAAGAATGGCCGTCGAAGAGACCGAGTTCACGCAGGTGTTCCGCGGATATGACAAAGACGAGGTCGACAAGGCGATCAATGGTCTTCGCCGCGACATCATCGCCGCGAACAACCAGAGCACCGACAGCGTCAAGGAGAACAAGCGTCTCCTCGCACGCATCGAGGAGTTGACGGCCGAGCTCGAAGAGGTCGGCAGCCCCACGTTCTCCGGTCTCGGCACCAAGCTCGAGAACACCCTCCGTGTCGCGGAAGAGCAGTCCACCCGCCTCATCGCGCAGGCCGACATCGACGCTGAGAAGCTCCGTCGTGCCGCCGAAGACGAGGCGCACCTCATGCGCTCCGACGCGCACGAACTCGCCGAGCGCACCCTCACCGAGGCTCGCGCACAGGCCAACCGCATCCTCGAGAACGCGCGCTCCGAGGCCGACGACATGGTCTCCCGCTCGCACGAGGCGAGCGAGCAGCTCCGTCAGGACGCCGCACGCGACGCCGCGGCGATCCGCGGTGCGGTCGCCACCGAGACCGCAGAGATCCGCACGAGCGCGAAGCGGGAATCCGCAGCGATGATCGCCGCGTCCGAGCGGAAATCCGCCGAGATCCTCCTGGCGGCCAACGCCGAGGCCACCGACGCGCGGGCCACCGCCGCGGGCCTCACGCAGGAGACCGAGCAGACCCGCGCCGAGGTCGCGATCGAGCTCGACCGCGCCCGCGCCGAGCTCGCTCGCGAAAGCGAGCAGGCACGCATCGACCTCGCCGCGGAGACCGAGCAGTCCCGACTCGACCTCGAGCGTGAGTCCGCAGAGGCACGCGCCGGCATCGACGCCGAGATCGCCGAACGCCGCGCCGCGCTCGTGCACGAGCTCGAGCAGGCACGCAACGACCTCGACCGCGAGCTCGAGGGCAGCCGGGTCGAACTGGTCCAGCAGCGCGAGCAGGCGAAGGTCGACATCGAGCGCGAAGCCGAGGCAGCCCGCCTCAAGCTCCAGCACGAGCTCGAGCGCATCCGCGCCAAGCACGCCGCCGATCTCGAGCAGATGCGCGCCGACCTCGCCCTCGAGCAGGAGCAGGCACGCGCCGACTTCGACGCCGAGTCCGAGCAGGGCCGCATCGACCTCGACAACCAGCTCACCGCGATGCGCAAGAAGACCACGCACGAGGTCAACCGCATGCGCCGCGAGATCGAGAAGGCGCACCTCGACCTCGAATCCGAGCTGTCGACGAAGCGCGACGAGGCCGAGCAGGAGCTCCTCGCCGCCCACCAGGAGGCAGTGGCGCAGACCCAGAAGTTCCTCGAGGACGCCAACGCCGAGCTCGCGGAGGCCGTCGCTCGCACCGCCGAGAGCCGTGCAGAGGCCGACCGCCTCGAGACCGAGGTCCGGTCCGACATCGCGGTCGTTCGCGACAAGGCCGACGACGAGGCCCGCGACCGCATCGCAGCAGCGCACGAGCAGGCACGCAAGCTCATCGCCGACGCCGAGGAGCGCACCCGTGCGCTCGTCGCAGATGCCGAGGATCGCCTCTCGCAGATCAAGATCGAGCGCGACGCCGTCGCCGGCTACTTCGAGAGCCTCCGCGGCGTTCTGACGCAGGCGGAGCAGATCGCCGCGAAGACCAAGTAGTCGGTCCGAGCAGAGGGAGCGGGCCGTTCGATGAAGATCCAGAACGCGTTCCGCATCGGGCTGGTCGGCACCCTCGGTGTGGGTGTCGGCCTCCTCATCCTCAGTTCGATCGCGACGCTGTCGACGATCATCGCCTACGTCGGCATCGCATTGTTCCTGGCCCTCGGCCTCGACCCGGCAACCAGCTGGCTCGAGCGCCGGGGGCTTCCGCGTTGGGCGGCGATCGTGATCGTCATGAGCGGGGTCGGCCTGCTCGTCGCCGCCCTCGTGATCGCCGTCGTGCCGATCATCGTCGACCAGGTGAGCCAACTCGTCGACGAGATTCCGCGCATCGTCGACCAGACGAGTTCACAAGACTGGATCGAGTTCCTGAAGGAGCAGTTCCCGCAGGTTCCGGTCGACGAGATCAGCGACCAGGTCACGACGGGTCTCACCGACTTCTTCACGAATCCCGACAAGCTGAGCGAGCTCGCCGGTGGCGTGCTGCAGGTGGCCGTCGCGATCGGTGCCGGGGTGTTCGGCGTCGTCATCGTCTTCATCCTGACGCTCTACTTCGTCTCCTCGCTGAACACGATGAAGCGCGCCACCTACCAGCTGGTGCCCGCGTCGAAGCGCGATCGCTTCGCCGACCTCACGGAGCAGATCACCCAGTCGGTCGGCCGCTACGTGCTCGGCCAGGTCTCGCTCGCCGCGGTCAACGGCGTGGCGAGCTTCGTGTTCCTGTCGATCATCCAGGCCCCGTTCCCCGCGGTGCTCGCCTTCCTCGCCTTCCTGTTCTCGTTGGTGCCGCTGGTGGGCACGCTGAGCGGCTCGGTGCTGATCGTGCTCGTCTGCCTGATCCCCGGCCTCGGCTCACCGCTGACGGCCCTCGTCGCAGCGATCTACTACGTGATCTACATGCAGGTCGAGGCATACGTGCTGAGCCCCCGCATCATGAACCGCGCGGTGAAGGTGCCCGGCGCGCTCGTGGTCATCGCGGCGCTCGCGGGCGGATCGCTCGGCGGCGTGCTCGGCGCACTCGTCGCGATCCCGGTCGCCGCAGCCATCCTGTTGATCATCAAGCAGGTCGTCGTGCCGCACCAGAACGAGCGCTGAGCTCGCCACGCTCCCGGTCGGCACCAGCGTGCGCTCAGCGTGCGAATGCCCTCAGCTCGCGTCGGCGGGCCACACCGTCGGCAACGGCAGCGCTGCGGGGTTGACGACTCCGACGATCTCGTCGAGCACACGACGGGTCTGCGACTCCCCCACCCACAGGTGCTTGCCGCCCGTCACGTCGATACGCGTGATCTTCGGAACGCTCGCGAACCGCTCGGCCGCCTCGGCCGGTCGCAGGTAGTCGTCGAACTCCGGAATCAGGGCGACCAGTTCGGGCTTCGCGTGCTGCCAACGCGCGAGCTCGGCCTCGCTCGTGCGATGCAGCGGCGGCGAGAGCAGGATCGCCCCGTCGATGCCGTGCTCGAGTCCGTACTTCAGTGCGAGCTCGGTGCCGAACGACCAGCCGACGAGCCACGGGTGCGGCAGCGCGCGCTCCTCGACGAACGACATGGCCGCCGCGACATCCGCTCGCTCTGCGACGCCCTCGCCGAAGGAGCCCTCGCTCGTGCCGCGCGGCGAGACGGTGCCGCGCGTGTTGAATCGCAGCACCGCGAGGTCGGCGAGCTCCGGCAGGCGGGCGGCCGCCTTCCTGATGATGTGCGAGTCCATGAAGCCGCCTGCCGTCGGCAGCGGATGCAGCGTGACGAGCGTCGCGACGGGCGGGCGGTCGAGCGGCGTGGCGAGCTCGCCGACGAGGGTCAGGCCGTCGGCCGTGTGCAGCTCGATCTCTTCACGACGCGCGGGCAGTTCGACGCTCGCGCGGATCTCGATGGACGTGTCGCTCATGCCGCGCCGATCCTCCAGCAGTGTGTGTGCCAATGACGGCGCGAGGCCAGGTCGGCCGCGTCGCCGAGCACGCCGTCAGCGCGCCATGCCACAAGGTGGGCGACGCCCGGTACGACGTCTTGACCGCAGCCGGGGCAGAGGTAGGCCTTCACGGCCTGCGCCTCGGAGACGGGTTGCACGTTCCACTCACGACCGCCGCGCACCTCTGTGCGTCGCCACCCCGAGGTGAGACGCTCGACGTCGAGTTCGGGGTGCTCCTCGCGGGCACGAGCCGCCCGACTCCGGGATCGGTTCGAACGCGCCATGGAATCCAGTCTAGGCCGCAGGCGAGACCCCTCCGCTCCGCGGGCTGCGCGGAGGGCTCAGTACCAGCCGACGTCTTGCGAGTGCGCCCACGCGCCGCAGGGCGTGCCGTAGCGGCCCGAGACGTATCCCAGCCCCCACTCGACCTGCGTGGCCGCGCTGGTCTCCCAGTCGGCTCCGGCGCTCGCCATCTTCGAGCCGGGAAGCGCCTGCGGGATGCCGTACGCACCGCTGCCGGCGTTGTAGGCGTTCACGCGCCAGCCCGACTCCTTGTTCCAGAGTGCGACGAGGCAGTCGAACTCGCTCGACGCCCATCCACGTGCCGCGACGGCACCGGCTGCGTACGCCTGGGCCGAGCCGGGGTCGGGAGTCACCGCGGGAGGAGCCCATCCGCTGCCCTCGCTCGTCGAGGCGGGCGCGAGCCTGACTTCGGGCTTCTTCTCGACGTCGTAGCTCTCTTGGCCGACGTCGATCGAGTAGTCGCCGGCGACCTCGATCGCCTGCACGCGTTCTCCGCCGAAACGGTCGGTCTGGGCGGCGAAGTTCGACGAGGCGGTCGCCCCCGAGAACGGGTCGACCACGTTCACGAGCAGGAAGCTGACCGATGCCGCGAAGGCGAACACCACGGTCGCAGCCTGCTTGACCTTGCCGACACGAGGCGGCCTGGCGGCCGATGAGACGGTCGGGCGTGCAGTTGCCGGCGGCCGATCGTTCGGCCCTGAAGCGGAGGTCGACGCGGCGACGGTCGTCTGATGACGTGGCTCCTCGGCCTCGTCACCTCCCGCATGTCTACCCACGATTCGACGAGTGTATCGAAAGAGCGGCGAAGGATTCCAACTCGACGGCGCGCACGTCAGCGGACCGCGAGCATCACGTCGACGACGGCGTCGAGGAGCAGGTCGACCTGAGCCTCGCGATACCCGCCGCGCTGCGTCTTGAACACGACGCCGCGCACGTCGTCGATCGAGATCGGCCACCCGTCGCTGAAGTACCTCGTGAGCTTGTCCGCGAAGCGGTCGACGTCTCGGGTGCTGTACCCGCGCACGAGCGGCGCAACGCGATCGAAGCGATGCCCCTCTGGGCGCGCGAGGCGGTTGGAAACCACCTGTGCGGTCGCACGCGCCTCGGTGAGCCATGCCTCGCCCCCATGCAGCCGGGCCGCGACCTGGCGCTCCTGAGCGGCGAACGCGTCTTCCAGCCGCTCGAGGGCCTGATCGACATGGGTCGTCGAATAGCCGCCCTTCTGCATCCCGAACGCCGTCAATCGAATGCGATCCGAGGTCAGCGGCTCATCGCCTGGCTGAGCGGTGCCGTCGTATGCGCGGCGCGCCACCTGCAGGAACGACTCGACCTGAGCCGTGTTGTATCCGAGCTTGGGCTTGCGAGCGCGAGGGAAGGTGGAGTCCACGGCTCCATTATTGCGGAGGGTCGGCGAGGAAACGCTCACCCGAAGATGCGGAATGCCACGAAGGCGACGGCGGCCGAGGGCAGGATCGAGTCGAGACGATCGAGGAATCCGCCGTGGCCCGGAAGCCACGAGCTCATGTCCTTGATGCCGATGTCACGCTTGATCAGGGATTCGACGAGATCGCCGAGCGTCGCCGTGAGGAAGATCGCAGCACCGAAGATGAGACCGAACCACCAGGTGTTGCCGAGCATGAGCGTCGACAGGAGCACGCCGGCGACGAGACTGACCGCGCCTCCGCCGGCGAAACCCTCCCAGGTCTTCTTCGGGCTGATGACGGGCGCCATCTTGTGCTTGCCGAGCATGAGGCCGAACGCGTAGGCGCCCGTGTCGGCGGCGACCGCCACCGCGATGAACGCGAGCGTCCACCATTGGCCGCCCTCCGCCGCGGTGAGCACCACCGCGAAGGTCGCGAGGAACGTCACGTACCCCTGCACGAACGCACCGGCCGCGACGTCGCGTGCGAGCTCACGACCCGAGCGGCGCAACGACGGCACGGCCTGTTCGCCGAGGCGCCAGAGCGAGACGATGAGGATGCCGCCGAGCACGGCGATCAGCTGACCGCCCGCGCCCCCGTAGTAGGCGAGCGGCACGGCGGCCACCGCGACGACCACGGTCGGGATACGGGGAACGTGATAGCCGCCCTTGCGCAGCGCCTGGGCCAGTTCGTAGCTGGCGAACGCGGCGATCAGCACGGCGAAGAGCATGAACAGCTCTTTGATCACGAGGAGGCTGAGCAGGAGCACGGCTCCGAAGCCGAGCCCGATCAGGGTCGCGAGGATCAGGTTGCGGCCGGTGCGGGCCTTGATCTTCTCCTGCGCCTGATCGAACTGCGCCTTGCCGACCTCGAACTGTCGCTCCAGGTCGGCCTTTCGGGCATGCACCTGCGCTCGGAACTCCTCGCGCGAGGTTCGTTCAGCTCCCCCGGCGTCCGACTGATCCTCTTCTGGGACGCCCGACATCGTCTGCCTCAGACCTCGAGGAGTTCGGCTTCCTTGCGCTTCAGGGCGTCGTCGATCGCGTCCACATTGGACTTCGTGATCTGCTCGAGTTCCTTCTCCGCGCGCGAAACCTCGTCATCGCCCACGTCGCCCTTGAGGGCGTCGAGGTCGTCCTTCGCCTTGCGGCGGATGTTGCGGACCGAGACGCGTGCGTCTTCGGCCTTGCCGCGCACGATCTTGACGAACTCGCGGCGACGCTCCTCGGTCAGCTCGGGCAGCGTGACGCGGATGATGTTGCCGTCGTTCGACGGGTTCGCTCCGAGGTTCGGGGTGTCGCGGATGGCCTGCTCGATGTCCTTCAGGGCGCCCTTGTCGTAGGGCGTGACCACGAGGGTGCGCGCTTCGGGGTTCTGCATCGATGCGAGCTGCGCGAGCGGCGTGGGCGTGCCGTAGTAGCTCACCATGATCTTCTGGAAGAGCTGGGGGTTCGCCCGACCGGTGCGAACACTCGAGAAGTCGTCTTTGGCGACCTCCACGGCCTTCTGCATGCGTGTGGTGGCATCGGAAAGTACGTCCGCGATCACGGGGGCTCCTTCTGTTTCGCTACTCGAGACAGTCTATCGACTGGTGGCGGGCTCGCCGTTGCTGACGATCGTGCCGAGGTCGGCTCCGAGGATCGCCTTGGTGACGTTGCCGTGGGGCGCCATGCCGAAGACCTGCATCGGCATGCCGTTGTCCATGCAGAGGCTGAACGCCGTCGAATCGACGACCTTGAGGCCGCGCTGCAGGGCCTCCTGGTAGCTGATGCGGTCGATCTTGTGCGCGTCGGGGTTCGTGCGCGGGTCGTCGGAGTAGACGCCGTCGACACCGTTCTTCGCGACGAGCACGACCTCGGCGTCGATCTCGAGGGCGCGCTGCGCGGCCACCGTGTCGGTCGAGAAGTAGGGCAGACCCGCGCCGGCGCCGAAGATGACGACCCGTCCCTTCTCGAGGTGCCGCTCCGCACGACGCGGAATGTAGGGCTCGGCGACCTGCGTCATGGAGATCGCCGACTGCACGCGCGTCTCGGCACCGGCCTGCTCGAGGAAGTCCTGGAGGGCGAGCGCATTCATCACCGTGCCGAGCATGCCCATGTAGTCGGCCCGGCCGCGATCCATGCCGCGCTGGGAGAGCTCGGCGCCGCGGAAGAAGTTGCCGCCGCCGACGACGATCGCGATCTCGACCGTGCGCGCGGCATCGGCGATCTCGCGTGCGAGTGCGCTGATCACGTCGGGGTTCACCCCGAGGGCACCGGCCCCGAACGCCTCCCCCGAGAGTTTCAGCAGGACCCTGCGCTTGTGTTCCGTCATCCCGACCGATCCTTCCCCTCTGGGGTCAAAGCTACTGGTTCGCCGAGCCCGGCGCAGTGCCGTTGCTCAGGCGTTTTCGACGGGCACGACCCGCCATGCGTCCGGAATCGCTCCGGACATAGCAAAGGAGTCCGGATCGCGAACGATCCGGACTCCTTCGAGGCACCTAGGCGCCGACCTTGAAGCGAGCGAAGTCGCTCACCGTGAGGCCCGCGTCGGAAAGCACCTTCGCGACGGACAGCTTGTTGTCCTTCGCGTAGTCCTGCTCGAGCAGCGCGACCTGCTTGAAGTACGCACCGAGGCGACCCTCGATGATCTTCGGGAGGGCGGCCTCGGGCTTGCCCTCCTCACGCGAGATCTGCTCGACGATCGCGCGCTCCTTCTCGACCGACTCCGCCGGAACTTCCTCACGCGTGAGGTACTCCGGGTTCGCGAACGAGATGTGCTGAGCGATGGAACGAGCCGTCTCGGCGTCGGTGCCGGCGTAGCCGAGCACGACGCCGACCTGCGGCGGGAGGTCCTTCGACGTCTTGTGCAGGTAGATCGAGAACTGCTCGCCCTTGACGAGGCGGACGCGACGGAGCTCGACCTTCTCGCCGAGGATCGCGGCCTCTTCGTCGATCACGGTCGCGACGGTCTTGCCGTCGGCCGGAGCGGCGAGTGCAGCCTCGAGGTTCTCGGCACGGGCAGCTGCGACAGCAGCGAGCACGCGGTCGGCGAGGCCGACGAACTTGTCGCCCTTGGCGACGAAGTCGGTCTCGCAGGCGAGCTCGATCATCGTCGCGGTGCCGTCGCCGTTGTCGACGGCGGCGACGAGGCCTTCGGCGGTGGAGCGGTCGGCGCGCTTGGCATTGCCCTTCGCACCCTTCAGGCGGAGGATCTCGACCGCCTTCTCCATGTCGCCATCGGCTTCGACGAGAGCATTCTTCGTGTCGACCATGCCGGTGCCGAGGCGCTCGCGCAGGGTCTTGACGTCTTCGAGAGTGAAGTTGGCCATATCTCTGAAGTCTCCTGAACTCGTGGTGTTACTTGGACTCGGCGGCTTCGGCAGCCTCAGCGCCTTCGACGTCGGCAGCGGTCTCGGTCGCGGCGACCTCGGTCGCGGCTTCGTCGACGACCTCGGCCGCTTCGGCCTTGGCCTCTGCGACGGTCTCGGCAACAACCTCGGTCTCGGCCGAAGCCTGCTCGGGGGTGGTCTCGGAGCCGGCCTGGAGGAGCTCCTGCTCCCACTCGGCGAGCGGCTCGACGGCGGAGACGTTGCCCTCGGCCTCGGGCTTCTGGTGACGCTCGATGAGGCCCTCGGCTGCAGCGTCGGCGACGATGCGGGTGAGCAGGCTCACCGAACGGATCGCGTCGTCGTTGCCCGGGATCGGGTACTGGACCTCGTCGGGGTCGCAGTTGGTGTCGAGGATGCCGATGACGGGGATGCCGAGCTTCTTGGCCTCGTCGATCGCGAGGTGCTCCTTCTTGGTGTCGACAACCCAGAGCGCCGACGGCGTCTTCGTCAGGTTGCGGATACCACCGAGCGACTTGTGCAGCTTGTCGAGCTCGCGCTTCTTGATGAGGAGTTCCTTCTTGGTGAAGCCACTCGTGGTGCCTTCGAAGTCGAGCTCCTCGAGCTCCTTCATGCGCGCGAGGCGCTTGGAGACCGTCTGGAAGTTGGTGAGGAGGCCACCGAGCCAGCGCTGGTTCACGTAGGGCTGGCCGACGCGGGTCGCCTGCTCGGCGATCGCGTTCTGCGCCTGCTTCTTCGTGCCGACGAAGAGGATGGTGCCGCCGTGGGCGACCGTCTCGCGCACGAAGTCGTACGTCTTGTCGATGTAGGCGAGCGACTGCTGCAGGTCGATGATGTAGCTGCCCGAACGCTCCGTGAGGATGAAGCGCTTCATCTTCGGGTTCCAACGGCGGGTCTGGTGCCCGAAGTGAACGCCGCTGTCGAGCAGCTGGCGAATGGTGACGACGGCCATGAGCCGTACTCCTTTGTTCTCAGTTGTCGCTCCGGCCGGCGGCTGGAGCCCTGGCGCCCGGCACGGCTCCGCCGGTTCCTGCGATGACGCAGAGACTGGACTGAGTGGAGTCGTCGGCCGAAATGGCGCGCGTAGTCACCCCGGAAGACCGGGGTGCTCCCGATACTCTACCATCGGCACTGCCCCTCCCCAACCGCGGTCGGCCGGGTGCATCCACGTCTCCGGCGCCGACGCGAGCGGATGCCGCGTGCCGGCCCGATCATCGGATCATGAACGCTCCGACACCGAATCGCAGACGGCGGGCGGGGCGCCCGGTCTCGCCTCTGAGCGTGATCGTCGTTCTCCTGCTGGTCGTTCCGATCTCTGCGGCCTCGTCCGCGACCGCGGCACCGTCGCCGCGATCGACCGCTCGAGTCGCTGCCGTCCGTCCATCGCAGTACGAGCCCGCGGAGCCCTGGCGATGGCCCGTCGCTGCGCCGATCCGTGTCGTCGCCCCGTTCCGCGCCCCGCCCACGCCGTACACGGCCGGTCATCGCGGCATCGACATCGCGGCGACCCCGGCTGCGACCGTGGTCGCCGCCGCTCCAGGGGTGGTGAGCTTCAGCGGCCTGGTCGCAGGGCGCCCGGTCGTCTCGATCGATCACGGCGACGGCGTCGTGAGCGCGATCGAGCCGGTCGCCGGGCTCGTCGCGACAGGTGCGCCCGTCGCGGCGGGCGACGCGATCGGCACGGTCTCGACGGGCGGGCACTGCACCGCAGGGTGCGTGCATTTCGGCGTGCGTGTCGACGGCGAGTACGTGTCGCCGTTCCTCTTCCTCGGCGGGCTGCCCAGAGCGGTGCTGCTCCCGCTCGACTGAGACAGGCGTGCCGCCCGCGTCAGGCGCGAGGATGCGCCGTGCGGTAGCTCTGCTTGAGCCGCTCCGACGACACGTGCGTGTAGATCTGGGTGGTGCCGAGGCTCGCGTGTCCCAGGAACTCCTGCACGGCGCGGAGGTCAGCGCCTCCGTCGAGCAGGTGCGTCGCCGCGGTGTGCCGGAAGGCGTGCGGCCCACTTGGCCCGGTGCCCGGGATCTCCTCGAGAATGGCGGCGACGAGCCGGTAGACGCTCCGCACCCCCATGCGCCCGCCACGAGCGCCGAGGAACACGGCGTTCGCGGCACCCGGCGCCAGCGCAGTGTTCGCACTCGCACTCGCACTCGCACTCGCACTCGCACTCGCACTCGCGACGATCTTCGGTCGCGCCACGTCGAGATACCGGTCGATCGCACGGGCTGCTGGAGCCCCGTAGGGAACCATCCGCTCCTTGGAGCCCTTGCCGAGCACGCGCACGATGCGCCGTCGTCGATCGACGTCGTCGAGGTCGAGTCCGACGAGTTCCGAGACTCGGAGGGCCGACGCGTACAGCAGCTCGATGATCGCGAGATCGCGCACCTCGGCGGGTGCGTCGCCTGCTGCCCGGGCGGCCAGCGCGGCGAGGGCATCGGTCACGGCCTGCTCGGTGACGACGCGCGGCAGCGTGCGCTGCGCCCGCGGCGCCCTGAGCCGCACACCGGGATCGGCTTCGAGCAGGCCGCGGCGACTCAGCCAGGCGGTGAATCCCCGAGCGGAAGCCGCGCGGCGCGCGATGCTCGACCGGGCGAGTCCGCGTTCGGTGGCCGTCCAGAGCCAGTCGCGCAGGAGCGGCAGGTCGATCGCCGCGGCGTCGGTCGAACCACGAGCCTCGGTGAAGGAGATGAGCTCGACGAGATCGCTCCGATAGGCGGCGACGGTGTGTGGCGAGTACCCACGCTCGACCGCGACGTGCGACAGGTAGTCGTCGAGCAGCTGGTCGAGGTTCACGTGACCAGCTTGCTCCCGCGCGGGCCGGCACGGCGCACGGCACGCCCGGAAGCAACGCTCGGACTCACGCCGTGCCGAGCTTGCGCGAGAACCGCTCGAGACGGGCCTCGGGCGACAACGACTCGATCTCGTCGAGGAAGACCTCGTCGAGCGTCGTGACGGGCGTGTACGGCCCGACCGGCACGACCGAGGTCACGACGCCGTCGGCATAGAGGTGCACGAGTGAGAAGGAGCGACCGCCGTCGACGCCGACGAGATCTCGCGGCGTGGCGGAGAGGTCCATCGTGTACGCGGTGGCCCCGGCGACGGAGACGGGGATGCCCGCGAAGCTCCCGTTCGTCGCATAGTGGAGGTGGCCGCCGAGGATCAGCCGCACATCTCGGCCGCGGAGGACCTCGGCGAAGCGGTCCTGGCCGCGGAGCTCGAGCACGTCCATCAGCGCGAGCGGCGTGGCGATGGGCGCGTGGTGCAGCGCGACGACCGTGCCGTGCTCGGCGGGCGTCTCGAGGGTCGTCGCGAGCCAGTCGAGCGATGCGTCGTCGAGCTCGCCGTGGTGGTAGTCGGGCACCGTGGAGTCGAGGGCGATGATGCGGAGGCCGTCGACCTCGACGACACGGTGCACCGGCGCGTCGCTCGCGGGCTCGCCGAGCAGCTCGCTGCGGAACGCGGCGCGCTCGTCGTGGTTGCCCATCACCCACACCAGGCGGGAGCCCATGCGTTCGGCGAGCGGTTCGAGCGCGGCGCGCGCGAGTCGATAGGCGTCGGGTTCGCCCATGTCGGCGATGTCGCCGGTGACGACGATCGCGTCGACCCCACCGCCGAGTCGCTCGAGCTGTGCCGAAACCTGCGCGAGCGCCTGGACCGTGTCGGCGACTCCGCCGAGCGGCGCGCCGCCGCGCAGGAGGTGGGTGTCGCTCACCTGGGCGATGACGTGTCGGGCTGCCGGGTACCGGCCGAGCTGCGGGTGCTGCATCGAGCCCTCCTTCCGCCGTCAGCCTAGGCCGTGCCGCCGACGCATCGTGGGAGCGCCGCCGTCACCCGCGCTTGGCCCGCAACCAGCCGAACGGATGCCGCTTGGCCCGCCCCACAGCTTCGAGCCCGCCGAGCACGCCCATCACCGCCGACGGGGTCATGCCGCACCGCCGTGCGATATCCGCCAACTCGCGCGGGCTGCGAGTGCTCAGTGCGTCGAGGACGCGCACCGTGTCAGAAGATTCGGCCGTGCCGAGCGCGCCGCGATCGTCGGGTTCGGGCCCGCGGGCTCGAGCATCGGAGCGGGCCCGCGCTCCACCGACGAGTTCGGCCATCTGCTCGGCGTCGGTCACGCATACGGCGTCGAACTCTCGCAGGAGTCGGTGACACCCGGCGGAAGCCGGGCTCGTGACCGGACCGGGCACCGCACCGAGCGGGCGGCCGAGGGCGGCGGCGTGTGCTGCCGTGTTGAGCGACCCCGAGCGGAACCCGGCCTCGAGCACGACCGTGCCCTCGCTCGCAGCCGCGATGAGCCGGTTGCGCTGCAGGAACCTCCATTTCGTGGGCGCAGCCCCGCACGGCAGTTCGGAGACGACCGCTCCGGTGTCGACGATTCGCGAGAGCAGGCTCTCATGACCCATCGGGTAGAACCGGTCGACTCCCCCGGCGAGGAAGGCCACCGTCGTGCCATGGCTCGCGAGCGCCGAGCGGTGCGCCATGCCGTCGATGCCGTAGGCACCGCCGCTGACGATCGTGAACCCGCGATCGACGAGCCCGGCGGATGCCTCCATGGTGACGTGCTCGCCGTAGCCGGTCGCCGCGCGGGCGCCGACGAGAGAGATCGATGCCGACGAGCCGTCGAGCGCGTGCTCGCGACCGCGAACCCAGAGCACGAGCGGGGCGTGGATGCCGAGCTCGTCGACTCCGACCGGCCATGCGGCGTCGCTCGGCAGGAGCAGGCGCGCCCCGACCCGGGCGGCCTGTTGGAGCGATCGCGCGAACGCCGCGTGATCGAGCCGCGGCGTCCAGCGTTCGAGGCCCGACTCCGCCTCGCGGGCGTCGATCGAACCGCCCGCAACCGTCAGGGCATCGGCGAAGACGGTCGGACTCGCGGAGTCGAGGAGGAGCGCGGCCGCGCCGACCGCGCCGATGGCGTCGATCGCACGGCCGAGGAGTCCGTCGCCGGGCTCGGCGACCGACCCGAGCAGCGCCCGGGCGAAGATCTCGTCGAGCGCGGCGTCGTCGGCGATCGGTGCCGATCGCACTGCCGAGAGCACGGCACGCAACCCCGTCGCTTCGCGGTGGACGGTGTTCACAGTGGGAGTCCCTTTCTGAGGAAGAGCGCGCGGCCGACGTGGTCGAGGGCCGGAGTGTCTGCACCGTCGAGGTCGGCGAGGGTCCAGGCGACCTTGAGGATGCGGTCGTAACCGCGCATGGTCACACCGCCGAGTTCGAGTGCGCGATCGAGGTCGACGGTCGCGCGACCGCCCGGATGGAGCCCGCCTGCACCGCGCATCCAGGGGCCCGGCATCTGCGCGTTGGTGCGCCATGGGGTGCCGCGCAAGCGACGCGCGGCGCGGGCGCGGGCCTCGACGACCCGGGCGCGGGCGGCCGCAGTGGACGGTCCTGGACGCTCGGCGGCGAGACGAAGGCCCGCCGCGGTGATGCGCGGCACCCTGAGCTGCACGTCGATGCGGTCGAGGAGCGGCCCGGAGATGCGAGCGAGGTACCGACGTCGTGCGATCGGCGGGCACGTGCACTCCGCCCCTTTCGACCCGTGATTGCCGCACGGACACGGATTCGCGGCGATCACGAGTTGGAAGCGGGCCGGGAAGGAGGCGACGGCGTTCGCCCGATGGATCGAGATCGAACCGGATTCGAGCGGCTGGCGCAGCACGTCGAGCACCGCCGACGGGAACTCGGGCGCCTCATCGAGGAACAGCACGCCGTGCGAGGCGCGCGCTGCAGCACCGGGGCGGATGAGTCGACTGCCGCCGCCGACCATCGCCGCGGCAGTGGCCGTGTGGTGCGGCGCTTCGAACGGCGGGCGGTGCGAGAGCCCCGCCACCGGCGGCCGTCCTGAGAGGGAGCGGAGCGACGCGACCTCGAGTGCCTCGTCGGCATCGAGGTCGGGAAGGATGCCCGGAAGGCGGGACGCCAGCATCGTCTTGCCCGCGCCGGGCGGGCCGAGCAGGAAGACATGGTGCCCGCCGGCCGCGGCCGCGAGCAGCGCCTCGACGGCGTCATCGTTGCCCGAGACGTCGGCGAGGTCGCCGTGCGACTCCTCCGCTGCTCCAGTCGGATCGGAGCGATCGGGCGCCGGCACTGCCTCGAACGCCCGCTCGTCGTAGACGCCCCCGTGATGCACCGCGGCGTCGAGCAGCGACGCCACGCCGATCACGCTCACCCCGGGCACGAGTCGTGCCTCGTCTGAGTTGGCGGCGGGCACCATGACGGTGTCGTAGCCGGCGCGCACGGCGGCGAGCACGGCGGGGAGGATGCCGTCGATGGGCCGGAGACGGCCGTCGAGCCCCAGTTCTCCGAGATGCACGACCCGCTCGACCGACTCGGCCGAGATGTCACCTGCCGCCGCCAGGCAGGCGACGGCGATCGCGAGGTCGAATCCCGAGCCGTGCTTCGGCAGGGCCGCGGGCGACAGGTTGACGGTGAGCCGCCGCTGCGGAAGGGGGCAGCCGGCGTTCACCGCTGCGGCGCGCACGCGATCGCGGGCCTCGCCGAGGGCGGCGTCGGGCAGTCCGATGATGACGAAGGCGGGGAGCTGCGACGAGAGGTCGGCCTCGACCTCGACGACCGAGCCGGTCAGGCCGAGGAGGGCGACGGAGCGGGTGCGCGCGACCGGCATCAGTTGATGCCCTCGAGATGCTCGATGAGCGCGGGCGCCTCCGTCGGCGCCAGTACCGCGACGGCGTCGATGCGGATGCGCGCGACTGGGGCATCCGCCGCCTCGCACCAGGCGATCGCGAGCCGCCGCATGCGCGCGAGCTTGAGCGGCGTGATGGCCTCGAACGGATGCCCGTAGTCACCGGAGGTGCGCGTCTTCACCTCGACGAACACCGTGTCGCGGCCGTCGCGGGCGACGATGTCGATCTCGCCGATGCGGCACCGCCAGTTGCGTTCGAGCACCCGCATGCCGCGCGCCTCGAGATGCTCGACCGCGAGTTGCTCGCCGCGTCGGCCGAGCTCTGCATTGTGCGACATCCGCACCACCTCCTCGCCCAGCGTGGCGGGGGTCGCTGCCACGACTCGGCGCCCGCAGCGACGCCGTGGAGAACTCGCGGAGATCGCACGTGGGGAGACCGAGTGACTGCGGCCGGGTGCATGATGGGCGGAGACCCGCGAGTCGCCTGAGGAGATCGAGATGACGTTCGAACCCGTACCGCTCGACCACGAATTCACCGCACCGATCGGCGTCGACGTCAAGGGCGAGATCTGGGCCTGCGTCGAGATGCCGGGCTCCGCCGAGTTCTTCGGCACGGGCAAGGCCGTCAGGGTCGATGCCACGGTCGACGGCGTGCAGGTGCGCAACGTCGGCCTGATGACCACCGGAACCGGCGGTCACATGCTCTCGCTGAACGCGAAGCTCCGCGAGAAGCTCGGCAAGGACCTCGGCGACACGGTGACGGTGCGCCTCGAACGCCGCCTCAGCTGAGACTCGCCGGGCCAGACGTCACGGTCGGATCCGAGCGCATCGGGTCGGCGGGCGACTACTCGTCGAGCGCGAGCTCTTTCGGCAGCTCGAACTCGCGCGTGGCGAGCTCTTCGACGTTGACGTCCTTGAAGGTGAGCACGCGCACCGACTTCACGAAGCGGTCGGCACGGTAGACGTCCCAGACCCAGACGTCTTTCATCGTCAGCTCGAAGTAGAAGTCGTGCTCGGTGTCCCGACGCACGAGTTCGACCTCGTTCGCGAGGTAGAACCGTCGCTCGGTCTCGACCACGTACTTGAACTGCGACACGATGTCGCGGTACTCCCGATACAGGGCCAGCTCGACCTCGCGGTCGTAGTCTTCGAACTCGTCCTCATCCATCGCACTCATCCTACGCTGAGGTCGAAGAGCGTCGGTGCGGGTTGGGTCTGCTCGTGCAGCCACGTGGTGCGGTGGAGCTCGCTCGGCCCGTGCTCGGCGATCGCGGCGAAGTGCGCACGACTCGAGTAGCCCTTGTTCTCGTCCCACGCGTACAGCGGGCGCTCGTCGTGAGCGCGGCGCATGAAGCGATCGCGGTGCACCTTCGCGATGACGGATGCCGCGGCGACCGACGCGCAGTCGCGGTCGGCCTTGATGCGGGTGACGACCCGCGCACGACGCTCGATCGAGGCGCTCAGCCAGTCGTGGTTGCCGTCGAGGAGCAGCGGCACGTCGGCGATGAGCTCGTTGGCCGCCGACAGCTCGGCGAAGGCTCGAGCCCCGGCCAGGCCGAGGCAGGCCATGATGCCGAGCTCGTCGATCTCGGCCGCGCTGGCCTCGCCGACGGCGGATGCCCGCACCCAGGCGGCTGCTCGCGGTGCCATCGCCTCGCGGCGCGGCTCGCTCAGGAGCTTCGAGTCGCGGAGGCCGGCGGGCATGCGCCGGACACCGGAGTCGATGAGCACGAGGCCGATCGTCACTGGACCCGCGAGGGCTCCCCGGCCGACCTCGTCGCACGCGAGCATCATGGGCGATTCGGCGAAGAACTCGCGTTCGACGCGAAGGGTCGGTACTGCAGCAGGCGCCATGTCAGTCGCCCGCCTCGTCGACGCCGTCGAAGACCTCGGGGTAGTTGCCGAGCCACGCCCAGTGGTCGACCGGCCAGCTCACGACGAAGGCGCGGCCCACGACGTTGTCGATCGGCACGAAGCCCTTGAGCGGCGTCTCTCCGTTGTACCGCGAGTCCTTCGAGTTGTAGCGGTTGTCGCCCATGACCCAGAGCGAGTCCTCGGGGACGACGACGTCGAAGTCGTCGGCGGAGACCTTCGTGTCGCCGGGCGGCAGCGCAACGTAGGGCTCGTCGAGGGGCACGTCGTTGACGCTCATCTGGCCGAGGGCGTTGCAGCAGACGACGTGGTCGCCGGGCAGGCCGATGAGGCGCTTGACGAGGTGGTCGTTCGAGTCGGGGGCCGCGAGACCCACGAAGGCGAGGAACCAGTCGACGGCCGCCACGAGCGGTGGCTGGTCGACCTCGACGCGGGCCGGCAGCCATCCGCCGGGGTCGCGGAACACGACGACGTCGCCGCGTTCGAGCGGCGTGACCTCGGGAACCAGCTGGTTCACGATGATGCGATCGTCTTTCACGAGCGTCTCCTCCATCGACTGCGATGGGATGAAGAACGACCTGATGAGGAACGTCTTGATGAGGAACGAGACCAGCACGGCCACCACGAAGATGACGAGCAGGTCTCGGAGGAACAGCAGAACGCCTCGTCGTCTGTTCGGCGTCGCCGAAACCGCGCGATCCGTTCGCGTGCCTGTGTCTTCTTCTGTCATTTAACCGCCCGAGCTCCCCACCCAGTCTAGGGGTGGGGAGCTCGGGGAAGAGTTCGCGTGGAGCGCGATCCGCAGTGCGGATCAGGCGTCGCGCTTCTCCTTGATCTTCGCCTTCTTGCCGCGGAGCTTGCGCAGGTAGTACAGCTTCGCGCGACGCACGTCACCGCGGGTGACGACCTCGATGTGGTCGATCACGGGCGAGTGCACCGGGAACTTGCGCTCGACGCCGACCTGGAAGCTGACCTTGCGGACCGTGAAGGTCTCGCGCACGCCTTCACCCTGGCGGCCGATGACGACGCCCTGGAAGACCTGGATGCGCGAGCGCGTGCCTTCGATGATGTTGACGTGCACCTTGACGGTGTCGCCGGGGCGGAAGTCGGGGACATCCGACCTCAGGCTCGCGGCGTCGACGTGGTCGAGGATATGCATGTTGGTTCGCTCTCTGCGCCCGCCACCGGTCGAACGCGGATCATTGGATGGAAGTTCTGGTGCCGCCTCACACGAAGAATCGTGCGTGCGCGCTCCCCGGAGGCAGAGACCTGCGGCGGCACAATCCTCTATTGTGCCACGCCTCGGCCCATCGGGCCAAAAGCGGGCGCCGGATGACCCGATCGCACGTGCCCCGAACGGCGGTCAGTCTTCACGGACCTCGTGGATGATGATCACGTCGTCGCCGCCGT
Source organism: Agromyces sp. NPDC056389 (assembly GCF_042262385.1). Classification (NCBI taxonomy): domain Bacteria; kingdom Bacillati; phylum Actinomycetota; class Actinomycetes; order Micrococcales; family Microbacteriaceae; genus Agromyces; species Agromyces sp. NPDC056389. Next base: position 639,657 of record NZ_JBHJPN010000001.1, read on the forward strand.
CGTCGAACGGCGGGCGCCGGGTGCCCGGACCTGCACCGGCCGAGGCGCCGCCCGTCGACGTCCCGGTCGACGCGCCGGGCTGCTCGCCGGCGAGCCGCTCGAACTCCGCCATCGACGCCTTCATGCGGTTGGCGCCGTCGGTGACGAGCTGCCAGACGGCGACCCAGAAGGCGGCGATGCCGAGCAGGATCGCGAGCACCCCGAAGCTCGTGGCCGAGGCGCCGTAGAATCCGGTGCCGATGATCGAGAGCTGCCAGGCCGTGAGCACTCCGACGTCGATCCACGACAGCGCGCGCTCCTGCCGCACGGTCGGCCGCACGTTCGTGAGGAGGGCGACGACGCCGAGCACGACGAACGCGATGGGCACGACGAGGACGAGCCCGAGCGTGCCCCAGCCGCCTCCGCCGAAGATCGCCCAGCCCACCGCGAGCCACACCGGCAGCACGATGACCGCGATCATCTGCCATCTGTACAGTGCGCGCCGCAGGAGCATGAGCTCAGCGTAATCCGACCCGCTGTGCGCGCGCCGGGTGTTCACTCAGGGCGGAGCCGACAGAATGGACTCGTGATTGAACTTCGGACCCCTGCAGAGATCGAGGAGATGCGGCCCGCCGGCCGCTTCGTGGCGAGCGTGCTGGAGGCCACGTCGGCCGCCGCCGCGGTCGGAGTGAACCTGCTCGAACTCGATGCCCTCGCGCACGAGATGATCCGCAAGGCCGGCGCGGAGAGCTGCTACATCGACTACCACCCCTCGTTCGGTGCCAGCCCGTTCGGCAAGGTCATCTGCACCTCCGTCAACGACGCGGTGCTGCACGGCCTCCCCCACGACTACGTCCTGCGCGACGGCGACCTGCTGAGCCTCGACTTCGCCGCATCGGTGAACGGATGGGTCGCCGACTCGGCGATCTCCCTCGTCGTCGGCACCCCGCAGGGCGACGACCTGCGCCTCATCGACACGACCCGCCGCGCACTCGACGCCGGCATCGCGGCAGCGCGCACTGGCAATCGCATCGGCGACATCTCACGGGCGATCGCGGATGTCGCGAAGGCCGAGGGCTACTCGATCAACACCGACTTCGGCGGGCACGGCGTCGGTCGCACGATGCACGGCGACCCGCACATCCCGAACAACGGGCGTCCCGGTCGAGGCCTGCCGTTGAAGCCGGGCCTCGTGGTCGCGATCGAGCCGTGGTTCCTCGCGACCACCGATCGCATCTTCACCGATCCCGACGGATGGACCCTCCGCAGCGCCGACGGCTCGCGCGGGGCGCACTCGGAGCACACGATCGCGATCACCGACGGCGACCCGATCGTGCTCACCCAGCGTTCCTGAGCGCTCGCGCCTTCGGCTGAGCCCGCGCGAGGAAGTGCACGAGGGGCTCAGCGCTCGAGTTCGACCTCGATCATGCCGCCGACGATCCGGGTGCGATACGTCCGCAGCGCGAGCGCGCTGTCGGTGAAGCACTCCCCCGTGCCGAGGTCGTAGACCTCCTTGTGCAACGGCGACGCGATCGTCGGCCGGTCGCCTCGAGAGCCGAGGATGCCCCTGGCCATCACTGGTGCGCCCGTGTGCGGGTCGTGGTGGTCCACGGCGTACACCTCCTCCTCGTCGACGCGGAGCAGGGCGACCTGGGTGCGCCCCAGCAGCGCGACCTCGCCCCAACCCGGCTCGAGCTCGGCGACCTCGCACGTCGGCACCCACGTCGTGGTCGTGTCCATCGTCAGCGACATGCCGGCTCCTCTCGCGTTCCTCCGAGGCTAGGTTCGGGGTGTTTCCCCCGCGGCATCCGCATGTTTCAGCGGTGTGAAACCGTCCTCACATCGCGCCTCGCCGCACGTGCGCCGGTGCACCGCTTCGGTTACCGCCCCGAAACAGGGCGGAAACCAGCCGGTCGTACGCTCGCCTCATTCGAGTCCCGGAGGCGGCCACGTGCTCGCCTCGATCGAGTCCCGGAGGCAGCCATGCGTGCTCGCCTCAATCGAGCCCCGGAGGCGGCCATGATCGAGAGCACCCAGGAGGATGTCGGCGTACGAGACGTCGTCATCATCGGCGGCGGACCCGCGGCGCACCGCCTCGCCGACAGCCTGCACGTACGCGACACCGCCCGCGCGCTGCGCGTCACGGTCGTCGGAGAAGAGCTGCACCATCCGTACGACCGGGTCGCGCTCAGCACGCGACTCGCGGATGGCGCGGCCGACCTGACGCTGCAGCCGTCGTCGATGTGGGACGACGAGCACATCATGCTCGTCACCGGCGAGCGCGTCGTCGACGTCGACCGCGGCGCGCAGACGGCGACCACCTCGAGCGGCCGTGCCCTGCACTGGGACGAACTCGTCTTCGCCACGGGCTCGAGCGCACCGGTGCCCGAGCTCCCGGGCAGCGCACTCGCCCGCGTCTACCGCACGATCGACGACGTCGACGCACTCGTGGCCGAGACCCGCGATCTCGCTGTGCGTCACGGCCGCCCCGCGCAGGTGGTGGTCGCCGGGGGCGGCCTGCTCGGGCTCGAGGCCGCGGGCGGCCTCGCGAAGCTCGGCGCACACGCCGCGGTCGTGCATTCGGGCGGCTGGCTCATGTCGGCCCAGCTCGACGAAGGCGCGGGGCGTGCGCTCGGCCGCATCATCGCAGGCCAGGGCATCGGCCTGCACCTCGGCACCCGACCGGCCGCCGTGCTGGCCGAGGGCGACGCCGTCGTCGGCGTCGAATTGACCAACGGGCGCCGCATCGACGCCGACCTCGTGATCTTCGCGATCGGCATCAGCCCTCGCGACGAGCTGGCGCGCGACCTGGGGCTCGAGCTCGGTCCGCGCGGCGGCATCGCGATCAGCACGGCGTGCGCGACATCCGCCGCCCATGTCTGGGCGATCGGCGAGGTCGCGAGCTTCGACGGCCGCTGCACCGGGCTCGTCGCCCCCGCCAACGCGATGGCCGAGGTCGTGGCCGATCGGCTGCTCGGCGGCGCCGCGGAGTTCACGAGCGTCGACGACGCGACGAAGCTGAAGCTCTCGGGCGTCGACGTCGCGAGCTTCGGCGACGCCCTCGCGCGCTCCGAGCAGGCGCTCGAGATCGTCTACGCCGACCCGGCACGAGGCCTGTACCAGAAGCTCGTGGTCACCTCCGATGCGAAGACGCTCCTCGGCGGCATCTTCGTCGGCGACGCCTCGCCGTACGCGTCGCTGCGCCCCCTGCTCGGAACGCAGCTCTCGAGCGAGCCGGCAGCGTACCTCTCGGCGTCGGGCATTGAGGCGCCGGGCGGCGACGAGCTGCCCGCGGCGGCGCTCGTCTGCGCGTGCAACAACGTGAGCGCGGGCACCATCCGCGACGCCGTCGGCGGCGCCCACGCCGATCACGCGGAAGGATGCGCCGAGCTCGGCTCGCTGAAGACCTGCACCCGGGCCGGCATGCAGTGCGGCTCGTGCGTGCCCCTCGTGAAGAAGCTGCTCGAGTCCGAGCTGAAGAAGTCGGGCATCACGCCCTCGCGTGCGCTCTGCGAGCATTTCGTGCTCTCGCGCCAGGAGCTCTTCGAATCGGTGCGCGTGCTCGAGCTCACGTCATTCGACGAGATCGTCGCGCGCCTCGGCACCGGCCGCGGCTGCGACGTGTGCAAGCCCGTCGTCGGGTCGATCCTCGCGACGCAGCACGGCTCGTACATCCTCGACGGCGGCCGCGGCGGCCTGCAGGACACGAACGACCGCGCCATGGCGAACATGCAGAAGGACGGCACCTACTCGGTCGTGCCCCGCATCCCGGCGGGCGAGATCACGCCGCAGAAGCTCGCCGTGATCGCGCAGGTCGCGACGAACTTCGGGCTGTACACGAAGATCACGGGCGGCCAGCGCATCGACCTCTTCGGCGCACGACTCGACCAGCTCCCCGCTATCTGGAAGCAGCTCGTCGATGCCGGATTCGAGTCGGGCCAGGCCTACGGCAAGGCGCTGCGCAACGTGAAGAGCTGCGTCGGCTCGACCTGGTGCCGCTACGGCGTGCAGGACTCGGTGGCGATGGCCGTGCAGCTGGAGCTGCGCTACCGCGGCCTCCGATCGCCGCACAAGCTGAAGTTCGGCGTCTCGGGTTGCGCCCGGGAGTGCGCCGAGGCGAGGGCGAAGGATGTCGGCGTGATCGCCACCGACCAGGGCTGGAACATGTACGTCGGCGGCAACGGCGGCTTCCAGCCCTCGCACGCTCAACTGCTCGCGAGCGACCTCGACGACGAGACGCTCCTCCGCTACATCGATCGCTACATCATGTACTACGTGCGCACGGCCGACCGGCTGCAGCGCACGGCGCGATGGATCGAGGACCTCGAGGGCGGCCTCGACCATGTGCGCGACGTCGTCGTGCACGACTCGCTCGGGCTCGCCGACGAACTCGAGCAGGCGATGGCCGCCCACGTCGACACCTACGAGGACGAGTGGGCGGCGACCCTCGCAGACCCCGAACGGCTGCGGCGCTTCCGCTCCTTCGTGAACGCGCCGAACGTGCCCGACCCCACGATCGCACGGGTGCCCGAGCGAGAGCAGTTCCGCCCGGCCACCGCCGACGAACGCGAGCGCGGCGACGCCGTGCTCGTCTCAGGGCCCAGCATCCCGGTGCGCGGAGCAGGCGCATGACCGGCCGGGTCACCCTGGTCGGCGGCGGCCCCGGCCGCGAGGACCTGCTGACGCTCGCCGCGGCACGTGCACTCGCCGATGCCGACATCGTGCTCTTCGACCGGCTCGCCCCGCACGAACGCCTGAGCGAACTGGCTCCTGGTGCCGAACTCGTCGACGTCGGCAAGCGACCGGGCCACCACGCCGTGCCGCAGCACGAGATCGAGGCGCTCCTCGTCTCGCATGCGCTCGCCGGCCGGCACGTCGTGCGGCTGAAGGGCGGGGACCCCTACGTACTCGGTCGCGGCGGCGAAGAGGTGCTCGCCTGCCACGTCGCGGGCGTTCCCGTCGAGGTGATCCCCGGGGTCACGAGCGCCGTCGCCGTTCCCGGCGCCGCCGGCATCCCGCTCACGCACCGCGGCATCAGCCACCTGTTCACCGTGGTCTCCGGCCATGCGCCGCTCACCGAGCCGGAGCTGGAGCACCTCGCCGGGCTCGGCGGCACGATCGTCGTGCTCATGGGCGTGAGCTCGCTGCCCTCGCTGACGGCCGGACTTGCCCGGTACGGCATGTCGGCGCAGATGCCGGTCGCGATCATCGAGCGGGGCTTCGCCAGCGACCAGCGCACGACGATCGGCGACCTCGCCGGCATCGTCATCGCGGCCGGCCGCGCACGCGTCGCGTCTCCGGCCGTCGTCGTGATCGGCGAGGTCGTGCGGCTCGCCCACGACGGCGACGCCGGCGCGGCCGAGCTCATGCAGCGAGCCGCGGAGTCTGCGGCGGTCGGCGCATGACCGACGTCATCGAGCTCCCGCCCGGGTTCCGGCCCGACCAGCTCGAGGGCTTCCGCATCGGCGTCACGAGCGATCGACGATCGGGCGACCTCATCGACGCGCTCGTGCGCCGAGGAGCGCACGTGCTGCACGCACCGACGCTCCGCATGGCGAACGCCGTCAGCGACGACCCCGTCATCGCCGACACCCGCGCGATGATCGAGGCACGGCCAGACGTGCTGCTCGCCACGACCGCCTACGGGGTGCGCCGCTGGTTCGAGGTCGCCGACGCCGCCGGGCTCGGCGAGGAGCTCGTCGACGCGCTCACCGACACGGCGATCCTCGTGCGCGGGCCGAAGGCGCGCGGAGGCATCCGTGCCGCCGGACTGAACGACGTCGGGATGAGCGCCGAGGAGACGACCGAGTCGCTCATCGACGAGGTGCTCGCCACCAGGCCGCCGGGCCTCACGGTCGCCGTGCAGCTGCACGGGTTCCTGAACCCGTCGCAGCTCGATCGCCTGCGCGACGCCCACGACCGCGTGCTGACCGTCGAACCGTACCGCTGGATCGAGCCCGACGAGACCGATGAGCGGGTCGACCGTCTCATCGAAGCCGCCTGCACCGGCGGGCTCGACTGCATCACCTTCACGAGCGCGCCCGCGGTGCACGCGCTCTTCGCGGCGGCCGAGGTGCGCGGCCGGCTCGAAGACCTCATCGACGCGATGTGCGGGCCGGTCGTGGCGGCGGCCGTCGGGCCCGTTACCGCGGCGCCGCTCATCGCTGCGGGCATCGCGCCGATCCAGCCCGAGCGGTTCCGCATGGGGGCGCTCATCAGGCTCGTCTGCGAGCACCTCGAATCGGAGCGGGTGCTGCGGCTCGACACCCGTCACGGGCCGCTCGAACTCCGCGGCTCCGTCGTCGACATCGACGATCGCCGAGTCGCGCTCGCACCCGTCGCCCTCATGATCCTCCGCGCACTCGTGCTCGGGCGAGGCTCCGTCGTGGCTCGCGACCGGCTCACCGCCGCGCTGCCGGGCACCGACGACGAGCACGCCCTCGAGGTGGCCCTCAGCCGCCTCCGCCAGACGCTCGGTGTGCCCGGCCTCATCGCCACGGTGGTCAAGCGCGGGTACCGGATCGATGTCTGACTCCCGCCTCACATGCCTCGCCGCATCGGGTGAGCAGGTGGAGACACAGGGTTTACGACCGGCACCCGCTGCGGAAACACGCCGCGAATAGCGTCGAGCACGACACCAGCTCGACCCGCGACCGACCATCCCCGGAGGCACCGATGACCGACACCGTGAACGCAGCTCCCCCGCCCGTCACCGCATCGCCGAGCATCGATCCAGACTCGACGGCACCCTCGACGTCGACGGCGCCGGCCCTCGCGCTCCGGCCCGGCCGCTGGATCGAGAACTGGAACCCCGAGGACCACGCCCAGTGGGAGACGCAAGGTCGGGTGATCGCCCGTCGCAACCTGCGCTGGTCGATCTTCGCCGAGTTCCTCGGCTTCGTCGTCTGGCAGCTCTGGTCGATCGTCGCCGTCACGCTCCCGGCCGCCGGCTTCGACCTCTCGACCGGTGAGATCTTCTGGCTCATCTCGATCCCGAGCCTCGTCGGCGCGACGCTGCGCATCCCCTACTCGTTCCTCGTGCCGAGGTTCGGCGGGCGCAACTGGACGATCATCTCGGCCGGTCTCCTCCTCATCCCCGCGATCCTCCTCGCGATCGTCGTCGGCAACCCCGAGACCCCGTTCGGCGTGCTCCTGCTCGTGGCCGCGCTCGCGGGCTTCGGCGGCGGCAACTTCGCGAGCTCGATGTCGAACATCACGTTCTTCTTCCCGCAGCGGGAGAAGGGCTGGGCGCTCGGGCTGAACGCGGCGGGCGGCAACCTCGGGGCATCCGTCGCCCAATTCGTCGTGCCGATCGTCGTCACGATCGGAGCCGGCGCAGCGTTGAACCTCCCCCTCGCGGGCTGGATCTGGGTGCCGCTGATCGTCGTCGCGATGATCGGCGCCGCGCGCCGCATGCACAACATCTCGAACGCGAAAGCCGACTTCGCGGGCTCAGCAGCGGCCCTGCGTGAACCGCACCTCTGGGTGCTCTCGCTGCTCTACATCGGCACGTTCGGCTCGTTCATCGGCTTCGCGAGCGTCTTCCCGAAGCTCATCGCCGACCAGTTCCCCGAGTTCGCAACCGTGGCGATCGGCGGCGCGTCGATCACCCTGGCCTTCCTCGGCGCGCTCGTCGGCTCACTCGCCCGACCGTACGGCGGGCGCCTCTCCGACCGCTTCGGCGGGGCGCGCATCACGATGCTCGCCTTCGCCGCGATGGGCACGATCACGGTCGGCGTGCTGCTCACGCTCCCGCTCGGCAACTTCTGGCTCTTCCTCGGATGCTTCCTGCTCCTGTTCGCCGCGGCGGGCATCGGCAACGGCTCGACCTATCGCATGGTGCCCGTGGTGTTCGCCGTGCGCGGCGGTGGAGCGGGAGCAGTTGCGGGCGCGGGCGACGTGTCGACCCAGCGCAAGGCCGCCGCGGCACTCGGGCTGATCTCGGCGATCGGCGCGTACGGCGGATTCCTCATCCCGCAGGTGCTGAACCTCTCGTACCAGACCACGGGCGGCTACGCCGGCGCGTTCATCGGCTTCATCGCCGGCTACGTCGCGCTGCTCGTGCTCACCTACACCGTCTACGTGCGCTCCAGCCGCCTGCGCGACCACAAGATCTGAATCGAGTCCGGATGAGCCGCTCCGCCGACACGCACTGCCCGTACTGCGCCCTGCAGTGCGCCATGACCCTCACGACGGTGCCGGCTCCGGATGCCGCGGCGGCACCGGTGACCGTCGGCGCGCGGGACTTCCCGACCAACCGGGGCGGGCTCTGCAAGAAGGGCTGGACCTCGGCGGAACTCCTCCGCGCTCCCTCGCGCCTCGGCGCCCCGCTCGTGCGGGGCGCCGACGGCGTGTTGCGCGAGGCGGACTGGGAGGAGGCGCTCGATCTCGTCGCGGCATCGCTCCGCGGCATCCGGCAGGCTCATGGGGCCGACGCGGTCGGCGTCTTCGGCGGCGGCGGGCTCACGAACGAGAAGGCCTACCTGCTCGGCAAGTTCGCGCGGCTCGCGCTCGGCACGAGCCGAATCGACTACAACGGCCGCTACTGCATGTCGTCGGCAGCGGCGGCGGGCAATCGCGCGTTCGGCGTCGACCGCGGCCTGCCGTTCCCGCTCGACGACCTCGACGGCGCCGACACGATCCTGCTGCTCGGCACGAACGTCGCCGAGACGATGCCGCCCTTCATCGGCCACCTGGCAGGTGCGCAGGCCGCCGGCGGCCTCGTCGTCGTCGACCCGCGCCGCACCGCGACCGCCCGGCTCGCCGACGACGGCAGGGGCCTGCACCTGCAGCCGATGCCCGGCACCGACCTCGCACTCCTGCTGGGGCTCATCCACGTCGTCATCGCCGAGCGGCTCGTCGACCTCGACTACGTCGCAGCGCGCACGACCGGATTCGAGGCGATCCGCCGCGGCGTCGCGTCGTGGTGGCCCGAGCGCGTGCAGTCCGCGACCGGGGTGCCAGCGCTGGCGCTGCGCCGCCTCGCGCGACGGCTCGCCTCGGGCGGGAACGTCTACATCCTGACGGGCCGCGGCGTCGAGCAGCACGTCGACGGCACCGACACGGCGACGGCCGCGATCAACCTCTCGCTGCTCCTCGGCCTGCCCGGGCGCGTCGGCAGCGGCTACGGCACGCTCACCGGCCAGGGCAACGGGCAGGGCGGGCGCGAGCACGGCCAGAAATGCGATCAGCTGCCCGGGTACCGCAAGATCACCGACCCCGAGGCCCGGGCGCATGTGGCGCGGGTGTGGGGGGTCGCGCCCGACGACCTGCCCGGGCCCGGCGTCCCGGCGGTCGAGCTCCTGCAATCGCTCGGCGAGCCCGGCGGCGTGCGTGCGCTCCTCGTGCACGGATCGAATCTCGTCGTCTCGTCGCCGAACGTCGCGAACGTGCGCGAGCGGATCGCCGCGCTCGACCTCCTCGTCGTCTGCGACTTCTTCCTCTCCGAGACGGCGGCGCTCGCCGACGTCGTGCTGCCGATCACGCAGTGGGCCGAGGAGGAGGGCACGATGACCTCGCTCGAGGGCCGGGTCATCCGTCGCCGCCGTGCGATCACGCCGCCGGGCGGCGTGCGCGACGAGCTCTGGATCCTCGCCGAGCTCGCCCGGCGACTCGAGTGCACCGCGACCTTCGACGTCGACCCCGAACTCGTCTTCGAGGAGCTGCGCCTCGCTTCGGAGGGCGGCATCGCCGACTACTCGGGCATCGACTACGCCATGCTCGACCGGGGCGACGCCGCGTACTGGCCGTACCCGCGCGGCGGCACGGGCACTCCGCGCCTCTTCGCCGACCGGTTCGCCCACCCCGACGGCCTCGCACGGCTCGTGCCGGTCTCGGTGCGGGCGTCGGCGCACCCGGCGCCGCTCCCCGGCGAGCTCACGCTCGTGACCGGCCGCCTCCTCGAGCACTACCAGAGCGGCGCGCAGACGCGCCGGGTGCCCGAGCTCGCCGATGCCCAGCCCGAGGCACGGGCCTCGCTGCATCCGTCGACCGCCGAACGCCTCGGGGTCGCCGACGGCGAGGTCGTCGAGCTCTCGAACACGAGGGGCACGGTGCGCTGCCGGGCCCGGCTCACGACCGACATGCGGCCCGACGCCGTCTTCGTGCCGTTCCACTACGGCGACGAGCAGGCGGCGAACCTGTTGACCTCGGACGCGGTCGACCCCGTCTCGGCGATGCCCGAGTTCAAGACCAACCTCGTGCGGCTCGCACGCCTCGTCGAGACGGAGGTGACGGCGTGAACCCGCAGAGGATCGTGCTCATCGGCTACGGCCCCGTCGGCGCGCGGTTCGTCGACGAGCTGCTGCCGGCCGTCGCGAACGGCTCCCTCGCGCTCACCGTGGTCGCGGGCGAAGACGTCGAGGCGTACAACCGGGTGCTCGTCGCCGAGTACGCCGTCGGCAACACCGGGCTCGACGCGATGCTCGTCGGCGATCGGACGGCCGCGGAGGCGGCCGGCGCGCGCGTGCTGCTCGGCGTCGCGGCGACCTCGATCGACCGATCGGCGCGGATCGTCCACCTCGACTCCGGTGAAGGGCTCGAATACGACCGGCTCGTGCTCGCGACCGGATCTCGGGCGAACGTGCCGACGCTCGACGGTGTCGAACGCCACCGCCGCGACCTCGACTCGCTGCGGAAGTACGCGAAGCAGCTCGTCGCGCGCGACGACGCCCTGCCCGCGGGCATCACCGCCCTCCGCGACCTCGCCGACGCCGACCGCGTGCTCGACGCCGTTCGGGCCCGCAAGCGCATCATCGTGCTCGGCGCCGGCGTGCTCGGCCTCGAACTCGCGCTCGCCGCGGGCCACGCCGGCGCCCAGGTCTGCGTCGTGCACCACGGCCCGCACCCGATGCCGCGCAACCTCGACCGCGGCGGCGGCCTCGTGCTGCGCTCAGCCCTGCGCCGATCGGGCGTCACCGTGGTCGCCCACAGCCGTGCGGAGGCCGTGGCGTTCCGCACCGACGACGACGGCATGCGCCGCTTCGACATGGTCGTCACCGCCGACGGCAAGCAGCTGCGCGGCGACCTGCTCGTGCTCTCGTGCGGGGTGAGCCCCCGCACCGAGCTCGCGACGCTCGCGGGCCTCCGTACGGCCGTCGGCGTCGTCGTCGGCCCCGGCCTCGCGAGCTGGACGGATCCCGACGTGTACGCCATCGGCGATTGCGCACAGGTCGTCGAGCGCACCGCGGAGCTCGCCGGGCAGCGCGTGCTCCCCGGTGCTCCCTCCGGGCTCATCGGGCCGGGCTGGAGGCAGGCGGAATGGCTCGCAGCGTCGTTCATCGCGTCGACGACGGGAAGCAGCCCGGCGGAGGTCGCGGCGCCCGCCGAGCGCGACGCGATCGTGATGCTGAAAGCCGAGCACATCGACGTCGTCGCGGTCGGCGACATCTCGGCGGACCCGTGGGACGACGACGCCCTGCACCCGCGACGACGGGTCTCGCAGTGGGCGGATCCCGAGCACCTGCGCTACGTGAAGATGGTGACGGAGGACGGCGCACTCACGGGGTTCGTGAGCGTCGGGATGCCGCGCACCGCAGCCGAGCTCACCCTGCTGTTCGAGCGTCGCGGCGAGCTGCCGGCCGATCGATCGGTGCTGCTGCGGTTCGACGGCCCCGACTACGACCCCAGCACCGACGCCGATGCCTTCGCTCCGGCCTCCACCGTCTGCTGGTGCAACGGGGTCACCGTGGGCCGCATCGAGGAGGCCGCCGCGTGCGGCGTCGCGACGGTCGAGGGGGTCGGGCGCGAGACCCGTGCGGGCACCGGCTGCGGCGGATGCAAGGGGCGCATCGCCGAGATCATCGCCCGCGCTGCCGAGACCGACGAGACGCCGAGCGTCACCGCCTGACCAGGCTCACGTCCGCTCGAGTCGTGCGGCGGCGACGTCTCGGTACCGATCGAGCACCAGATCGACGAGCTGGCGGGGCGCCGCCTCGTCGGGGAGCAGGAGCGGCGACGCGATCGCGTCGGCGCCGACGGATGCCGCGGTGTCGTAGAAGGTGCCGGGTGCCAGCAGGTAGCTGCCGACCACCACCCGCACACCGGGGTGCACCTCGCGGATCATCTCGATGGCGTCGTGCAATCGCGGAATCGCCGCGGCGATGAACCCGACGGTGACCGATCGACCGAGTCGGTGCCCGAGGCGACGGGCGGTCTCGAAGCACTCGCGCACCGCGCGCGGGTCATTGGAACCCGCCGCTGCGAGCACTACGGCGTCGGTCTCGGCGAGCTGGAGCCTGCCCAGCCGCTCGGCGAGCACTTCGACGATGCGGTCGTCGGGGCCGAGCTCGGCGGCGAGTCGCGTGCCGGCGCGGGAACCCGCTGCAGAGCCTCGCCCGTCGAGCCCGAGCGAGAGCCCGGTGCGCACGTGGAAGCCCGCCGAGAGCACGAGCGGCACGATGACCGCACCCTCCTGGGCGTCGGGACCGAGCACCGCCGCGACATCCGACCGACTCGCGTCGACGAAGCTGATGGAGACATCGAGATCGGGGCTCGCGGAGGCCACGCCGTCGACGAGCCGGATCACCGCCTCGCGGTTGGCGCTCGACGGCGCCCCGTGGGTGACGGCGACGAGCCTGAGCGGATGCGCCTCGATGTACTCCGTCGCGGCGCCGACGACTCCCGACCCGACCATGTGCTGACCCGCGCTCTCCGGCGGGAACCGGTCTCACCCGCCGATTCGACGCTAGGGAGGGCGTGTTTCGCGCTCCGCTCCCACGTGTTTCCGGCAGGTGAAGAACGGCTCACGCGAGGCGCACGCGGTGCGCCTCGGTGCTGCTACTCGCCGAGGAGTTCAGGGCGAACGCGTCGCGTGCGCTCGATCTGCTGCTCGCGGCGCCACTCGGCGATCGCGCCGTGATTGCCCGACAGCAGCACCGGCGGCACGTCGAGCCCGCGCCACGACGCCGGCTTGGTGTAGCTCGGGTACTCGAGCAGGCCGTCTTCGTGGGACTCCTCGACGAGGCTCTCGGGGTTGCCGACGACGCCCGGCACGAGCCGGCCGGCCGCCTCGATCATCGCCATGACGGCGACCTCGCCGCCGTTCAGCACGTAGTCGCCGAGGCTGATGAGTCGCACGCGCATGCGAGTGGCGTAGTGGTCGACGACGCGCTGGTCGATGCCCTCGTAGCGGCCGCATGCGAACACGAGGTGCTCTTCGGCGGCCAGTTCGCGGGCGATCTGCTGCGTGAACGGCTCGCCCGCCGGCGACGGCACGATGAGCAGGGCATCGGATGTCCCGTCGCCCACGATGCCGTCGATCGCCTCGCCCCACGGCTCGGGCTTCATGACCATGCCGGCGCCGCCGCCGTACGGGGTGTCGTCGACCGTGCGATGGCGGTCGTGGGTGGCGTCGCGCAGGTCGTGCGCCGTCACCTCGATGAGGCCCGACTGCCGTGCCTTGCCGAGCAGCGACAGGTCGAGCACCGAGAAGAACTCGGGGAAGATCGTGACGATGTCGACGCGCATCGGCGGACTACTCGTCGCGGTCGGCCTCGGCGGGCGCCGCGGCATCCGTCTCGGCGGTGTCGACGGGAGCGACTGCAGGAGCGGCCTCGGCGGCCGGCTCGACCTCGGGAAGCTCTTCGAAGAGTCCCGGGGGCGGCGTCACGGTGACCGTGCCCGCCGCGAGATCGACCTCGGGCACGATGGCCGCGACGAACGGCACCATGACCTCGCCGCTGCCGGTCTTGACGATCAGCAGGTCTTGCGCGGGGAAATGCTCGACGTGCGAGACCTCGCCCACCCGCTCGCCGTCGCGGACGACCGCGAGGCCGATGAGCTGGTGGTCGTACCAGGCGTCGTCTTCCTGCGCCTCTTCTTCGACGTGCGAGACCCAGAGGATCGCCTTGGCGAGGCCCTCGGCCTCGGTGCGGTCGTCGACGCCCTCGAAGAAGCCGACGGCGTGCCCGTTGTACCAGCGGAGCTCACGGAGCGTGATGCTCTTGCCGTGCCAGGGCGAGTCGCCCGGCACCTGCAGCGAGAACTCCGCGCCCGGCACGAAGCGCCGGTCGGGGTCGTCGGTGTAGAGCTCGATCTTGATGGCGCCCTTCAGGCCGTGCGCCTTCAGCAGGCGCCCGACCCGGAGCTGTGTACCGGAAGTGTCGGCCACGTCAGTCGTCGGTGTCGACGACGTCGACGCGAACGCGGCGGCCGTCGGCGAGAGCGGTGACGAGCGTGCGGAGCGCCTTCGCGGTGCGGCCGGCACGGCCGATCACGCGACCGAGGTCCTCGGGGTTCACATGAACCTCGAGGACCTCGCCACGTGCGCTCGACGCGGAGACGACCTTCACTTCGTCGGGGTGATCGACGATCCCCTTGACGAGGTGTTCGAGCGCGGACTGGAGCAAGGCTTTACGCCTCGTCTGCCGCGGTCTCGGCGGGAGCCTCTTCGACCTTGGCCGCGGGCTTCTCGGCCTTGGGCTTCAGCACGGGCTTCTTCTTCTCGTCGGCCACGAAGGCGGCCTTCGGCTCAGCGACCTGAACCGTCGAGACGGCGTTCTTGTCGCCCTTGAACTTGCCCCAGTCGCCCGTGAGCTTGAGGATCGCGGCGACCTGCTCGGTCGGCTGCGCGCCGACGGAGAGCCAGTACTGTGCGCGGTCGGAGTCGACCTCGATGAACGAGGGGTTCTGGGTGGGGTGGTACTTGCCGATCTCCTCGATCACGCGACCGTCGCGCTTGGTGCGCGAGTCGGCGACGACGATGCGGTAGTACGGCGCACGGATCTTGCCGAGACGCTTGAGACGGATCTTGACAGCCACAATTCTCCTGAAATGTTGTGAGTTGGCGAACTGACAGCCGTGAGCGTGGGGTGCACACTCGGCGGAAGCTCAAAGGGGTTCTGCGCGCCTGATAGAGGGTCGGGCGATACAGAACTCGACTGATCATTCTTGCAGATTCCGCGCCGAAACGAGAATCGAACCGTGCCGGGCGTCCCGCGAGCGGCATCGGGACGCCCGGTGCACGGAGATCAGGAACCGGTGAGCACCGGTCGGGCCGTTGACGACGACTCCCCCGAGCGCGCCGCCGCCAGCCAGGCTTCGAGACCCGCGGCGTCGATCGGGAGACCCCCGGAGAGCACGTCGTGCCCGGTCGCCGTCACCACGAGGTCGTCCTCGATGCGAACGCCGAGGCCGCGGAGCTCGGGCGGAACCGTCTCGTCGAACGCGTGGAAGTAGAGCCCGGGCTCGACCGTGAGCGCCATGCCGGGCTGCATCCTGGCGCCCTGGTAGGCGGCATAGCTCGACCCCGCGCAGTCGTGCACGTCGATGCCGAGGTGGTGCCCCACGCCGCACACGATGTAGCGGCGGTGCTGCTGCCCGTCGGGGGCGAGCGCCTCGTCGACGGAGACGGGCAGCATCCCCCAGTCGTGAAGACCACGCGCGAGGACCTCCATGCTCGCGACGTGGAAGTCGGACCACTGGCGGCCCGGCCCGACGGCCGCGAGTCCGGCCCGGTGCGACGCCTCGACGAGGTCGTGCACGGCGCGGTGCGCCGAGGTGAACGTGCCGCCGCCCGGGATCGTGCGCGTGACGTCGGCCGTGTATCCCGACCGTCGCTCGACGCCGACGTCGAGCAGCAGCAGCTCCGCCGGGTCGATGGCGCCGTCGGCGCGAACCCAGTGCAGGATCGGCGCGTGGGCGCCGGAGCCGACGATCGATGCGTACCCCGGGCCGTTGCCGACCGTGCGCGCGTAGCGGTCGAAGGTGCCCTGCAGCCAGCGCTCGCCGCCCCACTCGATGGCCGAGGAGAGCTCGCGCGCCATCGCGGCGAACCCCTGCTCGGTCGAGGCGACTGCGGCCGCGAGCTCGGCGAGCTCCCACTCGTCCTTGATCATGCGGAGTTCGGCGAGCGCGCGCGTGAGCTCGGCCGAGCGCGGGTGCGCGGCGAGCGCGGCGGCTGCCGGCCCGACCGGCGTGGGCGCACCGGCGACGAGGGTGTCGTCGCGCAGCACGAGCTCCTCGATGCGGCGCGTGCGCACGTCGAGCGCCTCGGCGTACTCGGCGAGGCCCGGCATCGGCCCGACCCACAGCTCGCCCCGGAGCGGGTCGGCGTGGAAGCCGTCGTCACCGGGCCGGAACGGTGCGGGCAGGTAGAGGGTGGCGTCGTGGCCGCCCGGCACCGACTCGATCACGAGCACCGCGTCTTCGATGCCGCAGCCGAGCAGCCAGAGGAAGTCGCTGTCGGCGCGGAACTCGAAGCTCGTGTCGTTCGCGCGCACGGGTGCCCGACCGGCCGAGACGGCGATGGTGCGGCCGGGCAGCGCCTCGGCCAGCCGGGCGCGGTGATGGTGCGCGGCGAGCGCGGCACCCGCCGGGATCACGGGTGTGCGCACGGGCGTGCCCCACCCGCTGCGCATGGACTCGTTGAACCCCGGCGATTGCGCGAGTCGCGGCATCCGCGGGTCGCGTTCCGCCGGAGCCGGCATCGAGGATGCCGCTCCCCCGGAGCCGGCTCCGTGCGAGGCGTGGGTGTGTGTGCGGTGTTCGGTCATGCCGGGTCCTTTCGTGGGCACTGTCGTCAGCTGCGCGATCGCGCGCGCGGAGCGTGGGCCGAGCCGGCGACGCGCCGGTCGAGTGCGTCGAACAGGCGTCCGGCCACCTTTCCGGTGTGCAGTCCGTCGTGCTCGAACTCGTTGGTGGTCCAGGCCTCGAGGCCGCCGACCCGTTCGACGGTGTCGAGCGAGAACGCGGCGTCGACGTACATGTCGTCGAGGTAGACGACGGCTTCGGCGGGCACGGCGTTCGCCGCGAGTCGCTCGTGGTCGTACAGCTCGATCGGGCGATCGGTCTCGGCGAGCCGCTCGACGCCGGCACGGAATCCGCGAAGCGCCCGCACCTCCTCGAACATCCACGGGAAGACCATCTCGCCGGTGAAGAGCAGCGGCCGGGCGCCGGGAGCGAAGTCGGGATTGTCGGCGCGAGCCCGCTCGGCCGCCCAAGCCGTGGGGCCGGGGCCGTAGATGCTCTCTTGCAGGGCGATGAAGAGCGGGTTGCGCTCGAACGCCGTCAGTCCGCCGACGGTCGACAGGAACGTCTCGCTGACGACGGTCTCGTCGGCATCGGCGAACGCCTCGTCGAAGACCCAGTGCACCCGGTCGAAGCCAGGGGCCATGCCGAAGTCGAAGCCGAGCGCCTGCAGGCGCTTCACGGTGAGCCGGTCGCCGTCGGGCAGGCGCACGTCGTCGGCATCGAGCAGGTCGGCCACCCGTGCGATGCGCTCGGCCAGGTGCGGCAGTCGTTCGGCGAACCGCCGGTTCTTCGTCCGCACGCGAGGGAAGGTGCGCGCATAGACGACGTCGGCCGAGGGGTCGAGGCTCGGCAGTCCCCCGGTGATCGCCGAGGCGACGATCGCCTCGGGCGCGACCGAGAGGTAGTGCAGCGTGAGGAAGCCGCCGTAGCTCTGGCCGAGCGTCCACCACGGCGTGCCCTCGTAGTGCGCCCCGCGGAGCGCCTCGAGGTCGCGCACGATGGAGTCGGCGCGGTGCAGCTCGAGGATCCTCGCGGCTTCGTCGGCGGTGAGCCCGTCGAGCCGCCGACCCTCGAGCGGGGTCGAGCGGCCGGTCCCGCGCTGGTCGGGCAGCACCACCCGGAACCGGGCGAGCGCCTCGTCGAGGAACCCGTCGCGGCCGAGCGGCCTCGGCGACTTGCCACCGGGTCCGCCCTGCAGGTAGACGAGCACCGGCAGGTCCTCATCGCGGCGGGCGGCGTCGACGAGTTCCCGCGCGAATATTCGGATCGTCGGTCCGTCGGGGTCGGCCCAGTCGAGGGGCACGTCGAGCCACAGCTCTCGGGCCGCGACATCCTGCCCGATGGGGTACCAGTCGGCGCTCATCGGGCCGCCGTCCGCACCCGCGAGTCGAGCAGCGCGTACGTCGTGTCGACGACGAGGTTCGAGACCACGACGAAGACGCCGCCGAGCAGTACGATCGCGATCACCACGGGTCTATCCTGCATGGCGACCGCGGTCACGGCGAGGCTGCCGACGCCGAGCAGGCCGAAGACCTGCTCGATCACGATCACGCCGCCGAGCATGAGCCCGATGTCGATGCCGAGCTGGGTGACGAGCGGCGGCATCGCGCTCCGGAACGCGTGCACGTACGTCACGCGGCGTTCGTCGACGCCCTTCGCCCGCGCGGTGCGGATGTAGTCCTGCCCGAGCACCTCGAGCATCTGCCCGCGCGTGAGCCGTGCGTACACGGCCGCGACGACGAGCGCGAGCGTCAGCCACGGGAGGAGCAGATGCCAGGCCCACTCCAGCGGGCTCTGCTCGAACGGCACGTAACCGCTCGGCGGGAAGAGCGTGAAGCCGAGCTTCGTCGGCACGAAGTACAGCAGGTAGAGCGCGAGCATGCCGAGCACGAAGGTCGGGAAGCTGATGCCGACGATCGCGAAGCCCTGTCCGAGCCGGTCGCGCACCGATCCCGGATGCTTCGCCGACACGATGCCGATGGGAATGCCGATCGCGAGCCAGAACACCATGCCGCCGAAGACGAGTGACATCGTGACAGGGATGCGCGAGACGACGAGCTCGGAGACCGGCATGCTCGAGCGGTACGAGTACCCGAGGTCGCCATGCAGCAGGTTGCCGATGAAGGTCACGTACTGCTCGGTGATCGGGCGGTCGAGTCCCAGATTCGTGCGGATCTGCGCCATGAGTTCTTCGGTCGCCTTGTCGCCCGCGATGATGCGGGCCGGGTCCGACGGCGAGACGTAGAAGAGCATGAACACGAAGACGCTGAGGAGGAACAGCACGAGCACGCCGAAGGCGATGCGGGAGAGGATGAACCGGGTCATGCGCGCTTGCCCTTCGAGACGGCGGCGGGATCGAGGGCGTCGCGGAGTCCGTCGCCGAGCAGGTTGAACGCGAGGGTCAGCGCGAGCAGGGCGCCGCCCGGCACGACGACCATCCACCACGCCACGAGGTAGAGCGAGCCGTTCGCGGCATCCGCCAGCATGTTGCCCCAGCTGGGCGTCGGCGGCACGATGCCGAGGCCGAGGAACGAGAGCGTCGCCTCGAACACGATCGCCGCCGGGATCATGAGGGTCGTGTAGACGATGATCGGCACCACCAGGTTGGGCAGGATGTCGCGGAACATGATCGAGGTGCGCGAGGCGCCGAGCGAACGCGCCGCCTCGACGAACTCGCGGTGCCGGAGTGCCAGCACCTGGCCACGGATGACGCGGGCGAGGCCCGTCCAGCTGAAGAACACGATCACGGCGATCGACAGGCTGAGGCTCGGACCGAGCACCGAGACGAGCGCGATCGCGCAGAGCAGGAACGGCACGCTCATGACGAGGTCCATCGTGCGGCTGAGCACCGTGTCGACGACCCCGCCCGAGAACCCGGCGACCGTGCCGATCGCGATACCGATGACCGACGCCACGATCGACGCGACCACGCCGACGAGGAGCGACACCTGGGCGCCGTAGGCGAGGCGAACGAGCACATCGCGGCCGAGCTGGTCGGTGCCGAGCAGGAACTCGGCGTTCGGGCCGACCGGGATGCCCTCCGGCGTGAGGCCGGTCTCGCGGAACTGCTCGGTCGGGCCGTGCCCCGTCCACGCCGCGATGAGCGGGGCGCAGAGCGCGAAGGCGATGATGACCAGGATCGCGATGATCGAGGCGATGCTCGCGGGGTCGCGGAGGAGCCGGGTGAGGGTGAGTCGGCCGGAGCCTCGGGCCTGCACCTCGGTCGAGGCGCGCGCCGCCGCCGCGGGGGTCTTGGGCATGAGGCTCACGAGGCGACCTCCAGGGCGACGAGGTCGGCCGAGGGTGCGGGGGCGGCGTCCGTCAGCGGCAGCAGACGGCGATCACGCGACTCTCGTGGGATCTCGGGCGCCGCCGCGGCGAGCAGCCGCCGGGTGAACGGCTGCTGCGGGTCGTTCCAGACCTGGTCGGCGGTGCCGAGCTCGACGATGCGCCCGCCCTCCATGACCGCGATGCGATCGCAGACGTGGCGCACGACCGCGAGGTCGTGCGAGATGAACAGGTAGGTGAGCCCGAGCCGGCGCTGCAGTTCGTCGAGCAGGTTCAGCACCTGCGCCTGGATCGACACGTCGAGCGCGGAGACCGGCTCGTCGAGGATCACGAGCTCGGGATTCAGGGCGAGCGCCCGAGCGATGCCGATGCGCTGCCGCTGCCCGCCCGAGAACTGCGACGGGAAGCGGTTGTAGTGCTCGGGGTTCAGCCCGACGAGCTCCATGAGCTCCTGCACCTTCGCACGGCGTTCGGCGCCGCTCGCGAGCCGGTGGATGCGGAACGGATCGCCGATGATCGAGCCGACACGACGGCGCGGGTTCAGCGAGCCGAACGGGTCCTGGAAGACGAGCTGCACGCGGCGCCGGAGGTCTCGCCACTGCGCGCGGTCGAGGTTCGCGGTCGACGCTCCGTCGAACTCGACGGTTCCCGCCGTCGGCGCGACGAGCCCGGCGATCGCACGAGCGAGGGTGGTCTTGCCGCAGCCGCTCTCGCCGACGAGGCCGAGCGTCTCGCCCCGCCGCACCTCGAGCGAGATGTCGTCGAGTACGACGCGCGGTTCGCCGCGACGCTGCGGGAACGTGAGGCGGAGGCCCTCGACCTTCACGATGGGGTCGACGGGGCTCGCGAGGAGGCTCGGCGGCGGGAGCACCGGCGGGTCGGGCTCGACCGGCGTCGACTCGAGCCAGCAGGCCACCTCGGTGCCGTCGTCGTAACGGCGCACGGGCGGCTTCGTGCCGCAGATCGACATCGCGTCGGGGCAGCGGTCGCGGAACGCGCAGCCCTCGGGCGGGGCGAGCAGGCTCGGCGGCCGCCCGCCGATGGGCACGAGCGGCGTGCCCGGCTCCCGGTTGAATGACGACGACCGCAAGAGGCCAGCGGTGTACGGATGCGCCGGCCCGCAGAGCACCGCGTCGGCGGCGCCGAGCTCCATGCGGCGACCGCCGTACATGACCATGACCCGGTCGGCGACGCGCGAGAGCACGCCGAGATCGTGGCTGATCATGAGCACGGTGGTGCCGAATTCGCTGCGCATCTCGCCGAGCAGGTCGAGGATCTGCGCCTGTACGGTCGAGTCGAGCGCGGTGGTCGGCTCGTCGGCGATGATGAGCGCCGGGCCGAGCGAGAGGCCCATCGCGATCATGACGCGCTGTCGCATGCCCCCCGAGAACTGGTGCGGATAGGCGTCGAAGCGCGCCGCGGCATCCGGAATGCGGACGCGATCGAGCAGGTCGATCGCGCGCGCCCTGGCCGCCTTGGCACTGACCTTCTCGTGCGCCTGGATCTGCTCGACGATCTGCCAGCCCACCGTGTACTGGGGGTGCAGGCTCGAGAGCGGGTCCTGGAAGATCATGCTGATCTCGCGCCCGCGCACGGAACGCAGCTGTTCGGGCGCGAGGGCGAGCAGGTCGCGGTCGCGGAAGAGTACGGAGCCGCTGGTTCGGGCGCCCGGCACCAGGCCCATGATCGACTGCACCATCACGGACTTGCCGGAGCCGGATTCGCCGACGACGCCGAAGAACTCGCCCTCGTTGACGGTGAACGAGACGTGTTGCACCGCGTGCACGGTGCCGTCCTCGGTTGGGATGTCGACGGCGAGGTCGCGCACGTCGAGGAGGATCGTCATTGGGTCCCTCGATCTGACCCGGCGGCCGGCCGGAACCGGCCGCCGGGTACGTTCGTTGCAGATGTGTTCGGACGGCTACTTCGTGAGCCAGACGTTCGTCCAGTCGCCGTTCTGGCTCTGGGCGTACGGCTCGAAGCCGCCGACGCGGGCCGAGTGGTAGTTCGGCTTCAGTCGGTAGGCGATGCTGACGATCGGCGCGTCGGCCATGACGGCCTCGTCGACCTGGTGCCAGAGGTCGGCCGCCTCCTCGGGCGTGGCCGCGGCGAGCGCCTCGGCGGCGAGCTCATCGGCGGCGTCGCTGTTGAAGTCGACGTAGTTGTACGTCTGCGGCGTGCCGTCGAAGACGAACTGCGGCTGGAAGACGCTGCGCGCTGCACCGCCCTGCCAGTCGGGCGACCAGCCGACGAGCGCGATGTCCCAGGCGCCCGAGCTCGCGTTGTCGCGGTTCGTCATGAAGTTCGCGTAGTAGTCGGTCGGCGGCACCGGCGTCAGCTCGACGGTGATGCCGGCGCGTTCGAGGCTCGCCTGCACCGTCTGGGCGATGTCGGGCTGCGTGCCGACGTTGCGGTACGGCATCTTCAGGGTCAGGCCGTCGGGGTAGCCCGCCTCGGCGAGGAGTTCCTTCGCCTTCTCGGGGTCGCCCTTGCCGCCCTCGGTCGCGTACTCGTCGGACTCCTGGTAGCCGAGGATGCCGGGGCCGAAGATGCCGTTCGTGACGCCCGCGAGGTCGGCGCCGCCCATGGTCTGCACGACGGCCGACTTGTCGACCGCGTACTGCAGCGCCTGACGCACCTCGAGCTTGGTGAGCGCGCCCCCGTTGTTGGTCGAGGCCGTGTTCATCCACATGAACTGGTCGACGCCGCCGTTCTCCATCGTGGAGAACTTCTCGTCGTTCGCCGCCTTCAGCTGCTGGATGTTCGCAGGGCTCGGGGTGAGGTCGAAGAGCATGTCGGCCGAGCCGGCCTGCAACTGCTGCATGGCGGCGTCGCCCTCGACGCCCATCGTCATCTCGATGCCGTCGACGTACGCCTTGCGGAGCGGGTCGCTCTCGGGGTCCCACGCGGGGTTGCGCTCGAGCACGAGCTTCGCGTCGGGCGTGTACTCGGCCACCTGGTAGGGGCCGGATGACACGAAGCCGCGCCGGAACTCGGGCGAGTCGGGCAGCGCGTCGAGCGCCTCGATCGGCGCCGGGTCGGCCGCGTCGAGCGAGAGCATGAATGGGAAATCGCTCGCGGGCTCGACGAGGGTGAACTCGATCGTGCGGTCGTCGGGCGTCGTGATGCCCGCGATCTCGTTGCCCTCGATGTAGTCCTTGATCGGGCCGACCTCGGGGGCGACGGCCGCGAAGCCGGTGCAGAACTCGTCCATGCCGGCGATGAGGCCCTGGAAGTAGCCGGCCAGGGCGCCAGAGATGTGCGGGTTGCAGAGGCGCTCGATGCCGCGGGCGACGTCGCTCGCGACGATGGGCCGGGCGCCGTCGGGTGCGCCCCAGGTGACGCCGTCGCGCAGCGTCACGGTGTAGCTGAGGCCGTCGGCGCTCGGGGTCGGCACCTCCTCGACGAGGTCGGGCTGGAGCACGATGCGCTCGGCGGCGTCATCGCTGGCCGCATAGCTCAGCAGCGAGCGCGAGACCGAGCGCATCACGCTGTACGTCGGCACGTATGCGACGAGCTGCGGGTCGAGGTGGTCGACGTCGCCGTTCGCGAGCACCTTGAGCGTGCCGCCGGTCTGCGGTTCGCCGTCGCCCGAGTCGGCGCTCGGCGTGGTCGTGCACGCGGTCATCACGAGCGCCGTCGAAACGGCGAGCACTGCGGCCGCGCGCAGGGTGGTTCGAGCCATGATTCACCTTTGAGTCATTCGCTGTCCGCGCCGTCGGACGACGTCGCGGATCACCGTGCTCGAGCGAGCGCTGCTCGGGGTTCCGGCGCTCGTGGCGGCCGGATCCGGATCGCAGCTCGTCGGGTCGAAGCTTCGAGCCGTCGGCGATATGTGACATATTACGCATTACCCGTACGATGTGTCCATGCCCGGCATCTTCGACTCGCTCCGCCTCATCGACGGCCCCGCCATCGCCGCGCGCATCACCATGCGCCAGGCCATCGACGCCCTGCAGCAGGCCCTCCGCAACGGGTTCGACCCCCACGACGACCCCGCGCGGGCGATCGTCGACGTGCGGCACGGCCAACTCCTGCTCATGCCGTCGGACCTCGGCGCGTTCACCGGCCAGAAGCTCGCGACGGTGGCCCCGGCGAACCCGGCACGCGGCCTCGAGCGCATCCAGGCGATCTACATCGTGCTCGATGCCGTGACCCTCGCACCGGTCGCGCTCCTCGACGGCACGGAGCTCACGAGTCTCCGGACTCCGGCTGTGTCGGCTGCCGTCGCCGACGTCGTAGCCGCACCGGATGCCTCGTCGCTCGTGGTCTTCGGCACCGGCCTGCAGGGCGTGCGGCACGTCGAGGCGATGCGCGCCATCCGCCCCGTCGAACGGGTGCGGTTCGTCGGCCGCGACCGGGCGAGGGCCGAGCACGCCGCGAGCCTCGTCGCCGCGAGCGGTCTCGACGTGGCGGTCGGCACGCCAGCGGATGTCGCGGATGCCGACCTCGTCGTCTGCGCCACCACCGCCCGCGAGCCGCACTTCGACGCCGCGCTCGTGCGCGACCGCGCCACGGTGGTCGCCGTCGGGTCGCACGAAGTCGACGCCCGCGAACTGCCCGGCGAGCTCCTCGGTCGCGCCCGAGTGATCGTCGAGTCGCAGCGGGTGGCGCTCGCCGAGGCCGGCGACGTCATCCTCGCCATCGCCGAGGGGCATCTCTCCCCCGACGCACTGACCCCCATGGCGCTGCTGTTCGGGGGCGGCGGCGCCGAGGCATCCGCTCGGCCCGTCGTGATCAAGACCTGCGGCATGGGCTGGCAGGATCTCGCCGTCGCCCAGCTCGCCCTCTCCGACACTCGCTGACGAACGAACGGAACGCATGATGCACTGGAAGACCGAAGACTGGCACACCGCGGGCGAACCGTTCCGCATCGTGCTCGACGCTCCGACCGAGGGCGGCACCGTCGCCGCCCGGCGGGTCGAGGCGATGACCGGGCGGGCCGACGCCGTGCGCCGCTTCCTCTGCCTCGAACCGCGCGGGCACGACGACATGTACGGCGGGTTCATCACGCCGCCCGACGACGACGGCGCCGACTTCGGCGTGCTGTTCTGGCACAAGGACGGCTTCTCGACGGCATGCGGGCACGGCACCATGGCGCTCGGCGCCTGGGCGGTGCACACGGGCCGCGTCGCCGCACCCGACGACGGCGAGGCGCTCGTCACGATCGACGTGCCGAGCGGCCGGGTGCAGGCGCGCGTGCAGCGCAGCGGCGGCACGACGACGGGCGTCGTCTTCCGCAACGTCCCGTCGCGCGTGCTCGCGACGGGAATCCCGCTCACGACGAGCCGGGGCGACGTCGTCGTCGACCTCGTGTTCGGCGGTGCGGTCTACGCGACCCTGCCCGCCGCCTCGCTCGGCCTCACCGTGACGCCGGCCGACACGACCGAGCTCATCCGCCTCGGCCGTGAGATCAAGTGGGCGCTGAACGACCACCCGGCCGCCCAGCTCGCCGACGATCGCCTGTCGGGCGTGTACGGCACGATCCTCGTCGACGACCTCGGCCGCACCGCCGACGGCCCATGGCAACGCAACGTCACGGTCTTCGCCGACGGCGAGGTCGACCGCAGCCCGTGCGGCTCGGGCACCGCCGCTCGGGTGGCGCTGCTCGCGCACACGGGCGAGCTCGCCGACGGCGAGGTGCTGACCCACGACTCGATCATCGGCACGCGCTTCCTCGCACGGGTCGCCGAGCGAACGGACGACGGCGTCGTGCCCGAGGTCACCGGCCAGGCGTACCGCGTGGGCGCGTGCGAGTTCGAGCTCGATCCCGCCGACCCGCTCGCCGAGGGCTTCAGCCTTCGCTGAGCGGCGGCGCGCCCCGAGCGTGTCGAAGAGACGAGCACCGGATACACCAGTCGAGAAGGAGAACGAGGATGAAGTCGGCATCGCTGAGGATCACTGGCGCCCACATCTGGGATGGAACAGTGCGGGAGTTCGTCGAACGCGATCTCTGCATCGTCGACGGAATCGTCGCCGAGCGGGCGGATGCCTCGACGGAGGTGTTGGACGCCTCCGGCGGATGGATCGTCCCCGGGCTGATCGATGCGCATTTCCACGCCTACGCCACGAGCATGGACGGATTCGAGAATGAGCGCGGCCCGCTGAGCTACGCCGCGATCAACGGCGCCCGCCGCCTCGGCAGCGCCCTGCGGCGCGGGTTCACCACCGTTCGGGATGTGGCCGGAGGCGACATCGGCCTGGCACGTGCCGTCGAGGCCGACCTCTTCCGAGCGCCCCGCTATCACTTCACGGGGCCTGCGCTCAGCCAGACCGGGGGGCACGGCGATCCTCGCTCCGCGCACGTCGACGTCTGCTTCACCGAGGGGCACATGTGCGAAGTGGTCGACGGGGTCGACGCGCTGCGCCTCGCGGTGCGCCGCCGCCTGCGCACCGGTGCCCATGCCATCAAGGTGATGACCTCGGGCGGGGTCTTCTCCCTCACGGACCCAATCCGGCTTCCGCAGTACTCCTCCGAGGAGCTGCGCGCGGTCGTCGAGGAGGCCGAGCGCCGCGGCACCTACGTCGCCGCCCACGCCTACTCCCCTGAAGCCGTGCTGCATTCCGTCGAGAACGGCATCCGCTCGATCGAGCACGGCAATCTCATCGATTCGGCGACGGCGAGACGCATGGCCGAGCTCGGCGCGATCATGGTTCCGACGCTCGCCGCGTACGACGCCATGGATCGCCGTGGCGCAGGGCTCGGCCTGAACGAGATCTCCCTGGCCAAGAACGCGGAGGTGCTCTCGAAGGGGCAGGAGGCCGTGCAGCTCGCGCTGGCCGCGGGCGTGCAGGTCGGCTTCGGCAGCGATCTCATGGGAGACCTCGAGGACGATCAGCTCTGCGGCGTGCGTCTGCAGGTCGAGGCGAGCGGCGCATCCGAGACCCTGCGCTCACTGACCGAGACGAACGCCGTCTTGATCGGCGATCGACGGCTCGGCCACCTGGCTGCCGGGGCGTACGGCGATGCGGTCGTACTGGATGCGAACCCGATCGCGGAGCCGGCCGCGTTGTGGGAGGCCGACGCACGTCGGTCCATCGTGCAGGCCGGCCGGCGCGTGCTCTGAGGAAGGACTCGCCGACCGGTCGGACGGGACGACGAACGGCCCGGGCGGGTGCGCCCGGGCCATTCGCGTACCCGTCTCGTCAGTGGACGCCGGTGAGGCTTCCCCAGTCGATCGACCGGCCGGCCTCGCTGCGGCGCTGCGGAACACCCCAGGGGTTGTCGTCGCGCAGCGCCTCGGGCAGCAGGGCCTCCGGCAGGTTCTGGTACGCGACGCCGCGGAGGAACCGCGTGATCGCCGCCGTGCCGACGCTCGTGGCGTCGGTCGTCGTGGCCGGAAACGGCCCGCCGTGCTGCATCGCCGAGGTCACGGAGACGCCGGTCGGCCATCCACCGAAGAGCACCCGGCCGCTCGTGTCCGCGAGGGCGTCGACGAGCTCGCCGAGTTCGCTCGTCTCGTCGTCGGTGGCGTGCAGGGTCGAGGTCAGGTTGCCGGGGAACAGCTCGCGATGGAGATCGGGCAGCGCCGCGGCATCCGAGTACCGCACGATCACCGACAGCGGTCCGAACGATTCCTCGAGGAGCGCATCGGGCTGTGCTCGCAACTGCTCGACCGACACCTCGACGACGGTCGGCGTCGCGAAGCGCTGCCCGTCGTCGTCGACCCGCACCTCGCCCTCGGCGAGCACGGTGACGCCGTCGGCGCCGAGCACGGCGCTGCGGCGCTCTTCGAACGCCCGGCCGATGCCCGGATTCAGCAGGCGATGCTCACCGACCGCGGCGGCGGCCTCGGCCAGCTCGCCGAGCTCGGCGCCCGCCGGTACGAAGAGGAAGCCCGGCTTCGTGCAGAGCTGGCCGGCCGATCCGGCGACGGAGGCGAGGAAGCCCTGGAGCAGCTCGGGTTCGGCGACGACGGCACCCGGCGTCGTGTAGACGGGGTTCACGCTGCCGAGCTCGCCGTAGAACGGGATCGGCCGGGGCCGCGTCGCCGCGATGTCGGCGAGCAGCCGGCCGACGTGCGTCGAGCCCGTGAAGGCACCCGCGCGGATGCGGTCGTCCTTCAGCAGGGCGACGCCGTTCTGCTGCCCCTCGATGAGCTGGAAGACGCCGTCGGGCATGCCCGCGCCGGCGAGCGCCTCGATGACCACTTCCGCGGTGCGGCGCGAGAGCTCGAGATGACCCGAGTGCGCCTTCACGACGACGGGGCATCCGGCCGCGAGCGCCGCCGCCGAGTCGCCGCCCGCGACCGAGAACGCGAACGGGAAGTTCGACGCCGCGAAGTTCAGCACCGGGCCGACCGGCTCGAGCACGCGCCGCACGTCGGGCCGCGGACCGATGACGTACTCGGGGTCGGCGGCGTCGATGCGCGCGTCGAGGTAGGCGCCGTCGACGATCGCCTCGGCGAAGAGCCGGAGCTGGTTCGAGGTGCGGCGCACCTCGCCGATGAGCCGCGGAGCGGTGAGGCCGGTCTCGCGCATCGCGATCGCGATGAGCTCTGCGGCGGTGCGGTCGAGGGCGTCGGCCACGGCGACCAGTGCCGCGGCCCTGGTACGCGGTTCGGTCGCGGCGAAGGCGCGCGCGACGGCGGCCGCCCGTTCGGCGACGCGATCGAGGGAATCGTCGTCGGTGGTCATGGATGCCTCCAGGTTCGTGTGCGGGACGTGCCGATGGTCAGAAGACGAAGCCCTCGGGGAACGGGTCGTCGTCATCGAGGAAGTACTGGCCGAGCCCCGTGACCCACGCCCGGCCGGTGATCGTCGGAACCACGGCGGGCACGCCGCCGACGACGGTCTCGCGCAGCAGGCGCCCGGTGAACTCGGTGCCGATGAACGACTCGTTGACGAAATCCGTCTCGAGTGCGAGCTCGCCGCGCGCGTACAGCTCGGCCATGCGCGCCGAGGTGCCGGTGCCGCACGGCGAGCGGTCGAACCAGCCCGGATGGATCGCCATCGCGTGCCGCGACCGGACCGCATCGGAGCCGGGCGCGATGAACTCGACGTGATGCACGTGGTTCGCCCCGTCGAGCTCCGGATGCCGCGGCGGGGCCTCGGTGTTGATCGCCTCCATGATCGCGAGCCCGGCGGCGACGATGTCGTCCTTCCGGGCTCGATCGAACGGCAGTCCGACGTCGTCGAGTTCGACGAGCGCGTAGAAGTTGCCGCCGAAGGCGACGGAGTAGGGCACGGTGCCGAAGCCGGGCACCTCGATCGAGGCATCCAGTCGCTCGACGAAGCTCGGCACGTTCTCGATCGTGACGTGCACCGCGCGCCCGCCCTCGACCGCGACCCGCGCGATGACGAGCCCGGCGGGCACGTCGAGCCGGATCTCGGTCACGGGTTCGACGACCTCGACCATGCCCGTCTCGACGAGCACCGTCGCGACGCCGATCGTGCCGTGGCCGCACATCGGCAGGAATCCGCTCGCCTCGATGAAGACGACACCCCAATCGGCGTCGTCGCGCGCGGCCGGCTGCAGGAGCGCGCCCGACATCGAGGCGTGGCCGCGCGGCTCGTTCATGAGGAGGCCGCGCAGCCCGTCGAGGTGCTCCATGGCGTAGATGCGCCGGTCGTTCATGGTGGCGCCGGGGATCCGGCCGACGCCTCCGGTGACGACGCGGGTCGGCATGCCCTCGGTGTGCGAGTCGACGGCCGAGATGACCCGACGCCCACGCATCAGCGAGCCGCCGTCGAACTCTGCGGCGAACGACGGCCTCGACGCTGCGCCGACGACCCACGCATCAGCGAGCCGCCAGGGCGGCGAGTGCACGCTCGGTGTCGATGGTGACCTGGGCGCGCTGCTCGTCGCTCAACGGGCCTCGCGGCGGGCGCGTCGGTCCGCCGTACGAGTTGCCGCAGACGTCCATCGAGAGCTT
Source organism: Agromyces sp. NPDC056389 (assembly GCF_042262385.1). NCBI lineage: Bacteria > Bacillati > Actinomycetota > Actinomycetes > Micrococcales > Microbacteriaceae > Agromyces > Agromyces sp. NPDC056389. The sequence goes on from NZ_JBHJPN010000001.1 coordinate 669,269, forward strand.
GATCGCCTGCACGAACTCGGTGCGCGAGTCCCAGCGGAACACGGCGACGAGCTGCGTGTAGAGCTCGCGCGCCTCGTGCCACTTGCCCTCGACGAGCAGGTTGTAGAGCTCGACCGCCTCCTTCGGGAAGGCGTTCGGGTAGCCCGCGAACCAGCCGACCGCACCATTCACCATGAGCTCGAACAGCACGTCGTCGGCACCGGCGATGATGTCGATGTCGCAGAGTTCCTTGATCTCGTAGACCCGGCGCACATCGCCCGAGAACTCCTTGATCGCCACGACCTCGGGAATCTCCGCGAGCTTCGCCACGAGCGACGGCACGAGGTCGACCTTGGTGTCGAAGGGGTTGTTGTACGCCATGATCGGCAGCCCGACCTTTGCGACCTCCTCGTAGTGCGCGATGACCTCGCCCTCGTTGGCGCGGTAGACCGTGGGCGGCAGCAGCAGCACGCCGTCGGCGCCGTCTTCGCGGGCCCACTCCGCCCACGTGCGCGCCTGGTGGCTGCCGACCCCGTGGGCACCGGCGATGACGATGCCGCGGCCGTCGACGGCCTCGACGGCGACCTGGATCACCTTGCGCCGTTCCTCGTCGGTGAGCGAGGAGTACTCGCCGAGCGAACCGTTCGGACCGACGCCGCGGCATCCGTTGCTCATCAGGAAGTCGACGTGCTCGGCGAACTTGTCGTAGTCCACCGCGAGCCCGGCGGGCGCCGAGTCGTCTGCGGTGAAGGCGAGCGTCGTGGCGACGACGACGCCGCCGAGGTCCATGGTGCTGGTCATCTGATCTTCCGTTCTCTGGTCCGCTGATCGCGGATCTGTAATATGTGACATATTACTCCGCTCCATCGACGGTGGCAACCGTCGGCTCGTCGACATCGGGGCGCACGGTCGCGGCCGCGACGACGCCGCTCTCCCGCATGAGCGCCGCAACCTCGCCGAGCCGCACCGGTGCGAGCACCGGGCGCCGGTCGAATCCCTCGGGCGCCCCGCCGGCATCCGCCACGATCGCTTCGACCGCCCGGCCGCAGGTGCGCCCCTGGCAGGGACCCAGCCCGGCCCGCGTCGCGAGCTTCATGGCCCGGAGCGGCGCATCGGCCCGGTCGGCGATCGTACGGCGCGTGACGTTCTCGCACCGGCACACGACGGTGTCGTCGGCGAGCCACGACGTCCAGCCGGGCCGGATGCCGTGCGCGCGCTCGAGTCGCGCCGCGAAGGCGTGCATGCGTCGTCGCACGGCGAGCGGACCGCGGATGCGGTCGTCGTCGAGTGAGCCGCCGGCGGCCATGAAGCCCGCCACGGCGCCTTCGGCGAGCGCGGCATCCGCACCGCCGATGCCGGTGATCTCCCCGGCCGCGTAGACGCCGGGCACGCTCGTGCGCTGCGCCTCGTCGATGACGACGAAACGCCCGCGGCGATCCCCCTCGATCGCGGCCCCCAGCGCGATCGCCACCTCGAGGCGCGGCGTGAACCCGTGCCCGAGCGCCACGGAGTCGCACGCGACCTCCCGCTCGGTGCCGGCGATGGGCCGCCACTCGGCATCGAGCGCCGAGACGACGACGCCCTCGACCCGATCTGCGCCGAGCACTCGCACGACGCCGCTGCCGATGCGGTACGGGATGCGGTGGCGGGCGAGCGCGCCCACGTACTCGACGAGTTCGCCGGCCTTGCCCGCGAGCTGCCACGGCCGCGGCAGCCACCCCGCCGCGAGCGCGCCGAAGCGGGATGCCTCGTGCACCCCGACGACCTCTGAACCGGCGATGGCGAGCGACTGCGCGACGGGCAGCAGGAACGGCCCCGCACCGCTCACGACCGTGCGCCGCCCGACCGCGACGCCGTCGCGCTTCGCGAGCGCCTGGGCGGCGCCGGCGGTCGTGACGCCGGGAAGCGTCCACCCGGGAACCGGCAGGGCGAGATCGTGGGCGCCCGTCGCGACGACGACGGCGTCGGCCTCGATGTCGAGCGCCGTGCGCCCCGCGGCATCCGCAGCACCGACCACGGCACGCAACCGCACACCGCCATCGGATGCCTCGGCCGACCAGACGCTCGCCCCGCTGTGCACCTCGGTGCGGTCGAGCACTCCCCTGAGCCGCTCGAACCGCGCCCACCCGTGCTGGAGGCGCCGATCGGTGAGCTCTTCGTGATGCCGCCAGTACTGGCCGCCGAGTCGGCCGCCCTCGTCGAGCAGCGTGACGTGCGCTCCGGCGGCGAGCGCGGCCTGCGCCGCGGCGAGCCCGGCGGGGCCGCCGCCGAGGATCGCGACGCGCCGCACTCCGGTCGTGCCGGTGAGGCCGGTCGCGCGCGTCACGCGCGCACCTCGCGCTCCACCCGGTCGCCGTCGACGGCCTCGCGCTGGCACGCGCGCACGCCCTCGACGTCGTTCACGGTCACGAGGCAGTCGTGGCAGACGCCGATGCCGCAGAACACACCGCGGTCGCCCGTTTGCGCCGTGCGCCACGCCGTGCGACCAGCGCCGATGAGCACGCCGGCGATGGTCTGGCCGTCACGCCCTTCGATGGCCTCGTCGTCGACGGTGATGCGGATCATGCGGTCTCCTGCAGGCTGGCCCGGCCCGGCAGGAACGGGGTCGGGTCGAGATCGGTGGATGCGCCGAGCACGGCGTGCGCGACGAGTTCGGCGGTGGCGGGCGCGAGTCCGATGCCGGCGCCCTCATGACCGGTCGCGTGCACGAGGCCCGCGACGTCGGGGTCGGCGCCGATGACCGGCAGGTGGTCGGGAGCGTACGGGCGGAAGCCGAAGTAGCTGCGGAGCAGCGTGGTCGCCTCGAGGAAGGGGAACAGCCGCAGCGCCTTCGCCGCGATCGCCGCAGCGGGGGCGACGCCCGGCCGGTCGTCGAACCCGACGCGTTCACGGCTCGAGCCGATCAGCACCGTGCCGCCCGGGGTCGACTCCACGACGGTCGAGGTCTGCAGGGCTGCGTCGCCCGAGCCGACGGCACCCACGTAGTCGCTGTCGTAGACCTTGTGGAAGACGCGTTGCGGCATCGGCGTCGTCACGAGGATCACGCCGCGTCGCGGTCGGATGTCGAGGCGGGCACCGAGGCGCGCCGCGACCTCGCCGGCCCAGGGCCCCGCGCAGTTCACGACGACATCGGCCGCGATCGGCCCGGCCGTCGTCATCACGCCCGAGAGGTGCCCCGGCCGGCCGAGCGAGCCGGTCACCTCGCCGATCAGGAGTCGGGCGCCGGCGCGGATCGCCGTGTCGAGCAGCGCCTGCGTCGCCGTCGACGGCTGGATCTGTGCGTCGTCGGGATAGTGCACGGCGTGCACGACCTCGGGAGACAGGTGCGGCTCGGCCGCGGCGAGCGCCGCGACATCCATCGCCTCGGCGCGGATGCCGGTGACCCGCTGCGCCGCGGCGAACCGCTCGAGCGCCGCCTCACCGCCGTCGAATGCGACGACGATGCCGCCCTTCGCCTCGAACTCGGTCGCCGGCTGGCCCGGCGGCCGGTCGGCGTCGAGCCGCTCGGCGAGCTCCCGCCACATCGCATTCGAGGCGACCGCGAGGTCGGCCTCGGCTCCCGGGGCCTTGTCGCTGACGAGCAGGTTGCCCTCGCAGCGACTGGATGTCTCGCCGGCCACGCCGACCCGGTCGATCACGACGACGTCGGCGCCGCCCTCGACGAGCGCCAGCGCGCATGCGGCACCGACGATGCCCGAACCGATCACCGCGACTCGCACGATGCACCTCCTCCTCGTCGCCAGTCAACCACCGAGGTAGGCCTCGATGACACGTGGATCCTCCGCGAGATCGGCGGCCGGGCCCTCGAGCGTGGCACTGCCGGTCTCGACGACGTACGCTCGATCGGCGATCTTCAGGGCGGCGCGGGCATTCTGCTCGACGAGCAGCACCGTCGTGCCCGCCGCGTTCACCGCGGCGATGATCTCCATGACCTGCTTCACGACGAGGGGCGCGAGGCCCATCGACGGCTCGTCGAGCAGCAGCAGCTTCGGCCCGCCGATCAGCGCCCGGCCGATCGCGACCATCTGCTGCTCGCCGCCCGAGAGGGTGCCGCCCTGCTGCGCGCGCCGCTCGGCGAGGCGCGGCATCATGGCGTACACCTCGTCGAGCCGCGACGCGATCGCCTGCTGGTCGCGCACCGTGTAGCCGCCGAGCAGCAGGTTCTCGTGCACCGTCATGGTCGAGAAGATCCGTCGCCCTTCCGGGACGTGGATGAGCCCCGCGGAGACGATGTCCCATGGCTTGGCCGTCGTGAGGTCCATCCCGTTCCAGGTCACCGAACCCGAGCGCGGGCGCACGAGGCCCGAGAGCATGTTCATGGTCGTCGACTTGCCCGCGCCGTTGTTGCCGAGCAGGCACACGATCTCGCCCTCGCCGACCGTGAAGCTGAGCTCGCGGAGCGCATGCACCCTGCCGTAGACGACGTCGGCGTCGCGTACTTCGAGCAGCGTCATGATGCGTCCTCGCTCTCGTCGACGCCGAGGTAGGCCTCGATCACGGCCGGGTCCCGCTTCACGACGTCGGGAGCCCCGTCGGCGATCTCCTTGCCATAGTTCAGGACCACGATGCGTTCGGCGAGTTCCATGACGAGTCCCATGTCGTGTTCGATGAGCACCACGGCGACACCGAGCCCCCTGATCTTCCGGATGAGTCGCATGAGCGCCTGCTTCTCGTTGAAGTTCAGGCCAGCAGCGGGTTCGTCGAGCAGCAGGAGCTTCGGGCTCGTGGCGAGCGCGCGCGCGATCTCGACCCTGCGCTGCTCGCCGTACGGCAATTGCGTGACGTAGAGCTGCTCGTCGTCCTCGAAGCCGACGAAGTCGAGCCAGCCCCGAGCCTCGCGGACGCACGCCGCTTCGGCGCGACGGTAGCCGGGCGTGTGCAGCAGCGTCGCCCAGAACCCCTCGCGGAGGTTCGCGTGCATCGCCGTCGTGACGTTCTCGAGCACCGACAGCTCTCGGAACAACCGGAGGTTCTGGAACGTGCGCGCCATCCCCCACTTCGTCACCCGTGACGGGAGCACCCGGTAGAAGCCGAAGCTCTGCAGGAGGTTCACGAGTCCGAGCCGGCGCCAGATTCCGGGCACGGCCGGCACGATCGCCTTGCCGTCGAAGACCACCGAGCCCGCCGTCGGCAGGTAGAAGCCCGAGATGCAGTTGAACGCACTCGTCTTGCCGGCCCCGTTCGGCCCGATGACCGCGAGGATCTCGCCCTCGCGCACCTCGAAGCTGAGTCCGTCGACGGCGGTCACGCCGCCGAACTGCAGCCGGAGGTCGCTCACCTCGAGCAGGGCGCTCATACGCGGTCTCCTTCGTGCGCATCGGTCGTCGGCGTGCCGTCGACCGACTCCATGACGCTCGCCGGCACGGCGGTCGCCTCGGTGAAGGCCGGCGGAATCGGGCGGGTGCGCCGCAGCCAGGGCAGCACGGCGGTGGCGGGCCAGAGCCCTGAGGGACGGAACAGCATGACGACGACGAGCAGCACGCCGAAGATCAGGTAGCGCCACTCGGCGAAGTCGCGCAGCAGCTCGGGTGCGAGCGACACGAACAGCGCGCCGATGATGACCCCGGGCGTCGAGCCCATGCCGCCGAGCACCACGGCCATGAGTATCAGTGCCGAATAGAGGAACTGGAAGCTGTTCGGGCTGATCGCCGAGAGGTGGGTCGCCATCAGCTGACCGGCCATGCCGGCCCAGACGGCACCGATGATGTAGGCCGAGATCTTGGCGATGTAGGTGTTGATGCCCATCGCCTCGGCGGCGTCCTCGTCGTCGCGCACGGCCTTCCAGGCACGACCGAGGCGCCCCTTGGCGAGTCGCCCGGCACCGATCACGCCGACGACGATCACGACGAGTGCGACGAAGTAGTAGAACACCACGCGCTCGGGGAAGTCGATGCCGAACAGGTTGAAGCCGTCGTCGAAGCTCCACGGGCCGAAGCTCCAGGTGGGGATCCCGTGGATGCCCGACGGGCCTCCGGTGATCTTCAGGTTGTTGGCCGTGATGCGGATGATCTCGCCGAACCCGAGGGTCACGATCGCCAGGTAGTCGCTCCTGAGGCGCAGGGTCGGCGCACCGATGATGATGCCCGCCGTGATGCAGGCGACGATCGTCGCGATGAGCGCGGCCCACATCGGCCAGCCGAGCACCGTCGTGAAGATGCCGGAGATGTAGGCGCCGACGGCGAAGAACGCGATGTAGCCGAGGTCGAGGAGCCCGGCGTAGCCGACCACCACGTTCAGGCCCATGCAGAGCATCACGTAGATGAGCGCACTCGTGGCGATCGACATCGTGTAACGGGAGGCGTCCACGAACGGCAGCACCGCCACCAGGATGACGGCCACGAGGCCGAGCGCCCGCATGAAGCCGCGCTGGGAGGTGAAGACGCCGTTCGGCGCCTGCGGCCGCTCGAACAGCGGCGCGGGGGCACGCAACGGCACGTGCTTCAGGGCGTGGTCCAGATCGCGGGCCATGTCACATCCTCTCCACGACGCGGGCGCCGAGCAGGCCCGTGGGTTTCAGCGTCAGGAACAGGATGAGAAACCCGAAGGCGAACACATCCCGCCATTCGCCGCCGAACCATGCCGAGCCGAATGACTCGAGCATGCCGAGCAGCACGCCGCCGAGCATGGCGCCGTACAGGTTGCCGATGCCGCCGATGACGGCGGCGGTGAACGCCTTCAGCCCGATGATGAAGCCCATGAGGAAGTCGATCGACCCGTAGTAGGCGCCGGCCATCACGCCGGCGGCCCCGGCGAGCGCGGATCCGATGAAGAACACCATCGCGATCACCCGGTCGACGTTGACGCCCATGAGCTGCGCGCCGGTCGGGTCGAGGGCGATGGCCCGCATCGCGCGGCCCTGACGCGTGCGTTCCACGATGTGGGCGAGCACGAGCATGAGCACGGCAGCGATGACGACGAGCACGATCTGGGAGGCGGTGACGCGCATGCCGAGCACGTCGAACCCGCTCGATTCCAGGCGGATCGGGAACGCCTCGGGGTTCGGACCGAAGATCTGGCGCACGCCGTACTCGAGCGTGAACGAGACGCCGATCGCCGTGATGAGCACCGCGAGCCGCGGGCTCCGGCGCAGCGGACGGTAGGCGATGCGTTCGATTCCGACGCCGATGAGGCCGGTGGTGACCATCGACAGCAGGAGCACCACGAGCAGCAGCGGGATCGAGGTCTCGTTCGAGATGCCGAACGCCGAGAGCGTGAAGAACCCGACGAAGGCGCCGAGCATGTAGATGTCGCCGTGCGCGAAGTTCAGGAGCTTGATGATCCCGTAGACCATGCTGTAGCCGAGCGCGACGAGGGCGTAGAACGATCCGACGATGAGACCGTTCCAGATGAGCTGCATCATTGCAGAGAAGTCCTTCCGACGAGTCGGGGCGGGGCCGGGGCCCCGCCCCGCCGCGTCAACCCTGCAGGTCGTCCTCGAGGACGAACGCGCCGGTCGTGGGATCGATGGCGACGATCACGAATCCGCCGCCCGACAGGGTGTGGGTGTCGGTGAACGTGAGCGGCCCGGCGAAGGTGTCGAAGTCCTTCAGGCCCTCGAGCCCAGCCACCACGTTGTCGAACTCGGTGTCTCCGGCATCCTCGATGGCCTGCGCCATCACGCGCACGGCGTCGTACGCCTGAGTCGAGTAGGGGCCGGGCGGGTTGCCGGCGAGCTCCTCGTAGTCGGCGATCCACTGGTCGGCGCCCTCGATCATGTCGGGCGTCTGCGTGAAGGTGCCCACGACGTCGTCGGTGTAGCCCTCGCCCGCGATCTCGGCGAACTTGGCATCGACCGAGCCGTCGGCGACGAGGAACACGCCGTCGAATCCGGCATCCTGCGACTGGCGGGCGATGAGTCCGCCCTCCTGGTAGTAGCCGGTCCAGTAGACGAGCGCGGGCTGCTCGGTCGCGAGCGTCGTCGCGACCGCGGAGTAGTCGTTCTCACCGGGGGTGACGGTCTCGCTCACGACGACGTCGAGTCCGGCGGCGGTGGCCTGCTCGGTGAACGCGCCCGCGAGGTCGGCCGAGTAGCTCGTCGCGTCGTCGACGACCGCGACGTTCGTCGCACCGATCTGCTTCGCGTACGTCACGGCGGCTTCGGCCTGCTGGTCGCCGGTGCCGTTGATGAGGAAGACACCGGGCAGGCCCTGGTCGACGAGTTCGTTCGAGTTCGCGGCGGGAATCACCATCGGGATGCCGGCCTCGTCGAAGATCGGCAGCGTCGGGAGCGTCGCGCCCGAGCAGTAACCGCCGACCGAGGCGACGATGCCGTCGGTGACGAGCTTATTGGCGCCCGACACCGCGGTCGTCGCGTCGCACGCGTCGTCTTCGACGAGGAGCTCGAGGTCGCGGCCGAGCACGCCGCCGTCGGCGTTGATCTCGTTCACGGCGAGCTGCGCGCCGTTCTGCATGTACTCGCCGAACGCCGACTCGCTGCCCGAGAAGGGCGCGAGCATGCCGATCTTGATGGGTCCGTCGTCGGCGGCTTCCGACCCTCCACCGGCGAGGCCGCTCGAGCATCCCGCGGTCAGTGCGAGGACGCCTGCTGCGGCGGCGACGTGGAGGAGGCGCTTGCGGCGCCGGGATCCGAACTGCATGTGACTCTCCTTCGAGTACGACAGTGCCTCATCGCCGGATGGCGATATGTGACATATTACTGCCACGGACGCTGCGCGCAAGCCGGTGCGCCACGGACGGCGCGGAGGCGGACCTCAGTCCTCGTCTTCGCCGCTCCAGATGCCGCCGACATGCCCGATGTGGCGGCGCATCAGCTCAGTCGCGGCATCGCCCTCGCCGTCGATGAGGAGTTGCACGAGCTCGGCGTGCTCAAGCGCCGATTCGGTCAGGGCACCCGTCTCGGCGAGCTCGACGAGCCCGGTCAACCGCGTCTGCTCGCGCAGCTCGCCGACGAGCGACACGAGGAACTGGTTGCCGGTCAGCTCGAGCAGGGTCATGTGGAAGGCCGTGTCTGCCTCGAGGTAGTCCTGGAACCGGCCCTCATCGCCGGCACGCACGATCTCGGCGGCGAGTTCGCGCAGTCGCCCGGCCGCAGCGTCGGACACGTGCCCGGCGAGCTGGCGCATCGGCGGCACCTCGAGCAGCAGTCGCACCTCGCGGAGCTGGCGGAGCTCGTCGAGCGACACCTCGGTGACCCGGAATCCGCGGTTGCGCATCGGCGCGAGGAATCCGCGGCGGGCGAGGTTCAGCATCGCCTCACGCACCGGGGTCGCGCTGACACCGAACTCGGCGGCCATCGTGGGAACGGTGAGCACCGCGCCGGGCTCGTACTCGCCCGCGACGATGCGCGACGACATCGCGCGCTCGACCTGTTCTCTCAGGCTCACGACCTCCGCCAGCAGCGACGAGTCATTCATAGCGGCTTCCCTGGTACGTCATGCACCACAGCGTAGTCGCGGGTGCCGCTGCAGATGGCGCCCTGTGACCCGCGTGCCGCAGCGGAGCAGGCCCTGCGTGTCATGATTGCCCTGCGCCGTGAGGCGCGGAACGGGGGTGGTCGCATGGCGATCGAGTTCGCACGATCGGCGCGATCCACCGTCGGGCTCGAATGGGAGATCGCGATCGTCGATCGCACCACCGGAGAGCTGGCCTCGGTGGCCGGCCAGGTGCTCGACGCGCTCGATGCGGGCAGCGAGGGCGAGCACCATCCGTTCATCACCTCCGAGCTCCTGACGAACACCGTCGAACTCGTGAGCGACGTGCACGAGACCGTGGCGGGTGCCGTCGCCGACCTCGAGCACCAGCTCGCCGAGGTGCGCGCCGTCATCGACGGCATCGGCGAGTACGATCTCGTCTGCGCCGGCTCCCACCCGTTCAGCCAGTGGTACGACCAGCACCTCACCGACAAGCCGAGGTATCACAAGCTCATCGAGCGCACGCGCTGGTGGGGTCGCAACATGATGATCTGGGGCGTGCACGTGCACGTCGGCATCGAGGACCGCGACAAGGCACTGCCGATCCTCGACGGCCTCCTCGCCTACCTCCCGCACCTGCAGGCGCTCTCGGCCTCGAGCCCGTTCTGGGCCGGCGTCGACACGGGCTACGCCTCCAACCGCGCCCTCATGTTCCAGCAGCTGCCGACGGCCGGGCTGCCCTATCCGCTCGCCGACTGGTCCGCCTACGAGCGCTACGTCGACGACCTCGTGCGCACGGGCGTGATCGACGACCACAGCGAGGTGCGCTGGGACATCCGACCGTCGCCGAAGTGGGGCACGGTCGAGGTGCGCGTCTGCGACGGCCTCTCGACCGCCGCCGAGATCGCCGCGATCGGCGCGCTCGTGCAGTGCCTCGTGGAGTGGATGAGCACCCGGCTCGACGAGGGGGGCACCCTCACGGTGCTCCAGCCCTGGTACGTGCGCGAGAACAAGTGGCGAGCTGCGCGGTACGGTCTCGAGGCCGAGGTGATCACGGATGTCGCGGGCACCGAGCGCCCGGTCGCCGACGATCTGCGCGAGCTGCTGACCACCCTGGCGCCGATCGCCGATCGGCTCGGCTGCGGCGCCGAGCTGCAGCAGGTGCGCGCCATGCTCGATTCCGGTGCGAGCTACACCCGCCAGCTGCGGGTCGCAGAGGCAGCAGGCGGCGACCTCCGGGCCGTGGTGGCCCACCTCGCCCGCGAGCTGCGCGACGGCATCGAGAACGAGCCGCCCGCGGCATCCGCCACCGCCTGACGATGCAGCGACCGCCGACTAGCCCGGCAGGCGCCGTGTGCGGATCAGCTCGGCGTACCAGAGCGCGCTGTCTTTCGGCAGTCGCTCGAAGGTGTCGTAGTCGACGCGCACGATGCCGAAGCGCTTGGAGTAGCCGTAGCCCCACTCGAAGTTGTCCATGAGTGACCAGACCTGGTAGCCGCGCAGGTCGACGCCGCGCGCCATCGCCCGGTGCGCCGCGGTGAAGTGCCGGCGCAGGTAGTCGATGCGCTCGACGTCGTGCACGGCGGGCCCGTCGGGGCCCTCGACGACGACATCGGGGAAGGCGGCACCGTTCTCGGTCACCATGAGCTGCAGCTCGGGGTAGCGCTCGCTGAGCGAGACGAGCAGGTCTTCGAGGCCCGAGGGGTCGATGTTCCAGCCCATATCGGTGTATGGCCCCGGCTGTACGAGGAACTCGACCTGCTCCGACCCGGGCCACGGCGTGCCGCCCATGTCCTTGTGGCCGTCGGCGTTCACGCGCGGCGAGACGCCGTCCCACATGTCGACCGTCACGGTCGAGTAGTAGTTGACGCCGAGCAGGTCGATCGGCTGGGCGATCAGCTCGCTGTCGCCCGGCAGCACGAACGACCAGTCGGTCACCTCCGCAGTGTCGGCGATCACGTCGGCCGGGTAGCCGTCGCCGAGGAGCGGCCCGAGGAAGACCCGGTTCGCGAGGCCGTCGATGCGGCGGGCGGCTTCAGCGCCGCCGTCTCCCGACGGCCGGATCACGTGGAGGTTCAGCGTGATCGAGTAGCCGGGGTCGTTCGTCACGACCCCGCGGAGGGCGGTGATCGCGAGTCCGTGCGCGAGGTTCAGGTGATGCACCGCGGCGAGCGCCTTCGCGCCGTCCATGAGGCCGGGGGCGTGCGCGCCCGATCCGTAGCCGAGGTACGCGCTGCACCACGGCTCGTTGAGGGTCGTCCACACGGCCACGCGGTCGCCGAGCCGCTCGCCGACGATGCGGGCGTAGTCGGCGAAGGCGAGGGCGGTGGCGCGGTTCGCCCAGCCGCCCTCGTCTTCGAGCGCTTGCGGCAGGTCCCAGTGGTAGAGCGTCGCGATCGGGCGGATGCCGCGGGTGATGAGCCCGTCGACGAGGCGCTCGTAGAACGCGAGGCCCGCCTCGTTTGCCTCGCCACGACCGGACGGCTGGATTCGCGGCCAGGCGATCGAGAACCGGTACGCCTCGAGGCCGAGCCGCACCATGAGGTCGAGGTCTTCCTCGAGGCGGTGGTAGTGGTCGCATGCGGTGTCGCCGGTGTCGCCGTTCCAGACCTTGCCCGGGGTGTGGCTGAAGGTGTCCCAGATCGACGGGCCCCGGCCGTCTTCGTGCACCGCGCCCTCGATCTGATACGAGGCCGTGGCCGAACCGAAGAGGAAGTCCTCTCCGAACTCGAGGCCGGTGTCTCGGTAGTCGGGGGTGCCGATCGCCATCGTCCAGTGCTCCATTTCCCCGCGGCCGGAACGCCGCGGATCTCACTGTACCGCGCCTCGCTTACAGACTTGTAAGCAAATCATCCGATGCCGCTCGGCACCGCGGCTGCACCGCTCCGGCATCGCCTAGGGTCGAGGAATGGAGACTCCGCCGATCCTCGAGACCGCAGCCTTCCGAGCGGAGCTCCAGCCCGATCGGGGCACGAACGGCGGCTACTCGCTCGTCATCGACGACGTCACGCAATCGCACGTCAACCCCGACGACCCGCGCGACCTGCAGCTGCCCTATGTTCGCCGCATCGCCGCCGTGCTCGCCACGCTTCCGGGCGAGGCGCCCGCGGTGCTGCATCTCGGCGCGGGCGCCCTCACGCTCCCGCGGTACGTGCACGCCCTGCACCCCGCGAGCCGCCAGCGCGTCGTCGAGCTGTATCCGGAGCTGCTCGCGTACGTGACGCAGTACGTGCCGCTGCCCGCCGACGCCCCGATCGAGCTCGCCATCGGCGACGCCAGAGCGGAGGTGCAGCGGCTCGCCGGCGACGGCGACGATCAGTGGGACCTCGTGCTCGTCGACGTCTTCTCGGGCGGCGCCGTGCCTCGCCACGTCACGACGATCGACTTTTTCGCCGAACTCGTGGCGCTCCTGTCACCCGGCGGCGTGGTGATCGTCAACTGCCTCAACGGGGCGGAGCCGAGGGTGACGGGCGACACGCTCGCCGCGGTGCTCGACCTGCTCCCCCACGCGCTCGTGATCGGCTCGGAAGCCGTGCTCAGGCGTGTGGCGCCGGGCAATACGATCATCGTGGCTTCGCGTCATCCGCTCGACCCCGAATCGGCCGAGCACTGGCTCTCGACCGACCCGCTGTCGGTGGCGACCGGCGCGACCGTCGTCGACGGCCCCGCCCTCGAAGAGCTCGCGGGAACCGTGCGGCACGACGCCTAACCGGAGATCCAGGTCGGCACCGGCTCTCCCTCGATCAGCGCGCTGGGCGCCTCGATCGATCCTCGCGGAGCACGGCTGCGAGCTTGACCCGGTAGACCGCGAGCACTGAGAAGAGCGCGCTCAGGTCGACCTTCTCGGAGGTCGGATCCTCGAGCTCCTTGAGCCGGATCGGACGGATCCTCGCGACCTCGGCGACCTGCTTGTGCGTCGCATTGCCGCGGCTCTTGACGAGGAAGTCGGCCAGTGCCGCCCGGTCGCCGAGGACGCGATGCGTCTCAGTCGCGAGGTCGATGCGACTGTGCCCGATGTGCAGGTGGCCGCAGTGCTGGCAGGTGTACCAGCTCGTCGACGAGTCCTCGCGGAGCTTGCCCGGAATCTCGATCTCACTCCGATATCGGCGCTTGAACTCCCACTGGCCGCCGCGCTCGGTCTTGCACTCGCGAGGCGCGTTCGCAGCGTCGAGCACCAGCTCCGCCATTCCTGCGCACCGAGGCGTGCAGTACAGCCCCTGGTAGACCGGAACCCCGGGGCCGCCGAGCTTCTGGGCGCACTTCCTGCAGCGCTGTCGCTCGGGGAAGCGCTTCTCCTGAGCCATGGCCGACGCTAGCGGCGCAGCATCTTCTGCAGGGCCGCGAGCTCTTCTTCGCTCGGTGCGGCCTTCGCCCCGCCGCCGCCCAGGCCGAAGCCCGAACCGGTCGGCGTCGTCGCGGCGCCGGGCGTCGCGCCCGAGGCGATCGCCGCGTTCTCGGCGGCGCGCTTCGCGGGGTTGCCCGAGCGCGAGGAGTTCGACTTCTTGCCCTTGCCCGACTGGCGCTTGCCGCCGCCGTGGCTGCCGCCGCCGGGCAGCGGACCCATACCCGGGATCTGCGGCACGCCGCCGCGGGCGACGGTCTTCATCATCTTCGCGGCCTGCTCGAAGCGCGCGACGAGCTGGTTCACGTCGGTGACGGTCATGCCCGAACCCTTGGCGATGCGGAGGCGACGCGAGCCGTTCAGGAGCTTCGTGTTCTCGCGCTCGGCGGGCGTCATCGACTGGATGATCGCCTCGGTGCGCACGATCTCGCGCTCGTCGAAGTTCTCGAGCTGCTGCTTCATGCCGCCCGCGCCCGGCAGCATGCCGAGCATCTTCTTGATCGAACCGGCGCCGCGCAGCTGCTGCATCTGGCCGAGGAAGTCGTTCAGCGTGAAGGTGTCGGTCGCGAACTTCTCGGCGACCTTCATCGCCTCTTCCTCGTCGAACGCCGACTGCGCCTGCTCGATCAGGGTGAGGATGTCACCGAGGTCGAGGATGCGGCTCGCCATGCGGTCGGGGTGGAACGGTTCGAAGTCGTCGAGCCCCTCACCGGTCGAGGCGAAGATGATGGGACGGCCGGTGACGGAGGCCACGCTGAGCGCGGCACCACCGCGTGCGTCGCCGTCGAGCTTGGTGAGCACGACACCCGTGAAGTCGACGCCCTCCTGGAAGGCCTTCGCGGTGTTGACGGCGTCTTGACCGATCATCGCGTCGATGACGAAGAGCACCTCGTCGGGGTTCGTCGCCTTGCGGATGTTCGACGCCTGCTTCATGAGCTCGGCGTCGACGCCGAGACGACCGGCGGTGTCGATGATGACGACGTCGTGCAGCGCGCGCTCGGCGTGCTTCACCGCGTCCTTCGCGACCTTCACGGGGTCGCCCGAGCCGTTGCCGGGCTCGGGGGCGAAGACCGGCACGCCGGCCTGGCCGCCGACGACCTGCAGCTGGTTCACGGCGTTCGGGCGCTGGAGGTCGGCCGCGACGAGCAGGGGCGTGTGCCCCTCTTTCGCGAGCCACTTCGCGAGCTTGCCCGCGAGGGTGGTCTTACCGGCACCCTGGAGGCCCGCGAGCATGATGACCGTCGGCGGGTTCTTCGCGAACTGCAGTCGCCGCTGCTCGCCGCCGAGGATGCGGACGAGCTCTTCGTTGACGATCTGCACGACCTGCTGGGCCGGGTTCAGCGCCTTGTTGACCTCGTCGCCGAGTGCGCGTTCGCGCACGTGCGCCGTGAACTCCTTGACGACGTCGAGCGAGACGTCGGCGTCGAGCAGCGCGCGACGGATCTCGCGGACGGTGCCGTCGACGTCGGACGCGGAGAGCTTGCCCTTGGTGCGGAGATTCTTGAAGGTCTCGGCGAGGCGGTCAGACAGGTTTCCGAAGGTAGCCATGGTTCGCCAAGTCTAATTGAGGTCGGATGCCGCCTCTGCCGCGTTGCTCGCGATGCCGCGGTCCCGCGTCGCAGCGCACGAAACGAGGAGATATGCGATTCCGAGGGCCGATCAGACCGCGCCCGTCCTCGGAATCGCAGATCTCCGCTTCTCGGCGGAATCGGCGGCGGGGACAGCCGTGCTCACGCGTCGAAGCGGAGGTCGACCATGTTGCGGTGGATGTCGATCGACGCCACGAGGCGCGAGTCGATGTCTTCGGGCGCGAGCCCGAACTCGAACTCCGCGAAGGTCTCGCCGTCGCCGTCGGCGTCGGGCCGGAGGTCGACGCGCACGAGGCTCAGCGAGCAGAGCGCATCGATGTCGCGGTCACCCGAGTCGCGGGTGATCGCGTCGCCCGCGACATCCGCGTCGTCGCCGCCCAGCACCGAACGGAGGAACAGCGAGACGGGGCTCGAACCCGAGTCGAGCTGGCCGACGAAGACGCCGCGCAGTTCGTCGTCGATGAGCTCGAGCTCGCCGACCATCGTCGCCGCTGCGTCGAGTGACGCACTCGAGACGTCGTCGGAGTCGGCGTCGAGCACGACCTCGACGTCTTGATCGCCGTACTCCTTGCGCTCGGCCCAGTAGTCGCCGATGAGTCCGAAGTAGTCGTGTTCGATGGCCATGTCGTTCTCCTTCTCAGCCGACGAGCTTCTGTGCGAAGACGTGCGGCGTGAATCCCGTGAGGTCGCCGATGCCCTCGCCCTGTCCGATGAGTTTGATGGGCAGGCCGGTCTTCTCCTGCACCGCGAGCACGAAGCCGCCCTTCGCGCTGCCGTCGAGCTTCGTGAGCACGAGGCCGGTGACCCCGCCGTGCTCGATGAAGGCCTCGGCCTGCGCGAGGCCGTTCTGCCCAGTGGTCGCGTCGAGCACGAGCAGCACCTCGCTGATCGGAGCCTGCTTCTCGACGACGCGCTTGATCTTGCCGAGCTCGTCCATGAGCCCGCCCTTGGTGTGCAGGCGGCCTGCCGTGTCGATGATGACGATCTCTGTGCCGTCGCGCTTGGCCTGCTCGACGGTCTGGAAGGCGACGGACGCCGGGTCCTGGCCCTCGCGCTCTGGGCGCACGATGCCGACGCCGGCGCGCTCGGCCCACGTCGCGAGCTGGTCGACCGCCGCCGCACGGAAGGTGTCGGCCGCGCCGACGACGACGGTGCGGTCGAAGGTACGGAGGAACCGCGCGAACTTGCCGATCGTGGTCGTCTTGCCGACGCCGTTGACGCCGACGACGAGCACGACCGCTGGCCGCTCGGTGAGCTTCAGCGTGGGGTCGTACTTCGCGAGCCGCTCCTCGACGATCTCGCGGAGCATCCGCTGCACGTCTTTGGGATCGGTGGTCTTGAACCGCTCGACCTGCGCGCGGATCTGCGCGACGATCTCCTCGGTGACCGATGGGCCGAAATCGGCCCGGATGAGTGCGGACTCGAGGTCGTCCCACGTGTCCTCGTCGATCGTCTTCGCGCCGAAGACCCCGCGGAGTGCCGCGCCGAGCGACCAGGATGCACGTTCTGCCATGTCTCCAGCCTAGAGCGCGAGCCGGCTACACCGATCCAGTCGGGCCCCGCAAGGGGTTGCCGGTCATGCTCGGGAACGGGAGCCTCGGAGGAACGGAAGGAGTGCGGATGACCATCGTGGGATTCCACGCCTCGCACGAACAACTCCCGCCGAGCCGCCTGCTCGAGGCGGTCCGGCGCGCCGAGCAGGCGGGCTTCGACGCCGCGATGTGCAGCGACCACTTCGAACCATGGAGCGTCCGCCAAGGACACTCCGGATACGCGTGGAGCTGGCTCGCCGCCGCGCTCGAGGCCACCCGGTTCTCGCTCGGCGTCGTCACGGCACCGGGTCAGCGCTACCACCCGGCGGTCGCCGCGCAGCGGATCGCGACCCTCGCCGAGATGTACCCCGGGCGATTCTGGGCAGCGATCGGCAGCGGCGAAGCGATCAACGAGCACATCACGGGCGACCCCTGGCCCGACAAGGACGAGCGCGACGCGCGCCTCGGCGAGACCGTCGACGTCATGCGTCGCCTGCTCGCGGGTGAACAGGTCTCCGCTGCCGGCCGCATCCGGGTCGACCGCGCGCGCATCTGGAGCCTGCCCGAGTCGCCTGCCCCACTGTTCGCAGCGGCGGTGAGCACCGAGACGGCGCGCGAGGCCGCCGCTTGGGCCGACGGCGTCATCACGGTCGACCAGTCGCCCGACGAACTCCGGGCCTTCATCGACGCCTATCGGGATGCCGGCGGGCGAGGGCCCGTCTCGGTTCAGGTCCACCTGAGCTGGGCACCGACCGACGAGGAGGCGCGCTCGATCGCGCACGACCAATGGCGCCAGAGCCTGGTTCCGGCGCACCTGGCCTGGGAGCTCGAGACGCCGGAGGACTTCGACGAGCGCACCTCGGGAGTCTCGGCCGAGCAGGTCGCAGAGACCCTGCCGGTCTTTGCCGATCCCGGCCGGCACCTCGAGCACCTGACGGCCATCGCCGAGCTCGGGGTCGATCGCATCTTCCTGCACCACGTCGGCACCGAGCAGGCCGCATTCATCGACGCGTTCGGCGAGCACGTGCTGCCGGCGCTCACGGAGGTCGACCGATGAGGATCACCGACCGAAGCGACCTGTGGTGGAAGACCGCGGTCGTCTACTGCCTCGACGTCGAGACCTACATGGACTGGAACGACGACGGCTTCGGCGACTTCGAGGGTCTCGCGCACCGGCTCGACCACTTGGCCGAGCTCGGGGTCACGTGCATCTGGCTCATGCCCTTCCAGCCGAGTCCCGACCGCGACGACGGGTACGACATCACCGACTTCACGGGCGTCGATCCCCGACTGGGCTCGCTCGGAGACGTCGGCGAGTTCACCCGCACCGCTCGCGACCGGGGCATGCGCGTCATCATCGACTTCGTCATGAACCACACCTCCGACCGGCATCCGTGGTTCACGGCGGCACGACGCAGCCGCAACTCGCCCTACCGCGACTACTACGTGTGGCGTGACGAGCCTCCGGCGAAGCAGGCCGCGACGGTGTTCCCGGGCGAGGAGGACAGCGTCTGGGAGCTCGACGAGCGCAGCGGCCAGTACTACCTGCACAGCTTCTACCGGCATCAGCCCGACCTGAACATCGCCAACAGCGCGGTTCGCGACGAGATCGCGAAGACCCTCGGATACTGGCTCGAGCTCGGGATCTCGGGGTTCCGGGTCGATGCGGTGCCGTTCCTGATCGAACCGCCCGAGGGGGTCGACATCGGCGATCCCCATGAGTTCCTCCGCGACATCCGCCGCTTCCTGCAGCGCCGTTCGAGCGAGGCCGTCCTCCTCGGCGAGGTCAACCTGCCGTACGAGCAGCAGCTCGAGTTCTTCGGTCGTGCAGGCGACCCGCCCGAGCTCACGATGCAGTTCGACTTCCTCGGCATGCAGGCGCTCTACCTCTCACTGGCACGGGAGGATGCACGCCCGCTCGCGGAGTCGCTCGCGAAGCGCCCCGCGCTCGAGCCCGAGGCGCAATGGGCCAACTTCGTGCGCAACCACGACGAGCTCACCCTCGACAAGCTGAGCGAGGCGGAGCGTCAGGAGGTATTCGAGGCGTTCGCGCCCGAGGAGTGGATGCGCGTCTACGACCGGGGCATCGCCCGCCGGCTGCCGCCGATGCTCGACGGCGACCCGCGGCGCATCCGCATGGTCTACAGCCTGCTCTTCTCGCTGCCGGGCACGCCCGTGCTGTTCTACGGCGAGGAGATCGGCATGGGCGAGAACCGCGACGAGGGCGGCCGCATGACCGTGCGCACGCCGATGCAGTGGACCGCCGGCAGGAACGGCGGCTTCTCGAGGGCAGCGCCGCGCCGACTCCCTGCGACGCCGCCGACGGATGGCTACGCACCCGAACATGTGAACGTCGAGTCGCAGATGCACGACGCCGATTCACTGCTCAGCATCATCCGGAGCTTCGCGGTGCGCTATCGCAGCTCCCCCGAGATCGGCTGGGGCCGCCACGAGGTACTGCCGAGCGGGCAGGACGCGGTGCTCGCGCATCGCATCACCGCGGATGTCGGACGGTTCATCGCCGTGCACAACTTCGCGCCGACCCCGACGGTCGTGTCGCTCGAGCTGGGACCGGTGCCGCCCGATTCCGTGCTCTCCGACCTGTTCGCGGTCGACACCTTCGAGCTCGACGAGCGCGGGCGAATCGACGTGCACCTCGACGCCTACGGCTACCGCTGGTTCCGGGTCGTCGACCCCGACGACCGCAGGCTCACCTGAGCTCGCGACGCCGTCGCGGAGCGGATGGCGCGGCCTTCGTCAGCTCGCCTTCGCCTCGCGCTCGTCGCGGACCCGCTGTCCGACGACGGCGGACACCCCGTCCTGCCGCATCGAGACGCCGTAGAGCGCGTCGGCGATCTCCATCGTTCGCTTCTGGTGCGTGATCACGATGAGCTGGGAGTCGTCGCGCAGGGACTCCATGGTCGTGAGTAGACGTCCGAGGTTCGCATCGTCGAGCGCCGCCTCCACCTCGTCCATGATGTAGAACGGGCTGGGGCGGGCCTTGAAGATCGCGATGAGCAACGCCACCGCGGCGAGCGAGCGCTCACCGCCCGAGAGCAGCGAGAGGCGCTCGATCTTCTTGCCCGCGGGCTTGACGCTCACCTCGATGCCCGTCGTGAGCATGTTCTCGGGGTCGGTGAGGGTGATGCTGCCGACGCCGCCCGGGAAGAGCACGGGGAAGACCTCGGCGAACGCCGCCTGGGTGTCGTCGAAGGCACTGCGGAAGATCGACTCCATCTTGCCGTCGATCTCCTCGATGATCGTCAGGAGGTCCTTGCGGGTGTTGGCGAGATCGGTGAGCTGCTCGGTGAGGAAGAGGTGGCGCTGCTCGAGCGCCGCGAACTCCTCGAGGGCGAGCGGGTTGACGCGGCCGAGCTGGGTGAACTTGCGCTCGGCCTGCGCGAGGCGGCGCTGCTGCTCCTCGCGGCGGAACGGGCGGGGCTCGCCATCCTCCTCCTCGGCCGGGATGAGCTGCTCGGGCCCGTACTCGTCGACCAGCACGTCCTCGGTGAGCCCGAGCTCCGACTCGGCGCGCTCGACGAGGCCTGCGACGTGGAGCTTCTTCTCGTAGATGCGCAGCTCGAGGCCGTGCACGTCTTCGGTCACCGACTGCAGTCGCTCCCGCACGGCGGCCTCTTCACGGCGCACCGCCTGCAGCTCCTCGTTGCGACTCGCGCGTTCGGCCTCGGCACGGCCGAGCGCCACGCGCGCTTCGGCGACGGATGCATCGACGGAGGCGAGCGCCTCGGGCAGCACGTCGGCGACTCGCGTGGCCGCCTCGAGCTGCGCCCGACGGATCACGGCGCGGCGCGCGGCATCCGCTGCTGCCTGCCGTTCCGCCTCGAACTGGGCCTCCATGGCGCGGATGCGGGCCTCTTCGGCGCGCACTCGCTCCTTCGCCGTCTCGAGTCGCAGCTTCGCCTCGACCTCGGCCTCGCGGGCCGCCTCGAGCGCGGCGAGCGCACCGTCGCGGGCGGCCGTCTCGAGCACCGGTCGCGGTTCGGCACGGGCGGCCTCGAGCGCGGCCTTGGCTTCGGCCCCGAGCTGTTCGGCCTCGGCGACGCGCTCCTCGGCGAGCGCCGCAGCCTGCCGCAGGCGTTCGGAGTCGGCATCGGCGGCCTCGGCCTGCACGCGTGCGCGGTTCAGCCGTTCGGTGCGCTGGGCGAGCTGCGCGTCGAATTCGCGGAGCGCCGCGAGGGCTCGCTTCGACTGCTCCTTCGACTGCTCGACGATCTGGCGCTGCTCGGTGAGCTCGAAGCGGGCGCGCTCGATCTCGGCGCGCACCTCCTCGAGGCGGGCGGCGGCGCGATCGCGTTCGGCGATGAGCTCGATGCGGCTCTGCTTGCGGCCCGAGCCGCCGCGCAGCACGTAGCGGCCGACGACCGTGCCGTCCTTCGTGATGACCGTCGCCGGGCTCGCGCGCCTCGCGAGTGCAGCTTCGGCCTCGCGCGCTGCGGCGAGATCGTCGGCGATGAGCACCTCGGCGAGGAGGCCGAGCACGCCGGCGGGCGCGCTGACGACCTCGGATGCCGCGATGAGCCCCGCGACCGGTGCGGCCGCCGTCGGCTCGGTGCCGGCGTCGGCGAGCGCCAGGGCGACGCGACCGAGTTCGCCCCGCTCGGCGTGCTCGAGGGCGCGGTAGGCAGCAGCCCGATCGTCGACGAGCACTGCGTCGCTCAGGGAGCCGAGTGCTGCGGCGATGGCGGGTTCGTAGCCGGGCTCGACCTGCAGCGCCTCGGCGAGGAGGCCGCGCACCCCGCTGACGCCGGCCGTGACGAGCGCCGCCGAGCCGTCCTTCTGGTCGAGGGCGAGCGAGAGCGCCTGGGTACGGGCGCCGAGGGCGCCGTGTTCGCGCTCGCGACCGTGCAGCGCCTCGCGGATGCGCTCGATCTCGGCCTCGGCCTCGAAGACGGCCGCCTGGGCGAGCTCGTACGCCTCGTCGAGGTCGGTCTCCGCGGTCTCGCCGTTGTCGGCCTCGGCCTCGGCCGCGACGAGCGCGGTGGCCGCCGAGGCGCGACGCTCGGCCGAGGCCGCGAGGGCGTTCTCGTGGCGCAGCACCTCACCGCGCACGGCGGCGAGCTTCGACGCCGCCGTGTCGGCCTGGCCGGTGAGCTTGGAGAGTTCGAGGTCGTATGCGGAGACGAGCGCGCTCTGCCGGGCGATGCCCTCGTCGACGGTGTCGAGCTCACCGCGGCGGCGCATGGTCGCCTCGTGCGCATCGTCGAGAGCGGATGCCGCGGTGCCGACGCCGTCGCGGATGCCGGCGAGCTCCGCCACGGCCTCGTCGATCATCGCGCGGGTCACGCTCGGCGAGACATCCGTCTGCTCTGCTGCGCTGCCGAGCAGTGCGATGCGCTGCCGGGCGAGCGAATCGAGCGAGCGGAGGCTCCCCTGCGCCTGCTCGAGCGCGAAGGTCGTCGATCGCGCACGGTCGACGGCATCGCCGATCTGCGCCTGCTCGAGCCGGGTGACCTTGGCCTGGTGCTGCTCCAGCTGGTCTTGCAGCACGAGTCGCTCGGCGTGGCGCTCGTGCTCGCTCTTGCCGTGTTCGTCGAGGGCGCGGCGGAGGCCGACGACCTCGTCGGCGAGCAGCCGCGCCTTGGCGTCGCGCACGACCGCGGCGATCGTCGCCGCTTCTCTGGCGACCTCGGCCTGTCGGCCCAGCGGCTTCAGCTGGCGCCGGATCTCGCCCGCGAGATCGGAGAGACGGGTCAGGTTCGCCTGCATGGCGTCGAGCTTGCGAAGCGTCTTCTCCTTGCGGCGACGGTGCTTCAGGATGCCTGCGGCCTCCTCGATGAAGCCGCGGCGGTCTTCGGGGGTCGCCCGCAGCACCTGGTCGAGCTGCCCCTGGCCGACGATGACGTGCATCTCGCGGCCGAGGCCGGAATCGCTCAGCAGCTCCTGCACGTCGAGCAGGCGGCAGTTGTCGCCGTTGATCGCGTACTCGCTCGTACCGTTTCGGAACAGCGTGCGCGAGATCGTCACCTCGGTGTACTCGATCGGCAGCGCGCCGTCGCTGTTGTCGATCGTCAGGCTCACCTCGGCACGCCCGAGCGGGCCGCGGGTCGAGGTGCCCGCGAAGATGACGTCCTCCATCTTGCCGCCGCGGAGGGTCTTCGCACCCTGCTCGCCCATCACCCAGGCGAGGGCGTCGACGACGTTGGACTTGCCGGAACCGTTCGGCCCGACGATGCAGGTGACGCCCGGTTCGAACGCGAACGTCGTCGGCTGTGCGAAGGACTTGAAGCCCTTGAGCGTCAGGCTCTTCAGGTACACGTCCCACCCTCTCCTGGTCGCGAGAACGCTGGGGTCTACGGTATCCGAGGATCGAGCCCCCGCCGCGCACGCGCGCCGCCCGACGTGCGATCCGATCTTGTCGCCGGGAGACGCTGCCGATATCCTGATCGGCTGCCCGCGCTGACACGGGCCGGAGAGTGCAGTCACCAGATGAGCGTCGACATCCGCCGGATCCCGGTGCCCGCCTCACTCGGAAACACCGGTGCCGCCGACTTCGAGGCGTTCGCCGCGTTCGCCGAGGCGTTGGTGATCGAAGTGCACGGCACCGACGAGCTCAGCTTCGGTGCCGACGAGCTGCTCGTGTTCTACCGCGATGAGCGGTACGTCCGGCGACGCGCGTTCGGCGCGTGGGACGACGACCGGTTGATCGGCGTCGCGAACGTGACCTGGGAGCTCGACCCCGACGCGACCACCGCCTTCTCGACCGTCTTCGGGGTCGCACCCGAGTTGCGGCGTCGAGGCATCGGCAGTCGTCTGCTCGCAGAGATCGAGCGCACCGCACGCGACGCAGGCAGGCCGGCGCTCGTGCTTCGTGCCGACCACCGCATCGACGATGGCGAATCCGGGGTCGAACGGCTCGGCGCTCCGCAGGGCGATGCGAGCATCCCCGCCGATGAGCCGGCCGCCCGCTTCGCGCTCGCCCACGGGTACGCGCTCGGCCAACTCGACCGGATGAGTGCGATGGCCGTGACGGGCAGGGCTGGCGAGTTCCGCGAGCGCCTCGCGCGCCAGGAATCGGCTTCGCCCGGCTACCGGCTCGTGACGTGGCACGACCGAACGCCCGAAGACCTGGTGGAAGCCATGGCGCATGCACGCGAGCGGATGTCAGTTGACGCGCCGAGCGCCGGGATCTACGAGCAGGAGGCCTGGGACGCCGACCGGATCCGATCGGAGGATCAGGACGCGCTCGATGCCGGCCGCAGCACGATCATCACGGCCGCGATCGCCGACGACGACGCGGTGGCCGGGTACACCCAGTTCGCCCTCGCACCGCGCAAGCGGGTCGCCTTCCAGGACGACACGCTCGTGCTCGCCGACCACCGCGGCCACGGCCTCGGCATGCGCATGAAGCTCGCGAATCTGGTCGAACTCGGTCGCACCGCCCCCGATCGCGAACGCGTCATCACGTGGAATGCCGATGAGAACGCGCACATGCTCGCAATCAACGTCGCCCTCGGTTTCGAGGTCGTCGCGATGGATTCGTCGTGGGCGAAGGGCTGACAGGAGGAGGCATGACCGCCGTGGAGATCCGTCGCGTACGCGTGCCGTCCACGCTCGGCACGCCCGAGGCGGCGGAATTCGAGGCCTGCGCGGCACTCGGCTTCGAGCTCGAGCGGGCGAACTGGGGCCACGACCACTTCGCGGAGAGCGCGGCGGAGATGCTCGGGCGGCACCGCAACGACACCCACCGCGGGCACGCGCTCTTCGGCGCATGGGACGGCGACACGATGGTCGGGAGGGCGGGGCTCGGTTGGGAGCGGGACCCGGAGGCCGTCACGGTCGAGTTCACCCTCGGCGTGCTCCCGCGGCACCGCAGGCGGGGCATCGGGTCGGCGCTGCTCACGGCGACGGAGAACGCGGCTCGCGACCTCCGTCGCGGAACCGTCGTCGGGTACTCCGACCACCCCGACGCCGAGGGCGACGACGATGCGCCGACGCTGCACGCACCCGACGGCGATGCTGGGCTCCCGGCATCCGTCGCCGCCGCCGGCTTCGCCTCGGTGCACGGCTACGCGCTCGCTCAGCTCGAACGCGTGAGCACCCTCGACCTGGCCGGCCGTGTCGGCCGCTTCCGCCGAGAGCTCACGGCACGGACGGCACGTGCGAACGCCGGCGGCTATCGAATCGAATGCTGGACCGATCGCGCTCCGGGTCGCCTCGTCGACGCCTATGCGGCGGCACGCGAGCGCATGGTGCTCGACGTTCCGGCGGGCGGCGTCACGATCGACGAGGAGCGCTGGGATGCCGCCCGAGTGCGCGAGCACGAATCCGAGTCGCTCGAGGGCGACGCGAGTCTGCTCGTGGCCGCCGCTGTGACCGGCACCGGCACGATCGCCGGATACACGGAACTCGAACTCCCCCGCGGACGCGAGGTCGCGTACCAGTCCGACACGCTCGTCGTCGGCGCCCACCGCGGCAACGGGCTCGGCATGCTCGTGAAGCTCGCGAATCTGGTGCGGCTGGCCGAGACCGCGCCCGCGCGCACCGTCGTCTACACCTGGAACGCCGACGAGAACGAGCACATGCTTGCGATCAACATCGCGCTGGGATTCCGCCGCTGCGGCCTCGAGGCCGTCTGGCAGCGCGGGCTTCCACGGCCGGGCCGTCAGACGGGCTGAACCCGAGCGGCACCGTACCGCGCCACGATCGTCTGCACGGCTTCGTCGACCACGTTCCGCGTCTCGTGATCGTTGAGCGACCAACCGCCGTGGATGAGGCGTGGCCAGAAGACGACGGTGGAGATCATGCCGAGGAACTGCGCTGCCGCGGCATCCGGATCGTCGATGCGCGCCGATCCGGCGGCGTCCTCGGCCCGGAGGTATCGTCCCAGCGCCGCGAACACGGGCAGCGTGCCGAAGTCGAAGGTGCGCTCCCGCAACTCGGGGAATCGGTGCGACTCGCCGATCAGGGTGCGGATCAACTGCTCCATGCGGGGGCGGTTCAGCAGTTCCACGTATGCGGAGCCCAGGGCGGTCAGACCCGCGCCGAGATCGCCGGTCGGCGGGTCGACGACGGCTCCGGCCGGTGCTCCGCCGGCCTCGAGGACCATCGCCTCGAAGAGCTCTGCCTTCGTCGGGAACTGCTTGAACAGGGTCGCCTTGGAGACCCCCGCGCGCTCGGCCACGCGCGTGAGCGAGGTGCGGTCGTAGCCGTTCTCGAGGAACAGGGCGGTGGCCGCGTCGATGATGGCCGCGCGGTTCGTGGCGGCGATCCGGCGGTGATACGCGGAGAGTTCGCGGGGCATGGATCCAGTATGCCAGAGAGGCGAGTCGCTTGACTCATGACTCGGTGGTTGGTAACTTCGCCAGTGGTGAGCCAAGTGACTCACCTCAAGCAAAGGAGCTGAAATGGGCAAGCTCATCTATTCGATGATCACCTCGCTCGACGGGTACGCCAAGGCGGCCGAGGGCGACCTCGGCAACGGAGCCGAAGACGAAGAGGTGCACACGTTCATCGGCGACGCCTTTCGCAACGTCGGCACCTTCCTCTACGGCAGGCGCATGTACGAGACGATGGTCTTCTGGGAGACCGTCGATGCCCGGGCCGACGTGCCGCCGTACATCGTGCAGTACGCCGACGAATGGAAGGCGGCGGAGAAGATCGTGTACTCCACGACGCTCGAGACGGTGTCGAGCGCGAAGACCAGAATCGAGCGCACGTTCGACCCCGATGCCGTCCGCAGGCTGAAGGCGGAATCCGACCACGACCTCAGCGTCGACGGGCCGAATCTCGCAGCCCAGGCGATCGCGGCCGGACTCGTGGACGAGTACCACCTCTTCATCACCTCGAGCGTGGTCGGTGGCGGCACCCGGTTCTTCCCCGACGGCGTGCGTCTGGATCTCGAGCTGTTCGCGCAACGAGCCTTCGACAACGGACTGATCTATGCGGGCTACCGCACCCGGTGACGTTCGGGTTGCGCGGCGGCCCTCACGGCATCACCGCAACCGCTGGCACCTGGGGCAGAAGTGCGAACCGCGGTTCATGAACTGCTCGCGCACCATCGGTGTGCCGCAGCGCGGGCAGGGCTTGCCTGCGCGCCCGTAGGCGTTCAGCGAGTGCTCGAAGTACCCGGATGCCCCGTTGACGTTCACGTACTGGGCATCGAAGCTCGTGCCGCCCTCGGCGAGCGCCTTGCCGAGCACTTCGCGCACGGAGCCGAGGAGCTCGCGAGCGCGCCGGCTCGAGAGCGACGACGCCGGCTGCTCGCCGTGCAGCCGCACGGCCCAAAGCGACTCGTCGGCGTAGATGTTGCCGATGCCGCTGACGACCCCCTGATCGAGCAGCACGCGCTTGATCGCCGTGCCGCGCTTCGCGAGCGCCGCGAGGAATGCTCGATCGGAGAACGCGGGGTCGAGCGGGTCGCGCGCGATGTGGGCGACCTGGGCGGGAACCTGCCGCGCCCACTCCCCCGTGACGCCGTCGGAGAAGCCGCCGATCTCGCCGTCGGACGTCGGCACCAGGCGATCGATCGCGAGGGAACCGAAGATGCGCTGGTCGACGAAGTCGACGCGGAGCTCCCCGTGCTCGGGATGCTCGAGGTGCAGCCGCACGCGGGCATGCGCGTCGTCGCCGGGATGGTCGGGCGTGCGCAGCAGCATCTGCCCGCTCATTCCGAGATGGCCGACGACCGCCCGGCCACCGCCGACCCACCGTTCATCAGCCGAGAGCGGCAGCCAGAGGAACTTGCCACGGCGCACGGCCGCCTCGATGCGGGCGCCCGTCAGCAGCGTCTCGAAATCACCGGATGCCGCGTCATGCCGTTTCAGCGAACGCGGCTCGAGCACCTCGACCGCCGCCACGACGGCGCCGGTGACGGCTGGTGCGAGTCCGGCCCGTACCACCTCGACCTCGGGCAGCTCCGGCACGTCAGGCTGGGTTCAGCAGGGTCCAGGCCTCGAGCGCAGCGGCCATCTCGGCCTGCTTCTTGCTCGACCCCTCGCCCGACGCCTCGACGAGGTCGCCGACGGTGACCGTGGCGACGAAGTGCTTGTTGTGGTCGGGTCCGCTCTCCGCGACGGTGTAGACCGGCGCCGTGGCTCCGCGACGTGCCGCGATCTCCTGCAGGCTCGTCTTCGGGTCCATGGCGGCGCCGAAGCGCGCAGGGTCCTTCATGAGCGGCGCGACGAGACGCAGCACGAGCTCAGTGGCGGTGTCGCCGCCGGCGTCGAGGTACACGGCTCCGATGATCGCCTCGACCGTGTCGGCGAGGATCGACGGCTTGTCTGCGCCGCCGGTCATGGTCTCGCCCCTGCCGAGCCGGATGAATCGGCCGACGCCGATCGCACGACCGACCTCGGCCAGCGCCACACTCGACACGAGGCTCGCCCGCCGCTTCGCGAGCTCCCCTTCGTCGAGGTCGGGGTGGTCGCGGAACAGCTTGACCGTCACGGCCTGCCCGAGAATCGAATCGCCGAGGAACTCGAGGCGTTCGTTGGTCGGGATGCCGCCGTTCTCGTACGCGAACGACCGGTGCGTGAGCGCGAGCTGGAGCAGGGCGGGATCGATCGAGATCTGCAGGCGTTGCTGCAGTTCCTCGATCGCGTGATCCACTGCCCCGTTGAGCTCCGTTCGCGTCACGACCGGTCGTTCGGGTATCTGGGGCCGACTAGACGTCGGCGACCTTGCGGCCCTTGTACTCGAGGAAGAGCGGGGTGCCCGCCGAGTCCTCGACGACCTTGGCACGGTGAGGAAGGCTGTAGGTGACCTTGCCGTTCTCGACCGTCTTGACCAGGGTGGGGACCTCGGCCTTCCACTGCGCGCGGCGCATGTGGGTTCGGGCGCGTGACTTCTTCCGCTTCGGAACAGCCATGACTATCTCTCTTCTCTCTGCTGGTCGGCGCCGGATGCGTCATCCGGGCCGCTGTCTTCGGAAGCCTGGAACCCTGCGAGCGCGGACCATCGTGGATCGCTGTGCTCAGGGGTAACGAGTTCCGGATGATCGGCCAGTCGGAGCCCGGTCTCGAGGTCGAGTCCCGGGCAATCCGGTCGGCACACCGGCTGGAACGGCAGTGCCAGCACTACCGCATCTCGGATGAGTGGTTCAAGATCCACGTGGTCGTCTTGAACCTCATACTCGATGGCTTCCCCAGAATGATACCCGAAGAGTTCTTGGAACTCGACTTGGACGGGCAGCGCGATGTCGATCAGGCATCGCCCGCACTCCCCTTCGGCCACTGCGTCGACCTCTGCGGTGACGAGGATGCCCTCGTGCACCGACTCGAGACGGACGTCGATATCGAGCTCGGACCCGGCCCGGACGGCGACGAGCCCCTCGCCCATCTGGTCGCCGGCGGCGACGGAGAAGGGGTGCTCGCGCATCTCACCGGGACGGTTGACGAGGTCGCGGACGTTCACGCGGAACGGCGAATACTTGATGGCCACGATCGACGAGTCTACGCGCCGAGGGATGGGCGTTCGCCGAACGCCCGGCGTGCGGCGTCGAAGAGCGATCGCGGGGCCAGCATCGCCCGCGCGCGCACCGCCGGCGTGGCATCGGAGAGCAGCGCCCCCCGCACGTTCGCGACATCCCGGAGCAGATCGGTCGCCGACGACGGCGAGGAGCCATCGGGACCGTATCGTTCGCGTTCGACGGCGTCGCGGAGTTCGAACAGGGCGACCCTGGCCTCGCCCGCGCTGAACGCCGCACGATCGGCGACCGCGGCTGCGAACGCACGGGCCGTCTCCGCGTCGTCGCCGCCGGCCCCGAGATCGCGTGCCGTCGCGATGACCTCGTCCCACGCGGCATCCGCCGGCCGCTCGCCCTTCGCCACGCGGCGGCGGCGCGTCCAGCGCTGGCCGAGGCGCAGCATCGCCGGCAGGAGCAGCACGAACAGCGCGATGAGCGCCACCGGCAGTCCGCGCTGCCACCACGCGTCGGCCGCCGCGGCACCGCCGGCCTGCCCGGCGAGCCCACGGTCGGGGTCGAGTTCGGGGCGGCCGCTCTCACCCGGGGTGACGGGCGCCGTGCTCGGTGCCGCGGCGCCGGTGCCGTCGCCCGCCCCCGGCCGCGAATAGTCGGGCACCGTTCCGCGACCCGGCGTCGGTTCGAACGGCACCCACCCGACGCCCTCGAAGTAGAGCTCGGGCCACGAGTGGAGGTCGTGCGAGTCGACTTCGACCCGCTGCACGCCGTCGACGCGCTCCTGCGTCGGCGATCCCTGCGTGTACCCGAGCGAGATGCGCGAGGGGATGCCGATCTCGCGTGCGAGCACCGCCATCGTCGACGCGAAGTGCACGCAGTAGCCCGACTTGCTCTCGAGGAACTGCGCGATCACGTCGAAGCCGCCGCCATCGTAGCCCTCGGCGACCGGAGCCTCGGTCGAGTAGTCGAACTGGGAGGAACGGAGGAAGGACTGGATCGCCACGGCTGCGTCGTAGCGGGAGGCGGTACCGGCGGTCACCGCTGCGGCCGTCTCGGCGATGATCGGCGGCATCTCTTCGGGCAACGCGAGATTGCCCTCGAGCTCGGCGGGCACCTCGGTGCTCGCGTCGCGCAGTTGCGCGACCGTGGGATCCACCTCGAGTCGTGTGGCCCGGTAGCGCTGCCCACCCGTGTTCGTGTCGACGCTGCGCACCGAGAGCGAGCCCTCGTCCCAGAACCAGGAACCGCTCAGCCCCTCGACGCGCGCCGTCGGATACGGAACGGGGAGCCACGTCGTGCGCACCTCGTCGATGATCACCTCGATGGGATGCTCCGCGGTCTCGACCTCGTCGGAGAGCCCCTCGGGCCTCGGCATCGCGTCGACCGTGTTGTCGCCGTCGACGGCCGCGTCGCTGGCCCCCCAGACCTCGCCCTCGAACTCGTCGAGCGTGAGCAGCGTGAAGTACGGGCGGTCGGCGTCGCGCGCGAAGTAGTGGAACGCAGGTCGCGCCTCGGGCCGCCGGAGGTCGCGTCCGAGGTCGATGAACGGGCTGATGCCGCGCCCGAACAGCGTGCCCTGGCTCGGCGACCCGAGCAGCAGGCTCGATGAGATGCTCGGTGTCGATGCGGCCAGGATCGACGCGGTGAGGAGGCCGACCGCGGCGAGGCCGAGCGATGCGCCCAGGGTCGAGACGATGGGCACCCGGTTCGGCGGCACGATCGTCGCAGCGTCGTCGCCCTCCGCGCCGGCCGCGAGGCGCGCACGTCGCCGTACCCGGACGTCGATCCTGAGCAGGAGCAGGTAGGCCGCGGCGGTGAGCACGAGGGCGGGGGCCTCGGCGCCCGCCTCGATGATGAAGCCCGGCACGACGACGGGCACGAGCGCGGGCACCGCAGCGAGCGCCGGCACCCTGAGGGTCTGCACGAGCACGTCGACGACGAAGGCGAGCAGCCCGATGCCGAGCGCGAGCGCGAACAGGAGCGGAGGCACGGGGATGGCCGGCACCGACTGCTGCTCGATCGTGCGCTGGGCGCCCGACATGAGGTCGCCGAAGACCTCGAAGGTGCCCTGGGTCGGGATGACGAGCGCGATGCTCGTGGCTCCGCCGAACACGAGCGTCAGGAGGGCGAGGAGCACCACGAGCTCGAGTACGGGTACGAGGGAGGCCGGGGTGCGCAGGGCGCGCAGGCCCGTGCCGGCGAACAGCACGCCGCCCGCGATGAACGCGCACAGCCACCACCAACCGCTGCCCGCGATGAGTGGGCCGAGCGCCATCGCCGCGGTCGCGAGCAACAGGAAGGACGCCGCGGTCAGCGCGAGCCGCTGCGCACGTGACAGGGGAACCGGGTCAGGGCGCATCGTGCGCTCCGGGTTCGGCAGCGGGGCGACGCGGGCCGGTACCACGAGGCGCCGCGGGTTGCGGGCGGGTCGTCCCGGACCACGCCGCCGCCATCTCGGCGGCCCTGCGCACCCGCACGACCCGCCAGTCGGCCTTCTCGAGCAGCTCGACGATGCCGCCGGACACCCCTTCGGTGGCGAACGCCACGGCGGGTTCGATGCTCGATCGCAGCGCGACGAGCGAGCGGGCGTCGTGTTCGTCGGGATCGACGAGCACGGCGAAGCCCGGCATGCGGGCGTCACGACCACGCGACCCCCCGGCATGCGCCCCGGCGGTCGGCTGCGTGCGAGCGCCTGCGGAACCGGAAGGACTCTCGAGGCGCGCGAGATCTTCGAGCAGGAGCCGATCGCCGCCGGGCATGCGGTAGCCGGCGCCCGACTCGCCTGAAGCGAGACCCCGCTCGGGGTCGTCGAGGCGATCGCAGCGGACGCGGTACCCGTGTTCGAGCAGGTGCATGCCGATCGACGCCGCAACCTCGACGCCGAGCTCGAAGCCGAAATGCGGCCCGTCGTCGCCGTCACGACGATGGATTGCCTGCTTCGCCCGCCCGGCGAGCGCCGTGTCGAGGATGATGCGCGCCTCGGGGTCGCCGCGCTGCTCCTCCTCTCGCACCATGAGCTCGCCGCGACGGGCGGTCGCCGCCCAGTTCACCCGGCGCAGCGGGTCGCCGTAGCGGTACTCGCGGGCGATGAGCTCGTCGGAGTTCGGGTGGGTGCGCAGCTGCAGTCCGTTGAGCACCCCGTCGACGCTCGCCGCCGATCCGAGCGCGGTGTCGAGCGGCGTGACCCTCGGGGTGACCACGACCTCGTGGGCGGTGCCGACATCGCGATCGACCCGGGCGAGGCCGAACGGGTCCGCGATGCCGACGCGGAGCGGGCCGATCGGGTAGACGCCGCGTCGCGGCATGCGGAGGCGGTACTCGACGCGCACCGTGTCGTCGCCCGAGGGCAGCATCGATTCGTACGGACCCATCGCCGGCAGGATCGCCTCGGGTGCCGCCGTGAGCGCCGTCGGCACGCCGTCGCGCCAGTGCGCCCCGTCGAATGTGCGGCGTGAGCGGTTCTTGATGACGAGCGCCACCCCGGTCGAGCCGCCGGCCTCGACGACCGGTGGCGCGAACCTGCGCGTGACGGCGAGGCTCGGCTTGCGCAGCGCCACGAAGAGTGCGGCCACGGCCGGCATGGCGATGCCGACGAACGCGAGCACGAGCACGTCGCGTGAATCGAACCAGAGCGAGACGGCGAGCAGCAGGACCCCGACGATGACGAGCGTGGCACCCCGGCGAGTGAGTCGCGGCCAGGTCGCGATTCGAGCGGAGCGGGGGTGCCACATGTCAGTTCCTTCGCGCGCTGCCGACCGGAACCGGCGTCTCCCCCACGATGCGGCGCACGATGGCGTCGATGAGCGGCCCGCTGTCGCGGTCGTGCGCCCCGACCGCTCGACTCGTGGGCACGAGACGGTGCGCGAGCACCGGCACGGCGAGCGCGTCGACGTCGTCGGGCAGCACGAAGTCGCGGCCGTGCATCGCCGCGTGCGCCTTCGCGGCGCGAATGAGCTGGAGCGTGGCCCGCGGGCTCGCACCGAGCCGCAGCTGACGGTCTTCGCGCGTCGCGCGCGCCAGGTCGACGGCGTACTCCTTGACGGGCTGCGACGTGAACACGTGCTGCACCGCCTCGATCATGCCGCGCAGCTCGTCGAGGTCGACGACGGGCTCCAGCGTGTCGAGCGGGCTCGACGTCTCTCGGGTGGAGAGCATCGCCAGCTCGTCGGCCGATGAGGGGTAGCCCATCGAGATGCGCGCCATGAACCGGTCGCGCTGGGCCTCGGGCAGCGGATAGGTGCCCTCCATCTCGACGGGATTCTGCGTGGCCATGACGGTGAACGGCGGCTCGAGGCGGTAGGTCGTGCCGTCGGCGGTGACCTGGCGCTCCTCCATGCACTCGAGCAGCGCCGACTGGGTCTTCGGGCTCGCGCGGTTGATCTCGTCGCCGATCACGATGTTCGCGAACACCGGCCCGCGCTTGAATTCGAAGCGCCGGCTCGCCTGGTCGAAGACCGAGACGCCGGTGACGTCGCTCGGCAGCAGGTCGGGCGTGAACTGGATGCGGCTGACGGTCGCGTCGACCGAGCGGGCCAGGGTCTTCGCGAGCATCGTCTTGCCGACACCGGGCACGTCTTCGATGAGGAGGTGGCCTTCGGCGAGCAGCACGGTGAGTGCGCTCGTGACGGCCTCGCGCTTGCCCGCGATGACCGCCTCGACGTTCTGCACGATGGCGGCCGCGCGCGCACCGACCTCGTCGATGCCCATCTGCGCCGCAACGGCGGTGGTCTCGGTCATGGCGTCATCGCCGCCTGGAGGTACTCGGCCACCGCGGTCGGCACGTAGGGTGCGACGTCGCCGCCGAGCGCCGAGACCTGTCGCACGAGCGAGCTCGAGACGTGGGCGTTCGCCGGGTCGGGCAGGAGGAACACGGTCTCGACCCCCGCGAGGTGACGGTTGACGATCGCCATGGGCGTCTCGTATGCGACGTCGAGCTGCGAGCGCACGCCCTTCACGAGCACCGAGGCGCCGACATCGGTGCAGTAGTCGACGAGGAGTCCCATGCTCCATGACGCCACGACGATGCGCCCGCGGATGCCGGCTTCGGCGATCGATCGCTCGATGAGCGAGACCCGCTGCGCGATCGGCAGGAGGGCGGACTTGTCGGGGTTGTGCACGACGACGACGTGCAACTCGTCGTAGAGCCCCGCCGCCCGCTCGATGACGTCGAGATGGCCGAGCGTGACGGGGTCGAACGATCCTGGGACGACGGCGATCCGCTGCATACGCAACAGCGTACTGCCCGCGAAGCCTCGCGCGAGGGGCTGTGGAGAGTCTCAGCCCTTGCTCAGGTATCCGCTCGTCTCCTCGTCGAGACGGCGGCGCACCGCGGCCGCGAGCGCGGGATGCGATGCGAGTCCGTCGCCGCCCTCGAGCACCTCGTGCGCCATCTCGCGCGCCTCGGCGATGAGGTCGCCGTCGCGGGCGACCTTCAGCAGCTTCAACGACGAGCGCCCGCCCGATTGCACGGCGCCGAGCACGTCGCCCTCCTGCCGCAGCTCGAGGTCGGCCTGGGCGAGCTCGAAGCCGTCGAGGGTCGCGGCGACGGCCTCGACGCGCTGCAGGGCGAGCGACCCGGGCACGGCGGAGGTCACGAGCAGGCAGAGGCCCGGCACCGAGCCCCGGCCGACCCTGCCGCGAAGCTGGTGCAGCTGCGAGACGCCGAACCGGTCGGCGTCGACGACGACCATGGCGCTTGCGTTCGGCACGTCGACGCCGACCTCGATGACCGTGGTCGCGACGAGCACGTCGATCTCGCCGGCCGAGAAGGCGCGCATCGCCGCATCCTTCTCCTCGGCCGACATCCGACCGTGCAATGGCGCGATGCGCGTCTCGGCGAAGCGCGGGTGGGCGCGGAGCTCCGCGAGCACGGCGACGACGGATGCCACGGGCGCCGCGGCATCCGTCTGGCCCTCGCCGTCGGCCGACACGACTCCTGCTGCTCCGGCCGGCCCCTCGTCTTCGACGACCTTCGCCTCGATGGCGGGGCACACGACGAACGCCTGCCGGCCGAGCGCGAGCTCTTCGGCGAGCCGCTCCCAGATGCGCGGACGCCAGGTCGGCCGGATCGCGAGCGGCACCACCTGGGACGTGATGCCTGCGCGGCCGGCCGGGAGCTCGCGGATCGTCGACACGTCGAGGTCGCCGAACACCGTCATCGCGACGGTGCGCGGGATCGGCGTGGCCGTGAGCACGAGCACGTGCGGAGGACTCTGCCCCTTGAGCCGCAGCGCCTCGCGCTGCTCGACGCCGAAGCGGTGCTGCTCGTCGACGACGACGAGGCCGAGATCGGCGAACGAGACGTTGTCACCGAGCAGCGCGTGCGTGCCCACCACGATGCGGGACTGGCCCGCTGCAGCGCGCAGGAGGGCCTTCTTGCGCTCGGCGAGGGGCAATTGACCCGTGAGGAGGGTCGGCATGAGTTCGGCCGCGAGATCGGGCCCGAGCATCTTCGCGATCGAACGCAGGTGCTGGCCGGCGAGCACCTCGGTCGGTGCCAGGAGCGCCGATTGACCGCCCGAGTCGGCGACGGCGAGCATCGCACGGAGCGCGACGACGGTCTTGCCCGAGCCGACCTCGCCCTGCACGAGCCGGTTCATCGGCACGGGCTCGCCGAGGTCGTGCGCGATCTCGCCGCCCACGTCGATCTGGTCGCCGGTGAGCGTGAACGGCAGTGCGGCGTCGAACCGCTCGAGCAGGCCGCCGGGCACGGGCGTTCGCGCGACGGTCGTGTGCGTGCGGAGTTCGGCGCGGCGCTCGAGCAGTGCGGTCTGCAGCACGAAGGCCTCGGTGAAGCGCAGCGTGCCGCGGGCCCGCTTCCAGTCACCGTCGCGCACGGGCCGGTGCACGAGTTCGAGCGCCTCGCGGTGGGCGAGGAGCGACTTCGCCGCGCGTACCGAGTCGGGCAGCGGGTCGTCGAGCGGGGCGAGGCCGTCGAGCACGAGTTCGACGGCCTTCGCGATCTGCCAGCTCGCGAGCGTGCTCGTCGCGGGGTAGATCGGGATCGGGGCTTCGGCCCACCGCTTGGCCGCCGCATCACCGGCTTCGAGTGGCGTGGCGTCGTCGAAGAGCTCGTAGTCGGGGTGGGCGAGCTGGCGCTGACCCTTGTAGTCGCTCACCTTGCCCGCGAAGATCCCGCGTCGGCCCGGCCGCAGGTCTGCGGCGCGCCAGCGCTGGTTGAAGAACGTGAGCGTGAGCACGCCGGTGCCATCCGTGATCTTCGCCTCGACGATCGACCCGCGGCGGGCGCGCATCGACCGTTCGCCGACCTCGATCACCTCGGCGATGATCGTGATGTTCTCGTCGAGCGGGAGCGTCGCGAGCGCGGTGAGCTCGCCTCGCATGGCGTAGCGCCGCGGGTAGTGGGCGAGGAGATCGCCGACGGTGCGGTGTCCGAAGCCGCGCTCGAACGCTTGCGCCGTGCGGCCGCCGAGCGCCCCCGACAAGCGGGAATCGAGGGTGAACGAGCCGGGTGGGATCTCGCCGCCCGTCGTCGCTTCGCGCCCCTCGGTCATGGCTCGATCGTAGGCTCCGCCTCCGTCAGCGCGGCGAGCTCCGCCTGCACGTACGGGTCGTTCGGGCGGGCGACTGCGAGCTCCTGCTGCATCGCGAGCGCCTCGTCGGTGCGTCCGAGGCTGCGCAGGCACCTCGCGACCGACCAGCGGGCGACGTGTCGCTGCTCGGCCGTGCCATAGCTGTCAGCAGCCACGACGGCCTGCTCGAAGTGCGAGAGCGCCGCCTCGGCCCTGCCGCCGTCGTGCATGGTCCAGCCGAGGTTGTTGTGCAGGGCCACGCCCCAGCGCAGCTGGCGTGCGTCCCGCACGCCGTCGAGCACGTCGAACCCCTCGGCCGCCCATTCCTCCTCGTGTCCGGCGTCGTTCAGCGCCAGCATGTGCAGGGCGTCGAGCACGAGGAATGTCGATCCGGCGAGCGCCGCCTCGCGCACGCCGCGGGTCAGCTCGGGCACCGCGTCGGCAGGGCGCCCGGCGGATGCCGCGAGGCGGCCCCGCTCGATCGCCACGCGTGCCCGGAGCTCTGCGGCGTCCTTGCCGCCGTCACCGGCGGGAACGCCCGTCGCCACGTCGTCGAGCACGGCGAGCGACTCGTCGATGCGGCCCTGGATGCCGAGCGCCCTGGCGAGCTGCGTCGCCATCACGGCGCGCAGGTGCGCGGAGTTGCCGTCGTCGTCGGCGGCCTCCCTGAACCGCTCCTCGCTGGCAGCCGGGTCCCCGAAGTCCCAGAGTCGGTCGATCATCTGCTGTTCGGCGCCGCGGTGTCGGGACGGTTCGGCGGGCACCTGGTCGGTCGAGTCATCCACCCTCCCATCATGGCAGCGCCGAGAGCCCCTCATGGCAGCGCCGAGAGGTCGCCCGTTATGCTCGCCTGAGCATGACCCGCATCATCGCCGGATTCGCCGGCTCACTCACCCTCCGGGTGCCGCGTTCCGGCACCCGTCCCACGAGCGACCGCGTGCGCGAGGCGATCTTCTCCGCACTCGAGGCGCGAGATGCCCTCGACGGCGCACGCGTGCTCGACCTGTATGCCGGTTCGGGCGCGCTCGGGCTCGAAGCCGCGAGCCGCGGCGCGACCGACGTCGTGCTCGTCGAACGCGCCAAGCCCGCCGCCGACGTGTGCCGTGCCAACGCAGATGCCCTGCTGAAGGCGGCGAGGGGCGGGCATCGACCGCACCTCCGCGTGGCCGTGCGTCCGGTGGCCGCCTACCTCGAGACCGCCGCAGCCGGCGTCGACCTCGCGTTCATCGACCCGCCGTACGACCTCGACGAGGCCGCGCTCGCGCGCGACCTCGAGTTGCTCGCGCCGCTGCTGGCGCCCGACGCCGTGGTGATGGTGGAACGGAGCTCCCGCTCCCCCGAGCCCGCATGGCCCGACGGCATCGAGCCCGAACGTCGCCGCGACTACGGCGAGACGACGCTCTGGTGGGCCACCACGGCTCAGCCCGTGCGCCCGTCCCATCCCGAGTAGGGATCCCACCCGGCCGAGTCGATCGCGACGCCGTCGACGAAGAGCCGGCCCTCGGCATCGGTCACGTGCCCGATGCGTTCGAACGGTTCGGGCAGGAGAGCGCCCGGCGGGAACGTCGCGAGCAGTCCGTGGTCTTCGCCGCCCGCGAGGGCGAGCCGGGTGTCGGGCCCGAGCGCCGCGGCCGAGAAGTCGATGCCGACACCGCTCGACAGGGCGATGCGACGCGCGTCGCGGGCGAGCCCGTCGGACACGTCCAGCATCGATGTCGCTCCGGACACGGCTGCCGCGACTCCGGCGGAGACGGGGGGCGACGGCGCCAGCTGCGCGGCGATGAGGCCGGGGTGGCGGGCGCGCAGCTCGTCGGCCGCGTCGGGGTCGGGTTCGCCCGAGGCATCCGTCGCCTCGTCGAAGAGCAGGGCGAGACCGCGGGCGGCGTCGCCTCGAGCACCGGCATGGGCGACGACGTCGCCCGGGCGGGCGCCGCTGCGGGTCACCGGCGGCCGCCCCTCGAGGTCGCCGAACGCCGTCACGGCGATCGTCAGCACCGCGGAGGCGGTGAGATCACCGCCGACGACCCCGGCGCCCGGCGCGAGGGCGGCGAGGCACTCGCGGAGCCCGTCGGCGATGCCCTCGAGCACCGAGGCGTCGAGCGACGGCGGGGCCGCGATGGCGACGACGAGCGCGGTCGGCCGGGCTCCCATCGCCGCGACGTCCGTCAGGTTGGTGGCCGCGGCCTTCCAGCCGAGCTCGAACGGCGTCGACCAGGCGAGCCGGAAGTCGGGGCCGTGCACCATGAGGTCGGTCGTCACGACGAACCGCCCGTCGGCCGCGGCGACCACGGCGGCATCGTCGCCGGGGCCGAGCAGTGCCGCGTGCGCCGGACGCAGCCGCGGCAGGATGAGCGCCAGCGCGGCATCCTCGCCGAGTTCGCCGACGGTTCGGTGCTGGGATGCGGGGGCGGCGCGCTCGGGCTCGTGCATGCCTTTCACGCTAGCGTCCCCGTCCTCAGCAGTTGGGCCGGCAGGCCCGCTGCGAGAGCGCGTCGGTGAGCACCACGCTCAGGTCCTCGGGGCGGGCGGCCGAGAATGCGGCTCCTCCCGTCGCCTCGGCGATCCGCCGCATGGCGTCGAGATCGGTGTCGGGCCCGATGCCGACGAGCGTCACCGGCACGGGCCTGGCCGGGTCGTTCAGCGCCGCGAGCTCGGCGAGCAGCTGCTCCCCCGAGATGCCGTTCTCGTCCTCGTTGCGGCCGTCGGTCAAGAGCAGCACCGAGTTGACCTTCTCGGGGTCGTACTGCTCGCGCACGCTCTGCACGGCCGCGAGCGTCGTGTCGTAGAGGCCGGTGGCGCCGCCGAGGCGCGCCGGCAACGAGGCGATCACGTCGGTCACGAGCTGCTTGTGCGCATCGTTCGAGAGCCGGTCGATCGGCGCGAGCGACTCCCAGTCCTGCGCACCGGCGCGCAGCGTCGAGAAGCCCCAGACGCCGAGGTCGACCTGACCCGAGAACTGCGCGAGCGTCGTCGCGGCCGCCTGCTGCAGCACGTCGATGCGGCGCTGCCCCGACACGGTCGGCTCCTCCATGGATCCCGACAGGTCGATGACCGTCAAGATGCGAGAGCGCACGCTCACGACGCCCCAGGTGCGCAGGATCGCCACCTGAGCGGATGCCGCGGCCGAACTCACCTCGACGGGTGCCTCGACCACGCCGTCCTGTTCGAGCTCGCCGCCGCCTCGGCCGTCGCGGAACCCGTCGGTCGCGAAGCGGTCCTTCGCCTTCCAGAGCGCGATCTTCAGCGCGCTGAGCTCGTGGGCGCGGCTCGCGAGCTCGACCGCCTGTGGGTCGGATTCGTCGGAATCGCCGTCGCGCAGGTGCTTCGCGAGCTCGCTCTCGTCGAGCAGTCGCAGGAACGGATAGCTGAGGGCGAGGCTGCCGTCGCTCGGGTAGAGCGCGAGCAGCGGCTCGGCGCCCGCCTTGCGGTTGTGCAGCGCGAGCTGCTGCTCGCTCGCGATCGCCACGGTGCCCGGCGCCTTGACGCTGAGCGCGGCGAACGCGGCATCCGCATTCGCCGGAACCTCGCCGTTCAACCGGAACATCGCGTTCTGGAACTGCCTCGGCTGGGTGATGTCGGCCCGGCTCTCGAGCGACTGGAGCGCATTCAGGCTCGCCGAGGACGCCTCGGGGTCGGCAAGCAGCGCCGGGAACTCGTCGTTCAGCAGGCCCTTCCAGCTGAGCTCACGACCGGCGAACTCCTCGGCCCGGCTCACGGGCGCCGCGAAGACCACCGGACTCGTCGCGATCGACCGCTCGAGCGCGATGTCGGGTACCGGGCGCCCCAGCGAACGCGCCATGCTCGACATCCGCACGAGCCAGACCGGGGAATCGGGGATCCATGCGTCGACCTCGGTCGCGTTGCCGGAGGCGAGCACGGCCGCCGTGTCTGCGGACTCCTGGGCGAGCACCTCGGTTCGCGAGCACGCGGCCTCGGTCGCGTCGTACTCGGCGGCGACGGCCTGCACGGTCGCCGCGATCGCCCGATCGGCGACGACGGTCAGCTCGACCGGCGTCGTGCACTCGGGCACCGGGTCGATCCAGTCGTCGAGTCCGCCCGTCGCCCATGCGGTGCCGACCGCGCCGACCCCGCCGACGAGGGCGATGACGGCGATCGCCGCGGCGAGGACCGTGGTCGTCCGGCGCCGGCGTTTCCGGCTCTGCTCGCGTTCGCTTCGACGACTCATCGTGCTCCATTGCTCGGCGGTGAGCGCTCTCGATCAGCGCTCGGGAATGCCGCGATGCTCGTCAGGGGTTTCGACGGCGGGGTGCACCGCTTGCATTGGTAAGCAATCATTACATCCGGAGCGGTTCGTCGCACTCCCGAGTTGCCGACGGCTCGCTCGACGGGCGGCGCCCAGCTTTCCGACGACGCAGTCGCGATAGCCTGATCGGGATGCCTGATTCACCCGCCCTCACCCGGTCCCGCCCGGGAATCCGCGCGCTCACCGCCGTCGTCGCCGTGGCCGCATCGGTGCTCGTGTTCACCGGCTGCAGCCAGGCCGTGCCGATCGAGACGGCGCCGCTCGCGAGCGATCCCGCCTGTGCGGCCGTCGTCGTGCGGCTGCCCGACGCACTCGCGAAGGACACCGAGGCCGAGCAGCAGCAGCGCGAGACCAACGCCCAGGGCACGGGCGCGTGGGGCGAACCGGCATCCGTCATCCTGCGCTGCGGCGCCGAGGCGCCCGGCCCGACGACCGATCGCTGCGTCAGCGTCAACGGCGTCGACTGGGTCATCGACGAGTCGCAGAAGCCGAACTACCTGTTCACCACGTACGGGCGCTCGCCGGCCGTCGAGGTGCTCGTCGACAACGACGTCGTCTCCGGCACGACCGTCATCACCGAACTCGCGTCGGCGGTCTCGGTGATCCCGGCCGACGGCGGCTGCACGACGCTCGACGAGACGTTCGACGACACGTCGGGCTGACGGCCACGGCTACTGCCGCGGCCGCCAGGCGCCGGGCGCGCTCAGGCGCCGGGCGCGCTCAGGCGCCGGGCGCGCTCAGCGGCTGCCGCGTGCGTACCCGCCGTCGATGAGCTCGGCGATCAGGTCGGGGTAGGCGAGCCCCGACTGCTGCCAGCACGTCGGGAACATCGAGATGGGCGTGAAGCCCGGCATCGTGTTGATCTCGTTCACGACGAAGCCCTCGTCGGTCAGGAACACGTCGACGCGAGCGAGTCCCTCGCCGCCGATCGCCTCGAACGCGTGGCGCGCGACGCGCTGCAGCTCGAAGAGCTCGCCGTCGCCGAGCTCGGCCGGGCAGATCAGCTCGACGCCGGGAGCGTCGAGGTACTTCGCCTCGAAGTCGTAGAACTCGCGGCCGGTCACGACGACCTCGCCGGCGACGCTCACGCGAACGGATGCCCCGGCGCCGCCGAGCACGCCGCATTCGATCTCACGTCCCATGACCGCGGCCTCGACGAGCACGGTGCCGTCTTCGGCGAAGGCGGTCTCGAGGGCGGCGTCGAGCTCCGACCAGTCGGCCACCTTCGTGACGCCGACCGAGGAGCCGGCGCGTGCGGGCTTCACGAACACCGGCAGGCCGAGCGCCTTGGTGCGCCGCTCCCACAGCTCGCGGTTCTCGTCGAGTGAGGATCGGGTGAGCGTCACCCACGGCGCCACCGCGATGCCGGCGCCCTCGAGCACGGTCTTCGTGAAGTGCTTGTCCATGCCGATCGACGAGGCGAGCACGCCGTTGCCGACGTAGGGCAGGCCGAGGAGCTCGAGCAGCCCCTGCACCGTGCCGTCTTCGCCGAAGCGACCGTGCAGGATCGGGAAGACCACGTCGACGTCGCCGAGCGAGCGCTCGCCCGAAGCATCCGTCACTCGAAGTTCGCGCGACGACGCGCTCTCGGGCCAGCGCACCCGGCTGCCGTTGTCGACGACCTCGGGCAGGTGCGCCGGGTCGAGGGCGAAGCGGTCGGGGTCGTCGGACTCGAGCACGAACGCGCCGTCGTGGGTGATCCCGACCGGGATCACCTGGTACCGGCTACGGTCGATCGCCCGCAGCACCCCGCCCGCCGTTGCGCAGCTGATCGAATGCTCGCTGGAACGCCCTCCGAACAGCAGAACCACTCTGAGCTTGTCCATCGATCGTCCTTTCGCCCTGCGGCTCGTCGTCTGTCGTGAGGTGGGGCGCGATGTCCTTCGGATCGAGGGTGCCCGCGAGCACCTGCCGAACCTGTTCGACGATGGGCATGTCGACGCCCATCGCACGCGCCAGTTCGAGGATCGGCCCGACCGATGCGAGCCCCTCGGTGGTCTGCTGCATCTGATTGACGACGTCGTTCAGGTGGTAGCCCTGGCCGAGCAGCCGCCCGGCGGTGTTGTTGCGCGAGAGCGGCGACTGGCTCGTCGCGATGAGGTCGCCGAGCCCCGCGAGACCGGCGAGGGTCTCGGGGTGGGCCCCGTAGGCGACCGCGAAGTCCGTCATCTCGACGAGGCCGCGGGTGATGATCGACGCCTTCGTGTTCTCGCCGTAGCCCACGCCGTCGACGATGCCGATCGCGACGGCTATGAGGTTCTTCAGCACGCCGCCGAACTCGGTGCCGATCACGTCGGTGTTCACGAACGAGCGGAAGTACCGGTTGCGGGCGACGGATGCCACGGCCTGGGCCGTCTCGAGACTCGTCGACGACACGACGGCGGCCGTCGGCTGCTCCTTCGCGATCTCGAGCGCGAGGTTCGGCCCCGAGATCACCGCGATCTGCGCGGGGTCGATGCGCAGCACCTCGGCGATGACCTCACTCATGCGCTTGCCGGTCGACTTCTCGACGCCCTTCATGAGCGAGACGACGGATGCCTGTGCGTGCAGGTGCGGCGCGATGACCGCGAGGTTCTCGCGCAGCGATTGGCTCGGCACCGAGATGTAGACCTGCTCCGCGCCGGCGAGCGCGAGATCGAGTCGGCTCGTCGCCCGGAGCCCGAGCGGCAGGTTGACACCGGGGAGGTAGTCGCTGTTCCGCTTGGCCTCCTGGATCTCGCGTGCGAGCTCGGGGCGCCGCGCCCACAGCACGACGTCGGCGCCGCCGTCGGCGAGGATCTTCGCGAACGTCGTGCCCCAGCTGCCGGCGCCGAGGACGGCGACGCGCTTGCCTACTGCCTTGCGGCCGGACTTGGCGGGAACTCTAGTCTTCAAGGCGACCGGTCTCCTTCTGGCCGTGCTGCGTCGGATCCCAACGCTCGGCCGGCGCCGGCTCGCCGCGGAGCTCTGCGAGCAGCTCCGCGATCGCGTCCATGAGCTCGCCGGTCGCCGCGAGGAGCGTGCGCTGGTCGAGCGGCTTGCCTCGGTAGGCGCTGAGGTCGAGCGGTTCGCCGATGATGACGTCGATCGTCTTGCGCGGGAACGGGTGGAGCTTCTTGCCGTAGCGCGGCATGAGCTCCTGCGTGCCCCAATGAGCAGCGGGGATGATCGGGATGTCGCGCTCGAGCGCGATGCGCACCGCGCCCGTCTTGCCCCGCATCGGCCACAGGTCGGGGTCGCGGGTGAGCGAGCCCTCGGGGTAGACGACCACCATGCGGCCCTTCTCGACGAGCTCCTCGGCTGCGCGGAGGGCCCGGTGGCTCTTGCTCCCTGCCCGCTCGACCGGGATCTGCCCGGAGGTGCGCAGGAGCCAGCCCAGCACGGGGTTCTTGAAGAGCGACGCCTTCGCGAGGAACCTCGGCGCGCGGCCGAGCTTCCAGACGGCTGCGCCCATCACGAGCGGGTCGATCTCGCTGTAGTGGTTCGGCGCGAGCACGAACGCACCCGACTGGGGCATCCGCTCGCGATGGTGGAACCGATAGCGGACCGCGAGGCTCAGCGGCGGGAGGGCGATGGCGGCGAGCAACCAGAAGAACGACGGTCGGCGGGTCTCCGAACGTGACTTCACGGGGCTCGTCGAGGGAGTGTCGTCGTGTGGCACTCCCCCATTATCCTTCGAGTTCGAAGTCCGCCCCGAGGAGCTCCAGCTTCGTGATGAAGTTCTCGTACCCGCGCGCGATGATCCCGACGTTCGAGACGGTCGAGCGGCCGTCGGCCGTGAGTGCCGCGATGAGGTGGCTGAAGCCGCCGCGAAGATCTGGCACCTCGATGTCGGCGCCCGTGAGCTTCGTCGGGCCCGAGATGATCGCCGAGTGCTTGAAGTTGCGCTGCCCGAAGCGGCAGGCCGCCGAGCCGAGGCACTCCTTGTGCACGTCGATCGATGCGCCCATCTCGACGAGCGCGTCGACGAAGCCGAACCGCTGCTCG
Source organism: Agromyces sp. NPDC056389 (assembly GCF_042262385.1). Taxonomy (NCBI): domain Bacteria; kingdom Bacillati; phylum Actinomycetota; class Actinomycetes; order Micrococcales; family Microbacteriaceae; genus Agromyces; species Agromyces sp. NPDC056389. The sequence goes on from NZ_JBHJPN010000001.1 coordinate 714,223, forward strand.
TAGACGGTCTCGTGCACGATGGAGACGCCCTTCGCCTTCGTGAGGGCGACCACGAGCGGCTGCTGCCAGTCGGTCATGAAGCCAGGGTGCACGTCGGTCTCGATGATCACGGGCTTCAGCTCGCCACCAGGGTGGAAGAAGCGGATGCCGTCCTCTTCGATCTCGAAGGCACCGCCGACCTTGCGGAAGACGTTGAGGAAGGTGAGCATCTCGGGCTGGCGCGCGCCGCCCACGAAGATGTCACCCTCGGTCGCGAGCGCCGCAGCGGCCCAACTCGCGGCCTCGTTGCGGTCGAAGAGCGCGCGGTGCGTGTAGCCGTCGAGCTTCTCGACGCCCTCGATGCGGATGACCCGGTCGGTGTCGACCGTGATGATGGCGCCCATCTTCTGCAGGATGTTGATGAGATCCATGATCTCGGGCTCGATCGCCGCGCCCGAGAGCTCGGTGATGCCGTCTGCGAGCACCGCGGTCAGCAGCACCTGCTCGGTCGCCCCGACGCTCGGGTAGGGCAGCGACACCTTGGCGCCGTGCAGGCCGCCCGGCGCCGACATGCGGATGCCGCTCGGCAGCTTCTCGACGATGGCGCCGAAGTTGCGCAGCACCTCGAGGTGGTAGTCGATCGGACGGTCGCCGATGCGGCACCCACCGAGGTCTGGGATGAACGCCTCGCCGAGCCGGTGCAACAGCGGGCCGCAGAACAGGATCGGAATGCGGCTGGAACCCGCGTGCGCGTCGATGTCGGCCATGTGCGCGGTCTCGACCGCCGAAGGGTCGAGGATGAGCTCGCCCTCGACGCCCTGCGTCACGCTCACGCCGTGCACTTCGAGGAGGCCGCGGACGATCCGGACATCGCTGATGTTCGGAACGTCCTTCAGCACGCTCGGAGTGTCGCCGAGGATGGCCGCGACCATCGCCTTCGTGACGAGGTTCTTCGCGCCCTTCAACTCGATGCGACCGCGGAGCGGCTTGCCACCGTTGATCGTGATCTTGTCGACGTTCAACCCGACTGCCGTTCCATGGTTCTTGGCATCTTGCCCGAGTGTGTTCACAGACTCCCTGATTCCGCCGGCTCCCGGATGGGGAGCGTCTTCGGCCGCCACGACTCTCGATGAGACTCGAACTCGGCGATTGCTGCTTCATCTCTGAGGGTGAGCCCGATGTCATCGAGCCCCTCGAGCAGCCTCCACCGAGTGTAGTCGTCGATCTCGAACGGCACCTTCAGCGACCCTACGGTCACTGTTCGCTCAACCAGATCGACCGTCACCGCTATTCCCGGGTCGGCCTCGACGACCTCCCAGAGCCGCTCGACGTCTTCGTAGGCGACCTGTGCGGCGAGCAGCCCCTGCTTGCCGGCGTTGCCCCGGAAGATGTCGCCGAACCGCGAGCTGATGACGACGTCGAAGCCGAAGTCGCGCAGCGCCCACACCGCGTGCTCACGGCTCGAACCGGTGCCGAAGTCGGGGCCCGCGATCAGCACCTTCACGCCCTGGTGCTCGGGGCGGTTGAGCACGAAGTCGGGGTCCTGGCGCCACGCGTAGAAGAGGGCGTCGTCGAATCCGGTCTTCGTGACGCGCTTGAGGAAGACGGCCGGAATGATCTGGTCGGTGTCGACATTCGATCGGCGCAACGGCGCCGCGGTGCCGGTGACGGCGGAGATCTTCTCCATGATCAGTGCCCCTCCCCTTCGGTCTGCAGATCCCACGGGCTCGACAGCGTGCCGCGGATGGCGGTGGCGGCGGCGACGAGCGGCGACACGAGGTGCGTGCGGCCGCCCTTGCCCTGGCGCCCCTCGAAGTTGCGGTTGGAAGTCGAGGCGCAGCGCTCGCCCGGTGCCAGCTGGTCGGGGTTCATGCCGAGGCACATCGAGCAGCCAGCGAAGCGCCATTCGGCACCGAAATCGGTGAAGACCTTGTCGAGCCCCTCGGCCTCGGCCTCGAGCCGGACGCGAGCCGAACCGGGCACGACCATGACGCGCACGCCCTCGGCCTTCTGCTTGCCCTTGATGATCGATGCGAAGGCCCGCAGGTCCTCGATGCGGCTGTTGGTGCACGAGCCCATGAAGACGGCGTCGACCGGGATCTCCTTCAGCGGCGTGCCGGGCTCGAGCGCCATGTACTCGAGCGCGCGCTCGGCGGCGGCCCGCTCGTGCTGGTCGTCGATCGCTGCGGGGTCGGGCACGGTCTCGGAGAGCGAGACGCCCTGACCGGGGTTCGTGCCCCAGGTCACGAAGGGCTCGAGCGTGTCGGCGTCGATGAACACCTCGGCGTCGAACTCGGCGCCCGCATCGGTCGCGAGCGTGTCCCAGTAGGCGACGGCGGCGTCCCAGTCGGCGCCCGACGGTGCGTGGTCTCGGCCCTCGAGGTACGCGTACGTCGTGGCATCCGGCGCCACCATCCCGGCGCGCGCACCCGCCTCGATCGACATGTTGCAGATCGTCATGCGGCCGTCCATCGACAAGGCTCGGATCGCACTGCCGCGGTACTCCAGCACGTATCCCTGACCGCCGCCCGTGCCGATCTTGGCGATCACCGCGAGGATGATGTCCTTCGCGGTGACTCCGGGGCGCAACGTGCCCTCGACGTTGATCGCCATGGTCTTGAAGGGCTTCAGCGGCAGGGTCTGCGTTGCGAGCACGTGCTCGACCTCGCTCGTGCCGATTCCGAACGCCATGGCGCCGAACGCGCCGTGCGTCGAGGTGTGCGAGTCGCCGCAGACCACCGTGATGCCCGGCTGCGTCAGGCCGAGCTGCGGGCCGACGACGTGCACGATGCCCTGCTCCTTGTCGCCGAGCGAGTGCAGGCGGATCCCGAACTCGGCGGCGTTGCGGCGCAGCGTCTCGATCTGCGTGCGGCTCGTCAGGTCGGCGATCGGCTTGTCGATGTCGAGCGTCGGGGTGTTGTGGTCCTCGGTCGCGATCGTCAGGTCGGGCCGGCGCACCGGGCGACCGGCCATGCGCAGGCCGTCGAAGGCCTGCGGGCTCGTCACCTCGTGCACGAGGTGCAGGTCGATGTAGATCAGGTCGGGCGTGCCGTCTTCGCCCTGTTTGACGAGGTGGGCGTTCCACACCTTCTCGGCCAGGGTGCGCGGGCGTTCAGCCGCCGCGACAGCGACGTTCGTGGGTGCTGTGTTCATGCGTTCGTCTTCCTCAGGTCCAGGGGTCAGCCGACGACAGACTCCGCGGCGGGGAAGGCCTCAGAACGAAGCCCCGCCGCGGCAACGAAGGAGAAGTCGTGCGCGCACAACTTCAGGCTAACACCTCGGAAACGTCGGCCCTGCCAGATGTCGGCGAACGGTCAGGCGCGCTCGACGCGCACCGCGAAGGTGCCGAGTTCGAACCGATCGCCCGGCGAGAGCACGACGCGCTCACCCGGATCGAGGTCGCGCTCGACGCCGTGCGCATCGGTCACGAGCACGCCATTGGTCGAGTGCAGGTCGGTGATCGAGAGCTCCGCACCCTCGAGGTCGACGATCGCGTGGGTCTTCGACACCGACTTCGCGGCGTCGACGACGGGAACCAGCACCGCGTGCGGGCGCACCGGCACGGGCGCGGGATCGCGGCCGAGCACGAGCGACCCGCCGACCTGGAACCGCTGACCGTCGTCGAGCGAGAGGATCCACGGGCCGTGCGGCACGGCCTGGGCCTCGGGCACGACCGGCTGCGGCGGCGGGGCGGGTGCCACCGGCGTGAACGTCGGGAAAGCGGCCGGCGCCACGGCGGGCGCAGGCCGCGGCGGCGCCTCGACCGTGTCTGGTATCAACCCCGGAGGCGGAACGATGAACCCCTCGTGCTCCACGGCTCCACTCTAGGCGAGCACGCGGCGGCGCCGCAGCCCCGCGTCATCCTGTTGCGGGTGCTGCGGCCTCGCCGCCGGGCTTCGCGCGCCCGGCTGTCTTCGCCGGCGTGGTCGGTGCGGCTCCGGAGATGTCCACCTTCGCCCAGTCCCGCTTCGAACGGATGCGGAAACGGCTGAACAGGCGCCTGAGGCGACCGGATGCCGCGCGCGCGAGTCCGACGGACTCGAGGGCCGCACTCCAGCTCTCGTCGACGACCGATTGCTCGATCTCCTGGCCTCCGAAGACCGCCCGGTCGGTGGCATCGGCCAACGGCATCACCCGGATACCGCTCGCGGGCCCGTCGGCCCGGACGACGCGAACCGGACCGGTGTCGGTGTGCGTTCCTCGGGCGTCGCCGAGCCCCTGCTCGCGCAGCTGACGCTCGATCACGGCGGCGACCTGCCGGCGGCTCCCGGCGCGAGGCACGTCGAAGCCGAGCTCTGCGAACTCGTCGGTCATCTCGTCCCAGGCTCCGGCGACGCGCCGGTCTCCGGTTCCCCGGTTCCGGCGCCGCTGTCGACGACGCGCCTTGATCGCGGCGATCACGAGCATCGCTCCGAAGCACAGGAGCAACGGAATGCCGACCACCCCCGCCGTGACCCATGCCCACAGCGGGATGGCGAACGGCTGGTTCTTCTTCTCGTCGTCGCTGTCGTCGATCTCGACCGCGGTGAGCAGGTCCTCGTCCTCGTTGTCGCTACGCGGGGGCTGGCGCACCTGGGGCTGCGGCTCCGACTTCGGCTTCGGCGTCTGGTCCTGCGGGATGTCGGTCTCGTCGGGCGTGGGGTGGAACGCCACCCAGCCGACGTCGTCGAACGCGACCTCGACCCAGGCCGTGACGTCGTCGCCGACGACCTCGACCGAATCGGCGTCTTCACCGATCTCGGGGGCGAAGCCCATGACGACTCGCGCCGGGTACCCGAGGTACCTGGCCATGAGGGCCATGGCGGAGGCGTACTGCTCCTCGTCGCCGACCATCTGGCTCCGCGTGAACAGCTCGATCATGCGGTCGGCTCCATGCCCGGCGCGGGACGGCACGGAGTCGGAGGCGAGGCCGTGACTCAGGAATCCCTGGGTCTTCAGCGCCGTCTCGATCGCGCGCAGCTGCTCGATGGGGCTCTCGGCGCCACCGGCGAACTCCTGCGCCTTCGCGACGACGACATCGGGCGTGTTCTCCACCGGAGCAAGGTCGATCTGGGCCGCGGGAGTGTCGACGAGGTCGTCGTCGTCGACACCCTTCTGCAGCGTCGCGTCGATCGTGTACCGGTATCCCTCGTCGACCCCGCTCGTGAGCACCGCGGTGCCGGTCGACGGGTTGTAGCGGAGGTCGCCCGCCCCGGCGACGCTTTCGGCGTCGTCGAAGCTCAGTCGGGTCGGATACCCGACGCCCGGCAGCCAGACGTCGTCGTAGTCGGCGATCTCGATCTCCGCCGTACGGTCACCGCCCGCGCGCATGAGGTCGGGCAGCGGCAGCGTCTCGCCGACGAGCTCGAAGCCGCCGTCGGACGAGGCCATGTCGTCGGGCCCGGCGACGTTCCAGAGCCGGCCGTCGTACGAGTCCATGCTCGCGAGCCGGATCACGTCGCCCGGCTCGAGTCCGGTTGCCGTGAAGATCGGCGTGTCGGCGAGGTCCTTCGTGTAGGCACGGAACCCCGCGAGCGGGCTCGGGAACGCGAGCGGATCGAACGGCGGCGTGATCTCCTCGCGCAGCACGAAACGATCGGGCTGCGTCGGGGCGAGCGCGGTTCCCGCGAGCGCACCGACGAGTACCGCGCCGGTGACGAGCATGCCGGTACCGGCGAGCTTGCGGCGCTGGAGTCGATTCGCTCCTCCCTCGCCCGCCGCCGGAACGGCGTGCCGGCGCCAACCGAGCCAGATGAGTGCGATCGCGGCGAACGCGACGCCGCGGACCCCCGCGAAATAGGTCTCGTCGGTGCCGAGCAGGATGCCGGAGAGGAAGAGCAGGGCCGGGCCGATGAGCAGCACGCTCGACCGGAGCGGCGACCGACGCACCGCGAGCCAGCGGCTCGCGAGCATCGTGCCGACCAGTGCGACGAGCCACGTCGCGAAGTACGGCACGACCGGGATGTAGTACGGGGCCTCGACCGGAGTCTGGAGCGTGACGATGTCCGCCCAGCCCCAGACGGCACCGAGCGCGAGCCCCGCGAGCGTCTCGAGGCTCGGCACCGCACCGAACAACGACTGGGCCGGCATCGTCAGCGCACTGCCGAACAGGAAGTAACCGAGGAGCGCGGCCAGCACGTTGGTGACGACGCCGAGCCGGAGCACGTAGCCGAGCACGCCGAACGCGGTGCCCACGACGAGACCGCCGATGCCGGCGACCAGGAAGTTGTAGTCGCCGAACGAGGTCTCGTAGCCGATCACGCCGAGGAGCGACAGGACCGAGATGATCGCCACGTCGGGCCATGCCCGCGCCGGGAACGGCCGTGTGACGGACTGCGCGGCGGGAGCCGTGGGGACGGACTGGGCAGGAGTCGTGGATTCGGTCACGGCCGCACCCTCCGCATCACCCTGGGCAGATCGCCGATCGCACCGATCGTGACGACGGTGAGCCCGGAGACCTTCGCGATCCGCGACGGCGCACCGAACTCGGCACGGAATCCGATGGTCTGCGTGTCGAGGCCGAAGACGCTCTCGGCAGCGCGGAAGTCGGCGAGCGGCACCTGCGAGCCTCCGACGATCATGACCACGCTCGGCGGCGGGAGACGCTTCGTCGCGTCCCTCGCGAAGTCTCGCAGGTTCGCGTGGTCGCCCGAGGTCTCGACCAGGCGCGAGGTGTCGTCGAGCAGCGACGTCGGGGTGGCGGTGGAGAGGGGCATCCGCTCGCTCACGATGCTCATCCTGGTTCCATCGCGCACGACCTGGACTCCGATCGACGCAGTGATGGAGATGGCGAGCTCGAACTCGTCTTCGGAGACATATGCGGCGCGATCGGTCGTGTGCACGATCGTCAGCTGCGAGCGACGCGTCTCCTCGAACTGCCGGACCATCAACTGGCCGGTGCGCGCCGAGGTCCGCCAGTGCACGTTTCGCAGGGCGTCGCCCGGCTCGTACGAACGCAGGGCGTGGAAGGAGATGTCGTCGTTCGTGATCGTCTTCGTGACCTCGCCCTCGAGGTCGCGGACCAGGCCGGAGGCGCTCGGTGCCAGCCGCGCCGTCACAGGGTGCACGAAGAGCTCGACCTCATCGGTCCATCGCACGGTGCGTCGAAGCAGCCCGAGCTGGTCGCCGCGCACCGTGATGGCCGGACCCGCCACGATGACCGCGCGTCGATGCGTCGGCACGGCGAAGAGCTCGTCGTGCTCGGCCCCCGGCGCGAGCACCGGAACGACGAACTCGGCGACAGCGCCGCCGACCGGCAGCTCCATACGCGACGGGATCGAGGACTTCGCCGCGATGTTCGTCACCAGCATGCGGCCGAGCGCCCGCTCGCCAGCGACGACGCGGTGCGGGTTCAGCTCGATGTGCACGCTGAAGTTCGCCCGGCCGAAGACGAACGCGACCGCCACGAGCAGCGCCGCGGCGAGCGTCGCGCCGACGAATCCGAACTCGATCCAGCCGAAGACACGGCTCAGTGCGAATGCCACGACCGCGCCGGCGAGCACGATCCAGCCGAGGGGCGAGATCACGCTCGTGACCGGCGCCGCGAACCCGAACACGCGGCCGAGGGCCTGCGCCGACAGCCGCAACGCGTTCCGCACGCCGCCCGCGACGGCGCGCCACAGACCCCGCAGGGCGATGGCGGCCTGCGAGGGCACGTGCGGAGCGGTCTCTGTGCGTTCGGGCATGGCGGCACTCGTCATGCCATCGCGCAGAGGAGCCGTCTGGCGTTCGGGCGCGGCGGATTTCGTCATGCCGCGCGGTAGGCGGGGGGTTCGATGTCGACCAGGACGCGGCTCACGATGTCTTCAGCGGTGACGCCGGCGAAGTCCGATTCGGGGTCGACGATGATGCGGTGCGCGAGCACGGGCACGGCGAGCTCCCGCACGTCGTCGGGCGTCACGTAGGTGCGGCCCTGCGACAGCGCCCACGTCTTGACGGCACGCGCGAGCGCGAGCGCGCCGCGCATGCTGACGCCGAGGGTCGAGTCCTTGTGCGAGCGCGTCGCGGTCACGATGTGGTTGAGGTACGCGAGCACGGATGCGTCGACGAACACCTCGGAGGCCAGTTGGGCCATCGCCGCCACCGAGCCCGGGGCGATGATCGGCGAGACCTTCGACGCACGGGCCCGGTTCGACGAGTCGAGGAGCAGCGCGACCGCAGTGTTGTGGTCGGGGTAGCCGAGCGAGGTCTTGATCAGGAATCGGTCGAGCTGCGCCTCGGGGAGTGTGTAGGTACCCGCCTGCTCGACGGGGTTCTGGGTCGCGATGACCATGAACGGACGACCGACGTCGTGGCTCACGCCGTCGACGGTGACCCGCCCCTCCTCCATGACCTCGAGGAGCGCCGACTGCGTCTTCGGGCTCGCTCGGTTGATCTCGTCGGCGAGCACGATCGAGGCGAAGATCGGGCCCTTGTGGAACTCGAAGACGCCCTTGCCCTGATCGTAGATCGTCACGCCGGTGACATCCGACGGCAGCAGGTCGGGGGTGAACTGGATGCGCGAGTTCGAGCCGTCGAGCGTGTTGGCGAGCGCCTTGGCGAGCACCGTCTTGCCAGTGCCCGGTACGTCTTCGAGGAGCACGTGGCCGTCGCTGAGCAATGCCATCACGACGAGCCGGATGACCTCGCGCTTGCCGAGGATCGCCTGGTCGACATTGTCGACGAGCTTCGCGAAGGCGTCGGCGAACCAATCCGCCTGTTCCTGTGTCACTGCCATGTTTGCTCCTCTGAGGTATTCGGGCTGTGTTGGTGGCACGGGGTCACCACGTGTTGAATCCGATGCTGTTCCACTGGGCACCGCTGATCGCACCCAGTGTCACCGAGGTGCCGCCGCCGATGTCCTCGAACCGTACGGCGACGGTGTCGTTGCGGATTCCGAGGTGATTCTGCAATTGGAGTCGACCACTCGCACCGAGGTTGTTGTACGTGCCCTTGTAGGAGCCCACGGCGGAACCCCCGGCCAGCGCATAGACCCTGTAGTTGCCCGGGTCGAGATTATTCCAGGTGATGCGTACTTCGGCGCACCCGCTTCCGCCGCTCTGGCACCCGATGCTCGGGCCCTTGCCGATCGAACCCGATGGCTGCGGGGGCGGCGGGTCGTTGACCACGGTCGACGCGCTGTCTCCCGGCCCGGCATTGCCGCTGCCCTTGTTGATCGCCTGCACTTCGACGGTCCAGGTTCCGGCGCCAGCTCCGCCCGTGGACGCCGACGTCGAGCTCGTCCCGTTCCAGCCGCCGCCGTTCAGTCGCCACCGGTACTCGATCGCTCCGCCGCCGGTGTCCGACGGTGCAGCCCACCGCATGGTCAGCGTCGCCGGGGCGTCACCGCTCTTCGAGATCGTCACGGTCCGGGGCGCGCTCGGCGTGCCGTACGGGGTCACCGTGTTGCTGCCCGACGACGCCGCCGAACTCCCGATCTTGTTCCTCGCGGTGACGGTGAACGAATAGGCCTGTCCGTTCGTCAGATTCGGGATCGCCTGGTACGTGCCGGCAGCACTGACGGGGAACGTCTTGCTCCCACCGGACCAGCTCACGGTGTAGTCGAGAATCGGCGAATTGTTGGTCGCCGGCGTCTGCCACCGTACCGAGGCCGAGGCGTCGCCGGCGGTGGCTTGCGGCGCTGCAGGGGCATCGGGCGCAGCGCGCACGATCACCGTGACACGGCCCTGCACCTCGCGCGCCGGATCCTTGGTGCCGTCCTGCACCCGATAGACGATGCTCAACTCCCCCGTGAAGGTGGGCCCGGTCTTCGCGGTGATGCCCGTCGAGGTGAAGCTCACGGTCGCGGTGCTGCCCACCGACAGCTGGTCGATCTGCGCGTCGACCACGCGGAGCGGGGTTCCCTCCGCCTCGAATGGGTTGAGGTCGTTGGCGAGCACGTCGATCGTCTGCGAGTCGCTGCGCAGCATCTCGATGGGCCCGTCGTCGCGTGGCACTGCCTTGGGTCGCGAGGAACTCACGACCTCGACGTCGATCGAGCCGGGCACCGAGAACTCCTTGTAATCGACGGTGAAGGTCAACGTGGTCTTCGTTCCGGGCTGCACGCCGAGCGGCGAGCTCACCGTGAGCATCGAGCCGCTGATACCGGCCGAGAAGTCGGCGTTCTGGCCCTGGAGGCCGTTGTACGAGAGCTCCTGCAGCACCTTGTCGCTCGGGTGGCCGCTCGACTGGCGCAGGTCGATCTGCTGCGGGGCCTCACCGGCTTCGATCTTCATCGAACGTGGAGTGAAGGTCGGCGGCACGTCTTCGAAGTTCGGGTCGCCGACGGTGACGGGGATCGTCAGGAACGCCTTGCGGCCCTTCGGATCGCTCGCGCTCTCGCCGTCGGTGACCTCGAAGGTCACCGCGGACTGGCCACGGAAGTCTTTTGCCGGCTTGTAGGTCAAGGTGGAGGCGTCGGTCATCGGCGACGAGCCGTCACCGTTCGTCGACGTCGCGGAGAGGATGCGCGCGGGCTTGCCCGACGGCACGATCACGATATCGCCCACACTCCACGAGATGGTGCCGTTCATCCGAACGATCTGCGGGCCGAGTTCCGCGAGATACGGCGGAGGGAACGTCTCTTCGGCTTCCTTCTTCTCCGCATCGTCGGGGTCGGTCTTCGGCGGCACGATCACGAATGCCATCGCCGTGAGCTCGTCGACCTCGTTCGTGAGTCGATAGGCGATCGCCTGGCGCTTCGAGGTCGGCGTGACCTTGACGGTCCCGTCGGTCATGACCTCGGCGTTCTCGGAATTGGGGCCCTCGACGGTCACCACGAGGTCCTCGACGAGGCCACCGGGGTTCTGCGCGTCCTTCAGCGGGTCGACGGTGACTGAGCTCTTGTCGGCCACCTGCTTGGGTTCGACGACCTGGTCGTGCGCGGTCGGCGGCTCGATCTTCGCGTCTTCGGTCACGAGGACCTGGATGAACGCACCGTCGGCGCCGCCGTGCCCGTTCGTGATCTCGTACCTGACCGAGTTGCCGCCCTCTGCGTCAGGTGCCTCGACGAGCACCCGGTTGTTCTTCACGCTCGCGGTGAGGCCCTCGCCCACCTCGGGCAGCTTCTTCGCGACCTTGATGGGATACCCGCTCGGGTCGGAGTCGTTGGCGAGCACGTCGATCGCCGCGCGGCGACCGGGTCGCAGTTCGACGACGTCGTCGACGGCATTCGGCGGAAGCGCCTCTGCGGGACGTGGGATCACGCCGATGCGGATCGTGCCGGTCGCGGACTTGCCGGCGGTGTCGGCCACCTCGTAGGTGAAGGACTCGGTGCCTGCCGACCCCGCGTAGGCCTCGTAGCTGATGTGCGTGCTGCCGATGTCGACGATCTTGCCGAGCGAGGGCGGGGTCGTGATGCCGACGAGCGTGACGGAGTCGCCGTCGGGGTCGATGCCGTCGAGCGGAACGTCGATCTTGACCGCGGTGCCCTCGAAGGTGCGCGAGGTGAGCGGCAACGGCAACGGCGCCCGATTGCCCTTCGCATCGGGGCCGACGACCGTGAAGCGCACGACCGCGGAGGCGGACTGCTCGTAGTCGTCGAAGACCCGGTAGGAGGCGGTGTAGACGCCGGGCTCACTCGGCGCCTGATAGCGCACGGTGTCGTCGGCGGTGAAGACGAGACCGCCGGCTCCGCTCACGTCCACGAGCTCGGCATCGAGCGTGAGCGGCGCCGCATCGGGGTGGTAGTCGTTCTCGAGCACCGGCACGGTGACGATGTCGCCCGCGCGCACCGTCACCGAGTCATCCGTCGCCACGGGCGGCTGGTGCTTGACGAGCGGCGGCACGGGCACGACGGTCACGGTGCTCGTCGAACTCGCGATGCCGTCGGAGACCGTGTACTCGAACTGGAGCTGCTGGGTGATCGCCTCGGAGGCCGTGATGCGCGCGACGGTGTTGTTGAGCACCTCGACCGAGAGCAGGTCGCCGGATGCCTCGGTGTCGACGGTCTGCACCGCGAGCACGCGCCCGCTCGGCGACACGTCGTTGGTGAGCATCGCCAGCGTCGTCGGCTCGCCGGGGCGGAGGTACGCCGTGTCCTTGACCGCGATCGGCGGCGGCGACTCCCCCGGGACCTCCTTGACGTCGACGCGGATGAGCCCGACGCTCGTTGCAGCACCGGCACCGAGGTTGTAGAGGAAGATGTGGCTGCCGACCTGGTCGGAGCTGAACGAGATCACACCTCGATCGAGGTTCGGCGTGATGGTCGCGGCTGAGGAGGCGTTCTCGACGCCGAGGAGCGCCAGCGGTTCCCCCGACGGGCTCAGGTCGTTCACGAGGGGCTCGACCACGACGGTCTCACCGGCGAACACCTCGGCGAAGTCGGGGGTCCCGACGGGGTTCAGCGCGCCCGGCTCCTTGACGTCGACGGTGAGCACCCCGGCCGAGGTCAGCGTGCCGTCGGAGACGACGAACTGCACCTCCTTCGGTCCGAGTTCGCCCGTCTTGTGCTCGAATGTGACGAAACCGTCGGGCGCGAAGCGCACGGAGTCACCGCTCGTCGGCGAAGCGCTCACGAGGAAGACGTCGTCGCCGTCGGGGTCGAGCCAGTCGGCGAGCACGTTGTAGCCCATCGACTTGCCCTGCTCGACGCTGATCGCACCCTCGCGAATGGCGACGGGAGCGTTGTTCTCGGCAACCGGCCGGATCGTCACGTCGACCTGGGCCTGCGCCACGCCCAGCCTGCCGTCGTCGGCGGTGTACTGGAACGACACCGTGCCCGCGGCACCCGGAGCAGGGGTGAACTGCAGGGCACGACCCCCGTCGATGACCTCGAGACGGCCCGATTGCTCCGAGATCTCGCTGATGTTCGTCGCGGTGAGCACGTCGCCGTCGGGGTCGGTGTCGTTCTCGAGGATCTCGAGCACGGTGGTGCGGCCGGGACGGACGCCGAAGGCATCGTCGCGCGCAGTGGGCGGACGGTTGGTCTCGCTGCGCTCGGCCAGCGTGTCTTCGAAGGTCTGCTGCGAGGCCTTCTCGTCGCCCTCTTCGGCGTCGGTCTCGTCGGGCGGCGTCACCTCGTCCCAGTTGTCGACCAACCGCATGTTGGAGTCGACGAGCCACACGTTGCCGTTCGACAGGTTGTTCAGGGCGATGACACTGCGGTTCACCCGGAACTCGAGTCGCGAGCCTGTCGTGACCTGTTCGATCGACTGCACCTCGGGCTTCTGCCCGTCGCACACGTTGACGTATCGGCCGACGCCCGCCCATGCCCCGTGGGCGCAGCCGTCGAGCCAGACGGGGCTCGAGACATCCGCCCCAGACACAGGGGCGTCGATGTCGGCGGCGATGACGTCGACGTCGCCACCGCCGAGCGGCACCTTCAACAACGAGTCCCCCGTCGCGAGCAGTACCGAGTCGGTCTCGACGCCGACCTGCTGGATCTTGAGGGCCGTCTCCTCGAGCTTCCGAGCGGTGCCGCCGATGACGACGGCATTCTCGTCGGTGTCGAGCACCACCGGCTCATCGCCCACCACCGACAATTGGTGCTCGCCGATCGCCGGCAGGTCGCTCATCTCGGGGTCGGCGCCGGGCGATTCGACCTTCACGAGTTCGTCGTCCTCTGCGGAACTCGCGAAGACCACGCCCTCCTTGGAGACCGCGACGTGGGAGCCCTTGCCGAGCTGGGCGGCCGGCTCGGTGTCGGCCGGGTTCAACTGGAGCTCGCCGGCCGCGCTCGTGACCCAGAGCTCACCCTTCGGCGAGAGGATCGCGAGCGTCTCGCCGCCGTGCGCGACCTCCGACCCCGGGGGCGCGGCGACGCCCTGCCCCAACGTCGTGAACGCCGGGTCGATGCGCTCGATCGAGCCGAGGCTCTCGTCGTAGAGGAAGACGTCCTCTCCGTCTTGCAGCACGTCGAACGCGTTCGACGCCGTGTTCACCGCGGCATCGAGCTCCTCGATCTGCCGATTGAGCCGGCCCGCGAGCAGCTCTTTTCCGTTGGTGACCCAGACCTCGCGCGCCGCGAGATCGACATCGGTCACCGGAAAACCCTGATGAAGCACCGCGAAGGTCAGCGGAACGCCGGCGAGCAAGGTGATCGCGACGGTCGAGGCTGCGGCCTTGCGCGTGCGCAACCACGACGCCATGGCACTCACCGGTCACTCCCCTGATCGTGGTTCGAAGCTCGATACGGCGTCGAAGCTGTACCCCACACCGGGGTACACGCTAACACGACCGCGTTCCGCCTCGGCATGGGGAGGACTCCCCACGTAAAGACGATCGCGCCCGCACCCTCCCTAGTTCCTGAAGTCCATGTGATTGCTCTCGTGGCCGCCGACCGTCGCCCAGACGTTCGAGTAGCCGCACCATCCGCTCCCGGCGCTCCAACTTCCGTGGTTCGAGCCCTTGCCGTCGGGCCCGATCGCGATCGTCGTCTCCCGGAAGTACCCGCCGTCGCAGTAGGTGACGAGTCGTTGCGACGTGTTCGGAGGGAACCACGAGACATCCACGTTGTAGTAGTAGCCGCTGTCCTGCGCCGTGCCCTTGCTGAGAGTGACCGACGGCGGCGGTTGCGTCGCGGCCGTGGTGTTCGACAGCGTCCACGGTCCGCAGCCCCCGGCGTTGCACGCTTGGACCTTGAAGTTGTGCTGGAATCCGATTCCGGCATCGCCATTGATGGAGAGTGCGGAAATGGACCCCGACTTCACGCTGTTCAACACGAACTGCCAGTTGTAATAGGTGACCGTGCTTCCGTTGGCGGGCGCAGCACCCCACGTCAGCTTGAGTGCGCCGGATCCGTCGCTCGAGGCCCAGAGGTTCGCCCATGGCGGGGCCCCCGGCTTGCCGAAGGGCGTCACGGAGTCGCTCGTCGGCGACGGGGCCGAGACGCCGATCTTGTTCGTCGCAGTCACGGTGAAGCTGTACGCCGTGCCGTTCCTGAGACCCGTGATCGTCTGCGCCGAGCCGGCCGCAGAGGCGCCGAATGTGGCACTGCCGCCCGACCAGCTCACCGTGTACCCGGTGATCGGCGAGTTGTTGCTCGCCGGAGCATTCCAGCGCACGGTCGCAGATTCGTCTCCGGTCGTCACCGCCGGCTTGCCCGGCGCATCAGGCGCGGCACGCACGATGACCGTCGCACGACCCTGCACCTCGCGTGTCGGATCCTTGGTGCCGTCCTGGACGCGATACACGATGCTCAACTCGCCCGTGAACGATGGTCCGGTCTTCACCGAGATGTCCGTCGCAGTGAAGCTCACGCTCGCGGCGGAGCCGACCGAATCCTGGTCGATCTTGGCGTCGATGATGCGCAGCGGGGTGTCTTCGGCGGCGAACGGGTTGATGTCGTTCGCGAGCACATCGAGCTTCAGCGTCTGCGAGCGCAGCATCTCCTCGGGTCCGTCATCGCGCGCCTGCGCCTTCGGCCGAGACGAGGTCACGACCTCGACGTCGATCGAGCCCGGCACCGAGAACTCCTTGTAGTCGACCGTGAAGGTCAGCGTCGTCTTCGTGCCCGGCTGCACGCCGAGCGGGGCGCCGACGGACAGCATCGAACCGCTGATGCCCGCCTGGAAATCGGCGGTCTGCCCCTGGAGGCCGTTGTACGAGAGCTCCTGCAGCACCTTGTCGCTCGGGTGCCCGCTCGACTGGCGCAGGTCGACCGCCTGCGGCTTCTCGCCCGCCTCGAGCTTGATGCTCCGCGGCGTGAAGGTCGGCGGCACATCCTCGAAGTTGGGGTCGCCGACGGTCACCGGGATCGTGAGGAATGCCTTCTTGCCCTTGGGATCACCGGCGCTCTCGCCATCGGTGACCTCGAAGGTCACGGTCGCCTGACCGCGGAAGTCCTTCGCCGGCTTGAACGTGAGCGTCGACGCATCCGTCATCGGCGACGACCCGTCGCTGTTCGATGCCGTCGCGGAGAGGATGCGCGCGGGCTTGCCCGACGGCACGATCACGATGTCGCCGGCGTTCCACGAGATGGTGCCGTTCATGCGGACGATCTGCGGGCCGAGTTCCGCGAGGTAGGGCGGTGGGAAGGTCTGCTCCTCGTCCTTCTTCTCCGCCTCGTCGGGGTCGGTTTTCGGCGGCACGATGATGAATGCCATCGCCGTGAGGTCGTCGACGTCGTTCGTGAGTCGATAGGCGATCGCCTGGCGCTTCGAGGTCGGCGTGACCTTGACGGTGCCGTCGGTCATGACTTCGGCGTTGTCGGCGTTCGGGCCCTCGACGGTCACCACGAGGTCCTCGACGAGGCCGCCCGGGTTCTGCGCGTCCTTCAGCGGGTCGACCGTGACGGAGCCCTTGTCCACGACCTGCTTCGGCTCGACCACCTGATCGCGCGCGGTCGGGGGCTCGATCTTCGCGTCCTTCGCGACGAGGACCTGGATGAACGCGCCGTCGGCGCCGCCGTGCCCGTTCGTGATCTCGTACCTGACCGAGTTGCCGCCCTCGAAGTCGGGGGCCTCGACGAGCACGCGATTGTTCTTCACGCTCGCGGTGAGTCCTTCGCCCACCTCTGGCAGCTTCTTCTGCACCTTGATCGGGTAGCCGCTCGGGTCGGAGTCGTTGGCGAGCACGTCGATGGCCGCGCGGCGACCGGGTCGCAGTTCGACGACGTCGTCGACGGCATTCGGCGGGAGTGCTTCGGTGGGACGTGGGATCACGCCGATGCGGATCGTTCCCGTCGCGGTCTTGCCCGCCGTGTCGGCGACCTCGTAGGTGAACGATTCGGTGCCGGCCGACCCGGCATGCGCCTCGTAGCTGATGTGCGTGCTGCCGGTCTCGACGATTCGACCGAGCGAGGGCGGGGTCGTGATGCCGACGAGCGTGACGGAGTCGCCGTCGGGGTCGATACCGTCGAGCGGAACGTCGATCTCGACCGCGGTGCCCTCGAAGGTGCGTGAGGTGAGCGGCAACGGCAGCGGCGGCCGGTTGGACTTGGCATCCGGGCCCACGACGGTGAATCGCACCGTCGCCGTCGCCGTCTGATCGTAGTCATCGAGGATTCGATACCCGACCGTGTAGACCCCGGGTTCATCAGGCGCCTGGAACCGCACCGCGTCTTCGGCGACGAATGCGAGACCGACGGCGGCGGAGGTGTCGGCGAGCTCGCGGTCGAGAGTCAGGGGCGCGGCGTCAGGGTGGTAGTCGTTCTCGAGCACCGGCACGGTCGCGATGTCGCCTGCGCGAACCGTGATCGCATCGTCGACCGCGACGGGCGGCTGGTGCTTGACGAGCGGCGGCACGGGCACGACGGTCACGGTGCTCGTCGAACTCGCGATGCCGTCGGAGACCGTGTACTCGAACTGGAGCTGCTGGGTGATCGCCTCGGACGCGGTGATGCGCGTCACCGCGTTGTTCAGCACCTCGACCGAGAGCAGGTCGCCGGATGCCTCGGTGTCGACGGTCTGCACCGCGAGCACGCGTCCGCTCGGCGACACGTCGTTCACGAGCACCGGCAGCGTCGTCGGCTCGCCGGGACGGAGGTAGGCGATGTCCTTCACCGCGATCGGCGGCGACGACTCTCCCGGGACCTCCTTGACGTCGACGCGGATGAGCCCGACGCTCGTCGCGGCGCCGGCACCGAGGTTGTAGAGGAAGATGTGGCTGCCGACCTGGTCGGAGCTGAACGAGATCGCACCGCGTTCGAGGTTCGGGGTGACAGCAGCCCCCGACGGGGAATCGGCCACTCCGAGCAGCGCCAGCGGCTCCCCCGATGGGCTCAAATCGTTCACGAGGGGTTCGATGAGGGCGGTCTCGCCCACGAACACCTCGGCGAAGTCGGGGGTCCCGACGGGATTCAGCGCGCCCGGCTCCTTGACGTCGACGGTGAGCACCCCGGCCGAGGTCAGCGTGCCGTCGGAGACGACGAACTGCACCTCCTTCGTGCCGAGCTCCCCCGTCTTGTGCTCGAAGGTGACGAAACCGTCGGGCGCGAAGCGCACGGAGTCACCGCTCGTCGGCGAAGCGCTCACGAGGAAGACGTCGTCACCGTCGGGGTCGAGCCAGTCGCTGAGCACGTTGTAGCCCATCGACTTGCCCTGTTCGACGCTGATCGCGCCCTCCCGGATGGCGACGGGAGCGGTGTTCTCCTCCGTCGGCCGGATCGTCACGTCGACCTGGGCCTGCGCCACGCCCAGCCTGCCGTCGTCGGCGGTGTACTGGAACGAGACCGTGCCTGCGGCACCCGGAGCAGGGGTGAACTGCAGGGCACGACCTCCGTCGATCACCTCGAGACGGCCCGATTGCTCGGGGATCTCGCTGATGTTCGTCGCGGTGAGCACGTCGCCGTCGGGGTCGGTGTCGTTCTCGAGCACCTCGAGGAGCGTCGTGCGCCCGGGACGGACTCCGAATGCGTCATCCCGCGCTGTCGGGGGTCGGTTCGCCTCGCTGCGTTCCGCGAGCGTGTCTTCGAAGGTCTGCTGGGATGCCTTCTCATCGCCCTCTTCGGCGTCGGTCTCGTCGGGCGGCGTCACCTCGTCCCAGTTGTCGACGAGACGCAGGTTCGAGTCGACGAGCCACACGTTGCCGTTCGACAGGTTGTTCAGGGCGATCACGCTGCGGTTCACCCGGAACTCGAGTCGCGAGCCCGCCGTGACCTGTTCGATGGTCTGCAAGATCGGCTTCTGCCCGTCGCACACGTTCACGTAGCGACCCGCCCCCGCCCAGGCGCCGTGCGCGCAGCCATCGAGCCCGACGGGGCTCGAGACGCCATCAGACGTCGCCGGTGCATCGACATCGGCGGAGATCACCTCGGCGTCCCCACCGGAGAGCGGTACGCGCACGAGTGCGTCGCCCGTGGCGAGCAGCACGGTGTCGCTCTCGGCTCCCACCTGCTGGATCTTCAGTGCGGTCTCGGCGAGTTCATGCACCGACCCGTCGATGATGAGCGCGTTCTGATCGGTGTCGAGGATGACGGGCTCGTCGCCCACGATGGACAGTTGATGGTCAGCGATGGCCGGGAGATCGGTCGATTGGGCCTCGGCACCGGGCGACGCGATGCGGAGGAGTTCGCCGTCCTTCGCGGAACTCGCGTAGACCACGCCGTCCTTCGACACCGCCACATGTGCACCGGCGCCGAGTCTCGCGGCCGGCTCCGTGTCGGCCGGGTTCAACTGGAGCTCGCCGGCCGCGCTCGTGACCCAGAGCTCACCCTTCGGCGAGAGGATCGCGAGCGTCTCGCCGCCATGGGCGACCTCCGACCCCGGAGGCGCGGCGACGCCCTGCCCCAACGTCGTGAACGCCGGATCGATGCGCTCGATCGAGCCGAGGCTCTCGTCGTAGAGGAAGACGTCCTCACCGTCCTGCAGCACATCGAACGCGTTCGACGCCGTGTTCACCGCGGCATCGAGCTCCTCGATCTGCCGATTGAGCCGGCCCGCGAGCAGCTCTTTTCCATTGGTGACCCAGACCTCGCGCGCCGCGAGATCGACATCGGTCACCGGAAAACCCTGATGAAGCACCGCGAAGGTCAGCGGAACGCCGGCGAGCAAGGTGATCGCGACGGTCGAGGCTGCGGCCTTGCGCGTGCGCACCCACGATGTGAAGGTACCCACTCGGACGTTCCCCTACTCTGCTCGGCCCCGGATCGGCGCCGAGCCAGACCCCACACCGGGGTACACGGTAACACGGCCGCCGCGAGCGTCCACATGGGGAGAACTCCCCTCGACGAATCGCGAGATGTTCGGTGCGAACACCGTCTCCGTCAGCAGTCGGGAACGGTGCGTGCACCGCGATTCGTGTGCGCGGCGAGGACGAACCATCCGTTGTAGACACCGCTCGCCTGGGCCATGTAGAAGTAGCTCTCACCCCAACGCTGCGAACGGCAGACGGCGTCGATGACCGCGCCGGCGGAGATCATTCCGGCGGGGTTCATCGTGCATCCGCGCTCGGCGTTCGTCGGCGGGTTCGTATACGTCTCGTTCGGCTCGGGGCAGGTGCTCTGCGTGACCGTGGTGCCGTTGACCGGAACCCACGGCGCCGTCGGCGTCACCGTGCCCGACATGGTGCGGGGTCCGCAGCCGGCGCCGTTGCACGCCGCGACGAAGTATCGCGAGCCCGCCCCGTTGGCCCCGGTCGCCGAAGCCGTGGTACCCGTTGCGGTGCCCGAACCGCCCGGCGTGCCCTCGAAGGTCCATTCGTAGCGGGAGATGCCGCGTCCGCCGTTGTCTGCAGGCGCCGCCCAGCTCAGCGAGAGTCGCGCGTCGCCGGATGCCGAGGCGACGAGGTTCGCACTCGCGGGAGCCCCCGGCAGTCCGAACGGCGTGCCCGCCGCACTCGACGACGAGGCGCCGGAGGTGCCGATGCCGTTCGTCGCCTCGACCTGGAACCGATAGGCCGTGCCGTTCGCGAGCCCTGTGATGGTGTGCGCGAGTCCGGCGGCATCGGAGGCGAAGTCGGCGGCCCCGCCGTTCCACGAAAGCCGGTAGCCCGAGATCGACGAGTTGTTGTCGGGCGGAGCCGACCATCGCACGCTCACCGAACCGTTCTGCTCCGAGACGATCACGGGCGCCTTCGGCACTTCGGGCCGGTCGCGAACCGTCACCATGACCCTGCCCTGCGTCTCGCGCGCGGCATCCTTCGTCGCATCCTGGACGCGGTAGACCACGCTGAGGGTTCCGGTGAACGTGGCACCGGTGCGGACCGTGATCCCGGTCGGGGTGTGCGTCACGGTCGCACTCGACCCGACGTCGGTCTGATCGATCTCGGCGCCGATGACCTGGAGCGCTGTTCCCGGGAACGGATTGACGTCGTTGGCGAGCACGTCGAGCGTCGCCGAATCGCTTCGGAGCATCTCGAACGGCCCGTCGTCGAGAGCTTGCGGCTTCGCACGGGTCGACGAGACGACCGTGACGTCGACGTAGCCCGGAACGGTGAACTCGCCGAGCACGACGTCGAACGAGAGTCGCGTCACCGTTCCCGTCGCGACGCCGAGTGGAGCGGAGACGGTCAGGATGCCGCCGACCGCCGTCGCCTCGATGTCGGATGTCGCCCCTCGGAGGTTGGAATAGCCGACCTGCTCGAGCTTCGCCGGATTCGGGTGCGCGGTCGATGCCCGGAGGTCGATCGCGAGCGGCGCCTCACCCGCCTCGATGGTCTCGGAACGCGGGGTGAACACCGGCGGCGTGTCGCCGAAATCGGGGTCTCCGACGAACACCGGAACGGTGAGGAACACGTTGCGCTGGTCGCCCGACTTCGCATCGGCGCGGTCGGTGACCTCGAAGGTGACCGATGCCTCGCCGCGGTAGTCCCGTTCGGGCACGTATCGCAGCGTCTGCTCGTCGACGAACGAGGGCTCAGCCCAGTTCGTGCTCGTCGCGCTCACCGCCCGCACCGGGCGGCCCGACGGCGCGATCACGAGGTCGGAGACCTGCCAGGAGATCCGCCCGTTCATGGGCACGACGATCCGATCGAGATCGGCGAGATACGGGTCGGCGGCTTCCTCGCCTGCGGCGGGGACCACGATGAACGCCATCGCGTCGAGTTCGTCGAGTTCGTTCACGAGCCGGAACGCGACGGCGAATCGGCGCGAGCTCGGTCGAACCTCGATGCTGCCGTCGTCGAGCACCGTGGCGCGGCCGGCGTTCGGCCCCTCGACTCGCACCGAGAGCTCGTCGACGAGGCCGCCCGGATTCGTCGCGTCGCGGAGCGGGTTCACCCTCACGTGGTCGACGCCGACGACCTCGGCCGGCTCGATCACCTGATCCGATGCCGTCGGGGGCAGGATCTCGGCGTCGTGCTTCACGACGACCTGGAGGAAGGCGGTGTCGGCACCGCCATGCCCGTTCGACACCTCGTATCGAAGCGTGTACGCACCTTCGTGCTCGGGCGCCGTGACCACCACCCGGCGGCGATCGCGGATCTCCGCCTCAAGCGCGTCATCGACCTGCGGGAGGTCGACGACGCCGAGCGCGCGTCCGCTCGGGTCCGAGTCGTTCAGGAGCACTTCGACGGATGCGCGACGACCGGGTCTCATCTCGATCGCGTCGTCGACCGCGTTCGGCGGGGGTGAGGTGTCGGGCGGTGGGATCACGCCGATCCTGATCGAACCGGTGGCCCGTTCGCCGAGCGCGTCGTGCACCTCGTAGGCGATCGTGTCGGTGCCGCTGGCGCCGGCGAACGCCTCGTAGGTGATCGACGTGCTCGTCTGATCGGCGACTCGGCCGAGCGTCGTCCCGCCGAGCACGCCCGTGAGCGCGAGCGAGTCGCCATCGGGGTCGAGTCCGTCGAGCGGGATGTCGATCGTGACGGCGGATCCCGCGAAGGTCCGGGAGGTCAGGGGCGGCAGCGCCGGCGCCGTGTTGTCGCCCGTGTCGCGGGCGATGACGACGAAGCTGACGGTCGCGCGAGCGGTCTGCTCGAAGTCGTCGGCGACCGTGTAGACGGCGGTGTAGGCGCCCGGCTCCTCGGGGGCCTGGAATCGCACCCGGGAGCGGTCGACGAAGGCGACGCCGCCGCCGAGTTCGGGCGAGGCCAGTTCGGGCAGCAGGCGCATCGCCGCGGCATCGGGGTGGTAGTCGTTGTCGAGCACCGCGACCGTCGCGATGTCGCCGGCCCGTACCTTCGCGACGTCGTCGAGCGCCACCGGCGGCTGGTGCTTCACGAGTGGCGGCACCGGGACGACGGTGACCGTCGCGGTCGAAACGCCATTGCCGTCGGAGACGGTGTAGCGCAGCTGCAACTGCCGATCGAGCGCCTCGGCTGCGGTGATCCGCAGCGCGGTGTTCGTCAGCACCTCGACCGACACGAGGTCGTCGAGCCCGGCGACATCGACGGACTGCACCGCGAGCACCCGGCCCGACGGGGAGACGTCGTTCGCCAGCACCGGCACCGTGGTCGGCTCCCCCGGTCGCAGATATGCGGTGTCGACGACCGCGACGGGCGGTGGATCCTCCGAGGGGCGCTCGACGATTCGCACGCGAATGAGGCCGACGCTGACGGATGCCCCTGCGCCGAGGTCGTAGAGCACGGTGAAGTCGCCCGGCTCCGGCGAGGAGAAGGCGATCGTCCCGCGCTCGAGATCGGGCGTCGCGGTCAGACCGCCCGGTAGCTCATCGAGGCCGAGCAACGCGAGCGGCGCACCCGACGGGCTGAGGTCGTTCGCCAACGGCTCGACGAGCACGGTCTCCCCGGCGAACCCCTGCCCGAAGTCCGGAGTTCCGACGGGGTTGAGCGCCCCGACCGCCTGCACTTCGACGGTCAAGGTGCCGGCTGCGGACGTCTGCCCGTCGGAGACCGTGTACGCGACCTCCTTCAGCCCGAGCTCGCCGCTCCGGTGCTCGAACGTGAGGTGCCCGTCGGGGCTGAACCGCACGGCGTCGCCGCCGATGGACGACGCGTTCACCAGGAACACGTCGTCGCCGTCGGGATCCGTCCAGTCGGCCAGCACGTTGTAGCCGATCTGCTGCCCCTGCTCGACACCGACCGCCGCCTCCCGCGAAGCCGCAGGAGCCGTGTTCTCGCTCGGCGGGACGATCCGGACGTCCACGGCGGCCTCTGCGGCGCCCGAGCGTCCGTCCTCGACGGAATAGCGGAACGACACCGTGCCGGCAGCGCCGCCGGCGGGCGTGAACTGGAGCGCGCGGCCGTCGTCGATCACCTCCAGCCGACCGAGGGATGCCGAGACGTCGGACACCGAACCGATCGTGAGCACGTCGCCGTCGGGATCGGTGTCGTTCGCGAGCACCTCCAGCAGGGTCGTGCGATCGGGCCGCACACCGAGTTCGTCATCACGAGCCGTCGGTGGGCGATTGGTCTCGGTGCGTTCCGCGAGCGTGTCCTCGAACACCTGCTGGGCGCTCTTCTCATCGCCCTCCAGTTCGTCGGACTCCTCGGGAGGGGTGACCTCCTCCCAGTTGTCGACGAGGCGGAGGTTCGCGTCGACGAGCCAGGTGTTGCCCGAATTCAGGTCGTTGAGCGCGACCACGTCGCGATTCACCCGGAACTCCAGCCGAGCGCCGGTCGTCGAGGGCTCGATCCGCGACTGTAGCGGATCGGTCTCACCGCAGCGCGCGAGGTACGACGCCGAGTTCGCCCACGCCGCGTGCACGCAGCCCTCGACGAACACCGGTGCAGCGACCTCATCGGCCGAGCGGGCGGGCGCCGAGCCCGCGGCATCCGCCTCGAACTCGCGCACCGTCCCTCCGGTCAGCGGCACCGCGAACAGCGAGGCCGCCCCGGTGACGTAGGCCGTATCGTGCGCCGGCCCCGACTGCTGCAAGCGCAGCCCCTCATCCGGCAGCGCGATCTCGCGACCCTCGACGAGCAGCACGTCGCGGTCGGTGTCGAGCACGACCGCACGATCGCCCACGGCGGCCAGTTGATGCGCGCCGAGCGCGGGCAGTTCCACCGTGAGCGGTTCGCCGCCGTCGCCGTCGAGCCGATGCAGCACGCGTGCGCCGGGGTCGCTCACGAACGTCGAGCCGTCGGTCGCGACCGCGACCTCCGCATCGGCACCGACCTCGAGTACCGGCTTCGTGCCGCCTGCATCGAACGACAGTTCGCCGCCAGCGGGGATCGTCCACAGCTCGCCACGCTGCGACAGCACAGCCAGGACGTCGCCCCCGAACGCGACCTTCGAACCGATCGGCACCTCGACGCGCTGCGTCAACGTGGTGAAGGCGGGGTCGATGCGCTCGATCGAACCGGCGTCGCGGTCGTAGAGGAAGACGTCCTCCCCGTCCTGCAGCACGTCGACGCTGTTCGACTGCGTCGCAACGGCCGCGTCGAGCTCCTCGATCTGACGGTTGAGCCGGCCCGCGAGCAGCTCCTCGCCATTGGTGACCCAGACCTCGCGGGCCCGCAGATCGGGATCGGTCAACGGGAATCCGCGGTGCATGGCCGCGACCGTGACCCCGCCCACCGCCATCAGCGACAGCACCACCGCCGATGCGAGACCCTTGCGCGCCTGGAACCGGGAGAGGACGCTCATTCCTGCGCTGCGTCGAGCAGGGGAAGGTCGTCGATGCTCACGAGGCGCGTCGCGACCGCGTATTCCACGAGGCGCGCTCGACGATTCGTCGCCAACTTGCCGCGACCACCGCGCAGGCCGTCGACGCCGATGCGATCGAGCTTCTCGCAGACGTTGTCGAGCTTGCGATTGAAGGTCGTCATGCTCCAGCCGAGACGGGCGGCGGCCTCGGCCGAGCTCGGCACGAGCGCTCGTCCGCCGGCCGGCTGGGAGAGCACGTTCTCGGCCAGCGAGACGACGAGCAGCCGCTGGCTGGAGGTGAGCGTGACCGGCAGGATCGTGGTGCCCCCGTCAGTGGGTGCTGCGGTGAGCGAGGTGTTGTAGAAGTCCTCCTCGGCGTGCACCGTGAAGTCGTACGTCGTCGCGCCGGCGCTGAACATCACGTGCACGGTCTGGAACACGAGCGGCAGCTTCGCACCCGGTGCGAGCCACGCCTGCACGCTGCCCGTCGCGTCGGAGATCGTGGCCGAGAGGATCTGGCCGACGTTGGAGAGCCACCACAGACCGAACTCCGACGACAACGTGAGGAAGGTGCGGTGCAGATAGGGGTTGTCGTCGATCGTGAGGTCGGACTCGCGACCGATCGTGAACGGCTCGCCGACCTCGACGGTGTACGACTCACCGCAGTACTCGACGCGGAGCGGCCTCACGGGGTGCACCCGGTCTTCGGCTCCGACACCTTGCTGCCGCGCTGCACCTGCACGTCGATGCAGGTTCGGATTCCTGCGGAGGTTCCCTCGACCGTGATCGTCGACCCCTTCGACACCTGCTTCTCGCCGGAACCGTCCGTCAACGTCCATCGATAGAGGTCGCCGTCTTCGGGGTCGGTGTGGGACACCTCGAACGTGACGCTCGACCCGTCGGCACTCGCGACGCCGCTGGAGACGACGGGAACCGGAAGCTGCTGCGCGACGACGGCGTTCTCACCGCCGGGCTTCGCCGTCTCGACCGTCGGCGACTGGGCCACCGTGCCCGACATCGCGATCGCGATTCCGATCGTCGCCGCGACGACGACGCCCGCAACGATGCCGATGACGAGGCCCACCCGGCTGCGTCGCGGCGGCGCGGATGTCTCGGCTGCCGAATCCGGCTTCCCCACTGGGCGAGCGGGGCGCACGATCGTCGAATCCGATGCCGCCACCGCGTGCGACGCCGGCGCAGCGACGCCCGGCGAACGTACGATCGTGGCATCGGAGACCTCGGTCGCTGTCGGACGACGCACGACCGTTCCGTCGTCGACGACGGAAGCCGAGGGAGCCTGCGCCTGGATCTGCTGCGGTGGACGAGCCCGAGTGGCGTCGTCATCGGTCGGCGCGACGCGGGGCGCCTGCGCGTCGACCGTGCGCACCGAGCGCGCACGAGTGGCGTCGTCATCGTCGGGTTGGGCCTCCTCGCGCGCGCTCGCGAGATTCGGCACCTCGATGTTCGTGGCGGCGTAGCCGAGTTCGAGCTCGACTCGCTGGAGCGCCCGCGCGAACTCGACGGCGCTCGGATAGCGGTCGTCTCGTCGGCCGGCCATGCCCTTCGCGAGCACGGCAACGAGGCTGCGCGGCACATCGGGGCGATCCATGGGCGTGATCGCACCGCGCTCGATGCGCCCGATGAGATCGAGCGAACCGTTCGATCGCCCCGGGATCTCGAACGGGGTGCGGCCCGCGATCAGGGTGTGAACGGTCGCCGCGAGCGAGAAGACGTCGCTCCTCGTGTCGGGGCGCGGGTCGTCTTCGAACATCTCGGGCGGTGACCACGGCACGCTCATGCCGACCGCGGACGGGCCGGACGCGGTGCCCGAGGCGAGGTCGCTCGCGGTCACGGTGTGCACGGGCAGCTCACCCTCGAGATTCGACGAGATGCCGAAGTCGGTGAGTGCCGGCCAGCCGTAGTCGTTCGTGAGCACGTTCGCCGGCTTGATGTCGCGGTGCAGGATGCCGGCCGCGTGGGCTGTCGCGATCGCGCCGGCGAGACGTACGCCCGTGCGCAGCGCGTCTTCGATCGAGAGCGGCTGACGCTTGTATCGTTCGGCGAGGCTCGGACCGGAGCAGTACTCCATGACGAAGTACGGGCGGCCGTCGGCCGAGACGTCGGCGTGGAAGATCGTGACGATGAAGGGATGCGCCGACATCTGCGCCATCAGGTTCGCCTCGGCGACGAACTGCGCCTTCGTGTCGCGGCCGAGCCCCTCGGCGAGCAGCACCTTCACCGCGACCTTGCGTCGCGGCAGCTTCTGCTCGTAGAGGAAGACGTCGGCGAACCCGCCCGACCCGAGCAGCCCGTGGGCGGCGTAGCCGGGCAACTCCGGCGGAATCGACGGGGCGCGGCGCATCAGCCGCCC
This sequence comes from Agromyces sp. NPDC056389, assembly GCF_042262385.1. NCBI lineage: Bacteria > Bacillati > Actinomycetota > Actinomycetes > Micrococcales > Microbacteriaceae > Agromyces > Agromyces sp. NPDC056389. Next base: position 741,399 of record NZ_JBHJPN010000001.1, read on the forward strand.
ACCACCTGGATGGTCCAGCCGCCGCCGAGGTCGACGACGGTGCCGGTGAGCACGGGGGTCGGCTCGCCCGATCGCAGCTTCACCGGCGGCTTGCCGGGCGCCACGACGTGCGTGCCGTTGCGCGAGTGCAGGTCGGTGATGACGACGGTGTCGCCCTCGAGCGCGAGTCGCACGTGGCTCCGCGAGATGTCGGGGTCGCCGAGTCCGATCGTGATGAGCCTCGGGATGCGACCTCCGGAGACCTTGCTCACGCTGGGCGCGCGGCCGAGCACGACCTCGTGGCCGATCGCTTCGAGGGTGCCGTCGGGCATCCTGATGCTGGCCTGCGGCGCGGCGGCGGAAGCGGCCGGGCCGGCAGCCCGGCCCTCGGCCGAGCCGCGTGCAGCGCGCTCCTCGCGCAATCGTCGGATGTCGATGCTCGCGACGGTCATTCCGTCATGGTCGCCGTCGACCGGCACCGGCACCGGCACGGGTGCGGGCACGGGCGGCGGGGCGGCGGAGAGCGCGGCGGCGAAGGCGGACGAAGGACCGGCGATCGTCTCCTCGTCGGGCACCATCGTGAGCTCGACCGGCGCGGTCACGCGTGCGGGAGCCGGCGGTGCGGCAGGGGGCGACGGCGGTGCAGCAGGAGGTGCCGCAGGGGCAGGTGAAACAGGTGCGGTCGCACGAACCGGCGGCGCGGCAGGCGCAGCGCCGGCCCGCTCGGGCGCGACCGTTTCGACGCCGTCCGAGACGATCGAGCGGAGCGGCACGACGCCTTCGACGACGGGCAGCTGCGGCGCAGAGGCATCCGTGCCGCCGTCGACCACCACCTCGATCGAGGAGGCGCCGTCGAGCACGCGCTCGACCCAGGTCGATACGCCGGCATCGTGGATCTCGTCGGACTCGGAGCGCACGCTGACGGGGCCGCGCACGACGACGCGTGCCGTGCCGGCCGTCTCGTCGCGCACCACGAGCGCGAATGAGGGCGTCGCCGCGAGCCCCTGCGCCGTGAGCCGGTCGAGCACGAGGGAGGTCGGGTCGCCCGTTCCGAGCTCGGGCCAGAGAGCGGCGAGACGATCTACGGCCTCGGCGGGAACCACGAGGACCACTCCGCCGCGTACGGCGGCGAACCACGCCGCCTCCGAATCATGCCGGTACGTCGCCATCTTCGCCTCCCTCGGTGCGCGGCCGTGTCTCCTCGACCGCTCTCGAGAGTCGCCCGCGCCGATCGCGCGTCGTCTCATCGTCGTCATCGTCGGATCCGAGGACGGACTCGACGACGATCGCCGTCACGTTGTCGCGGCCTCCGTGTGCGAGCGCGGTGTCGACCAACTCGCCGGCGAGTCCTGCCGCATGGCCGGTGTCGCCCGCGAGGAGATGCGCGATCGTGCGATCGTCGACCTCTTTCGACAGGCCGTCGCTGCACACGAGGAACACCTGTCGACCCGCGGCCGGAATCAGCCAGACGTCGGGATCGACGAACTCGTCGGCACCGAGCGCGCGAGTGATGACGTTTCGCTCGGGGTGCCGTTCGGCGTCTTCGGGCTGGATCAGCCCGGCGTCGACGAGCTCCTGCACGGCCGAGTGGTCGACGCTCAGCTGTTCGAGGGTGCGGCCGTCCCATGCGTACACCCGCGAGTCCCCGATGTTGAAGACCATCCAGTGGAATCCGGCGCCATCGCCCGCATCGACGAGGGCGACGCCCGACAGCGTGGTCCCGGCGACTGCGGTGCCCTCCTCGCCCGCTTCGCTCAGCGCCCGCACAGCCTCGTTCGAGCTGTGGATCGCGTCGAGCACCTGCTCCGGCGACGACGGGACGCCGAACTCGAGGTGCCGGGAGAACGTCTCGACGACGACGCGGCTCGCCGCGTCGCCGCGGGCATGACCGCCCATTCCGTCGGCCACCAGATAGATGGGCGCCTCCGCCAGGAAGGAGTCCTCATTGACGCTGCGGACTCGACCGACATCGGTTCGCGCGCTGTGCGCGATCAGCGCGGCGCCGCGCGACAGGGCGACGACGCCCTCGCCATCTCCTGACACGGTTCTCCTCGGATCGAGCGGGAAGGTGGCGACCACGACGGTGCATCCGGCGCCGAGCCTCCACGCTAGCAACTCCGAGGCCCTCCCGATGACGCATGTGGAACGGACCGGCCGATCGAGCCGCTCACCCCGCCGCCGACTCCGACTCGTCGAGGGCCGCGAGCCGCTGCGCGATCTCGTCGAGCGCGGGTCGGCTCACGAGCCCGAAGGCGAGGTTCGCGACCTGCACGAGGCTGAGCTCGAGCGCCTCGGGTGGCAACGGCCGTCGACGATCGGCCCGAGCACGGCGCGTACGACCTGCGTGGCGGGATCGTGTCGGCCTCGCGCAGCACCTCGGCGGGCAGCCGCCCGCGCATGGACGTCGGCATGAGCGTGTACTCCGCGAGGGGCGCCTGGTCTCAGCGACCGTCGGTGTGGGAGTCCTCAGTGAAGTGCGGCACCTCGTCCATGAGCTTGTGCCCGCGCGCCTTCGCGTCACTCCTGGCCTTCAGGAGGCTCGCCACGGTCGCGACCGCCATCGCGGCGAGGATCACGCCCAGCGACATCCAGGTCGAGATCTCGGGCGCCCACTCGATGTGCTCGCCTCCGTTGATGAACGGCAGTTCATTGACGTGCATGGCGTGGAACACGAGCTTGACGCCGATGAACGCGAGGATGAAGGCGATGCCGTACTTGAGGTACTCGAGGCGCTCGAGGAGGCCGCCGAGCAGGAAGTACAGCTGGCGCAGGCCCATGAGTGCGAAGACGTTCGCGGTGAAGACGATGAACGGGCTCTGCGTGATGCCGAAGATCGCCGGGATCGAGTCGAGGGCGAACAGCAGGTCGGTCGTGCCGATCGCGATGAAGACGATGAGCATCGGCGTGAAGAAGCGCTTGCCGTCGATGACCGTGCGGAGCTTCACGCCGTCGTACTCGTCGGTGATCGAGACCCGACGACGCAGGATCCGCACGATGAACGTGTCCTTCTCCTCGTCGTCCTCGTGGCCGCGCACCTGCTGGATCGCGGTCCACACGAGCCAGGCGCCGAAGATGTAGAAGATCCACGAGAAGTTCTCGATGAGCGAGGCGCCGAGCAGGATGAAGATGCCGCGCAGCACCAGCGCGATGATGATGCCGACCATCAGCACCTCCTGCTGCAGCTTCCTCGGCACCGCGAACTTCGCCATGATGATGACGAACACGAAGAGGTTGTCGATCGAGAGGCTGTACTCCGTCAGCCAGCCGGCGAGGAACTGCCCGGCGAACTCGCCGCCGGCGAAGAAGTACATGAGTCCCGCGAAGATCAGCGCCAGCACGACGTAGAAGACGACCCAGAGGGTCGATTCCTTCATCGACGGCACGTGCGGCCGCTTCAGGACGAGCAGGAGGTCGGCGATGAGGATCAGCGTCAGGACGACGAGGGATCCGACTTCGAACCAGATGGGGAGTTCGAGCAACGTGGTGCCTTTCGGAGGATGCGGGGACGACGGATTCCGAAAGTCTCTCCCCCTGCCGATTCGCAGGTCCCACGCCCGGAGCGGCGGCGATGGCGCTCGTACTGACGATCGTGGGTCGAGGCCTGGCCCCGCGGGATACTCCCCTTCGCTCTCGCGAGTCTAGCCGAATACGAGCGGTGATCCGGCGATGCCCGGTCAGGATTCCGTTCGACTCGCGCCAATAGAATCATGGTCCCCACGACAAGGAGTGCCTGTGAGTTCGACACCCCCCGCCCGCCAGTACCGCACGACCCCGGGCTCCGCCCTCGTCGGCTACGCGATCTTCGCGAGCCGCTGGTTGCAGGCCCCCCTCTACCTCGGGCTCATCGTCGCCCAGACGATCTACGTCGTCGTCTTCATGGTCGAGCTCTGGCACCTCGCCGAAGGCGTCATCGCGCATCCCGAGAAGATCGACGAAGCCGACATCATGCTCGCCGTGCTCGGCCTGATCGACGTCGTGATGATCGCGAACCTGCTCATCATGGTGATCATCGGCGGCTACGAGACCTTCGTCTCGCGCATCAACGTCGACGGCCACCCCGACCAGCCCGAATGGCTCAGCCACGTCAACGCCAACGTGCTGAAGGTCAAGCTCGCGATGGCCATCATCGGCATCTCGTCGATCCACCTGCTGAAGACCTTCATCGAAGTCGGCGACATGACCGACGGCGTCGCGAAGGGCACCGAGACCGGGCAGGACTACACGTGGGAGGGCGTGATGTGGCAGGTCATCATCCACTCGGTGTTCATCCTGTCGGCCCTCGCCCTCGCCCTCATCGACCGCATGTCGTACCACCGGGTCACCCCGCACGAGGTGCACGACGGAGTCCCCGTCGCCTATTCCGACCACCCGGGTCTCGGCGCGGCGGACCCGGCGCGCGAACCGGTCGAGACCGGCTCGCGCCACTGAACCGGCGTCGGGGCACGGCATCGAGCGGATGCCGCGCCCCGACGTGGTTCGTTCGGCCGACGCGATTCGGCGGCGCTGAACGCCGAGTGTCCGAAACGCAGAAAAGCCCTCGCAAGTGCGAGGGCTTTTCTGCTTGTGTTGTCGCATGTCACATACGTGACCCCAGCGGGATTTGAACCCGCGCTGCCGCCGTGAGAGGGCGGTGTCCTAGGCCGCTAAACGATGGGGCCGAATCGACAACTTGAAGAGTATGACACAGCTTCGGGGCCGCTGCAAAATCGAGGCCGCCGCAGCATCCGCTCGCCGCCGCACGCCGCGCTCGCGGCTCGTCAGCTGAAGACCGAGAGCGCCCCCGGAACGATCTCGATGTCGACCGGCAGCTGGCCGATCCGCTCGCCGTCGGCGTACGCGACGATGTCGTCGGCCTCGATGCGCACCTCGCGCCCGGTGAGGAATTCCACGGCCGGATGGTCGGTGTGACGCCCCGCGAACACCTTCGGGAAGACGGCAACGAGACGGGCCCGAGACAGCGGGTGCACGATGAAGACGTCGAGCAGCCCATCGCCGAGATCGGCGTGCGGCACGATGCGCATGCCGCCGCCGATCGACGAATTGTTGGCGACCGAGACCAGCATCGCGCGCTGCTCGCGCCGCACCCCGTCGATCGTGATCGTGTAGCTGCGCGGGCGGAAGGTGACGAGCTCGCGCACCATCGCGAGCGTGTAGCGACTCGGGCCCTTCGGGCGGGACATCCCGTTCGCGCGCTCGTTGACGACGGCGTCGAACCCCGCCGAGACGACGGAGGCGAACCACGTGCGCAACTCGCCGTGCCGGATCAGGCCCGCGTCGATCACGCGGGGCGGACGGCGGAGCGCCTCGACGAGCGCATCGGTCGCGGCAGCCGGATCGTCGAACGGCAGCCCGAGACCACGGGCGAGGTCGTTGCCGGTGCCGGCCGCCACGATTCCGAGCGGCACGCCCGTGCCGGCGAGCAGGTTCACGCCGAGTGAGACCATGCCGTCGCCGCCGACCACCACGAGGCCGTCGGTGCCGAGCAAGAAGGCCGACTCCACCTCCCGGCGCAGCAACTCGAAGTTCGCCTCGCGCAGCACCGACACCTCGAACCCCTCGCGCATCAGCCGTTCGGCGACCGCGGGGCCGACGGCGCGATTGCGCCCGAAGGAGGCAGCGGGGTTGATCGCGACGAGGAGTCGCCGTGGGGTGCTGGACATGGAGCGATTCTGACAGGCACCCGAGCCTTGCGCGCCGACGACGCCAAGGTGTTGGCTCGGAGCATGCGCCTCACGAAGCTCGAACACGCCGCTCTCGCCATCGAGGACTCCGGCGACAAGCTCTACATCGACCCCGGCAAGTTCACGACGCCGATCACCGAATCGGCGGGCACCGTGGCCGTCGTCATCACGCACAAGCACGACGACCACTGGACACCCGAGCAGCTCACGCGCATCATCGAGGCGAACCCCGGGGTGCGCATCTTCGGCCCGGCAGGGGTCGTCGATGCCGCCGTGGGCTTCCCCGTCGAGGCGGTCGAGGCCGGCGACGTCGTCGACGTCGAGCCCTTCCGACTGCGGTTCTTCGGCGGCCGGCACGCCGTGATCCACCCGTCGATCCCGGTGATCGACAACCTCGGCGTACTCGTGAACGACGCGCTCTACTACGCGGGCGACTCGTTCACGGTGCCGGGCGTGCCCGTCGACGTGCTCGCCGCGCCCGCCGGCGCCCCCTGGATGAAGATCAGCGAGGCCATGGACTACGTCATCGAAGTGGCGCCCCGACGGGCCTTCCCGACGCACGAGATGGTGCTCTCCCGAGCGGGGAAGGCACTGTCGAACGCCCGCCTCGCCTGGGCGACCGAGCAGGGCGGCGGCGACTACGTGGCGCTCGAGCCGGGCGACACGCTCGACTTCTGACGCGGGCTCCGATCGCGCGGGCCCCGATCAGTCGACGGATGCCTCGGAGCTCTCGACCTTCACGTTGAACGTCTGCGCGCGAGGCGCGGCGAGCGGCGTCATCCGCGCCTCGACGCGAAGCCTGCCCGTCGCGCCCGGCAGGAACCAGACGAGGTGGTCGGGTGAATCGCACTCGGCATCGACCGGCGTGAGGCTCTCCCCGGTGCGTCCGCCGACGGCGGTCCAGGCCGCCTCGATCGCCGCCCGTCGCTCGCCGTACGGCACGTCGAGACCCACGTTCGTCGCGAGCACGGCCGACGCTGCGGCATCCGACCAGTCGTTCACGAGCGCACTGAGCACGACGGAGGCTTCGAGCGTCTCGGGCCACGGCGCGGGCGACGGCGTGACCGGGGCCTGTCGGTCGGCCGCGTCGAGCACGATCGAGAGGGCCTGTTCCGCCCCCTGCGAGACCCGCGCGTACGTCGCGTTCTCGAACGCCACGACGCCCAGACCGGATGCCGCATGCCAGCGCATGTGCGCGCTGAACCCCGGGTACCCGCCCGAATGCGACGCGATCGCACCGAACCGTTCGTCGAACTCGACGAAGAGGCCGAACCCGTAGCCGTACACGACCGGCGGCGGCGCCGATGCCGCGCCGGGGAGCGCCGGCGGGGTGTGACGGTTCGGGGCGACGCGCATGAGCTGCTGCATCTCACGCCGACTCGCGGCACCGAGCGGGCCGCGCTCCACCCCCGTCGAGGCCTCCGCAAGCCAACTCCCCCAGATCGCGAGACTTCTCGCGCTGGCGAACAGCCCACCGATCGAAGAGAACACGCCCGGTCCGGTGAACGGGAGCGCGAGCCATCCGTCGCCCTCGGCCTTCCGGTGCCCGGTTGCGAGCGGGACAGCCGCGTCGGACGGCCGTTCGAACCGCATGTCGAGCCCGAGCGGCTCGATGAACTCGTGCGTCACGAAGTCGGTGAAGGTCGCGCCCGACACCCGCTCGATGACCTGGCCGAGCACCGCGTACCCGAGGTTCGAGTACTCGAACGCGGTGCCGGGAACCGTGGCGCAGCGGATGCCCGCTGCGAGCGTGGCGCTGAACTCCTCGCGCGTCATCGACTCCTCGCGATCGGCCCACGGGTCGTCGGTGGGCAGGCCGCCCGACATGGTCATGAGCATGCGCACGGTCGGATCGACGTCGAGGTCCCCCGGGATCTCGGGCACGAACTCGGGTACGAACGAGCGGGCGGTGGCGTCGAGCTCGAGCTGGCCTCGATCGCGGAGCAGGAGCAGTGCCGCCGCGGTGAAGCTCTTCGTGCAGCTCGCGATGCGGAACAGCGTGTCGGGGCCGGGCGCTGGGCGCGCCGGATCGAGCGACGCGACACCGGCGCCGCCGCTTCCGACGATGCCGCTGCGGTCGAAGACGGCCCAACTCGCGCCCGGTGCGGTGCCGGCCTCGATGCGATCGGTGAAGACGGCCTCGACGGCGTGCAGGGTACTGGCGGCGACGGTCATGCTGCTCCTCGTGCGGCGCCCACCGGCGGGAGCCCCAACCAGCGTACAAGTCGGAGGTTTCGCACGAGTTCGCCAGGGGCACCTGTCGCTCTCCGACAACGCCGCACCGGTTGCGGTGCGCAACCTTTGGTGATTCGCACACAACTTCACTGGCATACGTTGACGAAACCTCAGCCGCTGATACGTTCATGTCACTTCGGGGTCGCTCCGCTCCCCGACAGCGCCAACGTCGGCGTCGTCGGATGCCGCGCCCCGCGCCTCACGCGCTCGGCCCACCCTCGCCGAGCGACGGCGGCGGCCACGGCACCGGTCGCGAATCCTGCACCCCCATCTCGGCGCGCTCTCGCGCGCGCCCGCACACCTGGAGTCTCTCAATGACGAGAATCGAACCCGCCTCCGAGCACCAGCACGGTGTCGGTCTCAAGATCGCCGTCATCGTGCTCGCGCTCGCGCTCGCGACGATGACGACCCTCTTCCTGCTCACCACGAGCAAGATCGCGGGCGGCTCCGCCGAACTCGCGGCCGGAGCGTCGCAGACCAGCGAGGGCTCGCAGAAGGTGGCGGCGGGCGCCGAAGATCTCTCCGCCGGGGCCATCGACCTCTCGGCCGGGGCCGGCGATGCGACCTCGGGCGCCGAAAAGGTCGCTGCAGGGGCGACGTCCGCGGCTGCCGGCGCAGCGAAGCTCGACGCGGGCGCGACCAAGGCAGCGAACGGGGCGCTCACCCTGGCCGACGGCGCTGCCGCCAGCGCGGCCGGTGCGTTGACGCTCGCCGACGGCGCGGATGCCGCGGCGACCGGCTCCGTCGCGCTCTCCGACGGCATCACGAAGGCCGCATCCGGCGCCGCCGATGTGAGCCGCGGCGCACGTCAGATCGCCGATGCCAACGGACGGCTGGCCGGGAGCGCCAAGGCTCTGGGTGATGGATCCGCCTCCGTCGCGCAAGGTGCGGGGTCGCTCCGCGACGGCGCGAAGGCGGTCGATGCGGGCGCGCGTACGGTCGCAACCGGCGCTGCGACGGTTCACTCGGGTGCGAGCATGCTCTCTCAGAATCTCGGGGCGCTCAGCGCTGGGACGAACGAGCTCGCGGCGGCCTCAGCTGCGCTCGCCACGGGAACGTCCGCCGTTCGCGACGGCGCAGGGAGCCTGGCCACGGCGAACGGAACCCTCTCGGCCGGCCTTGCGGATCTGCAGGCCCAGCTCGTCGCCGGCGGGGCCGATGCGACCCTCCTCGGCGCGATCGATCAGCTGAAGAAGGGGGCGGACGCCGCGGCGAGCGGCGCACAGTCGCTCGCCGGCGCCGCGACGCAGGTTGCCGACGGCGCGAGTGCAGTGAGCACCGGGGTCGGTACCGCGAACGCCAGCGTCGGCGCGATCGCCGACGGTGCTGCGAAGCTCGCCGGCGGCGCGGCAACGTTGGTCGCCGGCACGAACGGGCTCGTCGAGAGCGGCACGACTCCGCTCGCGGCGGGTGCCGCGGCCGTGGCCGACGGAGCCACACAGATCGCCACCGGAAACGGGGCTCTGGCGGGCGGCGCAGCGGCGCTCTTCGGCAAGACCGGCGAACTCGCCGACGGCAGCGCGCGCCTGAACAACGGAACGATGGAGCTCGATGCGAAGGACGACGGGCTGGTGAGTGGAACCCAACGTGTCGCCGCAGGTGCCACGAGCCTGTCCGATGCCGCGGAACGCCTCTCGACCGGCGCCGGCGATCTCTCGTCGGGCGCGAACGAACTCCAGGTCGGAGCGAGCAGCCTCCTGACCGGCGCGAACACGCTGGCTCGTGGCGCGTCCGACCTCGCCGCCGGCACGGGAACCCTCGCCGAGGGAGCCGCGACGCTCTCGACCGGCGCGGGAGATCTCGCCGACGGCACGGCCGAGCTGAGCGACGGCAACGCGCTCGTCGCCGAAGGCAGCGAGACGCTTGCGACCGGAGCGGCCGGCGTCTCCCCCGCGACGATGGTGCCGTGGCTCCTCGTCGCACTCGGGGTCGGCGCAGCGGCGATCGCCGCTTGGGTCACTCACCGCGTGCGGTTCGCCCGACGGGAGTCGGTCACCGCCTGAGCCTGGTCAGGCAGTCGGGTCAGTGGCCTCGGTCGTCTCCGCGACCGGGGCCACCGCGCCGTCCGTCATCGCCCGGACCGTCGCCCCGGCCTCCCCCGGCGTCGGGCCAGCCGTCACCGGAATCCTGGCCGTCGTCGAGTCCCTGCACCTGCGTCGTCGGCTCCGGAGGCGGGGCATCGTTCCCCGGCGCCGGGGCGCGCGGCGGGGCGACCGGCTGCCCGGGACCGGCAACCGTGAAGGCGTCGCCGCCGTACTTCGCGGCGGCCACCGACATGACCATCGGCCACATGCGGTGACGGGCCGTCGCGGCGGTGCCGTTGCCGAACGAGATGCCGCGCTGGTTCGCGTCGCCGTAGAGGCTCACGACACCGGCGACCGTCGCCACCTTCGAGCTGGCACCGGCCATCCAGGTGTCCTTGTTGCCGTCGGTCGTACCGGTCTTGCCGATCAGCGGCACATGCGGATTCGTGTTGCGGTTCGACTCCGTCGCCGTGCCGCCCGTCATCACGCTCTGCATCGCGAAGTGCATCGCCGCGGCCACCTCGGGAGAGACCGCAGGCGTGCAGGTCGAAGCGGGTACCGCCACCTCGTTTCCGTCGCGGTCGACGATCCGATCGATCGCGACCGGAGTGCACGTCACCCCGTTGTTCGCGATACCGGCGAAGGCGATGGCGAGGCTGAGCGGTGCGACCTCGTTCGTGCCCAGAACCGACGAAGGCCCCTGCTGGAGCGGGTCGCCATCGGCCCGGTGCATGCCGAACGCCTCAGCGGTCTTGCGGATGCCGCAGAGATCCAGCTTCTTCGCCATGCCGACGAATCCAGTGTTGATCGACCCGATGGTCGATTCGAGAGCGGAGTAGTTGCCACCCGACTCGTTGGCGTCGTTCTTGGGTGCCCACTTCTCGGCCGTCGCGTTCACCGGGCCGTTGCAGCTGTCCTGGAAGATCCCCCAGTTCGACTTCGGCTTCGAGTCGACGCGTTCGTTCAACGCATGCCCCTCGTTCAGCCATTGGGCGAGGGTGAACACCTTGTAGGTCGATCCGGGTTGGAATCCGCTCGATCCGCCCTGCGTGTAATCGGTGTTGTAGTTGACGCTCGTGTACTGCGGGCCGATCGCGAGCACGTTCGGGTCTTGGCTGTACACCTTGTTCTGCGCCATTGCGAGCACTCGGCCCGTGCCCACCTGCACGCTCGAGATCACGCTGCCGACGTCCCATCCGGGGTAGGTCTGGGGCACGTTCTGCGCGATCGCGTTCACCGCGGCGGCCTGCAGGTCGAGGTCGAGCGTCGTGTAGACGTCGTAGCCGCCGCGACGGAAGTTGCGCATCCGCGTCTCCTCATCCTCGCCGAAGGTCGGATCGGTCTGCAGGATGTTCTTCACGTAGTCGCAGAAGTACGCGGAGGTCTCAGCGGTCTGGCAACCCGTGCTCGGCTCGCTGATGACCGGCTCGATCGGCGCGGCGAACGCGACGTCGTACTCCTCCTGCGTGATCTTCTGCTCCTTGAGCATGTGATCGAGGATGTAGTCGCGGCGCTCCTTGTTCTTCGCATACCCGTTCGCCGCGCCGTTGTCCTCGCTCTCGGGCTTGTCGATCTGGAACTTCACGGGATTGTTGACGATCGCGAGCAACGAGGCGGCCTGCGCGAGCGTGAGATTCGCCGCACTCGTCGAGTAGTAGTAGTTGGCTGCAGCCTCGATGCCGTAGACCGTTCCGCCGAAGCCTGCGATGTTCAGGTAGCCGAGTAGGATCTCGCTCTTCGAGTACCGCTTCTCGACGCCGATCGCGAGTCGCATCTCCTTGAGCTTGCGCTCGATGCCGGCGCTGCCGTCGGACTCGGTGGCCGAGTCGTAGCACTTGACCCGTTCGGCCTCGACGCGCGCAGCGCGGTCGTCGTAGGTGAGGGCGGCCACTTCGTCTTCCGTGAGGCCCTCGATGGCGGTGACGTGGGCCTCTGCCTCGCACTCCTGCACGCGCACGTTCTTCACGTACTGCTGCGCGATCGAGGACCCGCCCTGCGTGCGACCGCCGGTCGCGGTCTTGACCGCTGCACGAAGCGTGCCCTGGAGGTCGACGCCGCCGTGGTCGTAGAACCGAGGATCCTCACCGGCGATCGCGGCGTCCTTCACGTACTGGTTGATCGCGTCCCAGCCGACCTCGACGCGGTTCTGGTCGTAGAACGAGGCGAGCAGCACGGGCGCACCGTCATTGCCGGTGGCGTAGATGTTGCTCTTCTCGGAGAGCTCGTCGATCTCGAGGTAGCCGGGGAGGTTCTCGAACATGCCGATGCTGCCGGATGCCGCGATGCCGACGGTCGCGATCGCCGGCGTCACGCCGGCCACGACGAGCATGGCCACGCCGACACTCGCCGCGATGAGCCCGACGAAGCCGCCGATGACGCCGAGCGGCGTACGCGTCTCTCGGAAGTCACGATTCCGCATGTTCTCAGAACCCATGGCTCACCCATTCCTTGCCGACGTCTCACGATGGCGTCCGAGCCTGTAGGGGGCTCGGACGGTGCCGACACTCAATGGAATCGCAGCACACCACGGAAGTCCAGCCCACAGGCCGATCGCCCGGCACGAGTTGCTCCGGAAAACGAAGAAGGCCCGGATGACCGGGCCTTCTTCACAAGAAATTGGCTGGGGTACCTGGACTCGAACCAAGAACAACGGTACCAGAAACCGCCGTGTTGCCAATTACACCATACCCCAATGGCTGAAACCGAAGTCCCGCGCCGACATGTAACTCTAGCCTACGGCGCGACGCCCGCCAAACTGAGCAGCGCTCACCCGGCGGGCGCCCGCGCGCGTCACGCGAGCAGCGCCGTCAAGCGGTCGATGCGCTCGATCGAATCGACCTTGCCGAGGATCTGCATGGACTCGAAGAGCGGCGGCGAAATGCGCCGGCCCGAGATCGCGGTGCGCACCGCGCCGAAGGCCACACGCGGCTTGAGCGCGAGCCCGTCGACGAGGGCCGCGCGCAGCGCCTCTTCGATCTGCTCGTGCGTCCACTCCTCGGCCGGAAGGCGGTCGAGCGCCTCGCGCGCCGCAGCGAGCACCGCGGGGGCGTCCCCGGTGAGGGCGCCGACTGCGGCTTCGTCGAACTCGAGGCCCGCGGCATCCGTGAACAGGAAGCCGAGCATGCCGGGAGCCTCCCCCAGCAGGGCGATGCGCTCCTGGATGAGGGGCGCGCCCTCGGCGAGCACCGCCTCTTCAGCGGGTGTGATCGGGCTGGAGACGGCCCCTGCCGCCTGCAGGTACGGCACCGTTCGCGCCGCGAAGTCGGCGACGTCGAGCTGACGGATGTGGTCGCCGTTGATCGCCTCGGCCTTCTTCAGGTCGAAGCGGGCGGGGTTCGGGTTGACATTCGCGACGTCGAACGCGGCGATGAGCTCCTCGCGCGAGAACACGTCGCGGTCGGCCGAGAACCCCCAGCCGAGCAGCGCGAGGTAGTTGATGAGCCCCTCGGGGATGAACCCGCGGTCGCGGTGATGGAACAGGTTCGACTCGGGGTCGCGCTTGGAGAGCTTCTTGTTGCCCTCGCCCATGACATAGGGCAGGTGACCGAAGCGCGGCACGAACGAGGTCGCGCCGATGTCGATGAGCGCGTGGTACAGCGCGATCTGCCGCGGAGTCGACGAGAGCAGGTCTTCGCCGCGGAGCACGTCGGTGATGCCCATGAGTGCATCGTCGACGGGATTCACGAAGGTGTAGAGCGGCGCACCGTTCGGGCGCACGACGACGAAGTCGATCGTCGACCCGACCGGGAAGTCGATGCGGCCGCGCACGAGGTCGTCGAAACCGAGATCGACCTCGGGCACGCGCAGGCGGAGGGCCGGCTGGCGGCCCTCGGCGCGGAACGCCGCCTTCTGCTCGTCGGTGAGATCACGGTCGTAGTTGTCGTAGCCGAGCTGCTTCGGCCGCCCGTTGGCCTCGTTACGCGCGTCGATCTCCTCCGCCGTCGAGAACGACTCGTAGAGGTGGCCCGAGGCCTTCAGCCGCTCGATGATCTCGAGGTAGATCTCACCGCGCTGCGACTGCCGGTAAGGGCCGTGCGGGCCGCCGACGTCGATGCCCTCGTCCCACGTGAGGCCGAGCCAGGTGAGCGCGTCGAGGATCTGACCGTAGCTCTCCTCGCTGTCGCGAGCGGCATCGGTGTCTTCGATGCGGAAGACGAAGGTGCCGCCGGTGTGGCGCGCATAGGCCCAGTTGAACAGGGCGGTGCGCACGAGGCCGACGTGCGGCGTTCCGGTCGGCGATGGGCAGAAGCGCACGCGGATGTCGCTGCCGGTGGCCGTGGTCGTGGGGTGAGCTGTCTCAGACATACCCCTCAATGCTATCGAGCGGCGAGCGATTCCAGCGCTGCGAGTGCTGCGGCGACGGCCGGCACCCGTTCGGCACCGCGCGCCGTGACGAGATGGAGCGAGCGCACGTCGGCGCGAGCGGTGGGCCTGGCCACGACGTCCTCGTGCCGCGGCGAGGCGGCGAGCGCGAGCGCCGGCAGCAGCGCCACCCCGAGCCCCTGCGCGACCATGCCCTCGACGGCGACGAAGTTGTCGGTCTCGAAGGCGATGCGCGGCACGAATCCCGCGGCCCCGGCGAGCTCGAGCAGGTGTCCGCGGCACCGCGGGCAGCCGGCGATCCACGGTTCGTCCCGCAGCATCCCGAGATCGACGAAGTCGGATGCCGCGGCGGGATGCCCGGCTGGCAGCACGAGCCGCATCGGCTCGTCGCCGTAGACCCGCACATCGAGTCCGCGCGCGCTCGCCTGGTGCGGGTCGTCGCGGTCGCCGGGGTAGCTGAAGGTGATCGCGAGATCGGCCTGGTCTGCGCGCACCGCTTGCACCGCCTCGGGCGGTTCGGCCTCGACGTAGGTGACGTCGATGCCGGGGTGGGCTGCGGCGAGCGCCGCGATGAGGCGGGGCACGAGCGTCGCCGAGGCGGAGGGGAAGGCGACGAGTCGCACGCGGCCGGCGCGAAGCCCGCGGAGCTCGGCGAGTTCGCCGGCCGCGGCCTCGAGCGCGGTGGCGACGTCTTGCGCATGACGAGCGAGCACACGGCCCGACTCCGTCAATCGGATGCCGCGCCCCACACGCTCCACGAGCGCGATGCCGGTGCGATGCTCGAACCGTCGCAACTGCTGGCTCACCGCGGGCTGGCTGTAGCCGAGCCACTCGGCGGCCGCGGTGAGCGAGCCGTGCTCGGCGATCTGGTGCACGACGCGAACCGTCTGCAGGTCGAGGGCTGCTGCGAGGGCGTCGATCGAGGCATCCGACATACATGAATCATAACCTCAGCGCATGTGTGTGATCATTCACCGGGCCTTGTCGAATGAATCAGACCGCCCGAGACTGGGTGCATGCACCACACTCGCGAGCGGTACGCCGCAGGCCGCGGCTATCTCGCCGCCTGCACGATGGGCCTCCCGGCCGACGTCACGCGCGATGCGGTGCGACGCGACCTCGAATCGTGGTCGACCGGCGCTGCGTGCGGCGTCGAGTACGGACGGATCCACGACCGGGCCCGGGCGCACGCGGCGACGCTGCTCGGCCGCGCGCCGAGCGAGGTCGCCACGGGTTCGCAGGTCTCGGTGTTCGCCGCCATCGCGGCGGCCTCGGCACCCGTGGGAGCGGAGATCGTCTGCGTCGACGGCGACTTCTCCTCGGTGATCGGCCCCTTCCTCGCCCGAGGCGACCTGCGCGTGCGTCACGTGCCGCTCGCAGAGCTCGCGGGCGCCGTGACCGACTCGACCTGGCTCGTGTCGTACTCGCTCGTGCAGTCGGCGACGGGCGAGGTCGCCGACGCGGCATCCGTCGCCGCCGCAGCCCGGGCCGCCGGCGCACTGACCCTCGTCGATTCGACGCAGGCCACCGGCTGGATGCCGACCGACTCGCTCGACGCCGACATCGTGATCTGCCACGCGTACAAGTGGCTCTCCGCTCCCCGCGGCGCGGCGTTCGCCGCGTTCTCGACCCGAGCGGTCGACGAGCTGACGCCGCTCGCGGCCGGCTGGTACTCGGGCGGCGATCCGTGGGCGTCGTGCTACGGACCAGAGCTGCACCTCGCCGCGGGCGCGCAGCGCTTCGACGTCTCCCCCGCCTGGCAGGCCTGGGCCGGCGCGGAGGCGGCGCTCGAACTCGCGGCCTCGCTCGACATGGCGGAGGTGCAGCAGCACGACGTCGGGCTCGCGAACGCATTCCGCTCGCGGCTCGACCTGGCCCCCTCCGACAGTGCGATCGTCGCGTGGCCCGATCTCGACGGCAGCGACCTCGCCGCGCTCGGCGCCGCAGGCATCACCGCTTCGGGGCGCGCCGGTCGGGCTCGCGTCGCGTTCCACGTGTGGAACGACGACGAGGACGTCGAGCTCGCGGCATCCGCTCTCGGGCGCTGAGCGCACCCCGACCGTCTCCGACCCGTCGCGCGCCGGGCTATGCCGCCGAGCGAACCGGGTTCGAGAGCGTGCCGAGTCCGGTGACGTCGACCTCGACGGTGTCGCCGTCGACGATCGGCCCGACGCCCGCCGGGGTGCCCGTGAGGATGACATCGCCGGGCAGCAGCGTGAACACGCTCGACGCGTAGGCGATGATCGACGCGACCGAGTGCACCATGTCGGAGAGGCGGCCCGACTGCCGGCTCTCGCCGTTCACTCGCGTCTCGATCGTGGCCGTCTCGAAGTCGACGTGCGTCTCGATCACGGGGCCGAGGGGGCAGAAGGAGTCGAAGCCTTTCGCGCGGGCCCACTGGCCGTCGCGCTGCTGCAGGTCGCGGGCCGTGACGTCGTTCGCGATCGTGTAGCCGAAGACGTAGTCTTCAGCGTCGTCTTCCGACACGTTCTTCGCGATGCGCCCGATGACGACGGCGAGCTCGCCCTCGTGCTCGACCCGCTCGCTCTGCTTCGGCAGCACGATCGCATCGCCGGGGCCGACGACCGAGGTGTTCGGCTTCAGGAACAGCAGCGGCTCCGACGGCGCCTCGCCGCCCATCTCCTCCGCGTGGTCGCGGTAGTTCTTGCCGACCGCGACGACCTTGGAGCGTGGAATCACGGGCGCCAGCAGCTTCGCGTCGGTGAGCTTGACGCGCTCGCCCGTGGGCTCGTAGCCCGCGAACATGGGGTCGGCCTTCAGCACGACGAGCTCGTGCTCCTCTTCGTCGACGATGCCGAATGCGATGGTGTCGTCGTGGCTGAAACGCGCGATCTTCATGCCTTCAGCCTACCCGCGGCGATCTTTCCGCCGAGTCGCAGGACCGATCGAGCGACACGCCGTGTGTCGCCGGCGCGCCGCGCGAATCGACCTGCGACTCGGCGGATTCTCGCTCAGGAGCGAGCCGGGCCGTCGGGGATGAGCCGCTTGCCGAGGCTCACCGCCTCGTCGACCTGGTAGCCGAGCCGTCGGTAGAACTCGATGACGCCCTCGTTGGTCGACCGCACCTGCAGGTTCAGCTTCGGGCAGCCGCGCTCGGTCAGCAGCCGCTCGGCCTCGGTCATGAGCAGGGCGCCGAGGCGCTCGCCACGCCGGTCGGCGTCGACCGCGAGGTAGTTCACCCAGCCGCGATGGCCGTCGTAGCCGACCATGGCCGTCGCCACGACGATGCCCGCCGATTCCCCTACGAGGAAGAGCTCGGGCTGCACGGTCAGCTTGCGCTCGATGTCGCGGTAGGGGTCGTTCCACGGCACGACGAGTCCGGCCGAGCGCCACAGGTCGACGACCCGCTCGGTGTCGGCGACATCGAATGCACGGATGCGCAGGCCGTCGGCGGCGGGCCCCGTCACGCGTCGAGTCGGGTCAGCCAGCCGTGGCGGTCTTCTGCGCGACCGTACTGGATGTCGGTGAGCTCCTGGCGAAGCGAGAGCGCGAGCTCGGATGCCGCGGCCCCCGTGTGCACGATCTCGAAGTCGGTGCCGAGGAGGCGCCCGATGGGCACGACGACCGCCGCGGTGCCGCAGGCGAACGCGCCGACGATCTCGCCGGACTCTGCGCCGCTGCGCCACTCGTCGAGCGCGATGGCGCGCCGCTCGACCGCGTGGCCTCGGTCGGTCGCGAGCTGCAGGATCGAGTCGCGCGTGATGCCCTCGAGGATCGAGGGCGATTCGGGCGTGACGAGCGTGCCGTCGCGCTTCACGAGCACGATGTTCATGCCGCCGAGCTCTTCGAGGTTGCCGGCGTCGTCGAGGAACGCGACCTGCTGGCACCCCTGCTCGTAGGCCTCGGCCTGCGGCAGCAGGCTCGACGCGTAGTTGCCGCCGGTCTTGGCAGCTCCGGTGCCGCCCTTGCCGGCGCGGGCGTAGTCGGTGGAGAGCCAGATGTTGACCGGTTCGACACCGCCGGGGAAGTAGGCTCCCGCCGGGCTCGCGATCACGTAGTAGGCGACCTTCTTCGCGGGACGCACCCCGAGGAACGCCTCTTTCGCGAACATGAACGGTCGCAGGTAGAGGCTCGTCTCGGGCGCGCTCGGCACCCAGTCGGCGTCGACGGCGATGAGCTGCTTGAGCGACTCGATGAAGATCTCGCTCGGCAGCTCTGGCAGCGCCATGCGGCGGGCCGAGCGCTGCATGCGGGCGGCGTTCTCGAAGGGCCGGAAGGTGTGGATCGAACCGTCGGCGTGACGGTAGGCCTTCATGCCCTCGAAGATCTCCTGCGCGTAGTGGAGCACCGCGGCAGCGGGGTCGAGCGAGATCGGGCCGTAGGGCGAGACCCTCGGGCGGTGCCAGCCGCCCTTCTCCGACCAGCAGATGTCGACCATGTGATCGGTGAAGTGGTTGCCGAAGCCGGGGTCGGCGAGCACCGCCTCGCGTTCGGCGGGCGTCTTCGCCTGCTCGTTGCGGGTGACCTGCCAGATGAGACCGGCTGCCGACGGGGCCTGGAGCGGGAGGTTGATGGTCATGATTCGCTTCCTTCGATGCGCTGGATCAGTCGAGTGCGCCGATGCGGGCGGCGATGGCGTCGCCGACCTCGGAGGTCGTGCGCCGGGTGTCGCCGCGCTCGGCGATGTCGGCGACGACCGCCCGCTGCACCTTCTGCGCGGCGTCGGCGCGACCGAGGTGGTCGAGCAGGAGGGCCACGGAGAGGATCGCGGCGGTGGGGTCGGCGAGGCCCTGGCCCGCGATGTCGGGTGCCGAGCCGTGCACCGGCTCGAACATGCTCGGGAACCGGCCGTCGGGGTTGATGTTGCCCGAGGCCGCGAGGCCGATGCCGCCGCTGATCGCGCCGGCCAGGTCGGTCAGGATGTCGCCGAAGAGGTTGTCGGTGACGATCACGTCGAAGCGCGCGGGATCGGTGACGAGGAAGATCGTCGCCGCATCGACGTGCAGGTAGTCGACCGCGACCTCGGGGAACTCCGCCGCCACTGCGTCGACCGTGCGCTTCCACAGCGAGCCGGCGAAGACGAGCACGTTGGTCTTGTGCACGAGCGTCAGCTTCTTGCGAGGTCGAGCGGATGCCGCGGCGAACGCGTACCGCACGACGCGTTCGACGCCGTAGGCCGTGTTCACCGAGACCTCGTTGGCGACCTCGGCCCGGGTGCCGACGCGGATCGCGCCGCCGTTGCCGACGTAGGGGCCCTCTGTTCCCTCGCGCACGACGACGAAGTCGACGTCGCCGGGTGCTGCGAGCGGACTCGCGACCCCGGGGTAGAGCACCGACGGTCGCAGGTTCACGTAGTGGTCGAGTTCGAAGCGGAGCTTCAGGAGCAGGCCGCGCTCGATGTTCGCGCCCGCGAGACGGGGGTCGCCGGGAACGCCGCCGACCGCGCCGAGCAGGATCGCGTCGTGGCCCTTGATCGCGGCGAGGTCGTCGTCGGTCAGCACGTCGCCGGTCGCGAGGTAGCGCGCGGCGCCCAGGGAGAACTCGGTCTGCTCGAACACGACCCCCGACGCCTCGGTTGCCGCTGCGAGCGCCTTCAGCGCCTGCCCGACGACTTCGGGGCCGATCCCGTCACCGGGGATGACCGCGAGCTTGACCGTGTCCACCATGAATTCTCCTTCGTGCGCGAGCCCTTCCAGCGTACTGGCCGCACGCGCACGTGACACCCGCGGCGTCACTCACTCGCGGGCGGCGGCGCCCTTCGGGTTGCGGAGGGCCAGCACGGCGACGACCGCGGCGGCGACCATGAGCGCGACGCCGATGAGCGAGGTGATGACGACGCCCTCGTCGAAGGCCAGGGCGGCGGATGCCGCGAGCTGCTCGCCGATCGCGGCCGGCAGCTGTTCGGCGACCGTGACGGCACCCGCGAGCGTCTCGCTCGCCTTCGCGGCCTGCGCGGCGGTCAGTTCGCTCGGCAGCACGATCGCGGCGCTGTAGTGGGCGGCGAGGATCGACCCGAGCACGGCCGTGCCGAGCACGGCGCCCAGCTCGTACGCGGTCTCGGAGACCGCCGACGCGGCGCCCGCCTTCTCGGGCGGCGCGCTCGAGAGGATGAGCTCGTTGGAGACCGTCTCGGCGGCGCCGATGCCGACGCCGAGCATCACGAAGGCGATGACGACGGGGGCGATCGAGTCGGCGGTCGCGAAGAACGCGATGACCGCGTAGCCGCCGGCCGACAGGAGCAGCGCGATCGGCACGAGCACCCGCGGCCGTACGCGGCGTGCGATCGGCACGACGGCGAGGCCGGCGATGATCATCGCGACGAGACCCGGCAGCAGGGTGAGACCGGCTGCGACCGGCGACAGCCCCGCGATGAGCTGGAGGTGCTGCGACACGAAGTAGAGGAAGCCGACGAGCGCGATGACGCTGAACAGGTTCACGAGCACCGCGCCACCGAACGAACCCTGGCGGAACAGTCGGACGTCGAGCATGGGCGAGCGGCTCTTGAGCTGACGCCGCACGAACCAGAGGGCGCAGAACAGGCCGAACACGATCGCCTGGATGCCGAAGCCCGAGACGCCCTCGGTGGCGAGCGACTTGATGCCGAACACGACGGGCACCATCGCGGCGAGCGAGAGCAGCGTGCTCGGGATGTCGATGCGGCCCGGCGCCGGGTCTCGGCTCTCGGGGATGAGCAGCGGCACGAGGATCAGGAGCGGTACGAGCACGGGCACGGCGAGGAGGAACACCGAGCCCCAGTGGAAGTGCTCGATGAGCACGCCGCCGACGAGCGGGCCGAGGGCGCTGCCCGCGGCGAAGCCCGACGCCCAGATCGCGATCGCGAGGCGGCGCTGCTCGCGCTCGACGAAGACGGTGCGGAGCAGCGACAGGGTCGAGGGCATGAGCATGGCCCCGAAGAACCCGAGCGCGGCGCGCGAGGCGATGAGCGCCTCGGCGGTCGGCGCGAATGCGGCGACGATCGAGAGCACGGCGAAGCCGACCGAGCCGATGAGCAGCATGCGACGTCGACCGAAGCGATCGCCGGCACTGCCCATCGCGACCAGCAGGCCCGCGAGCACGAGCGGGTAGGCGTCGATGATCCAGAGCTGCTGGGCGGCCGTCGGTGCGAGATCGAGCGCGATCGCGGGCAGTGCGAAGCTCAGCACCGTGTTGTCGACCGAGACGAGCAGCACGGGCAGCATGAGCACGGCGAGCGCGAACCAGGCGCGGCGGGGCGCGCGGGCGGTCGGTGTGTCGGGCGCCGTCGCGGCGGTGCGCGTGGTCTCGTTCGCGGGCAGTTCTGTCTGGCTGGTGTCTGTCATCTCAGGCTCGTTCGTCTCAGGCGGTTACTGTACCGTCCAGCTGGTATAGTAACAGACATGCCCCTTGCGTCGTCAACGATCCCCCCATCGGCCACACTGGGATCATGAGTCGCCCGCCCGCCGCCCGAGAAGCAGTGCTCGACGCCTTCGAGCGCATCATCATCGCCGACGGCGAACGCACGGCGACGCTCGACGCCACCGCCCGGGCCGCCGGGGTCTCGAAAGGCGGCCTGCTCTACCACTTCGGTTCGCGCCACGCCCTCATCGCGGGCCTCATCGAGCGCCTGCACCGGCTCGTCGACGACGACGTCGCACGCATCCACTCGGCACCCGATGGCCCGATCTCCTACTTCGTGCGCTCGTCGGTCGACCTCGAGTCGGCCATCGACCACAGCTTCGTCGCCACGGTGCGGCTCGCCCAGGGCGGCGATCGCCAGGCGGCTGCGGCGATCGACGCCGTGCGCGGGCGGTGGCTCGAAGAGATGGGCCGCCACATCGACGACCCCGCGCTCGCCCTCGCGATCACGCTCATCGGCGACGGCCTCTACTACCACTCCGCCCTGCGGGCCGAGGTCGACGCTTCAGCGCTCGACTCCGACGACATCGGCCCGGTGCAGATGGACGAGCTCGTCGCCCTGCTCGAGCGCATCGCCCGCACCGGTCGATAGGCGCACGGCGGTCGCGAGACGACGGATGCCCCGGCGCGCACTGCAGGGCAGCGACGCGCCGGGGCATCCGGCCGTTCCGATCGCTACTCGGTGATGTCGATCTCGACGAAGAGGCTCGCGTCGATCGCCTCGCGCACGCGCTCGAGCACCTCGGCGGGCACCGGCGAGTCGACGGTCAGCACGCTGAGCGCCTGCCCGCCCGCCTCGCGTCGTGCGATCTGCATGCCGGCGATGTTGATGCCGGCCTCGCCGAACTCGCGGCCGTAGACCGCGACGATGCCGGGCCGGTCGGCGTACTCCATGACGATGTGGGTCGTCGCGATCGGCACCTCGAGTTCGAAGCCGTTGACGGCGACGAGCTTCTCGATCTGCTTCGGGCCGGTCAGCGTACCGGCCACCGAGACCTGGCGCCCGTCGGCGAGCGCACCGGTGAGCGTGATGACGTTGCGGTACTCGGGCGACTCGGCCGCCGTGATGAGGCGCACGTCGAGCCCGCGCTGCTCGGCGAGGAGCGGCGCGTTCACGTACGACACCGTCTCGCTGACGACGTTGGTGAAGACACCCTTCAGGGCGGCGAGCTTCAGGGCGCTCACGTCGTAGTCGACGAGCTCGCCGCGCACCTCGACGTCGAGGCTCGTGAGCGGACCGTTGGCGATGCCGGCGAAGAGCTGGCCGAGCTTCTCGACGAGCGGGATGCCGGGGCGCACGTACGGGTCGATGACACCGCCGGCGACGTTGACCGCGTCGGGCACGAGCTCACCGGCGAGGGCGAGACGCACCGACTTCGCGACCGAGACGCCCGCCTTCTCTTGAGCCTCGTCGGTCGAGGCGCCGAGGTGCGGCGTCACGACGATGTTCGGCAGCCCGAGCAGCGGCGAGTCGCGCGGCGGCTCGGAGACGAAGACGTCGACGGCCGCGCCGGCGATCGTGCGGGCCACGAGGGCGTCGTGCAGCGCGTCTTCGTCGATGAGCCCGCCCCGGGCGACGTTCACGATGTACGCGGTCGGCTTCATGCGGGCGAACTGCTCGGTGCCGATCATGCCGGTGGTCTCGGGCGTCTTCGGCATGTGGATCGTGATGAAGTCGCTCTGCTCGAGCAGTTCGTCGAGGCTCACGGTCTGCACGCCGAGCTGCTGCGCGCGTGCGGCGGTGATGTAGGGGTCGTAGGCGATCACGTTGGTGCCGAACGCCTGCAGGCGCGCGGCGATGAGCGCACCGATGCGGCCGAGGCCGATGATGCCGATCGTCTTCTCGTAGAGCTCGACGCCCGTGTACGTCGACCGCTTCCACTCCCCCTGTGCGAGCGCGGAGTGCGCGGCGGGGATGTGGCGGGCGAGGCTCAGGATGTGGCCGACGGTCAGCTCGGCCGCCGAGATGATGTTCGACGTCGGTGCGTTCACGACCATGACGCCGGCCGCGGTGGCGGCCTTGATGTCGACGTTGTCGAGGCCGACGCCGGCCCGGGCGACGACCTTCAGCTTCGGCGCAGCGGCGATCGCCTCTGCATCGACCTTCGTGGCGGAACGCACGAGGATCGCGTCGGCGTCGGCCAGGGCCGCGAGCAGCGCGGGCCGGTCGGTGCCGTCGACGGACCTGATGTCGAAGTCGGGGCCGAGGGCCTCGACGGTGGCGGGCGAGAGTTCTTCGGCGATCAGCACGACCGGCTTTGTCACGAACGATTCCTTCGGGGTGATGCGCGCGCACGACACTGCGACTTGCGGTGGGATGCGCCACACGCCGTCGGGGCGCCTACGTGCTCACTCTACTGGAGCGCGCATGCCGCCTCGGTTGTGTGACGCCCGAGGCGTCACGAGAGGTCGAGGCCGCCGAGCTGGAAGAACGACGAGATGTCGGCGGCGAGCACCTGCACGAGCGCGTAACCGGCGAGGAAGATGACGACCTGTGCGAGCGGTCCGCGCCGGCGGGCCAGCCAGAACGCGGCGCCGAACACGAGCAGCGGCACGGCGATGCCCACCACGAGCAGCGCCCATCCTGCCCCGGTGATCGGGATGCCGAGCCCGTCGGCGTAGATGTTCAGGCCGACGAGGTTGCCGACGGCCTCCCACACGTCGTACGCGTAGAAGACGCCGAACGCGACCGCGATCGTGATCGCGAGCCAGAGCGGGGTGGCCGGTCGGGTGACGCCCCGGTCGACGTCGGCGGCGGTCGAGCCGATGGGAGCGGATGCCTCGGTCATCTCAACCTCGCAGCAGGAACGGGACGGGGACGAGCAATACGGCGCCGACGATCAGCCAGATCAGTCGAGCACGCCGGTTGCCCGACGCGAGCCAGAGCACCGCGCCGAACCACAACGGAGCGGCGAGCACGGCGAACCAGGTGCCGAGACCGTACATGAACTGCGCGACGGGGTCGGCGAAGAGCTGGCCCTCGCCGAGCGCCGCGACCAGCCAGCCGATCGCGTAGAGCAGGTAGATGCCGCCCAGCACGCCGAGCACGACGAGTTCGGCCGAACCGGTCTGCGCCGGTGCATCCGTCGCCTCGCCGGTCGTGGTCTCGGGCTCGGCGTCGGGCGCGGCCTCGTTCGTATCGGGCGAACCGCCCTCGGCGGCCGGGACATCCGCGGGTGAACCCACGGCCTTCCAGCCGGGCGCGAGGGTCGGATCGTCGTCGCCCTCCCAGCGCAGCGCTTCGTCGTCGGGGTCGCGGCTCATGCTCACCACAGTAGCGACCGAACGCTCACGGCACGGGAAGGCACTCGCCCTCGACGGACGGCAGCACGATGCCGAACTCGAAGTCGATGTGCGCCGTCTCCACGGCGCCGAGCGATCCGCCCCCCATGCTCGGCTCGTCGTGGATTCGCTCGCCGGAACCGAGTCCCACGGCCTGCCAGGCCGAGACGATGCGCTCGGCCGCCGCGACGTTGCCGTCGGTGACCTCGCGATCGTGCTCGTCGCTCGTCGTATCGGTGATCACCCCGGTCGTGAACTCGCCACCGAGGCGCAATCGGATGCCGCCCTCGCACGCCTCCTCGACGACCGCGAGCGGGCGCGCCTCCGACCAGATCGCGCCGGCGCCTGCCGCCGCGGCCGCCGTGTCGGCGAGCACTGCGAACTGACGGCGCCCCTCCTCGAGCGACGGCGGCAGCGGCTCCGGCACGGGCGGTTCCCCGATGTACTCGGACGAGCCTCCGGTATCGGGGACTCCGCCCTCGTGGACGCCCTCGTCGTCGATGGGCTCAGCGGTCACTCCGACGGAGAAGAGGAGCACCATCATGAGCACGACCGGCGCCCCGACCGCACCGAGCACGACCAGCAGTCGCGCGACCACCCCCGGCCAGGAGGCCGTCGGGCGCGCACGCACCCACCAGAGCGCCGCCGCGGGTACGACGAGCGCGATCACCACCCACGACCAACCGACCGATGCGGCACCCGGCATGAAGATCCGCACGAACACGGCGAGCATCGGCAACGACAGCACGGCCCCGCCGAACGGCACGACGAACGCCTCGGCCCGGGACCCCCACCGCAGCGCGCGGCACACGACGAGCATCGCCGCCGCGCCGACCCCGCCGGCCGCTGCAGCGATCAGGATCGCCGCCGGCACGAGGCCTCCGAACACGGCGGCGAGCGCGAGGAGCGCACCGATCAGGATGCTCCGCGCCAGGAGGAGCACCGCCGCACGAAGCAGCTCGTCGGCGCCGGAACCGCCCGGGACGCGCGGCGGCAGGACTGGAACCGGCGGGGGCGCGATCGTCATCGCACGGCGGCTGCAGCCGCGGCGACGGCCGCTCGGACGAGGTCGGGATCGGTCGCGTCGAAGCCGTCGACGCCGCCGCCCGGACCACTCGGGCCTCCGCGGCTCGCGACGCCCCTCGCCGAGAGATGCACCGCGTCGAGGCCCGCGGCGGCGAGGCCTGCGATGTCGTCGACACGGACCCCGCCACCCGCCATGACCTCCAGCGCGCCGGAGTCGGCCGCCATCCGTGTCAGCACCGCGAGGCCGGAGCGGCAGTCGGGGGCCCCGCCGGAGGTCAGCACGCGCCGCACCCCCAACGCCGCGAGCGCGGCGACCGAGGCGATGGGATCGGCGCTCGCGTCGACGGCACGGTGCACCGTCACGTCGCCGCCCGCCGCCGCCTCGACGAACCGCCGCATGGCTGAGCGATCGAGCTCCCCCGCATCGGTGAGCGCACCGACGACGACGCCGTCGGCGCCGGCCGCGATCGCGGCGCGGATGTCGCGGTCGATCGTGTCGAGCTCGTCGGCGTCGTAGGCGAACCCACCGCCGCGCGGGCGCACGAGCACGTGGACGAAGCCGAGCGTCGACGCGTCGTGCGCCGCCGCCACCGCGGCCTCGATGAGACCGACCGACGGGGTCAGCCCGCCGAGGCCGAGCGCCTGGCAGAGTTCGACGCGAGCGGCACCCGCCGTCAGGGCGACGCGCACCCCGGCGACATCCTGGACGGCGATCTCGACCGGGAGAGTTCGTGACATTCCCGACACGCTACCCGTTCGCGGGGCGACCGCGATGCACTACCTGCTGCGCCACCCCGACCGCGCCGCAACCGCCGCGCGCACGAGCTGGGCGTCGGTGCGATCGACCGCCTCCGCGCCGCCGCCCGGTCCGCTCGGCGCAGGATCGGCCACGGAGCGTCGGGCCGACAGGTGCACGGCCGCGAGCCCGACATCGAGCAGCGCCGGGACGTCGACCGCGGCGACGCCGCCGCCGGCCATGACCTCGAGGCGACCGGCGGCGGCCTCGTGCATCGCGGCGAGCTCGTCGATGCCGTCGATGCTGCGCCCGGCCGCACCGGACGTCAGCACGCGGGAGACGCCGAGCGCTGCCACTGCGTCGATCAGCTCGCTCGGACGCGGGGCCGTGTCGATCGCCCGGTGGAACGTCGTGTGCAGGCCGTCGGCCGCAGCGATCAACTCGGCGACGACGCGTTCGTCGACCGTGCCGTCCGGTCGCATCGCGCCGATCACGACACCGGCGATGCCGGTCGACCGAAGGGCGCGGATGTCGCGGACCATCGCCGACACCTCGCGGGCGTCGTAGACGAAGCCGCCGGCGCGGGGGCGCACGAGGACGTGCACGACGGCGTCGTGGCCGAGCCCCCGAGCAGCCTCGACGGACTCGAACACGGTGCCGATCGACGGTGTGAGCCCGCCCGTCACGAGCGCGCTGCAGAGCTCGACGCGATCGGCGCCCGCTGCCATCGCGACCGCGGCGCCGCCGGCGTCCTGCACGGCGATCTCGATCGCGGGAGCGGTCGCGACCTGCTGCGCGGTCACGCGGTCACGCGGGCGACCGCGATCGGCTCGCCGCGCAGGGCAGCGGGGATCGACACGGATGCCCCGGCGCTCGACTGCTCGACGACGGCATCGCCCGCTCCGAGCCAGCTCACCCGCTCGGCACCGGCGAGCTCGGACGGCAGGCGGATCTCGCCTGCGGCCGGGTCGATCGCGTGCACGAACACGTCGCCGCCGCTCGTCGTGTACGAGACGGGTGCGCCGGTGCGGTCACCGGCGCGCTGCCACGGCCGTGTGCCGTAGACGGCCGCTCCGTTGACGCCCAGCCAGCGACCCATCGCGCTCATGCTCGCCGCCTGGAGTTCGGGGATCGAGCCGTCGGCGCGCGGGCCGACGTTGATGAGCAGGTTGCCGTTCTTCGAGACGACGTCGACGAGCAGGCGCACGAGGGCATCGCCCGAGAGCGAGTGCTCGGGACCCTCGGCCTCGTTGTAGCCGAATGAGAAGCCGAGACCGCGCGTGGACTCCCACGGCGACTCGATGACGTCTTCCACGTGCGTGTACTCCCGCGTGAGGAAGCCGTGGTACGGCACGCCCCAGCGGTCGTTGACGACACCCGACGGCACGCGCTCGAGGTAGCGCTCGAGCAGTGCGGCGACGGCGAACTCGTCGCGACCCTTGCCGCCGTCCGGCCAATCGATGTCGTTCCAGAGGATGTCGGGGCTGAACCGCTCGACGAGCTCCTCGAGCTGCGCGGCCGAATAGCGCGAGAATCGCTCGTCGTTGCGGCGGTAGCGGAAGAGGTCGGTGTCGGACTCGATCGGCGGGAAGTCGCTGACGTGCCAGTCGAGCGCACCCGAGAAGTAGACGCCGAACTTCGCCCCTGCGGCGCGCGTGGCGTCGTGGAACTCGCGGATGAGGTCGCGGCGGGGCCCGCGGCGTGCCGCGTTGAAGCCCGTCGTGTCGGTGTCCCACAGGCAGAAGCCCTCGTGGTGCTTCGTGGTGGGGATGACGTAGCGGGCGCCCGCCGAGATCAGGGAGCCGACGAAGGCGTCGGCGTCGAACGCCGAGGCGTTCCAGCGGTCGGCGAGGTCCTCGTAGCTCGTGCCGGTGCCGTAGACGTCCTGGTGCCGCTGCCAGGTGGGGCTGCCCGCGATGCGCACGGTGTTGCCGTACCACTCGGCGTACTGGTGGTGCGCGTATGCGTCTTCCGTGGGCACGCCTCGGCCGTCGTGCGGGGTGCCCCATGCCGGCACCGAGTAGAGCCCCCAGTGCACGAAGAAGCCCAGCTTCGCGTCGCGGTACCACTCGGGCACGCCCGCGGTCGGGTAGACGGGGGCGTCGGCACCGAAGTCGGGGCCGATGCGGGTCTCGAAGTTCAGCATGTCGTTCCTGTTCGGGGTGTCAGCGAGTGGTTCGGCGGGTCACGACGGCGACGAGGTCGGGCTCGGGGCCATCCGCATCGAAGGGGAAGGCGCCCGGCACGAGGTGGCGGTGTCCGAGTCGCAGCAGGTCCTGGTCGACCCCGCCCGGGGTCAGCGCGAGCTTCCAGCCCTGCGCGAGGTCGTAGAGCTCGGGCTCGAGGTAGCCGATCTTCACGACGACGAGGTCCGCCGCGTGCGGGTCGAGGCCGAGCATCGTGAAGTCCGCGAGGTGGTGGAAGGGCTTGCGGCGCTCGGTGATGATCGCGTGCACGCTGCCCGCCTTGATGACGACCTGCGTGCCCGCGTCGGCGTCGCCGTCGGTGATCGAGAACACCGTTCCGGCGATCGGCACCGGCCCAGAGGGCCCGCCGTCGACGCGGCCGCCGACGAGCACGGCGATCTCCCCGCCCACGCCCGCCTTCCTGGCGACCTCGACCGCGGCCGGGTCGAAGATCGACGCGTGGATGACGGTGAGGTCGCCCTCGGCGAACTCGGCGCGGTCGAGCAGCTGCCCGAGGGTCCAGGACACGTCGCCGGCCCCGCCGGCGGTCGGGTTGTCACCCGAATCGGAGATGAGGTACGGCCGCTCGTCGGTCGCGGCGAGCGCCGCGTCGATCGACTCGGCGAGCGGCAGTGCGTCGGCGACGAACTCGAAGTCGTCACGGGCATCCCAGTAGGCGCGCCCGAGCCGCTCGGCCTCGGCCGCGATGACCCGGCGATCGTCGCCCGTGACGACGACGGCCGCCTGGCAGCGGGGTTCGTCGGCCCAGGCGTAGCCGACCCACACGGCGGCGTCGACGACGCCCTCGGCGTGCTCGACCACGGGGACCTCGGCGTAGATGCCGCGCGCGGGCTCGAGGCGGGTGCTCGTCTTCTCGCCGGGCAGCAGCACCGGCACCTGCAGCCACGCCTTGTACGGGCGGCGCTCGAGCACGTCGGCGCCGACGGAGGATCGCAGGCGGGCGAGCAGGTTGAACACCGCTCGCTCCTTGGTGTTCCACACGTCCTCATGGGGAGCCATGCGGTAGCACGTGATGAGGTCGACCGCGTCGAGCAGCTCTCGTGAGACGTTGCCGTGCAGGTCCATCGACGTCGAGACGAGCGTCGCCTCGCCGAGCTCGGCACGAACCGCGCGGGCCAGATCGGCCTCGGCGTCGACCATGCCCACGACGCTCATCGCGCCGTGGATGTCGAAGAAGAACCCGTCGAACGGGCCCTGGGCGCGGATGCCGGCGACGATCGCGCGCTTCATCCGCTCGTACGTCTCGCGCGCCACTGCCCCGCCCGGCAGCGACCGTCCGTGCGTCAGCGGCACCCATTCGGCCGCGCCCCGCAACTCCGATCCCTCGGAGAGGAACGGGTAGTAGGCCATCAGCGCGGCGCCCTCGCGAACCGTGAACGCCTCGTCACCGCTCAGGTGCGGCGAGAAGGTGCTCGACTCGATCGAGATGCCGGCGATGCCGATGCGGGGCCGTGCGAGGCCACCCGGTTCGATGGCGCCGAGCGGCCCCATCCAGATCTCGGACGCCTCCAAGGCGGTGGTCTGCTCGTCGTTCATGTTCTGCTCCTCGGTTGCTCTGCGTCGCACCCGGCTCACGCCGTCATGCCGACGGGAGATGCTGGTGCTGCGACATCCGCCTCGATGTCGATGGCGGCTGCCGCACGCTCGTCGGCGAGCGGCCAGGCGAGCGCTGCCGCGCCGAGCGCGACGGCGCGACCGCCGAGTCGTGCGGGATGCACGGCGAGCGCGAGTCCCGAGACCGGCTCGTTCTCCGCGAGCGTCGCGGAGAGCGAGGGCTCGAGCACGTCCCATGCCTCGCGCACTCCCCCGCCGACGACGACCTCGACGACGTCGAAGAGGTTCACGGCGGTGGCGATCGCGAGGGCGAGCGCGTGACCGGCCGCGTCGAAGACGGCCGTCGCGTCGGCGTCCCCGGCCCGTGCGAGCTCGGCGATCTCGACACCCGTGGTGCCGTCGGCGCCGACGCGCTCGGCGTAGCGCGCCTCGATCGATCGGCCGGAGGCGAGCGTCTCGAGGTGCCCGACCTGGCCGCACGTGCAGACGAGGTCGCTGTATCCGGGCGTGTGCCCGATCTCGCCGGCAGCACCGTGCGGGCCGCTCAGGATCCGGCCGTCGATCGCGACCGCGCCGCCGACGCCCGTGCCGAGCGTGATGCCGATGGCATGCGCCGACCCTGCGACGGATCCCCAGCGGAGCTCGCCCATCAGGAATGCGTTGACGTCGTTCTCGGCCGCCACCGGAACGCCCAGCGCGTTCGAGAGTTCGGGCCCGATGGCGTAGCCGACCCAGTCGGTGAACGACTCGGATGCCGCTCGCACGGTGCCGCTCGCCTGGTCGATGACGCCGGCGGCGCCGACGCCAGCGGCGACCGCGACGAGCCCGGAGCTCTGCTCGAGCGAGCGGATGAGTGCGGCTGCGGCTGCCGTCATCGCCGGGCCGCCTTCGCGCGCGGGGGCCGGCACGACACCGGCCGCGAGAACGGTGCCGGAACGGTCGCAGAGCACCGCCGAGATCTTGGTGCCGCCGATGTCGAGGCCGGCGACCACGTGCTGCGAAGCCATGGTGGTTCCTGTTTCAGAGTGGAGACGGGCGGTGCTGGTGGAACGGACGGGCACTACCGACCGCCGAGCCCTGCCATCGCGATGCCCTTCACGAGGTGCTTCTGCAGCACGATCACGAGCAGCGTCGTCGGCACCATCGAGATGATCGCAGCGGCCATCTGGAGGTCCCAGCGCGTGCCCTGGAGGCCCGAGAACGACGCGAGGCCGACCGGCAGGGTGCCGTGGGCGGCGTAATCGACCGTGACGATGAGCGGCCAGAGGTAGCTGTTCCAGAAGGAGAGGAACGTGAAGACGGAGAGCACAGCGACGGCCGACTTCGCGAGCGGCAGGATGATCTGCAGGAACGAGCGGACGGGGCCGGCTCCGTCGACGCGGGCCGCCTCCTCGAGTTCGAACGGGATGCCGCGGAAGAACTGGCGCATGAGGAAGGTGCCGAACGCCGTGAACGCGAAGGGCAGGATGAGCGACTGGTAGGTGTCGACCCACCCGAACCACTGCATCACCTGGAACATCGGGATGACGAGCACCTCTTGCGGC
This sequence comes from Agromyces sp. NPDC056389, assembly GCF_042262385.1. Lineage (NCBI taxonomy): Bacteria > Bacillati > Actinomycetota > Actinomycetes > Micrococcales > Microbacteriaceae > Agromyces > Agromyces sp. NPDC056389. The sequence goes on from NZ_JBHJPN010000001.1 coordinate 773,346, forward strand.
ACCATGAGCGTCGCGAGGAAGAGCACGAAGACGGCGTCGCGGCCCTTCCAGCGAAGGCGCCCGAACGCGTAGCCTGCCGTCGTCGACACGGCGAGCACGACGAGCGTGCCGGTGATCGAGACGAAGAACGAGTTGCCGATGTAGGTGAGGAACGGGCCGTAGGCGAAGACGTCCGCGAAGTTCGACCAGCGCACCTCCGACCCGATGAGGGTCGGCGGCATCGAGAACATCTCGGAGTTCGGCTTCAGCGCCGAGAAGAACGCGTAGACGATCGGCGAGACGAAGATCGCCGCCGCGACGTAGACGGCGATGTGGGCGAAGACCAGCCGCACGCGGCCGCGCTTCGTGAGCGGTTCGCGACCGCCCGAACGGCCCTCGCGCTCTGCGGGGGCGTCCGTCTCCGCATCGAGGACCGCGGTCGCGGCCGGGAGCGTGTCAGTGCTCATAGTGCACCCACTTCTTCTGTGCGCGGAACTGCAGCGCGGTCAGGATGATGATGATGGCGAAGAGGATCCATGCGGCAGCCGCGGCGAGGCCGAGCTCCTGGAACTTGAAGCCCTGGTTGTAGATGAACTGCACGAGCGGCTGGGTCGCATTGCCCGGCCCGCCGCCGGTGAGCAGCTGCGGCTGCACGAAGACCTGCAGTGCCGTGATCATCGTCATGATGCTCGCGAAGAACAACGACGGCGAGATCATGGGCAGCGTCACGCTCCAGAGCATCCGGAAGCCGCGGGCCCCGTCGATGCGGGCCGCTTCGATGACGGACTCGGGCAACTGCTCGAGCGCCGCCGAGAAGATCAGCATGTTGTAGCCGAGGCCCTGCCAGACCGACATCATGACGACCATGATCATGGCCCACTGCGGGTCGGCGAGGAAGTTCGGCAGCTCGACCCCGAACCAGGTCTGGGAGAGGCCGTTGAAGAGGCCCTGCGGCTGCAGCATCATCTTCCACACGAGCACGTTCGCGACCATGGGCGTCACGACGGGGATGAAGAACAGCACCCGGAGCACGCCGCGACCGCGGATGCGGGCGCTGAGCGAGATCGCGAGCAGCAGCGACAACGCGACGCTGATCGGCACGTAGAGCAGGGCGAAGACGAAGGTGTTCCGCAGCGCCGGCCAGAAGTCGGGGCTCTGCGTGAAGAGCTTGACGTAGTTGTCGAGCCCGACGAACGTCTTCTCGCCGAAGGTGGGCCAGTTGAAGAAGCCCATGACGATGGACAGGACGACGGGGACGACCGTGAACAGGGCGAGCCCCGCCAGGGCTGGGCTGACGAAGCCCAGCGCCTGACGGGATTCAGCTCTGGCGAGCGTCCCTCGACGAGGTATCTGCTTGGTGTTCGACATCTCGGGAGGGGTCCTTGCCGGTGGTGCTTATTCGCCGAACTGCTGCTGAGCGGACTCGAGCACGTTCGACATGGATTCCTGGCCGTTGTAGACGCTCACCAGCTGCGGCTGGATGTAGGTGCCGACCTTCGACCAGTTGTCGCTGACGTTCTGGCCCTCGACCTGCTCGAAGGCGCTCGTGAAGACGGCCTCGACCTGGTCGCGGTACTGCTCGTCGATCGACTCGAAGTAGAGCGGCTGCGACGAGACACGGGCCGGGTAGCTGCGGCCCGAGGAGGCGATGTAGTCCTGCGAGTCGGTGCTGAGCAGGGAGCCGAGCACCTTGAGCGCGGCCTCCTTGTTGTCGCAGTCCTTCGCGATGCCGTAGCCCGAGCCGAGGATGAGCCCGAGCGAGCCGTTCTCACCCGTGGGGAGCGTGGTCATGCCGGCGGTGAAGCCGGAATCGTTGTTCAGGTAGCCGACCGCGTTCCACGTGCCGTCGACGGCCATCGCCGCGTTGCCGCCCGTGTACTGGTTCTCGCCCCAGCCGGTGTCGGAGGCCGACGCGACCGGTGCCGCGACCTTCTCGTCGGTGACGAGGCCCGAGTACCAGGTGGCCGCGTCGACGAAGTCGGGGTTCGTCAGGTCGAGCGTGCCGTCGGCCTCGACGGGCTGCGTGCCCGACTTGGCGATCGGGAGCGCCTGCCACTGGAAGTCGCCCATGCCGACGGCGAATCCGTACTTGCCGCCGGTCGTGGCGGCCTTCGCGGTCGCCTCGAAGTCGTCGAAGGTCCAGCCGGCCTCGGGAGCGGCGACGCCGGCGGCGTCGAGCATGTCCTGGTTGTAGTAGACGAGCATCGTCGAGATGTCGAAGGGCAGGCCGTACATCGTGCCCTTGTTCGAGAGGATGTCCTCGCTGCCGGGAGCGAAGTCGGCGGGGTCGAGCCCCGCGGTCTTCAGGTCGGCGTCGGTGAGCTCGGCGAAGCCGGCGGTGTAGCTCGAGAGCATGCCCGAGTTCATTCCGGTGACGCAGGCCATGTTGCCCGAGGCCATGTTGGTGGTGAGCTTCGTGAAGAAGTCACCCCACGGCGCCGTGCGCAGCTCGATCTTCAGGTCGGGGTTCTGCTCCTGCGCGATCGCGAGCTGGGCGTTCAGGGCGTCGGTGTCGTCCTGGCTCCCGGCCCACATGTCGATCACGATGGTGTCGGACGACGCCTCAGCGCCTCCGTTGCTGCAACCCGTCATCACGAGTGCGGCGGCGGTCGCGACCGCCATCGCGCCGACGTGGATCTTCTTCATTGAATGTCGCCTCCTCAGGCATAGAGACACATGATTGATCAGTTCTTTCGAGCCTCGAACGAACTTCATCAACTTGGTGCGTAAAGTCATCATGCCAGACGAGTGAATTCTTCGCCAGCTTTCATCGGATGTCTGCCGCGGATCCGTGATTTTCCGCGGGTCGCTCTCGCCGCGGCGCGCAGCCCGTACTAGTCTCAACTTAATTCGACCTCGAAAGAAGCCTATGTCACCGTCGACACCGCAGATGCCCCCGACGCCGCCCCAGCACGCCCGACAGATCGTCGAGCTCATCGCCAGGGGCGAGGCGAGTTCGCGCAGCGACCTCTCCCGGATCCTCGGCCTCGCACCGTCGACCATCTCGCTCCGCGTGGCCGAGCTGACCGAGCTCGGCGTGCTCCACGAGGAGGGCGTCGGCGTCTCCAGCGGCGGCCGCCGTCCCCGCATCCTCCGACTCCACGGCGATCGCGGCAGCATCCTCGTCGCCGACCTCGGCGGCGGCCATGCGCGCGTCGGTCGCGTCGATCTCAGCGGCGCGCTGCTCGCCACCGCGTCGATCCCCGTCGACGTCGGCGATGGGCCCGAGGCGACCCTCGCTGCGATCGCCGCGGCCATGCGCGGACTCGCGACCGAGGTCGATCCAGAGTTCCGCGGCATTCGCGGCGTCGGCCTGGCGTTGCCCGGCCCCGTCGACGTCGGCACCGGCGGCGTCGACCAGCCGTCTCGCATGCCGGGGTGGCCCGGCTTCCGGGTGCGCGACTGGCTCAGCCGCGAGTTCGGCGTGCCTGCGGCCGTCGACAACGACGCCAATCTCATGGCGCTCGGCGAACACCGTGCCCAGTTCGGCGCGACCCGCCACAGCGTCACGGTCAAGGCCGGCACCGCCATCGGCAGCGGCATCATCGTCGACGGCGTGCTGCACCGCGGCGCCACCTGGGCGGCCGGGGACGTCACGCACACGCGCATCGACGCGGCCGACGACCGGCCGTGCTCCTGCGGCAACACCGGATGCCTCGAGACCGTCGCGAGCGGGGCGAGCCTCGTGCGGCAGATGAACGAACGCGGCATCCCGGTGCGCACGACCGCCGACGTACTCGCCCTCGCCCGCGACGCCGACCCGGTCGCCACGACGCTCGTCCGCACCGCGGGCACCTATCTCGGCCAGGTGCTCTCGACCGTCGTGAACTTCTTCAACCCCGACGCGCTCTTCCTCACGGGCAGCATGTCATCGAGCGAGCCCTTCATCGCGGCCGTGCGAAGCCGCATCTACGAGGGCTGCCACCCGCTCGTCACGCAGCGGCTCCGCATCGAGGCGGCGTCCACCGGTCCGAACGCCGGACTGCTGGGGGCTGCGCGGCTCGTGCTCGACGAATTGACGTTCAGCTCCGAGGACGCGGTGCCCGCAATGCGCTGACCGCGGGGCGCCGACTCAGGCTCAGGTCAGCGTCAGTTCGATCACGGGCACCGCGACATCCGGCTGCCTGACCGGCAGCGACACCGTGAGGGTGCCCGCCTCCTCCCCCGCCGGACGCATGACGTTCGCCTCCTGGTCGGGGTCGATGGTCGTCGTGCGAAGCCACGAGCCGTCGTGCAGGAAGCGCGCGTACGAGACCTTGCCCGCGAGCGCCGGCAGGTGCACGAACCCGAGCGGCCAGCTGAACAGGTGCAGGTAGAGGCGGTTGCCTCGGAGCGTGTAGACGCCCTCTCGCGGAGGCGTGTACGGCGCGTGGCCCGCACCGACGATCGCATCGCGGTGCAGCTCCATCCAGGCGCCGATCTCGCCGAGGAGGTTCCGGTCGGCCGGCGGGATCGCGCCGCGCCCGTCGGGCCCGACGTTCAGCAGCATGTTGCCGTCCATCGAGACCGAGTCCGAGAGCATGCGGATGAGCAGCCCGGCGCTCTTGAAGTCGACGTTGTCGCGGTCGTACCCCCACGAGCCGTTCGTGGTCTGGCATGCCTCCCAGACGACGGGCTCGCCGTCGCGCTCGAGGGGCTTCGTCGGCTGGTACTGCTCGGGCGTCACGAAGTCGCCCGGCACGCCGAGCCGGTCGTTGACGAGCATGTCGGGCTGGAGTTCCCGGCAGAGCGCGAGCAGCCCCTCCGCATCCCAGTCCTCGGGGCCCTTGCCCGCCCAGCCCTCCTTCGTCTCGGGGTAGGTGAAGTCGAAGAAGAGGTAATCGATCGTGCCGTAGCGGGTCAGGAGTTCACGCACCTGCCCGTGCAGGTACTCGCGGTAGCGCTCCATCGAGCGGCCCTCGTTCAGCGCGTGCGCCTCGGGGTCGTCGCGGCGCGGGTGGACCCAGTCGACGGTGAAATCGGGGTGGTGCCAGTCGACGAGCGAGTAGTAGAGGCCGACCTTGAGGCCCGCGGCGCGTGTCGCTTCGACGTACTCGGCGACGAGGTCGCGGTCGCAGACCGTGCGGGCGGTGAAGTCCGTCAGCTCCGAGTCCCACAGGCAGAACCCGTCGTGGTGCTTGGTCGTCAGCACGGCGTATCCCATGCCGGTCGCGACGGCCATCGCCGCGATCGCGGCCGCATCGAAGCGGTCGGGCTCGAAGTGGTCGACGTACGGCCGGTACTCCGCATCGGTCAGCCGCTCCCGATTCTGCACCCATTCATGGCGGGCGGCGCCGCTGTAGGCGCCGAAGTGCAGGAAGAGCCCGAATCGGGCGGTGTCGAACCAGTCCTGTCGCATGTGTCGTCCTTCTCGTCGCTGCGGTCGCATACATCCTGCCATAGACATCGGATGTCTCGGCGAGCGCCCGTTGCGGCCTCCCGATGACGCCATGATGACGATTCCGCGTCGATCCCCCACCCGGGCCCGCATTCCCAATATGCTCTTCGCGGCACTCAACCCCTCGGAAGGACGAACGTGGCAGAGCAGCGCAAGAAGAAGGTCGTACGAGTCGAACCCACCGCGGCAGCGGGCAGCGCCGGCGGCACGACCGTCGCCGATGCGACCGTCGCGCCGACGTGGACGCCGACGCCCGAGGCGAAGAAGCAGGCGACGACGTTCCGCCTGATCGCCGGCGGCCTTTGGCTGCTCGCCATCGGCGGCGAGGTCTTCACCATCTTCTGGGTGCTGCGTCAGGTGCCCGTCAACATGGTGCTGCTCATCATCCTGATCGTCGTGATCGGCGCGCTCGCGATCGGCGGCTCGCTGCTCTGGAAGAAGGCGAACCGCCTCGACCCCGCGTCGAAGGAGGACAAGGTCCGCTTCTTCGTGCAGAACCAGCTCGGCGCGATCATCGCCGTCATCGCGTTCCTGCCGCTCATCATCCTGATCTTCACGAACAAGGACATGGACGGCAAGCAGAAGGCGCTCGCGGGCATCATCGCGATCGTCATCGGCGGCGGGGCGCTCGCCCTCGGCGTCGATTACAATCCGCCGTCGGTCGAGCAGTACACCGAGGAGTCGAACGTCATCCTGCAGCTCACGGGCGAAGACGTCGTGTACTGGACCAAGTCGGGCTCCGTCTTCCACGTCTGCGCCGAGGTGCCCGACGTCAACAAGGAATCGAAGGACGGCCAGATCTACGAGGGCACCGTCGCCGACGCGCACGCCGCCGGCAAGGACCGCCTTGTCAGCTACTGGGAGCGCGAGGCACTCAACTACTGCGGCTACAGCCAGGAGCAGGTCGACGCGGTGATCGGCGCCCTCGCTCCGGTGGACGATGCCCCCGCTGAGGCGCCCGAGGATGCCCCCGCCGCGGAGTAGTTCCCGGAGACCATGACGAAGGCCCGTCCGGATCCCCGGGCGGGCCTTCGCCGTGCGCGCGGTCCTCGCGTCAGAACACCGGCGTGCCGTTCCGTACGAGCCGCCAGTTCTCGACGTGGAACGTCGCCGGATCGATCGTGCCCGCTGCGGAGGCGTACGAGACGATCGCCTCGCGGATCGCGACCTGCGCGTTGTAGACGACCGGCGCTGTCGCGATGTGCGGGAACCCGCCACCGCCCGATTGCCGGTAGTTGTTCACCGCGACGAGGAACTGCTGGTCGGGCGTCACGAGGACCCCCTCGTAGGACATCCCGACGATGCGCGACCCCAGCGGCTGCGAGATGTCGACGGCGTAGTCGATGCCCGAGAACTGGTCGTAGTTGTAGTCGGGCGTGTTTCCGGCGTTCGTCCACGACGCGGGCGCGACCGGTGCGTCGGGGGCGACCTGGGTGAAGTACTTCGCCGAGTACTCGAGGTAGTCCTTGATCTGCGCACCGGTGAGGACCGAGGCCATCAGCGTGTTGTCGTAGATGTAGAGCCCCGCGACGTCCTTGATCGTCACCGCACCGCCCGGGAAGGTCGCCCCGCGGTTGAACGGCGCCGCGATCGAGACGATCGGCAGCCCCGCCTCGGGAGTGCCGGCGACCGCTGCGGCCACCGTGGCGGTCTGCACGACGTTGACGTAGTCGAGGATCGCGGTGTCCTTCCAGCACGCCTCCGCCGCCGACATGGCCTCGGTGGACGTCGCGACCGTCTGGTTGACGTAGGCCACGACCGCATCGTGCTGCGCGCGGATCACCGCCACGAGCGCCGGGTCGTCGACGACGGTGTTCGTGTTCACGGTGAGCGCCGAACTCGAGACGACCGACCACGAGCCCCGCTCGAACTCGAGGTCGAGATCGAAGACGCTCAGGCGCTGTCCCCAGTTCTTCGGCTCGCTCATCACGACCTGCTTGCCGGTCGCCGTGTTCGTGACGAAGCGCTCCGGCACCTCGCGGTGGGCGTGCCCGAAGAGGATCGCGTCGATGCCCGGCACCTGCTCCGCCATGAGCGCCGCCGCGTTCTCGACCGGGAGATCGCCGCCGTACGACGACGTGCCGCTGTCGCCCGAATGGGCGCTCACGACCACGATGTCAGCGCCGGCAGCGCGCATCACGGGCACCCAGCGCGCAGCTGCCTCGACGAGGCCCTGCACCTCGATCTTCCCGCTGACGTTCGCCTTGTCCCAGATCACGACGCCGGGGTTGGTGAGGCCGAGCACGCCGACGCGGACCGGCGGCAGCCCCTTCACCTTCATCTTCTTGATCGTGTAGGGACGGTACGCGGGCACCTTCGTGCCGGCGTGCACCGCGTTCGCTGCGAGCACCTCGGCATCCATCTGGGAGATCCAGTTGTCGAGGAACTCGAGGCCGTAGTTGAACTCGTGATTGCCGAGCGCGACGGCGTCGTACCCGATCGCGTTCATCTGCGCGGCCATGGGATGGATCGCGCCGGTCTCGGTGACGGGTTCCACCGTCGCGTAGTAGAAGCCGAGGGGCGTGCCCTGGATCGTGTCACCGGCGTCGAAGAGCAGCGTGTGCTCGCGCCCGCGGTCGGCCCTGATCTGGTTGACGACGCTCGAGACGCGGGCGAGGCCCACCACATTGCCGGCGCTGTCGCTGAACGCGGCGTCCTTGTAGTAGTCCCAGTTGACGACGTTGCAATGCAGGTCGGAGGTGCCCATGACCGTGATCGTCAGGGCTTTGCCCTTCGGCACGGCATGGGCGGCCTGGGCTGCTCCGGGCCAGCCGGCCGCGGCGAGTGCACCGGCCGCCGAGATGCCGACGAGCACATTCCGTCGAGAGAGCCCGGATGTCTCGGGAAGGGCGTCGTCGGGTACGGCGCACGAGCACCAGCGCGGAGTGGGTTCGGTGTGGTGGTGGTGGTGTGAGAGTTCGCTCATGGCACCACATGCGACCACACCCGGCACCTCCGTGACAAGGGTTTCGCCGCAACGCGCGCTGCTCATTCGTGCACGGCGCGAGAACGGCCCGCCCCGGGGCATCCGGAGCGGGCCGTTCAGCGCTGCACTGCAGCGTGGTTCGGTGCCTGTGCTTAGCGCGCGACCTCGCCGTCGACGTAGTCGTCGTCGTTCGAGGCGTTCCAGGCGAAGAGCTTGCGGAGCTCGCGGCCGGTGGCCTCGATCGGGTGTGCCTCGCCCTTGGCACGGAGCTCGAGGAACTCCTTCTGGCCGTTGTCCTGGTCGTCGATGAAGCGCTGCGCGAACGCGCCCGACTGGATGTCGGCGAGCACGGCCTGCATGTTCTCCTTGACGTGCGGGTCGATGACGCGCGGGCCCGAGACGTAGTCGCCGTACTCGGCCGTGTCGGAGACCGACCAGCGCTGCTTGGCGATGCCGCCCTCCCACATGAGGTCGACGATGAGCTTCAGCTCGTGGAGCACCTCGAAGTAGGCGACCTGCGGCTGGTAGCCGGCCTCGGTGAGGGTCTCGAAGCCGTACTGCACGAGCTGCGAGACGCCGCCGCAGAGCACGGCCTGCTCGCCGAACAGGTCGGTCTCGGTCTCTTCGGTGAAGGTCGTCTTGATGCCGCCGGCGCGCAGGCCGCCGATCGCCTTGGCGTACGAGAGCGTGAGCGGCCAGGCGCTGCCCGACGCATCCTTCTCGACGGCGACGATCACGGGCACGCCGCGGCCGGCCTCGTACTCGCGGCGCACGGTGTGGCCCGGGCCCTTGGGCGCGACCATGACGACATCGACGCCCTCGGGCGCCTCGATGTAGCCGAAGCGGATGTTGAAGCCGTGACCGAACACGAGGGTCTTGCCCTCGGCCAGGTTGTCCTTGATCGACTCGGCGTAGATGTGGCGCTGGTACTGGTCGGGCGCGAGGATGACGATGACGTCGGCCCAGGCGGCCGCGTCGGCGACGCTCTTGACCTCGAAGCCGGCCTCTTCGGCCTTGGCCTTCGACTTCGAGCCCTCCTTGAGTCCGATGACGACCTCGACGCCCGAGTCGCGGAGGTTCTGCGCGTGCGCGTGGCCCTGCGAGCCGTAGCCGATGACGGCGACCTTCTTGCCCTGGATGAGGGCGAGGTCGGCGTCCTTGTCGTAGTAGATCTCAGCCATGATGCTGTCTTTCTCCTTGATCGGGGATGGTGCAGTTCGTGAAAACGGTCAGTTCTTGAAGACGCGCTCGGTGATGGACTTGCCGCCACGGCCGATCGCGAGAAGGCCCGACTGGGCGATCTCCTTGATGCCGTAGGGCTCGAGCACCTTGAGGAACGCGGTGGTCTTGCCGGAGTCGCCGGTGACCTCGATCACGAGTGCGTCGGTCGACACGTCGACGACGCGAGCACGGAAGAGGTTCACCGCCTCGAGCACCTGCGAACGGGTCGTGTTGTCGACCCGCACCTTGATGAGCAGGTGCTCGCGCTGCACGGCCTGTGCAGGGTCGAGCTCGACGATCTTGATGACGTTGACGAGCTTGTTCAGCTGCTTCGTCACCTGCTCGAGCGGCAGCTCCTCGACGTCGACGACGACCGTGATGCGGCTGAGCCCCGCGATCTCGGAGTGGCCGACCGCGAGCGATTCGATGTTGAATCCGCGTCGGGCGAAGAGCCCTGCGACGCGGGTCAGCAGGCCGGGCTTGTCCTCGACGAGGAGCGAGAGCACGTGTGTCGACATGGTCAGTCCTCCTCGCTGAATGCCGGCGAGTGATCGCGGGCGTACTGGATGTAGCTGTTCGAGACGCCCTGCGGCACCATCGGCCACACCATCGCGTCGGCCGAGACGACGAAGTCGATCACCACGGGGCGGTCGTTCGTCTCGAGCGCGAGCTTGATGGCGTCGTCGATCTCCTCCGCTTTCGTGACCCGGATGCCGAGCGCGCCGTAGGCCTCGGCGAGTGCCACGAAGTCGGGGATGCGCACGCTGTCGTGCCCCGTGTTCAGGTCGGTGTTCGAGTACCGGCCGTCGTAGAACAGGGTCTGCCACTGGCGCACCATGCCGAGCGAGGAGTTGTTGATGATCGCGACCTTGATCGGGATTTTGTTCAACGTGCAGGTCGCGAGCTCCTGATTGGTCATCTGGAAGCATCCGTCGCCGTCGATCGCCCAGACCACGCGGTCGGGCTCGGCGACCTTCGCGCCCATCGCCGCCGGGACGGCGTAGCCCATCGTGCCGGCGCCGCCCGAGTTCAGCCAGGAGTTGGGGCGCTCGTACTTGATGAACTGCGCGGCCCACATCTGGTGCTGGCCGACGCCCGCGGCGTAGACCGCCTCTGGGCCGGTGAGCTCGCCGATGCGCTGGATGACCTGCTGCGGAGCGAGCAGTCCGTCGGACGGCGTCGAGAACCCGAGCGGGAACTCCGCGCGGAGTCCGTCGAGCGTCGCCCACCACTCGTCGAGGTCGGGGGTGCCGGAGCCGATGGCGTCGCGGTAGGCGGCCTCGAGGTCGACGAGCACGTCTTTCGCGTCGCCCACGATCGGCACGTCGGCGACGCGGATCTTGGAGATCTCGGCCGGGTCGATGTCGACGTGCACGACCTTGGCGTTCGGCGCGAAGAGCGCCGCCTTGCCGGTCACGCGGTCGTCGAAGCGGGCGCCGAGGGCGATGAGGAGGTCGGCCTCCTGCAGCGCGATCACGGCGGGAACCGTGCCGTGCATGCCGGGCATGCCGAGGTGCTGCTGGTGCGAGTCGGGGAAGGCTCCGCGGGCCATCAGCGTCGTCACGACCGGGGCGTTGGTCGTCTCGGCGAGCGTGAGCAGCTCCTCCGATGCGCCCGAGCGGATGACTCCCCCGCCCACGTACAGCACGGGGCGCTTCGCCTCGGCGAGCAGCTGGGCCGCGGCCGCGACCTGCTTGCCGTGCGCCTTCGTGATCGGCCGATAGCCCGGCAGGTCGATCTTCGGCGGCCAGCGGAAGATCGCCTTCGCCTGCTGCGCGTCTTTCGTGATGTCGACGAGCACGGGGCCCGGTCGGCCGGTCGAGGCGATGTGGTACGCCGCCGCGATGGTCGCCGGAATCTCCGAGGCGTCCTTCACCAGGAAGGAGTGCTTCGTGATCGGCATCGTGATGCCGACGATGTCGGCCTCCTGGAAGGCGTCGGTGCCCATGAGGTTCGAGAACACCTGGCCGGTGATCGCGAGCATCGGCACCGAGTCCATGTGGGCGTCGGCGATGGCGGTGACGAGGTTCGTCGCGCCGGGGCCCGACGTCGCGATGGCGACGCCGACCTTGCCGGACGAGGAGGCGTATCCCTCGGCCGCGTGGCCGGCGCCCTGCTCGTGGCGCACGAGGATGTGCCGGAGCTTGTTGCTGTCGAGCAGCGGGTCGTAGACGGGGAGGATCGCGCCGCCGGGGAGGCCGAACACGTCGGTGATGCCGAGCATCTCGAGTGAACGGACGACCGCCTCGGCGCCCGTGATCTCCACGGGGGCACCGGAGGGCACGGTGGCGGGCGATGGCACGGGACTGGATTCCGTGGTCATTCGGTTCCTGTTCTGGTGGACGGTGTGTGCGGGAGACGCAGCACTCAGCCCGTCGTGGCGCCTTCTGCGGCGGAACGCACGAGCTTCGAGTACTTCGCGAGGACGCCACGGGTATAGCGCGGGGGAAGCGGAGCCCAGCCTTCACGGCGGGCAGCCAGCTCGGCATCGTCGACCAGTAGGTCGATGGAACGAGCTGCGATATCGACCCGTATGAGATCACCATCGCGCACGAAGGCGATGGGACCTGCGTCCACCGCTTCGGGTGCCAGATGGCCGATGCAGAGGCCGGTTGTGCCGCCTGAGAATCGACCGTCCGTCAAGAGTAGTACATCTTTTCCGAGACCGGCGCCCTTGATGGCTGCGGTGATGGCGAGCATCTCGCGCATGCCGGGCCCGCCCTTGGGGCCCTCGTAGCGGATGACGACCACGTCGCCGGCCTTGATCTCGCCCGCCGTGAGCGCATCCATTGCGGCGCGCTCGCGCTCGAACACGCGCGCAGGGCCCTCGAACGTCGCCGCGTCGAAGCCGGCGGTCTTCACGACCGCCCCCTCGGGAGCGAGCGAACCGTGCAGGATCGTGAGGCCGCCGGTCTCGTGGATCGGGTTGTCGAGTGTGCGGAGCACCTCGCCGTCGAGGGGCGGGAGGTTCAGCTCTTCGAGGTTCTCGGCCATGGTCTTGCCGGTGACCGTGAGCACGTCGCCGTGCAGGAGGCCGGCGTCGAGGAGCGCCTTCATCAGCACGGGGACTCCGCCTCGACGGTCGACGTCGTTCATGACGTACTTGCCGAAGGGCTTCAGGTCGCCGATGTGCGGCACCTTCGCGCCGATGCGGTTGAAGTCGTCGAGCGTGAGGTCGACCTCGGCCTCGCGGGCGATCGCGAGCAGGTGCAGCACGATGTTCGTCGATCCGCCGAGCGCCATGCCGACCGCGATGGCGTTCTCGAACGCCTTCTTGGTGAGGATCTGACGGGCCGTGATGCCGTGCTTCAGCAGGTTGACGACGGCCTCGCCCGAGCGGTGCGCGTAGTAGTCGCGACGACGGTCTGCGGAGGCCGGAGACGCCGAACCCGGAAGCGAGAGGCCGAGCGCCTCGGCGACCGAGGCCATGGTGTTGGCGGTGTACATGCCGCCGCAGGCACCTTCACCCGGTGCGAACGCGCACTCGATGCGGTGCGCGTCTTCAGCGCTCATGGTGCCGGCCTTGACCGCGCCGACCGCCTCGAACGAGTCGATGATCGTGATGTCCTTCTCGGTGCCGTCGGACAGGCGCACCCATCCGGGCGCGATCGAGCCCGCGTAGAGGAAGACCGACGCCAGGTCGAGACGAGCGGCCGCCATGAGCATGCCGGGGATGGACTTGTCGCAGCCCGCGAGCAGCACCGAGCCGTCGAGGCGCTCGGCCTGCATGACGACCTCGACCGAGTCGGCGATGACCTCGCGCGAGACGAGGGAGAAGTGCATGCCCTCGTGGCCCATCGAGATGCCGTCGGAGACGGAGACGGTGCCGAACTGCAGCGGGTACCCGCCACCGCCGTGCACGCCCTCCTTCGCAGCCTGCGCGAGACGCGCGAGCGAGAGGTTGCAGGGGGTGATCTCGTTCCAGGAGGACGCGATGCCGATCTGCGGCTTGTCCCAATCGGCATCTCCCATGCCGACGGCGCGGAGCATGCCCCGGCTGGTCATGGCTTCGATACCGTCGGTGACGGTGCGGCTACGAGGTTTGGGATCGAACTCCGACATGCATCGAGTCTATGGCCAGCGCGAGGGGCCCCCGTGCGTCGTTTCACGGGCGTCGGCGAGGCGCTCGAGCAGGTCGGCGACGTCGTCGGGGCTGCGCACGCGGTGAGCCGCGAGCGACCTGCCCTGACCCACTTTGACGCCCAGGTCCTCGGACTCGAGGGCGGCGAACGCGTCTTCGTCGGTGACGTCGTCGCCGACGTAGATGACGGCGCTGGCGCCCGCGTGCTGGCGGAGCCGGTTGAGCGCCTCCCCCTTGTCGCTCGGGCGCACCGAGAACTCGATCACGCCCTTGCCGCCGCGCACCGTGAGCTCGGGGATCTCGGCTTCGACACGTGCCTTGGCAGCCTGCTGCAGGTCGCTCGCGGCGTCGGGTGCGACCTTCCGCGTGTGCAGCGCGAGCCCTGCCGGCTTCCACTCGACCCATGCGCCGTCGACGCCCGAGGCGATCTCGTCGAGCACGCGGGTGAGGTGTTCGAGGGCCGCGAGCTCGCCGTCGCGGAGGTCGATCGTGACCCCGCCCCCGTCGAGCTGCAGCTCGACCCCGTGCGACCCGCTCATGAGCGCTCCGGCCGGCGGATCGGCGACCTGCTTCAGGCTCTCGAGTGCTCGCCCCGAGACGATCGCGACCCGGGTGTCGTCGGTCGCCGCGAGGCGTTCGATCGCGGCACGGGCGCGACCCGTCGCGCGTGCGTCTTCGGGCCGGTCGACGAGCGGTGCGAGCGTGCCGTCGAAGTCGAGGGCCACGAGCAGCCGATCGGTGTCCGCCAGGCGCGTGATCGCGGCGTCCAGCCCGTCGGGGACGCCGGATGCGATGATGCCCGCGCCGGTGAGGGTCTTCAGGAAGGTCGACGACCACTTCGCGACGTCGTTCTCGCGCACGCGCCGTCGGAGTGCCCGCATGCGTCGGGCACGCTCCTTGCGCGGCATCTGCGCCGCCTCGACCATCGCGTCCTTCAAGCCCTCGATGTCGTGCGGGTTCACGAGGATCGCCTGGCGGAGTTCGTCGGATGCCCCGGTGAACTCGCTGAGCACGAGCACGCCGTCGTCGTCGAAGCTGCAGGCGACGAACTCCTTCGCGACGAGGTTCATGCCGTCGCGGAGCGCGGTCACGAGCATGACGTCGGCGGCGAGGTAGAGGGCGACCATCTCCTCGCGCGGGTAGCCGTGGTGCAGGTAGGCGATCGCCTGGTGACCGAGCGTCGAGTAGTCGCCGTTCAGGCGCCCGACCATGAGCTCGATCTCGTCGCGCAGTTGGCGATAGGTCTCGACGCGTTCGCGCGACGGACTGGCGACCTGCACGAGCGTGACGTCCTCGACCGAGAGCCGGCCGTCGCGCAGCAGCTCTCCGAACGCCTTCAGCCGGTGCCGGATGCCCTTCGTGTAGTCGAGGCGGTCGACGCCGAGCATGATCGTCTCGGGGTTGCCGAGGCTCTCGCGGATCTCGTGTGCGCGCGCCTGCACGTCGGGTCGCCTCGCGAGCTCCTCGAAGCCGGCCGAGTCGATCGAGATCGGGAACTGCCGGGCGACGACGTGCCGCACCTCGCCGTCGGGGCCGGGCACGTCCAAGACGCTGCCGCGCGTCGCGTAGCCGAAGAGCCGGCGCACCGCACGCGTGAAGTTGCCGGCGTCGGCGGCACGCTGGAAGCCGATGACGTCGGCGCCGAGCAGGCCGTCGAGCACCTGCCGCCGCCACGGCAGCTGCGAGTAGATGCCGTATGCCGGGAACGGGATGTGGTTGAAGAACCCGATCACGAGATCGGGGCGCTTCTCGCGGAGCATCCGCGGCACGAGCTGCAGCTGGTAGTCCTGCACCCACACGACCGCGCCGGGCGATGCCGCGCGCGCAGCGGCCTCGGCGAAGCGGCGGTTCACCCGGACGTAGGCGTCCCACCACTCCCGGTGGTACGAGGGCGGCGCGATGACGTCGTGGTAGAGCGGCCAGAGGGTGTCGTTGGAGAATCCCTCGTAATACTCCTCGAGCTCCGACTCCGAGAGCGGCACCGGGATGATGTTGATGCCGTCGTACTCGAACGGGTCGAACTCGCGATCGGCGACGCCCGCCCAGCCGACCCAGGCGCCGTCGGCGGCGCGCATGACGGGTTCGAGGGCGGTCACGAGCCCGCCGGGCGAGCTCTTCCACGTGGTCTCGCCGTCGGGACCCTCCAGGTAGTCGACCGGCAGGCGGTTCGAGACCACGATCATGTCGTAGGCGGCGTCGACGTAGAGCTCGTCGCGTGATGGTTCAGGGGCGTTCATGAGCGGATGTGTCCCTCCTCGCGCTCCGCTCAGGCTAACAGTCGGCGCGAACCGACTCCGCTGTCGGCGGCAGGTGGGAGCATGCGGGCATGGAGATCACACGAATCCAACCGGCCGGCCTCGTCGTGAGCCCGGCGTTCAGCCACGTCGCGATCGTGCCGGCGGGCGCGACCACCGTCTACGTCGGCGGCCAGAACGGCGTCGACGAGACGGGCGCCGTCGTCTCCGACGACGTCGCCGTCCAGTCCGTCCGGGCCATCGACAACGCCGCCGTCGCGCTCGAGGCCGCAGGGGCGTCGCTCGCCGATATCGTGCAGTGGACGGTGTTCATCGCAGAGGGCGCCGACCTCGGCGCCGCATATGGGGCGATCGCGCCGAGACTCGCAGGGGCCGGCGCCCCGCCGCTCGTCACCGCCGCCCTGGTCGCGGGGCTCGGCGTGCCCGGCGCCCTCATCGAGGTGAGCGCGATCGCCGCGCTGAACCCGGCCTGACACCGGCGCCGTCACTCGCGCCGGCCCCGGCTCCGCCCCTGGCCCGCCGCTCGGGCGCCGAGGCGAGGCCGGGCGCTCACCCGAGGGCGGCCGCCGCGAAGCCGATCGATCGGATGCCTCGGCGCCGGCCGACGACGAGCGTCGTGCCGAGCACGCCCACGAGACCGAAGACGACGAGCACGCCCGCCGCCATCGCGACCGAGCCGCCCGCTGCTCCCGAGACGATGAACTGCATGCCCTGCACCGCCCAGGTGAGCGGCAGGAACGGGCTGATCGCCTGGTACGGCCCGCTCAGCACCTCGATCGGGTACAGGCCGCCCGCTGCGGTGAGCTGCAGTGCGACGAGCACGAGCGAGATGAGCAGGCCCGCCCGTCCGAGCCAGACCGTCAGGAACGCGTGCAGCGAGGTGAACACGAGGGCGAGCAGAGCGGCGAACGCGAGCGTCTGCGGCAGCAGGCTCCAGGTGACGCCCATGACGCCGTGCAGCAGCAGCACGACGGCGACCGCCTGCGCGAGTGCGATGAGGCCGGCCCGTGCGAGGGTGCGCCAGACGAGCCCGCCGGTCGAAGCGGTGGAGCGCAGCGCCTCACGCCCGAAGGGGCGGAACACGAGGAAGAGCGCGAGCGCACCGAGCCACAGTCCGACCGGCACGAAGAGCATGCCGATGACCTCGCCGACGCCGGCGATCTCGTGGTCGCGGGTCGCGTCGACCGTGACCGGTTCGGCGATCACCTCGGCGGTCTTCGAGGCGTCGATGTCGGTGAGCGCGGTCGCGCTCTCGGCACCCGATACGAGCCCCGAGGCGAGGGCGTCGGCACCGCTCGCGAGCTGCGTGGCACCGCTCGCGGCATCCGCTGCACCGCCCTGGAGCGCGCCGAGGCCACCGGCGAGTTCGTCGAGGCCCGAGGCGAGGCCGTTCGCCCCGTCTCGGATGCCGCCGGAGCCGGCGGAGAGCTGGGCGGCTCCGGTCGCCGATTGGGCGATACCGCCCTGGATGCCGTCGATCGCGCCACGGGAGGCTGCTGAGAGCTGCTGTCCCCCGGTCGAGAGCCTTCCGAGCTCGGAGCGCACGCCGTCGATCGTCGCCGGGATCCCGGCGAGTGCCGGGTACTGCTCGACGAGCGCGGGATTCGCCGCGATGATCTCGGCCAGCTGCTTCGACGCCGGCCCGAGGTAGCCGTCGACCGTCGCGACGCCCTGCGAGATTCCGCCGGTGTAGGCATCCCATTGGTTCGAGATCTCGTCGAGGCCCGCGGCGCCGGTGCTGAGCTGGCCGAGCCCGCCCGCGAGCGCGTCGACGCCCTGCGTGTACTGGGTGACACCCGCGGCGTACTGGTGCGCGCCTGCGGCGGCATCCGCTGTGCCGCTCGTCGCGGTGGCGACCCCGTTCGAGAGCGTGGTCAGGCCGCCTGCGAGCGAGCCGACACCGCTCGAGAGCTGCGTCGCGCCGTCGGCGGCGTCGCCGAGCGAGCCGCCCATCGTCGCGAGGTTCGTGTAGAAGCCCTCGAGGTACTGCGCCGTCAGCTCGCGGCCGAAGGTCGCCGACATCGCGTCGCCGACCGACTGCGCGACCGACCCGGCGAGGTAGCCGTGGGCGTCGTCGGTGCGGATGTCGAGGTTCGCCTGCGTCGGGTCAGCGCCCGAGAGCGAGGTCACCGACTCCGAGAATTCGGCGGGGATCGTGAGCACCGCATAGGCGTCGCCAGAGGCGAGGAGGTCGGCGGCCTCATCGTCGTTCGAGATCGTCCACTGGAACCCGGAGGTCTCGGGGTCGGTCAGCTCGGTCACGAGCAGGCGACCGGCGAGTACGGGCTGCTCGGTGCCGTCGGGCAGCGTCATCGTGACCATCTCGTCGTTGTTGACGACGACGGCCGGGATCTGCTCGAGGTTGTCGCCGCCGCTGCCGACGGCGCCCGAGACGAGTCCGGCGACGGCGAGCGGAACTGCGACGACCGCGGCGACCAGCACGCCGAATCGCACGCGTCGCTGCCCCGGCGTCGAGCCGAAGAGTCGGGAGAGTCGGGTGCTCATCGGAGGGCCTCCTGGATTCGCGAGACGGGTTCGAGGGTTCGGATGCCGCGGGCCGCGAGCTGCGGCGAGACCGCGGGTGACACGGCCGACGGGCCGAGGCCGACGATCACCGTGACCTGGGCGGGGACGAGTTCGGCGAGCGCGTGCCAGAGGCCGCCCGTGGCCGAGCCCGGATCGTCGTCGAGGTCGATGACGATCGCCTTCGGCCGTTCTGCCAGCGCCGCGGCGACGGCGACGAGCGTGCGGGCTTCGACGCCGAGGGCGGAGAGCGGCGTCTCGGTCGTGAACCTCGGCCCGTCAGGGCCGTGGCCGACGGCGGCGGCCGCCCGCTCGGTCCACGTGCGGACGAGGCTGTTCGACGGAGCGATGCGGTACCACGGACGGGTCGCGTCGAGGCGGCCGGCGATGAGTTCGCCGACCGTGCCGCCGGGCGCGGCATGGGCGGCGACCTCGGCGATCGCGACGCCGCGCATGACGGCGCCGACGCCCGAGGGCAGCGGCGAGCCGAGCACGGCGAGACGGCCTCCGACCGGCGCGAGCCGGCCCGCGAGCGTCGCGGAGACCACGCGGCGGTCGACGGCGTCGCCCTGCACGACGAGCACGCCGCCCGCCGGCACCTCGACGGTCAGGGGGCCGATCGGGCGTTCGGGCAGGCCGAAGACGGCGCCCTCGGCGTTCACGGCGGCGGGTCGCGATGCGGCCCACTCCTCCTGCTCGAGGTGGGTGCGCAATCCCTCGCCCTCGATGTCCACGTTCGGCAGCACCCGCGCCAGCCACTTGGGCAGCCACCAGGCCGCGTTGCCGGCGAGGGCCATCGCGGCCGGGACCAGCGTCATGCGCACGAGGAAGGCGTCGAATGCGACACCCACGGCGAGCGCGAACGCGATGCCCTTGATCACTCCGGCACCCTCGGGCACGAAGGCGAAGAAGACGAAGAACATGATGAGCGCCGCGGCGGTGACGACGCGTGCTGCGTGCTGGAAGCCGTGCACGACGGACCGCCGCGCGTCACCGGTCTTCACGAATTCCTCGCGCATGCCCGAGACGAGGAACACCTGGTAGTCCATGGCGAGGCCGAACAGCACCGCCATGAGCAGGATCGGCAGGAAGCTCAGGATCGGCCCGGGCTCGACGTGGAGCAGATCGGCGAACCAGCCCCACTGGAAGATCGCGACGGTGACGCCGATCGCGCCGAACGCCGACAGCAGGAAGCCGAGGGCGGCCTTGATCGGCACGAACACCGAGCGGAACACCATGAGCAGGAGCACGATCGAGAGCCCCACGACGATGAGCGCGAACGGGATCAGCGCATCGGCGAGCCGGTTCGAGATGTCGATCGCGACGGCCGTGTAGCCGGTGACCGCGATGGGCGTGCCGTAGTCGGCGGTGATCGCGGGTTCGAGCTCGCGGATGTTCTCGACGAGCACCTTCGTCGCCGGGGCATCCGGAGCACTCTCGGGGATGACCTGGATGATCGCCGTGTCGGCGGTCGGGTTCGGCAGCCCCTGACCGACGAAGGCGACGTCGTCGAGCTCGCCGATGCGTGCCCCGATCGCGTCGAGGTCGCCGAAGATGTCGGTCGTCTGCGTGATGTCGACGGTCACGATGAGCGGGCCGTTGTAGCCCGGCCCGAAGCCCTCGTCGATCATCTCGTACGCCTCGCGCTGGCTCGAGCCCTCGGTGCCCGAACCGTTCGGCAGGTTGAGGTCGAGGCTGAGCGCCGGCACCGCTGCAGCGCCGAGCACGCCGACGACGAGCACCACGAACACGACGGGCGCCTTCAGCACGAGGTCGACCCAGCGGCGGCCCATCGTGCGCTTGCCGCCGTCGTCGGCGGCGTTCGCCCGCCGATGGGCGCGACTGCCGGGCTTCGGCACGAGCTTGCGGCCGAACACGCCGAGGAGCGCGGGCAGCAGGGTGACGGCACCCGCGACGGCGATGAGCACCGCGAACGCGGCGCCGATGCCCATGACGCTGAGGAACGGGATGCCGACGACGAGGAGGCCCAGCAGCGCGATGATCACGGTAAGGCCGGCGAAGACCACGGCACCGCCGGCGGTCGCGACGGCCTCGGCGGCCGAGTCCTCGGGATCCTGTCCGCGAGCGAGTTGGTTGCGATGCCGGGAGAGGATGAAGAGCGCGTAGTCGATGCCGACGGCGAGGCCGATCATGACGGCGAGCATGGGGGCGGTCGAGGAGACCGTCGTGAACGCCGCGACGATCGAGATGCCGCCGAAGGCCGCGCCGACGCCGACGAGCGCGGTCAGCAGCGGCATGCCCGCCGCGAGGAGCGAGCCGAAGGTGATGATCAGCACGACGGCGGCGAACAGCACGCCGAACACCTCGGTGATGGTGAGGCCGAAGCTCGTCTCCTGGAAGACGTCGCCGCCGAACGCCACGGTGAGGCCGGCGTCGCTGCCGAGCTCCCCCGTCGCCTCGACGGCCTCGAGCGACTCGGGCGTGACGTCGGTCACCTGGCCGTCGAACTGGATCTGGATGTAGGCGGTGCGACCGTCGCCCGAGATCTGGTCGCCCGCGTACTCGTCGAAGGGACCGAGCACGCTCGCGACGCCGTCGACCTGCTCGAGCTCGGCCTCCATGGCCTCGATCGCATCGCGCGCCGACGCGGCCTCGACGGTGTCGCCGTCGGGAGCCTCGACGACGGCCTTGGCCGAGGCGCCGGCGGTCTCGGGGAACACGGCGGCGAGCTGGTCGATCGCCGTCTGCGACTCGGTGCCCGGGATGGCGAAGGAGTCCTGCAGCTGACCGCCCAGCGCGAGGCCCGTGCCGAGCAGCGCGCCGAGGGCGAGCACCCAGGCGACGATGACGTACCAGGCACGGCGGAATGCGAAGCGGCCGATGCGGTGGAGGAGGAGAGCCATGGTCGGGCCTATCGGGTCGGGCGGCCGTCGGCCGTCAGCAGGAGTTCGGAGAGCACGGAGATGAGGGCGTCGCGCACGTCGGCGTCGGCGAACTGCTGCTCGTCGTCCTCGAGGAACGTGGCGCCGGCGACGAGCGTGTACGTCGCGCCGGCGAGCGCAACGCCGAAGCGCATCTGCTCGGCGAGGCTGGCATCGTCGGCGCAGATCGAGTCGGCGAGACCGCGGATGGCGGTGTTCGCGCGCTCGATGACCGGCAGCCCGCGGAGGGACTGGCCCTGGTTCACGAAGGTGTGCACCGCGAGGCGGTTGCCGAGCAGGAAGTCGACGAAGCTCTCGATGAAGACCGCCCGCGCGGCAGCCGAACGGCCGCCGGCGACGAAGTCGCCGAGCAGGGCCTCGAGCAGGTCGATCGCCGGGCCGATCGCGGCCTCGAGCAGCGCCTCCTTCGAGGCGTAGTGGTAGAGCACGCTCGACTTCGAGTACCCGGCGTGGTCGGCGATCTGCTGGAGCGAACTCGCGGCGAAGCCGACGGTCGCGAACTGCTCGAGCGCGACCTGGCGCAGCTCGTCGCTGGCGCGCACGCGGGACGGCATGGATGCATCGGTGGGCATGTTTCCACGGTAATTGACCGATCGGTCAGCTCCTGCACGATCGGTCAGATTCACGGATGTCTCCCAGCCGCCGGAAACGGCGCGGTAGCGTTGCGGCATGCGCAAGTACCTCTTCAGCGGCGCCGTGATCAGCGCCATCATCAGCGGCATCGGCGTCGTGAAGACCACCGCCACGGGCCCCCGCGACTGGCGACTGCTGCTCATGTGGGTGTCGTGGGCCGCGAGCCTCGCGATCGCGATCGGCACCGTCGCCGAAGAGACCAAGCAGGGCGAGATCGGCGAATAACGACGCCGCGACGGCGTTGCGCGGCGTGTCACTCGCAATCCGCACCACCGTGCCCGAAACTGGGACGAACGACCCGAGACGAACCCACGAGAGGGGCCACCGATGTTCCGCCGCTGGCGCCGTGCACGGCTTGCCGCCCAGGCCTCCGCCCATGTTGCCGCCCCGACTCCGCACCCTTCTGCGGCAGACCTTCGAGGCGAGCACATCTTCGAGCTGCTGAACTCGCGGCTGTCCGAATTCATCGGACCGGGCGGCGGTTGGTCGCTCGTGCGGAAGTCCGACGGCGACACCGACCGCATCTTCCACGCGATGCTCACGCACCAGATCGCGGCAGAGCTCACTCGCGCCATCCTCGACGAACGCGATTCCGTCGCGGTGGTCGTGCCGGCCGGCGAGGAGACCCTCGCGCTCGGCTGGGAGCCCGCACCGCTCATCGTCTGGGCCGACCCCGTCGAGACGACCGAGGCCGTGGCCGTAGCACCGATGGACGCCGCGCCCGACGACGAGCTGTTCACCGAGGCGTCCGAGCTGGTCGAGGCCGCAGCGCTGCCGACGATCGGTGCCGCCACGGCGCTCGAGGCACGCGCAGCCTGAACCGGGCGGCGCCCCGCGCCGACCCGCCGACGCGCGTGACACCGCGCTCCAAAATCGACGGCGCATTCTTGTATCGCCAGCCGAGAATGCGCTCCCCCGCTCCTCGTAGCGTGATCTCCGGGCAATCGCCCGCACGCCACGAGAGGGGAACCCGTTGAGCTCCGCCCACAGCACCAGCCCGAGCACCAGCCCGAGCACGACCGAGTCGAACGCGACACCGCCCTCGGCCCGCCAACGGCGCAGCAGCGCCCGTGACCTCGCCCAGATCGCCGTCTTCGCCGCGCTCATCGCCGCGCTGGGCCTGCCAGGGGCGCTCTCGATCGGCGGCACCGCGGTGCCGATCACGTTCCAGACCCTCGGCGTGATGCTCGCCGGCGCCATCCTCGGCGCACGCAAGGGCACCCTGTCCGTGCTCCTCTTCATCGTGCTCGTCGCCGCGGGCCTGCCGCTGCTCTCGGGCGGCCGGGGCGGTCTCGGCGTCTTCGTCGGCCCCTCGGTCGGCTACCTCATCGGTTGGCTGCTCGGCGCCGCCGTCATCGGCTGGGCGACGGCGCGGCTGCTGCCGCGATACCCGATCGCGCCGGCGCTCGCATGGACCGCACTCGGCGGCATCGTCGCCATCTACCTCGTCGGGGTGCCCGTCTTCGCCGCCATCACCGGTACGCCGTTCGGCGGCGCACTCCTCGCCTCAACCTTCTTCCTTCCCGGCGACATCCTCAAGGTCGTCGTGACCGTGCTCGTGGCGAAGAGCGTGCACCGGGCATGGCCGGGGCTCATCGAGCCGCGTTCGTGGCCGTGGGCGTCCCGGCCGGGCACGGTCGCCGCGGCCCCGGCAGCCGACCCCGCTTCCGACTCGACCGCTTCGGACCGCTCGGCGTGAGCGACTGGCTGCGGGGACCGCGGGGCGCACTCGCCCTCGCGTTCGGCGGCGACGCCGTGCGCTACGGCGAACTCGCCGACGCGGTCGCCGCGGCCCCGCTGCCGAGCGGTGACGGCCTCGTCGCCTGCCCGGCGGGCACGGAGTCCGTGCGCCTCATCACGCTCGTGCTCGCATGCCTCGAGCGCGGCCGCCCGGTGCTCGTCGGCGGCGATGCGGCGGATGCCGAGCGGATCGCGCCGAGCCTGCCGCAGGGCACGGAGCTCGCGGTGCTGACGTCGGGTTCGACCGATCCGACGGGCACTCCACGTGCGGTGGCGCGCACGAACGCCTCGTGGCTCGCATCGGCCGCCCCGCTCGCCGAGATCGCCGGGCTCGGGGCGAACGATCGGATCGCCGTCACCGGACCGCTTCACGTCTCGATGCACCTCTACGCGGCACTCCACGCGCTCTGGATGGGCGCCGCGGTCGGCGACGAACTCGCCGGAGCGAGTGCGGTGCACGCGACGCCGACTCGACTGGCACGACTGCTCGAGTCCGTCGAGATGCCCGCGGCGGCGGTCGTCGCCGGAGCCGCGATGGGCGAGCCCCTGTGCGCGCGGGCGTCGGCTCGAGGCATCCGCGTGACGGAGTACTACGGCGCGGCCGAGCTCTCGTTCGTGGCGGCCGGCCACGGCGGCTCCCTCGCGCCGTTCCCCGGCGTCGAGGTCGAGCTCCGGCCGACCGCGGCGGGTCGGGAGCTCTGGGCCCGTTCCCCGTATCTCGCGCTCGGAGTCGTCGGCGGGGGCATGCTCCGCCGCGATGACGGTGGTTTCGCGACGGTGGGCGACCTCGCCGAACCGATCGGCACCGAGGGGTTCCGCATCATCGGACGCGGTGACGCCGCGATCACGACCGCCGGAACGACCGTGCTGGCCGAAGACCTCGAGGCGCGCATCATCGCCCTGCCCGGAGTCGTCGCAGCGGTCGCGCTCGCCGAGCCGCACGAACTGCTCGGCGAGCGCATCGTCGCCGTCGTCGAACTCGACGGCTCGACGGATGCCGCGGCGGTCATCGCCGCCGCCCGGGAACGCCTTCCGGCGGCCGAACTGCCCCGACGCTGGTTCGTGAGCGCCATTCCGACGACCGTGTCGGGCAAGTCGGCGCGGGGACTCCTCCGCGCAGCGCTGGCGGCGGGAACGCTCGGCCCGGCGCTGCCGTCGCACCCGTCGACCTCCGATCGGAGCAACGCATGACCCCCGTCCTCGACACCCGCTCCGCGCCCGTCATCGTCGCCGCTCGGCGCTCGGCGATCGGCACGGCGGGCCGGAGCTTCGCGTCGCACACCGTCGACGCGCTCGCGGCGCCCGTCCTCGCCGAGGTCGCCGCCGCAGTGGCGCCGAGCGGCCTGCCGATCGACGACGTCGTGGTCGGCAACTGCATGGGGCCGGGCGGCGATGTCGCACGCGTCGCCGCACTGCGGGCGGGACTCGACAGCTCGGTACCGGGGGTCACGGTCGACCGGCAATGCGGTTCGGGTCTCGACGCCGTCATGCAGGCCGCCGCCCGTGTCGCGGCCGGCCACGGCGAACTGTTCCTCGCCGGCGGTGCGGAGTCGGCATCGACGGCACCGCACCGGTCGTGGCCGGACTCGGGCGAACGCTACTCGCGCGCGCCTTTCGCCCCGATCGGCTTCCCCGATCCCGACATGGGCCCCGCGGCCGATCGGCTCGCCGCGATGCGCGGCATCTCCCGCGAGCGGCAGGACGCCTGGGCCGCCCGCTCGCACGCACGTGCCGCCGCGGCGCAGGCGAGCGGCGTCTTCGACGGCGAGGTCGTCGCGATCGACGGCGTCGCGATCGATGATCGCCCGCGGGCGTCGATGGATGCGAATCGGCTCGCGCGGTTCGCGCCCGCCTTCACTTCGGCCGACGGCATGACCGGCACCGGGATGGGCTTCGGCTCGGTCACCGCGGGCAACTCCTGCGGCTTCTCCGACGGCGCGGCGATGATGGCGGTCACGACCGGTCGAGTCGCGCGCGACCTCGGCCTCCCATCGCTGCGCATCGTGGCGACCGCCGTCACCGGCAGCGGTCCCGAGCTGCCGGGCATCGGCGCGGCGCCTGCGGCTCGCCTCGCACTCGCACGTGCCGGTCTCGTCGCCGCCGACCTCGGGTACGCCGAGATCACCGAGGCCTTCGCAGCGCAACTCCTCGCGGTCAGCGACGAGCTCGCGCTCGACGAGTCGATCGTCTCGGGCGACGGCGGTGCCATCGCGCTCGGACACCCATGGGGCGCGTCGGGCGCCGTGCTGCTCGTGCGCCTCGCCACCCGCATGATCGCCTCCGACGACGCCCGCCCGGGGCTCGCTGCCTGCTCGATCGGCGGCGGCCAGGGCATCGCCATGATCGTGGAACGGACAGCATGACCGAGATCGCCTTCGAACACGTCAGCCACGACTTCGATGGGGAGCGCGTCGTCGACGACGTCTCGCTCGTGCTCGACGAACACCGCATCGGCATCGTCGGCGCGAACGGCTCCGGCAAGTCGACGCTGGCTCGAATGATCAACGGCCTCGTCACGCCGACCGCTGGTCGCGTCTCCGTCGGCGGGCTCGACCTCGCCCGCCACGCGCGCGAGGTGCGCCGCCGGGTCGGCTTCGTGTTCACGAACGCCGACAACCAGATCGTCATGCCCACGGTCCGCGAGGACGTCGCGTTCACACTGCGTCGTCACAAGCTCGAGCGAGCGGATGCCGCGGCGCGCGTCGACGCGGCGTTGCATCGGTTCGGACTCCACGATCTGGCCGACCGGCCGGCGCATCGGCTCTCCGGGGGCCAGAAGCAGCTGCTCGCGCTCGCCTCGGTGCTCGTCGCCGAACCGGCGGTCATCGTCGCCGACGAGCCCACCACGCTGCTCGACGCCCGCAACGCGCGGCTCGTCGCCGAGCACTTCGCCGAGCTGCCGCAGCAGCTCGTCGTCGTCAGCCACCAGCTCGAGCTGCTCGACGGCTTCGACCGCGTCATCGTGATGGAGTCCGGGCGGGTCGTCGCCGACGATCGGCCCGGCCCTGCACTCGAGGCGTATCGCGCACTCATCGGCAGCCATCGATGATCGGGGTCTTCCATCCCGGACGCTCGCTCGTGCACCGCGCGCCGGCGCTCGTGAAGCTCGGCCTGCTCGCGGTGCTCGTCACGGTGATCGCCCTCCAGACCTCGCTCGTCCCCCTCGCTGTGGCCTCCTGCCTCGTGGCCTGCCTCTTCGTCGTCGCATGGCTCCCCGTGGGCCTCGTCTGGCGGCAGATCGTCCCGGTCCTGTGGCTCCTCGCCTTCGCCGTCCCCGTACAGGTGATCTTCGGCGGGTGGGAGGCCGCGGCGACGATGGCGGTGCGTCTCGTGCTCGCCGTCGCCCTCGCGGCGCTCTACACGCTCACGACGCCCGTTACGGCGACGCTCGATGCCATGCAGGCACTGCTCCGCCCGTTCCGCCGCTGGATCGACGCCGATCGCGTCGGCCTCACGCTCGCGCTCACCATCCGCTGCGTGCCGCTCCTCGCCGACATCGTGCGCGAGGTGCTCGAAGCGAGGAAGGCGCGAGGCGCCGAGGGTTCGGTCGTGGCACTCGCGGTGCCGGTCATCGTGCGGGCGCTGCAGACCGCCGAGCACCTCGGCGATGCGCTGACCGCGCGCGGCTTTGACGACTGACCGCCGCCTCGACGGCGGCGTTCTCCGAACCGGCGTGATCGCCGAGGCGGAACGTCGGAGCCGAACGTCAGTGAGGCGAAGTCGAGGTTTCGATCGGGGCCGCGCCGACCTCGGCGCGAACGCGATCAGCGAGCGCAAGCAGTTTCTCGGTGCCATCCAGAGTTCCGAAGGATGCGGCCGCGCGACCCATCCGCTCACGAGCCTCGGCATCGCGCAGAACGGGAATGATGCGTTCGACGATGGCACTCGCGGTGAAGTCCGCATCGTCGATGAGCAACGCCCCGCCGGCCTGCACCACCCCGCGTGCGTTGAGCGCCTGTTCTCCGTTCCCAACGGCATACGGAACGTAGACCGCGGGAATCCCGAGCGCGCTGAGTTCGCTCACGGTTGCGGACCCCGATCGGCACACGGCCAGGTCGGCGAGAGCGTACGCCAGATCCATCCGGTCGGCGTAGGGCACGACGACGCGAGCTCGGGAACCAGCGGCGTCCACATCATCGACGTTCGCGCCACCGGTCACGTGCAAGATCTGCCAGCCCTCGGCGATGATCTCGGGCCACGCCTGCGCGAAGGCCTCGTTGATCCTGCGGGCACCCGTCGATCCGCCGAAGACCAGCAGCACGGGCTCGTCGGCGTCGAGCCCGAAATACTCCGCGGCAGCCGCGCGTGACCCAGCGCGATCAATCGTGGAGATCTCGGCACGAAGGGGCATCCCGACGAGCTCTCCCCCGCGCAGGGGCGTATCGGCGAACACCGTTCCGACGGCCGCGGCACGGCGCGCACCCCACACGTTGGCGAGCCCGGGCCGGGCGTTCGCCTCGTGGACGACGTAGGGCACGCCTTCTCTGCGCGCGGCAACGTACGCGGGGGTTGCGGCGAAACCGCCGAAGCCGATCACGACATCGATGTCGCGATCGCGAACAAGCGTGCGTGTGCGCGCGACCGCGCGGAGGAAGCGCGCAGGGAACTGCAGCGTTCGGCGGTTCAGTCGGCGCGGAAACGGCGCCTTCGGGATCGTCTCGAGCACGTGGCCACGCTCGGGAACGAGTCGCGCTTCGAGCCCCTCAGCAGTGCCGAGCACGAGGATCGAAGCGTCCGGCTCGCGTTCGCGCAGGCGATCTGCGACGGCCAGGAGCGGATTGACGTGTCCCGCGGTCCCACCACCGGCCAGCAGGTAGTTCGTCATGTCGGCAGCCTATTCGGCCGTCCGCATATCGTGCGTGTATCGAAAACCGGATACTCGCTGGCAACACGGCGATCGGTTGACTGCTGTCCATGCAATCCTCCGCTTCAGAGCTCGTCGTGCACGACGAGGCGATCCGAGAGAACACGGCGAGATTCGCCGCGATGACCGAGGGTCGGGTCATGGCCGTGCTGAAGGCAGACGCGTTCGGGCATGGGGCGATCGCTCGCTCGGTCCTCGAGTCCGGGGCGACCTCCATCGGTGTGACTTCCATCGATGAGGCCCTCGCGTTGCGCGCCACCGGTGTCGCGGCACCGATGCTCAGTTGGCTGAACACGCCCGACGCCGACTTCGAGACGGCCGTGCGTGAGAACGTCGATGTCGCGGTGCCGAGTATGGAGCTCCTGTACTCCGTCGGTTGGGCAGCGCTGCGTGTCGGGCGACCGGCGCGTGTCCACCTGCACATCGATGTCGGCATGGCCCGCGACGGCTGCTCGGCACGCGACTGGTCCACGTTGTGCGCGCTCGCGCGCGAGCATGAGGCGCTCGGCGCGGTACGGGTGGTCGGGGTGATGGGTCACATGTCGTGCGCGGACGAACCGGGGAATCCGCAGAACACGCGGGAGCGTCTGGTCTTCGAGAATGCGGTTCGGACGGCCAGGCGACGTGCGCTCGCGCCCCACATCCTGCACCTCGCGGCAACTGCCGCGACGTTGACGGGTGCGGGGTCGGGTTTCGACGTCCACCGAATCGGAGCGGGACTGTTCGGCATCGATCCGTCCTCCAGCACCGACACGCTGCGGCCCGCCGTGACACTGACCTCGAGCGTCGTGTCCTCGCGCGAGGTGGCCGCGGGCACCGGAGTCGGCTATGGCCTCGATTTCGTCGCACAGCGCCGTACGAACCTGGCCCTGCTCCCAGTCGGCTACGGCGACGGGCTTCCCCGCGAGGCATCCGGGCGGGCGGAGGTCTTCGCACGAGGGCGGCGACGGCCCCTCGTCGGCAGGTTCTCGATGGACATGGTCGTCGTGGACACGGGCGATGACGTGCTGCGACCGAACGAACGCGTCACCGTCTTCGGCCCCGGGTCGGGAGGAGAGCCCACCGTCGCGGAGTGGGCCGAGTGGTCTCACACGATCGAGCACGAGATCGTCACCCGCCTGGGGAATCGCAGTCCGCGTATCCACCGCACGATCGATACCTCGAGTCAGCCGCAAGGAGACATGTCATGACGCAGAAGAACAGCGCCCGGATCGCCGTCATCGGAGGTGGTGTCAGCGATGAGCACGACGTGTCTCTCGCGTCCGCCGCTGCTGTCGGTCGGGCCATCGTCGAGTTGGGCCTCGACGTGGTTCCACTCACCATCGGAAGTGACGGCGCGTGGCGTGACGAGAACGGCGGCGTCCTGCCAGCACATGGTGCCGTCGAGGTGCTCGCGGACTGCGACATCGCGTTTCCGGCCCTGCATGGCGTCAACGGCGAGGATGGCGCGATCGCGGGCTTCCTCGAACTGTCCGGCGTGCCCTATGTGGGTGCACCGGTGCGTGCCGGCGCGCTCGGGATGGACAAGTGGGTCACGAAGCTGATCGCCGATTCGTTGGGCATCGCCACCGCGAAGGCGATCGTTTCCCGACCCGGAGTCGCAACCCTCGCGGCTCCGACGGATCTGAAGCCTCCCTTCGTCGTCAAGCCCGCGACCGGCGGCTCGAGCAACGGCGTCTTCGTCGTTCCTGATCGGGACGGCGTCGCCGAGACGGTGAGCCGTGCTCGAGCGTTCGGTGAACCCGTGCTCGTCGAAGAGTACGTGCTGGGGCGCGAAGTGGATATCGCCGTGTTCCGCGACCGGGACGGCGAGTTGCGCCTCGGTTCCACCCTCGGCATCGGTGTCGCCCCCGGCGGAGTGTTCGACCGAACGCAGAAGTACGACGGCAGCGCGGCGTTCACGGTGCCTGCCCCGATCAGCGATCGCGATGAAGCATCCATTCGTCACGCCGCCCGCCTGCTGTACGAGACGCTCGGGTGCAGCGGGGTGGCGCGTTTCGACTTCTTCGCCACCGCTGCCGGGGTGGTGCTGAACGAGGTGAACACGGCTCCCGGGATGACGGAGCAGTCGCAGGTACCGCTGATGTACGCCGCGACCGGCCTCGACTACGTCGGACTGATCGCAGCGCTCCTCGAATCCGCCGAGCGGTCCCCTTTCCGAAACTCGGTTCCCGAATGAACGGGTACCCGGGCGAGCCTCCCGTTCGGTCGGCTTGGGCGGACGCGCTCAAAGGTCTGCTGATCCTTCTCGTCGTCTTCTGGCACGTCGTGTTGAAGACCTACCTGCAGATCGATTGGCGAATCGGCGTACCGATCCCCGGCGCATGGGGTCTCGCCAGCGATTTCATCTGGCCATTCCTGATGCCGCTGTTCCTCGTGATCTCCGGCTACTTCGCAGCCAACGCGCTCGCTCGGCCGTGGGCGATCGTCTTCCGCACCCGCGTGGTTCGCTTCCTCTACCTCTATCTCCTGTGGACGCTGATCCACATGGTGACCATGTGGGCATTCCCGGACTTCCCGACGTTCGTCCCGCGCAGCGTCGCCGACTTCATCGAGGCGGTGACGATCAGCCCCCCGAACACCTGGTACCTCTACGCGCTCGCCGTGTACTTCCTGGTGGCGAAGGGACTGCGACGTCTCCCGCGGTGGCTCCTCATCGGAGGCGCCGCAGCGGTGTCGGTCACGGTGTCGGCAGGGCTGATCGACGTGGCGAGCAACCGCGGCTCGCTCTTGTACAACCTCCTCTTCTTCCTGCTCGGTCTGTACTTCGCTCCGCAGATCGGTCGTCTCACCGCGCGCCCTCGACCATTCGCAGCCTCGATGTCGATCGCGGCGTACCTCGTCGCCTTCAGTGCGATGAGGGCGACCGGGTCGGAAACAGTGCCCGGCGTGTGGCTCGCAGTGTCGCTCATCGGAGTCAGCATGGGGATCGTCGTCGCTCCGCTCCTGCCGAAGACCCCGGGCCTCGGGCGCGGGCTGACGTGGCTGGGCGTTCGCACGCTTCCGATCTACCTGATTCACATGCCGGTGCTCGCCCTGGCCGACGTCGCCCTGGTGAGCTGGCTCTCGGGTGCCAGGATCGCAGTGCAGCTGGCCGCAGCCGTGCTGCTCCCGGTGGTCCTCACCGGGGTCGTCGTCGCCGTCAGCACGATGCTCGGACACCTCATCGTGCGCGACCGACTGCTCTGGTTGTTCGACCTTCCGGCACGCCGCGCAGCGGTGGGGTCGGCTCGCCGCGGTGCCCCGTCCCGGACACGGCGTCGTCTCCGTTTGGGTGCGGCGGGCGCGGTCCTGGTGCTCACGGCGATCGGCGGGTCGGCCATCCGCGTCACGGCGATACCCGGCTGCCGCGTCGAGGTTCCACACCAGTCCGCGACGCACGCGGGAGAGGTGAGCATCGGGGCCACAGGCGACATGCTGCTGTACGACGTGAGACACTCCGTGCCCGCCGACCGCGGGCGTGGCAACTTCGACGATGTACGTCCCTGGTTCACCCAGGACATCGTCACCGGAAATCTCGAACAGGTCATCTCCTCCGACACTGGATTCGACAAGTGCGGGCAGCAAGCGGACTGCCTGGCGTTTCGGAGCCCGCCGGATGCGGCTCGGCATTTCGCCGGATTCGATCTCCTCAACGTTGCGAACAACCACACCGGTGACTTCGGACCCGCCGGATACGCGAACACCAGAGCGCACCTCACCGCCGCCGGGGTCCGAACGGTCGGGGACCGCAATGAGATCGCCTGCACGCAGGTCGGTGACATCACGGTCGCGATGGTCGGATTCGCGCCCTACGACGGCTTCAACCGGGTCACCGACCTGCGCCATGTTCGACAGGTGGTGCGGGCGGCCGCAGAACACGCGGACATCGTGGTCGTCCACGCGCACATGGGTGCCGAGGGTGCCGGCGCGGATGCCGTGGCACCGGGAACCGAGGTCATGTACGGCGAGAACCGCGGCGACGTCATCGCGTTCTCGCATGCGGCCGTCGACGCGGGCGCCGACCTCGTCCTGGGCCACGGGCCCCACGTGCTCAGGGGGATGGAGTTCTATCGCGGAAGACTGATCGCGTACAGCCTCGGCAACTTCGGTGGTGGCGGCGTCTTCGGCGCGGAGCAGTCGACGCGCTACGGCGCCTACCTTGCCGTCAGGTTGCGCGCCGACGGCACGATGGTCGACGGGCGAATGCGCTCCGTCCGCTTCGAGCACCGCGACGGCAGGCCGGTCCGAGATCCTGACGATCGGGCGATCGAACTGATCGACGAACGAGGTCGTCGCGACTTTCCCGACACCGCCGCGCACATCGGATCCGACGGCTCGATCACAGCGCATCGATGATGCCTCCGCGCCTCAGGGCGCGGAGGCATCCGTGCGACCCCCGCCGCGGAAATGAAAAAGCCCCGAACCCGGCGAGAGGTTCGAGGCTTGATCGTGCACCCCCTCGGACTTGAACCGAGAACCCACTGATTAAGAGTCAGTTGCTCTGCCGATTGAGCTAGAGGTGCATACTGCGTTGTTTCGGCCCGGATTTTCTATAACCCGAACCGAGGAATCACAGTATCAGGAGAATGCACTGTTGCGCCAATCGAGGCGTGTTCGGCGCGTCGAGGGGTGCCCGACGCCGGTCACGACCCGGGCCTACCTCGCCTCGCGATAGCCTGATCGACGTGACCGCCGCTTCCGCCGCTCCCGCCGCTCAGCTCACCTCCGACCTCGCGCTCGCGCTCGAACTCGCCGATCTGGCCGACGCCGTCTCGATCGGTCGATTCCGCGCGATCGACCTCGACGTGCAGACGAAGCCCGACCGCAGCCCCGTCACCGAGGCCGACCTCGCCGTCGAGCGGGCGATCCGCGAGCGCCTCGCGGCGGCCCGCCCCGACGACGGCATCCTCGGCGAGGAGTTCGGCGCCGAGGGCGACGGCGCGCGGCAGTGGATCATCGACCCGATCGACGGCACCGCGAACTTCCTGCGCGGCGTGCCCGTGTGGGGCACGCTCATCTCGCTGGCGATCGACGGCGTGCCGGTCCTCGGCGTGGCATCCGCCCCCGCCATGGGCCGCCGCTGGTGGGGCGCGACGGGGCTCGGCGCCTGGACCACGACCTCGGCGGCCGAGGCCGGCGCGAGCGACGCAGGCCCGAGCAACGCCAAGGCCACCGAGGTCGCCGGCGGCGACGCATCCGTGCCCGGAGCGCGCCGCCTGCAGGTCTCGGGCGTCGCCTCGCTCGCCGATGCCTCGCTGAGCTTCCAGAGCCTCGCCCAGTGGCGCGACGCCGGTTACCTCGACCGCCTGCTCGCCCTCTCCGAGCGCGTCTGGCGCGACCGCGCCTACGGCGACCTGTGGTCGTACATGCTCCTCGCCGAGGGGCTCATCGACATCACGGGCGAATTCGACGTCAAGCCGTACGACCTCGCAGCGCTCATCCCCATCGTTGAGGAGGCGGGCGGGCGCTTCACCGCGATCACGGGCGAGCGGGGGCCGTGGAGCGGCAGCGCACTCGCGACGAACGGCGCGCTCCACGACGAGGTGCTCGCGGCGCTCGCCGACGAGGCGTAGGCGGCACGAGTGGAGGTCTGCATCTTCACCGAGCCGCAGCAGGGTGCGAGCTACGCCGACCAGCTCGCGCAGGCGAGCACCGCCGAGCGACTCGGCTTCGACGGATGGTTCCGCTCCGACCACTACCTCGCGATGGGTGACGGCGACCCGATGCCGGGTCCGACGGATGCCTGGACCACACT
Source organism: Agromyces sp. NPDC056389 (assembly GCF_042262385.1). Taxonomy (NCBI): domain Bacteria; kingdom Bacillati; phylum Actinomycetota; class Actinomycetes; order Micrococcales; family Microbacteriaceae; genus Agromyces; species Agromyces sp. NPDC056389. The sequence continues at coordinate 807,585 of NZ_JBHJPN010000001.1, forward strand.
CGCGGGGCTCGCTCGTGAGACCCGGGGCATCCGGCTCGGCACGCTCGTCTCCTCGGCGACGTTCCGGCACCCGTCGGTGCTCGCGATCCAGGTCGCGCAGGTCGACGACATGTCGGGCGGCCGGGTCGAGCTCGGCCTCGGCACCGGATGGTTCGCCGAGGAGCACGAGGCCTACGGCATCCCGTTCCCCGCCAAGCGGTTCGGGATGCTCGAGGAGCAGCTCGAGGTCGTCACGGGCCTCTGGTCGACGCCCGTGGGCGAGCACTACGACTTCACCGGGGAGCACTACCGTCTCGAGCACTCCCCTGCACTGCCGAAGCCCGCACAGGAGCGCGTGCCGATCATCATCGGCGGCTCGGGCCCGAAGCGCACGCCGGCGATCGCGGCGCGGTTCGCGAGCGAGTTCAACATCGGATTCCGCGACGAGGCCGTCGTCGCCGACATGTTCGCCAGGGTGCGGCAGGCATGCCGCGACATCGACCGCGACCCCCGATCGATGCGCATGAGCGTCGCGCTGCCGACGGTCGTCGCCACCTCCGACGCCGAGTACCGACGCCGCCTCGCGGCGATCGACGCGGACCCGGCGACATTCGCCGACGTGAACATCGCCGGAAGCCCCGCCGCGGCCGTCGAGAAGGTGCAGCGACTGCGAGACCTGGGCGCCGATCGCGTCTACCTGCAGCTCGTCGACCTGCGCGACCTGGACCATCTCGCGCTCATCGGAGCAGAAGTGCTGCCGCACGTGCGCTGACGCGTGCACCGCGTCGGCGGCTCCCGATAGGCTGACGTCGAAATCAACCGGATGGGCGGGGGCGCCGGTCGATCAGCGCGCCTCCCGGTCGTCCGACCCGAATCAGCACCCGAACCCGAATCGAGAGGCCCTACCCCGTGAACATCCCCACGCGCCGCATCCTGACGCGCGCCATCGTCTCCATCGCCGCCGTCGCAGTCGTGATCCCGCTGAGCGGGTGCAGCGTGCTCCGCGACCTCGCCGGCGGCCCGGCGCCGCAGCCCGAGCGCGACGAGACGACCCAGGAGATCGTCGAAGAGGGCGACGCCGACGTCTTCGCCCTCCTGGTCGGCGACTGCATGAACGAGGTGTCCGAAGAACTCGTCTCCGAGGTGCCCGTCGTGCCGTGCGACCAGCCGCACGACGAAGAGGTGTACTTCGACGTCACGCTCGAGGGCGACGAGTACCCCGGCGACGACGTCATCCAGACGCAGTCCGACGAGGCCTGCCTCGCCCAGTTCGAACCCTTCGTCGGCATGGCCTACGACTCGTCGACCCTCGGCTTCTACGCGTACCGCCCGTCGCAGGAGAGCTGGGAGCAGATGGACGACCGTGTCGTCTCGTGCGTGATCTACGACCCCGCGGGTCAGGTCACCGGCACGCTGGCCGGCGCCGCACGCTGACGAACGGATGCCGCGTGGCGCGCCGTCGGGCGACGCCACGCGGCATCCTCGTGCCGGAGGGCGCTCACACGGTCGTGGGCGACGCCGCCGACTCGAGCGGCGCCCTGGGCCGCCGGCGGCTCCACGCCACCCCTGCCAGGCAGAGCGCCCCGCCCACCATGCCGAACACGGTCGGCAGCTCGCCGAGCAGCAGCCACGAGAGCAGCACCACGATCGCGGGCACCGCGAGCGTCGCCGACGCCGTGGCGCCGGCCGAGCTGCGCTTGAGCACGTAGGCCCACAGCAGGAACGCGATCGCCGTCGGGCCCACCCCGAGGTAGACGACCGCGAGCACGGCGGGGGCCGGGGCGTCCGAGAGCTCGCCCACGGTCTGCGGCACGAACGGCAGGAGCACCAGCGCCCCGACGACGCAGCCGATCCAGGTCGCGCTCAGGGCGTCGGCCGACCGCAGCGCCACCTTCTGCACGAGCACCCCTGCCGCGTAGAGGACCGCGGCGAGCACGCCGAGCACGATGCCGATCGGCTCGCTGTCGGCACCGACTCCGCCCGTCGCGATGATCACGACGCCGACGAATGCGATCCCGATGCCGACCATGAGCGGCCGCGGAAACCCCTCCTTCAGCAGCACGCCGGCCGCGAGGGCGACGAGCAACGGGGCGATGTTCACGAGCATCGCGACGGTCCCTGCATCGAGGTGGCGTTCGGCGATGTTCAGCACGAGCGTGTAGCCCGCGAACCAGAGCACGCCGTACGCCGCGATCAGTGCGAGCGCACGCGGGCGCGGCATGGGCGGCCTCCGCCATACGGCGATGGCGACGAGCACCACGGCTCCGACCGACTGCCGCCCGAGCGCGAGCGGCCCCGGCGAGATCGACTCCCCCACCGCGCGGATCGCGATGAACGCCGAGGCCCACAGCACGAGTACGACGACCATCGCCACGAGCACGTTCCAGCGGATCGGTTCCCGGTGCGTCGCGGCCGGCGTCTGGCGGAGGGCGGCGCTCCGGGAAGGTTGCATGGCTCCAGCCTGTTGGAGCCAACACCACAGCACAAGCGAACGATTCTACCGATCAATTCAGCAACGCTGTACGATCGACCCATGGTCGACCCGCATCGCCTCCGTGTGTTCCGCGCCGTCGTGCAGACGGGCTCGATCAATCGTGCCGCCACGCGACTGGGCTACACGCCGTCGGCGGTCAGCCAGCACGTCAGCACGCTGCAGCGCGAGACCGGGCTGATGCTCATCGAGAAGCGCGGGCGCGGCATCGTGCCGACCGCCGCCGGCCTCGTCGTGGCCGAGCGCGCCTCCCGGGTGCTCGACCAGCTGGCCGACTTCGATTCCCTCGCCGACGACCTCCGCTCGGGTCGCAGCGGAACCCTGCGGATCAGTTGCTTCTCGTCCTCGAACCGCGCGTGGATGCCGGGGGTCGCCGCCGCGATGCTGGCCGAGTTCCCCGACCTGAGACTCGAGCTCAGCCTCGTCGAGCAGCACGGCCAGCTCACCGGCGAACCCGATCTCGAGCTGTACGTCGCCGAATCGGTGCGCGGCGATCGCGACCCGGCCGTCGCCGACGGCGTGGCCGACGGCTACGACATCGAGCCGCTCCGCACCGAGGGCTACGTGGCCGTCGTTCCGCTGGGGCATCCGCTCGCGCTGCGACACGAGGTGAGCCTCGTCGAGCTGGCCGACGAACCGTGGATCGACAACGACTACGCTCGTGGGCCGTGCCGCGAGATCGTCCTCTCCGCCGGCACCGCGCGGGGCTTCGCTCCTCGATTCCGCCTGCAGGCGCCCGACTATGCGACGGCGTTCGACTACGTCGCCGCCGGCGTCGGCATCACGGTGCTCCCGAGGCTCGGCGCCCTCTGCCTGCCCGACGGGGTCGCCCTCGTGCCGCTCGACGACGCCGACGTTCGACGCCGCATCATGCTCAGGGTGAAGCGTTCGATGCGCACGCACCCCGCCGTGCAGCACATGACGACGCTGCTGCGCGAGGCCGCCCGGTCCTGATCGATCAGCTCACGCGGCGGCGCTTCGCCGCGATGAGGCCGAGCAGCACCCCGCCGCCGAGCAGCGCCAGCGCGAGTCCGCCCTGGAAGCCGGAGTCGGTACCGCTCGCCGCGAGCCCGGTCGTCGGCGACGGAGTCGGAACCTTCGCGTACTCGTTCGAGACGAGCACCTCGCCCACCGCTTCGCTCGTGATCGTGACGGAGGCGGGAGCGATCGACGATCTCACCAGCGAGACCTGGGCCGTCGCTCCGTTGCCGGACTCGGTCACCGTGCACTCCGAGCCGACGGGGATGCCGGAGACGAGCAACGGGTGCTCCCCCGCAGCCGTCCCCGCGGGAACGATCAGCGAGCGGCTGAAGTCACCGGCCTCGCCGGTGCAGACGACCTCGATGGTGACGTCGCCCTGCAGTCCGGCTCCCGTTCCCGAGATGCTCTTCGTGACCTCGAGCTGGCCCGCCTCGAACCAGGTGAACGGCACGCCCGCGCGCACCGGCAGCACGGTGTTCGAGGCGAGGATCAGCGTCTGCGCCGTGGTCACCCCCGGGTTCGTGCCGTTGTAGACGTAGACGCTGCCTCTGGTGTACTCGACCGCGGCGGTGAGACGGAAGCCCAACGGCGTCTCATCGGCGACGAACTGCACCCACAGCGACGAACCGACCGCGACGGTCTCGAGATTCGCGACCGGTTGCGTGCCCGTGGCGTCGCGGTAGACCTGCACGCCGTTCTGCTCGAGGAATCCGGCGTCGACATTGCCGCCGACGACGAACGGGCCGACGAGGTCGCCGGTCGACGGCAGCGACCCGGTGGCCGGCGTCACCGTCAGTTCCGGGAGCACCGGAGGCGTGTCCGCGGCATTGGCGATCGCATCGGCCACGATCGCCGACGTCGCGGCGCGCAGCGGGCTCGCATCAGCGAGGATGAACCGGTCCGTGAAGAACCAGATGGCCGCCTGCACCGCCGCGGTCTTCTCCACAGCCGTCGGCAGGCTGGCCGGCTCGGCCGAGTTCGGGAAGTAGGTGGCGAGGATGTAGGAGACCTGCGGCAGGTTCGGGATCGTCGTGACCGACCAGTCGCCCGCATCGTAGTTCGTGCCGATCCGGGTCTCGGTCTCGAGGTCGATGCAGTACGCGACCCCGGTGGCCGTGCCGAAGGTGTCGCGCAGTTGGATCTGCGCCGTCGTCTGGCTCTCCGGTGTGAGTCCCGCAGGGAAGGCAGGGTATCCCCCGAGCGGATCGAGCGTCGGGTCCTGAGCGCCGACCGCACTGCCGACGAGCGGGAATGCCTCGACCGTCACCTGGCCGCCGAGCGAGTCGCCGCGGGAGATCGGCGGATCGTCGGGCACCGGCACCGCCGTCGCGGGCGCCGCGATGCCGAGTGCCCCGATGGTCCCGAGCAGAACGGCGCAGGCCGCCCCGATCGCGATCGTTCGAATGCGTTCGATGCGCATAGCCACCCCCGTGAGCCCGCGATGATCCGAGTCGTCCCTCGTCAGTCTGTCGGAGGTGGGGTATCGAATCAAGGAGGGCTCGCGGATCCAGGCGCGCCTGGTCGATGCAACGGAAATGCCCGGCCACTCGCGAGAACGCGAGCGACCGGGCATCCGTGCTGCACTGTGCGACAACGACCGTTGGTGGAGATGGGGGGAATTGAACCCCCGTCCATCGCTGTGATTCCACGCCTTCTCCGGGCGCAGCCTGTGCAAGCGTTCTACTCGGCCCCGACCTTTGCCACAGGCGCCTAGGTCGACGGGCCCAGCCTGAATGAAGTCCCGCGTGTCGCTCAGGCGACCACACGCAGCAAGTTCCCTAGATGACGCCAGCTACCGGGGCGGGAACAGACCCGCGGGCTGACGGACTATCGGGCTCGCTTATGCAGCGAGGGCGAAGTCAGTGCGCTTTGCATTGGCACTTATTGTTTTCCAGAGATCGTTTACGAGATAACCCTGGATCCTCGGCCCGCTTCTCGTGGGTTCGCAGACGATGTCGAAACCGATCATCCCCATGAATCGCCGTGACCGATCGCCCAGTCGGAACTGGGCATGCAGCCTGGCGGGCCGTTGTCGCACTGTGGAGTTGTCAATGAGCAAGAGCTCACACCCCGGACTCCCATCGTTGATACGGCGGGTACCCGGCCTTACAGTCTAGAACAGGCGCGCCCGCTCCGCCATTCCCGAGCGGATTCATCTGGAGGTCCATGTGGCTACCGTCATCGCCGTGCGCGGCACCGCCGAGGAACGCATCGCTCCCGAGCTCGGGGCGGTCTCGCTCACGGTGAGCGCTTCCGGAGCCGAGCGAGACGCGACGCTCGAACGCACGTCGACCGCCCACGAGCAGCTCATCGCCGAGGTGCGCGAGCTCGAGACATCCGGCGCCCTCGACACCTGGTCGGCCGGCCAGTTGCGCGTCTCGTCGCACCGCCCGTGGAACAACGAGGGCAAGCAGCTGCCCGTCGTGCACCAGGCGAGCGCCGACGTCGAGGTCGTGTTCACCGACCTCGACCGCCTCGGCGACTGGGTCAGCACGATCTCGCTCGGCGACTCCGTCGGCATCGGCGGCATCGACTGGAGACTGACGGATGCCACGCGGAGGCGCACGCAGGAATCCGCGCAGCAGGGCGCAGTCGCCGATGCAGTGGCGAAGGCCACCGTCTACGCCGCCGCCCTCGGCCTCGGCGCACCGACTCCCGTGGAACTCGCCGACACCGGCCTGCTCACCGCCCAGCCGGTGCCGCCGAGCGGCGGGGGCGAGCGGATGTTCGCGATGCGCGCCGCAGCGGACATGGCCGGTGGCGGCGGCGGGCCGTCGCAGTTCACGCCCGCCCTGCTCGTGATCACGGCATCGGTCGAGGCGAGGTTCACGGCCGACGCCGCGTGAGCGGGCCTCGAGACCGCGAGCCTTCGAGACCGCCTGAGCGCTGAAGCCTCAGGCGGGCTCGATGAGCAGGGTCTCGAGCGCGCCGAGCGCACCGAGTTCGAGACCCGATGCGAGCAGGTACTCGCGGATCGAGCCGTGCTCGCGCTCGATGAGGTCGATGAGGTCGTCGATGGCCTCGCGAGGGCTGCCGCCCATGAGCGTGCGAAGCGCGGGCGAGTCGGGCACCCCGTGGCGCTTGATGAGCTCGACCATGCCGTCGAGCCACTCGCCGGCGAGGTTCGCCTCGGTCGAGGCGTAGTCGGCCACGACCGACTCGCGATCGACGCCGACGGCGAGGAGGGCCAGCGCCACGACGACGCCCGTACGGTCCTTGCCGGCGGTGCAGTGCACGACGACTGCGCGGTCGCCTGCGGTCGAGATCTCGCGCAGCGCATCGACCACGACGGACGCGTGCTGCGTGACGATGCGCTCGTACAGCGCCTCGAGGGAGATGCCCGCCATGCCCTGCGACGCACCCGAGCCTTCGAAGACGGGCAGGCGCAGCACCTCGATGTCGAGGTCGCCGAGGTCGTCGGGCATCATCTGCGCCTCGTTCTCGTCGCGCAGGTCGATGACGATGCCGACGCCGAGTTCGCGGAGCTTCGCCTGGCCGGCGTCGCCCAGACGCGCGAGCCCGTCGGAGCGGAACAGCACACCGTCGCGGACCGTGCCGCTCAGCGCCGGCAGCCCGCCGACGTCGCGGAAGTTGTAGGTGCCGGGTACCGGAATGCGCGTCGAAGTCTCCATCGAGCCGAGCCTACACGCGCCTGCAGGGCGCGAGCCCGGGGGCGAACACGACCGTGAACGCGCGCCCGGCGCGAAGCTCAGTCGCCGAGATTCTTCCGGCTCGCCATGGCGCGATCGGCCTCGCGCTTGTCCTGGCGCTCGCGCAGCGCATGCCGCTTGTCGTATTCGCGCTTGCCCTTCGCGACGGCGATCTCGACCTTCGCGCGGCCGCCCGAGAAGTAGATCTGCAGCGGCACGAGCGTGTAGCCGCCCTGGCTCGTCCGGTGGCTGATCTTCACGATCTCCTGCTTGTGCAGGAGGAGCTTCCGCTTGCGCCGCGGCGCGTGGTTGTTCCACGTGCCCTCGGTGTACTCGGGGATGTGCACGGCGTCGAGCCACATCTCGCCGCCCTCGATGAAGGCGTAACCGTCGACGAGCGACGCCCGACCCTCGCGGAGCGATTTCACCTCGGTGCCGGTGAGCACGAGGCCCGCCTCGTAGGTGTCCTCGATCGTGTAGTCGTGGCGTGCTTTGCGGTTGGTCGCCACGACCTTCTGACCGGTCTCCCTGGGCACGTGCGGCTCCTTGCGTCGAATGCGGATGCCCCGGGGCATCCGGAGCAGCCGTTCAGTCTAGCCGTTGCGGGCCGGGCGTGTCGAAACCCGGCCGATCAGACCTTCAGGTACCTCGTGATCGCGATGCCGGCCGAGACCGCGGCGAGCACCACGCCCACGAGTATCAGCAATGGCACGACGATCAACGCGTCGGTGAGATCGACGAACGTGAACGAGAGGTTGTCGGCGAGATAGCCCTGCACGAAGAAGTGCACGATCGCCACCACCGCCCCGCCGGCGAGGAGGGACCCGATGAGTCCCGCGAACACCCCCTCGAGGATGAACGGCGTCTGGATGAACCGGTTCGACGCCCCGACGAGTCGCATGATGCCGAGCTCGCGACGGCGAGAGAACGCCGAGAGCCTGATCGTCGTCGCGATGAGCAGTGCCGCGGCGACGAGCATGATCGCCGCGACCGTGATCGCGGTGTAGCTCGCCGCATTCAGGACGTCGAAGATCTGGTCGAGGTAGCGCCGCTGGTCGACGACGCCCTCGACCCCCGCCATTCCGGCGAAGCTCTCCACGAGCACGGCCGCCTGCGATGGATCGACGAGGTTCACCCAGAAGGTCTCGTTCAGCACCTCCGGCGTCACGTAATCCGCCGCGGGAGTGCCGGCGAACTGCTCCTGGAAGTTCGCGAACGCCTGATCGTGGTCCTCGAAGTAGAACTCGTCGATGTACTTCGCGAGCGTGTCCGACGAGAGCTGTTCCTCGATCGCGGCCTTCTGCTCCTCGGTCGCCTCGCCGTCGGTGCAGCCGGCGGTCGTCGACACGCTCGTGCAGAGATAGACGGCGACCTGGGCCCGGTCGTACCAGTAGTTCTTCATCTGGCCGATCTGCAGCTGCAGCAGTGCGGCGGTGCCGACGAAGGTCAGGGAGATGAACGTGACGAGCACGACGGAGACCACCATCGAGGCGTTGCGGCGAAGGCCGTTCGCCGCCTCGGAGAGCACGAGACCGAGCCTCATTTCGTCGGCCCCACTTCCTGGTCGTCATCGCCTTCCCGGGGGCCTCCCGGTGCTCTGAGTCCCAGCCGTTCGGCGAGGGTCAGGTGTTCGGATGCCGCGCCTGCGCCGGCCTGCTTCGGCTTCAGCTTCTCGGGGTCGACCTGGATCGTGCCGGTCGCGGCAGCGGTGATCTCGGCGGCGGCATCGGTCACGGCGTCGGTCGCCTCGGGCTCGACGTAGAGCGGCTCGGCGTCGCGCATGATCTCGGGCGTGACCTTCGGTGCGGCGACGGCGGCCATGGCGGCCTCGGGCTGGCCCGCCCGGCCCGGTTCGCCGACATCTCCGGCTTCACCGGCCTCCTGTTCGGGCACGTACTCGACGTCGCGCACGGTCTGCCCGTCGTAGCCGGCGCTGCGCTCGTCGCGCACGATGTCGCCGGCCGAGAGTTCGATGACTCGGCGGCGCATCTGGTCGACGATGCCGGCCTCGTGGGTCGCCATGACGATCGTCGTGCCGCTCGCGTTGATGCGCTCGAGCAGCGTCATGATGCCCGCGCTCGTCACGGGGTCGAGGTTGCCGGTCGGCTCGTCGGCGAGCAGGATCTGCGGCTTGTTGACGATCGCCCTCGCGATCGCGACGCGCTGCTGTTCGCCGCCCGAGAGTTCGTGGGGCATCCGCTTGCCCTTGCCATCCAGCCCGACGAGCTTCAGCGTCTCGGGCACCGCCGACTGCACATAGCCCCGCGACTTGCCGATGACGCGCAGCGTGAAGGCGACGTTCTCGTAGACGGATTTGTTCGGCAGGAGCCGGAAGTCTTGGAAGACGACGCCGAGGTCGCGCCGGAAGTACGGAACCTTCCGCGTCGAGATCGAACCCAGGTCTTGACCGAGCACGTGGATGGCGCCCTTCGACGGCTTCTCCTCTTTGAGGATGAGCCGGAGGAAGCTCGACTTGCCGGAGCCGGACGCGCCGACGAGGAAGACGAACTCCCCGCGGAGGATCTCGACCCCGATGTCGTTGAGGGCGGGCCTCGCCTGGCCGGGGTAGGTCTTGGTGACGGAGTCGAAGCGGATCATCGCAATCGAGCCTAAGGAAGGGGCACGCAAAAGTGGGCAGCGACACCGGGATTCCGGGTCGCCGCCCACTGGATATGGACGACCGGCTCTACACGCCGGCGAATCCCACGATCAGGTAGAGCACGAGCGACGCCACCGCCGCGACGCCCGCGTACGGCAGGATCGCCGCCATGAGGTTCAGCGGCTTGATGCCGGTCGACCGCGACGCGAGGATGATGCCGTCACCGTAGAGGCACGTGGTCGAGCCGAGCGCTGCGCCCGAGAACACGGCGGCGCCCGCGATGATCGGGTTCACGTCCATCGCGAAGGCGAGCGGGATCACGATCGGCGTGATGACGGCCGCGAGATCCCAGAACGAGCCGGTCGCGTAGGCGTAGACCCCGCAGACGAGGAACACCATGGCGGGCAGCAGCGCGCCGCTCATGACGGGCTGAGTCGCGTCGATGACCCAGTCGGCGAGGTGCAGGTCGATGTTCATGTGCTGGACCATGAAGGCGAGCGCGGTGAGCACGATGACGAAGAGCATGCTGCCGACGCCGTCGAACGCGGCCTCGAGCACGCCCTTGACCTTCAGTCGTCGCTGCACCGTGTACATGACGATGGCGACGATGAGGGCGGCGACCGTGCCCTTCAGCACGTCGACCTCGGTGAGGATCGTCACGACGATCATGACCGCGATAGGCACGAGGAAGTTCCAGGGACGCGGTTTCGCGTACTCGGGGGCCCGCGTCGCGACCGCCGTGGCGGTTGCCGCGGTCGCCGTCCCGGGTGCCGATGCGACGGCGCGGCCGGCATCGTCGCCCGAGACGGCGAACTCGCCGACCTCGGCGTTCAGGGGCAGCCCGCCCTCGGCCTCGCGCTCCTCGGCGGTCGTTCCGGCGGGGAACACGTCGCCCGTGGCATCCGCTCGCGCGATGTCCTTCTTCAGGGCGCCGAGCTTGGGGAACCAGCCGAACGCGACGAGTGCGGCGATCGCGATCGCGATCCAGCCGAAGAAGATGAACGGGATGGCCTGGAGGTAGGCGCCGAAGCCCGAGCCGTTGGCCGTCACGCCCTGCGCCTCGAGCAGGCCCGCGAAGAACAGCGCCCACGTCGAGAACGGCACGATGACGGCGATCGGCGCCGCCGTCATCTTCATGATCGTGCCGAGTTCCGTGCGCGGCACGTTGTAGCGGTCGGTGACGGCCTTCATCGACGTGCCGACGGTGAGCACGTTCAGGTAGTCGTCGACGAACAGCACGATGCTCAGCAGGAAGCTCAGCACGGTGGACTTGCGCCGCGAGTTCACGAAGCGCTCGGCCCACGCCGCGAACTCCCGGACGGCGCCCGAGCGCTCGAAGAGCGTGATCAGGATGCCGAAGAGCACGACGACGAGCATGAGCCACTGGAGGGTCTCGTCGGCCATGGCGGTGCCGAAGTAGCCGATCCAGGAGTCGAAGAACTCCCAGCCGCCGAGCAGCACGGCACCGGCGAGGGTGCCGCAGAGCATCGCGAAGAGCGTGCGCCGGGTGAGCACGGCCACGACGAGGATGATGACGACGGGGAGGAGCGCGAGCGCGCCGACGTCTTGCATGGTTGCCTCTGATTCGAAGGGGGGTCAGGCGGCGGATGCCGCGAACACGGGTTGCCCGTCGACGATCGTCGTCAGCACGGGGAGGTGCAGCAGTTCGTCCGCGTCGACGTCGAGCGGGCTGTCGGCCCAGACGACGAGGTCGGCGCGGTAACCCGGCGCGATGACGCCGAGATCGCGGTCGCCCTGGGCCTCTGCGGCCCAGACGGTGTAGCCCTGTAGGGCTTCGTACGGCGTGAGCACCTGGTCGGGCTCGAACACCGGGGCGTCGCGGTTGCCGGGCTCGCGGCGGAGCCGCGCCCAGGCGAGCCCGATGCGCGCATCGGTCTGCGCGACGGGCCAGTCGGAGCCGAGCGCCACCGGGGCGCCGGCGTCGATCATGTCGCGCACCCGCCAGCCGAGGGCGGCGCGCTCGGGGCCGAGTCGTTCGGCCCAGAAGTCGGAGCCGTCGGCCTTGCGCCACTGCATGTGCAGCGGCTGCACCGACGCGGTGATGCCCGCGTGCGCCATGCGGCGCAGGTCGCGGTCGGCGAGCAGCTCGAGGTGCTCGATGCGGTGGGCCGCGGTGCCGTTCGAGTGCACGCCCGCGGCGAGGTAGGCGTCGATGGTCTCGCCGATCGCTCGGTCGCCGATCGCATGCGTCGCGATCTGGAAGCCGGCGTCGGCGTAGCGGTGCACGACGCGTTCGAACTCATCCGCGTCGGCCCAGAACGAGGTGCCGCCGTCGCCGTGGGTGTCGGGTTCGTAGAGCCATCCGGTGCCGGTGTCGATGACGCCGTCGGCGAAGAGCTTCACGAGGCCGCCGCGCCACCGCTTTCCGCTGCGGTCGCGCTGCGCGAGGTAGTGGAGCGTGCGCTCCTCGTCGTAGCCGGGGTTGTGCGCCATCGCCGAGACGATGCGCACGGGCAGCCCGCTCGGGGCCTCGGGGTCGGCGGATGCCCCGCCGTCGAGCTCCTCGAGCAGGTCGAGGTTCGCGGGGTTGCCGTCCATGATGCATCCGCCGGTGATGCCCGATGCCGCGAGGCCGCCGAGGATGTCGCGAACCCGATCGATGGTCTCTGCGCGCGTGTACTCGGGCGCGGTGCGCAACACGATGTCGAACGCCGAGTCCTCGCGGAGCGCGCCGGTCGGCCGCCCCGAATCGTCGACGACGATCTCGGAGGTGTCGCCGAAGCTGCGTGCACCGGTGATGCCCGAGCGGTGCAGCGCCTCGGTGTTGGCGAGCGCGGTGTGCCCGTCGAAGAAGATCAGGAACGCCGGGGCTCCGGCGGTGGCGCCGTCGATCGCCGCCGCGGTCATCGGCAGGCTCGTGAAGAGGTCGTAGTCGACGTTCCAGCCGCGTACCCAGCCGCCCGACGCGCCATCGGCGACGCGAGCGGTCTCGTCGCCGAGCATGCGCAGGAACGTCTCGGGGTCGCGCACTCCCCCGAAGTCGACGCCCACCGCGAGCTCGATGCCTTGAATCGGGTGCATGTGGGCGTCGATGAGCCCGGGGGTGACGGATGCCCCGGCGAGGTCCCGCACGACGGTGCGCGGGCTGCGGTAGTCGGCGAGATCGGCGGCGTCGCCGACCGCGAGGATGCGGCCTGCACGGATCGCGACGGCGGACGCCTCGGGCTGACGCGGATTCATCGTGATCACGCGCGCGCCGATGAGGATGGTGTCCGCGACGACCCCGTGCATGTGTGCTCGCTTCCCGCCTGCCTTCATCGGCGGCAAAATTTAATGTGGTTAAATTCGGGCACACGCTACTCCCGTCTACGCTCATCGACAAATCCCCTGCGCCGACCACCTCGAAGGAGCCCCGTGAGCCCACCTCCGGCCAAGCGAAGTGCGGGTCGCCCGCGCACGTCGGTGCTGAGCACCGAGCAGATCGTCGACGCGGCGTTCGCCCTCGCCCGCACGGCAGGACCCGACGGGTTCACGATGGCGGCGCTCGCGCGCTCGCTCTCGGTGCATCCCCCTGCGCTCTATCACTACTTCGGCGGCAAGGCCGATGTCGTGCGGGCCATGCGAGGCCGCGTCGCCGAGCTGCTGGACGTCTCGGGGTTCGACACCCCCGAGATGACGCTCGCCGACGCCGTGCTGCGGTGGGCGCACTCCTACCGTTCGGCGTTCGCCACGCACCCCGCGGCCATCGCGCTGCTCGCGACGACGGCGATCGACGGCCAGGAACGCTCGGTCGCGAACTACGAGTCGATCACGCGGCGGTTCGTGGCGGAGGGCTGGCCCGTGGGCGGCGCCGTCGACGCCATCGTCGCCCTCGAGTCGTTCATCATCGGATCGGCGCTCGACACGCTCGCACCGGCCGACATCATGTCGCCCGGCGCGGCAGCGCCCATCGCACCGACCTTCAGTCGCGCCGAAGCCCTGCGGAGCGTGAAGGCCGCGGCGCAGGGCGTGCAGCCTGCCGACCGGTCGTTCGACCTCGGCCTCGCGGCGCTCGTCGGCGGTCTGCCCGCAGCGCTCGCCGCAGCGGTCGAGGCGGAGCGCGTCTGATCGCCGAGCGCGTCTGAGCGCCGAGCGCGTCTGAGCGCCCTGGATCGGGCGGCTCGTCCGGCCGAGGCCGGAGGCATCCGCTTCGCTCGGGTGTCTACTCGGTGGGGCGCTTGCGCCACTTGATGCCGGCGGAGATGAATCCGTCGATGTCGCCGTCGAAGACGTGGCTCGGGTTGCCGACCTCGTACTCGGTGCGCAGGTCCTTCACCATCTGGTACGGCGCGAGCACGTAGGAGCGCATCTGGTCGCCCCAGCTCGCGGTGATGTTGCCCGCGAGCTCCTTCTTCTGCGCTGCCTCCTGCTCCTTCTGGATCAGGAGGAGTCGCGACTGCAGCACGCGCATGGCGGCCGCACGGTTCTGGATCTGCGACTTCTCGTTCTGCATCGAGACGACCGTGCCGGTCGGGAGGTGGGTGATGCGCACGGCGGAGTCGGTCGTGTTGACCGACTGGCCGCCGGGGCCGCTCGAGCGGAAGACGTCGACGCGGATGTCGTTCTCGGGGATGTCGACCTCCTGCGCCTCCTCCATGAGCGGGATGACCTCGACGGCCGCGAAGCTCGTCTGGCGCTTGCCCGCAGCACCGAAGGGGCTCATGCGCACGAGGCGGTGCGTGCCGGCCTCGACGCTCAGGGTGCCGAAGGCGTAGGGCGCGTCGATCTCGAACGTCGCCGACTTGATGCCCGCCTCCTCGGCGTAGCTCGTGTCCATGACGGTGGCCTTGTAGCCGTGCTTCTCGGCCCAGCGCAGGTACATGCGCATGAGCATCTCGGCGAAGTCGGCGGCGTCGACGCCGCCGGCGCCGGCGCGGATGGTGATGACCGCCGGGCGGTCGTCCCACTCGCCGTCGAGCAGCGTCTGCACCTCGAGGTCGCCGATCGCCTTCTGCAGCGACTCGAGCTCGGTGCGGGCCTCTGCTGCGCTGTCTTCGTCGCCCATCTCGTTGGCGAGCTCGATGAGCACCTCGAGGTCGTCGAGTCGCGAGTCGATGCTCGTGACGCGCGCGAGCTCGGACTGACGATGGCTGAGCGCGCTCGTCACCTTCTGCGCGTTCGCGGTGTCGTCCCAGAGATCGGGGACGCCCGCCTCTTCTGAGAGCCGCTCGATGTCGGCTGTGATGGCGTCGACGTCGACGACTGCGCGAATGTCGCTGAAGGTGGAGCGCAGCGCGGCGATCTCCTGCGAGAGGTCAAGATCCAACATGGCTTCCCCAGCCTACGCGAGTCGCCTGCCCGCATGGTGCACTGCCCGCGCGGGTGTAGCGTCGAATCGATGACCGATTCCACGCCCCGATTCTCGTGGCGTTCGATCATCCTCCCGGTCTACCTGCCGACCCTCGTCTTCTCGCTCGGCGAGGGCGCCATGATCCCGATCGTGCCGCTCGTGGCGAGCGAACGCGGCGCCTCGCTCGCACTGGCCGGCCTCATCGCCGCGATGCTCATGGTCGGCGAGCTCGCCGGCGACCTGCCCGCCGGATGGCTCGTGGCCCGCATCGGCGAACGCAACGCGATGATCGGGGCGGCGATGCTCGCCGTCATCGGCGTGCTCATCGCCATCGTCTCCCCCACGCTGCCGGCGCTCGCCATCGGCGTCTTCCTCCTGGGACTCGCCACGGCGGTGTTCGGGCTCGCTCGGCACGCGTTCCTCACGAGCTACGTGCCGGTGCGCACGCGGGCTCGGGCGCTCTCGACGCTCGGCGGCGTGTTCCGCGCGGGCTGGGCGGTCGGCCCCTTCGTCGCCGCCGCGATCATCGCGGCGACCGGGTCGAGCGAGACCGTCTTCTGGGTGCTCGTCGGGGCGTGCTTCGCGGTGGTCGGCGTGCTCGTGCTGCTGCCCGACCCCGAGCGGGTGTTCGGTGCTGCGAGGCTCGCGCGCGAGGCATCCGCTGCTTCGACCGCGACGGATGCCTCGGGCGCACCGCTCACCGCGGGCGAAGCCGAAGCGGCGGCCGAGTCGTCGCCGAGCGTGTTCCGCGCGATCCGCGAGAACCGCGGGGTGCTCGCCCGCATCGGCACCGGGGTCGGGCTGCTCGCCGCGGTGCGCGTGAGCCGCACGGTCGTGCTGCCGCTGTGGTCGGTCTCGATCGGCATGCCGGCCGAGCAGGCCGCCCTCGTGATCGGCATCTCGGGCACGATCGACTTCGCCCTCTTCTACGCGAGCGGCCAGATCATGGACCGGTTCGGGCGGCTCTGGAGCGCGATCCCCGGCCTCCTCGGCATGGCCGTCGGGCACATCGCCCTCGCGTTCACGCACGACCTGCCGTCGAACGCCGTCTGGTTCACGGTCATCGCCGTCTGGCTGGGGCTCGCGAACGGCGTCACGAGCGGCATCATCATGACGCTCGGCGCCGACCTCGCCCCGAAGCAGAACCCGGCACCGTTCCTCGGCGCGTTCCGCATGATCGGCGACACCGGCGGCGCGGGGGCACCGCTCATGATCGCGGCAGTCACCTCGATCGCATCGATCATGGCGGCGAACGTCGCGGTCGGGGTGCTCGGCCTGGTCGGCGCTGCGATGCTCTGGCGCTGGATCCCGCGCTACGTGCCGCACCGGCGGCGCTGAGGAGGCGGCTCAGGCCGTCGGCGTGCCGAACGAGAGCACGACGAGGATGAGCTGGAAGACGAGCACGAACCCGCCGACCGTCACTGCGCCGATCCACAGCCACCCCGCCACGAGCGTCGGGTCCTTCTTCACCTCGCGCCGACCACGGAGCCCCAGCACCACGGCGAGCGCAGACAACGGCAGCGCGGCGAGCGCGGGGGTCAGCAACGACAACGCGGCGAGCACGACCGCGATGATCGCGATCCAGGCGTAGCGACGCCCGTCGGCCTGACCCGACCCGCCGGCACCTCGCCCTGCCCAGTTGCTCATCGCCCGTTGATCTTCTCGATCGCCATCACGAGTACGACCCGGTCGGCCTTGTCGGCGGGCGCCTGCTCGTTCGGGTTGCCGTAGCGCTTGCCGAGGCGCACGTACATCTCGCCCTCGGGGTCGGGCAGCGCCTCGATGAGCCGCCCGCGCACCTCGACGTACTTGAGCGGGTTCTCGGGGTCGGTCATCTCGAGCGTCATGCGCGGGTCGGCCTGGAGATTTCGGAACTTCGCGCGCTTCGAGGTGTGCGTGAAGCGGATCGTCTGCGTCTCGGGGTCGAACTCGAACCACATCGGGTTGACCTGCACCTCGCCGTTCGGCCGCACGGTGCCGAGGTGCGCGAACACCGGCGAAGCGAGGATGCGGGCGAAGTGGTCTGAGATCTCGACGGTCATGACTCCAGTCAATCGCACACCGCCGCCGCGACGAAACCTCTGGAGTCGGCCCGTCGATCCCGCGCCGCCGTCACGTCCCGAAGCGTTCGACGAGCACCCCGTGCCGAAGGCCGCGATCGCTGACCACGAGCGAGTCGACGCCGAGCTTGTCGAGGACCGTCCGCACGATGCAGGCGCCGGCGAGGATCACCTCGGCACGCTTCGGTTGCAACCCCGTCAGCTCGCGGCGCTCATCGGCGGACCGGGTGCGGTAGAGCTCGATCTGGCGCTCGATCTCGGCGACGTCGAGCCGGGTGCCCTGGATCGCCTCGGGGTCGTACCGCTCGAGCCCGAGGCTGACCGCCGCCATGTTGGTGATGCCCCCGCCCATCCCGACGACCAGCTCGGGTGCCTCGCGCCCGTCGAGGCGCGAGAGCTCCGTGCCGATCGCGTCACGTGCCGCGATGACGGTCTCCTGCGGCACGGTCCCGTCGAGACCGAACCGCTCCGTGAAGCGGGCGGCGCCGACGTTCACGCTGAACTGCTCCGCGATCCGTCCCGGCGCCCCGAACGTGAACTGCGAACTGCCTCCTCCGGTGTCGAACACGACGACACCGCCGGCGACGCCGAGCGCCGACGTCGCCGCGACGTAGGCGAGTCTGGCCTCGTCCTCCCCCGGGAGCACCGCGATCTCGACACCGAACCGCGTACGGACTGCTGCGATGAGCTCGCCGGCGTTCGGGGCGATCCGCATGCCCGCTGTCCCGACGGCGACGATCGCCTCGACGCCGAGGCCCGCGGCCTCCGCGACCATGCCCCCGATCGCGTCGATAGTCCGTGCGATCGGCTCGGGCCTCAGTCGGCCCGTCTCGTCGAGGCCCTCGCCGAGTCGCGTGACCTCTGCGCGGTCGGCGATCATCCGCCATGTTCCGTCTGGGGCGCGCTCGCCGATGTGCAGCTTGACCGAGTTCGTCCCGACGTCGATGACGGCGAACCTGCGGCCGCTCATCCCGCACCCGCGATCGCCTTGAGCACACGAGCCATGCAGGTGTTCGGTCGGTCGGCGAGACCGAGGTCGGCGACCGCGGCGATGACGACGGCGGGATCCTCCATCTCGACCGCGATCGTGCGCGTCGAACGGCCTTCCGCCGTCAGTTCCGAGAGCTCGGCCATGGCGCCGCCGACCGTGTACCTGGCCCGCCGCTTGTGCACGCCGAGCGCCCGGAGTTCGGGGCGAGGGAGAACGACCTCTGCGACCAGCTCGTCGAGCGTGTACGCGTCGCGGTCGAGCTGCGGTCGATCCAGCCCGAGCTCATCGAGCACCGCGACGACGTCGGCGCCGGGCAGTGGGAACTCCGCCTTCAGGATGGGGAGCCACTGCTCGAGTCCGTCGTCGTTCACCGCCTCGAGGTGCTTGACGTCCATCAGCCCGCCGCGCACCTTGACCGAGGCGTCGCTGCGCACCGACAGCAGGTAGGTCTCATCGCTCTCCTCGACCCTCGCCGGTGTCAGCGCGGCGAAGAAATCCTCGGCGGGTCCGAAGGTCTCGCCGAAGGTGCGCCACTCCCAGCGCGGGGTGATCGTCATGCGCCGACCTGGAGATCCGCGGCGAAGTACTCGAGCGCCTTCCGCGTCTTCGTCTGCTGCTCGGCGGTGAGGTCGACGCCCCGGCCGGCGAGGAAGGCGCGTGTCTCGGCCGCCACTTGGAACGCCTCGGTCGTTCGACAGCGGGTGGAGAGTTCGACGATCCGACCTCCGTCAGGGTAGAGCCAGACCTCTGCGACCATGCGACGCCCCAGGCCTTCGGGGGTGAACCGAGCCTTGAGCACGAAGATCGGGCCGAGGATCGAGAGGTCGTCGAGCGTGATCCCGTCGGGCGCGTGCGCGCTGAAGAACGCCCGCTGCTCCTTGGAGAAGAGCTTCCGCAGCGGCCGTTCTCCCTGAAGCGCCGATTGCACATCGGTCGGGCTCAGCTCGCCTTTCATCGATCCCGAGCAGACGAAACCGCCGGGGAGCGCGTCGACCTCGACGGTGAACGACGCCGAGCTGCGAAGCCCCCTCGGCAGCGACGACGGCACGAGCGGGCGGAGCTTGACCACCGAGTCGTTGCCCTTCCCCTGGATCCGGCGCGCACGAACGACGACGCCGGCTCGGTCGAGCGCGAGGTCGGGGGTGTCGAAGAACGTGATGAGCCGGATCTGCGCGTCGAGCGGGTCGATGCCGAGCGCCGTCACCGTCGACCGCAGGGCCGAGTCCGGCACGGTGAGTTTGAGTTCGATGCTGTCGGACTCGACGAGCAACGGCAGCAGCTCCTGCAGCTGCTCGTCGGTGAGGCCCTGCCGCGTCGCTGCGGTGTCGGTCATGTGTTCCTCCCACCCGTCGGAACGCACGCCGACCAGCGGTCGGTCGTGCACAGGAGGGGCTGCTCGCGTCACCAGGTCTCCCCCATGAGCAACTCTCGACCCAACAGAGTGCAGCGTCAAGAGTTCGACGAAGGCAGCGGATGCCGCGAACGGGTCTCGATCTCATCGCCCGTCGGCGGGCGCCTGCTCGTTCGGGCGTCAGCCTCGTGCCGGGAGTGATCGCAGCGCAATCGCCTGACTGGCGGCGAAGAGCGCGATGTCGACGGCCACGGTCATGACCGCCACGACGATCAGCACCGTCGCCGCAGTTGCCGAGACGAAGCCGACCGCGAGCGCGGCGAGCACGTTCGCGATCATGACCAGGGCGAGCGCTCGACGCAGGGGCAACCGGGAGAGCATCCACCACACGCCGCCGGCCCACACGATCACCGCGACTCCTGCCGCAGCGATCACGAGCGGGGGCAGCGCGACGCCTTGGGCGATCCACCCGGCAGCGAGCGCGATGGCCGTTCCCAACACGGCGCAGTACGCGGCATCGAGTCGCAGGCTCCACCGACCGACCTTGTCGCCGTCGATTCGTCGCATCATCGCCCTCTCGTCTCACGACTAGTGGAACACAGAGCGGGCGGTCGCCGTCACCTCGATCGACACCGAGAACGGCAGCAGATCGGTGTGGATCGGCGCGTACCAGACGGCGCTCATCGTGACGGTCGCGCTCTGGCCATCGTCGGATGCCGCGCGCACGAGTTCGACATCGTCCAGGTCGTGGACCGCATCGGCGAGGTAGCCGCCTGCGGCCTGCCGCACCTCTGCCGAGTCGAGCTCGAGCGAGAGTCGGTCGCCGTCGACCTGCACGGCATCGAGACTCCACGCCTCCGCCGCGGCGAGCGCCGCACCGTCGGCGAGCGTGAACAGTCGCTTCCGTTCGAGGTAGAGCGAGGTCGCCGACACGACGACCAGGATGAGCGAGAGCCCGAGCACGCAGTAGAAGATCGTCAACAGCAGCGTCGATCCCCGCTCGTCGCGGGCGCGGTCGAGGTCTGCCCGGGCCCGGCCGCAGCGCATCACGGCCCGCTCCCGGTGCCGTCGCGCCTGGCGGCGAAGCGCGAGACCGTCTGCGTCGCACTCGCTTCGAGCGGCACGCTCGCCGCCTGATGGAGCGCGAGCACGTCGGGCACGAGCGGCAAGCGCACGCTCGCCGTGACCGTCACCTGCACGCGCTCCCCGGCGGCGAGGCAATCACCCGAGGGCATGCACGACACCGAGACGGATGCCGCGTCGGCGTCGACCCCGTAGTCGTCGAGCGCGACCTGTACGGCCCGCCGCACCGCCGCATCCGCAGCCTCGGCGTCGGACGCACGCACCGCGACCCTTGCGGCCTGTCTCGCCGCACCCTCGACGGCGAGTGCACCGCCCTGGATCGCCGACATCGCGAGCACGAGGTAGACGAGCGGCACGAGCAGGATCATGCCGACGGTCAGGAACTCGAGCGAGGCGGAGCCCTCATCAATCGAGAGTCTCGAGCGCAGCATGCCCGGTCACCTCCAGAGCCCGGTCGACGCCGAGGAGTCCGACGACGGGCAGCGGCGCCCGCACCGTCACCGACACCAAGGCGACTCCGTCGACCGTGCTGACTCCCGCTTCGATGTCGTCGGCGTAGTCGGCCGAGACGGCCAAACCGATGAGCTCGCGAGTGCGCTCGATTCCTGCCCCCTCGCTCGATCCGGCGAGCGCAGCGTATCGAGCGCCCTCGGCGGCCGCGTCGAGCACGGTGTTGCGCACGTGGAGGGCAAGGGCGAGCTGGACGACAGCGAGTGCGAGCACGGTGATGAGGATGCCGACGAGTGTGAACTCGGCGACGGCCGAGCCGCGTTCCTCACTCGCGATCGCCCGGAATTGCCCCACCGAGCGGCCGAGGGCGTCGCACTGTCGGCTCAGACGCCGAGGACGCGACTGATCGCCTGATCGAAGACTCCGGAGAGCGCCGGACCGGCGAGGCCCCAGATGACGATGACGAGCCCAGCGGTCATGAGCGTGATCAGCACCCATCCGGGCACGTCTCCCCGTTCGTCCTCGAACCGCCGCTTCATCGGATTGCGCATGTGATTCCCTTTCGTCGGTGTACGGAGAGATGCATTCGGTCCCGTCGCGGGTCATCAGAAGCCCGCCTGCAGCACGAGATACCCCGGAAACAACGCGAACGCGATCGTCACGGGCAGAATCAGGAAGATGAGCGGGACGAGCATCGCGACCTCCTTGCGGCCCGCCTGCTCGATGATCGTGCGCTTGGCCTCATCTCGGGCGTCGCCCGCCTGGGACCTGAGCACCGCTGAGAGCGGCGCGCCTCGCTCGAGGGCACCGAGCACCTGATCGAGCGCTCGCGAGAGCGCCGGATGATCGAGGTCGTCGCGGAGCCGAGCGAGCGCCTGCCCGAGCGGTACTCCCGTGCCGACGGAGGCGACGGTGGCCGCGAACTCGGTCGGCAGCACTCCAGCGCCGTTGCCGAGGCGGGCAACTCGACGGATCGCGTCGAGCATCCCCTCGCCGGCCGTGAGGCTCAGCGTGAGGAACTCGAGCACGGTCGGGAGCTCGGCGGAGATGCGCGCGAGGCGGCGGCGAGCAGCACGCTGCAGCGCCCAGTCGCGCACGATGGCTCCGAGAGCCGCGGCGAGGAAGGGCATTGCGATGCGCACGACCGCAGGCAGTGCGCCGAACGTCGGGGCGAGGATCGCGAGCGCCGAGGCGACCGCGAAGGCGCCGGCACCCCAGGCGAGTTGCTCACCTCGGAATCGCTCGACCGACGCGGCCGAGCCTGCCTGGCGCAGTCGTCGTGCGATCGTCTCGGCGCCGCCGAGCCACCCGGAGGCGGCGGTGCGAAGTGCCCTCAGGATCGGCCTCCCGAACAGGCCGAGCACCGGCGTCGGGTCTGCCGGGCGGCGGGCGAGCAGCGATCGCGCCTCGGCCGAGATGTCCGCGACGTACGGCGCCACGCGATCGATGAGCCTGGCACGACCGATTCGCGGCACCGTCGACAGCACCAGCCAGAGACCGAGACCGAGCACAGCTCCGCACAGGAGTCCGAGTGCGGGCGCGCTGTTCAGTGGAACCATCGACGCTCCTCCGGAAGGCGTCCGAGAGCGACCATCGCCTGATAGGCCACGATCGTCACCACCACGCCGGCGATGATGAGGGCAGCACCGGCCGCGGAATCGTAGGCGACGATCGCCTCGGGACGACTCGCGAGCACGATGAGGAGGAGCCACGGCGCCGCGACTCCGAGTCGGGCGGCATTGCGAATCCATGACTGCCGCGCGACGACCTCGGCGCGAAGCGCCGCGTCCTCTCGCAAGTACCCCGACAGACCACGCAGAACCGCGGTCACGTCACTGCCGCCGACCTCCCGGGCCATGCGCAGTGTCTCGAGGATGCGATCGGCGACCGGATCGGCGAGCGTCCCCTTCAGCCGGTCGAGACAAGCTCCGAAGTTGCCGGTGCGCCGAAACTCGTCGTCGAACGCGGCGAAGGCGGCCCGTGTCGAAGACGGACCGAGCACCGCCAGCGCACCGAGGCTGTCGGGAAGCGACATGCCGGCCCGAACCGACGACACGAGGTGGTCGACGACGTCGGGCCAGACGGCTCGATTGGCAGCTCGACGACGAGTGGCGCGAGCATGCACGAGGAGCGGCACGAGCATGGCGCCCAGTGCGGTCGCCACGATCGTCAGGACGGGAACCAGGAAGATCGCCTGCGCGATGGCACCCGTCACGAGCGCGAGCAGCGTTGCGACGATCACGATCACCGCGATCGGCACTCCGGACAGTCCGGCGAGCGCGAGCTCGTCGCCGATCCGATCGGTGGCCGCGCCGCGGGTGCGACCGGACTCGGCCCTCGCCGGCCAGAGCAGCGGCGAGAAGGTCAGGAGCACGCCGAGCCCGAGGAGCGCACCGAGCACGAGACTCTCGTTCATCGGGCCGCCGCCGAGAGCACGATGTCGGGGTCGAGTCCGACGGCCCGGTACTTCTCGAGTCGTGCGGGCGCAGCACCTGTCGCGATCAACGCACCACCACGAGTGACGAAGATCGCGTCCGCGTCGACAGCCGCGCCGGTGCATCCGCCAGACGGTGCCGTGATCTCGGCGACCCGCCGGTGTCCGTCGCGATCGATCGTGAGATGCACCACGAGATCGATGCAGCTCGCGACCGTGGGCACGACGAACGCCGAGTCGATGTTGCGACCCGCGAGGAGCGGCAGGGTGCAGAGCTTCGCGAGCGCGTCGCGCGCCGAGTTCGCGTGGATCGTGCACATTCCGGGAAGCCCGGAGTTGAGCGCGATGAGCAGGTCGAGGCTCTCGGCCTCACGCACCTCGCCGACGATGAGGCGGTCGGGCCGCATTCGGAGCGCCTCCTTGATGAGGCGACGAAGGGTGATCTCCCCTGTGCCCTCGAGACTCGGCTGACGGCATTGCAACGCCACGAGATCGCGCACGTCGAGGTCGAGTTCGAAGGTCTCCTCCACCGTGACCACGCGATCGACGGTACGGGCGGCGGAGACGAGCGCGTTCAGCATCGTGGTCTTGCCGGTGTGCGTGGCACCCGACACGAGGATGTTGGCTCCGGCGAGCACGCCCATGCGGAGGAACTCGGAGGCGTGCGAAGTCAGCGAGCCGAGCTCGACGAGCGCGCCGAGCGACCGGATGCGGCGCTGGAACTTACGGACATTGACGCTCCAGTGCGAGCGCGCCACGTCGGGAATGGCGACATGGAGACGCGAGCCGTCGGGCAGCGTCGCATCGACGAACGGCGACGAGAGATCGACGCGTCGGCCCGAGTGCTGCAGCATCCGCTCGACGAGCTCCCGCACCTCGCGGTCCGACAGCACGACCGTCGTGAGCTCGGCCACCCCGTGTCGGGCCACGAACACCTTCGTCGGCGCATTGATCCAGATCTCCTCGACCTCGTGGTCGTCGAAGAACGGCTGGAGCTGCCCGTAACCCGTGATCGAGGCGACGACGTCGCGCGTCGTGCCGAGTTCGTCGCCGAGCTGGGCGTGCGCGCCTGAGAGCGCGCGTTCGCTGTAGCGCCGCACCTCTTCGTGGGCGTACCTGGCGGCCGCCGACTCGTCGCGCGCGAGATCGACGCCGTCGCGCAGCACCCGCGTGCGCACCCGGTCGGCGATGGTGCGCACGGGGTCGGTCATGGCACCCATCATGCGATGCAGCGGATGCCTCGCCCCGAAGTTATCCACAAGCCGGCGAGCGCCGTAGATACGGGTGACGCCACCCGCACCGGAACCGCCCGTGCCGATCACTAGAATCGGCTGACCCGACCCGGAGGCAGCATGAGCATCTCACTCGACTCGGAGGTCGCGCGTGCGGCCATCGCGAAGCGCGATCTCGTCGTCGATCTCGCACGCGTCGCATGCGTGCTGCTCGTGGTGGTCATCCACCTGCTGATGATCGGCGTCGGCATCGGCCCCGACGGGGCGATCATCGCGTCACGCCCGCTCGAGGCCCAGCCCTGGTTCGCGGCCGCGACATGGGCGGGCCAGATCATGCCGCTGTTCTTCGCGCTCGGCGGGTTCACCGCGCTCACTGCGTGGCGCAGCCTCGAACGCCGCGGCGGAGATCAGGTCGACTTCGTGCGGGGCCGCGTGCTGCGGCTCGCCCGACCCGCGCTGCCCCTCTTCCTGTTCTTCTCGGTCGCCCTGGGTGCCGCAACGCTCGCCGGTGTCGACCCCGCGTTGCTCGACACCGTTGCCACGGGCGTCGGCAGCCCGCTCTGGTTCCTCGGAGCATTCCTGCTCGCGCAGTCGTTCGCCCCGATGATGGTTCGCCTGCACGCGGCGGCACCCTCCCGTACCATGCTCGTGCTGTTCGCCGGCGCCGTGCTGGTCGACGCCGCGCGCATCGCCACCGGCGTCGACGAGATCGGGCTCGCCAACCTCGTCTTCGTCTGGTTCTTCGTGCAGCAGCTCGGGTTCTGGTATTCCGACGGATGGTTCAGGGCACGCCACCCCGCACAGCTGCTCGGGCTCGTCGCCATCGCGTACGCGGCCCTTGCCGGGCTCGTGGGCGCCGGGTGGTACTCCCCCGACATGCTCGTGAACCTCAACCCGCCGACCGTGCCGCTCGCGCTGCTCGGCATCGCGCAGGTGAGCCTGCTCACCCTCGTGCACCGACCCCTCGCCGCGCTCATGCGCGGCAGGCGCATGCAGGCGGGCGTCTTCTTCCTCGGCTCCCGCGCCATGACGATCTACCTCTGGCACCTTCCGGTGATCATCGCCGTCGCGGGCATCGCACTGCTCGTTCCGCCACTGTCTCCCGCCCCGGGCAGTGCAGCCTGGTGGCTCTCGCGGATCGTCGTGTTCGTCGCCGTGCTCGCCTTCGTGCTCCTCGTGTCGATGCCGCTCGCGCGGTTCGAGACCGCATCGACGGCCGTGCCCGAGGGCTTCACACGCCCTGGTGGCGCGTCGACCTGGTTCGCCGCTGCGTTCACGTTCCTCCCGGCGTTCGCCGTGATGCAGTTCTTCCTCGACCTGCCGATCGCGATCGGCGGCGCGCTGTCGCTCGCGATCGCCCTCTGGCTGCTCCGGAGCCGGCGCACCCCCAACGCCTAGACTGATCGGGCACTCGCGGGAGTGGTGAAATCGGCAGACACGCAGGATTTAGGTTCCTGTGCCTTCGGGCGTGTGGGTTCAAGTCCCACCTTCCGCACTCGAACTCGACTCGTTTACGCGAAATCCTGTCGAACGGTCGGCGGTCGCGCTAGCGTCGAAACACCGACGCATCTGGAGGAACACTCATGACCGATTTCGTGGACCCGCTCGAAGAGCCGTTGAGCCTCGACCGCGACCCGAACCGCCCCGAATCGCTCGATCCCGAGATCAGCGAGGAATGGGTCGAGTACGACGCCGACGGCAACGAGATCAAGAAGGACGACACCTCAGCCTGAGACGCAGGCAGACGCCGGCGGCGCTGAACCGTCAGGCCGACCCTGAGCGTCAGGCCGACGGCGGCCCTGCCGCGATGCGCGCCCGTGCATACGCCTCGATGCGCTCGGCGGGCACCGACCAGTCGGACTCGAGCCACCACGTGGCACCGGCCTCGGCCCACGGCTGCACGATCGCGGTGTCGGCCGCGGCATCGGTGCCGCTCGTCGTGCCCTCTTGGATCACGTCGAACGGTCGATCGGCGAGCCCCAGGCGCGCGCGCTCGGCCTGGATCCACGCGATCGCCTCGGCCGCGATCTCGGGAGTGAAGAGGCGCGTCTGCTCGTCGGCGCTCTCGGGCGAGTTGCCAGGGGGCGCGTAGTTCGGGATCCACCCGTCGTACCGGGCGACCCGGCGCATCGACTTCATCCGCGGCCAGAGCCCGACGACCCAGGTGGGAATGCGGGGCTGCTGCACGATCGCGGGCGGCAGCATCGAGTCGGTGCGCTTCGCCCGGTAGTGCTGCCCCTCGAACTCGAACGGCTCGGCGCGCCACATCTGCTGCATCAGCTCGAGCGATTCGTCGAGCAGCTCGGCGCGCTGCCTGCGGCCTGGATCGTCTTCGAAGATCCAGAATCGAGGCTCGGCCTCGGAGACGCCGAGACCCGCCGAGAGGATGACGCGCCCGCCCGAGAGCCGGTCGACCGTCATGGTCTGGCCCGCGAGCTCCCACGGTCGGCGGCGCGGCACCGGCGTCAGCATCGTGCCCAGCTTGATGCGATCGGTCACCATCGCGGCCGCCGCGAGCGTCGACCACGGGTCGGTCGCCCAGATGCCCTCCCAGACGAAGAACCCGTGCCAGCCGGATGCCTCGGCGAGCTGCGCCAGCTCGACCGCGAGGCTCGGATCACTGCCGGTGTAGATGAAGCCGTGTCGCATGCGACCGAGCGTATGGTCGGCCACCGACATCCGTGGTCATCTTCGGCTCGCGGAACCGGACATTCGTGGCAGGCGCACGGTTGCGCCCCCTATGATGGTAAGGCAAACCTAACTTCACCGAAGGGTCGCCCCCATGACGATCGCCCCCACTGCCCCGGCCCGCACCGACGCCGAGCCCCTCGACGTCGCTGCGCTCGTGCGCGCGGCCTCCGCCGACGACCACAAGGCTGCCGAGTCCCGTGGCTACATCGTGCAGCTCATGGGCGGCGAGCTCTCGCTCGAGGAGTACACGCGCTACCTCGCCCAGTTCGGCTGGGTGTACGAGGCGCTCGAAGAGCGCGGCAGCCGCGACGGCGACCCGGCGGTCTTCGACCCCGAGCTCGCCCGCATGGCCGCGATCGAGGCCGACCTCGCCGCGCTCGGCGCCGCCGACTGGCGCACCTCGCACCCGGCGCTGCCCGCGACCGTCGAGTACGCCGCGCACCTGCGGGCGGTCTCCGACGACGACGTGCGCTACCTCGCGCACCACTACACGCGCTACCTGGGCGACCTCTCGGGCGGCCAGGCCATCGCGCGCCTCGTGGCCCGCCACTACGGCGCGACCCCCGAGCAGCTGAGCTTCTACCGTTTCGACATCGCCGAAGACGGGGTCGTGCGCTACAAGCGCGGCTACCGCGAGGCGATGAACGACCTCGCGCTGGCGCCCGAGCAGGTCGACGTGCTCATCGCCGAGGTCCGCACCTCGTTCCGCATGAACAGCGCGATCTTCGAGGCGCTCTCGGCCTGACCACTGCGGCCGTTTCGGCCGACGGTTTCACACGACGGCTCACCCCACGGGGTGAGCCGTCGTCATACTGCAGGCGGATGCCGCTCGCAATCCCCCTCGGTAGACTGCAACGAAACCACGCCGCTGACCCGGCAATCGCCGTGTCTCGACGCCGACAGGAGATCCCCCAGTGATCCACACCTCGCTCATTCCCTGGCTCGACCCCGAGACGATCATCTCGGGCGCCGGCCCATGGGCGCTCGTCGTCGTCTGCGCGATCGTGTTCGCCGAGACCGGCCTGCTCGTCGGCTTCCTCCTGCCGGGTGACACGCTGCTCGTGATCTCGGGCCTCCTCACGCACACCTCGCTCGTCTTCGGCGTCGACATCTGGTGGGTGTGCCTCGCCATCGGCATCGCGGCGTTCATCGGCGGTGAAGTGGGGTACCTCATCGGCCACAAGTTCGGGCCACGCGTGTTCGAGCGCAAGGAGTCGGGCCTGTTCAGCGTCAAGAACGTCGAACGCACCAACGCCTTCTTCGAGCGCTTCGGCGCGCTCGCGATCATCCTCGCCCGCTTCGTGCCGATCGTCCGCACCTTCGCCCCGGTCGCCGCAGGCGTCGGCCACATGAACTACAAGAAGTACACGCTCTACAACCTCGTCGGCGCGCTCATCTGGGGCGCCGGGCTCACGTACTTCGGCTACCTCATCGGCTACATCCCACCGATCGCCGAATTCGTGCAGGAGTACATCGACGTCATTCTCATCGGCGCCGTCGTGCTCACGCTCATCCCGACGCTCTGGCACTACTTCGCATCGGCACGCAAGGCGAAGAAGGCCGAGGAGGCCGGCGCCGACGTCATCACCGACGAAGAAGAGGCGGCCCAGCTCGTGCTCGACCCCGAGGTCTTCGAGCGCGGTCCAGAAGAGAAGTAGCCTCCCGCGGCATCCGTCAGGTCACGGATGCCGCGACTGCTCCTGTTCCGCCCGGCCGGCCGGCTCGAGCTGGAACGTCGAGTGCTCGACGTCGAAGTGCTCGCTGAGGCATCCGCCGAGCTCGTCGAGCAGTTCACCCGTGCGACCCGAGGCGAAGACCTCGGGCTCGACCTCGACGTGCGCACTGAAGACGTGCGAGCCCGAGGTGATCGCCCACACGTGCACGTCGTGCACCGCCACCACGCCGTTCGTGCGCAGGATGTGCGCCCGGATCTCGGCGACGTCGGTGTCTTTGGGCGCCGATTCGAAGAGCACCCGCGCGACGTCGCGGAGCAGCGACAGGGCACGCGGCACGATGAGCGCGGCGATCAGGAGCGAGGCGATCGGGTCGGCGGCATCCCAGCCCGTGACGACGATCACGAGCGCGGCGGCGATGACGAGGGCTGAGCCGATGAGGTCGCCGAGCACCTCGAGGTAGGCGCCGCGGAGGTTGATCGAGTCCTTCGCACCGCCCCGCAGCACGAGCATCGCGGCGACGTTCGCCACGAGTCCGATGGCGGCGACGACGAGCATCGGCACGCCCTGCACCTCGTGCGCCTCGCCCTCGGCACCGCTCACGAGTCGGCCGACGGCGCCGATCGCGACCGAGACCGCGACGACCACGAGGATCACGCCGTTCACGAGCGCCCCGAAGACCTCCGCACGCCGGTAGCCGTAGGTCTGGCGGTCGGTCGCCGGCCGGGCGGCGACGAATGCCGCGACGAGGGCGACGACGAGGCCGATGAGGTCGCTCGTCATGTGGCCCGCATCGGCGAGGAGCGCCAGCGAACCGCTGAAGACGGCGCCGATCACCTGCACGACGAGGAAGGCGCCGATGATGGCGATGGCGATCCAGAGTCGGGTGCGGTTCGCGGTCGCTGCGTGGTCGTGATCGTGTGCCATGTCCCATCCAGCGTAGGCCGGGAATCGGCGATCGGCCCTAGATAGGAATGAGACGCGTTCTCAGCCTGCCCACGCGCCGTTCCCCCGCCCGCAGCGCAGGCTCAACCGAGGCCCGTGCGGAATCCATCGCGCCAGCTCGGCCAGGTCGGCGCCCATCCGAGTTCGCGCTTCGCCTTCGCATTCGACGCGCCTCGCGCCTTCGTCATCATCGAGACGCCGTGCTCGCCGATGAGCGGCTTCGCGACCCACGCCGGCACGTGCATCGGCGGCTTCGCACCGATCGCCTCGGCGAGCGCCGGCAGCCATTCCGAGACCAGCGCCGGCTCGTCGTCGACGATGTTGTAGACGCCGGCAGCACCCCGGAGCACGGCAGCGGCGGTCGAGGACGCCGCGTCGTCGATGTGGCAGAACGAGGTGACCCCCGTGCCGCCTCCCACGAGCGGGAGCTTGCCGGCGGCGAGCATCGTCACCATCTCACCGCCGCGCCCGAGCGCCTGCCCGGGGCCGTACAACGCCCCGTAGCGCAGCGCGAGTCCCCCGACACCGGTCGTCGCCTCCTCGACGTGCCGGATCGCGGCGAGCGACTCCTTCGAGGCCTCCGTCGGATGCGGGTCGAGCGGATCCTCCTCGGTCTTCACCGCACCGCCCGTGCGTTCATACGGCCAGCCCGCGAAGCTCTGTGCGATGAATCGCTCCATGCCGACCTCCGCCCCCGCCGCGAGCAGGTGGTCGGTGCCCCGTGTGCGAAGCTCGTTCGTCGCGGCGAAGCTCCGATCGAAGTGCTTGAGATCCGACACGCCCCCGCTGAGCGCGGTGAGCTCGTGCACGATCACCTCGGGCCTGGCCTCGAGCACGGCAGAGCGCACGGATGCCGCGTCGAGCCCGTCCATCACGAGGCCGTGCGCTCCGGCCGCATCGATGGCGGCGACCCGCTCCGGCCGGGTCGTCGTGCCGAACACCTCATGACCGTCGGCCAGCAGCAGCGGCACGAGCCTCGTTCCGATGGCGCCAGTGGCGCCGGCGATGAATACGCGCATCTCCGTCTCACTCTCTCTCACCACCTCCGACGAGGAGCGCACCGCATCCGTGACAGCGGGACCGCGATGCGTCGCGTGTGCCATCCTCGAAGCATGACGATCACCGGCGAGACGCAGGAGGCTCTTCGCCCCCTCATGTTCTCCATCGCCTACCGCATGCTCGGGAGCGTCGTCGAGGCGGAGGACGTCGTGCAGGACGCCTACGTGCGCATGCACGAGCATCAGGCAGCCGGCGAGGAGATCCGCAATCCCGACGCCTTCGCCGTCACGGTCACGACCCGACTCGCCATCGACGTGCTGCGCTCAGCCCGCCGCAACCGCGAGGTCTACGTCGGTCCGTGGATGCCGGAACCGCTGCCCGACGACGATGCGGATCCCGCCCATCGCATCGAGCGCGACGAGACGCTGTCGTTCGCGTTCCTGGCCGTGCTCGAGCGGCTCGGCCCCGTCGAGCGTGCCGTGTTCCTGCTGCGCGAGGTGTTCGCCTACGACTACCGCGCGATCGGCGAGGTCGTCGATCGCGACGAGGCGGCGTGCCGCCAGATCCTGCACCGGGCGAAGGTTCGCATCGCCGAGCGGCGGTCGCGATTCGACGGCGTCGACGAACGCGACTCCGCCCTGGCGGAGGCGTTCTTCGCCGCAGTCGAGGCGGGCGACGTCGACGGTCTCGTCGACCGTCTGGCCGACGACGTGGTGTTCTACGGTGACGGCGGCGGCCGGGCGCCCGCCATCCAGCACCCCATGCACGGCGCGGTCGCCGTGGCGCGATTCCTGGCAGGACTCGTTCGGCGCGGAGCCAGGGTCGGCGTGCGATTCGAACGACGATCGGTGAACGGCGGCCCGGCGCTCTGGGTCCGCGGCCCCGACGGCGCGTTGCTGAGCGTGCTCATGGTGGCCTTCGCCGATGGTTCCGCGAGCGTGATCGCGAACCAGCTGAACCCCGGCAAGCTCGCGCATCTCGCACCGGTCGGCGACCTCGACGCGCTCCTCAGCGGCGAGGGCGAGGGCTGAGGCGGCGCCTCCGCCATCGGCTCGCGGCTCCGGACGGCGACAGGGACCGGCGGCCCGCGACATCCGTTCGGATCAGGCGGGCGCGATCCAGCGGAGCGGCACCTCGATCGTGACCTCGGTGCCGCGACCGACGACGGTGTGCCAGTCGATCGTGCCGCTCAACTCGCCCTGGATGAGCGTCCGCACGATCTGCGTGCCGAGCCCTTCGCCGACCTTGCCCTCCGGCAGGCCCGAGCCGGTGTCGCGCACCGTCACGGTGAGCGTCGTCTGGGAGCGGTCGGCAGTGATCTCGACGTCGCCCTCCTGACCGGCGAGGCCGTGCTCGACGGCGTTCGTGACGAGCTCGGTGAGGGCGAGCGCGAGCGGAGTCGCGTACTCGCTCGGCAGCACTCCGAACGAGCCCGAGCGCTTGGGGTGGGCCGTCGTGTTGTGCGCTGCGGCGACCTCGGCGACGAGCAGCAGCGTGCGGTCGAACACCGCATCGAAGTCGACGTTCTGCGAGAGCCCTTCTGAGAGGGTGTCGTGCACGACGGCGATCGCCCCGACGCGGCGCATTGCCTGCGTGAGCGCCTCGCGCGCCTCGTCGGAGTGCGTGCGACGCGCCTGGATGCGCAGGAGCGATGCGACGGTCTGCAGGTTGTTCTTCACCCGGTGGTGGATCTCGCGGATCGTCGCATCCTTGGTGATGAGCTCCTGCTCCTGGTGGCGGAGCTCGGTGACGTCGCGGCTCAGCACGATCGCGCCGATGCGCTCACCGCGGTGCCGGATCGGAATCGCCCGGAGCGAGACGGTGACGCCCCTCGATTCGACGTCGGTGCGCCAGGGTGCACGGCCGGTCACCACGAGCGGAAGCGACTCGTCGACGACGAGCTTGCCCGCGAGGAGTCGCGTGGTGACCTCGGCGAGCGACTCCCCCTCGAGCTCGTCGTCGAATCCCATGCGGTTGAACGCAGAGAGCGCGTTGGGGCTCGCGAAGGTCGTGATGCCGTCGACGTCGAGGCGGATGAGACCGTCGGAGGCGCGCGGGGCGCCGCGCCGCGGCCCGGTCGGCGCGCCGAGGTCGGGGAAGTCCCCCGACGCGATCATCTGGAAGAGCTCTTCGGCGCACTCGTTGAAGGTGAGTTCCTGCCGACTCGGCGTGCGCGTCGCGCCGAGGTTGGTGTGGCGGGTGATGACGGCGACGGGCTCTGGTGCGACACTCGTGCCGGTCGTCGTGAGGCGGCGCATGACGGGCACGGCGCGCACCCGGGTCGGCATCTCCTCGTACCAGTCGGGAGCGGATGAATCCACGATGCGAGCGGTCGAGTAGGCCTGGCCGACGAGCTCGCGCCATTGCTGCTTGATCTCCTGGCCGACGAAGTCGCGGTAGAAGAGCGTCGCGGCACTCGACGGACGCGAGTGCGCGACGGCGACGAACGCGTCGTCACCGGAGGGCACCCACAGCACGATGTCGGCGAACGCGAGATCGGCGAGCAACTGCAGGTCGCCGACGAGCATGTGCAGCCAGTCGACATCGGCCTGACTGCTGCGGCCCTGGGCGAGGACGAGATCACTGAGGGTCGACACGGTTCAAGCGTACTGCCCGGGCAGCACCTCAGCCGGTCGCCGCCCGTCGCAGGGCCGGAATCGCGAGAACACGACGGCGCGCCGGCTTCGGGGCGGGGAGGAACGCCTCGAGCGCGTAGTCGCGGATGGCCGTGCGCAGCGGCGAGCGCGGCGCCGCGTCGCGCAGCGTGCGGGCAGTGAGGATGGCGGCATCCGTCGCCCTGGAATCGTGCGGCAGGAGTGTCGCGTCGCCGTGTCCGCCGAACCGGCGCAGGGTCTGGCGCACCTGGGCGTGGGCGTCGATGCCGAGCGCGCTCGTGCGCACGCGGTTCACGACGAGGTCGACCCGCTCGGGGTCGACGAGATCGACGAGATCGACATGTCCCCGAAGGAGCCGGGAGAGACCGACGGGATCGGCGAGGCCCACGGCGACGACACGGTCGGCGGCGGAGAGCGCGGCGAAGGTCGCGGCATTGCGACGCGGCGCGAACTGGTCGCTCGTCAGCTCCTCATCGCGTTCGAGGCTGAAGCCGGTGTCGATCACCACGTACTCGACCCACTCTCGCATCGCCCCGATCGCAGCGGTGACCCGATCACCCGACAACTCTGGCCAGCGGCTCGGCCCGACGAGTCCCGTGAACACGTTGAACGCGGCGCGCGGCGCCGAGTAGC
Source organism: Agromyces sp. NPDC056389 (assembly GCF_042262385.1). Classification (NCBI taxonomy): domain Bacteria; kingdom Bacillati; phylum Actinomycetota; class Actinomycetes; order Micrococcales; family Microbacteriaceae; genus Agromyces; species Agromyces sp. NPDC056389. Next base: position 841,732 of record NZ_JBHJPN010000001.1, read on the forward strand.
GCTGCGCGATGCGTTCGAGTTCGACGCGATCGAGTGCATCGGCGCCCGCGAGCCTGCAGGCCGACGCGAATCCCGGCGCTTCGTCGAGCAGGCCGAGCATCGGCGCGATCGCGCCGCCGTAGGGGTCGCCGTCGACGAGCGCGACGGTGTGACCGGCGGCTGCGATCTCGGCGGCGAGGTTCACGGCGAGGGTCGTGCGCCCGGGGGCTCCGCTCGGCCCCCAGACGGCGATGACGGATGCCGCGCGCTCCTGACGCGCGAGCGGGTCGCCGACCCGCGACGGCACCGGGACTCCACCGCTCACGAGGGGTTCGATCTCGGTCCACGGCGCCTCGTGATCGACGACCTCGAGCAGGCCGAGCTGCGAGGCGTGAGCTCGTTCGGCGTCGCTCGCCGCGAGCGCGATCAGTCGGATGCCCCGTTCATCGCAGCCGGCGAGCAGCTCGGCACTCAGCGTGGTGCGGGCAGCGCCGACGACGGCGACATCGGGGCCGAGCACGTCGAGGTTCTCGAGCAGGACGCGCCAGCTCGCCAGCCGCGCGACGACCGTGTGGCCGTGCTCGATGATGTCCGCGAGGATGCGATCCTCAGTGGAGCCGTCGAGCGCGAGCGCGAGCCGTGCCACGTCATTCCCCCGACGACCGGGCCGGCACGAGATCGATCGCGTCGCCCGACGCCAATGCGCCGAGCAACGCGGCCACCTTCTCGCGGGGAACGAGGAGTTCGACCGAGGTGCCGCCGGTCGAGACCATGCCCTCCGCCTCGATGACGCCCCCGATCTCGGCGTCCGACACGAGCACCGTGGGCGGCTCGTAGCCGCGCTCGGCCTCTTTCGCCGTCCAGACGTCGACCCTCGTTCCGGCGGCGACGTCGCTGGGCAGCGGCCCCCTGCTCGGGACGACGACGGTCGCGAGGCCGGTGCGATCGGTCTCGTCGACGGCGGCATCGGGCACGAGTTCGCCGGCCTCGATCGTGCGGGCGACGACGAGCCCGCCCTCGGGCAGCTCGCCGACGGCGAGGTAGTGCGTCGCGCTCCCGCCGAGCCGCACGGATTCGGTGGCGAGATCATCGGCGGTGACGGTCGTGCCGGGGGTCAGCGTGTCTCGTGCCGCATAGACCTCGACACCGTCGTCGAGACCGGAGACGAGGCTCCACACACCGAACGTCGAACCCGCGATCAGCACCATCCCGATGATCAGGCGAGGGTCGAGACGGAGGGCTCCCCGCTCACCGCGCCGGGGGCGACGTGCCATCATGTGCGTTCCCTTCGAACCGGCGCCGGGTCGCGCCGTCGTCCATCGTCGCCCGAAGCCGCGACACGGGTCCGAAGTTATCCACAATCGTCGCCGCCGAGCCCCGGCCGGTCGATAATCAAGACATGACCTCTCCAGGTTCGGGCGACGAGATCGGCCGGTTCCTCACGCTCGCCGATGCGGCCGAGATCCTCGCCGTCGACGTCGCAGCGGTCGACGAGCTGATCCGCTCCGGTGAGCTGCCGGCGATCCGGGTCGGGACCGCCGGGCCGTGGCGCATCGAACGTGTGCAACTCGAGGTCTGGATCGAGCTCCAGTACGAAGAGACCCGCAAGCTCTCCGCGTGGAACCAGGGCGAGTTCTCGAACATCACCGAACTCTCCGGTGCCCGCACCGGGCGGCTCCGGCCGGTCGACTGACGCCGCGCCGTCAGCGGAAGTCGACCACCAGCAGTCGCGCGAGCGGCACGATGCGGTAGCCGTGCACGGCGTTGTCACGGCGCGGCCGGTCGGCGTCGTGCAGTGCGAGGTCGAGGTGATCGCGCGCGACCCGATCGATCGTGCCGTGCACCTCGCCGTCGATGGTGCAGAGGCGAACCGGGGTTCGGCGACGGCAGAGATCGCGCAGCACGAATGGCAGCCCGATCCGTTCGGCGATGCGAGCGGATGCCTCTGGTACCGACTCGAGACTCGGATCGAGCTGCGCGCGAGTGGGCAGCACGGCCGCGATCGCGGCGATGGGCACGACGCACTGGGCGCCGCCCTGCCCAGGTTCCGCGGATCGACCGCTGACCCAGTCGCGGCCGAAGACCTGCGGGCGGAACGAGATCGTGCGGCCGCCGTGCAGTTCGATCGCGACGGCGTCGTCGGAAACTGATCGCGCGATCGCCGAGAGTCGATCCCGAAGGGTCAGGCGGCTGAGCCGCAGGCGCTCCTCCTCGATCGCGAGGGCGCGCTCCTCGTCACGCTGCTCCTGGTCGAGCTGCGACTCGAGGTCGTCGAACAGCAGGTCCCAACGCATGCAGCGACGCTACATCGCGATGTCGCGTCTCCGAAACGTTATCCACAGGCGAGGAAATCTCTTGACACTGTTTCGACCGCTCATTTACGGTTCACACAGGCATCACCCATGTCCCCCACACGGGGGTGATCCTGTCGCACAGTCGAAAGACGATGCGAGCCACTCCTCCCCCATGGAGCACAGATGACCGCACGCGACGCGATCGGCACCCGAACCGCCGTGAATCGCAGCACTTCGGCGCACCTTCTCAGCGATGACGAGTTCTTCGGCCGCCAACCCGCACGGCGCACCGAGCTGCCCGATCCCGAGCCGCTCTTGCGCAGTCTCACCCACTGCGTCATCGAGGCGCTCGCGGGCGCACGCGATCTCGAGCAACTCGCGAGGTGGGTCGACGACGACGTCTACCGCAACCTCTCGAAGCGAGTCGTGCTCGCGGCCCGCGCGCGCCGGGTGAAGGGACAGTCGCCGCAGCGCCCGGCATTCTCGATCGGTCGGGTGCACCTGCACGAACCGGTCGACGGGGTGATCGAGGCCGTCGTCATGGTGCACCAGCGCGCTCGATCCCGAGCGGTCGCGATCCGCATCGAGGGCTTCGACCAGCGATGGCGCGCAAGCGCCATCGGCGTGCTCTGAGACGTTCGGTTCACCGGCGCTGCCGCGTCGGTCGACGCACCTCTCGCTGACACGCGCCCGACTGCACGGGGCCGGTGATGCACGAGACCCCGGTCGGTGCGCTGCACCGACCGGGGTCTCGTCGACTCGTGTCAGTTCCCCTTGCGGTCCTGGGCCCGACGCTCGGCGCGATTCTGCGGCGCGACCTCGCCACCGGTGCGCTGGCCGAAGGCACCGCGCGACTCCTCGGCCGCGGGGGCCTGGCTCTCGGCGACGGCGCGGCGCGCACGCTGCGTCGCGGCCTGCTGCACCTGGCCGCGCTGGTTGCGCACCTCGACGCCGCCCGCGTCACTCGGCGCCGAATAGCTGAGCTTGTCGTCGGATGCACCCTGTCGGCCGAGGCCCTTCGCCTCGATCTTCGCTCCGGCACCGGCCTGCGGTGCCACTTCGACCTCGAGGTTGAAGAGGAAGCCGACGGTCTCCTCGCGGATCGAACCCATCATCTGCTGGAACATCGCGTAGCCCTCGCGCTGGTACTCGACCAGCGGGTCGCGCTGCGCCATGGCACGCAGGCCGATGCCGTCCTTCAGGTAGTCCATCTCGTAGAGGTGGTCGCGCCAGCGACGGTCGATGACCGAGAGCACGACACGACGCTCGAGCTCGCGCATGGCGGGCGAGCCGAGCTGCTCCTCACGGCGGGCGTAGGCGACCTTCGCGTCGGAGAGGATCTCACGGCGGATGAAGTCGCGGTTGACCCGGCCCTTCTCGCCGGCCTCGGCGACGACCTCGTCGATCGTGATGCCGATCGGGTAGAGCGTCTTCAGCTCCGTCCAGAGGGCGTCGAAGTCCCACTCCTCGGGGTTGCCCTCTGCGGTGTGCGAGTCGAGCACCTCGTCGATGACGTCTTCGAGGAACTTCTGCGTGCGTTCGTGCAGGTCGTCGCCCTCGAGGATGTGCCGGCGGTCGCTGTAGATCGCCTCGCGCTGGCGATTCAGCACGTCGTCGTACTTCAGCACGTTCTTGCGGATCTCGGCGTTGCGCGCCTCGACCTGCGACTGCGCCGAGCGGATGGCCCGTGAGACCACCTTGGACTCGATGGCGACGTCGTCGGGCACCCCGCGCGACATGAGGCTCTCGGCCGCGCCGGCATTGAACAGTCGCATGAGGTCGTCGGTGAGCGAGAGGTAGAACCGGCTCTCACCGGGATCGCCCTGACGGCCCGAACGACCGCGCAGCTGGTTGTCGATGCGTCGCGACTCGTGCCGCTCGGTGCCGAGCACGTAGAGTCCGCCGGCCGTGAGCACCTTCTCAGCCTCGACGGCGACCTCGGACTTGACCTTGTCGAACACCTCGTCCCATGCGGCCTCGTACTCCTCGGGAGTCTCGACCGGGCTGAGACCCCGTTCGTGCATGAGCTGCACGGCGATGAACTCGGCGTTGCCGCCGAGCATGACGTCGGTGCCACGACCGGCCATGTTCGTCGCCACCGTGACCGCGCCGTGGCGGCCGGCCTGTGCGACGATCGCGGCTTCGCGAGCGTGGTTCTTCGCGTTCAGCACCTCGTGCCGCACGCCCTTCTTGGCGAGGAGTCGCGACAGGTACTCGCTCTTCTCCACGCTCGTGGTGCCGACGAGCACGGGCTGACCCTGCTTGTGGCGTTCCACGATGTCTTCCACGACCTGGGCGAACTTCGCCTCCTCGTTCTTGTAGACGAGGTCGGGCTGGTCGATGCGCACCATCGGCTTGTTCGTGGGGATCGGCACCACGCCGAGCTTGTAGGTCGACATGAACTCGGATGCCTCGGTCTCGGCGGTACCCGTCATGCCCGAGAGCTTCGAATAGAGGCGGAAGTAGTTCTGCAGCGTGACGGTCGCGAGAGTCTGGTTCTCGGCCTTGACCTGCACGCCCTCCTTCGCCTCGATCGCCTGGTGGATGCCCTCGTTGTAGCGGCGGCCGACGAGGATGCGGCCGGTGTGCTCGTCGACGATCAGCACCTCGCCGTTCATGACGACGTAGTCCTTGTCGCGCTTGAACAGCGCGTTGGCCTTGATCGAGTTGTTGAGGAACGAGATGAGCGGCGTGTTCGCCGACTCGTAGAGGTTGTCGATGCCGAGGTAGTCCTCGACTTTCTCGATGCCGGACTCGAGCACGCCGACGGTGCGCTTCTTCTCGTCGACCTCGTAGTCGACGTCGGGCACGAGTCGCTTCGCGAGATTCGCGAACTCGGTGAACCAGCGGTTCGCCTCGCCCGAAGCCGGGCCCGAGATGATGAGCGGCGTGCGGGCCTCGTCGATGAGGATCGAGTCGACCTCGTCGACGATCGCGAAGTGGTGGCCGCGCTGCACCATGTCGGTCGCCTGCCACGCCATGTTGTCGCGCAGGTAGTCGAAGCCGAACTCGTTGTTCGTGCCGTAGGTGATGTCGGCGGCGTACTGCTCGCGGCGCACCTGCGGGTTCTGCCCCGCCACGATGCATCCGGTGGTCATGCCGAGTGCGCGGAAGACGCGACCCATGAGCTCGGACTGGTAGCTCGCGAGGAAGTCGTTGACCGTGATGACGTGCACGCCCCGGCTCGTGAGCGCGTTCAGGTAGGCGGCGGTGGTGGCGACGAGGGTCTTGCCCTCACCCGTCTTCATCTCGGCGATGTTGCCGAGGTGGAGCGCTGCCCCGCCCATGAGCTGTACGTCGAAGTGGCGGAGGCCGAGCGTCCGGCGGCTCGCCTCGCGCACCGCGGCGAACGCCTCGGGCAGCAGGTCGTCGAGCGATTCGCCGTTCGAATAGCGCTCGCGGAGTTCGACGGTCTCGTTGCGCAGTTCGTCGTCGCTGAGCGCCTGGAAACCGTCTTCGAGGGCGTTGATCGCCGCTGCGTAGTTCTCCAGCCGCTTGAGGGTGCGGCCCTCACCGACGCGGAGGACCCTTTCCAGAATCGAAGCCACGAATGTTCTCCCGTTGTCGTTGGGCGCACGGCCGCGGATGCAGTCCGGGCACGCCCGCTGCCGCCATGCAGACGGCTATCTTAGCCATGCTATCGGTGAACGGGCTGCGCCTTCCCGACCCCATCGGACGCCCCGGCCGAAGCCGATCCGTCCGACGGGGTCGATGAGCGCTACGACTCAGGAGGTCGACGTCACGCGGTGGCGCGCTGGAGCTCCACGGGAGACGTGGCCGGCGATCGTGTCTCCGCCCGCTCATCGAGACCGATGAGCCCGTAGTCCCATCCCTTCCGACGGTAGACGACGCTCGGGCGACCCGACTCGGCGTCGACGAAGAGGTAGAAGTCGTGCCCGACGAGCTCCATGAAGTAGAGCGCGTCGTCGACCGTCATGGGCGTCGCCGCGAACACCTTCCGCCTGATGACGACCGGGGTGTACACCTCGTCTTCATCGACATGCGGTTCGAACTCGTCGACGACGGGGATGCTGCCGGTGCGCACCTGTGCGAGCACCTCGGGCGCCGCGGCCTGGACGCCGACCTCGGAGAATCCGGCGTCGGTGGCTTCGCGGAGCGAGGTCGGTCGCCGGGAACCCCCGCGATGGACCTTCCGGCGATCCTTCGCCCGCCGGATGCGCTCGAGCAATCGCCCGAGTGCGACGTCGAACGCCGCGTACTTGTCTGAGCCGTCAGCCTCGGCACGGACCACGGGCCCCTTGCCGACCAGGGTGAGCTCGACGCGGTCGGGCCCGGGGTTGCCGTTCTTCTCGTTGTGCCGGCTGAGCTTCACGTCGAGTGAGATCGCGCGCTCTGCCAGATGCGACACCTTCTCGGACTTCTCCGCCACGTAGGCGCGGAATCGGTCCGTGATCCCCAGGTTTCGTCCGACGATGTTCAGTTCCATGACGACCTCCGTTCACCGACGTGTCACCCGGTTCTGAAGGGTGGATCGACCACGCCTGTCCTGCCACCGTAGCCCCCTTGCGCGGCGATGTCACGGAGAGTTTGCCGTGAGCTGCCTGCGTGTCGCGGGAACCTGCGCGGCGTCTCGGCGAGCACCGCGATCGCCACCGTCTCACCGCCGGCCGCGGCGAGCGCCCGCACCGCTTCAGCGAGGGTCGAGCCCGTCGTGACGATGTCGTCGACGAGGAGGAAGCGCCGCCCCGCGAGTGGGGCGAGGGGGTCGAAGAGAGGTCTCCGGGTGCGGGGGAACGTGCGAACGCGCGGCCTTGCGACCAGCCCGCCCGCGGCATTCCGTCGCCGCTCCGCCGCGCCGAGCCCGGCCTGGTCGGCGCGCTCCCTCGCGAGGGCGAGCACCGGCACCGGCCGGATGCCGCAGCGCCGGAGCAGCACCTCGACGGGAACGAATCCGCGGGCGCGACGGGCGGCCGGCGTCGACGGGATCGTGCACACCTCGACCGCTGCGCCGTGCGGGACGCCGGCGAGCGCGGCCTGCAACGATGCGCGCAGTGCCGGTACGAGAGCGGTCGCGGCATCCGTTCGGGCCCCGTCCTTGAAGGCGCCGAGTACCGATGCGACCGCGCCCGCGTACTCGAGACCGGCCCAGACGGCGAGACCGGCGCGATCGATGCGCCGCGGCTCCGGGACGAGGGCGACGCGGCACGACGCGCAGACGGCACGGTCGCCGGTGCCGCACCCGGAGCAGGCCACCGGAAGGAGCACCGCGAGCGCATCTCGCACGGACTCACGCACGACTGCGAGTACTGCCGTGCGTTCCCACGCCATCACAGGGTGCTGATCTCGGCCATCCCCCGAGCCTCGCGGATCGCGGCGGCTCCAGAGCTTCGGCGAGCCGCTCGGAAGGCCGGCACCGCGACGTCAGCCGCTGTGGAGGACGAGTCCGCTCAGTCGGGCTGCTGCGAGGCCAGGAGCCGGATGCCCTCCGCCCGCGCCTGCCAACCGACTCCGCTGGGCGCCTCGAGGAACCCGTCGCCGGTCAGGAGTCGGAGATCGCTGACGCTGTTGCCCCCGTCGATCGCGCGGCCGCCGTCGGGCCCCGGCCGTGAAACGGCGAGGCCGCCGAGCACCTGCGTGATCACCCGGGTGGTGCCATCGGGCAGCTCGGTGAGCGAGGCGACCGTGCCTGCGTCGAGCCACGCGACGTCGCGCGGGGTGCCCGCGACATCGGAGAGCCCGAGTGTCACCGCGCTCAGCGCCGTCGGCGTGCCGGCGGCGTCGCGCTGGATCGAGGCGGCGACGAATTGGGTCGCGTTGCCGTCGCCGAGGAGTGCGACGAGTCGCGACGAGTCGCGTGAGATCTCGAGCGCCGCGATCGACGAACCGGCCCATGGCACCGGGAGCTGGATGGCATCGAGCGACCGGTCGCCGGGATAGACGACGAGCTGCCCGGGAAGCCCGGCCGGCACCGACCAGACGGCGTCGGTGCCGTCGATCGCAGGCACGATGAGTCCGCCCCTGGGGTCGAGCAGCTCGGGCTCCTCGCCCGTTCGCACGACCGAGACCCCATCTGCCGCGAGCACGGCGGCGACCTCGCCGCTCGCGCCGAGCGCGGCCCCGATCGGGGCCATCGCCTCGACCTGCGGGGAGAGATCGGGGATCTGCTCGATGGCCTCACCCGAGGGTGCGAGGTAGCCGAAGGTCGTGCCGTCGTAGACGACCTGCCTGGGATCGACCGGCGGGTTCTTCACGGGGACGGGTGAGAGCTCCGGCACATCCTGCTCGACGCCGTTCAGCGCCAAGACGACGGAGTCGACGTTCCGCACCCCGTCGAGGCTCTCCTGCAACTGGAACTCCATGCGCTGCACGCTCGTGACATCGTCGTCGGTCGCCCCCGATATGTCGACGCTCGCCACCCGGCCGGCCACGGGGACGGATCCAGAGTCGAGGCGCGACCCCTCGGGGAACGCCGAGCGGACTCCGGCTTTCAGCCATTCGGAGGGACCGACGAGCAGGGCCCGCACGATGCTCGTCTGGGCCGAGTCTCGGCCGGCGAACCAGCGCAGGTCGGGCACGAGGTAGTCGAAGTCCGCTGAGTAGAAGTAGAGCGGATAGCTGCGGAAGGTCTGGGCGAAGGTCGTCTCGTCGATCAGCAGTCCGTCAGGCGCGAGCGAGATGCGCCACTGACCCTCCTCGTTCTGCTCGAGTTCGTAGCCGAGTTCGATCGCGGTCGATTCCGAGGTGTCGTACTCGCCAGTGTCCGAGAGCTGCGCGGCCGGAGTCGCGTCGACGACGATCACCGCGTCACCGACCTCGGTGAACTCGCGGTCGCGGAGCACGTCGACCGTGGCGGCCGCGTTCGGGTTCCACTCGTCGGCGAAGGCGGGCGTGAGGAAGTCCCTCGCGGCCTGGTACTTGTTGCGCGGGCTGGCCGCAGCCTCGAGGAAGCCCTCGACGATCTGCTGCGGCGTCGCGTCCTTCACGGGCGGCGGCACGATCGTATCGAGCTCGAGCGATTCCTCGACGATCGGCGGTGACCCAGCGTTGACCCCACCCGAACTCGGAATCGACACGCAACCGGCGAGCAGCGCGGTCACCGCGACGACGACGGATGCCCCGAACACGCGTCTACGCATCGTGCGCCTCCCATCCGCCGGCGCCGGCCCGCTTCGCCGCGGCGCGCCCCGCGGCATCCGTCTCGACCGTCGCTTCGGTGTCGACGGCGCGCACCACTCCGGTCGCCGGCGGCCCCGTGGCGTCGATGTCATCGGGCTCGAGCGGCAGCGGAGAGGCGATCGCCTCGTCGAAGGCGACGCCGGAGCGCGGCAGCGTCAGGCGGAACACGGTGCCCGAACCACGTCGCGACCACACTTCGAGGGTGCCGCCGTGCGCGACGGCGTCCTCGAGCGCGATCGCGAGTCCGAGCCCGGTACCGCCGATCGTGCGCGTACGGCTCGGATCGGCCCGCCAGAACCGGTCGAACACGCGGGCCGACTCCTCGGCGGTCATGCCGAGCCCGTAGTCGCGAACCGACAGGGCGATGGCCGACTCGTTGCTGTCGACGGAGACGACGATCGGGCGCCCCTCGCCATGCTCGATCGCGTTGCCGAGCAGGTTCCTCACGATGCGGCGGATGCGACGGGGATCGACTCTCGCGTCGAGGTGGCCGCCCGGCGCCTCGAGTCGCAGCTCGCTGCCGCGACTGCGGGCGAGCTCGTGCATCGACTCGATCGCGTCGCCCGCCAGGTGCACGAGGTTCGTCGGCTCGGTCGCGAGCTCGACCGAACCCGCGTCGTAGCGACTGATCTCGAGCAGGTCGGAGAGCAGGGTCTCGAAACGCTCCGTCTGCGTGTGCAGCAACTCGACCGTGCGCGAGGTCGGACCGGGGAAATCGTCGCGCTGGCCGTACAGCACGTCGCCCGCGAGCCGGATCGTCGTGAGGGGGGTGCGCAGCTCATGCGAGACATCGGAGACGAACCGCTGCTGCATGACCGAGAGCTCGGCGAGTTCGCGGATGCGCGCCTGCAGGCTGTCGGCCATGCCGTTGAACGAGGCGGCGAGCGTCGCGAGCTCGTCTTCGCCCTTCTCGGGCATGCGCACGCCGAGATCGCCGGCCGCGAGCCGCCGGCTCGTCGTCGCGGCCGAACGGATCGGCTCGATCACCCATCGCACGACGAGCAGCGTGATCGCGCTCAGCAGCACGAGCAGCGCGATCGCGCCGATCGTGCCGACGAGCTGCATGAACGCGAGCGTCTCCTGCGCGGCGGCGAAGTTGTAGCCGATGTACAGCTCGTACTCGCCGACCCCCGGCACCCCGATGGAGCTGCCGACGACGACGCCCGGATCCTCCCCGCCATCGGTGCCCTCGAGTGCCACCGACTGCCAGTACTGGCCGCCGGGATCGGCGCGCACGCGCTCGTGGAGCTCCGGCGTGATGACCCCGGAAAGGCTCGGGGCGATTCGCGTGGGCGGGGCGTTCAGGCTCGACACATCATCGGGCTGGAAATACGCGATCGCCGAGCTGCCCGACACGCTGCGCACCGTCTGCACGACCGAGGCCATCGTGTCCTGCAACGACGCCCGGTCGGCGGCTTCGGAACCCTCGAGGATCCGCTGGGCGGCGATCGTCGCCAGGTTGGCGTCGCCGAGGGCGCTGTCGAGCTGGGTCTTGAAGAGGTTCGACGCGATGCTGAACGAGATGTACAGCCCGATCACGAGGATCGCGAGCGACGAGAGGGCGAAGGTGATGACGACGGTGCGGAACTGCAGCGATCGCCGCCACAACTCGAGCGCGTGGCGCGGCAGCGAGGCGAGCGTATGCCGGACCTCGCGCCACGAACCGACCCGGAACCGGGCCGGGGCCTCCGCCTGCGACATCCGTGCCCCTAGGTGGTCGCGCCGGCTCGATACCCGACGCCGCGCACGGTCATCACGATGCGGGGGTTGTCGGGATCGTGCTCGACCTTGGCGCGGAGCCGCTGCACGTGCACGTTCACGAGCCGGGTGTCGGCTTTGTAGTGATAGCCCCACACCTGCTCGAGCAGCATCTCTCGAGTGAAGACCTGCTGCGGCTTCGACGCGAGGGTCAGGAGCAGGTCGAACTCGAGCGGGGTGAGGTTGATGCGGGCGTCGCCGCGGCGCACCTCATGACCGGCGGCATCGATCGTGAGGTCGCCGATGTTGAGCGTCGACACGGCCTGATCGGGCGTCGGCCGCAGCCGCGTGCGGATGCGCGCGATGAGCTCCTTCGGGTTGAAGGGCTTGACCATGTAGTCGTCGGCGCCCGATTCGAGTCCCTTGACCACGTCGGCGGTGTCGGTCTTCGCGGTGAGCATGATGATGGGTGTGCCCGACTCCGCACGGATCCGCCCGCACACCTCGATGCCGTCGATTCCGGGGAGCATGAGGTCGAGCAGCACGAGATCGGGCTTCGACTCGCGGAAGGCGGCGAGCGCCCCGGTGCCGTCAGCGCAGAAGAAGGGTTCGAACCCTTCGGTGCGCAGCACGATGCCGATCATCTCGGCGAGGGCCGTGTCGTCATCGACGACGAGTACGCGTGGGTTCATCCTTCATTCCTGTCAGCACCGCCGGGTCACGGCTGAAACCAGTGCCTAAAGCGTAGTCGGTCAGGGCGAGAAGACCACCGGACGGGCGTTCGAGGGGTGCCCGGCGCGTCGGCGAAATGTGCGAGCATGGTGGGAATCCGCCGGAAGGAGCCCCACAGGTGTCGAACCACGATTGGCAGGCGCCCGGCGGTGCTCCCGCTCCGACACCGACACCGGATGCGTCGGGCACGCCCCGGTTCGACCCGTCGGCCTTCCCGCCGCCGGTCGCCGCGCCGCCCACGTCGGGCTTCCCGCCGCCGACGGCCGCAGCGCCCCCGGCATACGGCGGAGCGCCGGCACCCGGCGCGCCGCTCGGCTGGACGCCGCCGCCGAAGCCGGGCCTCCTCCCGCTGCATCCGCTGGGCTTCGGCACGGTGCTCTGGGCTCCGTTCAAGGTGCTGCGGCGAAACCCCGCGGCGACGTTCGGCACCGGTCTCGTGGTGCAGCTCGTCTCGGTCGTCGCGATGATGGCGGTCTTCGTGCCGTTCATGGTCTTCGTCTTCTCCCGGGTGGAGAGTGCGACCGATTCCGCCGACGCCGATGCGCTGATGTCGGGTGCGGTCGGCGGCTTCCTGTTGCTGATGCTCGTTCCCCTCGCCTTCTCGCTCATCGCGGGCGCGTTCCTGCAGGGAGTGATGGTCGTCGAGGTCGCGAGCGGCACCCTCGGCGAACGGCTCCGGTTCGCCGCGCTCTGGAAGGCCGCGGCGAAGCGCTTCTGGCCGCTCCTCGGCTGGACCGCGATGGTCACCGGCGCGATCCTGGTGGCCTTCGCGCTCTTCATCGCGGTCATCGTCGCCGCGACCTTCTTCGACCCCGTGACCGTCATCGTGACGATCCTCGTCATGATCATCGCTGCGCTCGGCGTGGCGGTCGTCGCTGCATGGCTCGGCACGAAGCTCTCGCTCGTGCCGAGCGTCATCGTGCTCGAAGGCGCCGGAATCGGCACGGCGATGAAGCGTTCGTGGCGCCTCACCGACGGGTTCTTCTGGCGAACCTTCGGCACGCTGCTGCTCGTCGGGTTCATCCTCAACCTCGCGGCTCAGGTCGTCGTGCAGCCGGTCTCGCTCATCGGCACGATCCTCGCCGCGATCATCGACCCGACCGGCACGGGTGCGGCGATCGCGATCACGGTCGTCACCGCCGTCGTCACCCTCGTGCTCTCGCTGCTGATCGGCGCGCTCACGGCCGTCGTGCAGGCCGCGCTCGTCGCCGTCATCTACATCGACCTGCGGATGCGCACCGAGGCCCTCGACCTCGACCTCGTGCGGCACATCGAGCAGCGCGATGCCGGCATGGCGACGAGCGACCCCTACCGCGCCCCGGCGGCCGCGACGACGAACCCCGACCCGGCCTCCGCTCCCGCATGGCCGTGATCCGGCTGCCCGCGACGCCGCTCGATCCCGACGCGCCCGAGGCGCGTCGGTGGCTCGAAGACGAACTGACCGGGCCCGAGTACCAGGCGGCCCAGCCGAGCCCGTTCGATCTCGCGATGCAGGCGATCCGGGACTGGTTCGTCGGGCTGTTCGACGGCGCCACGGGCCTGCCCGGACCCGTGCTCATCCTGCTGCTCGTGCTGCTCGCCGTCGCCGTCGTGATCGTGGGACTCATCGTCTTCGGGCTGCCACGACTCCGGCGACGCCGACGGAGCGAGGTGCCGCTCTTCGACGACCACGATCTCAGGGATCTCGAGACCCTGCGACGAGCCGCGACCTCGGCTGCGGCCGCCGGCGATTGGCCCCTCGCGATCGAGGAGCGGTTCCGCGCGGTCGTGCGCGGACTCGTCGAGCGCGAGGTCGTCACGGTGCACCCCGGCACGACCGCGCGTGCGTTCGCGGATGCAGCGGCGCGCTCCTTCCCCGATCTGGCCGCCGGACTGCGCGATTCGGCGAGCGGATTCGACGGCGTGCGCTACCTCGGTCGTGAGGGTTCACCCGAGGAGTACGCCCGGGTGACCGAGCTGGAGCGACGCATCGCCGACGCGCGTCCTGCGGGGCGCGGCGGCCCCGAGGCGCCCGCTCCCGAACGCGACGGCGTCGGGGCCGTTCGATGAGCGCGACGATCGAAGCCCGCGACGCGGGTGCTGCGACACCTGCGAGCCCTCCGACACCCCCCGACGACGGTGCCTCCGCGCCCGCAGTGACCCCCACCGTGCGAGGGTTCCTGAAGCGAAGCCGCGCCTGGATCGTGATCGCCGCGGTGCTCGTGCTCGGCGCGCTGCTCGTGATGGTGATCCAGGGCGGCGCACGCACGCCCGGCTCCCCGCTCGCGGCCGACAACCCCGCACCCGCCGGCGCGAAGGCGCTCGTCGAGGTGCTCCGCGATCACGGGGTCGTCGTCACCGAGTCGCGCTCCTTCGACGCCGCGCTCGACGCCGCCGACGACACGGCGACGGTGCTGCTCTACGACGAGTACGCGATCCTCGACGAGCGTCGGCTCACGGAGCTGTCCGAGGCCGCCGATCGGTTGATCGTCGTCGAGCCGGGGTTCACCGTCCTCGAGACGCTCGCACCGGGAGTCCGCTTCGCGGGCGCCGCGAGCGGGCCGCTCGACGAGGTCGCGTGCGACCTGGGCCCCGCGGAGCTGGCCGGCTCGCTCTCCAACGGGCAGCGGCTCGTCACCGTCGACGATGCGGCGGTCGAGGCCGGATGGCAGGGCTGCTTCCGCGATGGCGACTTCGGCTTCGCGGTCGCGACCGGACCCGCTCCGGGCGGTGCCGAGCTCACGATCGTCGGCTCGACGAGCGTGTTCGCGAACCAGACCATCACCGAGGCCGGCAATGCCGCGCTCGCGATCGGGCTCACGGGTGCCACCGACGAACTCGTCTGGTACCTGCCCGGCCCGGCGGATGCCGACGGCGCCGACGCCCCGTCCCTGGCCGAACTCACCCCGGGGTGGGTGAGCCCGGTGATGGTGCTCGCGTTCGTCGTGGTCATCGTCGCCGGCATCTGGCAGGGCCGCAGATTCGGGCCGCTCGTCGTGGAGCGCCTGCCGGTGCACGTACCGGCGGGCGAGACGAGCGGGGGTCGCGCGCGGCTCTACGCCCGCACGGCGTCTCGCACGCATGCGCTCGACCAGCTGCGAATCGGCGCGGTCATCCGCATCGCGCGCATGCTCCGACTCCCCCGGTCCGCAGGCGTCGACGAGGTCACGGATGCCGCGGCGCGGGCGACCGGCCGAGACGGCGCATCCG
The DNA here is from genome assembly GCF_042262385.1 of Agromyces sp. NPDC056389. Lineage (NCBI taxonomy): Bacteria > Bacillati > Actinomycetota > Actinomycetes > Micrococcales > Microbacteriaceae > Agromyces > Agromyces sp. NPDC056389. The sequence goes on from NZ_JBHJPN010000001.1 coordinate 856,761, forward strand.
TGCACCGGCTGCTGGCGGACGACCTGCCCGTCGACGACCGCGCGCTCGTCGACCGCGCCGCGGGGCTCGCGGAGCTCGAGGCCGAGGTGCAGCGCTCACTCGACCCACGCGGCGGCGCGCCCACCGATCGTGACGACCCCACAGGAAGGCGACCATGACCGATCCCACAACCGCTCCGGCGATCGCTGCCACCGACGACGAGTTGCGCGCCGCGCTCAACCGCGTGCGCACCGAGGTCGGCAAGGCCGTCGTCGGTCAGGACGGCGCCGTCACGGGCCTCATCATCGCCCTGCTGACGCGCGGCCACGTACTGCTCGAGGGCGTGCCCGGCGTCGCGAAGACGCTGCTCGTGCGGACGCTCAGCCGCACCCTGCAGCTCGACACCCGCCGCCTGCAGTTCACGCCCGACCTGATGCCGGGCGATGTCACCGGCTCGCTCGCCTACGACCCGCGCTCCGGCGAGTTCGCGTTCCGCGAGGGACCGGTGTTCACGAACATCCTGCTCGCCGACGAGATCAACCGCACGCCGCCGAAGACGCAATCGGCCCTGCTCGAGGCGATGGAGGAGCGTCAGGTCTCGGCCGACGGGGTCACCCGGCCGCTGCCCGACCCGTTCATGGTCGCGGCGACGCAGAACCCGATCGAGTACGAGGGCACCTACTCGCTGCCCGAGGCGCAGCTCGACCGGTTCCTGCTGAAGCTCGTGCTCGATGTGCCCGAGCGCGAGGCCGAGCTCTCGCTCCTCCGCCGCCACGCCGACGGATTCGATCCGCACGACCTCGCCGCCGCGGGCGTCACCCCCGTGCTGGGCGCCGCCGAGCTCGCAGCGGCGCGCGCAGCGGCATCCGCCGTGCGTGTCGAGGACGACGTGCTCGGCTACCTCGTCGACCTGGCACGCGCGACGCGGCGCAGCCCGTCGATGCGGCTCGGCGTGAGTCCGCGCGGCACGACCGGCCTGCTCGCCGCGGCGAAGGCCTGGGCGTGGCTCACGGGCTACGAGTCGCTCACCCCCGACCACGTGCAGGCGATGCTGCTGCCCGTCTGGCGCCACCGAGTGCAGCTCCGGCCCGAGGCCGAGCTCGAAGGCGTCTCGATCGACGCGGTGCTGCAGTCGATCGTGCAACAGGTGCAGGTGCCGCTCTGAGATGACCCGGATCCTCTGATGGCACTGACCGGACGGTTCGCCCTCCTCGTCGCGCTCGGCGTCGTTCCCGTCGTCGTGGCAGGGAATGTCGGCGCGCCCGAGGCATGGCTCGCACTCGTCGGCTGGCTCGTGCTCGTCGTCGGGGCGGGTGTGCTCGACCTGTCGCTCGCGGCCTCGCCGCGGCGCGTCGCACTGCGCCGCGAGCTGCCCGACCGTGTGCGCCTCGGTGAGCAGGTCATGTCGGTGCTGACCGTCGAGAACCTCGGGCAGCGGATGCTCCGCGCGACCGTGCGCGACGGCTGGGAGCCCTCGGCCGGAGTCGCCGGCCGGAATCGCACCTCGCTGCGGGTGCCCCCGTTCGAACGCCGACGCGTCACGCTCGGTCTCACGCCGTGGCGGCGGGGCGACCGACGCAGCGACGAGGTCACGATCCGCTCGGCCGGACCGCTGGGGCTGTGGTCGCGGCAGGCGACGCTCTCGGCCCCCGGCCGGATCCGCGTGCTCCCGCCCTTCCACTCGCGCGTGCACCTGCCGTCGCGTCTCACCCGCCTGCGCGAGCTCGACGGGCGCACACCGCTGCTCATCCGCGGCCAGGGCACGGAGTTCGACTCGATCCGCGACTACGTGCGCGGCGACGACGTGCGCTCGATCGACTGGCGCGCCACGGCGCGGCACACCGACCCCGAGGTGCCAGGCGGTACTCGGCTCATGGTCCGCACGTGGCGTCCCGAGCGCGATCGTCGCATCGTGATCGTGACCGACACGTCGCGAACCGCAGCCGCGCGCATCGCCGACGAGCCCCGCCTCGACACCGCGTTCGAGGCCTCGCTCCTGCTCGCGGCGCTGGCCTCGCACGCCGGCGACAAGGTGGACTTCCTCGCGTGGGATCGCCGGCTCCGCGGCCGGGTGCACGGCGCCAGCGGCCCGGCGCTCCTCGCGCGGATGGTCGACGCGATGGCCGGCATCGAGGCCGAGTTGATCGAGGCCGACTGGGCCGCAGTGCCCGCGCAGGTGCGCCGCATCACGAGTCGGCACGCGCTCGTCGTACTGCTCACCGCCGCCGATTCGCCCGGGACCGCCCGAGGGCTCCTCTCGGTGCTGCCGCAGTTGACGGCACGGCACACCGTCGTCGTGGCATCCGTCACCGACCCCGGCCTCATCGACGCCGCCCGCGAGCGCGACGACCTCGAGCAGGTCTACGCTGCTGCGGCGGCCGAGCGCGGTCTGCTCGACGGCGAGCGGGTCGGCGCGGCGGTGCGACGACTCGGCGCGCTCACCGTGACCGCGGCCCCGCACGACCTTCCACCCGCCCTCGCCGACCTCTACCTCGAGCTGAAGGCGACCGGCAGACTCTGACGGTGCGCGACCGCCCCGCGGCCCCGTGTGACGTGCCCGGATGACGGCTTCTGACGCCGCACGACGGCGCATGACGGGGCGCGTCGTCGATACCCAGCCGATTCACAACATTCGCGCGAAGTTCCCGCGCACCGGCCCGAGCCGTCGATAGGTTCGCTTCAGGCACCAGGGGGTTGGTGCCGATTCCGTCTTGTCTTCCCTACGAAAGGACCCCAGTGTCTGACGCAACAACGACCGTCGAGGCTCCCTCGACCGCGCAGAAGCTCACCGCCGAGTTCATCGGCACCTTCATCCTCGTCTTCGGTGTCATCGGCACCGTGTTGTTCGCGGCCGGATTCGACGGCGGCGAAGGCGGCCTGAACGTCGGATTCCTCGGTGTCTCGCTGGCGCTCGGTCTCACGGTCGTCGTCGGCGCATACGCGTTCGGCCCGGTCTCGGGCGGGCACTTCAACCCAGCAGTGAGCATCGGCCTCGCCGTCGCGGGCAAGTTCGCCTGGAAGGCGGTCGGCCCGTACATCGCAGTGCAGATCCTCGGCGGCATCCTCGCGACGACCGTGCTGCTCGGCATCCTCTCGGCCGGTCCGCTGTTCGACATCGCCAAGTTCACCGGCGCCTCGACCGGATACGACGAGCTCTCCCCCGGCGGCTTCGGCCTCGGCTCGGTCTTCCTCATCGAGACGGTCGCGACCGCGATCTTCCTCCTCGTGATCCTCGGCGTCACGAGCGCCCGCGCGGCCGTCGGCTTCGCTCCCCTTGCGATCGGCCTCACGCTGACCCTGCTCGCGCTCATCGCGATCCCCGTATCGAACGCCTCGTTCAACCCGGCCCGCTCGATCGCCACCGCGCTCTACGGCGGCGGCATCGCATGGACCCAGCTCTGGGTGTCGATCGTCGCCCCGATCCTCGGTGCCGTGATCGCCGGCCTCATCTACAAGCTCGTCTTCGACCGTTCGAAGCAACTCGCCGCGTAACCTCTGGCTCGACGATGGCGGATGTCCCACGGGACATCCGCCATCGTCGTCTCACCGCTCCGAACGTGATGCAGCTCAGCCGGCGACGATGCGCTGCGACCCCGCGTCGAATTCGACGAGGTCGCCGGTCTCGCCCGCACGACTCGCGCGGCCGCCGAGCACGAGCATGTACGCCAGGAATCCGCCGAGCGCCGCGACCCCGATGCCGATCTTCACCGGCCACGGCCAGGGCGCAGGGGTGACGAAGCCCTCGATCAGTCCTGAGACGAAGAGGAAGAACACGAGCCCGATCGCGACGCTGAACAGCGCCCGCGCGTCTTCGGCGAGCGCGACGCCCCGCGGTCGAGCCCCCGGCGCCACCCACGCCCAGAAGATGCGGAGGCCGGCCGCTGCTGCGACGAAGACGCATGTGAGCTCGAGCAGCCCGTGCGGCGCGATGTAGAGGAAGAAGGTGTCGGCCTCGTCGTAGGCGAACATGACCGCTGCGTTGATGCCGAGGTTCTGCGCGTTCTGCAGGATCACCCACGGCACCCACACGCCGAGGATGCCGAACGCCACGCACTGGGCGGCGATCCACGCATTGTTCGTCCACACCGCCCCCGCGAACGAGGCCGCCGGGTTCTCGGAGTAGTAGGCGACGAAGCCCTCTTCGGCGATCTGGCGCAGCTCCTCCTCGCTGCCGAGCGCCGCGAGCACACGCGGGTCCGCTCCGATCCACCACGCGTAGAGGGCGGCGACCACGACCGTGACGACTGCAACCGCGAGGGTGAGCCACCGCAACCGGTAGAGCGCGGCGGGCAGGCTCACGACCGCGAACCGGGTGAACTGCCGCAACGGGTTCTCGGGCGCGCCCGTGAACGCCAGGCGGGCTCTGGCGAGCGTGACCGAGAGCCGGTCGCCGAGCGCCGTCGAGCCCGCAGTCGCCTGCACGAGGGAGAGATCGGATGCGGCGCTCTGATACCGCTCGATGAGCTCGTCCGCCTCGGCGCCGTCGAGACGACGACGACGTGCGAGCGCGTCGAGGCGCTGCCAGTCGTCTTGGCGGGCGGAGGCGAGCGCATCGAGGTCCATCTGCTTGAATACTACCCATGGCAGATGCCCCAGCCGTCGCCCCGAGCGCCGCCCGATTCGACGACGAGGGCGTGGTCACCGGCGAGGCCGTGACGCTCGATGTACGACCCGCGAGCGCGATCATCCGGGCGGGCGGCGCGATCATCGACGTGCTCGTCTCGGTGCTCCTCATCCTCGGCCTCCTCCTGGCCCTCTCGGGACTCGGCATCGACGAGAAGGGCTTCCAGGCCATCCTGATCGCGGGCATCGTGACGTGCATCGTGATCGTTCCCACGGCGGTCGAGACGGCCTCGCACGGTCGCTCGCTCGGCAAGCTCGCACTGGGCCTCCGCGTGGTGCGCGACGACGGGGGCGCGATCGGCTTCCGGCACGCGTTCATCCGCGCGCTGACCGGAGTCGTCGAGATCTACCTGACCTTCGGCGGCCTCGCCGTGCTCGTCGGGTTCCTGAACCCGTCGTCGAAGCGGCTCGGCGACCTGCTCGCAGGAACGCACGGGCAGGTCGAGCGCGTGCCGAAGCTTCCGTCGACCGCGTTCGGCGTTCCGCCCGAGCTCGTCTCGTGGGCGGCGATCGCCGACGTCGCCCGGCTCCCCGATCCACTGGCGCGCCGGGTCGCGGCCTTCTTCGCGAACGCGGCGCACCTCGTGCCCGAGAGTCGCGAGCGCGTCGCTGCATCGCTCGCCGCCGAGGTGGCGCCGTTCGTGTCGCCGCTGCCCGACGCCTCGCCCGAACGCTTCCTCGCGGGCGTCGCAGCGCTCCGGCGCGAGCGCGACGCGGTCGCGCTCGCGCTCGTCGACGCCCGGATGGCGTCGCTCGCGCCGGTGCTCACGGCGACGCCGCCCGGCTTCCCCGAGCGCTGACGCCGGACGGACGGCTGCCGCGGACCGCGGCATCCGTCGCCGTCTCAGTACCGGTAGTGGTCGACCTTGTACGGGCCTTCGACGGGCACGCCGATGTAGGCGGCCTGCTCGGGCGAGAGCTCGGTGAGCTCGACGCCGAGCGCGTCGAGGTGCAGTCGCGCGACCTTCTCGTCGAGGTGCTTCGGCAGCACGTAGACGCCGACCGGGTACTGCTCGGGCCGGGTCCACAGCTCGATCTGGGCGAGCACCTGGTTCGTGAACGAGTTCGACATCACGAACGACGGATGCCCCGTGGCATTGCCGAGGTTCATGAGGCGTCCCTCGGAGAGCACGAGGATCGAGCGCCCGGTGGGCAGGCGCCACTCGTGCACCTGCGGCTTGATCTCGACGCGCACGGCGCCCTCGAGCGATTCGAGCGCCGCCATGTCGATCTCGTTGTCGAAGTGGCCGACGTTCGCGACGATCGCGAGATGCTTCATGCCGAGCATGTGCTCGACGCGCACGACGTCCTTGTTGCCGGTGCACGTGACGAAGATGTCGACCTCGCCGACGACGTCGTCGAGGCGGGCGACCTGGTAGCCGTCCATCGCCGCCTGCAGCGCGCAGATCGGGTCGACCTCCGAGACGATGACACGGGCTCCCTGACCGCGAAGCGCCTCCGCAGCACCCTTTCCGACGTCGCCGTAGCCGACGACGAACGCGACCTTGCCGCCCATGAGCACGTCGGTCGCGCGGTTCAGGCCGTCGGGCAGCGAGTGGCGGATGCCGTACTTGTTGTCGAACTTCGACTTCGTGACCGAGTCGTTGACGTTGATGGCCGGGAAGAGGAGCTCGCCCGCCGCATGCAGCTCGTAGAGGCGGTGCACGCCGGTCGTGGTCTCCTCGGTGACGCCCTTCAGCTCCTCGGCGATGCGCGTCCAGCGGTCGGAACTCAGCTCGAGGCTCGCCCGCAGGGTGTCGAGCACGACGCGGTACTCGTGGCTCGCGTCCTCCGTCGCCGCGGGCACGACACCGGCGGCCTCGAACTCGCGGCCGCGGTGCACGAGCAGGGTCGCGTCGCCGCCGTCGTCGAGGATCATGTTGGGGCCGATCCAGTCGGCGCCGGACGCCGCGGCCTCAGTCGACCAGTCGAAGATGCGGTCGGTGCACCACCAGTACTCCTCGAGGGACTCGCCCTTCCACGCGAACACCGGCACGCCGGCCGGCGCGTCGACGGTGCCCTCGGGGCCGACGGCGATCGCGGCGGCGGCTTCGTCCTGCGTGGAGAAGATGTTGCAGCTCGCCCAGCGCACCTGCGCGCCGAGCGCGACGAGGGTCTCGATGAGCACGGCGGTCTGCACCGTCATGTGCAGGCTGCCGGCGATGCGGGCACCCGCGAGCGGCTTCGACTCGCCGAACTCGGCGCGGAGCGCCATGAGGCCCGGCATCTCGTTCTCGGCCAACCTCAACTGGTGCCGACCGGCCTCGGCGAGCGAGAGGTCGGCGACCTTGAACGGAAGGGCGGTGGTCGCGGGCAGCGTGGTCATGCGACCATTCTGCCAGCTCGGCTCCGGGCGATCCTCCGTGTGAAGGAGCTACGCGCTGCGCGGGCTCTCGCGGATGAGCGCGAGGACCTCGTCGCGGATGGCCGCCATCGTCACGGCATCCCCGCCCTCCGCGTTCAGGCGCAGCAGCGGCTCGGTGTTCGAGGGCCGCACGTTGAACCACCAGAACGCCTCGTCGCCGGCGGTCATGCCCGTCACCGTGAGGCCGTCGAGTTCGTCGAACTCCGCCCGGTCGGTGAACGCCTCGACGATGCGCGTGTACGCCGCGGGCACGTCGTCGACGACCGAGTTGATCTCGCCCGAGAGCGAATACGGAGTGAAGCGGTTCGACATCTCGGAGAGCGGGGCCGCTTGCGCACCGAACTCGGCGAGCACGTGCATGGCGGCGAGCATGCCGTTGTCGGCGCTCCAGAAGTCGCGGAAGTAGTAGTGCGCCGAGTGCTCGCCGCCGAAGACGGCGCCCGTGGCGCGCATCTGGTCCTTGATGAGCGAGTGGCCGACCCGGGTGCGCACCGGCGTCGCCCCTGCGGCCTCGATCGCCTCGGGTACGAAGCGCGAGGTGATGAGGTTGTGGATCACCGAGACATCCGCTTCGCCCATGGCCTGCACCCGGGCGATCTCGCGGAGGGCCACGATGGCCGCCACCGCAGAGGGGTCGACTGCGCCGCCCTGCTCATCGACGACGAAGCAGCGGTCGGCGTCGCCGTCGAATGCCAGGCCGAGGTCGGCACCGTGCTCGACGACGGCGCGCTGCAGGTCGACGAGGTTCGCGGGGTCGAGGGGGTTCGCCTCGTGGTTCGGGAAGGTGCCGTCGAGCTCGAAGTAGAGCGGGACGATCTCGAGCGGCAGGGCCGGGAGCGCTGCCGCCGTGCCGAGCACGGCCGGCACGGTGAGCCCGCCCATGCCGTTGCCGGCATCCACGACGATCTTGAGGGGCCGGATGCCGCTGAGGTCGACGAGCGAGCGGAGGTGGGCCGCGTAGTCGGCGAGCACGTCGACCGTCGAGACCGCGCCGGGCGCGGCGACGGACGCGATGCCCGCTTCGAGGTAGGCGGCGGCGCGATCGCGGATCGCAGCCAGGCCCGTGTCGAGCGAGATGCCCTGCGCTCCGGCGCGCGAGAACTTGATGCCGTTGTACGCGGCCGGGTTGTGACTCGCCGTGAACATCGCCGCGGGCGCGTCCATCGACCCCGACGCGAAGTAGTTCTCATCGGTCGAGCACAGCCCGATCGAGATGACATCGGCACCGCGGGCAGCCGCACCGCGGGCGAATGCCTCGGCGAATCCTGGCGAGGAGTCGCGCATGTCGTGCCCGACGACGACCTGGCCGCCGCCGGCGCCGACCTCGTCGACGAACGCCGCGGCGAGCGCCTCGACCGTCTCGGCGGTCAGCCCCTCCCCGACGATTCCGCGGACGTCGTAGGCCTTCACGATCGCATCGAGGCGCGCTCGAGATCCGGAGGAGTCAGCGGAATTCATGCCTTGAAACCTACCTCACCGAGGCTGACGTGCCGCACGACCTGCCAGCCGACGGGTGCCGACGTGCGCTCGGCATGCCTGGCGCAGAGGTCGTAGCCGTGCGGCTCGCGGGTGGCCGCGAGCGGGCCGAGCACGGCCATCGAGTCGGCATAGTCGAACGTCAGCGTGGCAACCGCTTCGGCAGCGCAGGCAGTGCGCGAACAACGTCTCATGGCTTGACCAGAGTAGCGAGCATCTCGGCCGTTCGGTGGATACGACTCAGTACGATGGACGGTATGCCCCGCTCCCGCCGCGTCGCCTCAGAGCCGCGCTCGCCCCGACGGCTCGCCCGCGACCGCCACGGCCGTGGGCTCCGCTCGGCGGTCACCGGGCCGCACCTGCCGATGCTCCACAATCGCCTCGACGAGTTCGACGTCACCGTCGGGACCACCGCGGCGTATCTTCGGGGACTCTGGCCCGAACTCGAGGGCGTGGTGTTCGAGGTCGCGCAGGGGCCGGCCGAGGCGATCCACGACGACCACGTCGACCGGTGGAAGGTCTTCCACGACGAACGCCGCATCGTCTTCTACCGGTTGCCGATCGTGCGGTTCCTGCGGCTGCAGGAGGGCGAGGAGCGCGAAGAGAAGCTGCTCATCGAGAGCTGCGTCTTCCGTGCCATCGCCGACCTTCTCGGCAAGGACCCGTGGGAGCTGGCTCCGGGGCGCTACCGCCACCTCTGAGCGACGCCGCGAGGCGCGCCGTCACCGCCTACCGAGGGAACACTCGGATGGGCGCGTCGAGCGGCCCGGGCGGCTGCACCCCGAACGAGGCGAGTCCGGCCACGTCGTTGAACGACACCGAGGCGTGCACCCCGGCGACTCCGGCGAGCGTGACGATCGAGCCGGCATCGACCTCGACGGATGCCGCCCCGCCCGCGTCGATCGTGATGGCGCGCGTCTCGCCGTCGAGCGTGAGCTGCACTTCGGCCTCGCCCTCGCCCTCGTTCGCGAGGTGGAGGACGGGCGAGGGGCCGTCGGGGACCGCGATGACCGCATCGTCGAGCAGCGGCGATGTCGACACCGTCCAGGCGAAGTCACCCGCTGCCGCGGCATCCGCCGATGCCGACGGCGTCTCGTCGGCCGGAACGCTGATCGAGGCGCGGGCGGCCGCCAGGATGGGTCCGTCGGCCTCGACTCGCACGGTGTAGGCGCCGGCCTCGAGCACGCCGAGCGGGACATCGGTCGCCCGGCCCGGTTGCAGGGTCGCCTCGATCGTGGAGCCGTCGGCACTGCCCGCCTCGGGAACGAGCCCGATCGTCACGTCGACGGGCTCGTCGCCCGTGGCGAGCAGGCGCACGGCAGGGAACGCGTCGCCTTCCGCGTGGTCGTCCGCGGGATCGATGCCGCCGGCTTCGGCGACCACGAATCCGGGGATGATCTGCGTGTTGGCGGGCATCGCCGCCGGACCGGTGAATTCGACGCCGGCAGGAGCCAGACCGTCGACCGCGGACTGCTCGAGCGTGGCGGCGATCGTGCCGCCCGTGCTCGTCACGTGCACGACCGGCGAGGCGATGTTCGGTGCGAGCCCGGCGAGCGAGACGACCCGCTGGCTCCCGCCCGGCACGATCATGCCGAGCGCCGAGCCCGCCTCGACCGCGCCGGTCTCGCCGATCACGCGCACGTCGACCGTCGCAGCGACAGCGGTGGGGTTCGCGAGCGTCACGAGGCTCGTGCGGCCGAGCGTCGTCGCGCCGCCGACGAGCCAGGACTCGGCGGTCGCCTCGGCGCAGGCGGTCGCCGCGAATCCCGCGATCGTCTCGGTGTCGGCCGACTGGGACTGGGCCCCCGCGATCATGCCGGCATCCACGGTGCCGGGCTCGACCTCGATCACGACGGGGGTGCCGTCGCGGTCGGCGCGCGGGTTGCCGGGCGCGTCGAGCGGTGTCTCGGTGATCTCGGCGTCGTCGGGCTCGGCGCCGACGGTGATCTCGGCCTCGCCGATCGAGGACGCGGTCGTGGCGGCGGCGGCATCGTCGGCGAGCGTGAGCAGCGGGCCGGGGCAGACGCGCTGCTGACGGCTCTCCGCGGGCTGCACGACCAGCGACGGTGGTGCCACCTGGTGCTCCGGCCACGGCACGAGCGCGGCGGCTCCCAGCGCGGCGACGGCGAGCGCGGCCGCCACGAGGAGTCCTGCGGCGCGACCGCCGATGCGGGCGAAGGTGCGTGCGCGATCAGCGGACATCGTCGTCTCCCCTCGTCTCGGTCGGTTCGTCTCGGTCTGTTGCCGCGGGCGGCGGCGGCTCCTCGGCCGACGGGGGCTCCGAGGCATCCGTCACGCGTTCGTCCGGCGCCTCGGATGCCGGGTCCGGGTCACCCCCCGATTCGTCGACCTCATCGGGCACGCCGTCCGCTGGGTGCTCGCTCGCCTCAGCAGGCCGGCTCTCGTCATCGGGCTCGGCGACATCGGCGGCCTCACCGGCGCCGGTGGCGTCGGTGGGCGCTTCGTCGGGAGCAGGCTTCTTCCGCACCTTCGCAGGCTTCCGAGGGCGGCGTCGCACCGGGCGTCGATCGGCCTCGCGCCCGGCCCCGGTCGGAATCGAGAGCAGGAGCGTTGCGCCGAGCACGATGATCTGCGCGGCGGTGATCAGTCCGGTCAACGCGCCGCCGGCGTTCGCAGGGATCTGCGCGGCCGGCGCGTCGGACTCGGCAGCGCTGAATCGCCAGAGCGTGCCGAAGTCGGTCTCACCGACCGCGATCAATGCGGAGTTGCCGTCGAGCGCGGTACGCGCACGGTTCGCGGTGGCCTCGGCCTCGCGGTCGTCACCGACAGGCGGGGCGAGGAGCACGAACGAGACGCCGAACTCCCGGATCGCCGCATCCGGGTCGAATCCGCTGCGGGAGGCGAGGTTGCCCGCGACCTCCGCGAGTTGCGCCTCCGACTCGCTCATCTCCACCAGGGTCTGCTCGAGCGTCGACTGCTCATCGAGCGTCGTGCCCGTGCCGTGCTCGAGGGTCGACCGGATGCTGCCGTCGACCTCGGGCTGCATCCGGAGCGTCGTCACCCTCGGATCCGATTGGGCCTCGGCGCCGACGAATGCCGGCAGTGTGCGCTCGGCAGCCGGGGAGATCGCGGTCGAGGCGGTCGCGATCGCGAGCCCCGTCGGCACGACCGCGGCGATCGTCGTCGCGGCGACGAGCCATGCGAGCACGGCACCGCCCCGACGCACGGCGTTCAACGCGATGACCGCGGCGAGCACGAGCCCGAGCCATGCGAGGCTCAGTCCGGGCCCCGTCCAGAGTTGCACCGCCTCGGGTCCGGCGACCGCGACCGCGACGTGGCCGGCGGCGACGGCGGTCGCGAAGCCGAGCAGCGCCACGCCGAGGCTGAGCACCGCCCCCCGGATGCCGGGCGCGAGCACTGCGGCGAGCGCGGCCACGATGAACGGCACGACGAGGAGCGTCACGACCAGCTTCGGGTCGATCGCGGAGCCGCTGCCGAGGAGCTCCGGCCAGCCGCCCCACGGCGCCCCCGGGAATCCGAGCGCGAGCTGCCACGACGACGGAACGATGCTCTGGAGCGGCAGCCCGGGGTCGGCGAGCAATGCGATCGGGGTGCCGCGACCGAACTGCGCGAGCACGAGCGGTGCGAAGAGCACGAAGGCCGGCAGCGGCAGGCCCGCGAGGCGAACCGCGGCGCGTCCGCTCACCGCGAGGCTGACCAGCCACGCCACGAGCAGTGCCGGCGCGAGGCTCGGCGCCGCCGCCACCACGGCCGCGAACAGGAGGGAGGCCGTCGCCGCGGCGGCCCACGACGTCGCCGCACCGAACACGGCGAAGGCGAGCCAGCCGAGCAGCATGTGGGCCAGCACGGCGCCGGGGCGCCCGTCGCCGAGCGCCACGAGCAGCGGAGGCGCGAGCCCCCACACGAGCGCGGCGACGGCGCGCACCGAGCCCCGTTCGGTCAGCCGGGAGGCGGCGAACCACGCACCGAGCGTCGAGACCGGCACCGCGACGAGCCAGAGCAGCACGAGGGCGAACGACGGCGCCCAGAAGGTGATCGACCCGAGCACCGCGAGCACGCCCGCGAACGGGTCGGCGGCGCCGACGAAGCCCGCGCCGATGTCTCGCCACCCGTAGGCCGCGTTGTGCCACAGCTCGTCGAGACCGTTCGAGAGCGGCAGGATGCCGCCGCCGCTGAGTCCCCCGGCACCGAGCAGCCAGGAGAACAGTGCCACGCTCGCCACGACGGAGACGAGCAGCACCCAGCCGCCGCCCGTCCCGATGAACTGCAGCTCGTGCTTTCGGCCCCGCGCTCTCGCGCGCCGCTCCTCGGCGGCGTGCTGTCGACGCCGGCGCACCTCGTCGGGCGCCATCCGAAGCGGAGCGATCGCCGACCAGCCCGTCGTGCGCGCGGCTTTCAACCGGCGCCGGGCGCGGGCAACGCGCATGCCCGAGAACATCGTTCCGAGTGCCGCGGCGAACTCACCGATGATCGCTCCGGGCGACTTCACGAGCAGCAGCCTGATCGACCTGATGATCGCGAGCGGCAGGAAGCTCAGCCAGTGCACCGGAACGGCGACGGCGGGCGCGTACACGAGCCTGCGGTGCAGCGCGGCCGCCCGCGCGGCGCGAGTACGTCGCCTCGCTGCTCGGGCGCGCGGGTCGGACGGCGGCCCGACGACCCCATCACCGGCGAATCGCACATGGGCGTCCGGCACCACCGAGACCCTGTGGCCCGCCAGGCGCGCCCTGATCGAGAAGTCGAGGGCGTCGTCGACGGTCGGCAGCGCCGGGTCGAATCCGTCGAGCCCGCGCCAGACGGCGTGCCGAACGAGGATGGCGGCCGGGTCGAGGCCGAGGACATCGCTCAGGCCGTCGTGCTGACCCTGGTCGAGTTCGCCCGCCACGAGCGAGACGCTGCGACCGAAGCGCGTGATCGTCCGACCGAAGGTCGCGATGCGGTCGGGGTCGTCCCACTCGCGGAGCTTGGGTCCCGCGATCGCGACGGACTTCGCCGTCTCGAGCGTCGCGACGAGGCGCTCGAGCGCATCGGGTTCCGGCGCGGTGTCCTCCGCGAGGAGCCACAGCGCGTCGGCGTCCGACGCCGGAGCGTCGAGCACCCGGTCCGCGGCGCGCACGGCGTCGCCGAACGAGAGCCGCTGCGAGAGCTCCACGATATGCGTCGGCGATGAGGACGCAGCGATCTCGCGAGCTTCGGCGTCGGCCTCGGTGAGGACGACGACGAGGGCGTCTGGAGCACGACCCTGTGCTCGAATCGCTTCGAGGGAGCGTCTGAGGTGGTCGCCACCGTGATGTGCGACGAGGACGGCGGTGACTCTGGGGAACATCGGGGTCAGCCTAAGCGGCACACCCGGCGGCATCCGTCACCGATGCGGGCGTGCCTCGAAAATCCGGTCGAATGTCCGGATGCCTCGAGGTCGACTCGTCGTGCGTCTCGAACCGTGAGGTCACGAGCGCGGAGCTCGCCGTGGCGAGCTCCGCGACTCAGACTGCTCGTTTGCGGAGCTTGCGCCGCTCCCGCTCGGAGAGCCCGCCCCAGATGCCGAAACGCTCGTCGTTGCCGAGGGCGTACTCGAGGCACTGATTGCGTACCTCGCATCCGGTGCAGATCTTCTTCGCGTCCCGTGTCGATCCGCCCTTTTCAGGGAAGAACGCCTCAGGATCGGTTTGCGCGCACAGCGCGTCGCTCTGCCATGCCAACGGATTGTCATCGTCTGAGACTGAGCGAACCCCCGGAACGCCCAGCCTGACAGGATCGACGAACCAATCGTCAGGTACTCCAGAACGATATTCAGGATTGCTCATATCGTCTCCCACCCAGTTGTACCGACCACCCAGAGGGTGTGTCACGACCAATTACACCGGTGTAATTCCCGTGAGTCAAGTCGCAGATGGTAAACCCTCAAGCGACCGTCGAGGCTTGATGGCCGTGTCGACACGCCGGGACGTTGAGGAGACGTTATGAATCGGATGCCGCGCGGCGAGCCTGCCAGGCGCTGTCGACCATCTCGGTGAGCGTGTGGCGCATCCGCCAGTCGAGGTCGCGGGCCGCGAGTTCGCCCGAGGCGACGATGCGGGCGGGGTCTCCGCCGCGGCGCGGGCCGACCTCGGGAGCGAACTCGATGCCGGTGACCTCCGCGACCGCCCGCATGATCTCGCCGACCGAGACGCCGTCGCCGGAACCGAGGTTGTAGACGGGTTCGAGACCGTCGCCCGCGTCGAGACGACGCGCGGCGACGACGTGCGCCTCGGCGAGATCCGCGACGTGGATGTAGTCGCGCACGCACGTGCCGTCGGGGGTCGGGTAGTCGCCGCCGTTGATACGGGGGGTGCGTTCGGCGAGGAGGGCGTCGAACACGAGCGGGAAGAGGTTGTGCGGGCTCACGTCGAATATCTCGGGCGTGCCCGAGCCGACGACGTTGAAGTAGCGCAGGCTCGTGTGCCGGAGGCCGGCGGCCTTGGCCTGGTCGGCGAGCAGCCACTCGCCGATGAGCTTGGACTCGCCGTAGGGCGACTCGGGATGCTTCGGCGTGGCCTCGGTGACGAGATCGACGTCGGGAGTGCCGTACACGGCCGCGCTCGATGAGAAGACGATGCGGTCGACGCCCTTCGACTCCATCGCTGCGAGGAGCGTGGCGGTGCCCGTGACGTTCTGCCGATACGTGTGCAGGGGGCGCTCGACCGAGACTCCCGCGTACTTGAACCCCGCGAGGTGGACGACGCCCGTGACGCCGTGCTCTTCGATCGCCCGTTCGATCACGGACCCGTCGAGGATGCTGCCGTGGACGATCGGGGTCCCGTGGGGGACGAAGTCGGCCTTGCCCGTCGAGAGGTCGTCGAGCACGACGGCGCCGATGCCCTGGGCCTCGAATGCGCGCACGACGTGCGCGCCGATGTAGCCCGCTCCCCCGGTGACCAGCCAGCTCATGTTCCCACCTTCCGGCGCGGTACCTCCCCGCCGGAGTCGATCGTATCCGGAGCGGGACCGGGCCGCTCCCGACCGGGTCAGGCGGGGCGCGTGGGCTGGTGCTCGATGTGGCGGGTGCGGTCGCGGATCTCGGGCCGACCGTAGCCATCGGTGTCGAGGCGGAGCACGGTGGCGAGGACGCCCCAGATGGCGAGTCCCGCAAGGACGAGGAAGATGATCGTGGTCATGGCAGTAAATCTATGACTTGTCAGATCCTGCCGAAAGTGGCAGAGTGGACAGCAATCGATCGATTCCTGCCAACGGAGGCCGCCGTGCTCAAGACCATCGCCTGCATCGCCCTGCCGCAGATGGCGCCGTTCGAGTTCGGCGTGCTCTGCGAGGTGTTCGGCATTGATCGCAGCGACACCGGCGGCCCGACCTTCGACTTCCACGTCGTCGCGGCCGACCCCGGCCCCATCACCACGAAGCTCGGCTTCGACATCATCGTGCACGAGGGTCTCGACGTCGCTCGAACCGCCGACCTGGTCGCCGTGCCGGCCGCCCTCATCGACGAGCCCGTCGACGAGCGGGTGTCCGAGGTGCTGCGCGACGCCGTCGAACGCGGTGCCTGGGTGCTCTCGGTGTGCTCCGGCGCGTTCACGCTCGGCCGGGCCGGCGTGCTCGACGGCCGCCGCGCGACGACGCACTGGATGTACACGGAACGGCTCGCCGAGATGTTCCCGCGCGTCGACGTCGACGCCGACGTCCTCTTCGTGCAGGACGACAAGGTCGTCACGGGTGCGGGCACCGCTGCGGGCATCGACGCGGCGCTCCACATCGTGCGCACCGAGCTCGGCGCGGGCGCCGCGAACATGATCGCCCGCCGCATGGTCGTGCCGCCGCAGCGCGACGGCGGCCAGTCCCAGTTCATCCAGAGCCCTGTCGCCGAGTGCCGCAGCGACTCGTTCGCGAAGATCACCGAATGGATGGTCGAGCACCTCGACGAAGACCTCACGGTCGACCTCCTCGCTCGCAAGGCGCTCATGTCTCCCCGCACCTTCGCACGCCGATTCCGTGCGGAGACGGGCACGACCCCGAACGCATGGCTGAACCGTCAGCGACTGCTGCGCGCCCAGCAGCTGCTCGAGGAGACCTCGTTCACGCTCGAGGAGATCGCCCGCGACACGGGATTCGGGGCCGCAGCCGTCATGCGGCATCACTTCGTGAAGGTGCTGCAGACGACGCCGACCGCGTACCGCCGGCTCTTCGGGATGCGGGTCGCCTCCTAGGCGTCGACCCGTGCTGCCGAACCCGTGGTCGCGATCCAGGCGATGCCCCGGCCGGAGATCGAGAGTTCGCCCTCGTCGGGGGTGATGTAGGCGGACGCTCCACGATCGAGTGAGACGGATGCCCCGGTGGACCCGCTGATCGTGACGCCGCCGCCTTCGACGATCACGATCGCCGGCCCGTCGAGTGCGACATGGGCGGCCTCCGCAGCGGGCTCGACGCGGTACAGCTCGAAATCGGGCACGTCGGGGCGGAACACCTCGACCCCGGGCGAGACCTCGATCGGCGCGAGGTACGGCGCGGAGATCGGCGTGAAGTCGAGCACGTCGAGGAGCTCCGTGACGTCGATGTGCTTCGGCGTCAGGCCGCCGCGCAGCACGTTGTCGCTCGCCGCCATGAGCTCGATGCCGAGTCCGTCGAGATACGCGTGGACGTTGCCGGCCGCGAGGTACAGCGCCTCGCCTCGCGCGAGGCGCACGCGGTTCAGCAGCAGCGAGATCACGACACCGGGGTCGCCGGGGTAGGCCTCGGCGAGCGCGCCGACGGTCTCGAACGAGAGCGCGTACGGCGAGGCGAGCGCGATCTCGGATGCCGCGAGCGCGGTGACCCGGTCGATCACCCACGTCGCCTCGCCGGTGTCGCCGCCGCGACCGTCGCGCAGCAGCCACTCGACGGTGTCGCGGAGCGCGTGCTCGCCCGACAGGCGGGACTCGAGCAGGTCGAGTGCGCCGGAGTCGGGGTCGGGAGCCGCGGCATCCGCTGCTCGCAGCACCTCGAGGACCCCGTGCACCTCGCTCAGCGGACGGAAGCCCGACAGGGCGTCGAAGGTGTCGCTCACCGCGACGATCAGCTCGGGCTTGTGGAACTCGTCCTTGTAGTTGCGGTCGTAGGCGTCGAGCGGCACCCCGTCGGCCTCTTCGCGCGCGAAGCCCGCGCGTGCTTGCTCGGGCGTGGGATGCGCCTGCAGCGACAACGGTGCGGCCGCCGCCAGCACCTTGAGCAGGAACGGGAGGCGCGCGCCGTGCTCGGCGAGGCCAGCGCCGAGCACCTGCGCGGGCGCCGCCGCGATCCAGGCCGCGAGATCGGCGTGTCCGACGGCCTCGGGGTCGAGCACCTGCGCCGGCGACCCCGGGTGCGCCCCGAGCCAGAGCTCGGCCTCCGGCGCTCCGGATGCCTCGACCCCGCGGAATCCCGCGATCGCCGTCGTGGAGCCCCACGCGTAGTCGCGCGGGGTGTTGCCGATCGCCGTGAACATGTGCGAGGGGTCCTCTCGGTCGTCTGCGTCCAAGCTACCAAGGCCGCGGGATCGAGCCCGACGCCGCATCCGTCATCTGTTCGCAATGGAGCCCGCGATAGCCTGTACCCCATGAGCACCGATCGACGACGCTGGATCACGGCGTACGCGACATTCGCCCTGTTCACGGTGCTCGCCGGCCAGTTCTGGCGCAACCTCCTCGGTTGGTGGGGCTTCGGCATCATCGCGGCGCTCGTGCTGATCGGCGCCGTCGTCATGGTCGCGCAGGTGCGGCCGACATGGATCTGGCGCCGCGTGCCGAAGTCGACCCTCGTCTTCGTGCTGCTCGCGACGGCCTCGATCGCCTGGTCGTACTACCCCGGGGCATCCGCGCTCGGCGTCGGCATCACGCTCGCGACGACCTTCACCGCCATCGCCCTCGTGCTGTGCCTGAGCTGGACGCAGTTCGTCCGATGCCTCGGCGGTGCGCTCAAATGGGTGCTCGGACTCTCGCTCGCATTCGAGCTCTGGGTCGCCCTCTTCGTCGGCGGGCCGCTGCTGCCGAACTTCCCCGACTTCGATACCACGGCCGAGAAACTGCCCATGGCCTTCTACTGGTCGCGCGGACTCCTCTTCGACGGCGGCCCGATCGAGGGCATCGTCGCGAGCCGCAACCTCCTCGCGATGGCCGCGCTGCTCGGACTCGTCGTGTTCGGCGCGATGCTCGCGGCCGGCAGCGTGCGGCGCACCTCGGGCATCGTCTGGATCGTCGTGGCCGGTGTTGTCTTCGCGCTCACCCGATCGGCGACGGTGGTCCTCGTCGCCGTCATCGTGCTCGTCGCACTCGGCTTCGCCCTCTGGGCTCGGAGGGTCGGCCCCGACCGCCGTCGCGGCGTCTACTGGACGGCCGGCGCGACGCTCGTGGCATCCGTCGCCCTGCTGATCGGCCTGTGGGACCGGCTGCTCGACCTCTTCGGCAAGAGCGAGGACCTGACCGGCAGGTTCGACATCTGGAACTCGGTGATCGGCCTCGCCACGGAACGGCCGTGGTTCGGCTGGGGCTGGGTCGGCTACTGGGTGCCGTGGGTGGAGCCGTTCCAGGGCCTCGCAGTGCGCAAGGGCGTCACCTACCTGCAGGCTCACAACGCATGGCTCGACGTCTGGATGCAGCTCGGCGTGATCGGAGTGATCGCCTTCGCCTCGATCGTGATCGGTGCACTGTGGCGTTCCTGGTTCCTCGCCGTCGATCGACCCATGGACGCGTCAGGGCGACCGCTCCCCCACTCGGCCGCCGCGCTCGTGCCGTTGCTCCTGCTCGTGGCGCTCATCGGACAGAGCTTCGCCGAGAGCCGGCTCCTGATCGAGAGCGGATGGCTCCTGCTCATCGCGATCGCTTGGTCGACGAAGCGACGGCAGTGGGAGCACGAGCCGCTGCCGGCCGAACCGGTGCCGATACCGGCATCGCGGATGCCGCCGCCCGAGGTCGCTCGATGAACCGAGCCTCGCGCGCCGAGGTCGCTGACCGATGAGCGTTCCCGGGGCCGGCGCCGGTCGAGGCGACGGCAGCACCCGTGGCTCGCAGCTGAGCGCTGCGCTGCGCGACTTCGCCGGATCTGCGCGGTTCGCCCAGGCACTCACCCTCCTCGCCGTCGGCCTCGCGTTCTCGACGCATGCCGTGCGGAGCATCATCGGCACACCCGGTCTCGTCGCCGCGATCGCCGGTCTCCTCGTGCTCTGCAGCGCGTCGCTCGTCGCCCGATGGAGGGCCGTCGAGTGGTACGGCATCCTGCCGCTCTCGATCCTCGTGTTCATCGGGTGGTGTGCGGCGTCCGTGCTCTGGAGCAGCCTGCCGGCGCTCACCTCGCTCGCTCGTCTCTTCTACCTCATCGCGTTCGCGTTCATCGGCGTGTACATCGCCCTCATGCGCGACACCATCCAGATCGTTCGCGCCTTCGGCGACGTCATGCGCGCGCTCCTCGGCGCCTCCCTCGCACTCGAGGTGCTGTCCGGCATCATCCTCGACATCCCGATCCGCGTGCTCGGAATCCAGGGCGGCATCGCGCAGTTCGGACCGATCCAGGGCATCTTCGGCTCGCGGAACATGCTCGGCTTCGTCGCGCTCATCGCCCTCCTCACCTTCCTCGTCGAGTGGCGCATGAAGATCGTGCAGCGCACTCGCGCCATCCTCTCCCTCACGCTCGCCGGGCTGTGCCTCGTCTTCTCCGGATCGCCGACGACCTGGTTCGCGCTCGGCGCCGCACTCGTCGCCCTCGTGGCCCTCTACGGACTGCGGAAGGCCTCTGCACCGACGAGGTGGCGCTGGCAGATCGCGTTGCTCGTCACCGGCGTCGTGACGATCGTCGCGGGATGGATCTTCCGCATCCGCATCATCGAGATCATCGACGCGCGTGACGAGTTCGACGTTCGCCTCGAGGTCTGGCGGGAGATGTCGCGGTACCTCAACCTGAATCCATTGCAGGGCTGGGGCTGGGTGGGGCCATGGCCGGATGCCCCGCCGTACACGTGGATCGATCTCGCCACGGGCCGCGCCCACGGCTCCGGCCTGAACGCGTACATCGACGTGTACTTCCAGGTCGGCGTGATCGGCGCCCTCTTGTTCATCGGCCTGCTCGGCCTCGCGCTCGTCCGCGCGTGGCTGCTCGCCTCGACACGTCGAAGCGTCGTGTACGTGTGGCCGGCGCTCATGCTCGTCGCGATCGCGGTGACCTCGTTCGCCGAGAGCTTCGCGCTCTTCGAGGGCGGTTGGATGCTGCTCGTGGTGTGCGCGGTCAAGGCGGCGCGCGACATGAGCTGGCGCGACGCACTGTCGGACGCCGGAGGCCGAGGACGCTGAGATACGGCTCGTCCGCTCCGCATGGGTAGGCTCATGAGGATCCGTCTCCGCCCTCGAATCCCCACGAAAGAGAGCCCATGCCCTCAGCGCTGCGCACCGTCGCCGTGATCCTCGCCGGCGGCACCGGAACACGCGTCGGCGCCGGTATTCCGAAGCAGTTCCTGAGGATCGCGGGAAAGCCGATCGTCGAGCACACGCTGGAGGTCTTCGAGACATGCGAGGAGATCGACGACATCATCCTCATGATGCATCCCGACTCGCTCGATGACTCGCGGATCTATGCCGAGCCGTCCGCGCATCCCAAGGTGCGCGCTGTGCTCGCGGGCGGACCGACGAGGGCGGCCACGACGCAGCTCGCGCTCGATTGGCTCGACGAGGACGTCAACATCCTGCTTCACGACGCTGTGCGGCCGTTCGTGGACCATCGGATCATCCGCGACTGCATCCGGGCACTCGACACGTACGATGCCGTCGACACTGCGATCCCCTCCGCCGACACGATCATCGCGCTGAACGACGACGGCACGATCTCCGACATCCCGGACCGCTCGCGCCTTCGGCGAGGCCAGACTCCTCAGGCGTTCCGGAGCGCTGTGCTGATGGCGGCGTACCGTGCCGCGTCCCTCGACCCCGACTTCGTCGCGACCGACGATTGCGGCGTGGTCCGGCACTACCTGCCCGAGATCCCCATCTACGTCGTCGAGGGCTCCGCCGAGAACATGAAGGTGACCGATCCCGTCGACGTCCACATCGCCGACAAACTCTTCCAGCTCGCCAGCACCCCCGTCTCGGAACTCGCCCACCGCGAGTCGCTCGAGGGCAAGACCATCGTCGTCTTCGGCGGCACCTCGGGCATCGGCGAGAGCATCGTGAAGCTGGCTCGGGAACGGGGCGCCGACGTGCACGCGTTCAGTCGTGCTGCGACCGGGACCGACATCCGGTCGCGGAAGCAGGTTCGTCGCGCGATGGACGAAGCGGGTCGCAACGGGGCGATCGACCACGTCGTCGTCACGGCCGGGGAGCTGACGATCGGACCGCTCCTCCGCATGTCGCCGAGGCGATTGCGCTCGATCATCAAGACGAATCTCACCGGTCCGGCGATCATCGCACAGGAGGCGTTCCCCGCCCTCGCGGAGACCCGCGGCCAACTCGTCTTCTTCACGTCGAGTTCGTACACGCGGGGACGCGCCAACTACAGCCTCTACTCCGCCACGAAGGCTGCGATCGTCAATCTCACCCAAGCGCTGGCCGACGAATGGCACCAGGACGGCGTCCGTGTGAACTGCATCAACCCCCAGCGCACCGACACGCCGATGCGACGGCGGGCCTTCGGCGACGAGCCGAGCGGGTCGCTGCTGACCGCGCAGACCGTCGCAGAGGCGTGCCTCGATGTGCTCGCGACCGAGACCACCGGTCAGGTCATCGACGTCCGAGTCGCGCAGGCGGGCTAGTTCGGCTGCGCGAGTCGCGTCAGCACCACGTCGTAGAGCTCGGCGGTTCGCGGCGCATCACGTCGGAGCTCGTCGATCTCCTCCTCGAGCGCCACGACCCGCGACCAGAGATCGGCGTTCGCCTGCTCCATCCGGGCGACGACCTCCTCGAGGTCGCCGAACCGCTGCCGTGTCATGTCGAGGTCGTGGAGCCCGTCGATCGTCTTGGGGGCGAGCCTCCTGGCCGCATTTCCGATTGCACGCTTCATCGTCACATTCCCTTTCGAGGATCGCGGATCTCGGACACGCCGTCGGCCACCTCGCGCACCGAGTACGGTTCGGCCAGTGCCGTGATCCAGTCTGCGGCGCCGTCGAAGTACGGCGTCTGGCCTGTCGGAGCAGTCTCCTGCCGCACTCGAACGAGCACCCGCCCGCCCGCGGCGAACACTCCGCGGAGCAAGAGCTCGATGTTCTCCCTGGTCTCCGGGCGCATCCACTCGATCACGCCGTCGAGGACGATGACCGCTGATCGTCCGAGCTGGGCGATGTCGGCGACGAGGTGCAGCATGTCCCGTCGATCGTTGGCATTGCGATACCGATTCGGCACCCCGGCCGCCGTCTGGCGCGCGAGCGCCTCGACACTGTAGTCGACCGCCAACGCGAGACCGCCCCGATCGAGGATGTTCCGTGCGAGGCTCGAGGCCCCCGCACCCACGTCGACGAGGAACTCGTCGTCGGTGACGAGTGATTCGAGCCCCGAGAGCCCGGCGTCGAGGGATCGGCGGTCGCGGTACACCTGCTCCCAGTGGTCTCGACCGTAGTTGAACGAGCCGAACCAGGCCTCGAACCGTCGCGTGGTCGAGCGGGGCACGTCGAACGTGAAGGAGGGATCCGGGACGCGCCAGTCCGGTCCGTAGCACATCGCCAGCCAGTCGTCGGCGCGAGCCGGGGCAGGAAAGCGGTGACCCTCGAGCTCGACCGTGCCCAGCGGGAGGATGGAGCTCGTCGCCATCGGACCGCGCATCGCGAACGGTTGGCTGTACTCCTCGTGACGGAAGTAGCCGGTGAAGATGTCGATGTAGTGATCGACGCCGCCGTCTTCGAGCAGGTACGTGACCTGCAGGTGGCTCCCGGAGTGCCGAACGATCGTGTAGTCGAGCCGCTCGAGCGCCCGTTGCATCTCATAGCTGACCAGGTTCAGATCGGCCGGATGCTCCGTGGGTGCCACGAATCCGAGATCCACGTCGTCATCGTGGGGAAGCAGCTTCCCTCCGCGAAGGGCCCCGAGGAGCGACCCGCTGCAGACGAACGGCTCCACGCCGAACTCCCGGAGATGGCGGATGAGCACCTCGGTGCGTTCGAGCAGCCGCGATGCGAACTGGCCGTCATGCCCGTCGAGCGGCACGCCGAGGTTGCCCCACTTGTTGACGGCCATCCAGCGACCCTTGTTGTCGACCACCCGCCGGGGGGTATCGACGGATCCGATGCGAACGAATCGTTCGTCGATGACCCGCCGATCCTGCGACCGTCGAACCGTGATCGTCCCGGTCCCGTCCATGTGCCGTGCGAGCTGATCGGGCCACGCATGCAGGCGCGCCCGCTCGGCGGGCTTCGTCACGAACGACCAGACTCGATGACCGTCGACCTCGACGTCGATCGGGATGCCGGTCGGCTGCGAGGGAGTCGACAAGACGATGCCGGCAGCGTCGATGCCGTCGACCGCGGCACCATCGCCGCCGTTCTGTTCGGGTTTCACAACTTCCGTTTCTTCCCAGAAGGTCACCTGCTGCGCTGCACCAGAACGCGCCGGGGTCATTGCGGGGGTCGTGCTGCTCCCTCGGGGTACCTGATTCTAGGATTGAACCCGATCGCTTTCCAAAGCTGCTTCCGCATTCGCCAGCGAAGGCCTCCGGCCACCCGCCCGCGGTGCATCATCACGTTGACTCGACCGACGAACATCACGTAGGCGAGGAGGCTCTGGTGGTGCAGACGGAACGATCCCTCGTTCCGGATCCCGTAGGCGAACTTCCAGGCGTTGCGCTCGTCGATCATGCCGAAGTTCACGCCCTTGTTGTCGCCCATGTCGTGGACCGCGACGCTGTCCATGACCTGGATGCCCGGGCAGGTTCCGGTCACGCGCAGCGTGTACTCATGGTCGTCGAACCAGATGAAGTACTCGGAGTAGGGAAGTCCGAATCGCTCGAGGACCCAGCGCGGGAAGAGCACTGAGACGAAGGAGCACGACTTCACCATGACGGAGTTCTGCCCCTTCACCATGAGGCGTGCCCAGTCCCACGTCGGCGCCGGGTTGTTCATCTCGCAGATATTGCCATCGATGAACTCGACGACCGAACATGCGAAGGGCACGTCGGGACCGAGCTCGTCGACGGCCGATGAGAATCCGCGGACGAGCTTCGAGAGCGCGTCGGCATTCGGGTAGCAGTCGTCGTCCATGATCCAGACGAAATCGGCTCCGGCCGCGTAGCCGGCCGACATGCCCGTGGAGAATCCACCCGCCCCACCGGTGTTCGTCGGCAGGGACACGATCTCGAGTTGGAGCTTCGACTTCAGCGTTGCCAGGTACTCCCCGGTCCCGTCCGTCGATGCGTTGTCGACGATGACGAGCCACTCGGGCGCGTGGTCCTGCGCTTCGATCGCGGCGATCACCCGTTTGAGCTTCTCGAGACGATTGAACGTCACGACGACTGCGGCTACGCGTTCCATGCTTGCAGGGTTCTCCTCATCCATTCGGTGGCGCTCTCCTGCGCCGAGAAGGCGCGCGCGCGCGCCATCTCCTGTTCCCATGCTTCGCGGCGGGCCTCGGGATCGGTCGCGAGGTGCGCGATCGCCGCTGCAGCATCGTCGACGAACCCGTGCGGTGCCCTCGGCACCAGCATCTCGTCATGCACGATCGTGTCCTGGGAACCCACATCCGCGCTCAGCACCGGCACCCCCGCGGCGAGCGCTTCGAAGGTCGTGAGCGTGATCCCCTCGTTCTGCGAACTCACGACGAGGAGATCGATCTCGGCGAGTGTCTCGGACACCGGCGCCTCGTGGTCGCGAAGCTCCACGAGGCCGTCGAGGCCGTAGTCGTGGATGCGCTGCCTCACCGTGCCCTCGAGCTCACCGCTGCCGTGCATGATGGCCCGGATCGGCACGCCGTCGTCGTGAAGGCGCCTGAGCAGCTTCAGGAAGAGGTACGGCCGCTTCTGTCGCACCAGGCGACCGACGAAACCGAGCCGAAGCGTGTCCCCGGCGGTGTCGACGAAGCCGGAGTGCTGCTGCTCGACGGTCAGCCCGACCAACGGCGCCAGCACCACCTTCTCGGAGGCGACCTGCTGCGGGCCCGTCAGCCAGTCGGCCAGCTGCGGAGAGATCACATGGTGCAGGTCGATGTACGGATCGAGGTGTACACCGCTCGCGGGGTAGCCACCGCCGGCGTACTCGATGATGTGGAGCGAGTCGACGACCGGGACTCCCGGACACCAGGTCTTGATGAGCGGCAGCCGATCGTACAGCCAGGCGCAATGGTGGACGATCACGCCGGCGATGTCGAAGTCGCCGAGGATCGCTCGGAGGAACGACTCATCGCCGGGTTCGTCGAGGGGGAAGCTCAGCGGGATCACGACGGCGCCGTCGAACTCCGGCCGGGTGATCCACGGCTGGTGCGATTCCCGATCCGTCACCACGATCGGGAGGAACCCTGCATCGCGCACGAGCTTCACCGTCTCGACGGCCCATCGCTCCGCACCCCCCAGGTCGAGCCAGTGCAGACCGACGAGGACCGCGCGCTGCTGCCCGTCGACGACGGGAAGTGCTGCTGCGGCGCGTTCCTCGTCAGTGAGCGGACGCCGCATCAGCGGTCGCGAGTGCAGTCCCCGCTCGCGACGAGCGAGCACTCGTTGTCGCAACAGGTCGTACTGCAGCGGGAACCGGTGCTCGATGCGCTGGCGCAGCCGCCAGTACGCCGACATCGGCGTGCCGTCATCCTCCGCCATCGCGGTATCGGGGCTGATCAGGGCGTGGAACGTCTCGTTCGAACCCGCGACGACGGGCGCAACTGCGGAATGCGCGCGGAAACGCAGCGTCCCGATGACGGGCCGGGACCTGATGTCATCGTGCCGGTGCACCGGCGCGCTCGTCAGCCGCGGTCGTTCTCCACCGTTGCCGCGGTGCAGGATCAGCTCGATCTCCGTTGCCGGATGGCAGAGCGCGCGGAAATTCGCAGCGGCGATCGCGAGCCGCTGCTCTCGAAGCGAGAGTCGGTCGACGACGGCCATGAACGAGGCGAGGTCGTTCGGCTCGAAGCACGCGACGACCCCGGCGATCGTACTCGGCGACAAGATGCGGTGCCTTCCGTTCTGGGACAGTGGAACCCGCCGTTCGCACGGAAGAGCTCCACGCCTGTTCGGGCCTGGACGCTCCCGTTCCGGCAAAGGGCGACTCTCGATCCTACCCGAGGCGGACTTCGGGGAACGGTGCACCGGCATCGTCCCGGATACACTGGGGTGTCGCCGCATGCCCGAACGCACGCGGCACGCCGTGTCCCAACGGCCAACGATGTCGGAGAAGGATCCCTTGAGCAACAGCATTCTCATCACCGGCGGCGCAGGATTCATCGGCAGCCGCCTCGCGCAACGTTTCGTCGACCACGGTCACCGCGTGCGCGTGCTCGACAGTCTCATCCCGCAGGTGCACGGCGACGATCCCGCCCAGACGAGCGCACTCGTGAGGTCGCTGCCAGCAGAGGTCGAGCTCGTCCAGGGCACCGTGACGTCCCGCAACGACCTCGAGCAGGCGATCGTCGGCATCGACACCATCGTGCATCTGGCCGCCGAGACCGGCACCGGTCAGTCGATGTACGAGATCGACCGCTACGTCTCGGCGAACGTGGGCGGCACGGCGCTCCTGCTCGACCTCCTCGCCAACTCCCCGCACGAGGTGCGTCGCATCGTCGTCGCCTCATCTCGTTCCATCTACGGAGAAGGCGCCTACCGCGCTCCCGACGGCACGACGGTGTTCCCCCCGCACCGAGCGGATGCCGCGATGGCATCGGGCGACTTCGACGTGCACATGCCGGGCGTCGAAGGCGAGCTCGCGGTCATCCCGACTCCGGAATCCGCCGCGCTGCACCCGTCGTCGGTCTACGGCATCACGAAGCTGACGCAGGAACAGCTGATCATGACGACGGCTCCCACGCTCGGCATCGAGCCTGTAGCGCTGCGATACCAGAACGTCTACGGCCCCGGCCAGTCGCTGAAGAACCCGTACACGGGCATCCTCTCGATCTTCTCGACGCTCATCCGACAGGGCAAGCCGATCAACATCTTCGAAGACGGCGAAGAGAGCCGCGACTTCGTCTACATCGACGATGTCGTCACGGCGACCTTCCTCGCCTCGACCGTCGAAACGGCCGGCGGCAACGTGATGAACGTCGGCAGCGGTGTCGCGACCACCGTGACGGAGGTCGTCGAATCACTCTTCGCAGCATTCGGCGTCTCCGTGCCCACGACGGTCACCGGCAACTATCGCCTTGGCGACATCCGGCACAACTTCGCCGACACGACCAAGCTCCAGGACGTCCTCGGGTTCACACCGCAGACGTCGTTTGCAGCGGGCGTCGCCGAGTTCGTCGCGTGGGTGAAGACGGAGCCCGTCGAAGGCGACTCCTACCAGCGCTCGCTCGATGAGATGTCCGAACGCCGCCTCCTGAAGTGACAGCGGTCCGCAGCGCGGATTTCTGATTCTCGTGCCGCCCGGCACCGCGAGAGCGGCCGGGCGTTCGCGTCACTCCGTTCGAAGCCCGTCGAGGACGGGCTCGAGTTGGCTCTGCATCGCCGGGGCGAGACTCCGGGCGAACGTCGCTGTGAGGTGCGAGACCGGCCAGTCCCGGTACACGATGACATTGTTGATGACGGCGGGGCAATCGGTGGGTCCGCACATCCACGACGTGAGGTCGATCGCGGGGAGTCCGAGCGCTTCGGCGGCACTCCCATAGCGGTCCTGGAACTCGGGGTCCTCGAGTGCCTCTGCGCGAGGCGTCACACACGCCGCCAGCTCTCGCGCGGTCGTGCCCTGGTCCAGGCAGGTGTAGGCGGCACCGCTGATATGAGGAACATCGACCACGGGGATCACCGAGATCCCCTGGTCGAGGTACTCGCTCCACGCCGTCGTCAGCTGCTCCTGCGTCGGCTGGTCGTTGTTGTACCCGCTCACGATCACGGCATCGTACTGCCCGTCGCGCACCTGTTCGGAGAAATGGTCTGTGTACCGACATCCGGTCTGGCCCGGCTGGCACTGGATGCCCAGATACGTGTCCAGCCGCCAGCCACCGGCCTCGGCCGCAGGAGAGAGCGCAGGCACCAACGATGCCGCATGCGAGTCACCGATGAGCGCCACCCTGAGTTCGGCGTTCTCGGGTCCGAATTGGCACGAGACGGGCCCGAATTCGTGCTCATCGCTCCAGCACTCGTAGAGCTCCGTGTCATCGAGGCGGGCCGCCGGGAGCGGAAAGAGGTCGTCATCGTCCACGAGCGATGCGCAGTCCGCGTCATCCGGCGCGAACTCGCGAGCGGCACCGAGGCAGGTACTGAGTTCCGTCGCGCGCTGCTCCTCGGCCTGGCCCTCCGCCGCGATGCCTCGCACCGCGCCGAGGCAGACGATGCTCAGCAGCGCCATGACGACCGCCATCGAGACGAAGACCGGTGCGCTGCGCTGCCGCCGGCCGCCGGAGCCGCGCATCGGATCCTCGATGAATCGCTTGCTCAATGCGGACAGCAGCACGACCACTGCGAGCAACACCACCAGCACGACGGAGTCGCCCGACCGATCGCCCACCAATGCCGGAAGGACGAGGAGCAGAGGCCAGTGCCAGAGGTACAGGGAGTACGAGACGTCGCCCACCCACTGGATGGCGGGAGCGCTCGCGATCCAGGTGGTCGAGCCGACCCGGTCGACCTGGCCGGCCACGATGACCAGTGCAGTGCCGACGACAGGAAGGAGCGCGGCGGCGCCTGGGAACGGGGTCGCCGCGTTGTACGCGAAGCATGACACGATGATGGCCGCAAGACCGATCCAGCTCACGGCGATCCGCAGTCCGTCGGACCAACGCGCTGCACGGACTCGAAGGCCCAAGACTGCGATCAGGGCTCCGGCGGCGAACTCCCACACTCGGGCCGGCGTGACGAAGAACGCCCACGACGGCGAAGCGCTCGTGACCCACATGCTGTAGGCGAACGAGGCTGCAGCGATGATCACGACTCCGATGACGACGACCCGCTTCGTGCGAAGCTGCCGGCCTCGCCCCGCGACCCAGGCGACTCCCAGGAGCACCAGTGGCCACACGATGTAGAACTGCTCCTCGACCGAGAGCGACCAGTAGTGCTGGACGAGAGTCGGCGGATTCGTGCTGGCGAGGTAGTCGACCGAGTTCGACGCGAGCAGCCAGTTCTCGAAGTAGAACGCCGATGCGACGATCTGCATGAGATTGTCGGTGCGTTGCGCGCCCGGCACGAGGGTGAGCACCAGCACCACGGTGACGGCGAGCACGACGAACGCCATCGGCAGCAACCGACGTACGCGCCGCGCCCAGAACTTCCAGACGTCGATCCCGCCCGAACGCTCCAACTCGCGGAGGAGATGACCCGTGATCAGGAAGCCCGAGATGACGAAGAACACGTCGACGCCAACGTAACCGCCGGGCAGCCGCTCTGGCCAGAAGTGGTAGATCACGACGGCGGCGACCGCGACGGCGCGAAGCCCCTGCACATCGCGCATCACCTTCGAAGCATCCTTCGTCGGCCGGAGCGCTCCGGGTGCGACCGTCGACGCGGAGAGCGCGGGTGAAGATGACATGCTGGTCTCTCTGAATAGCGGTTCTGGGGATACGCCGGACGCGCTGTGGCGCCGGCTCGACGTCAGTGACTGGCCGAGCATACGCGATCTCGCCTCCGAGGGGACTCGACGCAGAGCATCACGACTTGTGACTCACCAGCCGATCAGATGCCGATTCGACCGATGCGGCCGGATTCGGTTCCAGTCTCGATGCTCTCACATCCTTCGTGGACCTACCGTTCGAGCGTGTCTGGCGCCGCGCCGAGCCCTGGCACGACCTGCTCGAGGTACGGGCGCAGCAGACGTACGAAATCGACGTTGAGGTGATTGGCGTCATAGTAGACCGGAACGGCTCCGACCACTGCATAGCAGGATGCGTCATCGCAGAAGTAGCGGGTCGGGTCGAACGCCACCACCCGTGGGTCGCTGCTCGCCTGTGCGGCCATGATCATCGGGTCGGGAGGTTGGGCCCGGCCGCGCTCGCTGGCGCAGCGCAGCGGATCGTCGGGATTCAGAATGACGCAATTCGGATCACGGACTCCGGCGTTGAACGGCGGATCTCCCAGGACGACGACGGTTGCGCCCGCGCCGGTCCATCGACTCCAAGACCGACCGAAGCCGTCGGCGTACTGCTCCTCCGCAGAGCGCCCCGTACCGTCATCGACGACCTCCGCACGCGAGAAGGCGGACGTGAAGACGATATCCGGCCCCTCGTGCTCGACTTCCGCAACCGACGCAGCGCTCCATTCACGGCACTGGTCACGGGCGTCCGGGGCGCGATCACCGTAGTAGCCGACGAATGCGACATCGGCCGGCGGGCAGCCGCCGAGGAAGCTGATCGTCAGTCGCCAGCCGCGCTCCCGAGCCATGTCGAAGATGGCCCACTGCCATTGCTGGGCGTGGGAGTCGCCGACGAGCCAGACTTCGGTCGCCTCACCGGATCCGTCGCTGAAGTCGCAGACGCTCGTCGTCATCGCATCGCCGACCATGAGCCGCTCGGTGAGCGCACACGGCTTCGGCGTCTGGTGGTACGCGTTGCGCTCGCCCATCTCAGGCTGTTCCGCCGGCATGCCGAACGGGGCGGTGCAGTCGGCCCCGTCTGCGACGGCGTTCGGCCCCTCGCACGATCCGGCCTCCGGAACTGCGATGGGGACCGCGAGTGCGACCTCTTCTCTGGCGGCCGCCCAGGCAAGGCCGGCGCAGAGGAGGCCGACGAGCGCCATGCCTGCGACCATCGCGAGGAAGGTGCGCCGGGTCGACGCTCGAAGCCAGCTTGATCGTTGCCCTGGACCCTCGACGAACCGCCGCGTGAGCGCAGCCAGGGCGAGCGTCACCGCAACGATGAGCAACTTGTCGAGGGCAGTCGCCGGACGAAGCAGCACGAATGGTGCGATGACGATCAGCGGCCAGTGCCAGAGGTAGACCGAGTACGAGACATCACCGAGCCACTGGACCGGTCGAAGTCCCGTGACCCGTTCGTGGAGCAGCCGGTATCCGGCGCCTCCCGCGCCGATCACGAGCAATGTGCCGACGACGGGCACGAGCGCGGCGATGCCGGGAAAGGGCGTGAGATGGTCGAACCAGAACGCCGCGACGACGATGAGCGCGAACCCGGCGACCGCCGAGACCTCTGCGATCGCGCGCTGCAGGCGAATGCGATGAGCCAGGAGCGCGAGCACTGCCCCGGCCGCGAACTCCCAGGCTCGCGTAGGAGTGACGAAGTAGGCCTGCGCCGGCTCGGATGCAGTGAGCATCACGCTTGCGAGCAGCGAGGCGGCCGCGATGACGAGGAGCGTCGCCGCCACCACTGCCCGGGGTCGATTCGGCAGGAATCGGGCGGCGAGGAGCCATGCGAGCATCATCGCGAGCGGCCACACCAGGTAGAACTGCTCCTCGACCGAGAGCGACCAGTAGTGCTGGGCCACGGTGGCGGCATCGCTCTGGGCGGAGTAGTTCACCGAAAGGGCGGCGAGAACCCAGTTCTCGACGTAGAACGCGCCGGCCGCGACCTCACCGGCAGCTCGCTGCCAACTCGCGGCAGGGAGCAACAGCCAGGTGACGAAGACCCCGACTACGAGAACGAGGAGGGCTGCGGGCAGCAGCCGTCTCGCTCGTCGTGCATAGAATGCCGCGAGCCGGACACGCCCCGTCGCGAACAACTCGCGACCGAGATGCGAGGTGATGAGGTATCCGGAGATCACGAAGAACACGTCGACCCCGACGTAGCCGCCTGCGAGGCGCTGCGGCCAGAGATGGTTGAGGACGACAAGGGTGACCGCGAGTGCGCGCAGCGCCTGGATGTCCGGACGGAAGCCGCGCGTCGCCTCCGTCGTGACTCGTGGCGGAGTCGTCGCGGGTGCGGTCGTCACCGTCGTCATGACGTAGCTCTCCGACCTCGGAAGCCCGGGCACGCTGAAGCTCCATGAGGCCGGACCCGATCAATGCACCTCACAGCGGGTGTCCTGCTCGAACGCGCGTACGCGCGACGCGGATGGCGCGGAGGAGCATCCAACGTGAGCGGACGGCCGCTGCGAGCCCTCGCGGGCGCGGACTCGACGCGTTCGCTTCGTGAACGCGACGGAGCAGTGTGTCGGCATCGACGTGGCCCATCGAACGCGACACGTTCCCGACGATCGCGATCCAGAGATCATGCGACTCCGTGAGGAACGCCGGGAACGGAACGGCCAAGGCCAAGGCATCCCGCCGCACGCCCATCGCACACCCGAAGTACGGCGCGTCCCCCGCGATGATCCTCGCCAGATTCCGTCGACGATGATCGGCGGTCGACGAGCGGAGTCGCCACGGTCTGCCCGATATCGGCGACTTCAGTGGTGCGCCGCTTCCGAGCAGCGAGAGGTTCGAAGCGACGACGGCGCTGCGGTCGAGGGCGGCGACCATCACGTCGACTCTGCCGGGGAGCCAGACGTCATCCTGGTCGGCGAGCAGCACGACGTCACCGCTCGAACGCCCGATCGCGTCCTCGAACGCACGGACGTAGCCCTGATTCCGGCCCGAACGGTGCAGCACGATCCGCGGATCCGCGTAGGACTGGATGATCGCAACCGTCTCGTCGGTGCTGCGGTCGTCCGTGATCACGAGCTCGTCAGCAGGGCCGAGCTGCTCGAGCACGGAGTCGATCTGTTCGGCGAGGTATGCGGCGCCGTTGTAGGTCGCCATGCACACGCTGACGCGTGCGGATCGCGCGTTCATCTGCATGGTCTCCCTGTGGTCGGCTGCGAACGGAGCGCCACGTAGACGATGGCCGATGAAATCCGTCCTGATGAGGATAGCCGGATTCCCCTGCGCCTCGATCCCGACGGTCAGCCGGCCTCGTGGAGCGGCACGAGCTCCGACGCGGCCCACCGCACCGTCGCGGCGCGCTTCGCAGCCGCATCGGGAATTCGGCCCATTCGACCTCGCACGCCGTCGGCGATCGCCTGCCGGTATACGGCGAGCAATGCGCGCCGCGGCCGGGCCACCGAAGCTGCGTTGGCGAAGTGCAGGAGCTCGAGGATCGAGTCCCGGATGATCCATCCTGGGCGGCGGAGGCCGAAACGAGCATTCACGACGATCCGATTGCGGACACGGTAGTAGTAACGGAACGGCGTGCTCAGTGTCAGTTCATCGGGGATGAACGGCAGCCGGCCGAGAATGCCCGGTCGACGGTATGCGGTTCCGAGCCGATGCTGCATAGCAGTACCCGGCGCAGCCACGCCGTCCATTCCAGCGCAGCTGCATCGCAGTTCGAATTCGGTGTCGACGAGGTCGATGAACAGATCTTCACGCAACAGACCGACGCGCTCGAAGGTGACGCGCGGAACGAGCATTCCGGACTGGATCGCGTGGCGGGTCGTCAGCGTCCCGTCCGCTTGCTCTCGGAACACCTGCCGAACGCCCGCGAAGTACTCCGGCACGGCGAAGCCGGGTGTGTAGTCCGCGGTCGTCGCACGGCGATGCGCGGCGATGAGTTCATCGACGAGGGCCGGTTCCACTGCGGAATCCTGGTCGAGCATCAGGACGTAATCCGCTGCATCAGCGAGCGCGGCCCTGACCCCGACGTTCAATGCGCGCGCGATACCGCTGTTCCGGTCGAGTCGATGCACGACCGTATTGCGCCCCGCGAGTCGCTCGAAGACGTCGTCGTACTCGGAACCGCTGCCGTCGTCGATGACGATGACGGAGTAGGCGTCCATGAGTTGAACGAGGTTTCGGCGGAGTCCATCGTCGGGACGGAACGCCGACACCACCACGATCGTCCGGTCGGTCAACCGGCGTCTCCCTGGTCCGCGGCGGAGTCGGAGTCTTCCGGCGCCGACCGGGACTCGAGGCGCCCGACGCGCTCTCGCAGCTGGTCGATCTCGGCACGACCGATCGCCGATTCCTCCGCGTTGCGCCGGATCTCCTCCTCCGCCTGGGACAGCTCCCAGGAAAGATGCAGGCTGACTCCGAGCAGCAGGATGATCGACAGCGCGAACAGAAGGTTCGAGGGGACTTGGACACCGAGGATCCGCGTCGCCCACTCGAGCAGTCCGGGGAACAGCCCGAGGATGAGCACGAGCAGTCCGACGACGATCCACAGGACGGCGTACTTCTCGCGAAGCTGTCGCCTCAACAGCATGGTGAGCACCAGGCCGAGGAGCGTGACCGCGAGGACGATGGAGAAGAAGACGATCATGCGTGACGCTCGATTGAACGGGAACGAGGCTGCCGGAGCATCGCCAGACCGAGAGCGAACACGCTGCGCAGCAGGTACACCGTGGCTCCGAGTGGATTCTGGCTGGGCTTTCCGTGGGCTCTCACGCGCATCGCAACCGGCACCTGGGTGACGGTCAACCCGGCGTGGATCGCCGCGACCAGCGAGTCGATGGTGTCTCCCAGGTATTCAGCCGGGTAGTACCGGACGTATTGTTCGATCGCTCGGGAATTCGCCGCGCGGAATCCGGAGGTGACGTCGGTCAGCGGTGTCTTCGCCAACCTCGAAACGGTGCCTGCGAGGAACTTCATCGCCCACTTCCGCGGACCACGGACCTCGTAGTCGCCCTGGTCTGCGAACCGGGCACCGATCGAGATGTCTGCGTGTTCGAGCGCGGCGAGCACTTGTGCGATGTCCTGTGGATTGTGCTGGCCGTCCGCATCCACCTGGATCGCCGACTCGTAGCCGAGGCGGCTCGCATAGGTGAATCCAGTGCGCATCGCGCCGCCGACCCCCATGTTGAACGGGAGCGGCAATACGACCGCACCGGCAGCCGTGGCTACCTCGTGCGTCGTGTCGGTCGACCCGTCGTCGACCACGACGATGTCGTAGTTCGATGAAGCGTCGCGGATCTCGCGCACGACGTCGCCGACATTTCGCTCTTCATTCCAAGCCGGGACGATGACCAGTACGCGGCCTGAAGCAGTTCTCATGGGTGAAAGCAATCATAGTCGAGGTGGCCGGGGCTAGATCAGGGTATCGGATCCCCCACCTGGTACGACGACAGGAAGGCCGCAGGAAGACTCTCGATCGGCGGAACCCGGCCTCCCCCGAGCCGAACCAACGACTGATAGCTCTGAACGTGGTGGAGCTGACCGCCGCTCATCGTGTAGACCTCGCCGGTGCCGACGAATTGGACGAATGAGCCCTCAGCGAGGATCGGCGCGCCGATCCCGACGTCCTTGATGGTCGACGGATCCCAGCTGAGCACCTTCAGCGGACGGTCGCCGTTCAACGCGATCAGATCGGCGTACGCACGGACATGGCGAAGGACGCCGCCCGAGAGGTGGTACACGGCACCGCCACCCCGTGGCTGGACGAACACCGATCCACTGAGCGAGCTCGGGGACTTCACGAACGCCTGGCACGCGTCGGCGGCGAGCACCGTGACGTTCCATCCGGAGGGGACGGCTCCGGTGTACGGGAAGACTTGCCCCCCAGCCCCGAAGAACACGGAAGTGTCGCATTGGACGAACGGCGAAAGGCTGCCAGCGGTGCGCGTGCTGCGCGCGAGCACACCATCGGGGACGACGCGATACTCGCCCGCTCCGAACTCACCGGCGAGGCTGAACGACGGAATCCGGATGATCGATCGATCGCCGGCGGCCAGCATCACGTCACCCGAACTCGCCTCCTTGACGAGGCTGTTCGGCTTCAGCAGGGCGGGTCCCTCGGTCAGCGCCCTCGCGCCGCTCTCCGACATCTGCGCCACGAATCCATTGGTTGAAGCCGAGACGTACAACCAGGCCACGGTGTTGGGAATGTACCTGCGCTCGGAACCGGAGATGCGATAGTACTCCGGCCGGTACTCCACCCGCATGAACGGCCCGACCTGGGGTCCCGTCGGGAACGCGTCGAGTTGATACTGATCCAGATTCGTGTAGCTCGAGAACGAGTACCCGAACTGCGCGATCTGCTCCGGGCTGGTGAACCGGTGCTTCGTACCATCGCCCTGGAGCAGATAGAGAGTGCCCGTGCTCGGCTCGTGCACGTACCGCGTGACAGGTTGGCCGGTCGGAAGTCCGTCGACGTATCGCACGTCGACCGTGCTCGCCCCGCCGAGCCGCGAAGCCAGGACGACGTATTCCGCCCAGTCGACGATGTGGTGCTTGACACCACCGGCCACCAGGTAGATCTCGCCACGTCCGGCAGCTTGCACGATGGAACCCGAAGACGTCTGCGTGCTTCCGAACCAGTCGGTGAAGTAGTTGAAGAAGTTCCGATTGCCGTAGGCGGAGCATCGATCCCCGGTTCCGTATCCTGCGGCGAGCGCCGCCGCGTTCGGCTGGTACGGCGTGTAGTAGTAGAGGTTGGCCGTCGCCTGGTTCTCGATGTACACCGGACTCGACCCGCACGATGCATCCGGGTGGTACCGCACGTTGGCAGTACGCCCAGGTGCGTACCAGGTGAAGTTCGAACTCGATCCGTACACCTTGAACTGGCGCGCGGCGGAGTAGACCTGGTTGAAGAAGCCGTAGTACTGGGAGTCGCAAGCGGCGGTGTCCGGGCAGGCGTACCCCATGGCGATCTGGTATCTCGTCGCCGACGGCGCCGTCGAGGTGACGAGGCCCTGCTCCTTCTGAAGCATGACGATGAGCACCTGCGGATTGATTCCGCACGCCTGCGCGACCTTGACGATGATCCGCGCGGCCGGCTCGTTGCCGGCACCGGCATACGCCGAACAATGCGAGTCGGCACCGCGCGACGATGTCGACTGCGCGTAGTTCTTCAGGCACACGGCACCACTCGAGCACGCGGAGACCCGGGAGTTCAGGAACGACTGGACCTGGGCCTCTCCCATTGATCCCGAGTTGAAGAAGACGTTGTTGCTGATGATGTTGCCCGCGCGGAACTGGGATAGGTCCGCGGCTTCAGCCGGAGCGCGGTCACCGACCGTCGCGTCGATGCCGACGAGCGCGACCGCAACCAACGACAACGCCGCCAAGACCGCCGTGACGCCACGCGATCGAAATTTCCCCCGTGCAAACATGACTATTTCCCCCCAAGCGTGCAACCCATTCATCATGGTGCACGATCCACTCGGATCCGGGAAGGCTCGCGGCTGCGCGGGATCCTGCGGAGGACTTCCCTCAGTCGGTGCAGGCGACGATGCGGTACAACGCCGCGTCACCGACGCGAGCGACCTCCTCGACGGCGTCGGAGCCGGCGAGGTTCTCGATGCCGGGCATACGCCGTTCCTCGTTGTTGACCTGCTGTCGACCGAAATCGATCACGTATCCGGTGTTCGTCGATTCAACGGCGTCGCAGACGTCGCTGCCGGGCACCGCGTCGCGCAGGTGCTCGTTGATCTCAGCCATGTCGGGCGAGGTCTCCATCAGCAGATGGGGCATGAGAACGGGGCGATCGGAGATGGCGAACGCCAATCCCGCACCCGTCCACGGGTTTCCGGCGATCGTGACCCCCTCAGGAACGAACTCGGGAACCTCCTCGAGCAGCTCGAGCTCATCGGGTGTGAGCAGCCAGGCGTCATCGGCGAGCAGGAAGACCCGTTGCGCCGGAGCCGTCGCCGAGGCCATGGCGAAACCCTGGGTTCCGAGCGTGAGCAGGACGACCGACGCTCCCACGCCGGCGATCGCCCACCCCTTGGGGATTCGAGTCCTGACCTGCTGCCACCAGGATCGGCCGACCACGAATTCGACGATGGCACCCACGCCGAGTGCGGCGATCGGGAGCATCGCCACCGGCAGCAGTCCAGCGAGACGGGGAGTGTTGTTGTACCAGGGGCCGGTGAGGAAATGCCGGATCGACTCGAACGGGCTCGCGGAGACCACGATGAAGAGCAAGGCCGCCATCGCGTAGATTCCGAACGCCACCCAGAGCGCCTCGCTGCGCCGGAGCACGACGGTCAGGATGCCGATCGCGATGAAGACCGTCAGGCCGATTGCGACCGGCATGAAGTACGCGGAAACCGTGAGGACCTCGCCGACCGCCTGTCCGACCGTCTGCAACGTCGGCCACACGATCTGGCTCGCCGGCGGACGCAGCACGTTGAGGGCGACGACTCCGACGACGGAGTACACGGCGAAGAGGACCACCGGTACGAGGAATCGACGTCGTCGGAACGAGCGGACCAGGAGCACCACTGCCATCGGCACCGTGAAGGCGAGCCACGCCACGAGTGCACCGGGGTGGGCGAGCGACATGCCCGGCATGAGCAGCGCGAGCACGATGAACGCCGCCGTTCGAGTCATCCCGCTCGCCGTCGAGCCGAGCCGGAGGATGACGAGGGTCGCCGCGAGCGCCACCGGCAGCACCGCGACACCGAGGAACAGCGGGTAGAGCACTCCGTAGTGGAGCAGCAGGATCGGGTATCCAGGGAACGCGGCCGACAGCACGCCCGCCGCGATCGTGACCGCAGGGGCGGTGCCGATGAGGGTTCGAACGAGCAGCATGGCGCCGAGCGGCCACACGATCGAGGCCGCGACGAACGTCAGGGCGTTCACCGCGGCGGGGATCGACGCTCCGGTGATGTCGACGACCAGCGCAACGGTCGCGTGCCAGAGCGACGGGTAGAAGGGGATCTCCGTCATGCCGCCGACATCGAGGGGCGAACCGCTCCCGGTCTCCAGCACGTACCTCACGGCGTTGAGGTGGAACACGTTGTCGAACGACTGCGAGATCGCATCCGGGGTGCCGTGGATCATGACCATGCGGATGACGAGCACGACGGCGCCGACCGCGAACCCCACGAAGAAGGGCCAGCGCGGACCGATGGGCGGCGCTTCGGGCCGATAACGGCGGAACAGGACGCGGAAACCGAAGGCGACGGCCGCCACGACGATGGTCAGCACGAGACACGGCAGGATCGACCAGCGGATGCCGAGGAACGGGGAGAGGAAGCTCGCGACAGCGAAGACGCCCAACGAAATCGGCGCAGCGCTCGCCCACAGCCAGAGACCTCGGAGACCGAGAATCGAGGCGATCAGCGCTCCGGGCCCGATCAGGATCGCCAGCGTCGCACCGATCGGCACCAGGAATTCGATCCACGCCACCCTGTCATCCACCCTTCGCACCGCAATCGATCCCGCTCCGGGACCTCCCAACTGTACGCGAGGGACGTCGC
The DNA here is from genome assembly GCF_042262385.1 of Agromyces sp. NPDC056389. Lineage (NCBI taxonomy): Bacteria > Bacillati > Actinomycetota > Actinomycetes > Micrococcales > Microbacteriaceae > Agromyces > Agromyces sp. NPDC056389. The sequence continues at coordinate 896,287 of NZ_JBHJPN010000001.1, forward strand.
CGCATCCGAAACCGCGTCGATTCTCAGCGTCGTCTCCCAGTCATCCGCCATGCGGTCGCCGACGTAGGGGACCGCATGGCACGATTGAGGGGTGAAAGGCATCATTCTCGCTGGCGGATCCGGTACGCGACTGCACCCCATCACGCTGGGCGTCTCGAAGCAACTCGTTCCGGTGTACGACAAGCCGATGATCTACTACCCGTTGTCGACGCTGATACTGGCGGGCATCCGGGAGATCCTCGTCATCACCACGCCGCATGACGCCGACGGCTTCAGGCGGCTCCTCGGTGACGGCTCGCAGTTCGGCATCGAGCTGACCTTCGCCGTGCAGCCGTCGCCCGACGGCCTCGCGCAGGCGTTCACGATCGGCGCGCCGTTCATCGGCGACGACAAGGTGGCGCTCGCACTCGGCGACAATCTGCTCTACGGGCCCGGCCTCGGCTCGCAGCTCAAGAGATTCGCCGACGTCCGAGGCGGCGCGGTCTTCGCCTACTGGGTCGCCGAACCGAGCGCGTACGGCGTCGTCGAGTTCGATGCATCCGGTCGAGCGATCTCGCTCGAGGAGAAGCCGGCTTCGCCGAAGAGCAACTTCGCCGTACCGGGCCTCTACTTCTACGACAACGACGTCGTCGAGATCGCGAGCGGATTGGCGCCGTCGGCCAGGGGCGAGTACGAGATCACCGATGTGAATCGTGTCTACCTCGAGCGCGACGCCCTCAGCGTCGAGGTGCTGCCCCGCGGCACCGCATGGCTGGACACCGGCACCTTCGATCAGATGACGGATGCCGCGGACTACGTTCGCACCATGGAACGTCGCACCGGGCTCCGGATCGGCGTGCCTGAAGAAGTGGCCTGGCGACAGGGCTTCCTCTCCGACGACGAACTGCGATCACGAGCCGAAGCGCTCGTCAAGTCGGGTTACGGCGCCTACCTGCTCGAGACTTTGGAAAGAGGACGCTGACGATGGGCCGACTTCTCGTGACCGGAGGGGCCGGATTCATCGGCTCCAACTTCGTGCACCACGTCGTGGAACACACCGACCACCAGGTGACGGTGCTCGATGCACTCACCTACGCCGGCAACCGGCGCAGCCTCGACGGGCTGCCCGAGTCGCGCCTCACGTTCGTGCACGGCGACATCACCGATGCCGAGGTCGTGGATGGCCTGGTGGCCGACGCCGACGCGGTCGTCCACTACGCCGCCGAGTCGCACAACGACAACTCGCTCGACAACCCGAGACCGTTCCTCGACACCAACATCATCGGCACGTACACGCTGCTCGAGGCGGTTCGCCGTCACAGCACCCGCTATCACCACATCTCCACCGACGAGGTGTACGGCGATCTCGAACTCGACGATCCCGAGCGCTTCACGGAGGCCACGCCGTACAATCCGTCGTCGCCCTATTCCTCCACGAAGGCCGGCAGCGATCTCCTCGTCCGCGCGTGGGCGCGATCCTTCGGAGTCCAGGCGACGATCTCGAACTGCTCGAACAACTACGGTCCCTACCAGCACGTCGAGAAGTTCATCCCCCGGCAGATCACGAACGTCCTGCGCGGAGAACGCCCCAAGCTCTACGGCAGCGGCGTGAACGTCCGCGACTGGATCCACGCCGACGACCACTCCTCGGCGGTGCTGACCATCCTCGACCGCGGTGTCATCGGCGAGACGTATCTCATCGGCGCCGACGGCGAGCGCAACAACAAGGAGGTCGTCGAGCTCATCCTCACGACCATGGGCCTCCCCGCCGACGCGTACGACCACGTGAACGACCGCGCCGGGCACGATCTCCGCTACGCGATCGACTCCACGAAGCTCCGGACGGAACTCGGCTGGGAGCCGCGATTCGAGGACTTCGAGGCCGGTCTCGCTTCGACCATCGACTGGTACCGCGCCAACGAGGACTGGTGGGCGCCCGCCAAGGCCGGCACCGAGGCCTTCTACGCGGCTCGGGGGCAGTAGCAGCATGGAGTTCTCGAAGCAGCTCACGGCTTCCACGACGCCGATTCCCGGCCTCCTCGTCTACGAACTCCCCGTCTTCGGCGACAACCGCGGGTGGTTCAAAGAGAACTGGCAGCGCGAGAAGATGCTCGCCACCGGGCTGCCCGACTTCGGGCCCGTCCAGAACAACATCTCCTTCAACGATGCGCGCGGCACGACGCGGGGCATCCACGCGGAACCATGGGACAAGTTCGTCTCGGTGGCGACCGGGCGCATCTTCGGCGCCTGGGTCGACCTGCGAGAGGGTGAGACCTTCGGTGCGGTCTTCACCGTCGAGATCGACCCTTCACGGGCCGTCTTCGTGCCCCGTGGTGTCGGCAACGCGTATCAGACCCTCGAGGACGACACGGCGTACTCGTACCTGGTGAACGACCATTGGTCACCTGAGGCGCACTACACGTTCCTCAACCTGGCGGACGAGACCGTCGCGATCCCCTGGCCGGTTCCGCTGGACCAGGCCGAGCTGTCGGCGAAGGATGCCGCACACCCGCGCCTCGCCGACGTGGAGCCGTTCGCTCCGCGGCGCACCCTCGTGGTCGGTGCCGGCGGCCAGCTGGGCCGCGCATTGTCCCGACGTTTCGCGGGGCGCGCCGACGTCGAGTTCGCAGATCGCTCGAGCCTCGACCTCACGGCGTCCGATCTTGCGACCGCCCGTCCCTGGCGCGAGTACTCCACCATCATCAACGCGGCCGCCTACACCGCCGTCGATGCGGCGGAGACCATCGACGGCCGACGTGACGCATGGGCCGCGAATTCCAGCGCGGTCGCGCGCCTCGCCGACATCGCCCGAGCATTCAACCTGACGTTCGTGCACGTGTCGAGCGACTACGTGTTCGACGGCACCGAAGAGGCGGCGTACCGTGAGGACGCTCCCCTCTCGCCGCTCGGCGTGTACGGCCAGACGAAGGCCGCCGGAGACCTGGCTGCGTCGAGCGTGCGCGACCACTACATCCTCCGCACCAGCTGGGTGATCGGAGAGGGCGCGAACTTCGTTCGGACGATGCACTCGCTCGCGGGGCGAGGGATCGACCCGGCAGTGGTGTCGGACCAGCGCGGGCGGCTCTCGTTCACGGCGGACATCGCGGACGCGATCGCGTACCTGCTCGAGACCCGTCCGGAGGCCGGTGTCTACAACCTCTCGAGCACCGGGCCGGTGCGGTCGTGGGCCGAGATCGCACGCGAGGTGTTCCGGCTCGCCGGACATGATCCCGCTCGGGTCAGCGACGTCACCACCGCGGAGTACTTCAGCGGTGCCGATCGCGTCATCGCTCCTCGACCGGCCAACAGCGCGCTCGATCTCGGGAAGATCGTCGGAGCGGGCTTCACCCCCCGTGACGGCGACGAGGCACTCGCCGAGTACGTCGCGGGGCTGGCTCAGTCCGACTGAGCGATCAGTTGCCGCCGAAGACGTGACGTGCCAGGGCCTTGCCACCATCGAGGCTCCGCGCACGCACGGCCTTCGGCACTTCGTTCAACGCGTTCAGCCTCGATGAGAGGTGCACTCGGGCCGCCCGCGCCGCACGGTTCCATCCGCGGGCGCGCATCGCACGGTCTGCGTCGCCGAACAGTTGGCGTTCCTGCGCGAACTTCGACCCGTCGGGGCCCGTCTTCGCCGAGACGCTTCCGGAATGACGACGATACGAGAACACGACATCCTCGTCGACGACGAGGGATCCGCCGTTCGTCGTGATGTCGAGGAGCATCGCCAGGTCCTGGACGACGTCGAGGTCGAGCCGGAAACCGTGCTCCGACAGTTCGGTGACCCGCCAGCACAGCGACGGGAAGTAGGTCCAGTTGCCGCGCAGCAGGCCGAGCGCGAGTTCCTCTCCCGACACCTCGCGCGGCCTCGTGCCGCGCGGCCGGTACACGCGCTTGACGCGATCGGCGAGCGGACGGTGGGGGTGCCCGTCCTCGTCGATCACGTCGACGCCCGGCTGGATGACGTCGGCGTCGGGGAACCGGGCGATCAGCTCGGAGACGCGTTCGACGTACCGAGGATGCATGATGTCGTCGCATCCCATGATCACGGCGAACTCCGTCTGCATGAGCGTGACGGCCTTCCGGTAGTTGCCGCTCGGACGGAGGTTCACCTCGTTCCGGATGTAGGTCACCCGCGGGTCGTCGATCGCCGCGGCCCACTCCCCCGCCGACAGATCGGGATAGACGTCGTCGAGGATCACGAGTCGCCAATCGTCGCTGGTCTGCGCCAGCACGCTCTCGACGGCGAGTTTGAAGTGATCGATGCGCCCGTAGAACGGCATCATGATGTCGATGGTCACGCGAATCCTTGCTCGATGGGCGCGCGAACGCGCCGGGGACGACCATCCATGCTGGCACATCTTGCCGACGACGGCCGGTTCAGCGACCATGTCCGATCGGCTATTCTTGAACGTTGGTCGGGCTCGCAGGCCCGCCGCTCGAAAGGATGTGGTTGCGTGGCGATCGATTTGCTCGTTGTGGGCTCGGGGTTCTTCGGGCTCACCATCGCGGAACGGGCCGCGAACGAGCTCGGCCTGAAGGTGCTCGTCATCGACCGACGCTCGCACATCGGCGGCAACGCGTACAGCGCACCCGATCCCGAGACCGGCATCGAGGTCCACGAGTACGGCGCGCACCTCTTCCACACGTCGAACGCCACGGTGTGGGAGTACGTCAACCGCTTCACGGACTTCACGTCGTACCGGCACCGTGTGTACACGAACTACCAGGGCGAGGTCTACCCGCTGCCGATCAACCTCGGCACGATCAATCAGTTCTTCCGCGCCGCCCACTCGCCGAGCGAAGCTCGCGAGCTGATCGCGAAGCAGGCCGGAGAGTTCTCCACCTCCGATGCCGCGAACCTGGAGGAGAAGGGCATCTCCCTCATCGGGCGCCCGCTCTACGAAGCGTTCATCCGCGACTACACCGCGAAGCAGTGGCAGACGCCTCCGACGGAGCTGCCCGCCGAGGTCATCAGCCGGCTCCCCGTTCGCTACAACTACGACAACCGGTACTTCAACGACACCTACGAAGGCCTCCCCGTCGACGGCTACACGGCGTGGCTCGAGCGCATGGCCGACCATCCCAACATCGAGGTGCGACTCGGGACGGACTTCTTCGACGCGGCTCAAGAGACCGCCAAGTCGAACACCGTCGGACGCATTCCGATCGTCTACACCGGAGCGGTCGACCGCTACTTCGACTTCGCCGGCGGCGAACTCGCCTGGCGCACGCTCGACTTCGAACGGGAGGTGCTCCCGGTCGGCGACTTCCAGGGCACTCCCGTCATGAACTACGCCGGAGCCGACGTCCCGTATACGCGAATCCACGAGTTCCGTCACTTCCACCCCGAGCGCACGGAGTATCCGAGCGACAAGACGATCATCATGCGCGAGTACTCGCGATTCGCAAGCCACGACGACGAGCCGTACTACCCGGTGAACACGAAAGACGACCGCGCTGCACTCCTCGCCTATCGCGAGCTCCAGCAGGGCGAGCCCGACGTGCTCTTCGGCGGCAGGCTGGGCACCTACCAGTACCTCGACATGCACATGGCCATCGGATCGGCGCTCTCGATGTTCGAGAACAAGCTCAAGCCGATGTTCGATCGACGCTCGGCATGAGTACGGGCAGCACCGACTCGGACACGTTCGAGCGCCCCGGACATGGCGCGGGGCTGGTCGACGTCTTCGGTCGCCGTTACCTGCTGAGCCTCCTCGTCCGCAAGGAGGTCAGGGTCCGCTACCGCGGCTCGGTCCTCGGCTGGCTGTGGTCGTACGTGAAGCCGCTCACGCAGTTCGCGGTCTTCTACCTCGCGCTCGGCGTCTTCCTCCAGCAGAACCGCGCCATCGAGAACTACCCGATCTACATCTTCAGCGGGCTCGTCATGGTGAACCTCTTCAGCGAGGCGTTCAGCAACGGCACGAGATCGCTCGTCGACAATGCTGCGCTGATCAAGAAGATCTACCTGCCACGCGAGCTCTTCCCGGTCTCGTCGACCTTCGTCGCGTTCGTGAACTTCCTCCCCCAGCTCGTCGTGCTGCTGGTCGTGTGCCTGGTCGTCGGCTGGCGTCCCGAACCGCTCCAGATCCTCGGCATCCTGCTCGGGACGTTCATCGTCCTCTCGCTCGCCATCGGCCTCGGCTTGTTGTTCGGCGCGGTGAACGTGTCGTTCCGCGACGCGCAGAACTTCGTCGAGCTCATCGTGCTGGTCGCGACCTGGGCGTCCCCCGTCCTCTACCAGATGTCGATGGTCGAGAAGGTCCTGCCCGATTGGCTGCTCTTCCTCTATCAGATCAACCCGTTGACCGCCGGCGTCGAGCTGATGCATGCCGGATTCTGGTTCCCGACCACCGAACACTCTGACGCGATGAGCCCCGGGCTCTGGTTCACGAGCCTGATCGCACTCGGCATCTCATTGACGATGCTCGTCATCGGACAGATCGTGTTCCGCAAGCTGGAGGGCCGCTTTGCCCAAGACCTCTGATTCGAATCCGCGTTCACGCATCCGCGTGGAAGGCGTTCGGAAGACCTTCAAGCTCCGTCACACTCATTCGCTCAAGGAGACGTTCATCGCGGCGCTCCGACGCAAGGAGCTCAGCACGACGTTCAACGCCCTCGACGGCGTGGATTTCACGATTCCCGAGGGCCAGTCCGTGGCTCTGCTCGGGTTCAACGGATCCGGCAAGTCGACGCTGCTCAAGCTCATCTCGGGCGTGCTGCAGCCGGATGAGGGAACGGTGGCCACTCGAGGCCGTGTCGCCGGCCTCATCGAGGTCGGCGCCGGCTTCCATCCTGATCTGTCAGGGCGGGAGAACATCTATCTCAACGCCGCGATCCTCGGGATGACGAAGGCCGAGATCGATGACCGATTCGACGACATCGTGGCATTCTCCGAGATCGAGCAGTTCATCGAGACCGAGGTGAAGCACTACTCCTCGGGAATGTTCCTGCGTCTCGCCTTCTCCGTGGCGATCCACACCGAAGTCGATGTGCTGCTGATCGACGAGATCCTCTCCGTCGGCGACGAGCCGTTCCAGAAGAAGTGCCTCGCTCGGATCCGCGAACTGCACGCGCAGGGCAAGACGCTGGTCGTCGTGAGCCACGATCTCAACATGGTCGCAGACCTCTGCGAACGGGGCATCCTGCTCAGCAAAGGTCGCGTGGTCTTCGACGGCGAGTCGCACGAGGCCGTTCGACGCATGCGGGAGTGACCGCGCGACGCGTCACCGCTCGCACCTGTCGGCGGGTGCCTCAGCCGGTCGCACCTCGAGCGATGAAGCGCCGATAGACGACTCGCCTGATCGGCTCGGGGATGAAGCGATACGCGCCGCGTACTGCGACGTTGCGAAGGTACTGGCCTCGGGTCGTGAAACGGATGCGCCGCATCGCCCGCTGCAACTGCAGCTCGCTGCGCCACTGCTCCCGCCCGCCGCGCCGCGCGTATGCGCCGGCACCGACTCGGTACATCACGAGCGGCTCGGCGAGGTTTCCCACGGCCGCCCCGTTGCCGATCATGCGAGCGAAGAGCCAGTAGTCCTCCATGAGGCCGAGCGGCTGGTAGCCGCCCGCCTGCTCGACCGCAGCACGCCGGTAGACCACCGTGGGGTGGCTGAACGGGTCGTGGAACCGCGCGTACCGCCCGATCTCCTCGGGCTCCGTGCGCGGCACCCGCTGACCCACGATCGAGCCGACGTCATCGAGGAACTCGAGCATCCCCGTGCCGACCAGATCGAGTCCGCCCTCGATGAGCGGCAGCTGCTTCGCGAACCGCTCGGGCAGCGAGATGTCGTCGGCGTCCATGCGCGCCACGATGTCGTGCTCGCAGAGGGACAGCCCGACGGTCAACGCTGAGGCGAGCCCGACGTTCTCGGCGATCGTATGGTGCACGATCGACAGGTCCGGCGTGGCGACCGCGGCATCGATGGCATCTGCGAGTGCAGTGCCGACCGGTCCGTCCTGCACGAGTACGACCTGATCGGGACGCCGGGTCTGCGCCGTCACGCTCGACGAGAAGGCCTTCGCGAAGTGCGCCGCATCGTCGCCGCGGTACACGGGCATCAAGAGCGTGAACGGCTCGCTCATCGGCGCTCCAGTCGAGCGACCGCGTCGCTGACCGTGTCCAGCCCGGCCAGCGACATCGCATTGGGTCGGGGACGGGTCCTCGTGCCGTCCCGATACCCCCGACGCCATCCGTCGCGGAGGACGGAGCGGTCCTCCGAACGCGCGAACGTCCTGATCCAGCGCCGCACGCTCGAGGCCCCGTAGACCGTCTTCTCGAACGGCGAGAGACTCTGCGACCGACGGAACATCCAGAGCTTGTTGCGCACCTCGTAGTAGAAGCGCGGCCCCGGGTCCGCGTCGGTCGATCCGAGCACCTTCGTCTTGTGCACGACGACGGATGCCGGAACATGGAGGCCGCGTCGCCCCCGGAGCACTCGAGTCGAGTACTCGAAGTCGTCGTTCCAGATGAAGTAGTCCGCGATCGGCAGGCCGACCTCGCGAACGACGTCGGAGCGCACGAGCATCGAGACGAACGATGTGCTCCTGATCGCGATGCCGCCGCGCCGTGCTGCGTCGATGCGCTCGGCCTTCGAGACGAACGGCTTCGATCTCGGCGTGTTCATCGGGTGCTCGGTGCCGTCGGTCCAGACCACCCGGGATCCCGCTGCCACGACCTCGGTGCCGTCGACCGCGGAGAGCAGCGCGCCCAGAGCGGTCGAGGTCGGCACGGTGTCGTCGTCCATGAGCCACAGCCAGTCGGGCGCATGCCGCTCGATGGCGACGGCCATTCCCGCGGCGAACCCGCCGGCTCCCCCGGTGTTGCGCGACAGCGAGACGAGGTCGACGAAATCGCCGGCCGCCCGTGCGACCTCGGCCGAATCATCGGTCGAGGCGTTGTCGACGACGACGACGCGGGCGACCGGATGCTCCTGGGCGGCGAGCGCCTCGAGTACTTCGACGAGCAGCTCGCGCCGGTTGTAGGCGACGACGACCGCGACCACGCGCGGGGGAACGGGTGACGAACTCATGGACCCTCTGGGCTCAGTGGATGGGGAACACTCCATCTTGCCCTGTCTCCGCGGGGTTTCCCTGCACCTCAGAAGATCACGCCGTCGATGGACTCCCGGAGCATCGGCGCGAGGGACGTCGCGTAGGTTCCCGTCAGGTGGTTGTCGTCGAGGTAGACGTAGACGTTGCCCACGACCGCGATGCACACGTCATCGGGGCAGATGTACGGCGTCAGATCGACGGGATGCACGCCGCTCATCCACGCGACGTCGTCAAGCGGGCTCGGATCGGCGAGCGCATCGGAGACCGCGACCTGGCATGCGGAGTGGTCCGGCCCGTTCGCGAGCGCGCACTCGTAGCGATTCACGGAGTAGCGCGGGTTGTCACGCACCGCGATGACATCGATGCCGGCATCGGTGATCTCGTCGAGGACGCGCATGATGCCCGGCACGAGCTGTTCCCCCGAACCATCGATCTCCGCCGCCGTTCCGATCGTGAACACGGCCTCGGGTGCCAGCTCGACCACGTACCTGAGCGCTGCCTCGCTCCAGACGCTGCACTTGCCTTCGTCGACCGCGAACGGGCAGCCGCCCTTGAGCAGCGCGACCACCTGCCATTCCTCCTCCTCGGTGATCGGCAGGAGTGCTCCCATGAACTGCTCGGCGTGCGAGTCGCCGACGACGACGATCGTCGGGGCGTCGGAGGGCGCGCCGATCGATTGCGTGCACGACCCTTCGAGCTCCGGGTCTTCGGGAACGAAGGCCCCGGTGCACGGACCGTCGAGTGCGATCCATTCGGCATCGAGTGCGGTGGCGAGCGGTACCGCCGGCGTACTGGCTGCGAATCCGTCGGGGAACCCTCCGGCGAGGACTTCCGCACCCGGGTGATCGCCGATCCGACTCAACTCCTCTGCGCGCTGCTGCTCGTTCGCCTGCCAGTAGGTCAGGGGCACGGCGACCACGAGTACCGCGGCCACGATGACCGCGACACCGCGGCGCGGGGTGACGTCGGCCCATCTCCATGCGCGTACCGGCTGCTCCACGAGACGATGGACGAGGTACGCCAGGCAGATCGAGACGGCGATGATCGCCATTCCGCTCAACAACCCGGCCGAGTTGCGACCGGTGATCGCGAACCAGAAGATCAGGACCGGCCAGTGCACGAGGTACAGCGCGTACGACCACGTGCCGAGGCGTCGAAGCGGCGGTGACGCGAGCAGACGCCCTGGTCCGTACCGCGTCGGCCGCGTGCCGCCCAGCACCACGGCGGCGCAGGCGAGGGTCGGCCAGAGCGCGAGGAAGCCGGGGAATCCACCACGCACGTCGAGGACGAGACCGCACATGAAGAGCGCTGCGATGCCGCCCCAGCCGAGGGCGACACGCGCCCAGTCGGGCAGGTTCACGAAGGGCAGTGCGAGGGCGACGAGGGAGCCGAGGGCGAATTCCCAGAGTCGGGCACCCGTATCGAAGTATGCGAAGTCCTGGGCGAGCGCGGTCTCCGCCACCGAGGACGCCAACGAGACGATCATCACCGCCCCGAACAGTACGGCGAGCACCGTTCGGACCTGTCGTCCACTGCGGCGAACGACGGCGCCGGCGAGCACGAAGATCAACGGCCAGAGAATGAAGACCTGGCCTTGCACGGACAGCGACCAGAAGTGCTGGAGCGGGCTGACGAGGGCGCCGTGCGGAGCGTAGTAGTCGACGGCCGTCGCCGCGAGCTGCCAGTTCTGCACGTAGAACAACGAGGTCCAGCTCTGCTGCCAGATCGTCGGCCACTGCGTCGGCGGCAGCAGGAGAGCCGTCGCGGCGAGCACCGCGACCAGCACCACGACGCTCGCCGGGAGCAACCGCTTGAAGGTGCGGATCCAGTACCGACCGATGCCGAGCGGGTTTCCGGATTCGAGCCGTCGCGTGAACGACAGCGTCAGGAAGAAGGCCGAGAGCATGAGGAAGACGTCGACACCGCCCGAGACGCGCCCCAGCCACACGTGGTAGACGACCACGAGCAGCACTGCGAGCGCACGGAGACCGTCGATGTCGTCACGGCGTCCGACGGTCGTGGTGCTGTCGACCTCGGCCGACGCGCGCCAAGGCGCGATGGTGGGAGTACTCATGCCGGTGCAAGTCCTTCTGAACAACCGCGCGAACGCAGAGGGGGGAACGTCAGTGACGGACACACTCCCGCGTTGCGCGGGAGATCATGGCATTCTCTCATGGGCATCGCGATCGGCTGCTCTCATGCAATGCTCGATCAGCGTCGCTACATTGAAGAGTCCAGACGAAGGAGCCCCATGCCCACGACCCTGCGAGTGATCGTCGATCAGGTCATCGCACCGGTTCCAGGACCCCACGGCCTCTACGCAGAGGCGCTCACGCGCGCGCTCATCCAGGCGACGCCTCCCGGCTGCGAGGTCGAGGGCATCGTCTCCTCGTCCGCTCCTGCCGACTACGAACGGCTCGAATCGACGTTCCCCGGCCTCTCCGGCCTCTACAAGACCACGCTCGCCCGTCGTGAGCTCGCCGCTGCGTGGCAGCTCGGCTTGACGACCTCACCGGGCGGGGGCATGATCCACGCCCCCGGGCTCTTCGCACCGCTCCGCCGCCACGACCGCACCGTCTCCGGCGACCAGGTCGTGGTGACCGTGAACGACCTCCTCGCCTGGACCCACCCCGAGTCGCTGACGAGCGCGTCGGTCGCCTGGCACAAGGGAATGCTGAAGCGTGCGCGCAAGCACGCCGATGCCGTCGTCGTACCGACCCATGCGCTCGCGGAGCGGCTCGCGAGCGTCGCCGACTTCGGCGATCGGGTGCGGGTCATCGGCACGGCCGCGAGGCCCGGTCTCACCGTCCCAGCGGACCCCGCAGAGGCCGCGGCACGGGCCGCCAGGCTCGCCCTGCCGCCCGCCTACCTCGTCGCGGCAGGCACGCTCGACCCGCGCAAGGGCATCATCGACCTGCTCGAGGCGCTCGGCCGGCCCGGCATGCCCGACATCGACCTCGTCGTCGTGGGCCCGCCGACGTGGGGCGAGTTGCATCTCGCGACCGTCGCCGAGGAGTCGGGCGTCGATCCGCGTCGGGTCCACGCCATCGACACCGACGACGCGACCGACCTGGCCGTGATCCTGGCCGGGGCCACCGCCTTCGTGGCACCGAGCCACGACGAGGGCTCCGGCACCTCGCTGATCGAGGCGTTCGCATTCGGGTTGCCGGTGATCCACTCCGACACCCCCGCCTACGTCGAGGTGGCGGCCGAGAGCGGGCTCGTCGTGCCCATCGGGATCGGCGGCGGCTACACCGAACGACTCGCCGCCGCGATCAGCACCCTGGTCGAGTCCCCGGCGCTCGTCGAGCGGCTCTCCGTCACCGCGGGCGACCGCGCGCACGCGTTCAGCTGGCGCGACTCCGCTGAGCGCATCTGGCAGCTGCACGCCGACCTCTGAATCGCGCAGCGCTGCGGCGCGGCCCTTCGAGCGCCACGAGATCGAGCGGATGCCGCGGCATCCGCTCGATCGTCGGACTCACTCCGCTGCGGGTTCCTCGGTGGCGGGCGCGACGGCCGGCTCGATGAGCGAGCGGATGTAGTCCCAATCGGGATCCGTCGGGTCGACCCCGTTCGCGGGCACGAGCTCGACCGTCGTGATCGGCAGTTCCTTGGTCTTCATCGAGAGGTTCACGAAGTAGCCGAGCATCGACTGCGGGATGTCGGTCTTCACCGTGTCGGCGCCCGCCGACGCGACCTCTTGGAACTTCGAGAGCACGTTCGTCGGCGTGAACTGCTGCAGCACCGCCTCCTGCAGCACGCGCTGCCTGGCCATCCGCTCGTAGTCGCCGCCGGCGGTGCCGTAGCGTGCGCGACCGTACCAGAGCGCGTGGTAGCCGTCGAGGTGCTGCTGCCCGGGTTCGATCCACCCGTCGACGCCCTCGTTGTTCTCGTCGCCGCCGATCGGGATGCGGACGTCGACGTTGATGTCGACCCCGCCGAGCGCGTCGATGAGCTGCTGGAAGCCCTGCATGTCGATGAGCGCGTAGTACTGGATCTCGAGGCCGGTGATGCCCTCTGCGGCATCCCTGACGCCCTCGATGCCGGGCTCGCTGCCCTCGGCGACGGCGTTCGGGTACATCTCGGGGCTCTTCAGCTCGACCTCGGTGTAGATCGAGTTGAGCTGGCAGACGTCGACCTCGCAGCCGTCGATCGCGCCGTAGCCCTCGGGGTAGACCGCGGCGAGCGGCGAGTCCTCCGGGAACGGAACGTACTCGAGGTCGCGCGGCAGGCCGATCGTGACGGCCTGGCCGGTCTCCGCATCGATCGAGACGACGGTCATGCTGTCGGGCCGCATGCCCTCGCGGTCGGGGCCGGAGTCGCCGCCGAGGAGCAGGATGTTGTACCGCCCGTCGACGGGCGGCTCACTCGGCCCGGCTGCGAACACCGACGCGATGAATCCGCTCGTGGTCGTGGCGAAGTAGGCGCCGTACGCGGCGGCGCCCGAGACGCCGACCATCACCAGGGTGGTGAGGCCGGCGACCCACACCCTGGCTGACGGCGCGGTCTTCACGAGCCGGACGAGCCGCAGAGTGTCGAGGGTCAGGATCACCCAGAGCACGGCGTAGAAGGCGAGCACGAGCGCGACGATCCAGAGCGTGATCGACATCGAGAAGACCGTGTAGAGCGTCGCGGGCCAGAGGAACCAGACGACGATCGCCACGATCGCCAGCGTCCACAGCACGAGCGTCGACCCGAGCCCGAACCGGCCGAGCCTGCGACTGCCGGCGAGCACCTGCGGCGCACCAGGGATCAGGAAGTTGAGCACGACGAGCCACCACGCGCGGCGGGTCATCACCGTGCGCGAGGCGACGTCCGGGTAGCGGATCGGGCTGGCGGCGAGCGTCATCGGTTCTGCTTGAGCCGTTCGTTCTTCTCCTCGACGAGTGCGGCGAGGTCGGTGGCGTACGTGCCGAGCGCGTCGGCGAGGGCGGGGTCGGATGCCGCGAGCACGCGCACTGCGAAGAGACCGGCGTTCTTGGCGCCGCCGATGGCCATGGTCGCCACCGGGATGCCGCCGGGCATCTGCACGATCGAGAGCAGGGAGTCGAGGCCGTCGAGGCGCGACAGCGGCACGGGCACCCCGACGACGGGCAGGGTCGTGACCGAGGCGAGCATGCCCGGCAGGTGCGCGGCTCCGCCGGCACCGGCGATGATGACCTTCAGGCCGCGACCGGCGGCCTCCTTGCCATAGGCGATCATCTTCTCGGGCGTGCGGTGGGCGGAGACGACCTCGACCTCGTGGGCGACGCCGAACTCGTCGAGCAGGGCGGATGCCTCGCTCATCACGTTCCAGTCGGAGTCGGATCCCATCACGACGCCGACGAGGGGTGCGGTGTTCGTCTCAATCACTTGATCGAGTGTAGGGCCGCGTGCTGTGAGATTTCCGCAGGGCGCGCGGCACCCGTCGCACGACGACGTGCCGTGTCAGTCCTGGAAGAACGCCGCCGTGGCGCGCGCCTCGTAGACGACGGCGTCGAGGTCGTCGCCCGTCGCCGTGACGTGGCCGATCTTGCGACCCGGTCGGGGCGCCTTGCCGTAGTTGTGCACCTTCACGGTGGGGTGGTCGGCGAGTGCCGCCGCGTAGCGATCGGCAAGCGATCCCTCGGCCGGCCCGCCGAGCACGTTGACCATCACCGACCAGTCGTCTCGACTGCCGGTGGCGCCGAGCGGCAGATCGAGCACGGCGCGCAGGTGCTGTTCGAACTGCCCGGTGGTCGAGCCGTCCATCGACCAGTGGCCGCTGTTGTGCGGTCGCATCGCGAGCTCGTTGACGAGGATTCGCTCGTCGCTCGTCTCGAAGAGCTCGACGGCCAGCACACCGGTGACCCCGAGGCCCTCGGCGATCGTGATCGCGACCTCTGCAGCGACATCCGCGAGCCTGCCCGCCGACCGCGGCGCCGGGGCGATGACCTCGCTGCAGACCCCACCGACCTGCACGGTCTCGACGAGCGGCCAGGCGACGACCTCGCCGGAGGGACGTCGGGCCACGAGCTGCGCCAGTTCGCGGCGGAAGTCGACGAGTTCCTCGACGAGGAGTGCGCCCGCGCTCCCGTCTTCGGCGATCGTCGCGAACCACTCGGAGACCTCGGCGGCGCTGCGCACGACGCGAACTCCCTTGCCGTCGTAGCCGCCGCGAGGCGTCTTCACGACCGCGACACCGCCGTGGTCGGCGATGAAGTCGTCGAGATCGCCGGGGGTCTCGACACGGGCCCAGTCGGGCACCGGAAGGCCGAGTTCGGAGAGGCGCTCGCGCATGACCAGCTTGTCTTGCGCGATGCGGAGCGCGTCGGGCCCCGGGTGCACTGCGACGCCGGCGTCGACGAGCGCGCGCAGCACGTCTTGCGGCACGTGCTCGTGGTCGAAGGTGACGACGTCGACCTCGCGCGCGAACGCGAGCACGGTGGCCGCGTCGGTGTAGTCGCCGATCTGATCGGCGGCGATGGCCGCCGACATGCCCTCGGCCTCGGCGAGCACTCGGAGGTCGACTCCGAGCTCGATCGCCGCGGGGATCATCATCCGGGCGAGCTGCCCTCCACCGATCACTCCGACCCGCACGCCATGCACTCCGTTCACCGCAGCCGACGGCGCCCGCGCGGGCGCCCAGTTCAGTCTAGGCCGCGCTCGACCGCATAGGATGTGCCGGTGTCCACCCGCTTCGCGAGCGCCCTCGAACGCCTCTGGGACGGCCTGTTCGCCTACGCGGTGAAGTTCGGGGTCGTGGGCCTCATCGGCCTCGTGATCGACGTCGCCCTCTTCAATCTGCTGCGACTCGGCGTCTTCGGCGAAGACCACTGGGCGCAGTCGGCGATCGGCGCCAAGACGATCTCGACGAGCGTCGCCATCGTCTTCAACTGGCTGGGCAACCGCTACTGGACGTTCCGCAGGCACCGTCGCCGCAACTACGTGCGCGAGTTCGTCGAGTACGCGATCGTCTCGCTCGGCGGCATGGCGATCGCGCTCGGATGCCTCTGGGTCAGCCACCACTGGCTCGGTTACACGAGCCTCCTGGCCGACAACATCGCGACGAACGTCGTGGGCCTCGCTCTCGGCACGGCGTTCCGTTTCGTGCTCTACCGCTACTGGGTCTTCGGGCACCACCGGGCCGACGGCCTCTCGAACCTCGCGCGCGTCGAAGAGGCGCAGCGCGCCCTGTTCGAGGAGCCGGGGACGGCGGCGTCGTTCGAGGACCCGGAGGGGGCGTCGTCGCCGACGAACGCCCCCTGAGCGAGACCTACTCCGCGGGTTCGGCGGTCGGCTGGAACCACGGCGGGTAGACCGCGACACGGGCGCGCACGCCGGCGCCTGCGAGTTCTGCTCGCACCCGGTCGCGCACGGGCTCGTTGGCCACGGCGATGAGCGCCACGTCGTCGAGCGGGAGGCACTCGCGCACGAGGAGTTCGGCCCCGTCGAGGCCTGCACCCTCCTCGTCGCGGTGCAGGCGCTGCAGCAGGCGCTGCACGTCGGCCCACTCGGTCGCGACGGTCGTGCCGGTGACCGCGGCATCCGACTCGCTCACGACGATCGTGCCCGCCACCTCGGCCTTGCCCGCCTGCGCGCTCGTGAGCGAGCTGACGAAGATCACGAAGTCGGCCGGTGCGCGCTTGACCGCCTCATCGCCGAGGCGAGGATCGGGCGTCGCGGTGCGCACCGCGTTCCAGACGTGCGCGTCGGTCGTGAGCAGGAACGGCACGTAGTCGGCGACGACGGCGTCGGTGCCGTCGATCGCCGCACCGCGCCGGTACTCGCGTGCATGGGGCGCGGCGAGGTCGACGACCGGCGTTGCACCGGCGGCGTCGGCGAGCAGGGCGCCTGCGTCGAGGATCGGCGGCAGGTTGTCGATGTGCGTCACGTGGTAGATGCGCATCGCCTTCAGGTCGAGTCGCGGCGCATCCGACGAGATCGTCGGCCGGGAGGCCCCTGGCACGCGTGCCGGCGGCCGACCGCTCCGGGTCGTCGTCGACCGTGCCGAGCGGGCCACCGGAGCGGGCGCGGGCTTCGCCTCCGGTTCGGGCGGGGGGAAGCAGATGGCGCAGAGGCCGTCATCGAAACCGTGTTTGCATTCGTCGGCCAAGAGAAACCCTTCATCGTGCGGCTCGCGCTCGGGCGACGCGAGACCACCTGTCCACGTTACGTCCTTAATCGACGTCCCGCTGCACGATCGCTCAGTTTCAGCGCCCGCCCCACGCCACGGTGTCGCCGTCGATCATCGTCTGCTCGGCGCGTCGCCGCTCCGCGACCCGCGCCTGCTCCTCGCCCATGAGCTCCTGCAACGCGCCCTGCACGAGCACCGGCTTCGGCACGTCCTTCAGCACGAACGGCTTCTCGTGGCCCGTGTCGATGCGCACATCGCCCGATCCGAATGCGCTCTGACCCCACGTTCCGCGCACGGTGACGTCGCGCCCGCGGGACAGCAGCAGCTCCTGACGCACTCGCACCCAGATGCCGCTGCGAGCGATGACCCGGCGAGTCGTGATCGTCGTGCGCCGCGTGAGCCACGCGAGGAAGGGCAGGAACGAGCCGAGCAGCACGACGACAACGCCGCCGCCGAGGATCGCGAGCACCTGCCAGGCCTCGGGCGCGATGCCGACGCCGTAGGCCGTCGCGCCGGCGACCAGGATCAGCAGGATCGCGGGAAGGATCAGGATGCGGGCGTGCCGGCGCACTCGCGCGACGACGCGCTCGGGCGGCTGCGCCGCCGGCACGGCCGCCTCGGGTGTCACGGCAGGCCTCATACGCCATTAATACCGCAGGTGCGTCACGTCTCCTGCGGCGACAGACCACGGCCCACCGTTCTCGCGGTCGATCACGACCAGTCGTCCATCGGCGTCGAGCCGGTCTGCGTGCCCGAGCAGCTCGCGGTCGCCGGGCAGTTCGACGCGCACGTCGCTGCCGATCGTGCCGCAGAGTCGGGCGACGCGGGCGGCGATGCCGCTCGCCGCGGCATCCGCCCCCGACCGCACGAACGCGTCGAACATCTCGAGGAACGTGCCGAGGTAGTCGGCGAGCACGGCGTCGGCGTCGGGCTGGGCTCCGGTGACGAGCAGCAGTGACGTGGAGGTCAGTGTGGGCAGGTCGTGCTCGTCGAGCGTGAGATTCAACCCGGCTCCGACGATGACCGCTCCGGACTCGGGCAGGAGCTCGGAGAGGATGCCGCAGATCTTGTAGCCCGAGACGAGCACGTCGTTCGGCCATTTGAGCTCGACCTCGACGCCGCCGCTGTCGTCCTGCCCCTCGTCCTCCTCGACACGGGTGCGGCGCCGGCTCCGGCGAGCGGATGGCTCGGGCGCACCCGATTCCGGCGTCGTGGGCGCCGACCCGGGCGCCGCGGCGGCCGGCACGTGCAGCTCGACCGCACGTCGCACCGCCTCGGTCATCGCGGCCCCTGCGATGAGCGGGATCCAGCCGTAGGCGTCGGGCGGGAGCGGCCGGCCGCCGTCGAGCTCGGGGCGCAGCAGCAACGAGATCGCGAGCGTCTTGCCCGTCGGGGCGAGCCAGACCCGCCCGAGGCGACCTCGACCGTGCGTCTGGTTGTCGGTGACGAGCACGGCGCCGTGGCCCCACTCCGCGGCATCCGGCCCGCTCGCAGCCGCCCGCAGCTCGTCGTTCGTCGACCCGACCTCGTCGCGGAACTCGAACCGCGGCACCGCCGCGCGCGATCGCTCCCAATCCATGCGATCACCCTACCCAGCCGCGAGCGAGTCCCCTCGCATGGCGATTGCCACCAGTGGCGCGACCGTTTTTGTGGGAATCCGTCAAAGAAGTCGGCCATCTGCTCAGCGGTAGAGTGAACGGCGTGACCGAAGCGACTGACGGCCCCGACCTCTCCACGACCGCCGGCAAGCTCGCCGACCTCAAGCTGCGCTACCACGAAGCCGTGACGGCGTCGGGTGAGGCGGCGATCGAGAAGCAGCACGCCAAAGGCAAGATGACGGCGCGCGAGCGCATCGCCGAACTCCTCGACCCCGGCTCGTTCGTCGAGCTCGACGAGTTCGTGCGGCACCGCACGCACGCGTTCGGCATGGAGGGCAAGCGCCCCTACGGCGACGCCGTCGTCACGGGCACCGGCACCATCCACGGCCGCCAGGTGGCGGTGTACTCCCAGGACTTCACGATCTTCGGCGGTTCGCTCGGCGAGGTCGCCGGCGAGAAGATCATCAAGGTCATGGAGCTCGCCCTCAAGACGGGCGTGCCGATCATCGGCATCCTCGACTCGGGCGGCGCCCGCATCCAGGAGGGCGTCGTCGCGCTTGGCAAGTACGGCGAGATCTTCCGCCGCAACACCCAGGCCTCCGGCGTCATCCCGCAGATCTCGATCGTGTGCGGCCCTGCGGCCGGCGGTGCCGTCTACTCCCCCGCGCTCACCGACTTCGTGATCATGGTCGACAAGACGAGCCAGATGTTCGTCACCGGCCCCGACGTGATCAAGACGGTCACCGGCGAAGACGTGGGCATGGAGGAGCTCGGCGGCGCACTCACGCACAACACCGTCTCGGGCGTCGCCCACTACCTCGCGAGCGACGAATCCGACGCACTCGACTACGCGCGCACGCTCATCTCGTTCCTGCCCGACAACAACATGACGGATGCCCCGGTGTACGACGCCGAGGCCGAGCTCGAGATCACCGACGACGACCGTCGACTGAACACCGTCATCCCCGATTCGCCGAACCAGCCGTACGACATGCACTCGGTCATCGAGGGCATCGTCGACCACGGCGACTTCCTCGAGGTGCAGCCGCTGTTCGCCCCGAACATCCTCATCGGCTTCGCGCGGGTCGAGGGTCGATCCGTCGGCATCATCGCGAACCAGCCGAGCCAGATGGCGGGAACGCTGAACATCGCGGCCGGCGAGAAGGCGTCGCGCTTCGTTCGCTTCTGCGACGCGTTCTCGATCCCGATCCTCACCCTGGTGGACGTGCCCGGCTACCTGCCCGGCACCGATCAGGAGTGGACCGGCGTCATCCGCCGCGGCGCGAAGCTGCTCTACGCCTACGCCGAGGCGACCGTGCCGCTCGTCACGGTCATCACGCGCAAGGCCTACGGCGGCGCCTACATCGTCATGGGCTCCAAGCAGCTCGGCGCCGACATCAACCTGGCATGGCCCACGGCCGAGATCGCCGTGATGGGCGGCCAGGGCGCGGTCAACATCCTCTACCGCGGCGAGATCAAGCGCGCCGAGGAGGCGGGCGAAGACGTCGCGGCCGTGCGCACCAAGCTCGCCAACGAGTACACGTACAACGTCGCCTCCCCCTTCCTCGCGGCCGAGCGCGGCGAACTCGATGGCGTCATCGAGCCCGCGGCGACCCGAGTGGCGGTGCTGAAGGCGCTGCGGGCGCTCCGCACGAAGCGCGCGAGCCTCCCGTCCAAGAAGCACGGGAACATCCCGCTGTAGGGGTGGACGACATGAGCGACGACATCGACGACCGTGCGGCCTCCCTGCGCTTCGAGACCCGAGTGGTCACACCCGAGGACGCGGCCGCGGTCACCGCAGTACTGATCGCGGCCATCGACGAGCAGACGGTCGATGAGGCCGCCGTCGATCTCGGGCGCAGCGCCTGGGTCCGGGGCAGCGGTGCGATGCGCCGGCCCTTCGAGGCCGGCCCCGGCCGTTGGGTGCGCAGCGGCGACTGAGCCCGTGTCCCCCGAATTCCGCACTCCGAACGGTCGGCGCTCGACGTGGCTCGCCCGGAACTTCACGGATCGACGGAGGGGGGACACCTCGTGTCCCCCGAAATGACGACTTTGCGGGTCACGACTGGTGCAGCACTATTGTCAGTGCAGGCTCCACAGGAGTCGCCGCCGTCATCGGTCGGGTAACCGATGGCAGTTGGGGGCGAGTCAGGGCGACATTCGGGTTGTCGCGGTGACTCGGGCTTGATGGGGGGTCGATCTCGGATCGGCCCCCCACCTTCATGTCCGGCCCCGGTGAGCGAACGAGTCCGAGTACCGATCGCCGCCGCGAGCCATCGCTCGCCGTCCTCGGCTCAGAACACCCTGGGGATCTCCAGCCAGAGTTCGACCTCGGCCTCGTCGGAGTCGGAGTCGGAGTCGGAGTCGGACGCGGAGCCGTCCGACTCGCGCAGCCCGACGACCGTGACCGCCACGGGCGACGCCTCCGCCGCAGTGCGGACGATGATGCGATCGGCCGAGGACCCGGCGACGGCGTCGGCCAGACGCGACAGCACGCGGTTGCGCGTGGCCTCGTCGAGGTCGTCGATGCCGCCCTCGTCGAGGAGGGTGACCGTGATGCCGCGGGCACGAGCGCGCTGCACCTCGAAGCGGACCGCGTCGGTCAGCAGCATCCGCCCACGGATCTCGTCACGGATCGCCGCTTCGAGCATGCGGCACTCGGCCTGCTGCGCCTCGGTGAGCGCGCCGCCCCGATCCGCGATTCGCCGCAGCATCGGTGCCGAGAGGCGATTGGTGTGGGCGAGGCGCATGCGCCCCTCGAACAGGTGCGCGTCCTGTGCGGCCTGCCACGCGGCTGCCTCCCGCTCGGCCTGGGCGTAGCGGCGGGTCTCGCGTGCCGCGTTCGCCAGCGCGCTCGTCAGCATGTGGGCGATGCCCACCCACACGACGCTGCCGATGACGCCGAGGCCGCCGAGCGAGAACGGACCGGCCCAGACGACGCTCTGCACCGCGAGCGCGATGACCCCGAGCCACGCTGCCGTCAGCTGGCGCCTCGCCGCGGTGATCGTCATGAGCGTGCCCACCGCGGCGACGTACCACGTGGCGTATCCGTTCTCGGCATCGGGGTCGAGCTGGCTCGTCACGAGCAGCGGCAGCACGATGGAGACGGCGAGGTCGAACGCGGCGAGCCAGTCGGGCATGCGCACGCGCTTCGCCGGCCACAGGCTGAGCGTCGTGGCGACCGTGTACAGGAACAACGCGACCACCGCCGGCCACGGCGATGCCGCCCGACCGAGCGAGTAGATGCCGAGCACGACGTGATACGCCGAGAACAGGGCACCGAGCACGAGCAGCAGCCAGCGGGGAATGGAGATCATGCTCCGCCACCCGCTCCCTGCGGCCACGCGACCGTCACGGTCGTGCCGTGTCCGAGCCTCGACTCGATGTGCGCCATCCCGCCCGCGTTGGCCATGCGCTCCTCGATCGAGACGCGCAGGCCGAGTCGCTCCTCGGGAACACGATCGAGTGCGAACCCGCGACCGTTGTCGGCGATCTCGATGACGCAGCCTCCGGCGCGCACTCCCCTGATGCGGAGCTCGCGACGCGTCGACAGGCCAGGCTCGTCGGCGTGCTGCAGGCTGTTGACCATCGCCTGGACCGCGGCGGCGTACAGCGCCTCGACGGCCTCGACCGGCAGTTCGACGCCACCGGCGTTCACGACACGCACCGTGAACGGCGTGCTGAACGTCGTGAGCGCGGCGCGCAGCCGCCGCACGAGCACCGGCAGGCCGACGCGGTCGAGCGCTCGTGGCCCGGTCGCTCCGGCCTCATCGAGTCGCTGCACGGCATCGCGTGCCATGCGGGCGGCGAGCTGCTGCTGCTCCGGCGTCGTCGCGGCAGCCGCGGAGAGGAGCGTCGTGAGCACGCTGTCGTGCACGAGCGCATCGACCTTGACCCGCTCGATCTCGTTGGCGTGCAGCCGCGCGGCGACGTCGTAGCGTTCGAGGGCGGCCTCCTGCGCAGCGTCGACGGATTCGGCGGCCTGACGCAGCATCGTCACGATGACGAGCACGACCACGCCGAGCACGACGGCGTACAGAGCATCGAGCACCGCGAGCAGCGGGCCTGCGTCGCCGCCGGACGGCAGGAGCCGGATGACGCCGTACGTGGCGGGAACGACGAGCGTGTACACGGCCGCCCAGACCGGCAGCACCGCGACGACCGCGGCCGTGGTCGCGACGGTGCACAGGTAGTAGAGCCACGGAGTGGCACCGACGAGCGCCGCCGGATCATCGACGAGGAAGGGCCACGCCACGAGGGCGACCGCGTACAGCAGCGCGAAGGCGAGGCTCGCGGTGCGCGCCGCGACCTTCGTCACCGTCGCGACGGCGAGGCCGACGATCGCACCGTAGAGCACCGCCATGAGCGCTGCGCCGGCACCGGGCAGGAGCGCGTCGGCCTGCTCCAGTGCCATGGGCACCGTCTGGGCGCCGAACACGAGCCCGAAGAGGCCGAGGGCACGGCCCGTGACGGTCTCGACTTGAGCCCGGGTGACCGTGGAGCGGCGACGCGAGAGTCGCGTCACCCGCCAGTCAACGGCGGGCATCTCCACCATCGTCGAGCCCGGGGAGGATCCCGTCCTCGACGGCTCGACGCAGGAGGTCGACCTTCGTCGGCGCCGGACGACCCACCTCGATGTACTTCGCCCGGAT
This sequence comes from Agromyces sp. NPDC056389, assembly GCF_042262385.1. Classification (NCBI taxonomy): domain Bacteria; kingdom Bacillati; phylum Actinomycetota; class Actinomycetes; order Micrococcales; family Microbacteriaceae; genus Agromyces; species Agromyces sp. NPDC056389. The sequence continues at coordinate 919,665 of NZ_JBHJPN010000001.1, forward strand.
GCGGTCGAGGTACTCGCGCGCAGTCGAGTGCGCGATGCCGAGCTGGGCGGCGACGAGCTTCAACGGCAGGCCGGAGGCGTACAGGTGCAGCACATCGTGCTCGCGCCGCCCGAGCTGGGCCTTCGCGAAGTCGCGATCGGCCTCGATCGCGCTCGCCCATTCCACGTTGTTGAGCACCTCGCCGCGCGCGACCGTGGCGATCGCGCCGATCACGGCCGACATCGGCGACGCCTTCGGGATCACGCCGGCGGCCCCTGCGGCGAGCGACTCGCGCACCGCCGCGACGCGGTCGGCGATGCTGTGCACGAGCACGGCGCTGCCCGTCGCGAGCACCGCCCGCACGTTGTCGGTCACCGACGAGCCGTCGCCGAGCGAGAGATCGAGCACGACGACGTCGCAGGCGCGACCGGCGAGGCCGTCGAGCAGCTCGGGCACGCTCGCCGCATCGATCACGACGTCGTACCCCGCGTCGCGGCATGCCGCCCGCAGGCCGAGTCGCACCGCCTCGTGGTCGTCGACGATCGCGACGGTCGCCGCGGCATCCGCTTGTCGTGTCGGCCCTGCTGCTCCGACGTCCCCCTGTGTCACGTTCACACGATAGCGCGGAGGCGGGCGACCGCCTCGACGTGATGCGTGTTCGGGAACAGGTCGAAGGCGCGGAGCTCCTCGAGCTCGTAGCCCCGTTCGCGGAGGAGACCGACGTCGCGGGCGAAGGCGACCGGGTCGCAGGCGACGTAGACGAGCTGTCGCGGACGCAGTTCGGCGAGACGCTCGACGACCTCGCGGCCGGCTCCGGCGCGCGGCGGGTCGAGCACGAACGTGGCGTCGCGGAGCCGCGCGCGCTCGGCGGCGCCCGAGTCGGCTTCGAGCTCGGCGAGGTATCGGTCGACGCGGGCCGTCACGGCACGAGCACCGAGCCACTCGGAGAGATTCGCCCCGGCGTGCTCGGTCGCGCGCGCGTCGGACTCGACGGTCGTGATGCGGACGGTCTCGCCGAAGCGGTCCCCCACGGCAGCGGCCAGTAGTCCGACACCGCCATAGAGGTCGTGATTGGCCGCGCGAGGATCGAACAGGTCGCCGTCGATGAGCTCCTGCACGGCACGGCTGAGCGTCGCGGCCGCGCCGCGGTGCACCTGCCAGAATCCGTCGCGATCGAGCCGGAAGCTGCGTTCGCCCACGCGTTCCTCGATCGTCGGTCGCACTCCGCGTGCCGGGCGGTCGCCCTCGACCATGACGATCGCGGGATCGCCGGCGCTCGGGGCGATGAGATCGATCGCCGTGGCGCCCGGGAAGCGGTCGCCGAGCGGTGCGAGCGCGGCGAGTTCGGGCACGGCGAGGGGAACGGATGCCACCGGGACGATCGAGTGGCTCCGGGCCGCGTACGGCCCCACACGACCGTCTGCGCCGACGTGGAGGCGCATGCGCGTGCGCCATCCTGTGCCGTCGTCGACCGAGACGCCGTCGGCGAGCGCGGGATCGACGGGGGCGACCTCGACGTCGACCTCGACGCCCGCCATGCGGGAGAGCGCGTCGCGCAGCACTTCGGCCTTCAGCCCTCGCTGGCGTTCGATGCGGATGTGGCCGAACTCGGCGCCGCCGGCTCGTAGTTCGGGTGCCCGGTCGACGGATGCCTCGGCCCACACGTGCTCACGGCGGTCGGGCGATGCCTCGAGCACCTCAACCGTCTCCGCTCGCCAGAACTTCGCCTTGCTCTGGTCGCTGACGCGAGCGGCCACGCGCTCCCCCGGGATCGCGTCGGCGACGAACACGACGCGGCCCTCGTGCCGCGCGACGAAGACGCCGCCGTGCGCGACGCGCTCGACGTCGAGCTCGATCACGGGCCCGTCGGTGGCCGGCGGCTTCGGGGCGGGGCGGGGCGATCGCGAGGGCTTCCGCCCACCGCTTCGACGTGGGCGTCGGTTCTCTGGCATGCATCGAGCATTCCACAGCGGGGAGCCGGCGGGCAGGATGGACGCATGCGCCTCTACCTCGCCTCGACCTCGCCCGCCCGGTTGCAGACCCTTCGCGCGGCGGGCATCGAGCCCATCGCGGCACCACCAGGGGTCGACGAGGAAGCGGTCGTCGCAGCGCACGAGGCCGCCTCCGGACCGCTCGCCGCACGCGAGATGGTGCAGCTGCTCGCGCAGGCGAAGGCCGAGGCGCTCATCGGCGCCGAGCCGGGCGGGGAGCCCATCGACGGACTCATCCTCGGAGGCGACTCCGCATTCCTCACCGGCGGCTCGATCCACGGCAAGCCGCACCTGCCCGCCGTCGCCAGGCAGCGCTGGCTGGCCCAGAACGGCGGGCACGGCGAGCTCTGGTCGGGCCACTGGCTGATCGACCACCGAGGCGGCCGGGTGAACGGGGCGGTCGGGCGAGCGGATGTCGCGACGGTGCGCTTCGCGGCGCTCGACGAGGCCGAGATCGACGCCTACATCGCGACCGGCGAGCCGCTGCTCGTGGCGGGTGCCTTCACGATCGACAGCCTCGGGGGGCCGTTCATCCGGCGGGTGGAGGGCGACCCCTCGACGGTCGTCGGCCTCTCGCTCTCGACGCTCCGCGACCTCGTGCGCGAGCTCGGCGTGGCATGGCCGTCGCTCTGGAATCGCACGCCTTCCGCCGAGTGACCCGTTCGGTCGATTGTCGATGCCCGCAAGAGACATCCGCTCTTTTTGTGGAAGGCACCCAAAGAGCCGACCGGCGGGCGCAATAGGCTTGAGCATTATGCCGCGCATCTCCAAGGTCCTCATCGCCAACCGTGGCGAGATCGCCGTCCGCGTCATCCGGGCCGCCCGCGACGCCGGTCTCGGCTCCGTCGCCGTCTACGCCGATCAGGACCGCGACGCGCGCCACGTGAAGCTCGCCGACGAGGCGTACGCCCTCGACGGCGCAACGAGCGCCGACACCTACCTCGTGATCGACAAGATCCTTTCGATCGCCCGCCGCTCGGGCGCCGACGCCGTGCACCCGGGTTACGGCTTCCTCGCCGAGAACCCCGACTTCGCCCGCGCCGTGATCGACGCCGGCCTCATCTGGATCGGCCCGTCGCCCGAGGCCATCGAACGCCTCGGCGACAAGGTCTCCGCGCGCCACGTCGCCGAGAAGGTCGGCGCCCCGCTCGCTCCCGGCACGCTCAACCCCGTCGCGGATGCCTCGGAGGTGCTCGACTTCGTCGACGTGCACGGTCTGCCCGTGGCGATCAAGGCGGCCTTCGGCGGCGGCGGGCGCGGCCTCAAGGTCGCACGCACCCGTGAAGAGGTGCCCGAGCTCTTCGAGTCGGCCACCCGCGAGGCCGTGGCCGCGTTCGGCCGTGGCGAGTGCTTCGTCGAGAAGTACCTCGACAAGCCGCGCCACGTCGAGACCCAGTGCCTCGCCGATGCGCACGGCAACGTCGTCGTCGTCTCGACCCGCGACTGCTCGCTGCAGCGCCGTCATCAGAAGCTCGTCGAGGAGGCCCCCGCGCCGTTCCTCACCGAGGCGCAGACGACGGCGCTCTACGAGTCCTCGAAGGCGATCCTGCGCGAAGTGGGCTACCTCGGCGCCGGCACCTGCGAGTTCCTCATCGGCCAGGACGGCACCGTCTCCTTCCTCGAGGTCAACACGCGCCTCCAGGTCGAGCACCCCGTCTCCGAAGAGGTCACCGGCATCGACCTCGTGCGCGAGCAGTTCCGTCTCGCCGAGGGCGGCGTGCTCGACTACGCCGACCCTGTGACGACCGGTCACTCGATCGAGTTCCGCATCAACGGCGAGGACCCGGGCCGCGGCTTCCTCCCCGCACCCGGACCCGTGCACCAGCTGCGCTTCCCGGGTGGTCCCGGCATCCGCATCGACTCCGGCGTCACGTCCGGCGACGAGATCTCGGGCGCCTTCGACTCGCTCCTCGCCAAGCTCATCGTCACCGGCCGCGACCGGAAGGACGCCCTCGAGCGCGCCCGCCGCGCACTCGACGAGTTCGAGGTCGCCGGGCTTCCGACCGTGCTGCCGTTCCACCGCGACATCGTGCGCAATCCGGCCTTCGCGCCCGACGGCGATGCGCCGTTCACGATCTACACGCGCTGGATCGAGACCGAGTACGACAACCGGCTCGAGCCGTGGTCGGGCGAACTCGCCGACAACGCGGGCCCCGCCGAACGCACGAGCGTCGTCGTCGAGGTCGCCGGTCGTCGGGTCGAGGTCACGCTGCCGAAGAAGATCGTCGGCGGCGGGTCATCCGGTTCCGCTTCCCGCACCGCTGGTGCCGCACCTCGCCGCCGCGCCGCATCGCACGCCGTCGACACCGGCACGGGCGACGCCGTGAAGGCCCCGATGCAGGCGACCATCGTGAAGGTGGCCGTCGCCGAGGGCGACAAGGTCGTCAAGGGCGACCTCGTGCTCGTGCTCGAGGCGATGAAGATGGAGCAGCCGATCCTCGCCCACAAAGACGGTGTCATCGGCACGGTGAACGCCGAGGCGGGCGCGACGGTCTCGAGCGGTCACCTGCTGCTCGCCATCGTCGACGCCTAGCCCGCGACGTCGGTCCGGTCCGCGAGATCCGGTCGCCGGATTCGCGTCGTCCGCGACATCGACGACGTTCGCCGTACCCGCGGCCGCTCGGTCGGCCGCAGGTACGGCGGAGTCGGATCAGCGCGCGACGAGCGCCGTCAGCGCTGCGTTCGCCGCGGCGACGCCGGAGTTGCGCGACGAATGGATGGTGCTGGTCACCATGCCCGCCCAGAAGATCGTGTCAGCGATCGGCGCGTTCAGGCCGCTGCGCCGTGAGAACGGTCCGGGGTAGGCGCCCCGGGCGAGCTCGTCCTTCGACCAGTCGTAGGTCGAGGCGTTGACGTACTGCAGTCCGTGATCGCCGACCGCCGTGCGGACGTTGTCGAGCGCCGCCTGGAACCGCTCGGCCTCCGAGAGGTCGAGCAGTTCCTGCGCCTTGCCTCCCGTCATCCACGCGACGACGACCTCGCCGTCGTAGCCGGGGGTGCCGACGGAGCCGTTCCAGAGGCTCGGCGGGTTCTTCGAGAAGGTCGTCATGATGTCCCACGCCCGAGGGATCGGGTGCCCTGCCGGCAGCACGGGCTGCGCGAACTCGAGGATGCCCTTGAAGACCGGCAGGTACTCGATCTCCTGGAATCCGTCGCGCTTGTCGGCGGGGAGCGGCGGGTCGAACGTGATGTCGCCGTGCTTCAGCACGCCGCCGGGGAGGGCGACCACGAGCGACTTGGCCTTGAACGACCCCAGTGCCGAGTGCACGTCGACCCTGCCGGGCCGGTGCTCGACGGTGTGCACGCGAGCGCCGTGCAGCAGCGCGAGGCCGGCGGCGAGCGGCTGCAGCACCTGGCTGTATCCGCCGATCACCCGGTAGTCGCCGTACTCCTCCGGCGGCATCGGTCCCGACAGCTCCTGCATCTCGAGTGCGGCGGCGACGGTGTCGACGACGAACCACGCCGGCAGCACGTCGAACTGCTCGGAGTCGACCTCGATCGCGGCCAGTGAGATCGGATAGTTCTCGGGAGGGAGGCCGATCCGCTCCAGCCATGCCAGCGCCGTCTCGCCGTCGACCGGGTCGGGGAGGCCGCCGGGCAACGGCGGGGCGCCGAGCGGAAAGCGCCAGACCTCGAAGTCGAACGCGTCGATCCACGGCGAATCCGGACGGAGGCGCCCGAAGACCGTCGTCTGCCGCCGGGTCGAGAGGCCGAGCTGGTTGATGAGCCCCCAGGTCGACACCGTGGTGCCGTGCACCAGTTCGGCGCCGCGCTCGATCGGAATCGACATCGAGGTGCGGTCGGTCCACATGCGGCCGCCGATGCGATCCCGCGCCTCGAGCACGAGCACGCGCTTGCCGGCGTCGGCGAGCACGCGTGCCGCACCGAGACCGGATGCACCGGCGCCGATCACGATCGCGTCCCACATGCGGTGGTAGGAACCCGGGATGCCGCTGCCGGGACGCGCGGCTGCGGTGAGCGCCAGCCCCGCTACGCCGGCCGCGCCGACGGCGAGCACGGCGCGGCGACTCGGCCCTCGCTCGCTGCTTGTGGCCGGGTTCGAGTCTTCGTCGTACATCGTGCCTCCTGGAAACGTCGTTGTCTGAGGTGGCCGCCGACGGGCCGCGAGACGCGGAACCGGTCGACGAACGGATGCTGCATTCGGACAGTACCGCGCATCACGACGCCGCGCAACGGCGTTGACAACAATGTTGCGGCTCAGAGCCGACGAATGCTCAGACGTGCCCGATGCCGAAGTTCCACGGCGCGCGGATCACGCTCGTCACCGTCGGATCGCTCTCCCTGCTCCAGTGGCTCACGGCGACGGCGTTCGCATTCGCCTCCCCGTACGTGCCATCCCATTCGGAGTAGGCGCGTTCCCCGATGTCCGGGCCGGTCTCCGCGGCGAACTCGTCGTATCCGTTCCCCTGCCATGTCTCGCCGAGTTCGGCGGCGAGGGCCTGTGCGTCATCGCCGGGCCGGAATCCCTGGACGGTGGCGACCGAGATCTCGTCGCCGACGACCGGATGCGTGAACTCGACCGCCACGTTCATGTCGGACGAGATGCCGTCGGGCTCGTGGTCGTCGACGACGACCACTCCGGGCCAGCTGTACTTCGTCCATGGAAACCACTCGTGACCGCCCGGCCGCTCCTCCACGTCGGGCGGACCGCCGAGCACGTTCGACAACGCGTCGACGAAGGCGACCGCATCGGCGTCGTAGGAGAGTTCATCGACCACCGCCCCTGCGCGGTTGGTCAGTTCGAGGTGCTCGGGCCGCACGACGATGCGCGTCACGACCGGATCCGCGACGCCGTCAGGCTCCGTCGGCGGCACGGATTCGATCGGCGCCGCCGACGCATGGGGCGTGGGAGTGCCGGTGGGCTTGGGATCGGGCGGAGACGGCACGCACGCCGTCAGCACCAGCGTCGCAGTGAAGAGCAGGATCGCGAGCCCGGTCGTTCGCCGTTCCATGACGCCTCCATCCGATGCCGGAAGGCTCCGGCGAGATGAATCTACTGGCCACCGGCCATCCGGACTCGACGCTCCGGATCACGTTTCGATCACGCAGCGGCCGACGCGATCGATCGCCCCGCCGGAGCGACCGATCCCGTGTCGCCATCAACTCCTCGGCGGCTCCGCGCCCTGCACCGTCGGCAGCTCGACCTCGCTCACGCGCAGCTCGAGGCCGAGCCGCGAACGGCGGCGCCCGTACAACAGGTAGATGACGATGCCGATCGCGAGCCAGACGAGGAAACGCACCCAGGTCAGCGTCGTCAGGTTGAACATGAGCCAGACGCAGAGCGCCGCAGAGAGGATCGGCAGCACGGGCGACCAGGGCACGCGGAAGCCGCGCTGCAGGTCGGGCCGCGTGCGGCGCAGGACGACGACGCCGATGCTCACGAGCACGAAGGCCGAGAGCGTACCGATGTTGATCATCTCCTCGAGGAGGCCGACGTCGGTGAATGCGGCGACGAACGCCACGACCGTGCCCGCGATGATCTGGATGCGCGCCGGCGTCTTGGTGTGCTCGGTCGTCTTCGACAGCCAACGCGGCAGCAGTCCGTCGCGGCTGAGCGCGAAGACGATGCGCGAGAGGCCGAGGAGGATGATCATGATGACCGTCGTGAGGCCTGCGAGCGCTCCGAGCGAGATCACGGCCGACGCCCAGTCCTGTCCGACGAGCCGGAAGGCGGTCGCGAGCGACGGCGTCTCCTCGGCCGCGAGCTCGGTGTACGACACCATGCCCGTCATGACGATCGAGACGAGCACGTAGAGCAGCGTCACGATGCCGAGCCCGATGAAGATGCCGCGCGGCAACCGCTTCTGCGGGTCGCGCACCTCTTCGGCGCTCGTGGCGACGACGTCGAAGCCGATGAACGCGAAGAAGACGAGCGCCGCCGCCGACAGCATGCCGAAGACGCCGTACTGCGCGGGCGCGGCGCCGGTCATCCACGAGAACAGCGACTGCGTCCAGACATCCGTCGCGCCACCCTCTTTGGGCACCGATTCGGGGATGAACGGCGTGAAGTTCGCCGCATTGACGAAGAAGAACCCGACGACGATCACGAAGAGCACGATCGCGACCTTGATGATCGTGAAGACCGCGCCGACGCGCGCCGTGAGCTTCGTGCCGGCGACGAGGAGCGCCGTGAACACTGCCACGATGAGGAAGGCCGGCCAGCTGACCTCGATGCCGCCGAGCTGGAACGTCGACGGGAACGGCAGGCCGAAGGCGAGCAGTGCCTCGCCGAGGTAGACGCCCCAGTACTTCGCGAGCACCGCCGCGGCGGTGAAGAGCTCGAGGATGAGGTCCCAGCCGATGATCCACGCGAGGAGCTCTCCCATCGTCGCGTAGGTGAAGGTGTACGCACTTCCGGCGACCGGTACGGTCGAGGCGAACTCCGCGTAGCACATGATCGCGAGCCCGCACGTGACGGCCGCGAGCACGAACGAGACGATGACGCTCGGCCCGGCGAAGTTCGCCGCGGCCTGCGCGCCGACCGAGAAGATGCCGGCGCCGACCGCGACCGCGATGCCCATGAGGGCGAGGTCCCATGTGCCGAGCGAGCGTTTCAGGCTCCGCTCCTCGTCATGGGAGTCGGCGATCGAGGATTCGACCGATTTCACTCGCAGGTTCATCGCTACCCCCAGAGGTCAGCGCGCCGCCCCCGCGACGCTGCAAACCTCAGCGTACGACGTGCATGGCCCGCGCGGCATCCGTCAACGAACCACTGAGCGACGGATACACCGGGAACGCCTCGGCGAACTGGTCGACCGTGAGCCGGTGCTCGACGGCGAGCGCGAGCGGGAAGATGAGCTCTGAGGCCTTCGGCGCCACGATGACGCCGCCGATGATCGCTCCCGACCCGCTCGACGCGAAGAGCTTCACGAACCCGTCGCGGATGCCCATCATCTTGGCTCGCGGGTTCGACGACAGCGGCAGCTTGTACACGACGCCCGGCACGACTCCCTCTTCGATCTCCTTCTCGGTCCAGCCGACCGTGGCGATCTCGGGCTGGGTGAAGATGTTCGAGGTGATATTGCGCAGCTCGGGCGGGTTCACGACGTCGCCCATCGCATGGAACACCGCGGTGCGCCCCTGCATCGAGGCGACGGAGGCGAGCGGCAGGAACGTGGTGCAGTCGCCGGCCGCGTAGATGTTCGGCATCGACGTGCGCGCGACTCGGTTCACTCGGATGTGGCCGCTCTCGGCGAGCTGCACGCCCGCGTCTTCGAGGCCGAGGTCGAGGGTGTTCGGCACCGAGCCGACCGCCATGAGGCAGTGGCTGCCGCGCACCTCGCGCCCGTCGGTCAGTGTCGCCACGACGCTGTCGCCGTCGCGCACGACGGACTCGGCGCGCGACTTGTTCATGACCTTCATGCCGTTGCGCTTGAAGACCTTCTCGATCACGGATGCCGCGTCGGCGTCTTCGCCCGGAAGCACCTGGTCGCGGCTCGAGATGAGCGTGACCTTCGCACCGAGGGCCCGGTACGCCGAGGCGAACTCCGCCCCGGTGACGCCGGAGCCGACCACGATGAGGTGCTCGGGCACGACCTGCAGGTGGTAGAGCTGGGTCCACGTGAGGATGCGCTCACCGTCGGGGACCGCGGTCGAGAGCACCCGGGGCGAGGCGCCGACCGAGATCACGAGCGTGTCGGCCTCGATGCGGTCGAAGTCGGTGCCGCCCTTCGCGGTCGAGACGATGACCGCGTTCGGCCCGTCGAGGCGCCCCTCGCCCTGCACGAGGTGCACACCGGCCTCGATGAGATTCGATCGCATGTCCTCGGACTGCTGGGCGGCGAGGCCGAGCAGTCGCTTGTTGACGGCCGCGAGGTTGATCGCGACGTTCGGCTTCACGGCCTTCTCGGAGTCGCCCTTCGCGAAGAACTGCACGCCGAGGTCGGCGGCCTCCTTGACCGCGTTCGACGCCTCAGCGGTCGCGATGAGGGACTTCGACGGCACCACGTCGGTGAGCACCGCCGCGCCGCCGACTCCGGCGCGCTCGATGAGCGTGACCTCGGCCCCGAGCTGCGCGCCGGCGAGCGCGGCCTCATAGCCTCCAGGCCCTCCTCCGAGTACGGCAATACGTTGGGTGCGCTCGAACTCATAGGCCATGCTCATATTCTGCCAGTTGTCGCGCGTACGCCAGCAAACGAGCACGCCCTCGCCGCGGCATCCGCTGCTCATTAGAGTGGGATGATGCACGCTGTGAACCCGCTCGACGACCCCACTGCCGACCCGTTCGCGATCGCCGCCCTCGCGGCCGAGCGCATCGCCGAACTGACCGGGGTGGAGCGCCACGACATCGCCCTCACCCTCGGCAGCGGCTGGGGCCGCGCCGCCGAGCTCATCGGCGAGACGACGCACACGATCGCCGCGACCGAGGTGCCCGGGTTCTCCAAGCCCGCGCTCGAGGGCCACGTCGGCACCTTGCGCTCGGTGCTGCTGCCGAGCGGCAAGCGCGCGCTCGTCATCGGCGCCCGCACGCACTACTACGAAGACCACGGCGTGCGCCGCGTCGTGCACTCGGTGCGCACCGCCGCTGCGACCGGTGCGACGACGATGATCCTGACGAACGGCGCCGGCGGCATCAAGGAGCACTGGACGCCCGGCACCCCGGTCCTCATCAGCGACCACATCAACCTCACGGCCGACTCGCCGCTCGAGGGCGCGACGTTCGTCGACCTCACCGATCTCTACTCCAAGCGGCTCCGCGACCTCGCGCACTCGATCGACCCGACCCTCGACGAAGGCGTGTACTGCCAGTTCCGCGGGCCGCACTACGAGACCCCCGCCGAGGTGCAGATGGCGAAGATCATCGGCGGCCACATCGTCGGAATGTCGACCGCGCTCGAGGCGATCGCCGCGCGCCAGGCCGGCATGGAGGTGCTCGGCATGTCGCTCATCACGAACCTCGCGGCCGGCATCCAGCAGACGCCGCTGAGCCACGAAGAGGTCATCGAGGCCGGCCGCATGGCCGAACCGGTGATCTCGAGCCTGCTCGCCAAGATCGTCGCAGAGCTCTGAGGGGCAGCGGATGTCGCAGACCGACGCCGACCAGCAGCGCATCGCCCTCGCCGAGGCGTGGATCGATCAGGATCCCGACCCCGAGACGGTCGCCGAGCTCACGTCGATCGTCGACGCGGTGCGCGGCGGCGACGCCGCGGCATCCGCCGACCTCGCCGATCGCTTCGATCAGCGCCTCGCCTTCGGCACTGCGGGCCTCCGAGGTGAGATCGCGGCGGGCCCGAACCGCATGAACCGCGTGCTCGTCTCCCAGGCGGCGGCGGGCCTCGCCGCGCACCTCGTCGAGCACGCGGCGCTCGGGCAGACCCCGTCGATCGTGATCGGCTACGACGGTCGCAAGAACTCGGCCGTGTTCGCGCGCGACACCGCCGAGATCATGGCGGGTGCCGGCGTCCGGGCGATCCTGTTGCCCCGGCTGCTGCCGACCCCCGTGCTCGCGTTCGCCGTGCGGTACTTCGACGTGTCGGCGGGTGTCATGGTGACGGCCTCGCACAACCCGCCGAACGACAACGGCTACAAGGTGTACCTCGGCGGCGACGACCACGGATCGCAGATCGTCGCGCCGGCGGATGCCGAGATCGCGGCCCAGATCCGACGCGTCGCCGAGACGCTGCTCGTGCCCGATCTGCCCCGTGGCGTGTTCGAGACGGCGTCCGAGTCCGTCATCGACGAGTACATCCGCCAGACCGCGCAGGTCGCCGCCGCCCCGGCGGCGCAACCGCGCGTCGTGTACACCGCGATGCACGGTGTCGGATGGCAGACGATGGCGAGCGTGCTCGACGCGGCGGGCTTCGAGGCGCCGCGGCTCGTCGAGGCCCAGATCGAGCCCGACGCGGCGTTTCCGACGGTCTCGTTCCCGAACCCCGAAGAGCCCGGCGCGATGGACCTCTCCTTCGCCCGCGCCCGCGAGGTCGACGCCGAGCTCATCATCGCGAACGACCCCGACGCCGACCGGCTCGCGGTCGCGATCCCCGACGCCGCAGCCGAATCCGGGTACCGGCGGCTCTCCGGCAACGAGGTCGGGCTCGTGCTCGGCTGGCAGGCCGCCGAGCGAGCCGCTGCCGTCGCCGGGGATTCGGGCCCGAACGGCGCGCTCGCGTGCTCGATCGTCTCCTCCCCCGGGCTCGAGGCGATCGCGAGGGCCTACGACCTCGACTTCGAGGCGACGCTCACCGGATTCAAGTGGATCTCGCGAGCGCCGGGGCTCGTCTTCGGCTTCGAGGAGGCCCTCGGCTACCTCGTGAACCCCGGCACCGTGCGCGACAAGGACGGGATCTCCGCGGGTGTCGCCTTCCTCTCGCTCGCCGCACAGCTGAAGGCAGGCGGCCGCACGGTCGCCGATCACCTCGACGACTTCGTCGAACGGTTCGGCTGCCACGACTCCGGCCAGATCTCCATCCGCGTCACCGAGCTCTCACGCATCGGCGAGATCATGGCGCGGTTGCGGGCGGAGCCGCCGGCGTCGATCGGCGGCATCCGCGTCGAACGCATCGAAGACCTCGCCGACGGCTTCGGCGAGTTGCCGCCGTCCGACGTGCTGCGCATCGTCCTCGAGGGAGGCGGCCGCGTCATGGTGCGACCGAGCGGCACCGAGCCGAAGCTCAAGGTCTACATCGACGCGGTGTCCGAGACGGGATCGGTGGCCGAACGGCGCGCTGCGGCATCCGCCGCCGTGTCGGCCCTCGACGCCGGCATGCGGGAGCTCGTGGCGTAGCCGTCACGGTTCCGGTCGGGCCAGTGCCGGTGGGGTCGGTGCCGGTCGGGTCGGGTCGGTGCCGGCGCCTGCGCCGGTGGACGAGCGGATCAGCCGAGCGACGTCTCGAGCTTCGCGCTGATCTCCTCGACATCGAAGTAGTTCGACACCTCGACGATCTCGGCGAAGCTTCGGCCGATCGCGGCGCGCACCGCGTCGCCGAGCTCCGTCGAGGTCAGGATGACCTGCGCGTCGGCTGCCGCGATGGCGATGCCGGCGAGGTCGCTGGCATCGACGTCGGCCGTGAGGCCCAGGCGGTCGAGCGCGCGCTCGGCATTGACCTTCAGGATCGCGGAGGTGCCGATGCCCAATCCGCAGACGGCGATGATCTTCACGCCTCCGCCTCTCCGTCGAAGCCGAGCAATGCGCGCAGCTCGTCAGCCGAATCGGCTCGAGCCATTCGACCGACGATGCCGCTGTCGTTGAACGCGTTCGCGAGCCGTGCGACGGAGGCGACGTGCTCCTCGGCGTTCGACACGGCGAGGCCGACCACGACACGCACCGGATCGTTGTGCGGGTGTCCGAAGGGCACCGGCTCTGCGAGCGTCACCACGGCGAGCCCCTCGCGGCGGACGTCGGGCCCGGGTCTGGCGTGCGCGAGCGCGAGCCCGGGCGCGATGACGACGTAGGCGCCGAACTCCTCGATGACCGCGATCATCCGGTCGGCGTACTCCGAGCGGGTCGAGCCCGAGCGCACGAGTGCCCGGCCGGCCTCACGCACTGCGGCGCGCCAGTCGTCGACATGCGCCCTGAGCACGATCGCTTCGTCGGGGAGCGGCGGGAGGGTCATCGGGGTCCGTTCAGGTGATGCAGGCGGGTGCTCGGCGGCATCCGTACGTCAGGCGTCGTCGAAGCCGTTCTGGATCTGCTCGGCGAGCTCTTCGCGGTCGTCGAGCGGCAGGAAGGCGGCCGCCGCCGCATTCAGCTGGAACGTCTCGAAGTCGTCGAGGTCGTATCCGAACGCATCGCTGAGGAGCGCCAGTTCCCGGGTGAGCGTCGTGCCCGACTGGAGGCGGTTGTCGGTGTTCACGGTCACGCGGAAGCCGAGCTGGTACAGCAGGTCGAAGGGGTGATCGATGAGCTCGTCGCCCCATGCCGCGATCGCACCGGTCTGCAGGTTCGACGACGGGCTCGTCTCGAGGGCGATCTCGCGGTCTCGCACCCACTGGGCGATCGGGCCGAGCGAGACGTAGGTGTTCTCGTCGTCTTGACGATCGATGATGAGGTCTTCGGCGATGCGCACGCCGTGACCGAGCCGCAGTGCACGCCCGTCGAAGAGAGCGCTGCGGATGGACTCGAGCCCGTCGGCCTCGCCGGCGTGCACGGTGACCGGCAGGTACTGGCTCGCGAGATAGTCGAAGGCCGTGCGGTGGCGGCTCGGCAGGAAGCCCGCCTCTGCACCGGCGATGTCGAATCCCACGACGCCGCGGTCGCGGTGCCGGACGGCGAGCTCGGCGATCTCGAGGCCGCGATCGGCGTGACGCATGGCGGTGACGAGCTGGCCGACGCGGATGCCGCGGCCCTGGCCGCGCACGTCGTCGATGCCCTGCTCGATGCCGGACTGCACCGCCTCGACGGTCTCGTCGAGGCTGAGGCCGCGCGTGAGGTGCTGCTCTGGAGCCCAGCGGATCTCACCGTAGATGACGCCGTCGGCCGCAAGATCCTGCACGAACTCGCGGGCGACGCGGGCCAGCCCGTCGCGAGTCTGCATCACGGCCGTCGTGAGGTCGAAGGTCTTCAGGTACTCCACGAGTGAGCCGGAGTTCGACTGCTCGGCGAACCACTGGCTGAGGCCGTCTGCGTCGGTCGAGGGCACCTCGTGACCGATCTCGTCGGCGAGCTCGATCAGCGTCTGCGGACGCAGTCCGCCATCGAGGTGGTCATGCAGCGAGATCTTCGGCAGGGCCTGGATGTTCGTGCCGTCGCCTTCGAGGCGGTACTCCGTCGGAATCGTGTTCACGAGTCAACGATAGCGACAGGGTGCCCGCGAAGTCTCGGCAATCTCGAAGCAACCCGTCATGCGGGTGACGCACGCGGTCACGTATGCGTGTGCGCGAGGAGGCGACCGCGGTGCGAGCCGCTTGCCGGGTTCCGGCCGCAGCGATGGCCGACGCTCCCGTCAGCGCCCGATGCGGTCGGCGATCAGGGGTCCGCCGTCGTGGATCGGATCCCCCTCGTCACCGATGCGCCACGCGCCCTCGACGGCGTCGAGCGCCCGTGCGAACCGCGCCGGCTCGTCGGCGTGCAGGGTGAACAACGGCTCGCCGGCACGCACGACGTCGCCGGGCTTGGCGTGCAGCTCGATGCCGGCGGCGTGCTGCACCGGATCCTGCTTGCGCGCGCGCCCCGCACCGAGGCGCCAGGCGGCGATGCCGAACGGCAGGGCCTGCTGCTCCACGAGCACGCCGTCGCGCTCGGCGGTCACGACGTGCCGTTCGCGCGCCACCGGCAGTGCCGCGTCGGGGTCGCCGCCCTGGGCGCGGATGGCTCGTCGCCACGTGTCCATGGCCCGCCCGTCGTCGAGTGCGGCCTCCACATCGGCGTCGGGCTGCCCGGCGAGGGCGAGCATCTCCCGGGCGAGGGCGATCGTGAGCTCGCGGACATCGGCCGGGCCGCCGCCAGCGAGCACCTCGACCGACTCGCGCACCTCGTTGGCGTTGCCGATCGTGAGGCCGAGCGGCACGTTCATGTTCGTGATGAGCGCGGAGGTCGCCACTCCGGCGTCTTCACCGAGCTCGACCATGGTGCGGGCGAGTTCTCGCGAGCGGTCGATGTCGGTGAGGAACGCGCCCGAGCCGAACTTGACGTCGAGCACGAGCGCACCGGTGCCCTCGGCGATCTTCTTCGACATGATCGACGACGCGATCAGCGGGATCGCCTCGACCGTTCCCGTGATGTCGCGGAGGGCGTAGAGCTTCTTGTCGGCCGGAGCGAGGCCGGCGCCGGCCGCGCAGATGACCCCGCCGACGTCGCGGAGCTGCGCGAACATCTCATCGTTGGTGAGGTCGGCGCGCCAACCGGGAATCGACTCGAGCTTGTCGAGCGTGCCGCCCGTGTGGCCGAGTCCGCGGCCCGAGAGCTGCGGCACCGCCACGCCGAAGGTCGCCACGAGCGGCATCAGCGGCAGCGTGATCTTGTCGCCGACGCCGCCGGTCGAGTGCTTGTCGCTCGTGGGCTTCCCGAGCCCCGAGAAGTCCATGCGCTCGCCGCTTGCGATCATCGCCATCGTGAGGTCGCGGATCTCGCGGCGCGTCATGCCGTTGAGGAAGATCGCCATGGTCATGGCCGACATCTGCTCGTCGGCCACGTATCCGCGCGTGTAGGCGTCGACGAGCCAGTCGATCTCGGGGGTCTCGAGTTCGTGCCCGTCGCGCTTCGCGCGGATCAGGTCGACGGCGTCGAACGGTTCGACCGTGCTCATGACTTCACTCCTCTGAATTCGGCGAGCTGCCGCGGACCGAACGCGTCGGGCAGCACCTCGTCGATGGTCTTGATTCCCGACACCGTGTCGAGCAGCATGCCCTCGGCCGAGTGCTCGTACAGCAGTTGGCGGCAGCGCCCGCACGGCATGAGAGCGGCACCGTGCCCGTCGACGCAGGCGAACGCGACGAGCTTGCCGCCGCCCGACATCACGAGCGCCGAGACGAGCGAGCACTCCGCGCAGAGCGTCACGCCGTACGAGGCGTTCTCGACGTTGCACCCGCTCACGATGCGGCCGTCGTCGACGATCGCCGCGGCACCGACGGGGAATTCCGAGTACGGCACGTACGCCTTCGCCATCGCCTCGCGGGCGCGCCCGCGGAGCTCGTTCCAGTCGATCGCATCCGTTGCGGTCATGGTGCTCCCCCGTTCCAGGATGTCGGTTGCGGGCGCTCGGCGCGCCCGATCAGGATTTGATGTACGGCTTGCCGGCGGCCGCCGGTCCTCTGACCTTGCCCACGAGGCCGGCCACCGCGAAGATCGTGACGACGTAGGGCAGCATCAGCATGAACTCGCTGGGCACCGGCGAGCCGATGACCGAGAGCGTGTTCTGCAGGTTCGATGCGAAGCCGAAGAGCAGCGCCGCGAGCGTCGCCTTGATCGGATCCCATTGGCCGAAGATGACGGCCGCGAGCGCGATGAAGCCCGCGCCGGCGGTCATCTCCTTGTTGAAGGCGATACCCGAGCCGATCGTGAAGAAGGTGCCGCCGAGGCCGGCGATCGCGCCGGCGAGGGCGACGTTCCAGAACCTCGTGCGATTGACGTTGATGCCCACCGTGTCGGCGGCCTGCGGGTGCTCGCCCACCGCACGGAGCCGGAGGCCCCACTTCGTGTGGAACAGCCCGACGTAGACGAGTGCAACCGCGATGTACATCAGGTACACGACGACGGTCTGCCGGAAGAACACCGGCCCGATGATCGGGATGTCGCCGAGCAGCGGGATCGGCAGCCGGTCGAACCGTGGCGGAGTGTTCAGCAGGGCCGCGTTCGGCGCCAGCACCTGCGAGAAGAAGAAGCTCGTGAGGCCAGTGACGAGCACGTTGAGCACGACACCGACGATGACCTGATCGACGAAGTACTTGATCGCGAACGCCGCGAGCACGAAGGCCACGAGCATGCCCGCGACCATGGCCGCAATGAGCCCGAACCACGGCTGACCGGTGATGGAGGCCACGACGGCCGCCGTGAACGCACCGGCGAGGAGCTGACCCTCGATCGCGATGTTGATCACGCCGACCCGCTCACCGAGCACGCCGGCCAGCGAACCGAAGATGAGCGGCACGGCGAGGCTCAGCGAACCGAACAGCAGGCCGATCATCGGCAACGATGCTCCGGCCGCCGCCCAGGTGAGGAAGCCGAACATGAAGAGGATCGCGAATACCACGATCGTCCAGAGGGGCACTCGCTTCTTCGAGGCGACGAGCCACGCAGAGTAGGCGGTCACGAGCGCGAGGAGGACCACGACGGTCCAGAGCGCCGGCATCGTCGGCACCGTGACCTCTGGCAGCTGCACCGCATCGGTGGGCGAGGAGAGCCGGAACTTCGTGACGCCCTCTCGCGGCGCGAACACCGCGAGGGCGAGCGCAGCGAGCGTGAACACGGCGAAGGCGATCGGGGCCTTCCAGCTCGTCACGACGGTCGTGTCGAGCGCTTCGGGCCGCGGCGCCGTGCGGTGGTGCTCTGCGGTCGTGCTCATTTCGCGTCGACCTCCTTCGTGACGATGGGTCGCGGTCGCTTCGGACCGGCCTTCGGGTCGGGCAGGCGGAAGATCGTGCGCACGAGCGGCGGAGCGGCGATGAAGAGCACGATGAGCGACTGCACCACGAGCACGATCTCGACCGGCACGCCCTCGGCGGCCTGCATCGAGAAGCCACCCGCCTTGAACGCGCCGAACAGGATGCCTGCTGCGAAGATGCCCCACGGGGTCGATCGCCCGAGCAGCGCCACGGTGATGGCGTCGAAGCCGATGCCGGCGTCGATGCCGGCCGTGAAGCCGGTCGTCACGGTGCCGAGCACCTGGCTGATGCCGGCGAGGCCGAGCAGTGCGCCCGCGATGAGCATCGCGTAGACGTACATCGACTTGACGTTGATGCCGGCGACGCGTGCCGCGTTCGGGTTCTCGCCGACCGCGCGGAACTTGAAGCCGAGGCTCGAGCGGGACAGGATCCACCACACGAGGATCGTCGCCGCGATGACCAGGATGAAGCCGAAGTGCAGGTTGTACTGCGGCCCGAGCAGCTGCGGGAAGATCGCCGTCTCCTTCATCGCCGGCGTCTTCGGGTTCGAGGATCCCGGTGCCTGCAGCAGGCCCGGGGTGCGCAGCATCCATGAGACCAGGTAGAAGGCCACGTAGTTCAGCATGATCGTGACGATCACCTCGTGCGCTCCGGTGCGCGCCTTCAGGAGGCCGGCGATGCCGGCCCAGAGCGCGCCGCCGAGCAGACCGCCGACGAGGGCGACCAGCATGTGGAGGCCCATCGGCAGGTCGAAGCCGAAGCCGATCCAGCCGGCGACGGATGCCGCGATGAGCATCTGGCCGCGGCCGCCGATGTTGAACATGCCGACGCGGAACGCGAGGCCGACGCCGAGGCCGCCCGCGATGAGCGGGGTGGCGAAGGTGAGTGTCTCGGTCAGCGGGCGGATGCCCGCGGCGAAGGTGTCGCGTCGGAAGTTGTAGACCGAGCCCTGGAAGAGCGCCGAATAGGCACCCGACACCGACTGCCAGATCGCGACGAAGGTATCGCCGGGGCGAGCGAAGAAGTAGCCGCTCGCGGCCTGCACCCGCTCATCGGTGAACGCGATCATGATCGCGCCCACGAGGAGAGCGAGCAGCACCGACAGCACCGAGATGAGCGCGTTGCCGGTGGAGATCTGACGGAGCATCGTGTGCCAGCGCGAGGGCGGCTCGATCTCGTCACTGCTCGCCGGCGTGGCGGCAGGCGCAGCGGGGGCTCCGGGCGAGACCGCGCCCGGCTCCTCGATCGCGACGTCTGCGTCTGGGCCGTTGCCGTCGGGGGCGTCGCCCCGCGGCTCTTGGGGGTCGCTCATGCGGCGGCTCCTTCTGCGGGGACTTCGCCGGCCATCATCAGGCCGAGCACGTCTCGAGGGGTGTCTCCGGGCACGATGCCGACGATGCGGCCCCGGTACATCACCATGATGCGGTCGGCGAGGGCTGCCACCTCGTCGAGCTCGGTCGACACGACGACGACGGGGACTCCGGCGTCTCGCGTGGCGACGATGCGCTTGTGGATGAACTCGATCGACCCGACGTCGACGCCGCGCGTGGGCTGGGCTGCGACGAACAGGCTCAGATCGCGGCTGAGCTCTCGCGCGAGCACGACCTTCTGCTGGTTGCCGCCCGAGAGCCGGCCGACCTTCTCGTCGATGCCCTGGGTGCGGACGTCGAACTCCTTCACGCGGTCGCGTGCGAACTCGGCGAGGAACCCGCGCTGGACGTTGCCCGCCTTGACGAACGGGGCGCCGCTCGAGCGGTCGAGCATGAGGTTCTCGGCGATCGAGAACTCGCCGACGAGGCCGTCTTCGTTGCGATCCTCGGGAACGAAGCCGACACCTGCGTCGAGGATCTTGCGCACGTTCTCGGTCGTGAGTTCGACGCCGTCGAGCTTGATCGAGCCCTGCACGCGCGGCTGGAGGCCGACGAGCGCCTCGGTGAGCTCGGTCTGCCCGTTGCCCTGCACGCCGGCCACGGCGAGGATCTCTCCCTTGCGAACGGTGAAGCTCACGTCGTTGACGACGAGCTGGCCGATGTGGTCGATGACGCTGAGTCCCTCGACGACGAGTGCGTCGTCGCCGATCTTCGGTGCGTCCTTGTGCACCGTGAGCTCGACGGCTCGACCGACCATGAGCGCGGCGAGCTCGACGTTCGACGCGGTCGGCGACGCTTCGCCGACGACCTTGCCGAGGCGGATCACCGTGATGCGGTCGGCGACCTCGCGCACCTCGCGGAGCTTGTGCGTGATGAAGACGATGGACGTGCCCGACTCCTTCAGCTGACGCATGATCTGCATCAGCTCGTCGGTCTCCTGCGGCGTGAGCACCGCGGTGGGCTCGTCGAAGACGAGCACCCTGGCGTCGTGCGAAAGCGCCTTGATG
The DNA here is from genome assembly GCF_042262385.1 of Agromyces sp. NPDC056389. Taxonomy (NCBI): domain Bacteria; kingdom Bacillati; phylum Actinomycetota; class Actinomycetes; order Micrococcales; family Microbacteriaceae; genus Agromyces; species Agromyces sp. NPDC056389. The sequence goes on from NZ_JBHJPN010000001.1 coordinate 940,011, forward strand.
ATCTCGACGCGCTGCTGCACGCCGACCGGCAGGTCGTCGACGAGCGCGTCGGGGTCGACGTCGAAACCGAAGCGATCGGAGATCTCGCGCACCCGGGCGCGTGCCGTCGCGAGGTCGAGGATGCCGCCGGCCTTCGTCGCCTCGTGGCCGAGCATGACGTTCTCGGCGACCGTGAAGACCGGGATGAGCATGAAGTGCTGGTGCACCATGCCGATGCCCGCCGCCATGGCGTCGCCCGGACCGGCGAAGTGCACGACCTCGTCGTCGAGGAGCACCTCGCCCTCGTCCGCCTGGTAGAGACCGTAGAGCACGTTCATGAGCGTCGACTTGCCTGCGCCGTTCTCACCGAGCAGGCAATGGATCTCTCCAGCCTCCACGGTGAGGTCGATGTGGTCGTTGGCGACCAAGCTGCCGAATCGCTTCGTGATGCCGCGAAGTTCGAGCTTCATGCTCCCGATCCTAGTGAGAGTGCCGCATTCGTTGGAGATGCTGCGCGGATGTTGTGGGACCGGAATCGGGCCCGCTCAAATGTTGTTCGGCCTGCGCGGTCGCGCATCCGGACGCAGATCGGGGAGGCCGGCAAGCCGACCTCCCCGATCCGGTGGTGCCTCGACTCAGCCGGCGAGGTAGGAGTTGACCGTCACGTCGCCCGCGATGATCGCGGCCTTGAGGTCGTCGAGCTCGGCCTGGAGCGTCGGGGAGACCTTCGACTCGAAGTCGTGGAACGGCGCGAGGCCGACGCCCTCGTTCTCGAGCGTGCCGAGGAACGGAGCCGGGTCGAATTCGCCGTTGCCGGCAGCGAGCACGGCCTCGTAGGTGCCGACGTCGATGCCCTTGAGGATCGAGGTCAGGATGAGGTCGGCAACCGACGGGTCGGTCTGCGTCAGGTCGGCGTCGACACCCATGAGCGCGACGTCGGCTCCGGCGTCGCGGACCGCAGCGGCCGCCGACTGGTAGATGGGGCCACCGACGGGCAGCAGCACGTCGACGTTCTGGTCGAGCAGGCCCTGCGCGGTCTGGCGCGCGGTGTCGTTGGCTTCGAAGCCACCGGTGAAGAGGCCGTCGGTGCCGTCCCAGCCGAGGACGGTGACGCCCTTGCCCTTCTGCTCGTTGTAGTAGTCGACGCCCTGCTTGAAGCCGTCCATGAAGATCGAGACGGTCGGGAAGTTCATGCCGCCGAAGGTGCCGACCGTGTTGGTCTTCGTGTAGTCGGCAGCCGCGTAGCCGCCCAGGAACGCGGCCTGCGCCGTGTCGAAGAGGATCGGCTTGATGTTCGGCGCGTCGACCTCGCCGTCGAAGTCGTTGTCGGCCGCGTCGTCGATGATGACGTATTCGATGTCGGGGTTCTCGAGCGCGGACTCGACCGTGGCGGCCGAGAGCGCGAAGCCGACGGTGACGATGAGGTCGCAGCCCTGGTCGACGAGGTTCGTCAGGTTGGGCGCGTAGTCGGTCTCGGAGTCGGACTGCACATCGGTGAGCTCGACGCCGAGCTCTTCGGCGGCCTTCGTGGCACCCTCGAAACCGAGCTGGTTGAACGACTTGTCGTCGAAGCCGCCGGAGTCGGACACCATGCAGGGCTTGAAGTCGATGGCCTCGCCACCGTCGCCCGTCTCTTCAGGTGCGGATGCGCAACCGGCGAGCAGCACGGCTGCACCGAGCAGCGCGAGGCCGCTGAGCGCGGCCTTCTTGGTCGTGACCTTCACTGTGTCCTCCAAAGACTGTCGCCCCGACCGTTCCGAGGCTCGTGCAGTCACGTTACCGAATGTTGCGCCGCGCGGACGGCACACGACATCCAATGGTTATCAAGACGCGATGTTGTGCTCATATGAGCACCACGTGTGTCCCGCGTACGGGGGGATCACGGCGCGCTCGGCGACTCCACGACGATCTCGCCGGCGATGATCGCCTGACGGAGCCCCTCGATCTCGCCGTCGAGCGCCGGCGTCACGAGCGCGGCGAGGTCGTGGTACGGGGCGATCTCCACCCCGCCGTTCTCGAGCGTGCCCACGAACGGTTCGTTGGTGAATTCGTCGTCGAGCACGGCGCCGACGATCTCGACCATCGCGTCCTGCGTGTTCTTCAGCACGCTCGTGAGGATCACGGGTCGGTACTTCGCCGCGAGCGACTCGTAGCCGTCGCTGTCGACCCAGATGATCGACACCCCGCCGCGTTCGAGCGCTGCCGAGGCCGCCCCCTCGCCCACCTGGCCCGCGACCGGCAGGATGACGTCGGCGCCTTGGTCGATGAAGCCCTCGGTCAACGTCTTGCCCTTGTTGACGTCTTCGAAGTCGCCCGTGAACGCACCGTCCTGCGCGGCCTTGTCCCAGCCGAGCGCGCGCACCTGTGCACCGTGCACCTCGTTGTACTTGGCGACGCCGTCGACGAACCCGTCCATGAACAGGGTCACCGGGGGCTGGTTGCCCCCGCCGAATGTCGCGACGACCCCGGTCTTGGAGACGCCGGCCGCGAGGTAGCCGGCCAGGTAGGAGGCCTGCGCGGTGTCGAAGACGACGGGCTTGACGTTGTCGGCCTCGACCGTCTCGTCGACGATCGCGAAGGCGAGCTCGGGGTTCTTGCCGGCCTGGTCGAGGGTCGCCTCCGCGAGCTCCCAACCGACCGTGACGATGAGCTCGCAGCCCGACTCGACGGCCTGCGCCACGTTGGGGGCGAGATCGGTCTCACCGGTCGAGACGATCGCCTCTGCTTCGATGCCGTATTCGTCTTCGGCCTCCTGCAGCCCCTCCCAGCTCGACTGGTTGAAGGAGCGGTCCTCGAGGCCCCCCGAGTTCGTGACCATCCGCACGCACGACTCGCTCGCCGAGCCGCCGGCTCCGGCTTCGGGAGCGGGCGCGCAGGCCGCGAGCGCAACGGATGCCGCGGCCAGCACGGCCCCGACGGAGATGCTTCGGCGCAGCGCCGACCGACGAACGGAACCTCGCCGGCGCGATCCTCGACCCTGAGACATCCGGTACCTGCTCTCTCGTGCCTACAGCACGTCGTTGGATCCGCCGAGCCGGAGGGCGTCGACGACGGCCTTGACTCGTTGGGCGTGCTCGCTCGTCGTGACGAGCAGCGCGTCTGGTGTGTCGACGACGACGATGTCGTGCACGCCGATGAGGCTGATGACCCGCTTCGACCGGCTGACGACGATGCCGCTCGAGGCGTCGGAGAGCACACGTGCATTCTCTCCGAGAATCGCGAGCTCACCCGAGCGGCCTGCGGTGTTGAGCTTGGCGAGCGAGGCGAAGTCCCCGACGTCGTCCCACACGAAATGCCCGCGGATGACGGCGAGCCGGCCGGCCGCGGCCGCCGGCTCGGCGACCGAGTAGTCGATGGCGATCTTCTCGAGACGCGGCCAGATGCGATCGACGGCCGGCCCGCGCGTCGCGGGATCGTCCCATGCCTCGGCGAGCTCGAGGAGTCCGGCGTGCAGCTCGGGTTTGTTCCGTGCGATCTCGGCGAGCAGCGCATCGGCGCGTGCGATGAACATGCCGGCGTTCCAGAGGTGCGCACCGTCGGCGAGGTAGCGCTTGGCGGTGTCGAGATCTGGCTTCTCGACGAAGCTCGCGACAGCCTCGACGTGCTCGGCGCCGTGGACCTCGAGGGGCGCGCCGCACTCGATGTACCCGAAGCCGACGGCGGGCTCGGTCGGCGTGATGCCGATCGTCGCGATGTAGCCGGCGCGGGCCGCCGCGACGGCGTCGGTCACGGCCGCGCGGAAGAGCGCGGTGCCCGAGATCACGTGGTCGGCGGCGAAGGAGCCGATGATCACGCCGGGCTCACGGCGTTCGAGGATCGCCGCCGCGAGGCCGATCGCGGCCGTCGAGTCGCGCGGCTCGCTCTCGAGCACGACGTTGTGGTCGGCGAGCCCGGGAAGCTGGGCCTCGACGGCTGCGCGGTGGGCGCGACCCGTGACGACCATGATGCGGCCGTCGCCCGAGAGCGGTGCGAGCCGGTCCCACGTGTCTTTGAGCAGCGTCTGACCGGATCCCGTGAGGTCGTGCAGGAACTTCGGCGCGTCGGCGCGCGAGAGCGGCCACAGCCGGGAGCCGACGCCGCCGGCGGGGATGACGCTGTAGAAGCCGTCGATCGGGGATTCGTCCATCCGCACAGCTTAACGGGAGCACCCGTCGGCGACACGGGCCTGGACGCCGCGGCATCCGATATCTCGACGTCGAGAGAGTTAGGCAGGCCTTAGCGGCGGCTGCTGTGGCTCGGGTCTACACTCGAATCGGGCCGTGTGCCCGTCATGCCCCGGCCTCTTCGGGGCGATTCACACAGCCAGGGAGGGTTGTTCATGCCAGAGACTTCGGCAGGAACCCTGACCGCACCCGCGAAGCCTGCGAAACAGAAGCCTGGTGGCACGCTGTACCGCGGCCGTGAGGGTATGTGGTCATGGGTGCTGCACCGCATCACGGGTGTCGCGATCTTCTTCTTCCTCCTCGTGCACATCCTCGACACGGCGCTCGTGCGCGTCAGCCCCGAGGCGTACAACGCGGTCATCGGCACCTACCAGACGCCCATCATGGGCCTCGGCGAGGTCGCCCTGGTCGGTGCCATCGTGTTCCACGCGTTCAACGGACTGCGCATCATCCTCGTGGACTTCTGGTCCTGGGCCACGCGCAACCAGAAGCTCCTCTTCTGGATCGTCATCGCCCTGTGGGTCGTGACGATGCTCGCGTTCACGCCGCGCCACCTCATCAACGTCTTCAGCCACTAGGGAGCCGCGGGACATGACTGCCATCGAAACGTCGGCGCTGAAGCCAGCCGATCGCCCCCGCCGCCGCGGCATCAACCTCGAGAAGTGGGGTTGGATCTACATGCGCGCCTCGGGCGTCGTGCTGATCGTGCTCATCTTCGGACACCTCTTCATGAACCTCATGGTCGGCGACGGCGTCAAGGCCATCGACTTCGGCTTCGTCGGCGGCAAGTGGGCCGACCCGTTCTGGCAGTGGTGGGACGTGCTGATGCTCTGGCTCGCCCTCATCCACGGCGCCAACGGCATGCGCACGATCGTCAACGACTACACGAGCCCCGGCGTCGTGCAGAAGGTGCTGAAGGGCGCCCTCTTCGCCGCCGCGGCCGTGCTCATCATCCTCGGCACGCTCGTCGTCTTCACCTTCGAGCCCTGCCCTGTCGGCGCACCCGCCGACCTGCTTCCCTCGTTCTGCGCCGCTTAGGAGATCCGTGAACACCCAGAGCGCCGACGCCGAGACCACGGTCATCGACGGCGTCCACTACCACCAGTTCGACATCGTCATCGTGGGCGCCGGCGGCGCCGGCATGCGCGCGGCGATCGAGGCCGGCCCCGGCGCGAAGACCGCGGTCATCTCGAAGCTCTACCCGACCCGCTCGCACACGGGTGCGGCGCAGGGCGGCATGGCCGCGGCGCTCGCGAACGTCGAGGAGGACAGCTGGGAGTGGCACACGTTCGACACCGTCAAGGGCGGCGACTACCTCGTCGACCAGGACGCGGCGGAGATCCTCGCGAAAGAGGCGATCGACGCGGTCATCGACCTCGAGAACATGGGCCTGCCGTTCAACCGCACCCCTGAGGGCAAGATCGACCAGCGCCGCTTCGGCGGTCACACCCGCGACCACGGCAAGGCGCCCGTTCGCCGCGCCTGCTACGCGGCCGACCGCACGGGTCACATGATCCTGCAGACGCTGTTCCAGAACTGCGTCCGCCTCGGCATCAACTTCTTCAACGAGTACTACGTGCTCGACCTCGTCATGACGGAGGTCGACGGACCGGATGGATCCAAGACGAAGCAGCCCTCGGGCGTCGTCGCCTACGACCTCGCCTCGGGTGAGCTCCACGTCTTCCAGGCGAAGGCCGTGATCTTCGCGACCGGCGGCTTCGGCAAGATCTACAAGACCACCTCGAACGCCCACACGCTCACGGGCGACGGCGTCGGCATCATCTGGCGCAAGGGGCTGCCGCTCGAGGACATGGAGTTCTTCCAGTTCCACCCGACCGGGCTCGCAGGCCTCGGCATCCTCCTCACCGAGGGCGCCCGCGGCGAGGGTGCGATCCTCCGCAACGCCTCGGGCGAGCGCTTCATGGAGCGCTACGCGCCCACCATCAAGGACCTCGCGCCCCGCGACATCGTCGCCCGCTGCATGGTGCAGGAGGTCGCAGAGGGCCGCGGCGCCGGCCCCCACAAGGACTACGTGCTGCTCGACTGCACCCACCTCGGAGCAGAGGTGCTCGAGACGAAGCTCCCCGACATCACCGAGTTCGCCCGTACCTACCTCGGCGTCGACCCCGTGTTCGAGCCGGTGCCCGTCATGCCGACCGCGCACTACGCGATGGGCGGCATCCCGACGAACGTCGCAGCAGAGGTGCTCTCCGACAACGACACCGTCGTGCCGGGCCTCTACGCCGCAGGCGAGTGCGCCTGCGTCTCGGTGCACGGCTCGAACCGTCTCGGCACGAACTCGCTGCTCGACATCAACGTCTTCGGCAAGCGCGCCGGGCGCAATGCGGTCGAGTACGTGAAGACGGTCGACTTCACTCCCCTGCCGTCCGACCCGGCCGCGGCCGTGCGCGGCATGCTGGAGCAACTCCGCGACTCCGACGGCACCGAGCGCATCGCCGCGATCCGCAAGGAACTGCAGGACGAGATGGACAAGAACGCGCAGGTGTTCCGCACCGACGAGTCGCTCGAGCACGTCACGAAGGTCATCGCGGGCCTCCGCGACCGGTACCGGAACGTCGCAGTGCACGACAAGGGCAAGCGCTTCAACACCGACCTGCTCGAGGCCGTCGAGCTGGGCTTCCTGCTCGACCTCGCCGAGGTCGTCGTGTACTCGGCCCGCAACCGCAAGGAGAGCCGCGGCGGCCACATGCGCGACGACTTCCCGAACCGCGACGACGCCAACTACATGCAGCACACGATGGCGTATCTGTCGGGCGACGCGCACTCGTCGGATGCGGCGGACCACATCCGGCTCGACTGGAAACCGGTGACGATCACCCGCTACCAGCCCATGGAGAGGAAGTACTGACGTGAGCACTGCAACGCTCGAAGCCCAGTCCACGGATGCCGCGATCCAGTCGTTCACTGTCACGTTCCTGATCCGCCGCTTCGACCCCGATGTCGACACCGAGCCGCGCTGGCAGGACTTCGACGTCGAGATGTACGCGACCGACCGCGTGCTCGACGCCCTGCACAAGATCAAGTGGGAGCAGGACGGTTCGCTCACGTTCCGTCGCTCGTGCGCGCACGGCATCTGCGGATCCGACGCGATGCGCATCAACGGCCGCAACCGCCTGGCCTGCAAGACGCTCATCAAGGACCTCGACATCTCGAAGCCCATCTACGTGGAGGCCATCAAGGGCCTGCCGCTCGAGAAGGACCTCATCGTCGACATGGAGCCGTTCTTCGCGAGCTTCCGCGAGGTGCAGCCTTTCCTCGTCGCGAACTCGAAGCCCGAGGCGGGCAAGGAGCGCGTGCAGTCGGTCGCCGAGCGAGCGATCTTCGACGACACCACCAAGTGCATCCTCTGCGCGGCGTGCACCTCGTCGTGCCCCGTGTTCTGGACCGACGGCCAGTACTTCGGCCCTGCGGCGATCGTGAACGCGCACCGCTTCATCTTCGACTCGCGCGACGACAACGCGCAGACGCGACTCGACATCCTGAACGACAAGGAGGGCGTGTGGCGCTGCCGCACGACCTTCAACTGCACCGAGGCGTGCCCCCGCGGCATCGAGGTGACGAAGGCGATCGCCGAGGTCAAGCAGGCCGTCATGCGCGGCAAGCCGTAGGGCGAGCACCCCAGACCGACCCTGAACGGGGCCGATGCCGAACGGCATCGGCCCCGTTTCGTGTGTCGGTCAGGGCACGAGAGAGGGCCGGGTCACGACCCGGCCCTTCCCGTTCGCGGTGACGGAGCCGTTACTCGGCGGCCTCCCCCGCACGGCGACGACGGATCATCATCGCGGCGATCAGGAGTGCGCCGGCGACGAGCAGACCGCCCGCGCCCCACAGGAGTGGCGCTCCCGCGAACCCGGTCGAGGCGATGGCGCCCGCCTGCGGGATCTTGACCGTGACCGTCGAGTCGTCGCAGATCACCGGCAGCTCCGGATCGATCACCGAGAGCACCGAGACCTCCCCTTCAGGTTGCACCTCGGGCGGCTCCGGCAGATCGTTCCAGCAGACCTCGCCCGTGTTGTCGATGCTCGACTTCTTCGAGGCGGGGTTCAGCGTCACGGTCAGCACCACGTCCGGGGCATCGGGCTGGGTGCCGCCGATCATGCCGTTCAACACGCAGTGCAGCGTGCCGCCGTAGCCGGCCGAATCCTTGCCGGTGACCTCGCAGTCATCCCAGCGCGGGAAGGCGGGAGCGGGATCGGTCGTGATCGCGGTGACCTTGAGGTCGCCGGGGATCTCGTCGAACAGTTCCATGGCCTCGACCGCACCGAGCCCCGAGTTGGTGACCGAGAGCGTGTAGTCGAACGAACTGCCCGGCTTCGCCTCGGTCACGCTCGACGTCTTGAGGATCTCGACCGTCGGGTCGCGCTGCACCTCGCAGGCCGGGGTGGCCTGCGGGTACACCGCGAGCACCGACTGGCTCGGGTTGACCTGGAAGGTGATCGTCATCGGGTTGACCTGGTCGGCGAACGCGTAGCTCTCGAGCTTCGAGTCCTTCACCATGTTCTCCCAGATGTCGACGATGCCGTTCTCGCCGACGACGTCGCCCTCCTGGATCAGGCGCCAACCGGGCCATCCGATCGAGATGCCTTCGTCGTTGACCACGCCGTACGGCCACAGTGTGCGACCGTTGCGCTGCTCCCACGGGATCTCCATGACGATCGGAGTCGCGTCGGGGTAGACGCTCGCATCGGGCGTCCACGTCACCGTGATCGGACCCGGCGCGACCGAGCCGGTCGTCTGCACGTTGTGGTACAGGTACGGCACGTCGTTCACGCACTGCACGTAGGCGTTCGCCTGCATGGCCTTGGTGGGCACGTCTGCGGTGTCGCAGTCGTTCGTGGGATCGACGTCGAACTCCGAGATCTCGACGCACGCCGTGTTCTCGATGTTCTCCGCCGGCACGAGCGGAGGAGCCTCACCGGGGTTCTCGGGCAGTTCCGGCCCGACGGCGGGATCCTTCAGCGTCACGGGGATCGTGATCGTCACGATCGGTCCGGTTGCGAAGGTCGCATCGGTCGTCCAGGTCAGCTCGCTGCCGTTCTGGAGGAACGTCCACGATCCGACCGGGTCGAGCGTGATGTCGGCCGGGTCGAACTCGAGCGAGTCGGCCAGCACGTCCTTCACGACGACGCCCTCGACCGGTGTCGGCCCGTTGTTCGTCACCGTCAGCACCCAGTTGAACGTGTTCTCCTCGGTGCCGGCCTCGACTGCGGTGACTCCCTCGGGCAGCACCGCGGTCTTCACGATGCCGACCTCGACGATCGGGATGTCGACGCAGCCGCTGATGGGCGTCTCGATCTGGCCGCTCGTGAAGAGCGCCCCGTTGAAGAAGCCGTGGCCGCTCTCGGTCGCGACGCACTTCGCGAGGTCGATGTCGGTGATCTTCGTGACATCGACGATGGCCGTGATCGACCAGGTCTGGTCGACCCCCGCGAGGATCGGTCGGTCGTCGGCGAGCACGGTGGCGTCGCCGGTGCCGGTCCAGTCGGCGACCGGGTCGCCGTTCGGGTCCTCAGCCGTGGCCGTGAACGTCGCACCCGCCGGGAAGGCCGGCTCGTCGCTCAGGTCGTAGTAGAGGTTCTTCTCGGGGTCGGCCGTCACGACGATCTCGTAGTTCACCGTCCACGTGCCGTCGAGGTTCTCCGTCGGCGAGCCGACGACCGTCTTCTCGGCAGTGGCACGTCCCGGCTCATCGCAGGCACTGGCCTCCGTCGGCAGGTCGCCGACGGTGAGGGTGGCCGTGTTGCGGAAGCCGCCCTCGACCTCGGTGCACTCGACGGTCTCCTCGACCCATGCGTCCTCGGTCACCGTCGCCTCGACGGTCACGAAGTACTCGTGGAATCCCTCGCCCGCCGTGAGGATCACGTTGTTCGCGAGTTCCTCCGTGGGTTCGATCGCGGGGTCAGCCCAGCTGCCGCTCGACCCACCCGGTCCGGTCCACGTCGCCTCGTCGATCGTGATGCCCTCGCCGAAGTCGGCGAGCGTGTCACTGAGGTCGTAGGTCACGGCCGAGACGACGCTCTCGTCGGTCACCGTGATCTTGTACTCGATCGTCCAGGTGCCGTCGGCGTTCTGCTCGGTCCCGATGACCTCCTTGTCGAAGAGGTACGTGGCCGGGGCCGCGGTGTTGGTGATCTCGCAGTTCACCTCCTGACCGGGCTGCAGCACGACGTCGCCGTCAGCGGCGTCGAGCACGAGCGGCGCGACGCCGTTCGTGGAGACGCAGCTCCAGAGCGAGGGCGTGAACTCGTCGGCACCGGCGAAGGCCGCCGCTTCGGAGAGCGTGTAGGCCAGGTTCGAGTCGACGGTTCCCGTTGCGGTTCCATCGCCGGAGATGACCTCCGTGTCGCCGTCGGCGGCCGTCAGCGTCCAGAGCGTCGGCGGGAAGTCCGGTGCGATCGCGAGCGGCAGCACCTTCTTCTCGAGCGTCAGCTTCGGCGCGACATCCGTGTTCGTGATGTCGCAGTCCACGGTGGCGCCGAGCTCGGTGACCGTGAGGGTCGCGCTCCTCGAACCGGGCGTGCTCACCAGGGTGAACGCGTCCTCGCCGCTTTCGGACTCGCAGGTCCACGTCGCCGAGACCTCGTACTCGACGCCGTCCTCCCAGACGGTCGAGACCTCGTTCAGGGTGTAGCCGACACCTCGGTCCACCGGGCCGGTCGCGGTGCCCGGTCCGCCGAAGCCGTCCTCGGGTCCGCTCGCCGACACCGTCCAGTCGGCCGGCACTGCCGCGCCGCCGTGCTGGTTGTCGACGTGCTTCTCGAGGGTGACCGTCTGCGTGCAGGTGACGGGGTTCGTCACGGTGTACGTGTTGACCGTGCCGGCGAGGGTCTTGTCGCCCACGCCGATCGGGTCTTCGGCGACGCAGCCGCTCGGCACGAGCACCTCTCCCTCGCCGACGGTCACCTCTGCGCCGTCGACGTACGGTCCCTGCTCGGTGCTCCACGGCACGTTCTGGCCGTCGAGCGTGGCCTGGGCGGTGAAGCCAGCCGGGAGGGACGGGCTGTCCCACGCGATCGGCGAGCCGCCGTCGATGGTCCACATCTTCTCGATGACCACGACCACCGGGACGTCGAAGCAGGCGTCATCTGTGTAGGTGTCGCCGGAGGTGACGGTCGCGGTGTTGAGCAGGCCCTGCTCCTCGCAGCTCAGCGACGGATCGCTCGGCGTGGATTCGACCGTGAACTTCACGAGCACGGTGAAGACGTCGCTCGCGCCGGCCGGGAGCGGCTGGTCCTGCACGATCGAGTCGGTCGTCGACGGAGTGTTCCAATCCGGGTCGACCGTCGCGTCGGCGCTCGTGACCGTGCGTTCCGTGATGGTCGCGGCATCCGCGAACTCGGGCTCGTCCTCGAGGTCGTAGACGAGCTCCTGGCTCGGCGAGAGGTTCTTCACCGTGACGGTGTAGGTCGCCTCCCAGTGGTCACCCACTCGCGTGACCGATCCCTGGGCGACCTTCGTCACCTCGGGCTCGGCAGGCACGCCGCAGCCGGTATCGGTCTGCGTGCTCGTGCCGGAGGTGAGCTTCGCCTCGTTCAGGAACCCGACGTTCGGGGCACCCTGGCTCGGCGTGCACGTGTCGGTCGTCGGGTCGGCGAAGGCCGCCTTGTCGACCTTCGCGGTCACCGTGACCGTGAACTCCTCGACGACGTCGACGCCGATGGTCCGCGGCGAGCTGACGAGCGTCGCGGTCGGGTCGCCCTCGGGGTCGGCCCAGCTGCCCGACGTGGTTCCCGACCAGGCTGCGGTCAGCACGTCGATCTCGGGACCGAACTTCAGGGTGTCGGCCAACGTGTACTTCGTGACGAAGTCCGCGTTGCCGGTGACCGTGATCGGGTAGGTGATGGTCCACACGCCGTCAGCACCCTGCACGACCGTCGGGTCGCCCTTCGCGACCGTCGGAACACCGCCGTCGGTGATGTCGGTGCAGTCGCTGTCCTCCAGCTCGAACTGGCCGCTCGTGAGCACCGCCGTGTTGAAGAAGCCCTTGCCAGCGGTCGGAGCGGTCGGAACGCACTTGAGATCGGCGCCGGGCACGGAGCCGGACGGGACATCGACGTTCAGCACGATCGTGTAGACGTGCGTGGCGCCGGCCGCGATCGCGGTGTTTCCGACGACCTCGATCGAGCCGCCGGCGTACGACTCCACCGAGCCGCCGTCGACCTGGTACGAGTGGTACTCGACACCAGCCGGGAAGCCGGGTTCGTCATCGAGCGAGTAGTACGAGGGCTTGGCGCCGGGCGCCGTGTTCGAGACCGTCAGGGTGTAGGTCACGTTCCAGCTGCCGTCGGGCTGCTGGGCTGCGGTCGCCCCCGACTTCACGATCGTCGGAACGCTCGGTGCATCGCACGCGGTGTCGACGGTCGGAACGCCGGCGACGGTCAGCGTGGCTGCGTTGTTGAATGCCGCGGCGTTGGCGTTCGGGCCCGGGCACGCCGTCTGGGACGGCAGCGGGGTGGGGCCGGTCAGCACGATGCCGGTCACCGTGATGCGGTACACGTCGCTCGGGTCGGGGTCGCCGGCCGCGAGGTAGGCGCCGGTCGCGAGCGACGCGCCGTCCGTCCACGGGGCAGCGGCGCCGCCGTTCTTCGCGAGCGTGTAGCTCGCGCCCGAGACATCGACGCCGGCGCCGAACTTCGTCGCGTCGACGAGGTCGTAGACGCCGCCGATGGCACCGGTGTTCTTGACGGTGATGTCGTACGCGATCGACCACGTGCCGTCGGCGGCCTGGCTCACCGAGCCGGGGACGACGGTCTTGTCGTGCACGATCGTCGGCTTGTCGACGGAGACGCAACCGGTTGCGGTGCCGGTCTGGTTGCCGGCCGTCACCTTCGCGGTGTTGTCGAGGTTCGGGCAGAGGAGCGCCGGGGCATCCGCGCCGATCGCGACCGTGATCGCGACGGTGTAGACGTGCGTGTCGACACCGGCGGTACCGGCGAGCGTCACGTTGTCGGCGAGCAGCGTGTTCGGCGCGATGCCGGTCCAGCCGGGCACGAGCGCGACGCCGGCCGGCGGGGTGACCGTGCGGCCGAGCACGTCGACGGATGCCGGGTAGCCCAGCGCGTCGTCGAGGTCGTACTGCACGCTCGTGGTGGCCGAGGGGTTGGTCACCGTGATCGTGTAGGGCAGCGTCCACGTGCCGTCGCCGTTGTCGACGGCCGTGCCGCCGACCTTGGCGATCGTCGGCTTGACCGGAACCGAGCAGTCCTGGGCGGGGTACGCGACACCGCCGACGGTCATGACCGCCGTGTTCAGGAATCCGACGGTGCCGGGGGTGCCGGCGTCGCAGGCGGTCGGGCTCGTGCCGCCGAAGTCGGCGCCCGGTGCGACCGTCGCGTTGACGGTCACGTGCCACGTGTGCGAGGTGCCCTTGACCAGCGGGGGCTCACCGGCGAAGGCCTGCTCGCTGTCGAACGCGGCACTCCACGGCGTCGACGAGCCCGGCGGTGCCGGCAGCGTGCGCTGGTAGCTCGCGCTGTTCACCGTGACGTTGTCGCCGAAGTCGAGCGTGTCGGTGAGGCTGTACGTCAGATCCTGGAACGCGCTCGGGTTCGTCACGACGATGTCGTATCCGATGTCCCAGCTCACGCCGTCGGCGTTGGGAGTGGGAACGGCCGCGGTCTTCACGATCGTCGGCGTGATCGCCTTGAGCGTGTTGGTCACGGTGCAGTCGACCTTGTCGCCCGGTGCGAGCGGAGGGACCGACGGGCCGGGAACAGCTGCTCCGCCGTTCTTCGAGCAGAGCCACGTGCCGGCCTGGAACTGGTCGGCGTTCGGCAACGCCGTCGACTCGGAGAGTGCGATGGTCTCACCGGCGGGCACATCCACGAATCCACCCGTGCCGCCGTCGCCCTGGGCGACGATGACGGCGCCCACCTTGGCGGCGAGGTTCCACGAGGTCGGCAGCGCCACGTTGCCGGTGACGACCTTCGTCAGCTTGAGCTGCGGCGGGATCGGCTTGTTCGTGATGACGCAGGTGCCCTGTGCGAGTGCCGTCAGGGTGATCGTCGTCGTCGTGACGTACTGGCCGTCGGGGCTCGTCTTGCACTGGATGCTCACCTGCTCGAATCCGGCGGGGCCGCCGCTCTCCGAGATGGTGTAGCTCGTGCCCGGTCGGACGAGCACGGTGTTGCCGGTCGTCGTCTGCACGGGCGTGAGGCCGGGGATCGAACCGCTCGGCGTCGCGATGAGGTTCCAGTCGCTCGGATCGGCTTCGACGCCGTCGAGCTCCTGCACGCTCTTGACGAGCGTGAGCTGCGCGGTCTGGTTGACCGCGGTGCACTGCACGCGGAACCCGAGCGGGACCGTCACGCCGCCGTTCAGGCCGTCGGCGAATCCGGGTACGACGGCTCCCTGCGCATTCGTCTGCACGCAGTCCCAACTGCCGGATGAGCCCGGAATCGGCACGGCGTTCTGGCCGAGCGTCTGCACGTAGCGCGGGTCGCCGCTCTCGGTGAGCGGGTAGGTCACGTTCGGCGTCACGAGCGCGGTCGCGCCGGCGCTGCCGGTGGCTCCGTTCGGGCCCGGGAGGGCGCCTCCGGGCGCCACGGCGTCGAGGTTCCACGTGGTCGCGGCGACACCGCCGTTCGCCACCGTCTTCTTCAGCGTCAGCTGGGAGTCGCACGTGACGGTGTTCGTGATCGTGTAGCTGTTGTCACCGGGTTGGAGGGTCGGGCTGAAGGGCAGGGAGCCGTTGGCCGGCACCTGGCCGTTCGCGAGCGTGACCTTCCGGTCGGTGATCGTGCAGAGGTCGCGCGAGCCGACACCGGTCGTCTCGTTGAGCGCGACGACGGTGTTCGCCGGCAGCGGGCCCTGCGTGGTCACCCACGGCGCGTTGGCGCCGTTGACCGTCAACTGCGCGGTGAGGCCGGTCGGCTGGTTGCCGTGCTGGTAGGTGGTGCCGTTGACCACCCAGACCTTGTTGACGCTGAAGTTCGACTGCGGCAATGGCGGCCGGTTCCAGACGTTGCACGTGATCGCCTGCGTCGAGCTCACCGGGATCGAGAACCCGTTGGCCTCATTCGACACGGTGATGGCGTTGCCCGTGGCCTGATCGGTGCAGACCGCGTTCTTGCCGCCCGTCTGCACGATGCTGTGGCCCTGCGGGTCTTCCGTGACCTTCACCGTTCCGTTGGTGGTGCCGCCCGCGAAGGTGAGCGGCAGGTTCACGGCGCCGGTGCCGGCAGCGGTCGTCCCCTCCTGGGTGGGCGGGGTGATGCCGGGGGTCGTCGGTGCGGCGGTGAACTTCCAGCCGCCTGCAGGCGTCTGACCGGTCTTCTGCTCACCGGTGCTCGAGCTCGAGACGACCTGCTTGACGACCGAGACCGATCCCTGGCAGGCGCCGAGCGCGAGGTTGCGGAGGATCGTTCCGGCCTGGTCGTAGCTCGACGACTGGAAGTAGTCGGAGTTGAGCTGGTCGCCCGAGATGGCGACGAGGTTGTCGGGCGAGCCGCCGACACCGCTGCCGACCCCGAAGGCGATGACGCGAGTGCCGAGCGCCTTCACCGCGTTGGCAGAGAACACGCCGTTCTCGACCTCGCGGAAGCGGGTGCGGTTGCCCGGACCCTCGTCGTTCGCGTAGACGGTCGGGTTGCCGTCCGTCAGCACGAGCGCGATGTCGTACTGCGTGCCGCTCGTCGCGACCTGGTAGATGCCGCGGTCCCAGTTCGTCGCCTCGGTCGGCGTCGTGAAGGTGTCGATGTGGTTGCGCACGATGTTCGCGCCGGCGACCGTCGACACCGGCGTGATGCCGAGGTTCGAGCCGGCCGTTGCGGGGGCGACGTTGTTGAAGGTGAAGATGCCCACCTGCGAGGGGGTGCCCTGCAGCGCAGTGACGAAGCCCTTCGCGGCGTTCTTCAGGTCGGTGAAGTTCGGCGCGACGGAGCCCGAGAGGTCGATCACGAGCGCGATGCGAACGCCGCACTGCTGCGCCCGCGTCGGGTTCGCGAGCGAGTTCTGCCAGATGCCGCCGGACGCGTTGTTCGCGCTGTTGCCCGTGGCGATCATGAAATCGGCCAACGAGCTGAGGGTCTCGCCGGCGTCGACGTCCGCGATGCGGAACCGGTAGGGCGCGGAAGCGGGGGTCTCGCCCACGGCGAGCGTGTCATTGGCGGACCAGCCTGCCGGAACGCCGGGCACTGCCTGGGCGACCCAGAAGTTGGAGTTGTTGGCGTTCGGGACGCTGAAGGTGCAGACGCCTGCGGGGGTCGACACGCACGTGGCCCACGGCTGGTTGATGACCGATCCGAACGAACCGCCGTTGTCGGTGTAGAGCTGCAGGGTCACTCCCCCGAGGCCGCCGACGCTGGAGGTGCCGGTGCGCGAGCCGCCCACCTGGACGTTGATCGTGGCGGGGCCCGTGTAGGTCTGCGTGAACGTGCAGTTCGCGGTCTTGTTGTTGCTGTCGGGGAAGGTGACCGTTCGAGCTGCCTGGTTCCAGGTGGGGTCGCCGCCGCCCGGGCCGCCGGTCGTGCACGTGAAGGTGGTCGTGTAGTCCGCCGGCCCGCTGTCGGCGAAGAGGGTGTAGGTGTTGTTGCGCGGCACCGGCCGGGTCTGCCCCGACGTGAAGTTGAAGTTGTCGCTGTTGCTCGAGCGCACGGCGTGCAGGGTCCACTGACCCGCGGTCGCCGATCCGCCGGAGACGACGTTCGTCATGGTGAGACTGCCGCAGTTCGTCGTACAGTCCGCGGTGTCGGCCGGGAAGACCGCCATCGGCGTGATGTCCATCGGCGCCTTCAGGTTCGGCGCAGGCAGGCTGTCCTCCGGCGGGGTGCTCGCCGGCGGAGTGTCGACCGGCACTTCGGACGGCGTCTCCTCGACAGGAGTCGGCTCGCTCGGCGTCTCGACGGCAGGGGCGTCGCTGGCCGGCTGTTCAGTGGCGGGCGCCTCGCTCGACGTCTCGTCGCTCGTCGTCGCCTCTTGCGTCTCGCTCGTCGTCGCGGCATCCGGTGCCGGCTCGACCGCTTGCTCCGCGAACGCCGTCATCGGCAGCCCGATCGCCAGCAGGGCGCCGACCGAGAGCGATGCGATGAGCGCGGTGGCTCTGCGCTTCCTCGTCTCCACTCGCTGTCGGCGCGACCGGCGGGGCCGTGCGTCGTCGTGGGAAGTGTTGCCGAACCAGCTGTCCATGATGGCCTTCTTGTGCTCGGGTGAGAAAGCAAAAACCTGAGTCCGTTGCCCAGTCCCGGCGAGTCAATCAGAGGAAATGGGGGACACGGTAGAGCGGCCATGGCACCAGTCCGGGGGGCATAAACGACGAAGAATCCCGTATTGATCGGGATGTTCGTACGAAATGTCACCCGAAGGTGGGGTACCCGAGACTTTCTCAAGTGCCCCGAATGGGGGACAAGCAGATCCTGCGCGGCACGACCTCGGGCCGGGCGCGCGGATGCCGCGGCTCACATGAGCCGCGGCATCCGCGTATCTGGGCTCCCGCGCTTACACTCCCCCGGCGCGGCGTCTCCGGATCACGACGAACGCGACCGCGATGCCGCCGACGAGGAGCATGCCCGCCGCGATCCAGACGAACGGTCCGCCGGCGAAGCCGGTACTCGCGATGGCAGCGCCGGGTTGCGGAACATGCACGGTGACGGTCGAGTCGTCGCACAGGATCGGCTCGGCGGGATCGAGCAGGAACGCTCCCTCGGCCGCCGGGGCGGTCTGGTCGTCGGGCAGGTCGTTCCAGCAGATCTCACCGGTGTTGACGATGCTCGACCAGGTCGACGTCGGACTCAGCGTGACCGAGAGCACCACGTCGGGCGCATCCGGCCGGGTGCCGCCGATCTGACCGTTCAGGACGCAGTGCAGGGTGCCGCCGTAGCCGCCGGCATCCTTGCCCGTCACCTCGCAGTCGTCCCAGCGCGGGAACGCCGGAGCCGGCGGCGTCGTGATCGCGTTCACCTTGAGGTGGCCCGGGATCTCGTCGAAGAGTTCCATCGCCTTCGTCGCGCCGAGGCCCGGGTTCGTGATCGACAGCGTGTAGTCGAACGTTCCGCCGGGCATCACCGAGGTGACGCTCGAGGTCTTCTCGATCAGCGGCCCTGCCTCGCGGGTCACCGCACAGGCGGGTGTCGCCTGCGGGTAGACGGCGAGCACCGACTGACTCGGGTTGATCTCGAAGGTGATCGTCATCGGGTGCAGCTGGTCGGCGAACGCGTAGCTCGGAAGCGACGAGTCCTTCACCATGTTCTCCCACGAGTCCACGATCGTGCCCTCGCCGACGACGTCTCCCGGCTCGGCGAGGCGCCATCCTGGCCAGCCGATCGAGATTCCCTCGGCGTTGACCTCGCCGTACGGCCACAGCAGGCGTCCGTTGCGCTCGGCCCACGGGATCGTCTGCACGATCGGCACGGCGTCGGGGTAGAACGCCGGGTCGGGCGTCCAGGTGACGGTGATGTCCGACGGCGTCACCGGTCCGGCCGTCATGACGTTGTGGTACAGCCACGGCACATCGTTGATGCACTGGACGTACGCGTTCGCCTGCATGGCCTTCGTGGGCACCGTGGTGTCGTCGCAGTCGTTGCCGGGGTTCACGTCGCTGACGGGCAGCGACGGACCATCGACCGCGGCGAGCGCGGCGACGTCGTCGGTCGGCGCCTCGGGGTCCGGCACGACGATCGAGACGCACGCCTCGTTCATCACGGGCTCGGCGGGCACGGGCTCGGGCGGCACCTCGGGGTTCTCGGGGATCGGCACGACCGGCTCGCCGAGGAAGCGCACCTGGAACCGGAACTCGGTCACGGATCCGGCGGCGTAGACGCCGTCGTACACCGCGGTGAATTCGTTGCCCGTGAACGACGCATCCCAGTTGGGGTCCGCCGGGGTGATCTCGATCGCGCTGAGGACCTCGAGCGTGTCGGGCAGGGTGTCGGTCACCATGGCACCGGGAACGTCGGGTCCGTGATTCGTCACCGTGAGCGTGAACCAGAAGTCCGAGTCCGCCGGGTCGCCGTCGGGATCGAAGTTGTCGATCGCCTCGACGCCCTCGCTCAGCTCGTAGGCCTTCACGATGCCGAGGTCGGCCGGGTCCGCGGTGTTCACGATCGTGCAGGTGACATGGCCGCCTGCCGGCACGTAGACCTCGGCGTCGGACTGCAGCCGCGCGAGCTCCGGATCCTCGTCGTCGCACACCCAGTCGCCGGGCACATAGGTGCCGTCGTCGACGTAGGGGTTGTCGGAGTCGGGGTTCGGCCGCTCACTCAGGTCGTACCAGCCGTCGGGAACGAGGTAGGTCCTGCCCGGGTCCGACATGCCGGGATCCTCGACCGTGACGGGCCCTTCGGCCTTCAGCAGCCAGTCGCTCGGCTGGGCGAACGGGAAGTCGGGGATACCCTCGACCTCGTCGTTGTCGACCGTCTTGATGAGCGTCAGCCGCGCGGGGGCGTCGCAGGCCTCGTCTTCACGTACTCCCGTGCCGATCGTGACGATGCCGGTGTTGGAGAACCCGCCGCCCTCCTCGCCGTCGCAGCCGTACTCGGGCGTGCCGTCGTCGTCGATGGTCGCGGTGATGCGGACGAACCAGCTGTCGGTCACGCCGACCGCAATGGGCACGTTCGTGGCCAGCACGTACTCGGCGACCGGATCGAACGGACCGACCAGCGGATGTCCCGGAAGGTTCGGATCCTCGCCCGGCTCCCAGTACTCGATCGCCGTGATCGTCATGTCGTCACCGAAGTCCGTGGCGTCCGACAGCGTGTAGTTCGTGTCGACGTCGCCCGTGTTCTCGACATCGAGCGTGTAGCCGATCGTCCAGTCCCCCGTTGCCACATCGAGATCCGTCTGCACGACGTTCTTGTCGATCGCGATGTCGGGCGTCGGGTTGTTCGTGACGCAATCGTCGATCGGCGTCGTCGATGCGACGGACTTCACGTCGTCGGGGCACCGCCCGTTGTCACCTGGCGTGACCACGTTCTTCAGCACCTCGTCGAATGCGTCGTCGTGGACCTTCACGGAGAACGAGAGGGTGGCGCTGCCCCCCGGATCGAGGTCCGGGATCGACCAGGTCAGCGTCGTGCCGTCGAGGTCGGCCCCCGGCGCGAGCGGCAACTGGATGGTCGCATCGTCGAGCACGTCGCTCAGGTCGTCGACGAGCTCTGCTCCGGTCACCGGAACGGCCCCGTCGTTCTCCGCATGCAGCGTGTACGTGACGGTCTGGCCGGGCTCGACGGTCGAGCCGTCACTCGGATTCACCGTCTTCCATGCGAGCCACCGCGGCGCGAAGGTGTTGAGCACCCAGCAGTGCGTCGTGGTCTCCTTCGCGACCGTGGCCGTGAAGGTGCGGGCGTTCGAGTCGAACGGCACCGCGGCCGCGTCGTTCAGATTCGGCGTGGTGCCGCACCTGGCCCCCGTGAGGAGGCTGCCGCCGTTCGCCGTCTCGGTGAAGACGACCTGACGAGCGGGCGGGTCGGGCTGCGCCGCGTAGCCGGTCACCTCGTAGGGATCGGTCTGGCTCGACGCGTCGGTGGCGTCGCTCGTGGGATCGACGTCGGAGGTCGCGGTCGAGAACTCCCAACCCGCCCCTCCTGCGACACCGGGGAACGCCGCACCGACCTGCTTGTGGATGATGACGTTGCCGCCGCAGAGCGCCTTGGCGACGAGCTGCAGATCGTCGGCGAGGCTCGCGTAGTTGGTCGAGGTCATGTAGTCGGCGGTCGCGATGTTCGAGCCGTCGAACGCGGTGCCGCCCGAGATCGCCTGGATCGGACCGAGCGAGACGTTGGGACCGACCGCCACCACGAACATGTGCGACGGTGTTCCCTTGATCGCGTTGGCCTGGAGGATCGCCGGGTCCAGAGCACCGGGAGACCCGTCGGGGAACTCGCCGCCGTTGTTCGGGTCGACCGTGTTCGGGTTGCCGTCGGTGATCACGATGGTCAGTTCGACGGGTTTGTCGCTGAACCCGGCGAACGAGCCGAGACCGACTTCGAGTCCGCGCTTCCAGTTCGTCCAGCCGTCGGAGGCGAGGCCGCTGTAGGAGCCCTGGATCGTCGCGAGGTTCGCGCTCGTGAGCGCCATCGCGGGCCGCAGGAGACTCGCGTCCTGGTCGAACGACGTGACCGAGACCTCGGAGCCCGTGTCCTTCAGGGCCGAGGTGAACGCGTCAGCGGCGTCTTTCAGGTTCGCGATGCCCGCATCGCCGATCGAGCCCGACTTGTCGAGCACGAGGGCGAAGTCGAGTCCGCAGCTGTCGGGCAGGTCGGGGTTCGGCGCCGGGCTCGGTGATGTGGTGGTGGCTGCGAAGCTGCGGAGACCGGCCTGTTGTTCGGCCAGGCATGCGTCGCGTGCGCTGCGGTCGTCATTGCCGATCGGGATCGCCATGCAGTCGACGGGCGCGGGCGCCGCGACCTGCTGTCCTGCGGCATCGCCCGCCGGAGGCACTGCCTCCTCGGCCGGCGGCTCGACCGCTTCCGCGGGAGGCTCGACCGCTTCTGCGGGTGGTGTCTCCTCAGCTGCCGGAGGCGCTGCCTCCTCGGCCGGCGGCTCGACCGCTTCTGCGGGCGGTGTCTCCTCTGCGGGCGGCTCCGCCGCCTCCGTCGCGGCCGGTTCGTCCGCCTGAGTCGCGGCCTCGTCCGATGCTGCGGGCGGGGTCGCCAGCTCATCGGCGGCGGCGAGCGTCGGGCCGCCGAACAGGATCAGCGCGCCGACCGTCACCACGGCGAGCAGCGCTCGGATCGGCGAGGACGGCGGTGGTGCCGATTCATCGGAACGGGCGGCGGATCGAGTGCGCAGTCTGCGATGCATGACGAACTCCACGTTCGGGTGCTGAAAGGCCGGCTCGGGCGAATTCTCGGGTCAGCGGCACCAGTCTCCTCGCACATTTCCGCAGAACTCAAGGATTTCTCATGTCTTGGCGTCCCCCAATTCGCGGGGTACGACGCCGGAACCGACGAGAGGATCGGATCGTCAGGGATCGCCGTTCGGGTGGGGCTCCGACCGGCCGGCAGCCCCGCCCTCGCTAGGGTTGGAGCGTGAGCGAGCGCGGGTCGGGAGCCCCCCACCACGGGGAGACGTTCGACGAACGCGCCGGCCGGGATCCGCTGGGCCTCGACGACCACTCCCCTTCGGCGAAGGAGCGGTTCGACGCGATGAGCCAGCCGATCCGCGACCGGTTCGAAGAGCCGATCAGCAAGGTCAGCACGCTGACGCAGAAGACACTCGCCCTCTTCCCGGTGCGCGTGTGGCGGCACTTCCTCGACCGCAACGGCTTCATCCTCTCGTCGGGCATGAGCTACCAGGCCCTCTTCGCGA
The DNA here is from genome assembly GCF_042262385.1 of Agromyces sp. NPDC056389. NCBI lineage: Bacteria > Bacillati > Actinomycetota > Actinomycetes > Micrococcales > Microbacteriaceae > Agromyces > Agromyces sp. NPDC056389. The sequence continues at coordinate 962,417 of NZ_JBHJPN010000001.1, forward strand.
TCTTCGCCGCCGTCTACGTCGCCTTCGCGGTCTTCGGCATCTGGCTCACGAGCAACGACGAGACCCTGAACGCCTTCATCGCGCTGCTCAACACCTACGCTCCGGGCCTGATCGGCGACAACGGCGTCATCCCGACGGAAGAGCTCACGCAGATCGCCGCCTCCAGCACGAGCCTCTTCGGCTGGACCGGCGCCGTGGCCCTGGCCGGCTTCATCTGGACGGCGATCGGGTGGATCACGTACTCCCGCATGGCGGTGCGCAGCATCTTCGGACTCCCCAAGGACCGTCGCGCCTACGTCTTCCTCAAGGCTCGCGACTTCCTCGCCGGGTTCGGATTCGGCGCGATCCTGCTCCTCGCCACGGTGGTCTCCGTCGCGACCACCTCGTTCCTCGGCTGGCTGTCGCAACTGCTCGGGCTCTCGGACGACTCGGGCTGGTACGGGTTCCTCGTGCAGGGCGGCTCGCTGATCGTGGTCTTCGCGATCGACACGTTCGCGCTCGCCGTGATGTTCCGCTTCCTGTCGGGTGCCGCGATGCCCTGGCATCGCATGTGGGTCGGCTCGCTGCTCGGCTCCGCCGCGCTCTCGGTACTGCAGATCGTCGGCGGCGCCCTGCTCTCGCGCTCCGGCACGAACCCGTTGCTCGCGACCTTCACCGTGTTCATCGCCCTGCTGCTGTGGTTCCGGCTCACGAGCATCGTGATCCTGGTCGCCGCGAGCTGGATCGCCGTCGAGGCATCCGACGCGCATGAATCGCTGCGCATGGTCACGCCCGAGCAGCTCGCGGCCGAACAGCTCGAGCGCGAGCAGCGCGCGCTCGTGACGGCGGCGCAGGTCCGGGCCCGCGAGGCGCGCACGGCGCTCGAGGGGGCCAACTGGTTCGAGCGGATCCCGGCTCGGCGCCGACTCCTCAAGGCCGAGCAGCAGCTCGCGGATCTCGAGGCGTCGGCGCCCCAGGCCGGGCGGCGAAGCGACGTCGGGGGCCTCCCGTAGGATCGATCCATGCCCTCAGCGAAGCCCCTCCGTCTGGCCAGCGTCAACGTCAACGGAGTGCGCGCAGCATTCCGCAAGGGCATGGGCGAATGGCTCGCCGCGAGAGACGTCGACATCCTCGCCATGCAAGAGGTGCGCGCCTCCACCGAAGACCTGCAGGGCCTCCTCGGCGACGAGTGGGACATCCTGCACGACCCGGCCACCGCCAAGGGTCGCGCCGGGGTCGCGATCGCGAGCCGCAACCGTGCGAGCATCCACCGGGTCGAGCTCGGCGCGACCGATTTCGACAGCGCGGGCCGCTGGCTCGAAGCCGACTACGAGGTCGGCGACCGCATCGTCACCGTCGTGTCGGCGTACGTGCACTCCGGCGTGGTCGACACTCCGAAGCAGGTCGAGAAGTACAAGTTCCTCGACGCGATGGTCGAGCGGATGCCGCGGCTCGCCGAGCACTCCGAGCTCGCCGTGATCGTTGGCGACCTCAATGTCGGCCACCGCACCCTCGACATCAAGAACTGGAAGGGCAACGTGAAGCGCGCCGGGTTCCTGCCCGAAGAGCGTGCCTACTTCGACCGCTTCGTCGGCGCCGAGGGCGACGACGACTACAACGCAGGCGCCGGTCTCGGCTGGATCGACCTCGGCCGCCGCTTCGCCGGCGAGGTCGACGGCCCGTACACGTGGTGGTCGCAGCGCGGCAAGGCCTTCGACACCGACACCGGATGGCGCATCGACTACCAGCTCGCGACTCCCGCGCTCGCCGAGACCGCCGTCTCGTACGTGATCGATCGGGCCGATTCCTGGGACACGCGATGGTCCGACCACGCTCCCGTGGTCGTCGACTACGCCATCTGACCTGCCGCATCGCGGCCGCACACTTCGAAGGAACTCCCCATGACGCAGAAGCCCCGCCTCTATTCGGGCATGCAGCCCTCGGCCGACTCGCTCCACGCCGGCAACTACATCGGCGCCCTCCTCCAGTGGAAGGAGCTGCAGTCCACGCACGACGCCTTCTTCTCGGTCGTCGACATGCACGCCATCACCGTGGCCCAAGACCCGGCGGAACTTCGCGAGAAGACCCGCCGCACGGCCGCCCAGTACATCGCCGCCGGCATCGACCCCTCGAGCTCGACGCTCTACGTGCAGTCGCACGTTCCAGCCCACGCCGAGCTCGCATGGGTGCTGAACACCATCACGGGCTTCGGCGAAGCCGGGCGCATGACGCAGTTCAAGGACAAGTCGCAGAAGCAGGGTGCCGACGCCACGAGCGTCGGACTCTTCGCGTACCCCGTGCTGATGGCCGCCGACATCCTGCTGTACCAGACCGAGGTCGTGCCCGTCGGCGACGACCAGAAGCAGCACGTCGAGCTGACCCGTGACCTTGCTGCGAGGTTCAATGCGCGGTTCGGCGCCGACACCTTCGTGCTGCCCGAGCCGGTCATCCAGCGCGAGACGGCACGCATCTACGACCTGCAGAACCCCACGTCGAAGATGTCGAAGTCGGGCGAGACCCCGGCCGGCATCCTGTGGCTGCTCGACGAGCCCGCGGTCACCGCGAAGAAGATCATGCGCGCCGTGACCGACACCGACGGCGAGGTGCGCTTCGACCGCGAGCACAAGCCGGGCGTCTCGAACCTGCTCACGATCTTCTCCGTGCTGTCGGGCCGCACCATCGTCGACATCGAACAGGAGTTCGCGGGCCGCGGCTACGGAGACTTCAAGAAGGCGCTCGCCGAGGTCGTCGTGGGCGCGTTCGAGCCGATCCGGTCACGGGCCCTCGAACTGCTCGACGACCCGGCCGAACTCGACCGCCTGCTCGGCGTCAACGCCGACCGGGCGAGCGGGGTCGCCGAGGCCACGCTTGCAACGGTCTACGACCGCGTGGGCTTCCTCCGGCGCGCGCGCTGACCATGCTCCCCGTCGTGCTCCGCACCGAACGACTGGTGCTCGACCTCCCCGTCGAGACCGACATCGAGCTCGTGGCGCACTACTGCGCCGACCCCCTCTTCCTCAAGTACCTCACGACGCCCTGGCCGTACACCGTGGAACATGCGCGAGCATTCCTCACGGAGTATGTACCGGCGGCGTGGGCATCCGGCGACGAGCTGACGTGGGCCATCCGGCGCGCCGACGGCGCACCGCTGCTCGGCGTCGTCGGCCTCCGGCGGAACCACGAGATCGGCTACTGGCTCGGTGCTGAGCATCGGGGCGAGGCGCTCATGGCCGAAGCCGTGAACGCCGTCTGCGACTGGGCGTTCGGCGGTGCGATCGCCGGCGACGGGGCGATGCTCTGGCGGGCGAACGAGGGCAATCTCGCCTCGGCGCATGTCGCGCGTGCAGCGGGATTCCGGCGCACCACCCCGAAGATCGCGACCGTGCCCGGGCGCGACGGGAGCCCGCTCGCCGCGTGGCATGCCGAGCGCCGCGCCGAGATGGAACCCGGCGCGTTCGCCACGTGGGAGCCGATCCTCGGGGAGACGACATGAGCGATCCTGCCGGCTCGCACACCTCCGCACCGGTCGTGCTGTTCGACCTCGACGACACGCTCATGGCCCACCGCGCCGCGGTACGCGCCGGCATCGCGCTGCACATGCAGGAGTTGGCATACGACGGCGAGGCCGCCGCGGCATCCGACCTCTGGCACGACCTCGAAGAGGAGCACTACCACTCCTATCTCGCGGGCCGGCTGACGTTCGAGGGGCAGCGCAGGGCGCGTGCGCGAGACTTCGCCGTCGCCCACGGCGACGAGCTCGACGACCTCGCAGCGGGCGCCTGGTTCGATCGCTACTTCGAGCGCTACCGCGAATCGTGGGCGCTGCACGACGACGCGCTTCCGGCGCTTGATGCGCTCGCCCGGGCGCTGCCCGGTGCCCGGTTCGGCATCATCACCAACGGCGAGCTCGACTTCCAGCTCGCCAAGCTCGAGCGGCTCGGCATCGGCGATCGATTCGAGTACGTCGTCGCATCGGGCGACGTCGGGGTGACGAAGCCCGATGCCGAGATCTTCCGCATCGCGCTCGAGCGATTCGGCCTCGAGGCACCCGCCGGCAGAGCCGCGTACATCGGCGATCGCCTCGAGACCGACGCGATCGGCGCCGCCGAGGCCGGACTCATCGGCGTCTGGCTGAATCGCACCGGCGATGCGCAGACGCCGAGCGCCGTGGCATCCGGAGTGCTCGAGATCGCCTCGCTCGCCCAGCTGCCGAGCCTGCTCGAACCGTTCCTCGCCGACTGACCACGGTCGCCTCGTCAGCGCCACGACGGCGCGGGATCGGGGATATGAGCAGCGGACATGAGAAGGGCCGGGCGCACCCCCATGCGCCCGGCCCCGCTCGTCAACCGTACTTCGGCACGGTCGATCGAACCGTCATCACAAGCCGTGTGTCTGCGCGCTCCCAGCTCGCAGACACACGGCCGACGATCAGACGACGTCTTCGTCGACCCAGTCGAGGGTCTTCGTGACGGCCTTCTTCCAGTTGCGGTCGAGGCGTGCACGCTCGGCTTCGTCCATCGACGGGGTCCAGCGCTTGTCCTCCTGCCAGTTGGCCCGCAGCTCGTCGAGGCTCGACCAGAAGCCGACCGCGAGGCCGGCCGCGTAGGCCGCGCCGAGCGCGGTGGTCTCCGCGACGACGGGACGCACGACCGGCACCCCGAGGATGTCGGCCTGGAACTGCAGCAGCGTGTCGTTGGCGGTGGCGCCGCCGTCGACGCGGAGCTCGGTCAGATCCACTCCTGCGTCGGCGTTCACGGCCTCGATGACATCGCGCGTCTGGAAGGCGATGGCTTCGAGGGCTGCGCGGGCGATGTGGCCCTTGTTGACGAAGCGCGTGAGGCCGACGAGCGCGCCGCGGGCGTCGGGACGCCAGTACGGTGCGAACAGGCCCGAGAACGCCGGCACGAAGTACGCGCCGCCGTTGTCCTCCACCGACTTGGCGAGCTCTTCGACCTCGGCGGCCGAGGAGATGAGGCCGAGGTTGTCGCGGAGCCACTGGATGAGTGATCCCGTGACCGCGATCGAGCCCTCGAGCGCGTAGTGCACGGGCTCGTCGCCGAGCTTGAAGCCGACGGTCGTGAGCAGCCCGTTCTTCGAGTGGACGATCTCCTCGCCCGTGTTGAAGATCAGGAAGTTGCCCGTGCCGTAGGTGTTCTTCGCCTCGCCGGTCTCGAACGCGGCCTGGCCGAACGTCGCGGCCTGCTGGTCGCCGAGGATGCCCGAGATGGGGGTCCCGCGAAGCAGCGAGTGCTCGTTCGCGATGCCGTAGACCTCGGAGGAGGACTTGATCTCGGGGAGCATCGACTTCGGCACGCCGAACGCGGCGAGGATGTCGTCGTCCCAGGCGAGGGTCTCGAGGTCCATGAACATCGTGCGGCTGGCGTTCGTGACGTCGGTCGCGTGCACGCCCCCGTCGACGCCGCCAGTGAGGTTCCACAGCACCCAGGTGTCGGTCGTGCCGAACAGCAGATCGCCGGCCTCGGCCTTCTCACGTGCACCGGGCACGTTCTCGAGGATCCAGACGATCTTCGTGCCCGAGAAGTAGGTCGCCAGCGGCAGGCCGACCTGCTGCTTGAACCGCTCCACGCCGCCGCCGGCCGCGAGCCGGTCGACGATCGGCTGCGTACGCGTGTCCTGCCAGACGATCGCGTTGTACACCGGCTCACCGGTGGTCTTGTCCCACACCACCGCGGTCTCGCGCTGGTTCGTGATGCCCACGGCGGCGATGTCGTGCCGGGTCAGGTTGACCTTGCCGAGGGCCTGGCCGATCACCTCGCCGGTGTTGCGCCAGATCTCGGCGGGGTCGTGCTCGACCCAGCCCGCCTTCGGGAAGATCTGCTCGTGCTCGAGCTGCCCGGTCGAGATGATCGATCCGGCCTTGTCGAAGATGATCGCGCGCGACGAGGTCGTGCCCTGGTCGATCGCGAGAATGTAGTCGGCCATCTGAGAACTCCGTTGCTGTCAGTGAAACGAATGGGTGAGGTGGGGGTTGGGGGTGCGGGTCAGCCGAGCAGCGGGAGCAGCGGGATCGCCGCCCAGCCTGCCGCGACGCCACCGAGCAGCGGACCGACGACGGGCACCCACGAGTACGACCAGTCGCTGCCGCCCTTGCCCTCGATGGGGAGGATGGCGTGCGCGATGCGCGGGCCGAGGTCACGGGCCGGGTTGATCGCGTAGCCGGTCGGGCCGCCGAGCGAGGCGCCGATGCCGATCACGAGGAGCGCTACGGGCAGCGCGCCGAGCGCCGCGAGTCCGCCGTCGCCCTGTCGTCCGCCGCCGAAGCCGATCACGACGAAGACGAGCACGAACGTGGCGATGAACTCGGTGACGAGGTTCCAGCCGTAGGAGCGGATAGCGGGGCCGGTCGAGAAGACGCCGAGCTTGGCGCCGGCCTCGGGCTCGGCGTCGAAGTGCTGCTTGTACGCGAGCCAGCAGGCGACCGCGCCGAGGAAGGCACCGATCATCTGGGCGCCGATGTACGTCAGCACCGACACGACGCCGACGGGCACCTCGATGCCCGCTGCAGCGTTGCCGAACTCGGTCGCGCCGTTGGCGACGAGGCCGACCGTCACGGCCGGGTTCAAGTGCGCCCCCGAGGCGTACGACACGATGACGCCGGCGAAGACCGCGAGGCCCCAGCCGAAGTTGATCATGAGCGTGCCGCCGCCGAAGCCCTTCGTCTTGGCGAGGATGACGTTCGCGACGACGCCGCAGCCGAGGAGCACGAGCATCGCCGTACCGACGAGTTCGGACAGGAAGACGATTCCGAGATTGTCCACGTTGACCTTCTTTCTTGAGGTGTGGTGCCGGCCACCGTGTCGACCGTCGACCGGGAGGCTCCGTCGAAGCTATCGGGCGTTTCAGCCCGAATCGTGCGGATTCCGGTGCACATCCGTGCAGATTGCGCGCGACTCAGACGAGGGTGGCGGATGCCTCCAGCTCGACCCCGTGACGCTCGGCGAGCAACTCCCTCGTGGTCGCCATCTCGACGGCGCGACGCTCGAAGTCCCAGCCCAGCTCCGCGCCGACGACCTCGGCCAGCTCGTCGAGGAGGGGTGCGGTGAGCGCACCGGTGAACGCGATGCTCGTGCGGCGCAGCACGATGTCGGAGAGGTGCACGACCCGCTCGGTGCGGGCGAGCCAGGCGATCTCGCGCCGGCTGTACCCCGCGTGGTGGGCGAGTGGCTCGTCGCGCTCCCCCTCGCTCGAGGCGATGAACGCCTCGGCGCGGGTGCCGTAGCGCTCGAGCAGTTCCTCGGCGCGGGGGCGGCCGACCTCGTCGCCGTGGGTGACGGTCCAGACGCGACGCGCGTCGTCGGTCGTCGGGTAGCCGGCGCCGCCGCCGATCGCGAGGCCCGCCGTCGAGCGGGTGCGGTCACGTCCGAGGAGGGCCAGCACCTCGTCCGAGAGGTGCTCGGCGAGGGCGCGGAAGGTGGTCCACTTGCCGCCGACGAGGCTCAGCAGCGTGGTGCCCGGGCGCTCGGGGACATCCGCCCGCTCGATGCGGTAGTCGCGGGAGACGAAACCCGGGGCCTCGTCGTCGTGACGCGGCAGCGGGCGCACGCCCGAGAAGCGGTAGACGATCTGCGAGCGGTCGACGGGCACCGCTGGGAAAACGTGCGCGATGAGCTCGAAGAAGTAGTCGACCTCGGCCTCGGTGCACACGGCGGGCTCCCGCATGTCGTGTTCGAGGTCGGTCGTGCCGACCATGACCTTGCCCTTCAACGGGTAGATCAACACGATGCGGCCGTCCTCGTGCTCGAAGAAGATCTCGCGGCCGCCGGTGGCCGAAAGGAGCTCGTCGTTGTCGAGCACGATGTGCGAGCCCTTGGTGCCACCCATGAAGGAGGTCGGGCGGCCGAGCTCCTCGTTCGTGAGGTCGGTCCACGGCCCCGAGGTGTTCACCACCACGTCGGCGGCGACGTCGAACTCCGCGCCGGTCAGGGTGTCGCGCAGGCGCACGCCCTCTGCGCCCATGCCGACGGCCTCGAGGTAGTTCGCTGCACGGGCGTCGCCTGCGGCGAGGCCGTCGAAGAGCACGTCCAGTGCGAGGCGCTCGGGGTCGTGCATGCTCGCGTCGTAGTAAGTCGCCGTGTACTTGATGCCGGAGTTCAGGGCCGGCAGCTCGGCGAGCGAGCGCTTGCGACCGTGGAAGCGGTGGCGCGGAACGGAGCCGCCATCGCGCGAGAAGGCGTCGTAGATCGTGAGACCGGTCTTGATGAGGGCGGCGCCGCGTTCGGTGGGCTTGCCCGACTTGTGGGTGAGGAAGCGCAGCGGCGCCGACAGGATGCCGGAGAAGGTCGAGAAGATCGGCACCGTCGTCTCGAGCGGCTTCACGTAGTGCGGCGCGATGCGGATGAGCGCGTTGCGCTCGGTCACCGACTCCTTCACGAGGCGGAACTCGCCGTTCTCGAGGTAGCGGATGCCGCCGTGGATCATGTGCGACGAGGCGGCCGACGCCCCGGAGACGAAGTCGCCGCGCTCGACGAGCACGACGTCGACACCCTGCAGGGCGAGGTCGCGGAAGGTCGCGATGCCGTTGATGCCGGCGCCGATCACGAGCACGGAGGCCTTCGGCCGGGTTCGGATGGCCGCGACATCCGCTCGCTCGCCGCCGGAACCGGGGCGGGGCGTGGTGGGGATCGTCTGCTGCGGAGACATCGCTGTCCTCTCGGGGTGTGGAACGGCGGCTTGCACGAGCATGCCTGGTGTGGATGAATACATCGTGAACACGGCGGAACGAACTTGCAAGCCGGGTGAACAAACGTGCAAGGATGGCCAGGATGAATGAGCAGGCGACGATTCCCGTCGAGGACGGCACCGAGGCGGTGCCCGGGAAGACCCGCGACGCACTGCGCGCGGCCCACCTCTACTACATGCAGGACCTCACGATGGATGCCATCGCGCACGAGCTGCACACCTCGCGATCCTCGGTCTCGCGCCTGTTGAGCCATGCCAGGGCCAGCGGCCTCGTCGAGATCTCGATCCACTCCCCGCTCGACCTTCCGAGCCGCATCGAGCAGGAGATCCTCGAGCGCTTCGCGGTCGGCGCGCACGTCATCCCGGTGCCCGACCACGCGAGCGACGTCGACCGACTCGACCGCGTCGCCCTCTCGGCTGCACGAATTCTCGGACGATTCGTCGACTCGAACCAGACGATCGGCATCGCGTGGGGCTCGACGATGAGCGCGATGAGCCGGCACCTCGTGCCGAAGGCCACCCACAACTCGGAGGTCGTGCAGCTCAACGGCGCCGGCAACGGCCGCACCACCGGCATCGTCTACGCGAGCGAACTGCTGCGGCGCTTCGGCGACGCGTTCGGTGCCCGCGTGCAGCAGTTCCCCGTGCCCGCCTTCTTCGACGACCCCGAGACGCGCCGCGCGTTCTGGCGTGAACGCAGCACGCGGCGCCTCCTCGACCTTCAGGAGCGCATGGACGTCGCGCTCTTCGGCGTCGGCTCCCCGTTCGCCGAGGTGCCGAGCCACGTCTACCAGGGCGGTTACCTCGAGCGGGCCGACTACGAGGGCCTCTCCCGCGAGGGCGCCGTCGGCGACGTCGCGACGGTGTTCTACCGCGCCGACGGCTCGACCGACGGCATCTCGCTGAACGAGCGCGCGACCGGCCCCGATTTCGCCGTGCTGCGGCGCGCACCCCGCCGCATCTGCGTGGTCTCGGGCCGGGCCAAGCTCGCGAGCCTCCGCGGCGCGCTCGCCGCTGGACTCATCACCGACCTCATCGTCGACGAGGGCACCGCGCGAGCGCTCGTCGAGTCGCCCGAAGTCCGGGAATAGCCGGGCGCCCCAGGCGTTGACCTAGAATCGAAGACAGAAACGTGCTCCGGGGTCGGTGTAAGTCCGAACCGGCGGTGACAGTCCGCGAACTGCGAGCGCGAGGTCGAGAGGCCCCGCACCCGTGGTCGAACCGGTGGAATTCCGGTACCGACGGTGAAAGTCCGGATGGGAGGGGCACGTGTCGGCAGCGCTTTCGCGCCGCCGGCGTAGGTCGTCGACGAGCGTCGGCGCCGCCCAGCACCCCGGAGCCCTGAGACAGGATCACGGATGAGTGCGGAAGAGCAGCAGGCAGCGGATGCCGCGGCGATGCGCCGTGCGCTCGAACTCGCCGTTCGCGGCCCGGCGCGGGGCGTGAACCCGCGGGTCGGCTGCGTCATCCTCTCCCCCGCGGGCGAGATCGTCGCCGAGGGCTGGCACCGCGGCGCAGGAACCGCGCACGCCGAGGTCGACGCGCTCTCGAAACTCGAGCCCGACGCGGCGCGGGGCGCGACCGCGGTCGTGACCCTCGAACCCTGCAACCACACCGGACACACCGGCCCGTGCGCCGTCGCCCTGATCGATGCCGGCATCGGCCGTGTCGTGTACGCCGTCGGCGACCCCGGCGAGCACTCCTCCGGCGGCGCCGAGACGCTGCGAGCCGCCGGGATCGCGGTCACCGCGGGCGTGCTCGGCGACGAGGTCGAGGCCATGCTCGACGACTGGCTCTTCGCGGCCCGCAACCACCGACCCCATGTCACCGTGAAGTGGGCGTCGAGCCTCGACGGCCGTGCCGCGGCAGCCGATGGCACGAGCCAGTGGATCACCGGGGCCGAAGCGCGCGCCGACGTGCACCGCCGCCGCTCGGCCGCCGACGCGATCGCCGTCGGGACCGGCACCGTGTTCGCCGACGACCCGTCGCTCACCGCGCGAGCACCGGGCGGCGAGTTCTTCGACGCCCAGCCGGTGCCGGTCGTCTTCGGGCGCCGGGCGACGCCGTCGGATGCCGCGATCACCCGCCACCCCCACGCGCCCCTGTTCTTCGAAGGCACCGACCTGCACGCCGACCTCGCCGAGCTGGCGCGCCGCGGCATCCGCTCGCTCTTCATCGAGGGCGGCCCGACGCTCGCGAGCGCCTTCATCGCGGCCGGCCTCGTCGACGAACTCCTGGTCTACCTCGCGCCTGCGCTCATCGGGGGTCCGCGCCTCGCCCTCGGCGAGCTCGGCGTCCCATCGATCGACGCGGCGCTCCGCTTCGACTTCGCCGTCATCGAACGGCTCGGCGACGACGTGCTGCTCGTCGCCAGACCCAAGCCCACGGAAGGGAACTGACATGTTCACCGGAATCATCGAGGAGCTCGGCACGGTCGAGCGCGTCGAGCGCACCGCCGACGCCGCGCGGCTCACGGTGCGAGGCCCGCTCGCCGTCGAAGGCGTGCAGCACGGAGACTCGATCGCCGTGTCGGGCGTGTGCCTGACCGTCGTCGAGTTCGACGCCGAGCGCTTCACGGCCGACGTCATGGCCCAGACGCTCGCGATGTCGACCCTCGACGCCGTGCGCGAGGGGCTCGCCGTGAACCTCGAACGAGCAGCCCGAGTGGGCGACCGCCTCGGCGGACACATCGTGCAGGGCCACATCGACGGCACAGCGGAGGTGCTCGAGATCCGCCCGGGCGAGGCCTGGCGGGTCGTGCGCTTCTCGCTCGACCCCGAGCACGCCCCGCTCGTCGTCGACAAGGGCTCGATCGCGGTCGACGGCGTCTCGCTCACCGTCAGCGCCGTCGGCGACGAGCCCGGCGGCTCGTGGTTCGAGGTCTCCCTCATCCCCGAGACGCTCACCGCGACGACGCTCGGCGAGCGCGCGATCGGCGACCGGGTGAACATCGAGACCGACATCGTCGCGCGGCAGGTGGCCCGCATGCTCCGCTTCGATGCGCGCTGGGCGGGCGAGCCCGAGACGCGCGCGAGCTCGGTCATCGGGTTCCAGGCGACGCCGTTCTCCGAACCGCAGCCGACGAACGGAGGCGCGGCATGAGCCTCGCAACGATGCCCGAGGTGCTCGAGGCCCTCCGTGCCGGGAAGCCCGTGATCGTCGCCGACGACGAGGCCCGCGAGAACGAGGGCGACGCCATCATGGCGGCCGAGTTCGCGACGCAGGAGTGGATCGCCTGGATGGTGCGCAACACGAGCGGATACCTCTGCGCACCGATGCCCAACGAGCTCGCCGACCGCCTCGCGCTGCCGCTCATGACCGAGCGCAGCGAAGACGCGCGCGGCACGGCCTACACGATCTCGGTCGACGCCGCCGATCGCACATCGACGGGCATCTCGGCCTCCGATCGCGCCCACACGCTGCGCGTGCTCGCCGATCGCACGTCGACCCCCGACCGGCTCATCCGGCCCGGCCACGTCATCCCGCTCCGCGCGGTCGACGGCGGCGTTCGAGAGCGGGCGGGGCACACCGAGGCGGCGGTCGACCTCATGCGGCTCGCGGGCCTCGCGCCCGTCGGCGTCATCGGCGAGATCATCGCCGACGACGGCGAGATGATGCGCCTGCCCGGTCTCATCGAGCTCGGCGAGCGCGAGGGACTGCCCGTCACGACGGTCGCGGCGCTCATCGACTGGCTCGAACAGCACCATGCGGGCCACGACCTCGCAGCGACTCCTCCGGCCCAAGCGGTGCCCGAGAGCTCGTCGGTCGACTTCGAGGTCGAGACGGCACTGCCGACCGAGCACGGCGAGTTCCGCGTGCGTGCCTATCGCGACCGCGCCACGGGCGCCGACCACGTCGCGATCATCGCGGGCGACCCCGCTGCCGCGACCGACGGCGCGATCGTGCGCGTGCACTCCGAGTGCCTCACGGGCGAGGCGTTCGGCTCGCTCAAGTGCGAGTGCGGACCGCAGCTCGACGCCGCGCTCGAGACCATCCAGGAGGACGGCGGGGTCGTCATCTACCTCCGCGGCCACGAGGGGCGCGGCATCGGCCTCATCAACAAGCTCAGGGCCTACCGCCTGCAGGAGGACGGCCTCGACACGCTCGACGCGAACCTCGCGCTCGGGCTGCCGATCGACGCGCGCGACTACAGCGCGGCGACCGCGATCCTCACCGACCTCGGCGTCGATCGGGTGCGGCTGCTGACCAACAACCCCGAGAAGGTGCGACAGCTCGAGGCGCACGGCATCACGGTGAGCGAGCGGCTGCCGCTCGTCGTCGGCGTCGGCACCGGCAACACCGGCTACCTCGACACCAAGCGGCACCGCATGGGGCACGCGATCGACGACCGGCAACTCACCGACGGCGCAGCCGAAACCCTCCTGGAAGGACACCCATCATGAGCGGAGCAGGATCCCCCGCACTCGACGTCGACGGACGCGGCCTGACGGTGACGATCGTCGCCGGCAGCTGGCACGACGAGATCACGAACGGCCTGATCGCCGGGGCGACGCGCACGCTCGAGGCATCCGGCGCCGACTTCTCGCTCGTTCGCGTGCCCGGCAGCTTCGAGCTGCCGGTCGTCGCGAAGGCCGCCCTCGACGCCGGAGCCGACGCGGTCGTGGCGCTCGGCGTGATCATCCGCGGCGGCACCCCGCACTTCGAGTACGTCTCGGCGGCGGCGACCGACGGGCTCACGCGAGTCGCGCTCGACACCGGCAAGCCCGTCGGCTTCGGCCTGCTCACCCTCGACGACGAGCAGCAGGGGCTCGACCGCGCCGGCCTGCCCGGCTCGAAGGAGGACAAGGGTCGCGAGGCGGCCGAGGCCGCTGTCGCGACGGTTCGCGCACTGCGCGGGCTCGCGGGCTGATCGTAGGCGGGCCGCTGCGCCACTTCGGCGGCCGCTGCTCCGCGTCGTGTGGCGCAGCGGGCGCCGAAGGGGCGCTGAAGTGAGCTGAGGCTACGGCTTCCAGACCATCAGCACGACGACCGCGACGAGGAGCAGCGACGAGATGCCGCTGCCCGCTGCGATCGCGGGGTAGCTCGCCTTCGGCGCGTCGGCGCCTGCCGCGGCGCCTGCGCCATCGGCGCCGAGCGCCGCTGCGGCCTTCTTCATCGACGGCACGACGACGAAGAGCGTCAGGGCGAAGGCGATGATGTAGAGGATGATCGACCAGAGGATCCACGGGGTCGTGATCGACAGGTCGAACTCCTCGGGCGCCATGCTCATCGCACCGAAGCCGAACACGAAGACGAGCAGCGACAGCCACGCGAAGATCGTCGTGGACTTCGCGAGGACAGCGACCTGCGCCCCGTTGCCGGCGCGCACCGCCCGCATCGCGGTCATCGGGAGGATCGCCATCGGGCCGACGATGAAGACGGCGCCGGCGACGTGCAGAATGCTGATCAGGGTATCCATGGGCTCAGCCTAACGACGAGGCGGATGCCGCGGCATCCGTCGTTCGATCCATCCCGCTCGGCCGGCGAGCGCCGTTCATCGCGCCGATACCACCGTTCGTCGCACGTCGGCCCCTCGATCTGGGGGATCGTCAACGATCGAGGCGTAGGCTAGTGCGGTTGCCACAAGCGACGATTCCACCCCACCGACTCCGCTCGACGCCCGACCGACGTGCCCGGAGACGGGCGCATCGATCACCCCTTGGAGTCCTCGCAGACGATGTCCACCTCAACCGCGGCCACGGCCGCCCCCGCAACCCCCGCGAATCCGCGTAGCCGCGTCATCCTCGCGAGCCTCATCGGCACGACGATCGAGTTCTACGACTTCTACGTCTACGCGACCGCTGCCGTGCTGGTCTTCCCGCACCTCTTCTTCCCGACCGGCGACCCGACCACGGCGCTGCTCGCCTCGTTCGCCGTCTTCGGCGCCGCGATGGTCGCTCGCCCGCTCGGCGCGGTCATCTTCGGCCACCTCGGCGACAAGCACGGACGCAAGGCCACCCTCGTCGGCGCGCTGCTCACGATGGGCATCGCGACCTTCCTCATCGGCCTGCTGCCGACGTACGCGATGGTGGGCTGGCTCGCACCGCTCCTCCTCGTCGTCCTGCGCATCGCTCAGGGCTTCGCGCTCGGCGGCGAGTGGTCGGGCGCCGCGCTCGTGGCGACCGAGAACGCGCCGAAGGGCAAGCGCGCCTGGTACGGCACGTTCCCGCAGCTCGGCGCCCCCATCGGGTTCATCATCGCGAACGGCCTCTTCCTGATCATCGCGGCGGTGCTGCCGTCCGACGATCCGACGATGCCGTCGCAGGCCTTCCTCGACTGGGGCTGGCGCATCCCGTTCCTGTTCTCGGTCGTCATGGTGATCGTCGGCCTCTGGGTGCGCCTGCGCCTCGTCGAGTCGACCGCGTTCTCGAAGGCGTCGAAGGAGGGCAAGCTCAAGAAGCTCCCCCTCGGCGAGGTCTTCAAGCACCACTGGAAGCAGCTCATCCTCGGCACGTTCTTCATGCTGGCGACCTACGTGCTCTTCTACCTGATGACCACGTTCTCGCTGAGCTACGGTCGCGCTGCGGTCGAGCCCGCCGAGGGCGCACTGCCAGGACTCGGCTACTCGTACAACACCTTCGTGCTGATGCTCATCGGCGGTGTCGTGTTCTTCGGCGTGTTCACGCTGCTCTCCGGCCCCTGGGCCGACCGATGGGGCCGCCGCAAGACGCTCATCTGGGTCACGCTCGGCATCATCGTGTTCGGCCTCGTCTGGGTGCCGCTCCTCGGCGCCGGCTTCTGGGGCGTCATGCTCTGGCTCGTCGTGGGCTTCTCGCTCATGGGCATGACGTTCGGCCCGATGGGCGCGCTCCTGCCCGAGCTGTTCCCGACGAACGTGCGCTACACGGGCTCGGGCATCTCGTACAACGTGTCGTCGATCCTCGGTGCGGCCGTGGCCCCGTTCATCGCGGTGGCGCTCTGGCAGGCCGGTGGCGGCAGCCCGTTCTGGGTCGGCATCTACCTGTCGGCCATGGCGGTGCTCACGCTCATCGCCCTGCTCGTCTCGAAGGAGACGAAGGACGTCGACATCGACGCCTGATCCCGAGCGACCGAAGGGCGGATGCCGCGTGGCATCCGCCCTTCGCTGTCCCCGGCTCTCACCCGACGCACCTGAACTCACCGAGTCGCAGGACGTCTCGCTCGCCACGCCGGCGAGGCGCGGCGTGTCACCGGGCTCCTCCTGCGACTCGGCGAAGGCCCCACGGAATCGTTCACGCGATCGAAACGCGCACCCCTTCTCGGCCGTGACGGGCGGGCGTAGCATGGCTGCGAACAGGGTCGCCGAGTCATCCGCCGGCATCGTCGACGCTCAGCGCCCAGGACGGCGGGTCGAGCCGATGAACATGACGATGGACATGATGAAGGGCGCGATGTCGTCGTCGGAGATGCCGATGCAGGGCATGGATCCGGCGATGATGCAGGAGACCATGGAGGCCTTGTCGGCCTGCATGCAGGCCTGCGTGATGTGCGCCGACTCCGACGCCGCCGCCGGCATGGGCCGGTGTTCGAGTCTCTGTGCGAACTGCGCCGACATGTGCAGCACGATGATGCGCATGATGCTGCGCATGCACGGCTGGGACATGCAGGTGATGATGTCGATGATGCAGTCGACCGTCATGATGGCGCGCGCCTGCTCGGCCGAGTGCATGTCGCACGCCGACATGAGCGAGCAGTGCCGGCTCTGCGCGATGGCGTGCGATCAAGCCGTCATGGCGATGGAGAAGATGATGGGCTCGATGAGCGGGGCGATGCCGACGACCTGAGCCCGATCGGCGCGCCCAACCTGCCGAGACCGCTGGGCCTGATCAGGCCGTCGCGACGCTGAACCGGCGACCGCCGTGCGCGAGCACACCGTAGACGTCGTGCACGGCGACCGGCGCGCCGACGACCAGCACGCCGTCG
Organism: Agromyces sp. NPDC056389; assembly: GCF_042262385.1. Classification (NCBI taxonomy): domain Bacteria; kingdom Bacillati; phylum Actinomycetota; class Actinomycetes; order Micrococcales; family Microbacteriaceae; genus Agromyces; species Agromyces sp. NPDC056389. The sequence continues at coordinate 978,998 of NZ_JBHJPN010000001.1, forward strand.
AAGGCGTCGTGGTGCCACACGCGGCGCAGCCGCCCGCTCGCGAACTCGGCGACGGTCGCGAACCCGTCGTCGTCGCTCTCGACGACGATCGCGTCGATCCACTTGCTCGCCGTCGCGCCGGCGAGTCGCTCCTGCATCGCGTGCAGCCGATGACCGGGCCGATCGCTGCTGCACGTCGCAGCCGCCTCGCAACCGCGCATGCCCATGACCGTGCCGGCGTGCGGCTCGGTGCGGGTCTGCGGTTCACGGTGCGACATGAGGGCTCCTCGGGGTTCGTTGCGGCCACGATACGCCGCAGGCGAGCGGATGTCCCGAGCGCCCGTCATACGCGGAAACGAACTGCCGAACGGCGGGAGAACGGCTCGGATCCCGAGCACCGCCTCGTCGGGCGACGGGTCAGGCGTGGGCCGCCTGCGGCGGCAGCGCGACGATGAGGGGGTGGTCGAAATCGAGCACCCCGGTCTTCGCCGCGCCGCCGGGCGAGCCGATCTCGTCGAAGAACTCGACGTTCGCCTTGTAGTAGTCGGCCCAGACATCCGGCAAGTCGTCTTCGTAGTAGATCGCCTCGACCGGGCAGACCGGTTCGCACGCACCGCAGTCGACGCACTCGTCGGGGTGGATGTAGAGCGAACGCTCGCCCTCGTAGATGCAGTCGACCGGGCACTCGTCGATGCACGCGCGGTCCTTGACGTCGACGCACGGCAGCGCGATGACGTACGTCACGAGAGCGCCAGGGCGCCGTCGCGCGAGATCTCCACCTGCTCATCGCGGGGCACGACCTTCACGCGCTCGCGCACGATGCCGTGGTGCGCGGCGAGCGCCAGCTCCCATGCCTCGCCGAGGCCGCGCTCGTGCGCGTCGAGTTCGAGCCAGCCCGCCCAGGTCGTGAAGCGGATGCCCCGCGCCTCGAGCAGTTCGAACACCTCGTCGCCGTCGGGCCCCGAGGCGACGGTCGGCTCGGGCAGCACCTGCGCCGCGACATCCGCCAGCAGGTTCGTGATGGTCTCGAGCGCGTCGCCCTTGGTGTGGCCGATGAGGCCGACGGGCCCGCGCTTGATCCAGCCGGTGGCGTACACGCCGGGCAGGCGAGCACCTGTGGCGTCGGTCACGCGACCGCCCTCGTTGGGGATGACGGCCCTGCGGTCGTCGAACGGAACGCCGTCGACGGGCGAGCTCGCGTAGCCGACGGCGCGGTAGATCGCCTGCACCGGGATGTCGGCGAACTCGCCGGTGCCCTCGACCGATCCGTCGCCGACGGGGCGGGTGAGCTCGAAGCGCACGGCCTCGACGGCGTCGGTGCCGAGCACCTCGACGGGCGCGTGCAGGAAGTGCAGGTGGAGGCGACGCGACGCCGTGTACTCGTGGCCCTCGGGCTTGCGCCAGCCGTTGAGCGTGCGCGTCATGACCTTGACCTGGTTGTTCGAGGCGAACAGCTGCTCGGCGTGCGGGTCGTTCGCGGCGCGCTCGAAGTCGTCGTCGTAGACGATGACGTCGACGTCGGGCACTTCGCCGAGCTCGCGCAGCTCGATGGGCGTGAACTTCACGTGGCCCGGCCCGCGGCGGCCGAAGACGTGCACGTCGGTGACGGGCGAGGCCTCGAGCCCCTCGACGACGTTCGCCGGCACGTCCGTCGTCAGCAGGTCCTTCGGGTGCTTCGCGAGCACGCGGGCGACGTCGAGCGCGACGTTGCCGTTGCCGATGACGGCGATGGACTGCGCTTCGAGGGGCCAGGTGCGGGGCACGTCGGGGTGGCCGTCGTACCAGGCGACGAAGTCGGCCGCGCCGAAGGAGCCGGGCAGGTCGATGCCCGGGATGTCGAGCGGAGCGTCGCGCAGGGCGCCGGTGGCGAGGATGACGGCGTCGTAGCGCTCGCGCAGCTCGTCGACGGTGATGTCGCGCCCCACCTCGACGTTGCCGATGAGGCGGATCGTGCCGGCGTCGAGCATCTCGTGCAGCGAGTTGACGATGCCCTTGATGCGGGGGTGATCGGGCGCCACGCCGTAGCGGATGAGGCCGTAGGGCGCCGGCAGCGACTCGTACAGGTCGATCGCGACCTCGCCGTCGGCCTCGGCGACCTGCCGGCTCAGGATGTTGCCGGCGTAGATGCCGGCCGGGCCGGCTCCGACGATCGCGACGCGGAGGGATCGGGTCATTGCTGCTGGGCCTTTCGGTGGGGTTCGCTGGTTTCGACGAGGGGTTCGGCGTACGGGCTCAGGGCCACGACGTCGCCGACGACGACGACCGCGGGCGAGCGGATGCCGCGCCGCGCCGCCTGCAGGGCGATCGTGTCGAGCGTACCGACGGTGACGCGCTGGGCCGGCCCGTAGCCGTCTTCGACGATCGCGACAGGGCAGTCGCCGCCGCGTTCGCCACGGGCGAGGGTGATCGCGGAGTTCGCGAGGGTGCCGATGCCCATGAGCAGCACGACCGTGTGGTCGCGGCCGCCGCCGAGCGACTGGATCTGGTCATGGCCCGTGACGACGGTGAACGTCGTCGCGAGGCCGCGGTGCGTCAGCGGGATGCCGGCGATCGCGGGCACCGAGATGGCGCTCGTGATGCCGGGCACGACCTCGACATCGATGCCGTGGTCGCGGCAGAAGGCGAGCTCCTCGCCGCCGCGGCCGAAGATGAACGGGTCGCCGCCCTTCAGGCGCACGACGCGCTTGCCATCGCGGGCGAGCGTGACGAGGAGCGCGTTGATCGCGTCCTGCGGCACGGCGTGATGGCCGGGGAGCTTGCCGACGTCGACGACCTCGGCACGGAGCCGGACCCCCTCTGCGGCGAGCCCGTCGAGCACGCCGCGGGCGCCGAGCCGGTCGGCGACGATGACGTCGGCGGCCTCGAGCGCGCGGAGGCCCCGAATCGTGAGGAGGCCCGCATCGCCGGGCCCGGCCCCGACGAGCACGACGTCGCCGAGCGTCTCCGCGGTCATCGGGTGCCTCCCAGCAGGCCGCGGCGACGCAGCATCCGTCGTTCGAGCGGGGCGAAGACCACGAGTTCGATGAGGATGCCGATCGCGAGGATCACGAGGATCGTCGCGAGCACGCCCGCGAGGTCGGCGAGTTCGCGGCTCTGGTCGAGCATCGAACCGAGCCCGAATCCGATCGTGCCGCCGACGGCGATGATCTCGGCGGCCATGAGCGAGCGCCACGAGAACGCCCAGCCCTGCTTGAGTCCGGCGACGTAGCCGGGAAGCGCCGCGGGGAGCACGACGAAGGCGGCGAGACGCGACGGCCCCGCGCCCAGCACCGTGCCGACTCGGCGGAGTTGCGGCGGCACCTGCTCGACCCCTGCGATGAGCCCGTTCACGATCGACGGCACGGCCCCCATGAGCACGACGAAGTAGACCGTCGCGTCGGTCAGGCCGAACCAGATGATCGCGGCCGGCACCCATGCGACCGACGGCAGCACCTGCAGGCCCGAGATGATCGGGCCGATGGCGCGGCGCAGCGGCTTCACCTCGGCGAGCAGGAGCCCGAGCGGGGTGCCCACGACGACGGCGATGAGGAATCCGACGACGCCGCGCTCGAGGCTCGTGACGACGGCGAGCTGCAGTCGGCCCGACTCCCACGCCCCGGCGATCGCGGCGACGACGTCGAGCGGGCCGGGCACGATGTCGGGGCGCGGCTGCGCGATCACGACGTAGAGCTGCCACGCCGCGACGAGGGCGACGACGAAGAGGATGGGCGGCAGCACGCTCGTGACGAAGCGCTGCCAGATGCCGGGCGCGTGCTCGGGGTCGGTCTGCAGGCGGTCGAGGCCCGCCTCGAGGCTGCGGAGGTCGTCATGGGCGGTTCGAGACGGGAGCTGCGTGCCGGCTTCGGCCCCTGCGAGCGCGGACTCGTCGAGCGGCGGAGCCTCGGTCACGATGTCATGCGGCATTTCGGCGGATCTCCTTCCGGAGCTGTTCCGTGATCTCGATCGAGAGCGCCGCGACCTCGGGCGACTCGATGCGACGGCCGGAGGTCTCGGCGATGCGCCACTCGCCCGCGACTCGGCCGGGCCGGGACGACAGGAGGACGACCCGTTGCCCGAGCCGAGCAGCTTCGCGGACATTGTGTGTGACGAAGACGATGGTGCGCCCCGTGCGGCGCCAGACTCGCTCGAGCTCCTCGTGGAGGAGGTCGCGGGTGATCGCGTCGAGGGCGGCGAACGGCTCGTCCATGAGGAGCACCGGCCGGTCCTGCGCGAGTGCACGGGCGAGGGCGACGCGCTGGCGCATGCCGCCCGAGAGCTCGTGGGGGCGCTTCTCCGCGGCATCCGCGAGGTTGACCGTGTCGAGCAGTTCGAGCGCCTCGCCTCGCCGTGCCGACCGTGCGACGCCGCGCAGGCGCAGCGCGAGCTCGACGTTCTGGCGGGCGGTGAGCCACGGCATGAGCGCCGACTCCTGGAACATCACCGCGGCGCCCCCTGCCGGAACGTCGATCGTTCCGGTCGTCGGGCGATCGAGGCCCGCGATGAGGTTCAGGAGCGTGGACTTGCCGCATCCCGAGGCGCCGAGCAGGCAGACGAACTCTCCGGTCTCGACCGAAAGGTTCACGTCGTCGAGCACGAGCGGGCCGGCGCCGAAGCGCTTGCCGAGCTGCTCGATGCGGATGGCCGTCTGCCCGCTCATCGCTCTACTCCTCGCCGAGGCCGCCGGCCGAGACCGGGTCGGCGTCATCGGCTTCGAGCAGCCCGTTCAGGAGCCGCAGGTCGAACAGCCCGTCGATCGAGCCGTCCTTCTGGGTGCCCGCCTCGAGTCCGTTCGCGACGAGGGTCTCGAATGTCTCGGCGTGCGGGTCGACCGAGAACGTCACGTGCTCGAGCGCCCGGGTGATGACCTCGTCGGCCAGCGGCTTGCCCGTGTCGGCTTCGAGCGCCGCGTTGATGACGGCCGGCGCCTCGGCCGCGTGGTCATCCAGCCAGGCGACGGATGCCACGTGGCCCTCGAGCAGCGCCCGCACCGTCTCGGGGTGCTCCTCGAGGAACTCGGCGCGAACGAGCAGCACGGTCGTCGGGAAGGCGCCGTCCTCCCAGAGGTCGGCCTCGTCGACGAGCACGTGCGCACCGGCGTCGACGATCAGTCGCGAGACCCACGGCTCGGGCAGCCAGGCGCCCTCGAGGCCGCCCTGCTGGAAGAGCGTGAGCGTCTGCGCGTTCTCGGTCGGCGTGATGTGCACGTCGCCGCCGCCCGTGGTGTCGGTCTCGTAGCCTTCGCCCGCGAGCCACGAGCGCAGCGCCACGTCCTGCGTGTTGCCGAGCTGCGGCGTCGCGATGGTCGTGCCCTCGAGGTCCTTTACCGAGTCGATGCCGTCGCGGACGACGAGCGCCGCTCCCCCGGTCGCAGCGCCGGCGACGATGTGCGCCGACTGCCCGCCCGACTGGATGAACGTGTTGATCGACGGGTTCGGCCCGATGTAGGTCGCGTCGATGGCTCCCGCCGAGAGCGCCTCGATCGCGGCCGGGCCCGCGTTGAACACCTGGGTCGAGAGCTTCGTGTCGCCGAGCGCGTCGGCGAAGAGGCCCTCCTGCAGGCCCACGAGCGCGGGGGCGTGAGTGACGTTCGAGAAGTACCCGAGTCGGAGCTCGGCTGCAGGCGTGGTCGAGGCTTCCGCCGCCTCCCCCGCCGCCGACTGCGGCGCGCAGCCGCTCAGGGAGAGCACCGCCGCCGTGACGATCGCCGCCGCGAGCATCATGCCCGCGACCAGGCCGAGGCGGGAACGGGTGCGTGATGTTGCGGTCATGCTGCTACTCCTTCGGTGTCGGTGGTCGTGCGGGTGCTCCCGGCATCGCCGGTGTCTGGGGTCACCGGTGCGGTGACGATCCCGGCGGCGAGCGTGGCGCCCGACTGCGGGTCGATGACGAGGAACGCGCCGGCACGGCGATGTGCGGCGTACTCCTCGACGGGCAGTTCGGCCGAGAGGCGCACGCGCACCTGGCCGATGTCGTTGATCTCGAGCAGCGCGGCCGGCTCGAGTTCGAGCGAGTCGAGGTCGCGGCGTCCGACGATCTCGGGCACGAGCGCCTGCACGGTCGTCGTGCCCGACTTCACGAGCACGCGGGCGCCCGGGCGAAGGGGAACCGCCCCGAGCCAGAACAGCGCGGCGTCGAGTTCGCGACGCGGTTCGGGCAGTGCGCCGGCCGCCACGATGACGGCGCCGCGTGCGGCGTCGAGCTGGTCGGCGAGCCGGAGCGAGACCGAGCGGGGCGCAGATGCCGCGTCGAGCTCGCGCGGTCCGGCGTCGATGCCCGTCACGGTCGTCGTCGCACCCCCGGGGAACACCTGCACGCGATCGCCGACCCGCACGGTGCCCGAGGCGATGCGCCCGGCGAACGCGCGGTAGTCGCGGAACCGCTCGGGGTCCTCGACGTCGTGCGCCACGGCGCCCTGCGGGCGGATGACGAGCTGCACCGGCATCCGCAGCGCCTCGAGCTCGGTCTCGAGCTCGTCGAGGGAGGGCAGCGCCTCGAGCAGCTCGATGAGGCTCGGACCGTCGTACCAGGGCGTGTTCGCCGAACGGTCGACCACGTTGTCGCCCGCGAGGGCGGAGACCGGGATGACGTGGGCCGCGGGCAGGCCGAGGTCGACGACGAGCGCGGAGACCTCGTCGGCGACCGCGGTGTACGCGGCCTGCGAGAATCCGCGCAGGTCGATCTTGTTGACGGCGATGATCACGTGCGGCACTCGCAGCAGCGCGACGACGGCGAGGTGGCGCCGGGTCTGCTCGAGCACGCCGTTGCGGGCGTCGACGAGCACGACGACGGCGTCGGCGGTGGTGGCCCCGGTCACCATGTTGCGCGTGTACTGCACATGCCCGGGGCAGTCGGCGAGGATGAACGACCGGCGACCGGTCGAGAAGTAGCGGTAGGCGACGTCGATCGTGATGCCCTGCTCGCGCTCGGCGCGCAGGCCGTCGGTGAGCAGCGCGAAGTCGATCGCGCCGGGTTCGCCGCCGAAGCCGCGCTCGGCGGAGGTGCGGGCGACCGACTCGAGCTGGTCGGCGAGGATCGCCTTCGAGTCGTGCAGGAGGCGGCCCACGAGGGTCGACTTGCCGTCGTCGACCGAACCGGCCGTGGCGAAGCGGAACAGTGCGTCGCTCATCAGAAGTACCCGTCCTTCTTGCGATCCTCCATGGCGGCCTCCGAGATGCGGTCGTCGGCACGGGTGGCACCGCGTTCGGTGAGCGTCGAGGTCGCGACCTCGGCCACGACGTCGGCGACGGATGCCGCGGCGGACTCGACTGCGCCGGTGCAGCTCATGTCGCCGACCGTGCGATACCGCACCGTGCGTCGCTCGACGAGCTCGTCGGCACGCGGGGGCGAGACCTCGGAGATCGCACGCCACATGCCGTCGCGGCGGTAGACCTCGCGCTCGTGCGCGTAGTAGAGGGGCGGGAGCTCGATCTGCTCGCGCTCGATGTAGCGCCACACGTCGAGCTCGGTCCAGTTCGAGATCGGGAACGCCCGCACGTGCTGGCCCACGGTGTGGCGGCCGTTGTAGAGGTCCCAGAGCTCGGGGCGCTGGTTGCGCGGATCCCACTGGCCGAACTCGTCGCGGAGGCTCAGGATCCGCTCCTTGGCGCGCGCCTTGTCCTCGTCGCGCCGGGCCCCGCCGAAGACGGCGTCGTGCCGGCCCGCCGCGATCGCGTCGAGCAGCGGCTGCGTCTGCAGCGGGTTGCGCGTGCCGTCGGCCCGCTCCTGCAGCCGGCCGTCGTCGAGGTAGTCCTGCACGGAGGCGACCTCGAGGCGCAGCCCGAGCCGCTCGACCGTTCGGTCGCGGAAGTCGATGACCTCGGGGAAGTTGTGTCCCGTGTCGACGTGCAGCACGGGGAACGGCACCTTGCCCGGCCAGAAGGCCTTGGCCGCGAGGTGCAGCACGAGCACCGAGTCCTTGCCGCCCGAGAAGAGCAGCACGGGCCGCTCGAACTCGGCGACGACCTCGCGGATGATGTGGATCGCCTCGGACTCGAGGGCGTCGAGCGCGTCGATGCCGGTCTCGACGGGGAAGGTGTCGATGGCGCTCATACGTGCAACCCGCATTCCGTCTTGTCGAGACCCGACCAGCGGCCGGCCCTCGGGTCTTCGCCCTCGGCCACCTGCCGGGTGCACGGCTCGCAGCCGATCGACGGATAGCCCTGGGTCAGCAGCTCGTTCACGGGGACGCCGAAGGCGCTCGAGTAGTCGATCAGCTCGTCGAAGCTCCACGCCGCGAGCGGGTTGACCTTCACGAGTCCGTTGCGATCGTCGAACGTCACGAGCGGGGTGTTCGTGCGGGTCGGCGCCTCGTCGCGGCGCACGCCCGTGAACCACAGCTCGTACCCCCCGAGCGCATCGTGCAGGGGTGCGACCTTGCGCATGGCGCAGCACTCGGCGGCGTCGCGGGCGAACAGGTCGCGCCCGTACTTCGCGTTCTGCTCGGCGACCGTGAGCTCGGGCAGCACGTCGACCACGCGGACGTCGAGCGCCGACGCGACCCGATCTCGCGTCTCGTAGGTCTTCGCGAAGTGGTAGCCGGTGTCGAGGAAGAGCACGTCGACGCCCGGCAGCGACTGGGCCACGACGTGCGGGAGCACGGCGTCGGCCATCGAGCAGGCGACAGCAGCGGCATCCGCGTCGAAGTTGCGTGCGACCCAGGCGATGACCTCGTAGGCGGATGCCTCGTCGGCGGCGAGGCTGCGGAGTTCGGCGTCGCCCGACGCGGCGAGCGCGCGCAGTTCGTCGTGGGTGCGCAGCGCCGTGGCGCGCGGTGCGAGGGAGACGCTCATCGGAGCACCTCCTCGTCGGCGCGGTGCGCCCATTCGGCGAACGTCTCGTCGGCGACGGCGTCGCGATCGTCGAGGAATCGCTTGACGACCCGCTCGACGTAGCCGGCGATGCCGTCGGCTTCGACCTTGAGCCCGCGCACGGTGCGGCCGAGGCCCGCCTCGTCACGATCGGCCGTCGCGAGGCCGCCGCCGAGGTGCACCTGGTACCCGGGCACCTGCTCGCCGGCGTCGTTCATGATGAGCTGGCCCTTGAGGCCGATGTCGGCCGTCTGGATGCGGGCGCACGAGTTCGGGCAGCCGTTGACGTGCAGGCTGATCGGGTGCGGCAGGTCGAAGCCGTCGAGCGTGCGCTCGAGGTCGAGCACCGCGGCGGTGGCGAAGGCCTTGGTCTCGACGATCGCGAGCTTGCAGAACTCGATGCCCGTGCAGGCGATGGTGCCGCGGCGGATGAGGCTCGGCCGGGCCGAGAGGCCGAGCTCGTCGAGGCCGGTGATGAGCGACTCGACCCGGTCTTCGGGGATGTCGAGGATCACGATCTTCTGGTGCGGCGTGGTGCGCAGCCGCGTCGAACCGTGCCCCTCGATGAGCTCGGCGAGCTTCTTGAGCGTCGGGCCCGACACGCGGCCGACGATCGGCGTGGCGCCGACGTAGAACCGGCCGTCCTTCTGGCGGTGCACGCCGACGTGGTCGCCGTGCGCGAGCGGCTTGGGGGCCGCGGGCCCGTCGGGCAGCGGGGCGTCGAGGTACTCGGTCTCGAGCACCTCGCGGAACTTCTCGGTGCCCCAGTCGGCGAGCAGGAACTTCAGGCGCGCCTTGTTGCGGAGGCGCCGGTAGCCGTAGTCGCGGAAGATCTGGGCGACGCCGTGCCAGACGTCTGCGACCTGCTCGGGGGCGACGAAGACGCCGAGGCGCTCGGCGAGGCGCGGCGAGGTCGAGAGCCCGCCGCCGACCCAGAGGTCGTAGCCGATGCCGAGCGCGGGATGCTGCACCGCGACGAACGCGACGTCGTTGATCTCGTGCACCACGTCCTGGCTCGGGTGCCCGGTGACCGCGGTCTTGAACTTGCGGGGCAGGTTCGCGAGCGTCTCGTCGCCGATGAAGCGGCTCGTGATCTCGTCGATCTGCGCGGTCGGGTCGATGAGCTCGTCGGAGGCGATGCCGGCGACGGGTGACCCGAGCACGACGCGGGGCACGTCGCCGCAGGCCTCGGTGGTGCCGAGCCCGACGGCCTCGAGGCGCCGCCAGATCTCGGGCACGTCCTCGACGCGGATCCAGTGGAGCTGGATGTTCTGGCGATCGGTGAGGTCGGCGGTGTCCCGTCCGAAGTCGATCGAGATGTCGGCGATCACGCGGAGCTGCTCGGTCGTGAGCTGGCCGCCGTCGATGCGCACGCGCAGCATGAAGTACTCGTCTTCGAGCTCGTGCGGCTCGAGCATCGCGGTGCGACCGCCGTCGATGCCGGGCTTGCGCTGCGTGTAGAGCCCCCAGACCCGGAAGCGCCCGTGCAGGTCGGTCGGATCGATCGACGCGAATCCGCCCTTCGAGTAGACGCGCTCGATGCGCTCGCGCACGCTCAGGCCGTTGTCGACCTGCTTCCACTCCTCGTTGCCGTTGAGCGGTGCCGTGCCGTCGACCTTCCACTGCCCGTGCGGGCGGCTCGCCGGGCGGGGCGGACGCTCGCCGGAGCGGGTCGCCGGGCGGTTCGGCGCCTCGATCGTCTCCTGCGTCATGTGTCTCCTCGGTCACCGCTGAGTGCGGGTTGGACCGAGGCTAGGCGGGTTGGAAGCACGCCGGAACGAGCGCCGTCACATCACGGCAAGGAAGGCAACACGGCGTCAATCGCGGCAATGCTGCGTCACAATCGGTGCGGCGGGGCGACTCGCGCTATGCTCTCCGCGCCGGTCGGGAGCCCTCCGAGTCCGCTGGCGTGACCGCCGCTGCGACCGCCACTGCGAATCGGTCGAGCACGACGTCGACGAGCTCGTCGGGGGCGTCGTCGGGGGTCAACAGGGGCTCGGTGACGAGGTCGGCGCCGGCGGCCGCCGCGAGATCCTGGAAGTACCCCGGCGCGAGCAGGTAGCTCGCCGCGACGACCCGGCGCGAGCCGGCGGCCGCTCGCACCTCGGTGATCGCCTCGCCGAGCCTGGGTTCCGCCGCGGAGAGGAAGCCGACCGTCACCGGGGCACCGAGCGCGGACGCGAGTCGCTCGCCCATGTCCCGGCAGTCGTCGACGGCGCGCGCGTCGCTCGACCCGGCGACCGCCAGCACGATGAGATCGTCCGGCGTCGCGCCGGCCTCGTCGAGACGGCGGCGAAGCACCTCGACGAGTCGGTCGTCGGGGCCGAGGGCGGCGGCGAGCCGCACCGGGCGATCGACGACGGCCTCGATCTCGCGTCGAAGGTCGACATGCACGTGGTACCCCGCCGAGAGCAGCAGCGGCACGACGACCGCGGGCGACTCGGGCGGGAGCGCGGCGAGGGTGGCCGCGACATCCGGTTGCTGCACGTCGACGTGGCCGAGGCGCACCGTGACCGGCGACGCGGCCGACGCCGACGATTCGACGGCGTCGATGAGCCGCTGCACCGCGGCCTGCCCGTCGGGCGATGCGGTGCCGTGCGAGATGCCGACGAGTGCGGCCGTGGTCGGGTCCATCCCCCCATCGTGCCCTGCCGCAACCGTCGCCGCACGTCAACCCGCATTGACGAAGGGCGGAACGTCAACTACCGTTGACGCCCATGGACGACAACACCATTCGAACCGCGATCGCGGCCGCAGACGGCGACGACCCGTATCGCGCGCTCCGCACGCTCCACCACGCGCGCATCGAACTCACCCGCGAGCTCGACCGCGCCGAGGCCACCGCCGTGCGGCGGGCGCGTGCGACCGGGGCGAGCTGGCAGCTCATCGCCCTCGCGCTCGAGGTCTCCAAGCAGGCGGTGCACAAGAAGTACGGACGCAGGTAGGGCACGTAAGCTGCAAGACGGCGATTTTGCGACACTCGGGCGGATGCGGCATCCGCCCGTCGCGCAGGCCAGGAAGAGGACATGAGCGACACCCGGACCCGACGATCCCCCTTCTCGCGGCGCGGCGAGGCCACCGGCCCTCGCGCCACGTTCCGGCAGCTGCTGCCGTTCATCTTCGAGCACCGGCCGGTGCTCATCTGGGTCGCGATCCTCTCCGTCGTCGGCGCGCTCACGAGCCTCGCACAACCGCTCCTCGTCGCCCAGGTGATCCAGGTCGTCGAGTCCGGCGCCGCACTCGGCGGCATCGTCTGGGCGCTCGTCGCCCTCGTCATCGTCAGCGGCGTCATCACGGGCTACCAGCACTACCTGCTGCAACGCACCGGTGAGGGCGTCGTGCTCTCGAGCCGCAAGCGCCTCATCGGCAAGCTGCTCCGGCTGCCGATCGCCGAGTTCGACACGCGTCGCACCGGCGACCTCGTCTCGCGCGTCGGCAGCGACACCACGATGCTGCGCGCAGTGCTCACGCAGGGCCTCGTCGAGGCCATCGGCGGCACGGTCACGTTCATCGGCGCGCTCATCGCGATGCTCGTCATCGACCCCGTGCTGCTCGGACTCACCGTGCTCGTCATCGCCGTCGCCATCACGACCGTCACGCTGCTGTCGCGCCACGTGCGCGAGGCGTCGCACGAGGCGCAGGCGAAGGTCGGCGACGTCGCGGCATCGGTCGAACGCGCGATCGGCGCGGTGCGCACCATCCGCGCTGCCGGGGCGACCGAACGCGAGATCCGCGACGTCGAAGCGCACGCCGAGGGCGCCTGGCAGATGGGCGTGAAGGTCGCGAAGATCTCCGCCCTCATCGTGCCGGTCGCGGGCATCGCGATGCAGGTGTCGTTCCTCGTGGTGCTCGGCGTCGGCGGTTTCCGCGTGGCATCCGGCGCTCTCGAGGTCGCCGACCTCGTCGCCTTCATCCTCTTCCTGTTCATGATGATCATGCCGCTCGGCCTGTTCTTCGGCGCGATCACCTCGGTGAACCAGGCGCTCGGTGCGCTCGGCCGCATCCAGGAGATCCTCGATCTGCCCGATGAAGACGCGCACGACCGCGAACTCGCACCGCTCGCCCTCATGGTCGGCGAGGCGAACGCGGGCGTGCTGCCGGATGCCCCGGCGATCGCCTTCGACGACGTCACCTTCGCCTACGCGGCGACGCGGCAGGACCCGGCCGACCCGGCGAACGAGTCCGCCGACGAGCACCTGCCCGAACCCGACGTCACCGACCGCCAGCCGGTCCTGCGCGGCGTCTCCTTCCAGGTGCCGCGAGGGCAGCGCATCGCGCTCGTGGGCCCCTCGGGCGCCGGCAAGTCGACGATCCTCGCACTCGTCGAGCGGTTCTACGATCCCTCGGTCGGCACGGTGCGCATGGGCGGCCTCGACCTGCGATCGATCGACCGCGCAGAGCTCCGCGCGCAGATCGGCTACGTCGAACAGGATGCCCCGGTGCTGGCCGGCAGCCTCCGCGACAACCTGAAGCTCGGCAGCCCCGACGCGAGCGACGCGGCGTGCGAACAGGTGCTGCGCGCCGTGAACCTCGGCGGCGTGCTCGATCGCGACCCTGCCGGCCTCGACGCCGCGGTGGGCGACGACGGCATCATGCTCTCGGGCGGCGAACGCCAGCGACTCGCGATCGCCCGCGCGCTGCTCGCCGCTCCCCCGATCCTGCTGCTCGACGAGTCGACCTCATCGCTCGACGGCGTCAACGAGCGCATGATGCGCGATGCCGTCGACGCGGTCTCCGAGGGTCGCACGCTCATCGTGATCGCGCACCGGCTCTCGACGGTCATCGACTCCGACCGCATCATCGTGCTCGACGAGGGGCGCGTGATCGGCGAGGGCACCCACGCCGAGCTCGTCGCCGCGGTGCCGCTCTACCGCGATCTGGCGGCGCACCAGCTGCTCGTGTGACGTGCGCGTCGCCGTGGCTCCTCGAGGAGCTGCGGCGATGCCGGCCTCAGTGCGAACCCGAGCGAAACTCAGTGCTTGCTCGGATGGCGTACCGGCGCGACCTTCGTAGCGTGGACTCCCGCATCCCCCACTGGATGCCAAGCGCCCATGCCCCACGGAGGACCACCATGACCATCGCAACCGTCTCGAACGAGCGCGATCTCGCACACCTCGACGAACTGCCCGTCGACCTCATCGACGAGCTGCCCGATTCGAGGGACGACGCGGAGACGGCCACGACCCGAAGCGGTCTCGGCAACTCCTTCGATCGCGTCCAGGCCGGCATCCAGGGCTGGCTCCGGCACTGGGAGCCGCTGCGGCTGCCGGCATTCACCGCCGTGCGGGACGTCATGCCCGACGACGACCGCGGCCGCTCATCGCTGCAGGCCGCCTCGACGCAGCCCGATGGCGCCGTGCGCTTGACCGCGAGCCTCTACGACCCGCCGAACCGCGACGGCGAGCCGCTCGCGTGGTCGCGCAACTGGGCGAGCCTCGCCGTGCTGCCGCCGGCACGGGAGTCCGGCCGGCTCTTCTACCGATTCCGCGTCTCGAGCCGCCTCGTGCTCGATGGGCAGGCCGCGCTCAGCCTCGTCTCGACGAGCGTGAACTTCGGCGTCGTCGCCGACGTCGCGAAGGCCAGCCCGTTCCACGTCACCGGCTTCGCCACGCCGATCGCACGCCCCCTCGTCGGCGTGCAGTGCCGCGAGGACCAGGACGCCTCGGCGTCGCAGGTCTTCGAGGGCTCGATCGCCGTGCGCCAGGGCGAGTCCCCGGCGATGGCCTTCGTCATCGGCACCGACTTGCTCTTCGAGAACGGTTGGGTGCGCGTGCACGAGGGTTCGAGCACGTGGATCGGGCCGACCGATCCGGGCGCGAGCGGCACGATCGAGTTCCGCTACGCGCCCGCCGCGATGCTGCGGCTGCTCGGCCGTCTCGACGAACCGCATGTCGCCTGACCTCGTAGGAGCGTGTCCGCTTCCCTATCGACTCCAGCCCTGGAAGTCGTTCTGCGGGACACTCGTGGGCGGTCCGGTGGCAGCACCCTCCCACAGGATCTCGGGCGCTGCCGCGCCTTCGACGGGCACGACGAGCAGTGCCGAGCTTGCTGGACCTCCCTCGGGCACCAGCAACTCCCAGCCGATGAAGCGCAGGGCGGCGCTGTCGGGAGCCCAACTGACCGCAGCGGGGAGCCAGTGTCGGGTTCCTTCGCCTTCGGTGGTCTGGATGGGGGCGAGCACCGTCTGCGTTCCGAACGGTCCGAGCGCGTCGTCGTCGCCGACGATCACGACGATGACCTCGTCCTTCTCGCCGTCGGTGAACGACTCGCCCGCTCGGAAGAACAATGGGGCGCCCTCTCCGCCCTGGAAGACGATCCGATTCCCGTCCGGTGACCACACCGGACCGATCCCGAGATTGTGCGCGTAGTCCTCGACGAGGACGCGCCGGTTGGTGCCGTCGACCCGCATCAGCACGAGCTCGAAGTGGTCGGTGAGTCCGACCGGGCCATCTCGTCGTCGCTCCACGGCGAGTGAGCCGCCGTCCGGCGAGGCGCTCAGGGCAACGACACCCCGACTGTCGTCGAGGAGGCGGGTTCGATCGTCGGCCAATGAGTAGACCTCGATGCCGTTCCGGGCCGCGATGTACACCTGGGAACTGTCACCTGCCCACTCGATATCGGTCGCCGAAAGTTTCGGCAGCCGGCGAATCTCACTCGTCTTCGTGTCGAACAGCCAGACGTCCCTGGCCACCCCATAGGCCCAGGTGTGGAAGTTCACCGCCGATCCGACACCGAATGCAACCCACCGGCCGTCCGGCGACCAGATCGGGCACGGCTGCTGACGCAGCCCGTCGAGCGGGATCACCTCGGAGGCGGCGACGTGACCCTTCGCGTCGAGGTCGGTGATCACCAGAGCGCCGTCCTGCGGATTCATCTGCCCGTAGCCACCTTGCCCGGAAGCGAGCCGGGTGCCGTCGGGGGAGAACGCGGGGCACACCTGACCGCGAGAGGCGCCGTCGGACTCGAGGACGAGGTGCGGAACGGAACCTGCCTCGACGAAGAAGATGTCCTCCTCTGGCCCAGGGGTGGAGTACGCGATCCAGCCCTCCCCCACGGTGGCCATCGGATTCGGACGGGGCGTGAAGACGGGGCTGGGGCTGGGGGTAGCCTCGGCGTGGAGCGTGGCGGTGACACCACAGCCGCTGATCGCCCCGACCAGGACGAGCGCGACGCCGATGGCCACGAATTGGGCGTGAGCGCTCGTCACATGCCCATTGTGCCCCCCGACCTCGTCATTGTCGAGAATTACTCAGCACACCGACGACCGATTTCACGTCCTCGTCGGACTCGGCCTCCGCCGCGACCGACAGCCTCTGTACGCGCCGCCCGTGGCAGACGAGAATCGGTGGATGGCGCGCTTCGTCGTCGTTCTGCCGCTGTCGCCGCTCGCTGCCGACGAATCGTTCACCGTCGCGGGTTGGCCCCTGCACGTCACCCTCGTCGAGCCGTTCTCAACCGACCGGCCCGCCGATGTCGTCGCAGTCGCGCTCGGCGGGGTGGGCCGCACCGCCCGGACCATCAGCTGCACGGCGGGCGAGCCCGCGATGTTCGGTCGCAGACACGACGTTCCCGTGACCCTCATCCGGGACGGCGGCGAGCTCGCCGCACTCCGTGTCACCGCGCTTGCGGCGCTCGCCGCCGCCGACATCGATGCGGGCCACGTCCGCACCGACTACCGCCCGCACGTCACCGTCAAGCGCCACGGCGGGGTGGCTCCCGGCGACCGGGTGGTGCTCCGGCAACTCGCCCTCGTCGACATGCGACCGTCGACGGGCGCGCATCATCGCCGAGTGCTCGGAGCGTGGCCGCTCGGCGAGGCCTCCGTCACCGGCGATGCGCCGCGGACGACGCTGCCCGACTGACGACCAAGGTGGCGAGCCGTCAGCCCGCCTCGGTCTGCGCGAGCGAAGGCTCGTCTTCGGGCGAGCTGCGCTTCTGCCACGGCCAGCGGCCGGAGATCTCGAGCTCGAGCGACCAGCTGAGGAACGTCCGGATGAGCACGATGATCGCGAGCACCGCGACCGAGTCGAGCGTCGGGGTGACCGCGACGGTCTTGATGATGTCGGCGGCCACGAGCAGTTCGAGGCCGAGCAGGATCGCCCGCCCGAGCACCCGGCGGAATCGCGTGTACACCGGGTTCACCCGGCGGAGTCCCCGCACCGCCGCGTCGACCACCGCGTAGACGATGCCGATCACGATCGCCGCGACGCCGAGCACGTCGATGACCTCGCCGATCGCTTCGATGACCGTGCCGAACTCCATGATCGCCCCCTCGCGCACACGGTAGCGCGGGCGGGCGTGCAGCCGCGTCAGGCGTGCCGACGTGCCGTCGACGGATGCCGCGGGCGCGCGCCTTCCCGAGCGCAGACGTCCGCGGCATCCGCAGGCGGCACGGCGGCGCCACCCCCGCGATCAGGCGGTGGTGGCGCCTCCGTGGACGCTACGCGCCCTGGTGCTGCAGGTGGTAGCGCAGGCTCGCGAGCTCGGCGCGGAGCGCCGCGGGCACCCGGTCGCCGAACTGGCCGAAGTACTCGTCGGTGAGCTCGCACTCCGCGAGCCACGAGTCGCGGTCGACGTCGAAGAGCTGCTCGAGCGCGTCATCCGTGATCTCGAGGCCGTCGAGGTCGAGCGAACCGGATGCCGGGATCAGGCCGATCGGCGTCTCGACGATGTCGCTCGTGCCCTCGATGCGTCCGACGATCCACTCGAGCACGCGCGAGTTCTCACCGAACCCGGGCCAGAGGAACGAGCCGTCGGAACCCTTGCGGAACCAGTTGACCTGGAAGATCTTCGGCGCGTTCTCGCCGAGCACGCGACCCATCTTGACCCAGTGACCCCAGTAGTCGGCCATGTTGTAACCGCAGAACGGGAGCATCGCGAACGGGTCGCGGCGGAGCTCGCCGACGGTGCCTTCGGCAGCGGCGGTCTTCTCCGACGAGATCGTCGCGCCCATGAAGACGCCGTGCTTCCAGCTGCGCGCCTCGGCGACGAGCGGCACGTTCGTCGCGCGGCGGCCGCCGAACAGGATCGCGTCGATCGGCACGCCGTCGTGGGCATCCCAGTCGTCGGAGATCTGCGGGCACTGGGCTGCCGCCACGGTGAAGCGCGAGTTCGGGTGCGCGGCGGGGCGACCCGAGTCGGGCGTCCACGGATTGCCCTGCCAGTCGGTGAGCTCGGCGGGCGCCTCGTCGGTCAGTCCCTCCCACCAGATGTCGCCGTCGGGGCGCAGCGCCACGTTCGTGAAGATCGTGTTGCCCCAGAGCGTCTGCACGGCCGTCGGGTTCGTGGTCTCACCAGTGCCCGGCGCGACGCCGAAGAACCCGGCCTCGGGGTTGATCGCGTAGAGGCGACCGTCGTCGCCGGGGCGCATCCAGGCGATGTCGTCGCCGATCGTCTCGACCTTCCAGCCGGGAATCGTCGGGCGCAGCATGGCGAGGTTGGTCTTGCCGCACGCCGACGGGAATGCGGCGGCGACGTGGTACGCCTTGCCCTCGGGCGAGGTGATCTTGATGAGCAGCATGTGCTCGGCGAGCCAGCCTTCGTCGCGCGCCATGACGCTCGCGATGCGCAGCGCGAAGCACTTCTTGGCGAGCAGCGCGTTGCCGCCGTAGCCGGAGCCGTACGACCAGATCTCGCGGGAGTCGGGGAACTGCACGATGTACTTGGTGTCGTTGCAGGGCCAGTCGGCCTCGGCGCGGCGGTGGCCGACGCCGTCGATGAGCGGGTAGCCGACCGAGTGCACGGTGCGCACCCACGGCTCGCCGGCTTCGATGAGGCGGTAGACGGCGTCGCCCATGCGGGTCATGATGCCCATCGAGAGCACGACGTAGGGCGAGTCGGTGATCTCGACGCCGAGCTGCGAGATGGGGCCGCCGAGCGGGCCCATCGAGAAGGGCACGACGTACATCGTGCGACCCTTCATCGAGCCGTCGAAGACGTCGGTCAGCTCGGCGCGCATCTCGCGCGGGTCGCGCCAGTTGTTCGTCGGGCCGGCGTCCTCTTCGTACGTCGAGCAGATGAACGTGCGATCCTCGACGCGCGCGACGTCCTTCGGGTCGGTGCGCGCGAGGAAGCTGTTGGGCCGCCACTCGGGGTTCAGCTTGATGAGCTTGCCCTCCGCGACGAGCTGCTTCGTCAGCAGGTCGGCCTCGTGCTGCGAACCGTCGCACCAGACGATCTCATCGGGCTTGGTGAGGCCGGCGATCTCGTCGACCCACGCGCGCAGGGCTGCGTCGGTGGTTCCGCGACGGATGCTGCCGGCCGAGTCGGATGCCTCTGTGCCGATCGAGAACTCGGAGATGGTCATCTTCGTCCCTTCCAAAAGGTGCCGACCGAGGGCCGGAACTGGTTCGTACTTCAAGAATGCGGGCTGTTGGAGCATCCGTTCGGCCAAATCGGTCGTTAAGAATGCGCGTTCTTTCGCTATCCTTAAGCCATGAAGGCAGGCTCCCCCGATCTCGCGACCCTCGGCCAGCGCATCCGCCATTTCCGCAGCCAGCGCGGACTCACGCTCGACCAGCTCGGCGATGCGGTCGGCATGGCGGGCAGCCAGCTCTCGCTCATCGAGAACGGCAAGCGCGAGCCGAAGCTCTCGCTGCTCGACTCGCTCGCGGCCTCGCTCGACGTCGAGCTGGCCGACCTCCTCTCCCGCGAGGCGCCGAGCCGGCGCGCCGCCCTCGAGCTCGAGCTCGGGCGGGCGCAGTCGAGCCCGCTGTACGCGAGCCTCGGGCTGCCCGCGATCCGCCCCGGCCGCGGCATCACCGATGAATCGCTCGAGGCGATCGTCGGGCTCCACCAGGAGCTGCAGCGACGGGCGAGCGAGGCCATCGCGACGCCCGAAGAGGCGCGGCGCGCCAACACCGAGCTGCGCGAGCGCATGCGCGAGCGCGACAACTACTTCCCCGACATCGAGCAGCTCGCCGAAGATCAGGTGCGTTCCTCAGGCCACCGCTCGGGCGCCCTCACGCACCGCGAGGTGAGCGTCATGGCCGAGAAGCTCGGCTTCCAGCTCATCTACGTCGACGACCTGCCCGACTCGACGCGGTCGATCACCGACATCGCGAACGGGCGCATCTACCTGCCGCCGGCGTCGATCCCCGGCGGCCACGGCCTGCGGTCGATGGCGCTGCAGGCGATGGCGCACCGACTGCTCGGGCACGAGCGTCCGGCGAGCTACGCGGAGTTCCTCTGGCAGCGGCTCGAGATCAACTACTTCGCCGCCGCGTGCCTCATGCCCCGCGAGGCGTCCGTCTCGTTCCTGCAGGCCGCGAAGAAGGAGAAGCGACTCGCCATCGAGGACTTCCGCGACGCCTTCGGCGTCACGCACGAGGCGGCGGCGCTGCGCTTCACGAACCTCGCGACGAGCCACCTCGACATGACGCTGCACTTCCTCCGCGTCGCGGGCGACGGCGCCCTGCTGAAGGGGTACGAGAACGACGGCCTGCCGCTGCCGACCGACGTCACCGGATCGATCGAGGGCCAATGGGTGTGCAAGAGGTGGAGCGCCCGCACCGCGTTCGGCCACACCAACCGCACGACCGAGAACTACCAGTACACCGACACCCCCGCCGGCACCTTCTGGTGCGCGACGCAGACGGGGCGCACGGATGCCGCGGAGTTCTCGATCTCGGTCGGCGTGCCGTTCAACCAGGCCAAGTGGTTCCGCGGGCGCGAGACGACCCAGCGCGCCGTCTCGACCTGCCCCGACGAGTCGTGCTGCCGCCGTGCGCCGTCGGAGCTCGCCGAGCGCTGGGCCGGGCGGGCGTGGCCGAGCGCCCGCCTGCACGCGCACGTGCTCTCGCCGCTGCCCTCCGGCACGTTCCCGGGCGTCGACGATTCCGCGGTCTACCGGTTCCTCGAGGCGCACGCCGAGCAGTAGGCCCAACTCCTCCCCTGCCCTCCCGCTCGTCCCCGCCCCCGCTGACGCCTCCGCTGACGCCTCCGCCCCTCGTCCCGCCTCTCGCCCTTCGCCGCCCCCTCCGCCGCGCCGAGTCGCCGGACGAAACGCGCGACACGCCGTGGCGAAGCGGCGTGTCGTGCGATTCATCCGGCGACTCGGCGTTCGCGCGGACGGGACCCACGCGCGGGCGACGGGCGGCGGGCGAGCCGCGGCATCCGCTGCACTATGAAGTTTCTATTGCATTAGTGTGTGACACACAGTATCGTGTGACTCATGAACCTCGATGAGACGACCGCCGGGCACCTGCAGGAGCTCCGTCGCGGCACCGTCGTGCTCGCCTGCCTCGTGCGGTTGCGCACGCCCGACTACGGTTACGCGCTGCTCGAGTCGCTGAACACGCTCGGCATCCTCGTCGACGCGAACACCCTGTACCCGCTGCTTCGGCGACTCGAGAAGCAGGGCCTGCTCACGAGCGAGTGGAACACCGACGAGGCCCGGCCCCGCAAGTTCTACCGCACGAGCACCACCGGCGAACTGCTCGCCGACGCACTCATGACCGATTGGCGGCGCATCGACGACGCGCTCGCCGGACTCACGACCGGAGACGAATCATGACCGAGCTCACCGACCGCTACCTCTTCGCGGCCACGCGCACGCTCCCGGCGACGCAACGCGAGGAGCTCTCCCGCGATCTCGCCGAGCGCATCGCGGACACGATCGAGGCCCGCGTCGACTCGGGCGCCTCGACCCCCGAGTCGGCCGAGCGCGACGCGCTCGTCGAGCTCGGCCATCCGGCGGCCCTCGCTGCGACCTACAGCGACCGGCCCCTCGTGCTGATCGGACCGAGGTACTTCCTCACCTGGAAGCGCCTGCTGATCTTCCTCGAGTCATTCATCCCGGCCATCGCGGCCGGCGCGTCCGCGCTCGGACTCGTGATCTCCGGCGGCGGCTGGGAGGTCATCGGCTCCGCGATCGGCATCGGCATCACCGTGGCCATGCACCTGGCGTTCTGGGTGACGCTGGTGTTCGCCCTGATCGAGCGGTACGACACGGGCACCGGCAAGGGCGTGGATGACACGCTCGGCTGGACTCCGGAGCAGCTCCCCCAGCTGCCCGAGCTGCGTCGCCCGCATCGGCGGAGCGACCTGATCGCCAGCCTGGCCTGGCTCGCGATCGCCGCCGGGTTCCTCGTGTGGCAGCAGTTCGGCATCGTGTGGATCGGCGGCGAACGCTCGTCGGTGCCGCTGCTCGACCCCGACCTGTGGTCGTTCTGGCTGCCGTACCTCCTCCTGCTCGTCGTGCTCGAGGCGGTGTTCGCCGTGTGGATCTACCGCAGCGACTGGAGCTGGGCGGCTGCACTCGTCAACGTGGCACTGAACGCCGCCTTCGCGATTCCCGTCATCTGGCTCTTCATCGAGGGACGGCTCTTCAGCCCCGAGTTCCTCGCCCTGATCGAGCCGCACCTCGACGCCGATGCCGAGTGGGTGCTGTCGGTGCTCTTCGTCGCCGTCGTCATCGGCGTGAGCGTGTGGGACGCGATCGACGGCCTCATCAAGGCCGCGCGTGGCGGCGGCCGCGGCACGCTCGACTTCCCGGGCAACCGCAGCCCGCGGAGTGAGCGGGTCTGACCCTGCGGCGGCCGGCACGGCACGGGAGAGGGGCGGATGCCGCAGCATCCGCCCCTCTCCCCGTCTCCGGGCGGCCGCGAGAATCCGTCGCCCTACTTGGGGCCCATGCGGATCGCGCCGTCGAGGCGGATCGTCTCGCCGTTCAGCAGCGGGTTCTCGATGATGTGCCGCACGAGCGCCGCGTACTCGGCGGGCGTGCCCATGCGCGACGGGTGCGGGATCTGCTCTTCGAGCGAGGCCTGCACCTCGGGCGGCATGCCGGCCATCATCGGCGTCTGCATGATGCCGGGCGCGATCGTGACGACCCGCACGAGCAGCTTCGAGAGGTCGCGGGCGAGCGGCAGGGTCATAGCCGCGACACCGCCCTTCGACGCCGAGTAGGCCGCCTGTCCGACCTGCCCGTCGAACGCCGCGACCGAGGCGGTGTTCACGATGACGCCGCGCTCGGCGGTCTCGGGCACGCCGGGCAGCGACTGCGCCGTGACGGGCTCGTTCGCCGCCATCGCCGCCGCCGCGAGCCGAGCGACGTTGAACGTGCCGATGAGGTTGATGCGGATGGTGCGCTCGAACGCGTCGAGCGCGAGGGGGCCGTCGCGCCCGACCGTGCGCCCGGCGGTCGCGATGCCCGCACAGCTCACGGCGACCCGAAGGGGTGCGCGTTCCTGCACGAGGTCGATCGCCGCCTGCACGGATGCCTCGTCGGTGACGTCCGCCGGCGCGAAGCGCACGCGCTCGCCGAGCTCGCTCGCGGTCTGCTCGCCGGGCGAGCCCGGAAGGTCGACGATGACGACCTCGGCGCCCGCGGCGGCGAGCACGGCGGCCGTGCCGCGCCCGAGTCCCGATGCGCCGCCGGTGACGATCGCGCCTGTTCCGTTCAACTGCATGTGGTGCGTCCCTTCGGGATGGTTCCGAGTCTGGTCAGGAGGGGCGGAGCGTCAGATGCGTTCGATGATCGTGGCGTTGGCCATGCCGCCGCCCTCGCACATCGTCTGCAGCCCGTAGCGTCCGCCGGTGGCCTCGAGCTGGTTCACGAGCGTCGTGAGCAGTCGCGTGCCCGATGAGCCGAGCGCATGCCCGAGGGCGATGGCGCCGCCGCGGGGGTTGAGCTTCGCGACATCCGCCCCGGTCTCTGCAAGCCAGGCGAGCGGCACCGACGCGAACGCCTCGTTGACCTCGTAGGCGTCGATGTCGTCGTGCGTGAGTCCGGAGCGAGCGAGCACCTTCTCGGTCGCGGGGATCACGCCGGTCAGCATGTAGAGCGGGTCGCTGCCGACGACCGAGAACGCACGGAACCGCGCCCGCGGCGTGAGGCCGAGCTGTTCGGCGCGCTCGGCGCTCATGATGAGGGCGGCGGAGGCGCCGTCGGTCAGCGGCGAGGAGTTGCCGGGCGTGATGCGCCAGTCGAGCTCCGGGAAGCGTCCGGCGAGGTCGTCGGTGCGGAAGGCCGCGTTCAAGCCGCCGAGCGACTCCGCGGAGGTGCCCGGGCGGACCGTCTCGTCGGTCAACGAGTCGATGCCGGGCACGGGCACGACCTCGCTCGCGAAGGCGCCGGCACTCTGCGCAGCGGCGGCGAGCTCATGCGAACGCGCCGCATAGGCGTCGAGCTCGTCGCGCTCGAAGCCCCACTTGGCCGCGATCAGTTCGGCCGAGACGCCCTGGTTCACGAGCCCGTCGGGGTAGCGCGTGCGGATGCGCGAGCCATAGGGGTCGGCGCCTGCCGCGCTCGAGCCGAGCCGCACGCGACTCATCGATTCGACGCCGCACGCGATGACGATATCGGCCTGACCGGCGAGCACGGCCTGCGCCGCGAACGTCGCCGCCTGCTGGCTCGAGCCGCACTGACGGTCGATCGTGGTGCCGGGCACGTGCTCGGGGAAGCCGGCCGCGAGCACGGCGTTGCGCGTGATGTTGTAGCTCTGCTCGCCGATCTGGCTGACGCAGCCGCCGATGACGTCGTCGATCAGCGCCGGGTCGAGATCGCTGCGATTGACGAGGGTGTCGAGCACCCCCGCGAGGAGGTCGACGGGGTGGATGCCGGAGAGGAGTCCCCCGGGTTTGCCGCGCCCCACGGGCGTGCGGACGACGTCGACGATGACGGCTTCAGTGCTCATGACTCCACCCTACGGCCAACCGAGCGCTCGCTTGGGAGCAGAATGAAGGATGCCCCGTGCGCGGGCGTGCGCACGGGGCATCCGTCTCGTTCTGAAGCCGAGCTCAGAGCGCGGCGACGACCTCGCGCTCGAGGACGACCGACTGGCGCTCGGGCAGCACGACGGGGTGCGTGCCCGCCATCGCCTCGATGACCCGCACGACCTGGCAGGAGTAGCCGTACTCGTTGTCGTACCAGACGTAGACGATCGCGTCGGTGCCGTCGGCGATCGTCGCGAGCCCGTCGACGATGCCGGCGCGGTTCGAGCCCACGAAGTCGGTCGAGACGACCTCGGGCGACTCGATGTAGTCGACCTGCTGGCGGAGCGGCGAGGTGAGCGACACCTGGCGGAGGTAGCGGTTGAGCGACGCCTTCTCTGCCGGCTGCTCGAGCTGCAGGTTCAGGATCGCGAGCGACACGTCGGGCGTCGGCACGCGGATCGCGCTGCCGGTGAGCTTGCCCGCGAACGAGGGCAGGGCCTTGGCGACGGCCTTCGCGGCGCCCGTCTCGGTGATGACCATGTTGAGCGCGGCCGAGCGCCCGCGCCGGTCGCCCGAGTGGAAGTTGTCGATGAGGTTCTGGTCGTTCGTGAACGAGTGCACGGTCTCGACGTGGCCGCGCACGACGCCGTAGGCGTCCTCGATGGCCTTCAGCACCGGCGTGATGGCGTTCGTCGTGCACGAGGCGGCCGAGAGGATCGCGTCGGCATCGGTGATGTCGTCGTGGTTGATGCCGTGCACGATGTTCTTGATCGCGCCCTTGCCGGGAGCCGTGAGCAGGACCCGGGCGACGCCCTTCGCCTGCAGGTGCTGCGACAGCCCCGCCTCGTCGCGCCAGCGACCCGTGTTGTCGACGACGATCGCGTCGTCGATGCCGTAGGCCGTGTAGTCGATCGCCGCCGGGTCGTTCGAGTAGATCACCTGGATGAGCGTGCCGTTCGCGAGGATCGTGTTCGCCTCCTCGTCGACCTCGATCGTGCCGGCGAACGGGCCGTGCACCGAGTCGCGGCGCAGCAGGCTCGCGCGCTTGACGAGGTCGTTGTCGGAGCCCTTGCGCACGACGATCGCGCGGAGGCGCAGGCCCTTGCCGTTGCCGGCGTGCGCGATCAGGATCCGTGCGAGCAGGCGCCCGATGCGGCCGAAGCCGTAGAGCACGACATCGGTGCCGGATGCCTCGGGCTCGCCCTCGGCCGCGATGACGGAGGAGAGCTCGTCGCGCACGAAGTCGGCGAGTTCACGCGCGTCGCCCTCGCCGACGGCGTCGGAGTAGCGGGCGACGAGGCGGGCCACGTCGATCGAGGCGGGGCCGGGAGCGATCTCGCGCAGCACCTCGAGCACGCGCATGGTGTCGACGAGGTCGAGTTCGACCTCACCGGCCTGACGGGCGAAGCGGTGCGCCTTCAGGAGGGCGATCGGCGAACGGTTGATGAGCCGCCGCCCGTGGATGGAGGTCACCACCCCGTGGTCTCGGTAGAGGCCGCCGATGAGCGGGATCATCCGCTCGGCGAGCTCCTCTTTGGCGATCCATTCCGTGCGGCGTGCATCGAACTCGTGGCTCACGATCTTCCTTCTCGGTCGAACGTGCAGTGGGCGTCGTCGACCAGGTCCTCGCGGGCGAGCCTGCCGGTGGGCAGCATCGGCCGCATTCTCTTCCGGGGATGGGTCGATTCTACGGATGTCTCGCTGCAGATGCCCTGTACACCGAGTCGAGTACGGTGAGACCGACCTGCCGCGGCGGCCGCTGAGCATGCCGATGGCGATCGTAGACTCTCGGAGTGGATCGCATCATGCCGGGGATCATCGCCATCCTGTTCGGCTCGATGGTGCTCGTCGTGGTGTTCGTTCCGCTCGTGGCGCTCAGCTACCGTCGCCGCGGCGGGTTCTCGGCCCTCCGCATGACCGGTTGGGTCGCGCTCCTCTTCTACGTGATGGGGCTCTGGGCGTACACGCTGCTGCCGCTGCCCGACGGCGACGACTTCCGCTGCGCGGGAGTGGTGCTGGATCCGCTCGAGAGCGTGCGGGATGTCATCCGCCTGCAGGCGGAGCACGGCGGCTCGCTGCTCGCGAATGCCGCGGTGCAGCAGTTCGCGTTCAACGTGCTGCTGTTCGTGCCGCTCGGCTTCTTCGCGCGTGCGCTGTTCGAACGCGGCATCGCCGTCGCGGTCGCGGCCGGCGCACTCGTCTCGCTCGCGATCGAGCTCACCCAGCTGACCGGCGTCTGGGGCGTCTTCCCCTGCGCGTATCGACTGTTCGACACGGGAGATCTCGCTGCGAACACCATCGGCGCGGCACTTGGCGCGCTGCTGGCGTTCCCGGTGTTCCGCCGTCACCGTGGCGCGGCCGCGACAGGGGCAGCGCCGGCGCGGCCGGTCACCTCTGGGCGGCGCCTGCTCGCAATGCTGGTCGACGTCGCGAGCGTGTGGCTCACCGCTGCCGGGCTCTCGGTCGCCGTCAACTCCGCGATCCTCGTGCTGGCGGGCCGTGACCTCGTGCTCGAGGTGTCCGATGCGGTCGCGGCGATCGCGACGGCGGCGGCGATCGGCACGCAGGCGGTGTCGGTGCTGATCGGCGGCGTCACGCTCGGCGAACGGGCCGTGCTCATCGACGTCCGCGAGCATCGTGTTCCGACCGTGATCTGGCGCGGGGTCCGGTTCCTCGTGGGGATCGGCGGCTACAGCCTGCTCCTCCTCGCCGGCCAGTTCGGCGGAACGGTCGCGGCTGCGCTCGCCGTCGCGAGCATCGTCGCCGCGTTCACGACCCGCGGGCATCGCGGTCTCGCTCAGGCTGCGGCCGGCATGGACTCGATCGACCGGAACGTCGCTCGCGCGCCGGATCGGCTCAGTACGCCTGGATGAACGAGAGCTGCATCGACGCGATGCGATCGGGCAGCCCCTCGAAGACCGCCGCACGTTCGGGCGAGACCTTGTACGCGGCATCCACCCGCTCGAACTCGTCGGCATCGCCCGGCACGCTGACCGCCCAGGTGAATTCGTTCGTCTCGGGCGAGCCGTAGGCGAACTCGATGGCGAACCCCATCGCGGGCCGGAGCACGGGCATGGCCTCCTGCCACCACGCGACGAACTCCTCGTAGAGTCCATCGACGATCACGTACCGGCGCAGCTGGGTGGTCTTCATCCGACCATCATGCCGTGCGCGTGGTCCTTCGCGCGCGTCTTCGGCCGCTGAGCGGCCCGCACGAACGGTTGACCCCGCCGATGCCGGTGCACGACAATCGGCCATGCGCACATCCAGCTCGGTGCTGGCCGTCGCCGCGTTCGCGGCGCTCCTCGCGACGACGTCGATGGTCGGCTGCTCTCCGCTCGCCGACCGGCGCGGAGCCGCCATCGCCATCGAAGAGCTCGACGGTCCGTTCGATCCGCTCTCGATCCGGTTCACCGGCCTCGCACCCGGCTCCGAGGTCACCCTCACCGCAAAAGCCAACGTCGACTGGATCGCGCATCGCTCCGAGGCCGTGTTCATCGCGGACGAGTCCGGAGAGGTCGACCTCGACGACCACGCACCGGTCGACGGCGACTGGTCGACGGCGGCCTCGATGGCGCCGTTCTGGGCACTCGCCCCCGAGAGCGGCGAGCTCGCCTTCCTCGCCGCCTACGCCGACCAGTTCGACGTCGAGCTCACGCTCACCGGGGCCGACGGCACCGTGCTCGCGGGCACGACGGTCGAGCGCGGCATCGCTCCGGGCGCCGTGGCGGTCGAAGAGGTGACCGATGGCGGGCTCGTCGGGGCCTACGCGAGTCCCGCGCCATCCGCGACGGCAGAGACCGGGCCGCGAGCCGCGGTCCTCGTGTTCTCCGGCAGCGACGGAGGCATCCAGTTCGCTCGCCTCCTCGCTCGTCAGCTCGCGGCCGCCGGATACCCGGCCCTCGCGGTGAGCTACTTCGGTTCTCCAGGGCAGCCTGCAGAGCTCGACGAGGTGCCGCTCGAGACGTTCGTCTCGGGCGCCGAATGGTTGGCGGCGCGCGACGGGGTCGACCCCGATCGCATCACCGCGTTCGGCGCCTCACGCGGCGGGGAGGCCGCGCTCTGGCTCGCCGCGGAGCACCCCTCGCTCGTGCGGGGTGCGATCGCACCGGTCGGCGCGGGCGAGCTGTGGTGCGGATATCCCGACGGAACCCGCTCGGCGTGGACCCTCGCCGGCATCGCGACCCCCTGCTCGATGGATCCGGCGGCGCCGCCGCCCGATTCGATCATCGACCTCGCCCGCATCGACGGGCCGGTCGTGCTCGCGTGCGGCACCCACGACGCGGTCTGGGACTCCTGCCTCCTGATGGATCGCACCGCGCGTCGAGCCTCCGCGGCGGGCCTCGACGTGACCGCGCTGACGGGCGACGGCGCTTCGCACTCCATCCCCCTCGATCCGTACCTGCCGGCATTCCCCGACACCGACGCGGCCGCCGACAGCGCCTCCCGTGCCGAGTTCTGGCGCGCCGCCTTCGAGGCGCTCGGCCCGCCGACGCTCTGACGGCCCGCCGGCCTGACGGCCCGACGAGCAGGCTCGACGCGCGAACGTCGTCGTATACTCGACTTCGTCCAGGCGCTCAGCCGCGCCGGTGCTCGAAAAATGGGCACGAAGCCGACCGACGGGTTTCCCCGCCACCGAGCGAGACACATACGGAATCCCAGCATCCCGTCACGTCTCGAAAGGCTTCACCATGCCCTCGGTGTCCGCGCACGTCGCCCATGCCCTCTCCGCCCACGTCGATCACGTCTTCGGCGTGATGGGCAACGGCAACGCCTACTTCCTCGATGCGCTCGAGCGCGAGACGGATGCCTCCTTCACCGCCGTGCGGCACGAGGCCGGCGGCGTGGTCGCCGCCGACGCCCACTTCCGCGCGTCGAAGCGGCTCGCCGCCGCGACGGCGACCTACGGGGCCGGTTTCACGAACACCCTCACCTCGCTCGCCGAGGCGGCGCAGGCCCGAGTGCCGCTCGTGCTCGTCGTCGGCGACGAGCCGACCTCGGGGCGTCGTCCGTGGGACGTCGACCAGATCGCCCTCGCCTCGGCGGTCGGCGCGCGCACGTACACCGTCGGGCGCACCGACGCCCCTGCCACGACCGTGATCGCCGTCGAGCACGCGCTGAGCTATCGGGTGCCGGTGGTGCTGGCGATCCCCTACGACGTCGCATCGGTCGACGCCGGACCGCTCGCCGATGCGCCCGCGCCGCGGCATCCGCTGCCCCTCTCGCCGGTCGGCGAGTTCGCTCGGCGCGCCGTCTCCGAGGTCGCACGCGCCCTCGCGGGCGCCTCCAGGCCGTTCCTCCTGGCCGGACGCGGGGCCTGGCTCGCCGACGCCGGCGATGCCCTCGGCGACCTCGCCGCGGCGACCGGCGCGGTCACGGCCTCGACGGCGCTCGGCCGGGGGGTCTTCCCCGAGGCCCGCTACGACCTCGGCGTCACCGGCGGCTTCGGGGCCGAGGCCGCGATGGAACTCGTGCGCGAGGCCGACGTCGCCGTGGTGTTCGGCGCCTCGCTCAACCAGTTCACGATGCGCTTCGGCGACCTCTTCGCACCCGGCACGCGCGTGTTCCAGGTCGATGTGGCGACGGCGGCCACGCACCCGCACGTCGGCGGGTTCGTCCGCGGCGATGCCGCGGTCGTCGCGCGACGCCTCGTCGACGAGCTCGCCGCGCTCGGAGCGGAGTCGTCGGGCTGGCGCGACGCCATCGCCGACATCGCACCGCTCCGCGCCCAGGCGCTCCCCGCGCGCACCGACGGCCTCGCCGACGACGGCCGGCTCGACCCGCGCGCGGTCGCGTCGCGCATCGCCGAGTTGCTGCCCGAAGACCGGGTCGTCGTCTCCGACGGCGGGCACTTCATCGGCTGGGCCAACATGTACTGGCCCGTGGCCTCGCCCGACCGCATGATGATGATCGGCACGGCGTTCCAGTCGATCGGGCAGGGATTTCCGAGCGTCGCCGGCGCCGCCGCCGCCAAGCCCGACGCCACGGTCGTGCTCACGACCGGAGACGGCGGCGGGCTCATGGCGCTCGCCGACCTCGAGACGGCAGTGCGCACCGCAGGGGGCCGCGGTATCGCAGTCGTCTGGAACGACGCCGCGTACGGCGCCGAGGTGAACCTCTACGGCCTCAAGGGTCTCGCCGAGGGTCCGATGCGGATCCCCGAGGCCGACTTCGCCGCCGCGGCCGCCGCGTTCGGCGCCGAAGGAGTCGTCGTGCGCGAGCTCGCCGACCTCGAGGCGCTCGCAGCCTGGGCGGCACGCCCGGTCACCGAGCGCTCGTTCCTCCTGCTCGACTGCCGCATCTCGGGCACCGTCATCGCGCCGTACCAGGAGGAGATCATCCGCGTGAACAGCTGACGCGGGCGGCCGAGGGCCGAAGACGACGGATGCCCCGGCGGGAACGTTCCCGCCGGGGCATCGTGTACCGGCAGCTGCTACTTCACGCCGTAGATGGCGCTCGCGGACTGCTCGGCCTCGTGGTCGGGGCCGAGCGGAATGCCGGTGCGGTCCTTCAGCAGCAGGGTCGCGATGAACGCGACGACCATGATGCCCGCGATGTAGAACGCGACCGAGGTCGCGGTGCCGGTGGCCTGCACGAGCGCCGCGGAGATCATCGGCGCGAACGCACCGCCGAGGATCGCGCCGAGGGCGTAGGTGATCGAGACGCCCGAGTAGCGGATCGACGCCGGGAACAGCTCGGTGAAGTACGCGGCCTGCTGCCCGTAGGTGAAGCCGTTGCCGATCGTGAAGAGCGCGAGGCCGGCGAAGAGCAGCCACACGTTGCCGGTGTTCACGAGCGGGAACAGCAGGAAGACCGTGGCGAGGAAGGCGATCCAGCCGATGATGTAGGTGTTCCGGCGGCCGATCCGGTCGGAGACCGAGCCGGCGATCCACGTGACGATGAGCCACACGACAGCGGATGCCGCGACCGCGAGCAGCACGGGCGTGCGCTCCATCCCGACGTGGCCGCCGTCGGCGATCGGCGTGGTGGCGTAGTTCTGGATGTAGCCGCCGGTCGTCATGTAGCCCGCGGCATTGTTGCCGGCGAAGGTCAGCGCGGCGAGGAGCACGAGCAGCCAGTGCCGCTTGAAGAGCTGGGCGATCGGCGTCTTCGTCTGCTCCTTGCGAGCGGCGATCTCGGTGAAGACCGGGCTCTCGTCGACCGATCGGCGCACGATCATGCCGACGATGATGAGCACGAAGCTCAGCAGGAACGGGATGCGCCAGCCCCACTCGAGGAACGCGTCGCCGGGAGAGATGACGCCCGTCATGAGGGCGAGCACGCCCGAGGCGAGGAGCAGGCCGATCGGCACGCCGATCTGCGGGAACGCGCCGTAGCGGCCGCGCTTGCCGTCGGGCGCGTGCTCGACCGCCATGAGCACCGCGCCGCCCCACTCGCCGCCCGTCGAGAGGCCCTGCAGGATGCGCAGGACGACGAGCAGGAGCGGTGCGAGGATGCCCACCTGCTCGTAGGTCGGCAGCACGCCGATGAGGGTCGTCGCCGCGCCCATGAGCACGAGCGTCACGACGAGCATCGCCTTGCGGCCGATCTTGTCGCCGAAGTGGCCGGCGAGGAATGCGCCGAGCGGCCGGAACAGGAAGCTCACGCCGATCGTCGCGAACGACAGGATCGTCGCGAACTCGGGGCCTGCGGGCGCGAAGAAGAGCACCTGGAACACGAGGCCGGCGGCGCTCGCGTAGAGGAAGAAGTCGTACCACTCAATGGTGGTGCCGATCACGGTGGCGAACGCGACGCGGCGGAGCTCCCGTCGTCGCGCGTCGCTCTGGGCCGGGGCGGGGGCGGATGTCGTGGTCATGCGGGGGCGACTCCTCTGTCGGGTCCGCGGTCATGGGCAGCTCGTCGTCGAGCTCGAGACGAGCTATCCGGTCATAATATACGATTTGAAATACGACGATGACTCGGGATGTCGTGGGCAGCGGTGATCGTATACGATCAAGCCACGCCCTGACGACGAAGTGGAGCCCGTGTGCTAGACCAGTCCACCATCGAGGCGATCGCCGACGAGCTCCTCGTCGCCGATCGCGACCGCACCATCGTGCCGCGGCTCACCGCGCGGCACCCCGAGATGACCGTGGAGGACTCGTACGCGGTGCAGCAGCTCTGGGCCGAGCGCCGCGCCGCCGCCGGCCACCGTGTGGTGGGCCGCAAGATCGGCCTCACCTCGAAGGTCATGCAGGTCGCCACCGGCATCACCGAACCCGACTACGGGGTCATCTTCGACGACATGGTCGTCGAATCCGGAGCATCCGTCGAGTTCGACCGGTTCTCGAACGTGCGCATCGAGGTCGAGCTCGCATTCGTGCTCGACACGCCCCTGCAGGGTCCGGATGTCACGATCTTCGACGTGCTCGACGCCACCGCCTACGTCGTGCCGGCGCTCGAGATCCTGAATTCGCACATCGAGCTCGAGGGTCGCACGATCGTCGACACGATCTCCGACAACGCCGCGATGGGCGCCATGGTGGTCGGCGGCCGTCCGGTGAAGGTCGACGAGGTCGACCTCCGCTGGATCTCGGCGCTGCTCTATCGGAACCAGACGATCGAGGAGTCAGGTGTCGCAGCGGCGGTGCTCGGACACCCCGCCATGGGCGTCGCCTGGCTCGCGAACAAGCTCGCCCAGCACGGGCAGTCGCTCGAGGCCGGCGAGATCATCCTCGCCGGTTCGTTCACCCGACCCATGTGGGTCGAGCGCGGCGACACCGTGCACGCCGACTACGGACAGCTTGGAGCAGTGACATGCCGATTCGAATGAACCTCCCCGAGACACTCACGGCCCGCATCGCGGCATCCGACCGCCCGCTCGTCGGCATGTGGGTCTGCTCCGGCAGCCCGATCATGGCCGAGCTCGCAGCCGGCAGCGGCCTCGACTGGGTGCTCATCGACGCCGAGCACTCCCCCAACGGACTCGAGTCGATCCTCGCGCAGCTCTACGCGGTCTCGGCGTATCCGGTCGCACCCGTCGTGCGCCCGCCGATCGGCGACACCGTGCTGATCAAGCAGTATCTCGACCTCGGCGTGCAGAACCTCCTCGTGCCGATGGTCG
The DNA here is from genome assembly GCF_042262385.1 of Agromyces sp. NPDC056389. Classification (NCBI taxonomy): domain Bacteria; kingdom Bacillati; phylum Actinomycetota; class Actinomycetes; order Micrococcales; family Microbacteriaceae; genus Agromyces; species Agromyces sp. NPDC056389. Next base: position 1,012,484 of record NZ_JBHJPN010000001.1, read on the forward strand.
ACTCCGCGGCGCAGGCCGTCGAGCTCGCCCGCGCGGTGCGGTATCCCGCCGACGGCGTGCGCGGCGTCGGCGCCGCCCTCGCCCGCTCATCGCGCTGGAACCGGGTCGACCGCTACCTGCAGAACGCCGCGTCGACGATCAGCCTCACGGTGCAGATCGAGTCCGCCGCCGCCGTCGAGGCGGTCGAGGAGATCGCCGCGGTCGACGGCGTCGACGCCCTCTTCGTCGGGCCCGCCGACCTCGCCGCCTCGATGGGCCTGCTCGGCCAGCAGTCGCACCCCGACGTCGTCGAGGGCGTGCTGCGCTCGATCCGCGCGGGCGCGGCCGTGGGCAAGCCCGTCGGCGTCAACGCCTTCGTGCCCGCAGACGCAGATCGCTACCTCGCCGCCGGCGCGGCGTTCGTCTCCGTGGGGGCGGACGTCGCGATCGTCGCCCGCGCCTCCGAGGCGTTCGCCGATCGCTTCATCCCGGCGGATGCGTCGGCACCTCGAGCGAGCTACTGACGAGCCGGCTCGATCACCGCTCGACAGGGTCGTATAGATCGTATATTATTTCAGATATCAAGAGACGAGGACGTCAATGACCTTCGGCATCGCCACCCCCGGCAAGATCATCGCCGTGCACCTGAACTACCCGTCGAGGGCGGCCCAGCGCGGCCGCACGCCCGCGCAGCCGAGCTACTTCCTGAAGCCGGCCTCCTCCCTCGCCCCCACGGGCGCCGCGCTCGAACGCCCCGCCGGCACCGAGCTGCTCGCGTTCGAGGGCGAGATCGCGATCGTCATCGGCGAGCCCGCCCGCCGCGTCTCCCCCGCCGACGGCTGGAACCACGTGGCATCCGTCACCGCGGCCAACGACTTCGGCCTCTACGACCTGCGGGCCGCGGACAAGGGCTCCAACGTGCGCTCGAAGGGCGGCGACGGCTTCACGCCGATCGGTCCCGTCGCGATCCCCGCGGCCGGCATCGCCGAGGGCGACTGGCGCGTCCGCACCTGGGTGAACGGGCAGCTCGTGCAGGAGGACACCTCGGACACGCTCCTCTTCCCGTTCGGCCGTCTCATCGCCGACCTGTCGCAGCTCATGACCCTCGAGACCGGCGATGTGATCCTCACCGGAACGCCGGCCGGCTCGTCGGTCGTGCTGCCGGGCGACGTCGTCGAGGTCGAGGTCGACGCCCCGGGCGCTCCCGGCGCGCCGAGCACGGGCCGACTCGTCACGACCATCACGCAGGGCGACGCCGAGTTCGGCGAGTTCGGAACCAGGCCCGCGACCGACGACCTCCAGCGCGTCGAGGCCTGGGGCGGCGAGGAGGAGCTCGCCGCGGCGGTCGCTGCCGGCCGCGCTTCGGCGCCCGCTCCGGCCGGCGCAACGGAGGTCGCGAACACCGCGACCACGGCCGCTCCCGCCTTCGAGCTCACCGACGAGCTCCGCGCCGCCTTCGGCCGCGTCGCCGTCGCGACCCTCTCGGTGGTGCTCCGCAAGCGCGGGTACCACGACATCTTCATCGAGGGCGTCGCCGCCAATCACCCCGGCGATCGCATCGTCGGCCGTGCGAAGACGCTCCGGTTCGTCCCGTTCCGGCCCGACCTGTTCCAGAGCCACGGCGGCGGGTACAACGCCCAGAAGCTCGCCTTCGACACCGTCGCGCCCGGCGAGGTGCTCGTCGTCGAGGCCCGCGGCGAGCGCGGCACCGGCACCGTGGGCGACGTGCTGGCCCTCCGCGCCCAGGTGCGCGGCGCCGCCGGCATCGTCACCGACGGCGGTGTGCGCGACTTCGACGCCGTGGCCGGGTTCGAGATCCCCGTGTTCTCGCAGGGCGCCCACCCCTCGGTGCTCGGCCGGCGCCACGTGCCGTGGGAGGTCGACGTCACGATCGCCTGCGGCGGCGCGGCGGTGCAGCCCGGCGACGTCATCGTGGGCGACGGCGACGGCGTCATCGTGATTCCGCCGCAGCTCGTCGAGGAGGTGCTCGCCGAGGCGCTCGAACAGGAGCGGCAGGAGGCGTACGTGGCCGAGCAGGTCGCTGCCGGGGCATCCGTCGACGGACTCTTCCCCATGAACGCCGAATGGCTCGCCCGCTACCGAGCAGCGATGGAGGCATGATGAACACCGAGACGATCCGCTCCACCGAGAGCAAGTCGCAGCAGGCGTACCGCTTCATCCGCATGCGCATCGACGACGGCCGCTACGTGCCCGGCTACCGACTCGTGCTCGGGGCGATCGCCCGCGAGCTCGACGTCTCGGTCGTGCCGGTTCGCGAGGCGATCCGACTGCTCGAGGCCGAGGGCCTCGTCACGTTCGAGCGGAACGTCGGCGCCCAGGTCGCCCTCGTCAAGGAGACCGAGTACCTGCACACGATGGAGACGCTCGCGCTCGTCGAGGGCGCGGCGACGGCGCTCTCCGCGCCGTTCATCTCGCCCGACCACATCAGGCGGGCCCGCGAGATCAACGAGCGGATGCGTCGCACGCTCGACGACTTCGAGCCGACGCGGTTCACCGAACTCAACCTCGAGTTCCACGCCGTGCTCTTCGAGGAGTGCCCGAACCCGCACATCCTCGACCTCGTGCACCGCGGCTGGAACCGCATGAAGGTGCTGCGCGACTCGTCCTTCAGTTTCGTGCCAGGCCGCGCCCACGAGTCGGTCGAGGAGCACGAACGCATCCTCGCGCTCATCGAATCAGGCGCCGACGCCCTCGAGATCGAGCTGGCCGCACGGCACCACCGCACCGCGACGCTCGACGCGGTGCTCGCCGCCCAGTCGCGGCATCCGCTGCCCGCGCCCTGAACCGCCTTCTCCGACACGCTTCCCGTCCCGACACACCGAAAGCCGAATGACATGACGCACTACATCCCCGAGGGCCTGCCCGACCGCATCCGCCACTTCATCGACGGCGAGTTCGTCGACTCCGTCGGCGGCGAGACGTTCGACGTGCTCGACCCGGTGTCGAACGAGACCTACGTACAGGCGGCCGCCGGCCAGCAGGCCGACATCGACCTCGCCGTCGCCGCAGCGAAGCGCGCGTTCGACGAGGGGCCCTGGCCCCGCATGCTCCCCCGCCAGCGTTCGCGCGTGCTGCACCGGATCGCCGACCTCGTCGAGGCGCGCGACGCCCGGCTCGCCGAGCTCGAGACCTTCGACACCGGCCTGCCCATCACGCAGGCGCTCGGCCAGGCGCAGCGTGCCGCCGAGAACTTCCGCTTCTTCGCCGACCTGATCGTCGCCCAGCGCGACGACACCTACAAGGTGCCGGGTCGCCAGGTCAACTACGTCAACCGCAAGCCCATCGGCGTCGCCGGCCTCATCACGCCGTGGAACACGCCCTTCATGCTCGAGTCGTGGAAGCTCGCCCCGGCGCTCGCCACCGGCAACACCGTCGTACTGAAGCCCGCCGAGTTCACGCCGCTGTCGGCCTCGCTCTGGGCGGAGATCTTCCGCGAGGCCGGTGTGCCCGACGGCGTCTTCAACCTCGTGAACGGCCTCGGCGAAGAGGCCGGCGACGCGCTCGTCAAGCACCCCGACGTGCCCCTCATCTCGTTCACGGGCGAGAGCCGTACCGGCCAGATCATCTTCGGCAACGCGGCGCCGTTCCTGAAGGGCCTCTCGATGGAGCTCGGCGGCAAGTCGCCCGCCGTGGTCTTCGCCGACGCCGACCTCGACTCGGCGCTCGACGCGACGGTGTTCGGCGTGTTCTCGCTGAACGGCGAGCGCTGCACCGCCGGCTCCCGCGTGCTCGTCGAACGCTCGATCTACGACGACTTCGTCGCCCGCTACGCCGAGCGTGCGAAGAACATCGTGGTCGGCGACCCGCACGACCCGAAGACCGAGGTCGGGGCGCTCGTGCACCCCGAGCACTACGAGAAGGTCATGTCGTACGTCGAGATCGGCAAGGGCGAGGGCCGGCTCGTCGCCGGCGGCGGCCGCCCCGAGGGGCTCGACACCGGCAACTACGTCGCCCCCACGGTGTTCGCGGATGTCTCGCCCGACGCGCGCATCTTCCAGGAGGAGATCTTCGGCCCGGTCGTCGCGATCACGCCGTTCGACACCGACGAGGAGGCGCTCGAACTCGCGAACAACACGCGCTACGGTCTCGCCGCCTACATCTGGACGAACAACCTGAAGCGCGCCCATAACTTCGCCCAGTCGGTCGAGGCCGGAATGGTCTGGCTGAACTCGAACAACGTGCGCGACCTCCGCACCCCCTTCGGCGGTGTCAAGGCCTCGGGCCTCGGGCACGAGGGCGGCTACCGCTCGATCGACTTCTACACCGACCAGCAGGCCGTGCACATCACCCTCAACGAAGCGCACTCGCCGCGCTTCGGCACGAAGTAGGCCCTCCCCGCCCACCCTCGGCCGCATCGCAACTGCTCGACCGCATCACAACTGAAGGACGAATCCACATGTCTGCACTCAACGACCGAGTCAAGACCTCCTCCGGCTTCTACGTGAGCCAGGAGGCCCCGATCCACAGCGACAACCCGGTGCCGACCCCGTCGGTCCCCGCTCCCGACATCCTCCGCTGCGCCTACATGGAACTCGTCGTGACGGACCTCGCCGCCTCGCGCATCTTCTACGTCGACGTGCTCGGCCTGTACGTGACCGAGGAGGACGACGAGGCGATCTACCTCCGCTCGACCGAGGAGTTCATCCACCACAACCTCGTGCTGCGCCAGGGCGACGTCGCCGCCGTCGCCGCGTTCTCGTACCGCGTGCGCACCCCCGAGGACCTCGACCGGGCGGTCGCCTTCTACTCCGAGCTCGGCTGCCGCATCGAGCGTCGGGCGGAGGGCTTCACGAAGGGCATCGGCGACTCGGTGCGCGTCGAGGACCCGCTGGGCTTCCCGTACGAGTTCTTCTACCAGTCCGAGCACGTCGAACGGCTCTCGTGGCGCTACGACCTGCACACGCCGGGCGAGCTCGTGCGCCTCGACCACTTCAACCAGGTCACTCCCGACGTACCGCGCGCCGTGAACTTCATGCAGTCGCTCGGCTTCCGCGTCACCGAGGACATCCAGGACGACGAGGGCACCGTCTACGCGGCGTGGATGCGTCGGAAGCCCACGGTGCACGACACCGCCATGACGGGCGGCGACGGCCCCCGCATGCACCACGTCGCCTTCGCGACGCACGAGAAGCACAACATCCTCGCGATCTGCGACAAGCTCGGCGCGCTCCGGCGCTCCGACGCGATCGAGCGCGGCCCCGGCCGTCACGGCGTCTCGAACGCGTTCTACCTGTACCTGCGCGACCCCGACGGCCACCGCGTCGAGATCTACACGCAGGACTACTACACGGGCGACCCCGACAACCCCGTCATCACGTGGGACGTGCACGACAACCAGCGCCGCGACTGGTGGGGCAACCCCGTCGTCCCGAGCTGGTACACGGATGCCTCGCTGGTGCTCGACCTCGACGGCAACCCCAAGCCCGTCGTCGCCCGCACGGACTCATCGGAGATGGCCGTCACGATCGGCGCCGACGGCTTCTCGTACACGCGCTCGGGCGACGAGGAGCAGGGCTTCAAGCTCGGCAACACGCTGTAGGCGCGAACGACGCGCGACGACGCCGCCCGGCGGCTCCGGATCTCCGGGGCCACCGGGCGGCGTTCGCGTTCTGCGCCGTGCTCAGTCGATGACGAGCTCGCCGATCGACCACGGCGGGATCGCCAGGAAGCCCTGCGTCGCGAGCTCCACCCGCACCGGGACCGCACCCGCGGAACCCGTGAGGATCGCGAGCTCGGCCGTCGACGACGCACGCGCGACACGCCGATACGCCACGTGCGACGACTCCGACGCGTTCAGGACGACGAGCCGGCGCACCCCCTCGAGGTCGAGGTCGACGACGCTTCCGCTGTACGCGCCCACCACGAGCGTGTCGCCGAGGCGGGCCGCCGCCGACGGATAGCCGTCGACGGGAAGGCCAGCCGTGATCTCGCCGTCGAGCAGCACGTCGCGCAGCTCGCGCCACACCCCGAGCACCGCGGCGACCTCGTCGCGATGCGCCGCCGGGAGCGAGGCGAGCGGCATCGAGATCTGGGGCACGCCGAAGAAGGCGCCGAACAACTGCCGTGCCGCGGCACCGGGTGTCGCCGACGGATCCCACATGACGGGATCGGCGTGCACGACCTGCCCGCTCGCGAGCAGCCGGAGGTCGAGGATCGACCGACGGTTCTGGAAGGCGTCCGCCGGGCAGTCGTCGGCCCGCACGACGTCGGCGTACGACGCGACCGCCGGGGAGACGTACGGCTGACGGAACTCGATCAGGGCGCCGGGCCGTTCGAGGTCGACGGCGTCGGCGACACCCCGCAGCAGCACGGTCATCGCCTCCCCCACGTCGGCGAGGTCGCCGGTCGACGGCTCGCCCGCGTACGCCATGGCGTTGTTCAGGAAGTCGATCTTGAGCCCGTCGAGGTCGTAGACCCGCATGAGCCGAGCGCACGTCTCGACGAGGTGCGCGCGCACCTCGGGATGCCTCGGGTCGAGCACCCAGGCCCGCAGCCCCTCGGCGTAGTGCGTCGCGAAGGGACGCAGCCGATCGAACGCCTCGCTCTGTTCGCCGAGCAGGAGCGGTGCGACCCACAGCACGACGTCGAGACCTTGCGCGTGCAGCCGGCCCGAGAGTGCCGCGAGGTCGGGGAACTTGGACTCGTCGGGCACCCAGTCCCCGCAGCCCGCGTACCAGCGGCCGTCGCCGAAACGCTGCCAGCCGTCGTCGATGAAGACGGAGCGGCAGCCGAGCTCTGCCGCGACCGCGACATCCGACTCGATGATCTGCTCCGAGATGCGCTGCGAGTAGGCGTACCAGGTCGAGTAGACCGGCTCCCGCGAGGCCGTCGACGCGGGTCGCACCGGCAGATCGGCGCGCACCGCCCCTGAGATCGCCCGGACCGCGCGCACGTACGGCATCGCCTCGCCGACGATCACGAGGCCGAGTCCGTCCTCCAGCTCGGCGAGCCGCCCCTCGATCGGCAGGCGCACGACGAAGGTCTTCTCCTCCTCGGAGACGCCGTACTGCAGTTCGCCCTCGTGCACCAGGCAGTCGAAGCCGAAGGCGAGCCGGCTGTCGCCGTCGGCGTCGTAGAGCACCCCGATCGGCGCCGACCTCACCGCGCTGAAGCGATCGCGCCCCTTCCAGTCGGCGGGGAGACCGCGATCGGCCGAGAGTCCGGGATTCCAGTAGCCGGCGGCGGTTCCCAACGGGAGTTCGAGCACGACCTGCCCCTCGCCCTGTACGGCGAGGCCGATCCGCACGAGACCGCCGTCCTCGGCCCGCTCGGACACTCGGACCGCGCCTCCGGTGCCGAGGCGGATGCCCCTGGGGAGCTCGGTCCACTCGATCAGTGAGAGGTGATGGTCTTCAAGTAGCACGTGCAGGACTCCTATTGCTTGACTGCGCCGGCGAGGATGCCGGCGACGAAATGACGCTGCAGGAACAGGAACAGGACCAGGATCGGCAGCACCGACAGGAGCGTTCCCGTCATCAGCTGCCCGTAGTCCGTGGTGCCGATGCCCTGCAACGAGGCGAGCGAGACGGGGATGGTGAACGACTCCGGCGTGCGCAGCACGACGAGCGGGTAGACGAACTCGTTCCACTGGCCGAGGAACAGGAAGATCGCGAGGGCGGCGATCGCGGGACGCACCGTGGGCAGCACGATCCTGCTGAACACCCGGAACTCCCCCGCGCCGTCGACCCGGGCCGCCTGGAGCAGCTCGTCGGGTACGGCGAGCATCGTCTGGCGCATGAGGAAGATGCCGAACGGCATCGCGAGACTCGGCAGGATGAGGGCCTGATAGGTGTCGAGCCAGCCGAGGGTCACCATGATCTGGAAGAGCGGCACGAGCGTCACCTGCGAGGGCAGGGCGAGCGTGACCAGCACGGCGCCGAACAGCACGCCGCGCCCGCGGAACTCGAACTTCGCGAAGGCGTAGCCCGCGGCGGTGCAGACGACGAGGCCGAGCACGGTGTACACGGATGCCACGAGCACGGAGTTGCCGATCGCACGGCCGAAGAGCGTCTCGGTGAGCAGGCCCGAGAGGTTGTCGAAGAAGGCGGGGCCGGGCAGCAGGTTCGGCGGCGAGGCGAAGATCTCGCTCGAGGGATACGTCGTCGCGATGATGAGCCAGTAGAACGGCAGGATCATCACGATGCTGCCCGCGGCGATCACCGTCGTGAGGACGAGCGATCTGGTGCGTCGGCCGCGGACTCCGACCAGTGCGTCGGTCATCGGGTCTTCTCCTTGAAGAGGCGGAACTGGATGAGCGAGATCACGGCGATGATGAGCGTGAGCGCATAGCCGATCGCCGAGGCGTAGCCGAAGTCGAAGTACCTGAACCCGTTCTGGTAGAGGTACATGCCGATCGTCAGCGTCGCGTTGTCGGGCCCGCCGTTCGTCAGCACGTACGGCTCGTCGAAGAGCTGGAGCGTGCCGATGGTCGAGAGGATCACGGTGAGCAGCAGCGCGGGTCGCAGCCCGGGCATCGTGATGTTCCAGAAGCGCTGCCACCCGTTCGCGCCGTCGACCTGGGCGGCTTCGTAGAGCTCGCCCGGGATCGACTGCAGCTGCGCGAGGTAGATGATCGCGTTCTGGCCCGTGTAGTGCCAGGTCATCGCGAGCACGATCGAGATCTTCGCCCAGAACGGGTCGACGAGCCACGGGATCGGACCGATGCCGATCGCGCCGAGCAATTCGTTGACGACGCCGTCCCCTGAGTCGAACAGCGCCCTGAAGAGGATGCCGTAGGCGACGAGGCCCATGACGATCGGCACGAAGTAGGTGGTGCGCCAGAACGCCCGCCACTTGAGCAGCATCGAGTTGAACGCGACCGACAGCACGACGCCGAGGGCGAGCATGAGCGGCACCTGCACGACGAGGATGAGGAACGTGTTGCCGAGTGCGGTGTAGAAGAGGGGGTCCTGCGCGAGGCGGATGTAGTTGTCGAGGCCGACGAAGGCGGTGACGCCGCCGACGTTCTGCGTCAGGCTGACCCAGAATGCGGAGAGGTACGGATAGAGCTTGAAGCCCAGGAACAACAGGATCGTGGGCAGGAGGAAGAGGTACGGCGTGAGCCGGGGGTGGCCGATCGAGGAACGGCGGCGGCGCGACGGCGGACGGCGGCGGTCGGTCGCCGGCCGCTCGTCGATGGTCTCGAGGAGTGCGTTCACGTGTGAGTCGCTTCGTCAGGGGGTGCGCCGGCGGGTCGCGCCGGCGCACCCGGCCGGTCAGTCGGACGCGAGCTTGCGGTTCGTCTGCTGCGCCACCTGTTCGGCGGCCTCATCCAGCGCGTCCTGCGGGTCGGCCCCGGAGAGCAGCACGCGCGTCTGCGCGTCGGTGAGGGCCTTCAACGCGCGCGCGTAGTCGCTCGTGAAGTTGACGACGGGGGTGTCCTGCGCCAGCTCGGCGATGAAGATCTCGTTCGGCGACTGCCCGTTGAAGTACTCGCTCGGCTCTGCGAAACCCTCGGACTCGAGCATCGGCTTGTAGCCGGGGAACATGCCTCCGCCGTCGTAGACGACCTTCTGCCCCTCGAGGGTGCCGAGCGCGAAGTTCACGAACTCCCATGCCGTGCGCTGGTTCTTGCTCTCGGTCGGGATCGAGAGGTAGGTGCCGCCGTTCACCGCAGCCGTGATGCCACCGGGCTCGACAGCCGGTGGGAGGCGGACGCCCCAGTTTCCGGCCATGTCGGGCGCCTCGTTCTCCATGACGCCGGCCATCCATCCGCCCGACGGCATGATCGCGACATCGGTCTCACCTCGGAGCGACTCGAGCAGCGTGTCCCAGCTGCCCTGCTGGTCGCCGACGATGCCGAGGTCGTTCGCCTTCTTGATGAGCTCGAGGGCGTGCACGCCGGCCTCGTCGTTCATCGTGATCTCGCCCTGCTCGTCGAAGTAGAACGAGCCCTGCAGCGCCGTGAGCAGCTGCCAGAGTCCGGCCGAGTCCGCCGCGGACGCCGCCTTGTCCTGGTTGTAGAGGTTGACGCCCGTCTTCTCCTTGATCGTGACGCCCGCCTCGAGCAGCTGGTCCCACGTCTCGATCGAGTCGATGTCGACGCCGGCCTGCTCGAAGACGTCGGTGCGGTAGAAGAAGCCGGTGGCGTTGACCTCGTACGGAATGCCGTAGACGGCACCGCCGGCGCCCGAGCCGCTCTTCCACGCTCCCGACGCGAAGTCGTCGGCGAGCTCGTCCGCGCCGAATTCGCGAAGGTCCACGAGTTCGCCGGGGAACTTCTCGACGTAGTTGCCCATGTAGTCGATGCCGATGTTCAGCACGTCGGGCAATCCCGAGCCCCCGGCGGCCATGCCGGTCGTGATCTTCTCCCAGATCGCCGGGTTGCCGACGTCCTGCACGTCGATCTCGACATCGGGGTGGAGCTCCTGGAAGGCGGGGATCGCCGCCTTGAGCCCGTCGCCCGGAGCATCCCACGTCCAGATCGTGATCTTGCCCGATACGTCGCCATCGGTTGCGCTGGTGTCGGCCGAGGCGGCCGAGCATCCGACGAGTGCCGAAGCGGTCGCGATGGCGGCTGCTGTGACCGCCACCCCGCGTGATCGCTTGTTCAATGTGAACCTCATTGTTCGCAGTCCTTTCTCGGTGAGTCGCGTCATCGGCGACTCGGCGACAGTAACATATTGCGTGTATATATGCAGCAAGAGTCTGCAAACTTACAACGGAGGCGAATATGGCTGAATCGGTGTTCCATCTGCGTACGGGGGGCGTGAGCGTCGTCATCGAGGCATCGGGCAGTACGCTGCCCGTGATCTGTCACTGGGGACGCGACCTCGGACCGCTCGACGAGCGCGCCCTCGCCCGGGTCGCCGAGCATGCGCACGCCACCCGCGTGACGAGCGAACCGGACCAGCCCATCGCGGTCGGCGTGCTGCCGGAGCCGAATCAGGCCTGGATGGGTCCGCCCGGACTCACCGGCGATCGCGCCGGGCGCGCTGGATTCCCCGACTTCGACGACGTCGTCGTCGACGTCGAACAGGTCGACTCGGCGACGATCGCGCACCGGCTCGTGGCAACGGCGACGGATGCCGCGAATCGGCTCGCCGTCCGTCTGGAGTTCGAGCTCCTCCGTTCCGGCCTGTTGCGCGTGCACGCCGTCGTCCGCAACGACGGCGAGGAGCGGTACCGGCTCGATGGGCTCGACCTCGCCCTCCCCGTGCCCGGCCGCACGGCCGAGCTGCTCGACTTCTCGGGTCGGCACGGCGGCGAACGCCGCCCCCAGCGCGCGACGATCACCGACGGCACCCACGTACGCGAACAGCGCCGCGGCCGCCCCGGGCCCGACGCGACGACGCTGCTCGTCGCCGGCACCGAGGGCTTCGCCTTCGACCGCGGTGAGGTCTGGGCGGTGCACCTCGGCTGGTCGGGCAACCAACGTCTCTGGGCGCACCGCACGAACGGCGGACGGACCGCCCTCGGCGGCGGCGAACTCCTGCTGCCCGGCGAGGTCGAGCTCGATCCCGGCGAGGAGTACGAGATGCCCTGGCTGTACGCCGCATACGGCGTCGGCCTCGACGATGCATCCGCTCGCATTCACGACGCCCTGCGCGCCCGGCCGACGCACCCCGCCGTCGGACGGCCGGTCACGCTGAACACCTGGGAGGCGGTGTACTTCGACCACACGCTCGAGCCGCTCCACGAACTCGCCGAGATCGCCGCCGAGGTCGGCGTCGAGCGGTTCGTGCTCGACGACGGATGGTTCCTCGGCCGCCGGCACGACCGCGCCGGGCTCGGCGACTGGGTCGTCGACTCCGACGTGTGGCCGCACGGACTCGCGCCGCTCGTCGATCGCGTCCGCGGGCTCGGCATGCAGTTCGGCATCTGGTTCGAGCCTGAGATGGTCAACCCCGATTCCCGGCTCGCTCGCGCCCACCCCGAGTGGATCCTCTCGCCGCAGCACCGGGACGCCCCGCTCGCGAGGCAGCAGCTCGTGCTCAACGTCGGCCACCCCGACGCGCGAGCCCACCTGCGTGATCGCATCGTCCAGCTCGTCACCGAGCACCGCATCGACTACGTCAAGTGGGATCACAATCGCGACCTCGTCGAACCCGTCGATCGCCTGACCGGCCGGGCGGGCGTGCATCGCCAGACGCAGGCGGTCTACGCCCTCATCGACGAGATCCGCGCGGCCTGCCCATGGCTCGAGATCGAATCGTGCTCGGCCGGCGGCGGCCGGATCGACCTCGGCATCGCCGAGCGCACCGACCGGTTCTGGACGAGCGACTCGAACGACCCGCTCGAGCGTCAGCGCATCCAGCGCTGGACGAGCCTCCTGATGCCGCCCGAACTGCTCGGAGCGCACGTGGGCGCGGCGACCGCCCACGTCACCGGTCGCACCAGCTCGATCGACTTCCGAGCGATCACCGCCATGATCGGCAGTTTCGGCATCGAATGGGACCTGCGTCAGGCGACCCCCCACGAGCGTGCCGCGCTCACCGGATGGATCTCCGAGTTCGTACGCCTGCGACCGCTCATCGAACGCGGCAGGCTGCACCGCCTCGAGAGCGAGCCGGCGATCATCGCCCAGACCATCGTCTCAGCCGACCGGCGGCATGCGGTCGCGACGATCGCGACGATCGACTCCCCCGCGCACCTGCCCGGACCTGCACTCCGGCTCGCGGGACTCGACCCCGCGGCGAGCTACCGCGTGGCCCGGGTGCGCCCCGAGGTCGCCGCCGACCCGACGTCGACCCGCCGACAGCCGGACTGGTGGTCGGAGGCGGGCGTCTGGCCCGGCGCCGTCCTCGCCGAGGTGGGGCTGCCGATGCCGATCCTCCGCCCCCAGGAGGCCGGACTGATCGAACTGGTCGCGCTGTGACCGGGCTCCGCATCGCGACCGACGACGCATCGCTCGCGGAGATGTTCGGCTGGGCGATGCAGGCCGCCGCCCGCTTCGTCGTGGCCGACGGCGACCGCGGGCCGCTCGACGTGTCGGAGTCCGACCCCGGCCCGTACCGTACGGCCGACTACCGGGCGAGCTATCACGCCGGCTACCGGTTCCGCAGCGGCTACTACCTCCGCGACTTCGCGCATCAGGCGGTCGGTGCCCAGCTGCTCGGGCTGGCACCGCACAATGCCTCGATGATCGAGAGCTTCGTCCGCACCGCGACGCCCGAGCACGGCGGCTGGCCGGTGTGGGCGTTGAACTTCGACCGGGTCACCCCGCTCGCCATCGACTATCGCGGCCCCGACCGCTTCGTGCGCGAGCTTCCCGCCGTCTTCGAGCTCGTCGAGCTCGTGCACGTGCTCTATCGCTGGACGGGCGATCCGGCTCTCCTCGAGCATCACGGGTACTGGCGGCGCACGCTGACCGACTTCGTCGCCGCGCACGACCGGGTCCTCCCGAACGGAGTGGCGGAAGCCGACGGACCCGGCATCTTCGACGGCGCCGCGAGCTACAACGAGCGACCCGCGGGAGCGCTGCTGGAGGCCGGTGATGCGTTCGCGGCGCAGTATGCGGCGAACCTGCATGCCGCGAGCCTCGAGTCCGCACTCGGCGAGTTCGAAGCAGCCGACCGGTTCGCGGCGGCCGCCGAGCGGCTCGCCGCGGTCTTCGTCGACGAGTGGGGCGCTGCTGGTCGATCGGCCGGCGAACTCGTCTCCGCATGGGATGCCGAGGGGACGCCGCTGCGGGAATGGCTGAAGGAGGCGAACTGGTTCCCGCCCCTCAAGGGGCTCGTCGACGCCGACCACCCGAACCGCTCCGCGGTGCTCGAGCACATCGACCGCGCATGCCGTCACGACACCACCGTTCCGCGCAACATCGAGGCCCTGAGCTATCTGCCCGATGTCTTCCTGCGGCACGGACGCCCCGACACCGCGTACGAGTGGATGCGCACGGTGTACCACGCGCGCGATGAGCAGCACGAGGTCGCCGCGCAGGGTGCGAACGGCGACTACCCCGAGGTGTCGTTCACCCTCGTCGCGCAGATCGTCGCGGGCTTCCTCGGTCTCGAGCCGAACGCGGCCGCCTCGGCCGTGACCACGCGGCACGCGCTGCCGAGCGGCGTCCGCCGCCTCGCGGCATCCGGCATCCCCTTCGGCGACGGCCTCATCGGCGTCGGCGTGCAGCTCGACGATGAACTCTGGCTCGAGAACCTCACCTCACGCGAACTCGAATGGAGCCCGGTCGTCGCCCGCGACGACCGGTTCCACGACCCGCACCTCGGCGGGCCGCACGCACTCGGCCCGCCGCACTCGGAGGGCTCGTATCGCGTGGCGCCCGGCGAGCGGCGCTCGATCCCGCTCTGACGTCGAGCGTTCGATCGACGTCAGACCGGCACGGGGCCGGTCGACTGCCGCAGCCGCAGCTCGGGGTCGATGAGCGCCTCGGTCGTCTGCACCGCGCGGTTCTGGATCATCGTGACGAGGGTTCGAACGCAGCTCTCGGCGAGGCTCTCGATCGGCTGGCGCACCGTCGTGAGCGGCGGATCGGTGAAGTCGAGCAGGTAGGAATCGTTGTAGCCGATGACGGAGAGGTCCTTCGGCACCTCGAGGCCGCGCCGGGTCGCCGCCCGGATCGCGCCGAGCGCCATGTCGTCGCTCGAGGCGACGATCGCCGTGACCCCGAGCTGCAGCAGTTCCTCGGCGGCGTGGCGTCCGCCGTCGACGCTGAAGTGATGTCGCACCACGAGGTCCTCCGCGTCGCTCAACCCGCGCGCATCCATCGCCTCGAGGAACCCCTCGACGCGTCGATCGGCGGGCGTGTTGCCGACCGGCCCGGCGCACATCCCGATGCGCCGATGGCCGAGATCGTACAGGTGCGAGACCGCGATCTCGGCAGCCTGCCAATCGTCGGTGGAGACGACCGGAGTGCGCGAGTCGACGAACGCGCCGTTGACGCTCATGTACGGGATGCCGCGGGACTCGAGCAGCTCCCGGGCGACGGGATCGGCGTTGCGCAGCGTATTGCTCGACGAGAGGAACACCGCAGCCGCGATGCCCGCGTCGAGCATGACCTCGATGTAGTCGCGCTCCACGACCGAGCCCGGAACGACGGGACAGACGACGGCACGGAGTCCGTGCGGGCTCAGCTCGCTCTCGACCGCGGTGCACATCGCAGCGAAGATCGCGTCCTTGAGCGCCGGGACGAGCAGCAGCACGATCTCACCCTTGACCGGCCGTTCGTAGCCGATCTTCGCCAGTGCGCGCTCCACCTGCTCCCTGGTGCTCGCCGAGACACCGTACTTGCGGTTCAGCACCCGGCTCACGGTGGCCTCGCTGACACCCGCGATCGCGGCGACCTCCGCGAGGCGGACTGAGCCTGCGGGCGACCGCGTTCGGCGAACGACGCCGGACTTCGGCGTCTGATCGGCGGTCGTGTCTCCCATTGCACCATTCTTGCCGATACCGCGGCCTCTGGTGTGCTCCGCGGCACTGCGATCCGCATCACCGCGGTCCGCATCACCGCGCTCCGCGGCAATGCGATCCGCATCACCGCGGTCCGCATCACCGCGCTCCGCGACCCTGCGATCCGCGTCGCCCCCGAGGCGAGTCGCTCCGCACCGTTCACCTTCAGGTCGCCCGCGGGTCATCCGCCATCCCTACCGTCGGTGAGGGCGCGCCCGACCGCGCGCCACCGACGAACAGGAGATCGATCGATGCCAGGCAAGTCGCCCATCAGCCGCAGGACCATCCTCACCGCGGGAGGCCTCGGCGTGCTCGGTGCCGCTGCGCTCCCGACGGCCGCACACGCCGAAGCCGGCGACGTCGAGCGCGGGGCCACCGGCGGCCCGCGCGCCAAGGCGCCGAAGCTGCGCTTCCGTGCCGACGGCACCTTCAAGGTCGTGCAGTTCAACGACACGCAGGACGACGAGCTGACCGACCGGCGCACCGTCGAGCTGATCGAGAAGACCCTCGACGCCGAGGCGCCCGACTTCGTGCTCATCAACGGCGACGTCATCACGGGCGGCTGCGAGACCCGCCTCGCCGTGAAGCAGGCGATCAACAACGTCGTCTGGCCGATGGAGAGCCGCGGCATCCCGTGGGCGGTCACCTACGGCAACCACGACGAGGACTCGCTGCCGCAGTCGGGCGTCGACGAGGCCATGATGCTCGACTTCTACCGCAGCTACGACTTCAACATGAACGCCGAGAACATCGCCGGTGTCACGGGCACCGGCAACACGATCGTGCCGATCCGCGCCGCGGGTCGCGGCAACGACACCGCGTTCAGCCTCTGGCTCCTCGACTCGGGTCGCTACGCGCCCGGCGACATCGACGGGCAGGACTTCGCCGGCTACCCCACGTGGGACTGGCTGCGCATGGACCAGGTCTCGTGGTACCGCGAGGAATCGCAGCGCCTCGAGAAGAAGTTCAAGCGCAAGGTGCCTGGCCTCATGTTCATCCACATCGCGCTCTGGGAGCACCGGTTCATGTGGTGGGGCGGCGTCGACACCCGCACCGAAGCGGATGCCGCGCGCGGACGCACCCGTCACGCGATCGTCGGCGAGCGCAACGAGGACGAGTGCCCCGGCCCCTTCAACTCGGGCATGTACAACGCGATCCTCGAGCGCGGCGACGTCAAGGGCGTCTTCGTCGGCCACGACCACGTCAACGACTACGTGGGCAACTACTACGGGGTACTGCTCGGCTATGCGCCCGGTACGGGCTTCGGCGCCTACGGGCTGGCCGGGGAGGAGCGCAACCGCATGCGCGGCGGCCGGGTGTTCGAGCTCACGCAGGCGGGCGACGAGGTCGACATCGCCACGCGCGTCGTCTACGCACGCGACTACGGCATCGACCTGACGGCGAACGACCAGCCGATGGAACCGACGCCGCTCGCGCCAAAGCAGGCGGCGATCTGACGTTCGGCGGAACCGTGCGGCGGGGCGGGGGGACGCGAATGCGACCGCCCGCCCCGCGGCCGCTCGTCGGCTACGCCTCGGGTCGGCTTCGGTCGGTCTCGGCATCGCGGTCGCCCTCGGCGAGGAATGCGATCGCGGCCGCCTTGAACGCCCTCGACGTGAGCGCGGAGACGTGATCGCGACCCGGCACCGAGACGAAGTCGGCGCCCCACTCGCGGGCGAGCTCCTGCGCGCCGACCGGCACGGGGTCGTTCTCACCCACGACGAAGAGCACTGGGATGCCACCGGGAATCGACAGCGGCGCACCCGAGACGCCCTCGATGACGGCGAGCAGTGCGTCGCGGTCGGCGCCCGCCGCGATCGCGGGGCGCAGCACCTGCCCGATCACCGGGTCGCGAGGCGCCTCGTCGCGGAGCAGCACCGCACGCGCGTCGTCGATCGCCCACGTGGCGAAGAGCTCGTTCGGGCCTGCGCCGCCCACGACGACCCGGCGCACCCGCTCGGGGGAACTCGTCGCCAGCGCCGAGACCACGCGGTTGCCCATCGAGTACGCGACGACGTCGACCACGTCGGCGCCGGCGGAGTCGAGCACCGCGACGAGGTCGGCCCCGAGCAGCCCGGGGGCATACGACGCGGCATCGATCGGCTTGTCGCTCGTACCGTGGCCGCGCAGGTCGAGCGTGATCGTCGTTCGGCCGGCGTCTTCGAGGGCGCGCACCCAGCCGGTGCCCTCCCACGTGATCGCGGCGTCCGACGCGAAGCCGTGCACGAGCAGCACCGGCGGCAGCGCGGCGACCGGCGCTGCGCGCCCGTCGGCCGGCTCATCCGTCTGGACGGCGTGCACGCGGTATCCGATGAGCACCCCGTCGGGGGCTTCCGCATAGAGGGTCGGGGTCGTCGCCGTACCGGCCTGCCTCACGAGGCGGCCTCGTCGAGCACCGTCGACTCGGCGATGACGACGCCGGCGTGGCCGAGCTCTGCCAGCGCGGACGCCGACGACTCCGCGGCGACGCCCGCGATGAGGTCGGTGAAGACGCGCACGTGCTGGCCGTGCTCCACCGCGTCGAGCGCGCTCGCTCGAACGCAGTAGTCGGTGGCGATGCCGACGACGTCGATGTCGGTGATGCCCCGGGCGGCGAGCACGTCGCTCACGCTCGCGCCCGCATCATCCGTGCCCTCGAAGATCGAATAGGCGGGCACTCCCTGCCCCTTGCGGATGTGCACCTCGACGCCGGACGTGTCGAAATCGGGGTGGTACTCGGCCCCCGGAGTGCCCTCGACGCAGTGCGGCGGCCAGGTGTCGACGAAGTCGGGTTCGGCATCGACGGCGAAGTGGCCGCCGTTGTCGTGCGCGCCCGAGTGCCAGTCACGGGATGCCGCGACCAGCGCGTACTCGCCCCGGTGCTGCTGCAGCAGGCGCGTGACGCCGGCGGCGACGGCGGCTCCCCCGTCGACGCCGAGGGCACCACCCTCGGTGAAGTCGTTCTGCACGTCGATGATGAACAGGGCCCGGGTCATGGCTCGCTCCTTCGCACGTTGAAGACGGCACTGCTCGGCCGATGCACCCATTCTTCCAGCGATCGGCGTCGAGGCGCAGTGTTCAGCGTTCCGCGAACCGCGCGATCACTGGTTCGAGAGGTTGTCGCCGCAGAGGTAGAAGCCGGTCGTCAGCGTGTCGATCGCTTGCTTCGCCTCATCGGTGACGTCGCCGAGGGCGTAGATCGCGAACGTCAGGGTGGAGCCGTCCTGCGCACGCACGACGCCCGAGAGCGTGTAGCCGGTGTCGATCCATCCGGTCTTCGCCGAGACCGCACCGTCGGCGACGGCGTTGTCGCCCGAGAAGCGGTCGTCGTAGCTGAGCGAGCCTCGCTCGCCCGAGACCGGCAGGCCGTCCATGAGCACGCCGAGGTTGCCTTCGCGGGCGTTGATCTTCACGAACAGGCGCGTCAGGTACGCGGGCGGCACGGCGTTGTTGTCGGACAGGCCGGAGCCGTCGACGATCGTGATGCCCGCGGTGTCGATGCCGTAGGCGGCGAGGCCCTGCAGCACGCCGGCGTTGATGGCGCCGAAGGAGTTGCCGGCGCCCGTCTCGATCGCCACGAGGCGGGCGAGCATCTCGGCCGCGGTGTTGTCGGAGACGACGAGCGCCTTGTCGACGAGCTGCGCGACGGTCGGCGACTGCACCTGTCCGAGCTGCTGCGCCCCGGCGGGAGCGACGCCGCGCTCGACCACGCTGATGCCGCCGAGCTCGCTCGCGAACGCGTCACCGGCCCTGCCGACCGGGTCGGCGCTGCGCGATGAGGTGTTCGCGCCCGGGTTGTCGCGGTCGCCATCGACCATGAGCGCTGCCATGTTCGACATGTAACCGTCGTCGCGCTCCTTGAGAGCCCAGCTCGGCTCCCATTCGTCGCCGCTGAAGTAGCTCGCGTCGAGGATCAGCTTCGTGAGCGGCGGGTTCGCCGGGTCGGCGGCCCACGCGGCCTCGACCTGTGCAGCGAGGTCATCGAGGTGCGCGGCGCCCGGGTAGACGGTCTCGGTGCCGCTCGAGGTGCGCGAGAGGGTGGCGTCGCCACCGCCGACGAGCACGACCGAACCGGGCTCCGAGCCCTTCACGACGGTCGTCGGGGTGCGGTAGTCGGGCCCGAGCACCGAGAGCGCCGCGGCCGAGGTCAGCACCTTCATGACGCTCGCGGTGCGAGACGCGGTCGTGCCGCCGCGGTCGTACAGCACTTCACCCGTCGCGGCGTTCACGACCTGCGCCTGGAAGTTCGCGAGACGCCCGTCTGCTGCGCGATCGGCGACCGAGCAGGTGCGGAGGCGCGCCGCCGCCGCGATCGTCTCGGGCACCGGCCGCGCCGGGTCGACGGTCGGCGTGGGCGTCGCGGTCGTGATGGCTGCAACGGATGCCGCTCCGCCGCCGCCGCTCGCGATGCCGGCCGCGACCGCGCCGCCGCCGATCAGGCCGAAGGCGACGACGCCGCCCGCGATCATGAGCGGCAGCCGGTGCTTGCGGGCGAATGCGGACATCGAGGCGAGCACGCCGGTCTTCGGGGAGGCGGCCGCCGAGGCGTCGACGGGTGCTTCCGCGTCGACAGGCACGTCCGAGTCAGCGAGCACGTCCGTGTCGGCAGGCACGTCCGAGTCGGCGGGCACGTCCGTGTCAGTGCGCACGTGCGAGGGGTCGCCGTCGTCGGGGGTCTCCCCCGTGGCATCCGTCTCGTCGATCACCCGGGTGATCCTACGCGAGCCATCCTCAAGAGAACCTGATCATGCCCCCGATCGAGCTCGTCGATCAGGAGCATGCCGATCACTCGCCCGGGTAGACGAGTCCGATCTGCCGGCGGATCTCGTCGAGCGATGCCATGATCGCGACGGTCTCGTCGATCGGCAGCAGGTCGCCCGAGAGGGTGCCTGCGGCCACGAGCCGTTCGACCGCCTCGGCCTGGAATTGCATGCCGCGGCCGACGACCTCCGAACGATACTCCTCGAGCTGCGTGCCGTCGGCGGCGATGACCCGGAAGGTCGTCGGCGTGTACCAGACGTGGTCGATCTCGATACGGGCCTTCGTGCCGAGCACGACGGCGGTGTTCGGCCCCTTCACATCGCTCGCGGAAAGGGTCGAGGCCATGCGCCCGCCCTCGTACCCGTAGACGACGGCCACCTGCGCGTCGGCACGCGTCGACTTGAAGGTCGCCGACGCCTGCGTCGTCGCTGGCGCACCGAAGAGGTCCCATGCGAAGGAGATGGGGTAGATGCCGAGGTCGAGCAGTGCGCCGCCGCCGAGCTCGAGCGCGTTGATGCGGTGCGCCGGGTCATCGGAGAGCAGCTGCGTGTGGTCGGCGATGAGCGTGCGCACGTCGCCGAGCGTGCCGGCCGCGATGATCTCGCGGATGCGCGCCATGTGCGGGAGATACCTGGTCCACATCGCCTCGAGCACGAGGAGCCCCTTGGCGGAGGCGAGCTCGGCGAGGGCTCGTGCCTCGGCCGCGTTGACGGTGAACGCCTTCTCGACGAGCACGTGCTTGCCGGCTTCGAGCGCGAGTGCAGCCCCGGCGGCATGCATCGGATGCGGTGTCGACACGTAGATCACGTCGACCTCGGGGTCGGCGACGAGCGCTTCGTAGCTGGCGTGCGCGTTCGGGATGTCGAACTCGGCGGCGAATGCGTCGGCGCTCTCCTGCGAGCGGGATCCCACCGCCTGCACGGTGAATCCGTTGAGCTTCAAGTCGTTGGTGAAGGCGTGCGCGATGCCGCCCGTCGCGAGGATGCCCCAGCGCAGTCGTTCCGTCATGCCGACAGCCTATGCCGCCTGCGCCCACGGCTCGACCGCGTCGCCCACGGCAACGCCCCCTGTACGGGGAGCTGCGGCCGCGCGGTGTTCAGGTTAGCTTCGGCGTAGCGCCTGTTTCTCCTGCGCAGGCGAACGGCCCGGAGACCCCGGGCCGTTCGTGCGCGTGGGCGAGATCTCAGCCGCAGTACTCGGTGGGCACGGTGGGATCCGGCGACGAGGTGATCGCGGCCACCACGCCGTCCTCGACGGTGAAGACGATCCAGGCGCCGGAATCAGCGATGCTGTGGAAACTCGTAGTGCCGTATTCGCGCGTGAGCTCGAGGTCGGGGTACGCCGACTCCACCTCGGCGAGGTCCGAACCGAGCGCGATGCCGGCTGCCGTCGACGGCGAGTTCTCGAGTGCGCCGTCGACGTTCCATCCGTCGACACCGACCCACTTGACCAGCTCATCCCCGTCACCGTCGACGACGGTGAGATTCGGGAAAGCGTCGGCGGTGAAGCGGCGTACTCCGGGGTTCGGGCAGTCGTCCTGCACGGTCGTGTACGGCCCCAGGCTGCTCCCCTGCGCGGGAAGCGCCGCGCCGCGCTCGATCGGCCCGATTCCGGCGCCGTCGATGATCCACGTCGAGGGGTCGTCGACGTCGACCGGGGTGGGTTCGACCGGCTCCGAAGCGGCAGGCGGGGTGGTCGTCGACGGGACGGAAGCAGTCGGAGTCGACCCCTCGGCGGAGGAAGAGCACCCCGCGAGGACGAGCACCGCGGCGATGGCGGTGACGAAGGCTGATGTACGCATGGCTGGACACTAGCGGGGCGCTGGCACGTGGTGCGAGGCGCCGGCTCGAATGTCAGGGCTGGCACTGAGCCGCCTCCCGCGTCGAACAATGCCGAATTCGCCGCACGAAACGCAGAAGGGCCCGGATCTCTCCGGGCCCTTCTGCTGATGGAGCCGCCTGTGGGAATCGAACCCACGACCTTCTCATTACGAGTGAGACGCTCTGCCGACTGAGCTAAGGCGGCGTGGCATCCGGAGCGCTGGAAGCGCACCGACTGGCACGAGAATCCATGTTAGCGGGTTTCGGGAGCCTCGATGACCACCTTCAGCACTTCGGGTCGCCTGCGGGCACGATGCCGTCGATGAAGTACGCCTCGACGGCGTCGTTCACGCACGCATTCGACTTGTTGTAGGCCGTGTGACCTTCGCCCTCGTACGAGATGAGCACGCCGCTGTCGAGCTGCTCGGCGAGGGCGAGCGCCCACTCGTACGGCGTCGCAGGATCACCCGTCGTGCCGATCACGAGGATCGGCGCAGCGCCCGCGGCATGGATCTCGGAGCGTTCGACGTCGCTCTGGTACGGCCAGTTGATGCAGCCGAGGTCTCCGAACCCGAAGTAGGGCCCGATGATCGGTGCGACCTCGGCGGTCGCCGCCGCGTTCTCGCGCATCACCGCGACGTCGGACTGGTATGTGTAGTCGAGGCAGTTGACCGCGGTGAACGCCTCGGCCGAGTTGTCGAGGTAGGTGCCGTCTTCGCTGCGGCCGTTGTACCCGTCGGCGAAGGCGAGCGCCATATCGGCGTCGCCGAACATGACCGACTCGAACATGTCGCCCAGGTACGGCCAGGAATCCGCACTGTAGAGCGGGTAGATGATCGCCGTGACGAGGGTGTCTGCGCCGACGAGGCGACCGTCGCTGCCGCGCAGCGGGCTCGCATCGACCGAGGCGAGGAGCCGGCTGATCTCGTCGAGCGCGTCATCGACGGTGCCGTCGAACGGGCACTCGCTGTCCGAGAGGCAGTACTCGAGGTAGGCCTTCAGCGCGTTCTCGAAGCCCACGGCCTGCGCCTGCCCCACCTCGGTCTCGCTGGCGGAGGGGTCGAGCGCACCGTCGAGCACGAGCTTGCCGACCTTGTCGGGATACAGCTCGGCGTAGGTCGCGCCGAGGAACGTGCCGTACGAGAAGCCGAGGTAGTTGAGCTGCTCGTCGCCGAGGATCGCGCGAAGCAGATCCATGTCGCGCGCCGCGCTCTCGGTGTCGACGTTGCCGAGCAGTTCGCCGGTGTTCTCGGCGCACGCCTCGCCGAAGGCCCGCTCGGTCGCCTCGACCTCGGCGATCCACTCGTCGCTGCCTCGAACGCCCGGCGTGATGCCGTAGAGGTACTCGTCCATCTCAGGGGCGTCGTAGCAGGCCACTCCCGACGAGCGGCCGACGCCACGGGGGTCGAAGCCGACGACGTCGAACCGCTCCTGCAGGGGCTGGCCCACCGCGTAGTCGAGCGAGTCCATCACGAAGTCGTAGCCCGATCCGCCCGGGCCGCCCGGGTTCACGAGCAATGAGCCGAGCTTCTCGCCCGTGGCCACATGACGAACGAGGGCGAGCTCGGTCTCGCCGGCCGAGGGGTCGTTCCAATCGAGGGGGGCCTTCGCCGTGGCGCAGCCCATGCCGTCTCCGCAGCGCTCCCACTCCAGCACCTGCGTGTAGAAGGGCTCGAGATCGGCCGAGACCTCTTCGCCCGTCGGGGTCGAGACCGGTTGCTTCGGGCTCAGGAACTCGGGCACGCAGCCGCTCAGCGCGAGCATGGCCGCGAGGGCGCCGACGATCGCGATCGCGCGCGTGCCGCGCGGCATCCGTCGTCGTGCGCTGGTCGTTTCGGTCATGCGGCCCCTCGTTCGGTCGTTCGTCGGATGGCGGAGACGAGCATCGCCTCGAGCGCGAGCGCCGGCGAGACGTTGCCGTCGATGCGCGTGCGCGCCTGTTGGATCGCGTCGAGCGTCGCGAGTGTGCGAGCAGGCGTTGCGGATGTCGCGGCCCGCTGCATGCCCGCCTCGAGCTCGCGATTCACGAGCGGCACGTCGGCGTCGAGCTGGATGAGCAGGATGTCGCGGTAGAGCGAGGCGAGGTCGACGAGGATGCGGTCGATGCCGTCGCGGAGGCTGCGCGTGGCGCGGCGCTTCTGGTCGTCTTCGAGCGCCTTCAACTGCGGGCGCAGGGCGTTCGGCACGGCCTGCCCGGGAGCGACGCCGAGCGAGTGCAGCGCGTGCGCGCGCTCTTCGGCATCGCGCAGTTCGCCGATGGCCTTGGCGTCTTCACCGGCGATCTCGATGAACCGCGCGGCGGTGGCGACCGCGCCCGAAGCCGATCGCACGGCGAGCGCGAGCTCGAGCGTCTCGGAGCGGCGTCGACGCGCCTCTTCGTTCGTGGCGAGCCGGTGCGCCATGCCGATGTGGCTCTGCGCCTCCCTGGCGGCACGCTCGGCGAGCACCGGGTCGACGCCGTCGCGGCGTTCGAGGAGCGCCGCGACGTCCGCGATGCTCGGCACCTGGAGTCGCACCGAACGCACGCGTGAACGGATCGTCGGGATGAGGTCGGCCTCGCTCGGCGCGCAGAGGATCCACACCGTGCGCTCGGGCGGTTCCTCGAGCTCTTTCAGGAGGAAGTTGGAGGTCTGCTCGGTCATGCGATCGGCGTCTTCGACGATGATGACCCGGTGCCTGCCGATCGACGGCGCGTAGTGCGAGCGGCGCACGATGTCGCGCACGTCGTCGCGCTTGATGATGACACCCTCGGTCGCGAGCACGTGCAGGTCGGGGTGGCTGCGCGCCTCGACCTGCGACTGCGTTCGCTCGTCGCCGTCGGGCACCCCCGAGATGAGCGCCGTCGCGAAGGCGTATGCGAGGTTCGAGCGCCCCGACCCCGGGGGGCCCGTCACGAGCCACGAGTGCGTCATCTGCTGGGCGCCCGGCCCGGATGCCTCGGCTGCGCCGGCCGACTCCGCTGCGGCCCGGAAGAGTGCGATCGCGGCATCCTGCCCGGTCAACTCAGTCCACACGCTCACGGTTCAACGCTACCGTCAGCGGCTGACGATGTACTCGGCGTGCTCAGAGCAGACCGGCCACTCGGTCGCGGATCGCCGCGGCGATCTCCTCGACCGGCCGCGCCGCGTCGACGATGAGGAAGCGCTCGGGCTCTGCGGCTGCGATCTCGAGGTAGGCCCCGCGCACCCGGTCGTGGAACTCGGACGCCTCGGCCTCGAGCCGGTCGTAGCGCGTGCGTGCGTCGTCGAGACGTGTGCGCGCCGACGCCGCGTCGAGATCGAGCAGGATCGTCAGATCGGGAACGAGCCCTTCGGTCGCCCACTCGGAGAGCCCGCGGACGGCCGCTGCATCGAGCACCCGTCCTGCGCCCTGGTAGGCGACCGACGAGTCGATGTACCGGTCCTGGAGGACGACGTCGCCGCGGGCGAGCGCCGGCCGCACCACCGTCGCGACGTGATGCGCCCGATCGGCCGCGTAGAGCAGCGCCTCGGCGCGGGGCGCGATGTCACCGCGGTGGTGCAGCACGATCTCGCGCACCTCGACGCCCACCTCGGTGCCGCCGGGCTCGCGAGTCCGCACGACCGTGCGTCCGGACTCGACGAGCCAGGTGCCGAGCAGCTCGGCCTGGGTCGTCTTGCCGGACCCGTCGCCGCCCTCGAGGGTGATGAAGAGCCCGTCGCTCACTTCTCGGTCGCCGCCTTCTTCGCGGGGGCCTTCTTCGCCGGAGCCTTCTTCGCCGGAGCCTTCTTGGCGGGAGCCTTCTTGGCGCGCGGCGCCGCCGGGCCCTTGTCGCGCTTGATCTGGAGCAACTCGACGGCGCGCTCGAACGTGATCTCCTCGACCGATTCGGCGCGCGGGATGGTCGCGTTCGTGGTGCCGTCGGTGACGTACGGCCCGAAACGGCCGTCCTTCACCTTGATGGGCTTGCCGCTCACGGGGTCGGCTTCGAACTCCTTCAGCGCGCTCGATGCGGCGCGGCCGCCGTACTTCGGCTGCGCGAAGAGCTCGAGTGCACCGTCGAGGCCGATCTCGAAGATCGCGTCTTCGCTCGGCAGGGTTCGCGTGTCGGTGCCCTTCTTCAAGTAGGGCCCGTAGCGACCGTTCTGCGCCGTGATCTCGGTCTCGGTCTCGGGGTCGACACCGACGACGCGCGGCAGGTTCAGGAGCTTCAAGGCCGTCTCGAAGTCGATCTCGGCCACCTGCATGCTCTTGAAGAGCGATGCAGTGCGTGGCTTCTCGGCCGCGGGCTTCTTCGCGGCGCGCTTGGCCTTCGGCTTCGGTGCGTCGACCACTTCACCGGTGGCCGGATCGACGGAAGCCTCGGCCACGGTCTCGGGCGCTGCGGCGGGTTCGGGATCGAGCTCGGTGACGTACGGCCCGAAGCGGCCGTCCTTCACGACGACCTCCTTGCCGTTCTCGGGGTTCACGCCGAGCACGCGAGCCTCCTGCACGGGCGCGTCGATGAGCTCGCGGGCCTTCGCCTCGGTGAGCTCGTCAGGGGCGAGGCCCTCGGGCAGGTTCACCCGGCGGGGCGTCGCGTCGGGCGCGGCGCCCTCTTCGACGATCTCGAGGTACGGACCGTACTTGCCGATGCGCAGCGTGATGTCGGGCGCGATCTGCACAGAGTTGATCTCACGGGCGTCGATCTCACCGAGGTTGTCGACGACCTGGCGGAGGCCCCGATGCTTGTCGGAGCCGAAGTAGAAGCTCGAGAGCCAGTCGACCCGATCGGCGTCGCCCGCGGCGATGTGGTCGAGGTCGTCCTCCATCTCGGCGGTGAAGTCGTACTCCACGAGGTCGCCGAAGTGCTCTTCGAGCAGGCGCACGACCGAGAACGCGATCCAGCTCGGCACGAGCGCCTGACCGCGCAGGGTGACGTATCCGCGGTCGATGATCGTCGAGATGATCGAGGCGAACGTCGAGGGTCGGCCGATGCCGAGCTCCTCGAGCCGCTTCACGAGGCTCGCCTCCGTGTAGCGCGGCGGCGGCGACGTCTCGTGACCCTTGGCCTCGAGGTCGGCCATGGCGAGGGACTGGCCCTCCTTCAACGGCGGCAGCTTCGCCTCACCGGGCGTCTCGTCGGCGTTGCGCTCCTCGTCACGGCTCTCTTCGTACGCGGCGAGGAAGCCGCGGAAGGTGATGACGGTACCGCTCGCGGTGAACTCGGCGATCGTGCCGCCCACGGGAACCGACGCCTCGGCGGGAGCCGGAGCATCAGCTGCCGTCGGCCCGACCTCGATCGTGACGGTGGCCGTCTGACCCTTGGCATCGGCCATCTGCGAGGCGACCGTGCGCTTCCAGATGAGGTCGTAGAGCTTGAACTCGCTGCCGCGCAGCACGCTCTGCAGTTCGGCCGGCGTGCGGAACACCTCGCCCGACGGGCGGATGGCCTCGTGCGCCTCCTGCGCATTCTTCGACTTGCCGGCGTACACGCGGGGCTTGTCGGGAATCGAATCGGCTCCGTAGAGCGCGGTCGCCTGCGCGCGGGCGGCGGTGATCGCCTGCTGCGACAACGAATTCGAGTCGGTGCGCATATAGGTGATGTAGCCGTTCTCGTAGAGCGACTGCGCCACGCGCATCGTGTCCTTCGCCGAGAGCCGGAGCTTGCGAGCGGATTCCTGCTGCAGCGTCGACGTCGTGAAGGGCGCCGCCGGGCGGCGCGAGTAGGGCTTCGACTCGACCTTGGAGACGGTGCGCGAGACGGCGTCGTCGGCGAGCGCCGTCACGAGCGCAGCGGCCGTCGCCTCGTCGAGCACGACGGCCTTGCTCTTCAGCGTGCCGGCGTCGTCGAAGTCACGGCCGGTCGCGACCCGCTCGCCGCCGAGGCGCACGAGCTTGGCCTCGAACGAGGTCGCGTTGTCGGAGGCCTCGGCCGAGAACCGCGCTGCGAGGTCCCAGTATCCGGCAGCGACGAAGGCGAGGCGCTCGCGCTCGCGGTCGACCACGAGCCGGGTCGCCGCCGATTGCACGCGACCCGCGGACAGGCCTGGACCGACCTTGCGCCAGAGCACCGGCGAGATCTCGTATCCGTAGAGACGGTCGAGGATGCGTCGGGTCTCCTGCGCGTCGACGAGCGCGGTGTCGAGCTCGCGAGTGTTGTCCTTCGCCTTCTGGATGGCGTCTTTCGTGATCTCGTGGAAGACCATTCGGCGCACGGGCACCTTCGGCTTCAGTTCCTGCAGGAGGTGCCACGCGATGGCCTCGCCCTCGCGGTCCTCATCAGTTGCGAGCAGGAGCTCGTCGGCACCCTTCAGCGCGCGCTTGAGTTCGGCGACGGTCTTCTTCTTGGAGTCGGAGACCACGTAGTACGGCTCGAAGCCGTTGTCGACGTCGACGGAGAACTTGCCGAGCGGGCCCTTCTTGAGCTCGGCGGGCAGGTTCTTCGGCTCGATGAGATCGCGGATGTGCCCGACGGAGGACAGCACTTCGTAGCCGTCGCCCAGGTATTGGGCGATCGACTTCATCTTGGTGGGCGACTCGACGATGACCAGTTTTTTCGCGCCTGACACCAGACTCCTCTTTGTTGACAATTGGGACGAGAACGCACATTCGAAGCCGCGCCCCCGAGCGGTGTGCCATCAGCCGGCGAAATTGCTGCGCCGACAGCCACACCATACACACACTGGCCGAGAGGAGGCGCACGGACGGCAGGGCCGAACCGGTTCGGCGACCCTCCCCGCACCCCCTTGCGGTTCCCGGAGCGCTGAGGAGAATGGCCATCATGGACACCTCAACGACGAGTTCGTACACGGCGATGCTGATCGACGGGCCGCTCGAGGGAAAGACGGTGGCCACCGCCTTCCTCGAGTCGGGCGACCCTCGACCGCGAATCGAGCTGAACACCGACCAGGGCAAGCACTACGTGTACTCGCGTGCAGCGGGCATGGAGTTCGCGGCGCCCGGAGACGACCGCCCCTCGGCCGTCGAGTACCGCTTCGTGGAGACCGTGTTCGACTGATCGATCACGATCACGGCGGCACGGCGCCCGGCCGGCCGGGCGGTCCGGCTCGCGCGGATGCGGTGAGCGCGAACCCCGGCGCCGCGTCGATGACGACCGTGACGGATGCCACGGCGCCATCGCCCTCGCAGGCGCCGAGCCGTGCTCCGTTGCGGGCGGCGACCTCGCCAGCGAGCCGACACGGCACGCCCGCGACGGCACCCGACATCGCATCCGCCGCGGCGAGCGCGGCGGCATCGGCGGCGTTGGCCGCGCGCTGTGACACCACGAAGACGCCCATGAGCACGAGCAGCGCCACGGCGAGCGCCGTCATCGCTCCGATGATGCCGACGGCGAGCACGGAAGCCGCTCCCCTCTCCCTTCCCTCCCATCTCGTCGAGCGATCACGAGCGGCCATGCGGCCCCGAGCTCCCCTGGCGCACCGAACCATCACCGGCCTCCCGTCACGGCGCACGACTCGGCGCGCAGCTCGATCGCGGCGAGCAGCCCGCCGCCGGAACTGCTGAGCGTGGCGCAGACGAACTGCCCGTCGGTCGCCGCCGAGAGCGCCGCCCCGCCCGAGACGCGATCGGCGATGGCCGCCGCCACGGTGTCGGACTCGCCGCGCCCGAGCGCTCGGGCTGCGTCTGCTGCGGCATCCGTCAGTCGCACCTGCTGCGCCGCCAACTGCACCGAGGCGAGGCACGCGGCGAGCACGAGCACGATGGCAGGCAGCGCGACCGCGAACTCCGCGGTCACGCTGCCGCGTTCGCGCTCAGCCGACCGTGAGCGCATTCCGTACGAGGTCGGTGAGGATGCCGCGCACCTCGTCTCCGCGGAGGATGAGGACGAGGAGCCCGGCGAACCCGACCGCCGCCATCGTCGCCACGGCGTACTCGGCGGTCGCGGCTCCGCGCTCGCCCGCGACACGGCGGCCGACCCGCCTGGCGAGGAGGAGAGCCCGACTTCGTCGGATACGCCCGTCGCGGTGTTCGATGCTGACGTCTTCGTGCATGGTGTTCCCTTCTGTTGTGCCGGTTGACCGGCTCTCGAGTGGCACGAGTCGAGTCGGGTCACCGGGTACCGCCGAGGGTGCCGGTGACGACCGAGATCATGAGCGGTGCGACGCCGAGCAGCACGAAGGCCGGGAGCACGCAGAGGCCGAGGGGCAGCATGAGGCGCACGCCGAGCGCGGCCGCCCGCTCGACACCGGCCGATCTCGCGGCCCTGCGCAACCGGAACGCCTCGGCGTGCAGCAGCTCGGCGACCGGAGCGCCCGCTCGCGCCGCGAGCCCGAGCACCGCATCGACCTCGGCGCCATCGCCGGCATGTGGAACGAACTGCACGATCGTGTCGCGGGTCAGCGCTCGCGCCCGATCGATCGACACTCCGCTCGACATCGCGATCGCCAGCAGCTCGAGTTCGAGGCCGGCATCGACACGAGAACGCCGTGCTCGTGCGGCGAGCGTCCGGTTCCATCGGTGGCCGCCCCAGAGGAACGCGACCCCGAGCGCGAGGCAGGCGAGTCCGACCGGATTGCCGAACAGCACGCCGAGCGTGTCGAAGCCGAGCGTCGCACCGAACAGCAGAGCGACGGCGGGCAGCGCCATGACGAGGCGAGCACTCGCGGCGGGACCGGCGAGCGCCGCCCGCACCTCCCGGCGCAGCTGCGCCTCGTCGCGCAGCACCGCCGCGAGTTCGCGGAGGCTCCCGGCGAGCGGTGCGCCCGACTCCGACGCGACCGCCCATGCCGCTGCGAGCACCGGCCATGCCGTCGACGCAGTCGGGTGGGCGGAGAGGGACCCGGCGATGGCCGGTGCGACGGGGGCTCCGCCCCGCGCGGCCGATGCGGCGATCGCGAGCACCGCGGCATCGTCAGGCGGGACCGAGTCGTCGCCCACGTTGCTCCACGTGCTCACCGCCGGCACACCGGCAGCGAGCAGCACCGCGAGCCGCTCGGTGACGGCGGCGATCGCGTCGACCTCGGCCGCTGGGTCAACGTGCCGGCGACCGGTGAGGCGTTCGAGGAACCGCGGCGGCCGAGGCATCCGCTCGCTCACATCGCCTCGACGACGAGCCGGTCGCCCTGCTGTTCGAATCGCCCCATCTGGGCGAGCCGGCGGCGGCCGCCGACGCGATCGAGGTGGAGCACGAGATCGAAGGCGCTCACGGTCTGCCGGGCGAGCGCATCCGGGGAGAGACCGGCGATCGAGCCGAGCGCCTCGAGCCTCGCCGGGACGTCGGCGAGGGAGTTCGCGTGCAGCGTGCCCGCACCTCCGTCGTGCCCGGTGTTGAGCGCGGCGAGGAGCTCGCGGAGCTCGGCCCCTCGGCATTCGCCGACGACCAGGCGGTCGGGGCGCATGCGCAGCGCCTCCCGGAGCAGGGCGTCGAGCCCGACCCTGCCCGTGCCCTCGAGGTTCGCCTGCCGCGCTTCGAGCGAGATCACGTGCGGGTGATCGACCTGGAGCTCTGCGACGTCTTCGATCACGACGAGCCGCTCGCCATCGGGCGCCTCGGCGAGCAGCGCGGCGAGCAGCGTCGTCTTGCCGGTACCGCCCGCGCCCGTCACGAGGAGGTTCTGGCGTGCACGGACTGCTTCTCGCAGCATCGCCTCCTGTGCGGCACCGACCATGCCGGCTCGCGCGAGCGCCGCGAGCGAGAACCCGCCGGCCCGCGGCACACGTACCGAGATCGTCGTCCCGCTCACCGAGACGGGCGGCAGCACCGCGTGCACCCGGATGCCGGCGCCCAATCGCACATCGACCGCGGGCGTCGCCTCGTCGATGTGACGCCCGCCGCGGGCGATGAGCTGCACGGCGAGCGCGCGCACCTCTGCCTCGTCGGCCGCCCATGCCGGCTCCCTCTCGGCACCGCCACCGCGATCGATCCAGAGCCCCCGCTCGCCGTTCACGAAGAGATCGGTGACCGGTCCGTCGACGGCGAAGGCCTCGAGCGGACCGAGCAACGAGAGATCGAGGCCGCTCCGAAGCACGGGCCCCGGGCGCGATGCGCGCGGTGATGCCGGGTCGGGCGATGCCGGGTCGCGCGGCGACGACGGGACGCTCGGCCCGAAGGTGCGCTCGGTGGCGGGCGACACCGACGGTTCACGCTGCCAGGACGGCGACGCGACGAAGGGATGGGTCATGTCGCGAGCGTAGGAAGCGACGCCGGTCCCGCGGCATCCGATCGACCCCTGAGACGGAAAGAGCCTCCCCCACATCGTTGTGGAGGAGGACTCGATCGTGCTGCAGCGCACAACGTGCGATGCCTGTTTAACGAAAGGGGGCGGCACCCATTGGGGGGAACAGGTGCCGCCTCGGCAGCGCAAGGATTGGGGGGAATCGCGAGCGCTGCAGGCCACGAAACGAGTGTTCGGGCGGTACTCAGCATACGGCCTGCGGAAGGATGCGCAAGCATTTTTTGTCCTCATTTGTGCCGACATACAGAATTCTCTGCGCTTAGACACAGGAACGCGCGCCGTTCGGCCGGAATTCCCCTCTGCGACGCTACACGTCGACACGATTCCGCGCCTGATCGGAGCGGCGGGTAGTGTGCTGCGTGGGGCAGGCGACCCATCCGAAGAACACTCGCGAAGGAGCGACTGAAGAACCATGACCGTTCAGATCGATCACGCGCTCGAGGAGATCCGGCGATTCCGCCCGAGCCCCGAGTTCGCCGCCCAAGCCGTCGCCGACGAGCGCCTCTACGAAGACGCCGCGAACGACCGGCTCGGATTCTGGGCCGACCAGGCCCGCGACCTGCTCACCTGGAGCACCCCGTTCACGAAGACCCTCGACTGGTCGAACCCGCCCTTCGCCAAGTGGTTCCACGACGGCGAGCTCAACGTCGCGTACAACTGCCTCGACCGTCACGTCGAGGCCGGCCTCGGCGACCGCGTCGCGCTCCACTTCGAGGGCGAGCCCGGCGACACCCGCTCCGTTACCTACGCCGAACTTACGGCCGAGGTCAAGCGTGCAGCGAACGCGCTCCTCGCGCTCGGCGTGCAGGCGGGCGACCGCGTCGCCATCTACCTGCCGATGATCCCCGAGGCCGTCATCGCGATGCTCGCGTGCGCGCGCATCGGCGCCGTGCACTCCGTGGTCTTCGGCGGATTCTCCTCCAAGAGCCTGCAGTCGCGCATCGACGACGCCCAGGCCGAGGTCGTCATCACCGCCGACGGCGGCTACCGCAAGGGCAAGGCCTTCCCGCTGAAGCCCACGGTCGACGAGGCCATCGAGGCCGCGGAGACCACCGTCCGATCGGTGCTCGTCGTGAACCGCACGGGCGACGACGTCGCCTGGGTCGAGGGGCGCGACGTGTCGTGGAGCGAGCAGCTCGCCGCGGCCGACGCCGAGCACGAGGCGCAGGGCTTCAACGCCGAGCACCCGCTGTTCATCCTCTACACCTCGGGAACGACCGGCAACCCCAAGGGGATCCTGCACACCTCGGGCGGCTACCTCACCCAGACGGCCTTCACCCACAAGAACGTCTTCGACCTGCATCCCGAGCGCGACGTGTACTGGTGCACCGCCGACGTCGGCTGGATCACCGGCCATTCCTACGTCGTCTACGGGCCGCTCGCCAACGGCGCCACGCAGGTGCTCTACGAGGGCACGCCCGACACCCCGCACCCCGGCCGGTGGTGGGAGATCATCGAGAAGTACCGGGTCTCGATCCTCTACACGGCGCCCACCGCCATCCGCTCGTTCATGAAGCAGGGCCGCGACGTCGTGCGCGACTACAACGTCCGCTCGCTGCGCCTCCTCGGCTCGGTCGGCGAGCCGATCAACCCCGAGGCCTGGATCTGGTACCGCCACGTCATCGGCGGCGGCTCCATCCCGGTGGTCGACACCTGGTGGCAGACCGAGACGGGCGCGATCATGATCTCCGCCCTGCCCGGCATCACCGACCTGAAGCCCGGTTCGGCCCAGGTTCCGGTGCCCGGCGTCTCGATCGACATCGTCGACGACGAGGGAGTTCCGATCGAGGGCGAGGGCGGCGGCCTCCTCACGATCACCGAGCCGTGGCCGTCGATGCTCCGCGGCATCTGGGGCGACCCCGAGCGCTTCAAGGAGACGTACTGGGAGAAGTTCGGCGACAAGTACTTCGCCGGCGACGGTGCCCGCCGCGACGAAGACGGCGACATCTGGCTGCTCGGCCGGGTCGACGACGTCATGAACGTCTCGGGCCACCGCCTCTCGACGGCCGAGATCGAGTCCTCGCTCGTCGCGCACCCGTGGACCGCGGAGGCCGCGGTCGTCGGCGCGTCCGACGAGGCGACCGGCCAGGCCGTCGTCGCGTTCGTGATCCTGAAGTCGAGCCAGGCCGACCAGGTGACCGACATCGCGGCAGCGAGCGACGAGCTCCGCAAGCACGTCGCCCAGCAGATCGGTGCGATCGCCCGGCCTCGTCAGGTGTTCATCGTCAACGAGCTGCCGAAGACGCGCTCCGGCAAGATCATGCGGCGCCTGCTCCGCGACCTCGCCGAGGGGCGCGAGATCGGCGACACGACGACGCTCGCCGACACCTCGATCATGCAGGTCATCAGCGAACAGGTGAAGTAGGGCTGCACAGCCCCTGCAATGACGGATGCCGCGTCGGGATCGCTCCCGACGCGGCATCCGAGTTCGTGGTGGGTTCGACTACGCGAACTCGACCACCAGTTCGAGTTCGACGGGCGAATCGAGCGGCAGCACCGCGACGCCGACCGCCGAGCGGGCGTGACGCCCCGCGTCGCCGAAGATCTCGCCGAGCACCTCGGATGCCCCGTTGATGACGCCCGGCTGACCGGAGAACGCGGGGTCGGATGCCACGAAGCCCACGAGCTTCACGATGCGGGTGACCCGGTCGAGGGAACCGATCTCGGCGCGCACGGCCGCGAGGGCGTTGAGCACCGCGGTGCGGGCGTAGGCCTTCGCGTCGTCGGCGGGCACGAGTCCGTGGCCGTCGCCGACCTTGCCGGTCGCGGGCAGCGCGCCGGCGGTGAAGGGCAGCTGACCCGAGGTGTAGACGTGGGAACCGGTGACGACGGCCGGCACGTACGCCGCGACCGGCGGTGCGACGTCGGGCAGCTCGATGCCGAGCTCGGCGAGACGCGCCTCGACGGCGGCCATCAGGCTTCGCCCTCGAACTGCTTGGCGGCCTGCGCTGCGGCAGCTGCGCCGGCGGATGCGGCGGCGGACGACTCACCGCCGGTGGGGCGCTTCAGGTAGGCGACGAGGCCGCCTTCGGGACCCTGCACGATCTGCACGAGCTCCCATCCCTCCGATCCCCAGTTGTTCAGGATCGCCGCCGTGTTGTGGATCAGCAGCGGAGTGGTGATGTACTCCCAGGTCGTCATTGTTCCTCGTCTCTGTGTCGCGTGCGCTCGGCGGTCGCGGCCGTCTCATGCCGCGGTGTCGAACGGAGCGCGGGATTCGCACGAATCGGCGCGCCTCCGCAATGATCGGGCTTTCAGCCTGCATAGCGGGATTTGTCAGCCTTCTCCGTTAAGCTCCACTATATGTCTGCCCAAAAACGTACGATGAGCGACGTCGGCGCCGGAATCCTCGGTTTCGTCGGCATGAGCGCTCTCGCCGGCGTGCTCGTCACCGCCGCAGTGACTCCGGCCCTCGCCGTCACCGGCATGGCCGCGAACAACAGCATCTCGCTCTTCGAGAACCTGCCCGGCTACCTCGAGCCGGCCGAACTCGCGCAGCGGTCGAACATCTACGTGACGCGGGCCGACGGCTCGCAGCAGGTCCTCGCCTCCTTCTTCGACGACAATCGCGAAGAAGTCGAGTGGGACGCGATCAGCCAGTACGCGAAAGACGCAGCGATCGCAGGTGAAGACCCCCGCTTCTACGAGCACGGCGGCGTCGACATCCAGGGCACCGTGCGCGGCGCACTGAAGACGTTCAGCGGCGAGGACACGCAGGGTGGCTCCTCGATCACGCAGCAGTACGTCAAGAACGTGCTGATCAACAACAACACGGCGAAGGCGACGACGGAAGAGGAGTTCGAGAAGGCGTACGACGAGGCCACCGAAGTCAGCGTCTCGCGCAAGCTCAAGGAGATCCGCTACGCGATCGCGCTCGAGAAGGAGTTCTCGAAAGATGACATCCTCAAGGGCTATCTGAACATCGCCGCCTTCGGCGGCCGGGTGTACGGCATCGAGTCCGCCGCCCAGTACTACTACTCGAAGACGGCGGCGACCCTGTCGCTGCCCGAAGCGGCGAGCCTCATCGCCATCGTGAACTTCCCCGAGGCACTGCGTCTCGACCAGCCCGAAGACGAGACGAACGGCGCTGCGTCGGTCAACGCCAAGGGCGAACCGACGCCGTACGCCGCGAACAAGGATCGTCGCGACTACATCCTCGACAAGATGCTCGAGTACAAGAAGATCACCCCCGAAGAGCACGACGCGGCAGTCGCGACTCCGGTGGCACCGGTGATCAATCCGCCGAGCACCGGCTGCCAGTCGGCAGGTGGTTCGGCGTTCTTCTGCGACTACGTCACCTGGGTGATCAAGAACGAGTTCGACAAGCCTGAGACCGAAGACGTCAACGAGGGCACGCAGATGCTGCAGAAGGGCGGACTCGACATCTACACGACGCTCGACCTCGACCTTCAGCTCGAAGCCGAAGCGGCCATGAAGGAGAACGTCCCGTTCGCCGATCCGCGGTTCGATGTCGGCTCCGCGGCGGTCAGCGTGGAGGTCGGCACGGGCAAGATCCTCGCGATGACCCAGAACAAGAACTACACGCAGGACCCCGACGTCATCGCCGCCAGCGCCGGTGACTACAGCTCGATCAACTACAGCACCGACTACGCGTACGGCGGTTCGCTCGGCTTCCAGCCGGGATCGACGTTCAAGGTGTTCACCCTTGCGGAGTGGCTGAACGAGGGGCATTCGCTGCGAGAGTCGTTCAACGGCAGCCGACGGAACTTCACCTCATTCCCTGCCGCCTGCTACGGCGGGTGGAAGGGGAACTACGACCCCAAGAACGACGACGGCACCGGGGCGAACAACGCCGTCGACGCCACGAAGTACTCGGTGAACACCGCGTTCATCGCGATGGCGCAGCAGCTCGACCTCTGCAAGATCCGTGACACGGCGCAGGCGTTCGGTGTCCGTCGCGCCGACGGTCTCGACCTCGGTCAGCAGTACCAGTACGCCGAAGACGGCACGCGCTCGATCAATCCCGACGCCATCTTCGGCCCGGGCGCGATCCTCGGTACCGAAGAGGTCTCGCCGCTCAGCATGGTGAGCGCCTTCGCGGGCGTCGCCAACAACGGCGCGACGTGCACTCCCATCGCCATCGCCCGGATCGTCAACAGCGACGGCGAGGAACAACCCGTACCGCAGACCACCTGCCCGCAGTCGGTGACTCCCGAAGTCGCACATGCGATGGGCTACGCCATGGCGCAGACCTTCAGCGGTACCGCGAGCGCCTCGAACACCGGCTCCGGCGTGCCGCACATCGGCAAGACGGGCACGACCGACAACAACGAGGGCACCTGGATGAACGGCGCCTCCACCCGCGTGGCGACGGCCGTCTGGGTCGGCAACGTCACGGGCCACGCCAACCTTCGGCAGTTGAGCTTCGACAGCGGTGCGGCGGCAACCGCCCGTCACCGCATGTGGAAGCAGATCATGACGCTCGCCGACAACAAGTACGGCGGCACCGATTTCCCCGAACCCGACCAGTCCGCGTTCAAGCAGGTGCTCTCCGACGTCCCACAGGTCGCAGGTCTCTCGTTCGACGCTGCGAAGCAGGCGATCGAGTCGGCCGGCTTCGTCGCGGAAGACGGCGGTCAGCAGGACTCCAACCTTCCGGCGGGCACCGTCACCGGCACCGACCCGTCAGGTCAGGCGGGCAAGGGGTCGACGATCCGCATCTTCACGAGCAACGGCTCGATGACGGGCGTGCCCAACGTCGTGGGCATGACGCAGGACCAGGCGGAGGCGGCGCTCAAGCAGGCCGGGTTCCGTGTCCAGCGTCAGAACGAGGACACCGTCGATCCGACGAAGGTCGGGGTCGTGCTCTCGCAGAACCCGGCCGGGGGCGGCAATGCCAAACCCGGCGACCAGATCACCATCATCGTCGGCAAGCTCGGCGGGGGCGGCAACGCTCCCGGCGACGACTAGTCGCGATACATGGCGACGACTCGGATCCCACCCGTCGCGACGATCGCTCTGGCGGTCGCCGCGGCGGGTGCTGCCGCCTTCGCATACGGTTCGCTGGTCGAGCGCACTCGGTGGACGCTTCGCCGAGTGGATGTGCCCGTGCTTCCACCGGGCGCCGAACCGATCCGCGTGCTGCACCTCTCCGACCTGCACATGGCGCCGTGGCAGCGCGACAAGCAGGAGTGGGTGCGCAGCCTCGCGGCGTTGCAACCCGACCTCGTCGTCGACACGGGTGACAATCTCGGACACGAACGCGGTATCGAGGGGATCCGCCGAGCGCTCGAGCCCTTCCGCGGCGTCCCCGGAGTCTTCGTCAACGGCTCGAACGACTACTTCGGGCCGGTCCTGAAGAACCCGCTCGCCTATTTCAGCGGGCCGTCCCGCTTCGGCCCTCGTGCGAAGTCCCTCGACATCGGCGAGTTGCACGCCTACTTCGCCGAGCTCGGATGGCGCGACCTCGACAACACCGCGACGGCCCTCGACCTGCGCGGCACGCATTTCGAGTTCTTCGGAGTCGACGACCCGCACCGGGGATACGACCGGCTCGACCTCATCACCGCGGCGATCGACGACCTGCGTGCCGAAGACCCGCTCGGTGATGAGACGTGGCCCGACGAGGCATCCGCCGCCGTTCGCCCCACCGTGACCGTGGGGGTCGCCCACGCCCCGTACCAGCGGGTGCTCAACTCGTTCGTGAACCACGGCGCGCAACTGCTGCTCGCCGGACATACTCACGGCGGCCAGGTGTGCGTCCCTGGGTTCGGTGCGCTCGTCACCAACTGCGACATCCCACGCGATCAGGTGAAGGGCCTCAGCGTGTGGCGCCACGGATTGCGGTCGGCGTTCCTGAACGTCTCAGCGGGTCTCGGCACTTCGATCTACGCCCCGGTGCGCTTCGCCTGCCCGCCCGAGGCGACGCTGCTGACACTCGTCCCCACCGCGTAGCCGATCCCCCGCGGCAAGATCTGCGGAACCCTCACCATCTCGCGCGCCGGTTGGTCTGGCGGGCTCGATTTATCGGCTATTCTTGTTGAGGCTCGCAAGGGCCGATCCGGGGTGTGGCGCAGCTTGGTAGCGCGCGTCGTTCGGGACGACGAGGTCGCAGGTTCAAATCCTGTCACCCCGACCGGGTGAAACCCCCTCCTTCGGGAGGGGGTTTTCTCATGTCCGGTGCAGAGCGGTCACCCGCACCGCCGACGGGAGCATGACCGCGGCAGCTGACGCCGCCACGGTCTGCCGATCCCGCTACGGCCGGCCGATCCCGCGGTACTGCCAGCCGGCCGAACGCCAGGCCGAGGGATCGAGCACGTTCCGTCCGTCGATGATCCGGCGCTCCCCCACGAGCCGCCCGGTCGCCTCGGGATCGAGCGTTCGGTACTCGTTCCATTCCGTGGCGAGGATCACCAGATCCGCTCCGAACAGCGCCTCTCGCGTCGTCGACGCCGTGCCGAGATCTGGGCGCCGCGCGAGGGCGTTCTCGAGCCCTTCAGGGTCGGTGACGACGACCTCAGCACCGAGTTCCTGCAAGTGGATCGCGATGTCGAGCGCCGGCGAATCGCGGACGTCGTCGGAGTCGGGCTTGAAGGTCACGCCGAGTACCGCGACCTTCTTGCCGACCGCCGAACCGCCGAGGTCTCGAACCGCGAGTTCGACCACTCGACGCCGTTGCCGCAGGTTGGTCTCGTCGACCTCGCCGAGGAAGGCGAGGGTGTCGTTGAGGCCGAGCTCCTCGGCACGCGCGATGAACCCGCGGATGTCCTTCGGAAGGCAGCCGCCACCGAAGCCCACGCCGGCGTTGAGGAACCGCCGGCCGATGCGCACGTCGTGGCCGATCGCGTCGGCGAGCGCGGTGACATCGGCACCAGTCGCATCGGCGATCTCCGACATGGCGTTGATGAAGCTGATCTTCGTCGCGAGGAAGGCGTTCGCGGCGACCTTCACGAGTTCGGCCGTGGCGTAGTCGGTGACGATGCGAGGCGTCCCGGCTTCGATCGCGGCGCGATAGACGTGATCGAGCACGGATGTCGCGTGGGCGTCGCCCTCCGCGACGCCGTACACGAGGCGATCGGGCGAGAGCGTGTCCTTCACGGCGAACCCTTCGCGCAGGAACTCGGGGTTCCACGCGAGCCCGGCGTGGCCGGCCTCGGCCGCGAGCCGCTCGGCGAGACGAGCGGCCGTGCCGACGGGCACCGTGCTCTTGCCCACGACGAGGGCGCCGTCGGCCAGGTGCGGCAGCAACGCGGTGAACGCCGCATCGACGTACGACACGTCGGCGGCGCCCGTCTCGGCGGCCTGCGGCGTGCCCACGGCCAGGAAGTGCACCTCGGCATCGGCGACGTCGGCGATGTCGGTGCTGAAGCGGAGTCGCCCGCTCGCCGTCGCCGTCGCGAGGATCTCGGGCAGCCCGGGCTCGTAGAACGCTGGCAGGCCGGCCGCGAGCGCCGCGATCTTGCGTTCGTCGACGTCGATGCCGATGAC
This sequence comes from Agromyces sp. NPDC056389, assembly GCF_042262385.1. Taxonomy (NCBI): domain Bacteria; kingdom Bacillati; phylum Actinomycetota; class Actinomycetes; order Micrococcales; family Microbacteriaceae; genus Agromyces; species Agromyces sp. NPDC056389. The sequence goes on from NZ_JBHJPN010000001.1 coordinate 1,052,976, forward strand.
GTCGTGGCCGAGTTCGGCCATCGCGGAGGCGTGCACCGCGCCGAGATAACCGCAGCCGATGACCGAAATGCGCATGCCGACCCTTCGTCTCTGTCGAACGGCTTCCATTCTGCCGTACAGACGGCCTCGGGGCGCCTGGTCACCCCGCCGTGATCATCGCGCAGTCCAGCGACCCGGTCGTGAGCTGAGTCGGCGACACGACCGGTGTGACGTCGGCGACGAGCTCGACCTCGGCCGGATCCGCCGACACGTAGTCGAACGTCAGTGTCCGAGTCTGCTGCGGGGCGATCGTGACCGTCTGCTGCGCCACCGCGAACTCGCCGTCGGTGCCCGTGCGAACGGCATCGGTGTTCCCATCCGCTTTCTGCTCGACGAGTTCGTAGCCGGGCAGCGAGTACGCCAGCACCTCGACTCGCATGCTCCCGACCTCGATCGCCTGCCCGCCACCGGTGACGTAGCCGGGCAGGCTCTCGACACTCGCCGGATCGACTGCGTTTCCCAGCACGACCGTCATTCGTACATTCCGTCGTCCGTCGGCGGCGCAGACCGCCTGCGAGAGATCGACGTTCTGCGTCATGAAGCGCTGCATCTTGCCCGGCGTGGAGTCGATGAAGTAGACACCGAACCCATCGGCGGCGGCATCCTCACTCGGCGGCTCGCCTTCGAACGGGGAGCCGGCGATGAGGTCCTGCTCCGCGGGCCGCTCGCTCCGAACGAGGATGCGGCGCTCGTCGGCAGCGCGCTGCACCACCGAGACCAGGGCACGTACGTCCACGGTTCCGGACATCAGCCGCGACATCGTCGTGGCGGCGAAGGCCTGGTTGATCGCATCGACCTCGTACGGCTCGAATGCCTGGTAGAGGTCGCCGAGCAGCATCGGCACGGCATTCGCGCTCGTCAGCTGAAGGCCGCCAGGGAGATCGATCGGCCCGGTCGCATCGAGGAAGTAGCTCAGCGCCACCGTGTCGATCGCGACGACCATGTCGACTTCGACGCCATGGGTGCGCTCCCACATCTCCTTCGCGATGTCGAACGTCAGAGAGAACCGTGGTGTCCGGGTCAGATTCTGCACATAGCGTCCGAGCCCGCTCGGGTAGGTCGCTCGCACATCCGCCGCGATCGGGACGACATCCTCGTCGTACATCGGCATGTCGATCGGCGCCGCCGACGACTGCGCGACGAGCGTGATCGCCCCGCTCTCGATGTGCATCTGCGCGAGGGAGCCCACGGTGCCACCGCGTGGCATGACCTCACCGTTGTTCTGGAACAGGAACAGGACGTCACGCGGACCATCGGCGCCGAGCAGGCCGGGAAGTACGGAGACGACCGCGCGCGCCGGCTCGAGCACCTGCTGCGCCGACGAGGTCGCGCCGTCGAGGCGCTGGAGCCCCGAAGCGACTTCGGGCACGAGCATCGAGCGATCCACCGATTCGAGCATCGATGTCGCCTCGGTGACCGCATCGGCCGCGCCATCGACCGTCGCGGCGGCGGCGGTCACCGCTCCGAGATCGATGCGTCCATCGACCGGTTTGAGAGCATCGAGGCTGAGGGATGCCGCGGGCACGACTGCATCGCGTGCGATCACGTCGGCCGAAGCGGCTGCCATGCGCACGGCGTGGAGGTTCTGGCCGACGAAGGGCACCCATTCGAACGCCTGCCAGAGCCTCCCGCTGGTCTGCTTTCGGGCCGAATCGGTGAGAACACCGAGCTCGGCGGCGGCTTGCGTCGCGCCCTGCGTATCGCCGGCGAGGATGCGCTCTTGAACTTCGACGACGAGCTGCGGCGCCGATTGGAGCCGGTCTCGGGCGTCCAGGGCCCGCGGCACGAGGACCGCCGCGACGATGCCCCCGCCGACGATGAGCAGCACGAGCGCCGCCAGCGGCACCCAGAACACGGGCCGCCGAATCAACGGTCGGCGGGACTCCCCTTCGCGGCGCTCCATGATTCGACCACGCTAGCCGACACGAGCGCGCGGACGTGCGTTGACACCGGTGTCGGTTCAGTGCGTCGTCGCCAATCAAGTGCGAAGCGGATCCTGTTGATGAAGCGGCCTCCTCGTCACGGCCTCGCGCTTCGGTGCGTGAATCGGCATGACCTCCGGAGTCCGCTCGTAGAGAGCACCCCGATCGCACGGTCGGTGACGAAGATCCACCTCCGCAGCGTGGCGGGCACTCCGCAATGGCCGGCGGCGTAGTGTCGAACGACAGACCCGTCCATGGATCGTCACCGACTGAGGAGCTCTATGCACGACGCCGGCGAGGATCCGGGCCGCCCTGCGAAGGTCGTCATCGTCGACCACAGCTGGGCGCGCGCCTCCTCCGCACGCATCCTTCGCGGATCGAGACTCGTAGCGCAGCGTTTCGCATCGCGCACTCGGCTGCTCATACTGCGGGCCATGTACCCCGGCCTCATCGTGCACGGTGAGGTGTTCATCGGCAAGAACTGCGAAATCAGCGTCCAAGGAGCGGGCCGACTCGTGCTCGATGGATGCCATATCTCACACGGATGCGTCGTCACCGCTGGTCCTGACGCCGATCTTCGGATCGAGGCCGACTACATCGGTCCCTCCTCCACGATCGTCGCCCGACGTTCGATACGGATCGGCCCGGGCTCGAAACTCGCCGAACGGACGGTGGTCCGGGATGGCAACCATGACCACACCGTCCCGCTTCGAGCGATGCGCTTCACCGCAGCACCGGTGAGGATCGGCGCGGACGTCTGGGTTGGCGCAGGAGCAATCATCCTCAGCAGCGTCTCGATCGGGGACGGTGCGACGATCGCGGCCGGCGCCGTCGTGACGAAGGACGTCCGCCCTGGTAGCACCGTGGCCGGTGTTCCGGCTCGGGAACTCACGCCGCGACGCGAGCGAGCCGACTCCTGATGGAGGCGAGCATCAGCACCGCGATCAGCACGAAGACCAGAAGCCGAGCCCACGCCACACCGAAGGGCCCGGCGATCGCGGCTCCTGCGATGTAGAGCGGGATCGCGATGCCCATCGCGGCGATACCGAGCCGAAGCGCGGCCGTCGACCACCCCCCGCCGATGATCGCGAGGTTCGCGACGACGATCACGGCATACGCGACCTCCGACCAGAGCAGCACCGCCGCCAAGAAGGGCGATTCGGCGTAATCGATGCCGAACACGGGCACAACGATCAAGAATGCCGAGGCGACGAGCACGATACCGACGAGCGCCGCAGCGAGCGTGGCGAGCAGGAGTCGACTCCGAAACGCGCGCCAGGCCAAGCCAGTAGCGACCTCCCTGGTGGCCAGCTGACCGATCGCCGTCGGCGCAAGACGGGCGACCTCGACGACCGTCGCCGCCAGCGCGTAGACCGCCACGGCGTCGGCGGTGTCGAACGCGGCGACCACGAGACGATCGAACCGCGAGATGACGACGATCGCAACCGGCAGCACGAGGGATCGCATGCCGTGGCTGAGGAGCACACCCGCACGGCGCCGGCTCGTCGAGGCCCACACGAGGGCTCGCGCACGCGTGGAAGCAACCGCGGCCGCGACGACGACGACGAACTGGCAGCAAGCCTGGGAGGTGATGACGGCTGCGGCATCGCCACCGACCGCGAGGGCGACAGCGACGCCGGCGAATCCGACGATTGCCGAAGCCGCTGCCCACCGCGACGCCTCGACGAACTGCCCGAGCGCGAATCGCGCTTCCGTGACGAGCAGCGTCGCAACCTGGGCCGACGCCGCAAGCGCTGCGCCCAGCACGTAGTTCCATTCGAGCAGGCGGGCATCTGCAAGTCCGGCCATTGCGACGCAGGCAACGGCACCGCCGAGACCGGACACGACGATGAGCACCATCGACACTGTGGTGAAGTCCGCCGAGAGTGCATCCTGGTCGACTTCACCCGGGTGACGATGCCGGTACGCGTTGCCGATACCGGCGGCGCCGATCAGCGCGACCATCGAGGCGATGGTGACGACGATGACCATCAGACCCCGCTGATCGACAGGCAGCACGAGGGTGGTGAGCAGGGCACCGCCGACGCTGGCGACGAGCTGCGTACCGGAGCCGACGAGCAGCGCGCCGACATTGCGGATGAACGAAACCCCCGATTCCTTCGTCACGGTTCACCCCTCGGATGGTTCCGACCGATCATCCGAGCAACGAACAGCATGATGAAGCCGATCGCGAGCTGCACGAGCACCGGCGCGAACGAGTTCCGCACCGCGATGATGAGCGGCAGGAAGACGACCGCCGTGAGCGCCCCGCCGTCGGCGGTCGCTGGCAGGCGGTCGACACGGCCGATCACCCAGCCCAACAGCCCCATCAGGAGGCAGACCCCGAGGATTCCGCCGTTACGCAGCCCCTCCGCCACTGGTGACCCGCCGATCGGCCCCTGGAGTGTGAGCATCTCGACGTTGAAGATGCGAAGATCGCTCGCGCCGGGCACCGTATCCATTCCGAGTAAGCCTTCGGCGAATCTCACGATCGGTGCAACGAAGGTGACTCCACCGCGAACCTCGACGCCGCTGTCGAGCCAGTGCTGCACCACGACGACCGGATACAGCGAGTACCCCATCTCCGCCGCGGCTTCGAGCGGCGTCGCGCGCGCAAGACCGTCATCGAGCAGAGCGCTGAGGCCGCCGGTCCGCGTCGTCCGCAGCACGGACACGAGAGCCAAGACGAGCAACGCGGCGAGCGCGAACAATCCAGAGCGAATCCGTGTGCGCTTCGCTTCCACGACCAGCACCGTGGCGAGCAGGAAGAGGACGGTGCCGCGCAGGCCGAGCGGAAGGCCGACGAGCGCGATCGCCGCCATCACGGCCCACCCGATCAGACGCGCGCGCCCGCCGCTGGCGACGAGGAATCCCACTCCGTACCCCAGCATCACGATTCCATATCCGAAGATGCCGTCGTTCGCCACCTTCTCGAGGAACACGAGATATCCGGAGAACAGCACACCGATGCCCCCGCCCGGCTGCAGAGCGAGCGTGATGAGACCGAGACCGAGGAGGACCCCCGCGTACCCGACGAGATCCGTCCTGCTCCGACTCGTCCGCGCCGCACCCGATTGCGGTGCCCGTCGACTCGGCAGGCTCGCGAGCAGACCCAACTCCCAAGCGATGACAGCCACGCAGACAGCCGTCACGGCGCTGTGCACCTCGCTCGAGAGCACCCAATCGTTGTTGCCCTGACCGATGATCATGCTCTCACCACCGAGGGCGACGGCGAATACGAGCCCGCCATGGAACAGCCCGAACACCAGGGTGTAGATGAACGCCGCCCCGCCGACGCCGCGGTCGCGCCGCCAGGAGACGATCATCGCGCCGAGCAGACTCACGGCGAGCACCAAAGCCGACAGCTGCAACGTTGCCGGAACACTCAGCTGTGTCACGAGCGCTGCGGCGCTGCATGCGATTCCGAACATGCGGCGAAGTGGACTGCCCGCGACTCGCTCGTCATTCACGAGCGTGTCACCGGGCGCCGAATAGGTGACGCCAGTCACGCACGCTCCTCTCGATGGCGAATTCGGAGTCGACCACGGCGGATCGAAGCCCCTCCGCGTCACAACGATCGAGCGCGATCACCTCGGCGATCGCGTCCGCCCAGACCTTCGGCGCGGCGCGCGGCGGTACCAGCCGGATGCCAGGGAGAACCGTCGCGAGCTCTCTGAGCGTCTCCAGATCGGATGCGACGACCGGCACACCCGTGGAGAGCGCTTCGAGGATGACTCCGGGGAGGCCCTCGCGGAGCGAGGGAAGTACGAGCACATCTGACCTTCCGAGCAGCGATGGAACGTCCGACCTGTCCCCGAGCACCTCGAAACGATCTCCGGGGAGCGTCCCGAGATCCGTTGTGTCGCCCGGGCCGACAATCCACCAGCGAGTGCGAATCGTTCGCTCGAGCGCGAGGAAGATGGGCACGAGTGCCGCTCGGTTCTTCTCCGGGGAGCCGCGGCCGACGTGGATCACTCGCGGTTCCCCCTCAGGTCGGACATCGACGGACGGAGCGAATCGCTCTGTGTCCACGCCGTTCCCCAGAACGAACGATCGACGCTGAGGGATGAACGGCGCCCATCTTCCGAGGCCGAATTCGAGGCTCGAGCGAGAGACTGCAACGATCCGTGTCGCGAAGCCGACCATGAGAAGACGCGATACGACACGGTAGACCCGACGTCCGAAGTCATTGCCCCGTCCATCGCCGACCGAATGGAGGCGAGCGATCCTGATCCTCGCGCCGGCCGCCCATGCCGCTGTCAACAACCATCCACTCGCGAGTGACACGTGCGATACGACGGCGTCAGGTCGGTAACGCCGCACCGCCGCTCGTACGAGTCTCGCGGCCTCGATCGGAGAGCGGACATTCATCGCCTCGACGATCGCCCCAGCAGTCTCGAACGATGGCGCGAGCATCCCGACTCTGCCCGAGAGACACAGGAATACCTGCTGCACCTCCCCAGCAGGGATTCGACGACAGAGGTCGAGCGCGACCGACTCCGCGCCGCCTCGGTCGAGAGAACCGATGAGGTGGACCACGGTGGTGGTGCTCATGAGCTGCTCCCGCGACCGCTGACGAGGGCACCGACACTCGCGGACCAGATCTGTCGCCTGCGCTCGAGCGCTTCGGGCTTGAATCGCTCCGCGGACTCGATCGCCGCAGCCTCGAGGTCGGCCTGAAACGACCGGTCGGTGAGCACGCGCCGAAGCTTTCTCGTGAGTGCGATCACGTCGCCGGGCGGCACGAGCGCTGCCCGCGGCAGCAATTCCGGGATGCCTCCCACATCGGAGCCGATGCACGGGAGGCCCCTGGCCATCGCCTCGATCAGCGCCCGCGGCAGACCCTCTGTCAGTGACGGCATCGCGAAGACCTCCGCCTGGTCGAGCAGCGCGAGCAACGACGATCGATCGTCGATGTGCCCGAGGAAGCGCACCCGACCAGCGATGCCGAGCGAGCCGACGAGTGCGCTCAGCTCCGGTTGCCTCCGCCCGTCGCCGACAAGATCGAGCTGGGCATCGATCCCGTCTCGCACGAGGGCTGCGACGGCGTCGACGAGGACCTGGTGCCCCTTGTACAACTGTTCTTGCGACCCCACCGCGATGATTCTTCCTGGGATGCGTACGCGCGATCCCGGCACGGCGATGGGTTCGGCACGGACGTCGGTATAGGCCACGCGCACAGCTCCGGTACGGGCCGGGTACTTGCGCTGGAGTGACTGCTCGGTGACGTAGCGCACAGTGTCAGCACGACGGATGGCACGACGCGTGAGTCGAACGGCGAGCGGTGCGAGCATCGAGCCGACCTTCCCGGCCACCCCGGTTCGCAATACATCGTCGATATCTCCCACGACTTGCGCAGCGATCGGCCGCCGTCGGCGGTACGCCCGCCAGACTGCGATCAGGCCGATGATCCCGGGAAGCTTGACGCAGGTCACATCGGAGTTCCGTACGGCGCGATCCACCGACATGACGAGCCTCGGCAGTCTCCGCACCATCGCTGCGAGTCCGACGTATGTGGGGAGAGCCACGACCGTGCCATCGATCTGCACGCCCTCGAGAGCCGTCGCGTCATCGACGCGGAGCACGAGACGAAGATCCTGGTGCTCACGAAGGTCCGCTTGCCAATTCCGCCCGCTCACTCCGGCATCGCGAGTGTACGTGCCCCGGCCGCCGTCCCCCCGCGTCGCTCGAGATTCGACGAAGAGGGCGATGGCGCCGTCACGCCGGCCGCTCATCGGCGGACTCCGCCCGAATCAAGCACCACATCAGCGACGCGGTCGGCTGCGGCGCGCCCATCGAACCGTCGTGTCATGTACATCCTTGCTCGCCGACCGCGATCGGCCAATGCACCACTGCGCCACTCGTGATAGGCGGACTCGAGAGCAGAGTCGAGGTCATCGACGGATCCAGCGCGGACGATCCAGCCCGTATCGGGGAGCACCGTCTCCGGCAGGCCTCCCGCGTCGCTGACGATCGATGGCACGGCCATCGCCGAAGCCTCCAGTGCTGCACCGTGGTTCTCCGACAACGACGGGCTGACGCTCAGATCGGCATGCGCGTATGCGGTGCGGATTTCATCGAGCGACTCCGACCAGGTGATCCCCCGGTCGAGGATGACCGACTCGAACTCGGATATCACCCGCCGACGGTAGCGTTCCCCCGCCGCGTCGAATCCGCCGCCGACGAAGTGGAGCTCCGCTTCCCCATGTCGTCGCGAGAATCGGCTCCAGGCCTCGAGCATCACGTCGTGGCCTTTGATGCCCCGACCTGCGTGCGCGAGTCGCTTCGGCGCGTACACGTAGGCGACCATGACGACTCGGAAGGCCCCACGTTGCACGACGCCCGGGGGCGGGGCTGCCCCGCTCGGCTCGCCCGGGGCGAATCGCTCGACGTCGACGCCGTATGGAATCGAGTAGATCCGGTCGGATGCGACGCCCAGCGCGGCGTAACGTCGCGCTGTGTAGTCGCTGCCCGCGATCAGCACATCGTCCCAGCGTGCGGCGAGACGCTCGACCGTCCTGATCACCGGCGATTCGAGATACAGCGGGCCGGCGACCATGTGCACCCGTCGGGTTCGGGTGCCTGAGAGCGCGAAACGACTCGCAAGCGCGCTCGCGTACAGGTGGTAGAGCGCAGCATCTGCGTCGACCCGGCGGAGGGCCCGGCGAAGATGCAGGAGCCCCCGCAGTGTCCGGATGTGCGGCGCGAATCTGAAGTCGAACGGCGTGCGGATCACCTCGAACCGGCGTTCGTCTGCTGCAAGCCGGTCGAGTTCCGTCGCCAGCCGACCCGGCCCCGACGGAATCACTGCAACGACCTCGCCTCCGCGCAGGAGCAGCGACTTGATCTGCGGCACGATCCATCTCGCGCCTTCGCTTGTCTTCACGATGACGGCGACACGGGTCATCGAGGCTGCATCCTCGCCCATTCGAGCGTCCGAGCGAGGCCGTCTTCCAGGCCGATCGAGGACACGGATGGAAAGTACTCGAAGACGCCGGCGGTGTTCGACTGCGATGCCCGGACATCTCCGATGCGCGCAGCGACGAATCGACGATCGAGCGGCCGGCCGACTGCGCGCTCGAGTTCATCGACGACCATGAGGAGCGACGCCGACGTGCCGTAGGCCAAGTGCACCGGATGCGGAAGCTCGAAGCGACGATCGAGGGCGTCGACGATCACGTCGCACACCGTGTCGACGAAGGTGAAGTCCCTCGATTGCAGTCCGTCTCCGTGGATCTCCAGTGGGTCGCCGGTGAGCGCGGCCTCGACGAACCGGGGAATCACCGCGGCGTATGCGTGGTCGGCGTACTGGCCGGGACCATACACGTTGAAGAATCGCAGTGCCAGTGTCGATAGCCCGTAGCTCGTCGCGTAGGCATTCACGTACCCCTCGGCCGCGAGCTTGCTGGCCCCATACGGGCTGATCGGGCGTGTCCAGTCATCGGGATCCTTCGCCACTTTGGGATTGCTGCCGAACACAGCGCTCGAAGACGAGAAGATCACGTGCGGGCGACCGACTCTCGCTTCCTCCAATACGTTGAGCGTGCCATTGACGTTGACGTCGTGGGTCATACGCGGGTCGGCGACCGATGCCGGCACGCTGCCGAGTGCGGCGAGATGCACGACAGCATCGACCTCGTGCATCGCATCGCTCAATACGGCGCGATCGAGGATCGACCCGATGATCACATCGACGCCGAGATCGCGCACGCTTTCGATCCGACCGGTGCTGAGGTCGTCGAGCACCCGAACGTCGGTTGAATCGTCATCGCTGAGGCGGCGAGCCAGATTCGAGCCGATGAAGCCGGCTCCGCCGGTGATCAGTACCGTACGGGTCATCTGGCGGGCACTCCTTTCACTGTCACTCGGTCCGGCACGTCCCGAACCACGCAGGCGGCAGCACCCACCACACTTCTCGTCCCGATTCGAATCCCCTGGAGAACAACCGCCCCTGCGCCCACGAGCGCCTGCGATTCGACCAGCACGTCGCCGGAGATCACTGCGCCCGGGTTCACGGAGACGTACTCGCGCAGGATGCTGTCATGCCCGATGACTGCGCCCGGGTTCACGTGGACCATTCGCTCGAGGATGACGTTTGTCGAGACAGTCGCTCCGGCGCACACGACGACGCCCGGCGCGAGCACCGATTCCTCACCGATCGACGCCCCCGGATGGACGAGGGTATGCGCGGTACGGCCCTGCACGGCGAACTGCTCCGCAATCCGTGATCGGACCATCGGATCGCCGATCGCGATCACGTGCTCGGCATCGACCTGGCCGGCGATCCAGTCTTCGGGGGTTCCGAGGTAGGGAATCGAGAGTGCTTCGAGTCGTTCCAGATTTCGCGTCGACGGCGATGCGTCGAGCACGCCGAGGACTCGGACCGAGTCCGGGAAAGCACGGTTCCGCGCGGCGGCGATGCTCGCGCATTCGCGACCGAACCCGCCAGCACCGACGATCACGATATCGACACTCATTCCGCGGCACTCTCGGCGGTGCCCAGGAATTCCTCCGATGCTGCGCCTCCGGGCCCGGTGACGCCCGCGCCTCGGAGCACCGGTAGGACCGTTCGTGCCAGAATCCGGATATCGAAGAGGAAGCTCCGATGATCGACGTACTCCACGTCGAGGCGGAGACGGTCATCCCAGGACAGCATGTTCCTCCCGTTCACTTGCGCCAGACCGGTGATGCCAGGCCGCACCTCATGCCGGCGAGCCTGCTGTCGCGTGTACCGATCGAGGTAAGAGGGCAGCAATGGCCGTGGTCCGACGAAGCTCATTTCTCCGCGAAGCACATTCCAGAGTTCGGGCAGCTCATCGAGGCTCGTCGAACGGAACGCGTTCCCCCAAGGCGTGCGCCGGTCCGCGTCGCTCGTCAGCCCCCTGACCGGATCCGCGTCGAGCATGCTGCGGAACTTGACGAGCCGGAAGGGCCTTCCGCCGAGTCCGGGACGTTCCTGCGTGAAAAGGATCGGCCGGCCGAATCGGACCACTACGGCGATCGAGACGCCGAGCATCACCGGTGAGAGCACGATCAGGCCGACCGCTGCTCCGATCACATCCAGCGCGCGTTTGACGGGATCATAGGTTCGTACCGTCGTCACGCCCTCGCCTCCAGAAAAGCCTCGATGCGATCATCGATACGTTCCACTTGCTCTGGCGTGAGCGCGGACCCGCTCGGCAGCGTGAGTCCAGTGCGGAACAGTTCGTCGGCGGCGCCGGAGAGCTTCCTGCGAGCCCCCGCGAACACCGGCTGCCGATGCATCGGGTTCCACAGCGGGCGCGACTCGATCGATGAAGCGTCGAGCCAGCTCGTGAGGTCGGTCGGGCTCCACCCGGTGACGTTCTCATCCACGATGATCGCGGTCAACCACACGTTGTCGTGCTCGTCGCCTTCCGCTCCGAATATCTCCACACCCGCGACACCGGCGAACTGTGCCGCGTACCGCTCACGGTGCGTGCGCCGCCGCGCGATCATCTCGTCCAGCCGGGTAGCCTGCGCCCGCCCCAATGCGGCGAGCACATTGCTCATGCGGTAGTTGAAGCCGACCTCGGTGTGCTCGTAGTGGGCCACCGGTTGCCGCGCTTGCGTCGACAGGTACCGCACGCGCTCCGCCAGCGATGGGTCATCGGTCAGCAGCATCCCACCGCCTGACGTCGTCATGATCTTGTTCCCATTGAACGAGAAGACCGCCGCGTGTCCGAACGAACCGGCCGCCCCACCGCGATGCGAAGCGCCAAGCGATTCGGCAGCGTCGGCGATCAACGGGATCCCTCGGTCGGCGACGACGCTCTCGATCGAGGTGTAGTCGACGCACTTGCCCAGCAGGTCGACCGGCACGACCGCCGCGACCCGACGCCCTTCGTCGATCAGCTCGTCCAGCGCCCTGGCGAGCAGGGCGGGATCCATATTGCCGGTCGTCGGATCGCAGTCCACGAAGTACGGCTCAGCGCCCGTGTAGACGATGGCGTTCGCAGTTGCGACGAATGTCATCGTCGAGGTGACGACGACGTCTCCAACGCCTGCACCGAGTGCAACGAGGCCGAGGTGCAGTGCAGCCGTTCCCGATGAGAGCGCGACAGCGTGCTGCCTGCCCACGCGTGCAGCCAAGTCGGCCTCGATGCCGTCGACCTCAGGACCCAATGGAGCGATCCAACCCGAACGCAGGGCACGGACGACGAACTCCTCCTCGAGCGAGCCGATGTCGGGCGACGACAGGTAGATCCGGTCAGACATCTCTGCCCTTCCCGTGTGCGTCGGGCTGAACACGGAGATCGCGCCTGGAATCGCCTTCACCCCGCACCACCCCGACGAGTGCCTGCCAACCATCGAGTTCGAGTTCAGTCGGCGAAGCGCCCTTAACCATGGCGTGCCGAATCTTCGGATGACGCGGACGCTCCGTCGTCTCGGCGGCGCCGACGAGTTCTTCGTGCAACTTCTCACCATCCCGCAGCCCGGTGAAGACGATCGCGATCTCCTTGCCCGACATCTCGATCATGCGCTTCGCGACGTCGAGGATACGTACTGGTTCTCCCATGTCGAGGATGAGCACCTCTCCCGGCGCACCGATGCCGCCGGCCTGCACCACGAGCTGGCACGCCTCCGGAATCGTCATGAAGAACCGAGTCACCTCCGGATGTGTCACCGTCACCGGTCCGCCTGCCTCGATGAGCGCATGGAACGTCGGCAGCATCGAACCGCGGCTGCCGATCACATTGCCGAACCGCACAGACAGGTAGCGGAGACCGGTTTCGGAAGCCATCCAGGCGGTCAGCTTCTCGGCAGCCCGTTTGGAGCGCCCGAGCACACTCGTGGGATTCGCCGCCTTGTCGGTCGAGATATTGACGAATGTCTCGACGCCGACACGACGCGACGCGTTCAGCACGTTCAGGGTGCCGAGCACGTTCGTCTTCCAGGCTTCATCGGGATATTGCTCGAGCATCGGCAGGTGTTTCAGCGCCGCCGCATGGAAGACGACCTCCGGCCGCCGCTCTTCGAACAGCCCATCGATCGCCCTGCCGTCACGGATGTCGGCGAGTACGACATCGCGAGTGTCCAACAGCCCATGGCCAACGGTGCGCAGTTGGGCACCCTGCAGCCCGGTCTCGTCGCGGTCGAGCATGATGAGCTCGGCAGGAGCGTACTTCAGGATCTGTCCGCAGAGCTCCGATCCGATGGAGCCGCCCGCGCCAGTCACCAGTACTCGCTTGCCCGCGAGATACCCAGCGATCGACCCGACATCGGTGTCGACAGGGTTCCGCCCGATGAGGTCTTCGATCGAGACATCTCGAACTTCGTGGAGACCGGTCCCACCAGCCAGTATCTCGTCGAGCCTGGGAAGAACCTTGACCTGCAGCCCGAGGTGGCGGCCCTCGTCGGAGACCCGTCGGAGCATCGCCGAATCCGCTCGGGCGATCGCGACGACGAGGACGGTCGCCTTCGTGTCGAGGACGACCTGGTCGAGATCCGCGAGCGTACCGCGAACCGGAACGTTACTGTGGCGAACATTGCTGTAGGTCGCGTCGTCATCGAGCAGGCCGACCGGCAGGAATCCGGACTCGGTCTCGGTCTTCATGCGGCGTACGAGGGACGCACCCAGATCGCCCGCCCCGTAGATGAGCGTGCGATCCGCGTCCGCACGCGGCCGTTGCTGGTGCTCGACGTACAGCCGCTTCAGGTAGCGGGCGGCGAACATCAGGAGCAATCCGATCGGCACGGCGATCAGAACAGTACTCCGAGGCACGCCGACGGAGGTTCCGAACAGTACGACCGGCACCGAGAGGATCCCCGCGACGACGAGCACCGCTGCCCCGAGCGCTCGGACCTCCTCGAATGTGCCGTAGGTGAACCGCCCCTGATAGAGGCTGAACATCCACCCGACCGCGAGTTGCAGCACCACCGCGCACGCGATGAGCAGGATCATCGGGGCGATCGAGATCCGGCTCAGCTCGAACTCGTACCTGAGCACTTCGGCGAGTGCGATCGCCAGAGCCCAAGAGACGGCGTCGAGCCCGAACTGCGTGCCGAACCGCACCGGCAGCACCCGGTATCCACGCTCGAGAATGCCCGCACGCTCGCGTTTCACAGCCATGTCGTGCCCCCGTCGTCGGTTCGGCCGAGTGCGTCGCCCGCCCACAACCACGTCGTTCCATCCGCGGCCGTCGATATCGCGACCTCGCCGGCCGCGGCCGTCGCCGTGAGACATGCGCCTGCAGCGCCATGACTGAGGCCGCCGACCGCGATGGACACCTCGATCAACCTGGCCCCGGCGCACTCGTCGGGGTGCAGATCCACGACGAGGTACCCGCTGCCGCCCGCTGCAATGGCACCCGCGCCGGGCATCGAGATCGGCGGCATCCAGTTCACCCCTGCATCGGCCGTCGCGTGTAGCGTGCCGTCATCGCACAGCACCCCGGCGGCGAGCTGATCGACAACCGCGATCTGCACCGCGGCTGCGCATGGTGCAGATCGGTCACCGGTGGGCGTGTGAAGGACGCCCCGGTTCGAGGCGTCGACGTACCACGACGATGCGGCTTCCCCGGGGGCCGCCTCCCACGCAGCTCCGCCGACGAACGAGCGCTCGAATGTGGGCGTGCAACCCTCGACCGCGAGTCCGAGCATTCCGATGAACGCGTCGGCGCCGACCGTGATGCGCTGCACCGCGGCGATGCGGTCTGCAGTGAACGCCTCCCAGGTCGCGCCGCCGTCAGCCGTCACCTCGATGCTGGTCGGCGTCGGGCACGTCGTGACGGACGCCCGCACCGCCGTATTCGCATCGAGCGAGGCGAGCACGCGGCTCCCGACCGTCGTCGGCGTGGCCGTGACCTCCGGCTGCTCCGGAGTGGCCTCGGCGGCATCCGTCGCGACCGCCGTGAGCGCCCCGCCCGGCACTCCACCCTCCACCGTCATCGGGCGATGACGATCGAGGGCGATGATCGACAGCACGAGAACACCCGTTGCGAGCGCCGCGAGACCGCTCCATGCCCACGTCGTCGTACGACGACCCCCCGAATTTCGACGCTGTCCCCCCAACGCTGCTCCTACGTCCGCCCAGCGGCTGTCCGCCCTGCGGCACGTCTGAATAAGTCGACACTCGACCGGACAGCTGGCACGAGTTGTGCCGCGGATTCCTCGTAGACCGACGCACCGCGACGATACGGGTCGATCACATCGAGATCATCGACCGATGCGAGCGGCTCCACGACGCCGCGCAGCGCCGCCGTCGCCGCAACGACAGCCCCCAAGCACTGCCGCACACCCTCACCTCGCGGAGCGGGATCGATGTCGGCGAGATCGGCCTCGCTCACGGATGCCGCGAGGTGCGCGAACTCCCGGAGGGTGAATGTCGTACGGGTGGCTGCGGGCACGGTCTCCACCACGAAGCGACGATGCTCCCGCGCGAGGGCGAGCACGAGATCCGCATCACGAATGAGCTGCTCGTCGAGTTGACGCGCGCGGTGCGCCGCGGCATCCGTCGCACCGAAGCGAGCGGCGAGCGCGGCAGCCTCCGGCGGCATCCGTTCTCCGACCATGGCGATCGTGCCGGCGCTGCCCACCGAGACGCCTTCGACATCGGCGAGTCCGTTGCGCAGCAACTGTTCGGCGAGCGGCGACCTGCAGATGTTCCCGGAGCAGACCGTGAGGATGCGGAAGGTCATGGTCGCCCGCCCGCCTGAGCCTCGACGTCGAACTCCCCGGACAGGTCGTGGGTCATTCCGTAGGTGTACGCGCCGTACCCGTAGCTGTCGGGCCCCTTCGTCGGGAGCATGGTGACGACGATGCCGAGCAGTCGGCTGCCGATCGCGTCGAGGGCGCGCACGGCACCGGCGAGTTCCTGCTTCTTCGTCGATCCCGATGCCGCCACGACGATCGCTCCGCCTGCGAGCTTCGAGACGACCGCGGCATCCGTTACCAGCAGCAGCGGCGGAGCATCGATGAGGACGTAGTCGAACTGGTTGGTGAGGGTCTCGAGCAGCCGCGCCATCGCGGCCGAGCCGAGCAGCTCGCTCGGATTCGGCGGGATGCGCCCGGCCGGCAGCACGTAGAGCTGCCCTCGGCCCCATCGCTGCAAGACGTCGACGAGTTGCGCGCGACCGATGAGCACGTCGGTGAGGCCGACACCGCCTTCGACGCCGAGGTAATCGGCCAGTTTGGGCATGCGCAGGTCGCCGTCGACGAGTGCGACCTTGGCGCCCGTCTCGGCGAGCGAGATCGCGAGGTTCGCGGTGGTCGTGGACTTGCCCTCGCCGGGGCGGGCACTCGTCACGACGAAGCTGCGCGGTCCGCCCTCGATGTTCACGAACTGCAGGTTCGTGCGCAGGCTGCGGAACGATTCGGCGCGGGGATTGCGGGGGTCCGCGTGCACGATGAGCGGCCGCCGCTTCGCATCCGGGTCGAGGGCGATGCCGCCGAGCAGCGGCTTGTCGGTGACCTGGGCGATGTCGTGCAGCGAGTGGATGCGCGTGTCGAGCACGGTTCGCAAGGCCGCGACGCCGATGCCGACCGCCAGGCCGATGAGCGCACCGAGCACGAGGTTGAGCCCGACGTTGGGACTCGACGGTGCCGCCGGAACCGTCGCCGGCTGGATCGTCTCGATCTTCACGAGACTGGCGCCGTCGCCGTCGGGCTTCTCGAGGTCGTTGACCACGACGTCGGCGAAGTTGCGGCCGGTCGCGTTCGCGATCTCGGCGGCCAGCTCGGGATCGCTGTCGGTCACTGAGATCTGGATCAACACGGTGTTCAACGGCGAGCTCGCGTCGATCTGGCCGGCGAGCGCGCCGCTCGAGGTGTCGAGCGCCAGCTCTGCGATCACACGGTCGAGCACGATCGCGCTGTCGACGACGTCGACGTAGCTCGTCACCGCCTGGCGAGCGAAGTTCGTGCCCTGCACGAGGTCGCCGGTGACGGCGGTGTCGCCCGATCGCACCGAGACGTAGAGTTCCGTGGCCGCTTCGTACTTCGGCGTGACTGCGAGGGAGTACACGGCTGCGGCGCCGATTCCGAGCAGCATGCTCGCGACGATGAGCACCCAGTTCTTGTGAAGAATGCGCACATAGTCGCGAAGTTCCACGGAACGTCCTCTCGGTCGGCGCACCCCCACAGCGCTGCCGTCAGCCAGTCTTGCATACGCGTGCATCGGCATCCCCGATTCCCACGCGCGACTCCCGGATCGCCCACCGGCCCGGAATCGCGCCGCAGGCTCGCCCGACCACGGGCCGCTACCCTGAACCGATGGACTCGCACGCGGACGCTTCATCGCGTCTCGATTCAGCGGGCGCGACGCGCCATCGCGTCGCGAGCCTCATCGCGCGGTGGCTTCTGCCCCCGTACCTGGTCCTGGTCGGGCTCGTCGTCTTCCTCCCGGCGCCCGCGGCCGGCCGCATCACCGGCGTGGTGGGCTGGGCTGCAGACGTACTGGCCGACCTCGGGGCGCCGAGGGAGGCCAGCGCGATCGTGCTGGAGTTCCTCGCGAACATCGCCCTGTTCGTCCCGTTCGGCGTGCTCGTCGCACTCGCCTTCCCGACAGTCCGGTGGTGGAAGGTCGTCCTCGCCGGCGCACTCACGAGCATCGGGATCGAAGTCGTGCAGGTCGCTCTGCCGACCCGGTTCCCGTCCGTCTCCGACGTCGTCGCCAACACCATCGGCACTGCGGTCGGCCTCGGCCTCATCCTGTGGTGGTCTCGCGCTCGGCGTCCGCTCGACTCCGACCGCTCGCCCACCTGAGCATGCGCTCGAGCGGCCCACGGCCGAGGTAGCGTCGCCAGAGCCAGGCGAAGATCATCGATCCCACGATCAAGCCGAGCAGGAGTTCGAGCGAGTCGTCGGTGTAGAAGCCGTCTTCGACGCGGATCGATGCGGCGAGCACGATGAGGTGCAGCGTGTAGACGGTCAACGGCATCGACCCCATCGCGATGATCGGCGAGAGCACGGCGCCTGCCACCCGTCGCACCGGCGGACGTGCGAAGAACGTGAGCAGCAGCATCGCCGCCACGATCACGACACCGACACCGACGTTGCCGAGCGCCTCGAGCGAGGTGCGAAGGGCCGAGATCCAGGGTTCGGTCTCGCCCTCGGATGCCGCAGCGACCCCACCGGGCATCAGCGCGACGATCGGCAGCAGGATCGCGGCCGTCGCAGCACCGCCGAGCGCGGCGAACGTGACCACGCGCGGCGATGCGACGTCGAAGCGCACGAGCGCGAGGCCGATCATCATGACGGGCACCCACTCCACGACCGGGTACGCACCGCTCACGAACCAGTCGACGACGATCGCGAACGGGCCGAGCTGCAGTTCGACCACGAGATCGGAGGCGCTCGCGAGCTCGGCGAATCCCGGCATGACGGCGAGCAGGGCGATACCGATGGCGAGCGCCGCGCGCGCCGGGATGAACAGCAGCGGCAGCATGACGAGGAATGCGACCCCGTAGACGTCGAGGATGATGAACACGAGCGGATGCAGGGTCACGGCGATGACCAGGCCGAGCACGATGAGGATCACCGCGCGGATCGCGATCTGGCGCCGCAGCAGCCCTCTCCCGATCGCCAACGGTCTGGTGCCGCCCGAGATGAAGGCCAGCCCCATGCCGGCGGTGAGCGCGAACAGCAGTCGGGGCCGCTCATCGGCGATCGCGATGAGCGAGGCCAGATCAGCGGATGTCGCAGCGGGCGCGACGTGCGCGACGAACATGCCGATGAGGGCGAGGCCCCGTGCGGCATCGACGCCGTCGACCCTCCGTGCGGCCGGCACGACGGACGCCGTGGTGTCGAGGCGAGCTGCGTCGGTCACCTGAGCACGATCGTCGGCGCCACGAGGTCGGCGAGGACGCCCTGGCTGACGGAGCCGAGCAGGAACCGCGCCAGCGCACCACGTCCGTGGCTGCCGACCACGAGCATGCTCGCCTCCGACGCGGCCTCGGTGAGATCGTGCACGGGGTCGCCCGCGACGACGGAGCGGACCACCTCGAGGCCGGGATGCTCGGCGACGACCGGCGCGAGCGCTGCGTCGAGGATCTCCGATTCGGCTCGGGCGAGGTCGTCGCCCGCGATGAGGGGGGCCCCGTAGCCGTACTCGCCGCCGACCATCGCGACGACGTCCCACGAATGCACCGCGATGAGCGGTTCGCCCATGCGGTCGGCCTCGTCGGCGGCGAACGCGAGAGCGTGATCCGAGATGTGCGAGCCGTCGACCCCGACGACGACGCCTCGGCGTTCGACGGGCTCCAGGTCGGGGATGACGGCGACCGCGGCTCGGCTCACCGCCGCGATGCGGAGGCTCAATACTCGACGGCGGCTGGCCCGACGGCCGCCGTGCCAGTCGCTGCCGACGACGAGCATCTCGGCGTCGGCCGAGACGCGTTCGAAGACATCGACGGGGGAACCGCGCTCGAGCGTCGTGACGACCTCGATGCGGTCGTCGATCTCGAGTGCGAGCGCCGCCGCCTGGTCGAGGCATTCCCGCGGGTGAGCATCGGCGGCGATCGCCGCCTCGGTCGCCTGCTCCGGTGAGGCCGCCGCGCGCGCTCCGAGGGCCGACGCCTCGTCGACGACATGCACGAGCCGCAGGGTGCTGCCCGATGCTGATGCACGTTCCGCCGCCCAGCGCACGGCGCGCATGGTGGCGGAGCCGCCCGTGCTGACACCCACTGCGATCTCATTCATGGCGCACCTCCGTGGAGTCTTGCTCCATCTTCACGCGCCGCGCGCCGAATGCACCAGTCCCGCGCTGCGAACGATCCGCGATCGAGTCGTCGGGAAGGGTCAGTGACGCCCGTTCAGCACTCCACCGCTCTCGGCGAGGTAGCAGACTCCGCAGAGCGACTCGTAGGTGACCGCTTCGCCGTCGATGGCGACCTGGGCCCCGTCGAAGACGAACTGGCCATCGATGAGCCGCGCGTTGAAGATGGCCTTGCGGCCGCATCGGCAGATGGTCTTCAGCTCCTCGAGGCTGTGCGCGACCTCGAGCAGGCGCCTGCTGCCGGGAAAGGCCACGGTCTGGAAGTCGGTACGGATGCCGTACGCGAGCACCGGAACACCGTCGATGAGCGCGATGCGGAGCAGGTCGTCGACCTGGTCGGAATTCAGGAACTGGGCTTCGTCGACGAGCAGGCAGCTCACGTCGCGCCCGCGCTGCTCGATCACGCGCTCACGATGCGCCGCGAACAGCGCTCGAACGCTCGAATCGGGCCCGATCGTGAAATCCACCTCGCGCACGACGCCGAGTCGGGACACGATGTCGCAGTCGCCCTTGGTGTCGATCGCGGGCTTCGCCAGGAGTACCTCGTGGCCGCGCTCCTCGTAGTTGAAGGCCGCTTGGAGCAGCGCCGTCGACTTGCCGGAATTCATCGCCCCATAGCGGAAGTACAGCTTCGCCATCTATTCGAGATACCCGTCCTCCGCCGCACGGCGGATCAATTCGGCCTTGCGGCTCGCCGGCCGACCGGCCTTGGCGTACTTCTCGCGCACGCGCCGCAGATAGGTCTTGGCCGTCTCGTAGCCGACATCCATGCGCCGACCGACCTCGACCGTGCTGAGGCCCTGGGCGTAGTAGCGCAGCGCCTTCTCCTCGGCTGCGCTCAGCGCCACGCCGTGACGGTCAGTGCGATCGACCGTGCCCGCGGCATCCGCGCGTGCTGCAGACGACGCGTGCCGCTGCAGCCGCTCGCCCCGCATCACACGCCGCGCGTAGTCGACGAGTTCGTCGGCCGGCAGTGTCTTGGAGACGAATCCCGCGGCGCCTGCGTCGAGCGAGCGACGGCGCGACTCGTCGTCGTCGACCGCGGTGACGACGACGACCTTCGCTCCGGCAGCTCGACACACCCGGATGCGCGACTCGATCGAGACGGTGTCACCGAGCTGCAGGTCCATCAGCACGAGGTCGACGGGGAACTCGGGGTCGCGGATGAGGTCCATCCAGTTCGTCGCACGGATCACGACCGTGAAGTCGGCGGCGACATCGGTGAACCAACGGGCGAGTCCGTCGACGATGAGTTCGTGATCGTCGAGCAGCGCCAGTCGATACGGCGATGCCGGACCCTGTTTCGGTGCGTGCTCAATCGATGTCATAACTCAACCCCACCGTCACATTCTCTCGCGTCAGGGCCGCATCCGCTCGCAATGCGACCGCACGCGCCACTGCGACGAAGCGGTCGAGCTCGCGCCGGCTGGGCGGGGATGCTCCTGCATCAGCGACGAGCACGATGTCGCCGTGCGCCTCGCCCTCGCCCCTGCCGGTGAAGGCGACTCTGATGAGCCGCGATCGGGCGGCATCGCCGAGCCATGAGATGAGCGCGGTCAGCGCTGAGCGCTGGTCGGCGGTGAGTGCCGCTGCGGCGCCGGTCGGGTCGTCGACGATCGTGTCGACGCCGCGATTCAACCGGATGTTCGCGGCGAGATCGTCGAGCCACGTCGATTCGATTCCCGCTCGCAGCGCGCGACGGAGCGCCTCGGCGAGTTCGCGCGCCCGATCGGCGTCGGCCACCGTGATGCGCTCCGCCATCATGACGCCCGCGAGGAATGGCAGCACCTCCCGCCCGAGCACCGATACGCGGCTCTGCTGCACCGAACGGGCGATGCCCGCACGCAGCTCCGCGTCGCGCTGCAGCGCGGCCCTGTTGGCCTCCCGCTGCCACGCGAGCGTCTCGGCGACGATCCCGTAGGAGTAGCCGGCCGCCGCGGCGGACATCGCGAGCACGGATGCGGAGTTCAGGGTGATGAGCGCAGCGACCGGCGCATCGGACACCGTGTACATCGACGCCCCGACGACGAGGATCGAGACGACGGCCGCCGAGAGCACTCCGGCGAGTGCCAGTGATACCCAGGTGCAGAAGGGGGCGAGCGAGAGGATCAGCATGCCGATGACGGTCGGACCGAAGTCGTCGTACAGCTGACGGTTGTTGCCGATCGTGCTGACGTACTCCGCGATGGCGCCACCGACCGCCAGCGTCACGACGATCCAGAGACGCTCGTTCGTGAACGGTGCACGCGCGGGCGACGACGCGATCACCGCGGCCGTGCCGGCTGCCGCCACGAGCACGAGCGCGATGCCGGCGGCCAGCGGCGAGCCCACCTCGCTCCAATGCGACCAGGTCAGTCCGGCGGCCAGCAGGAAGGCGAGGATCGCGCCGACCGTCACGATCGGCGATGCGCTGATCGCCCCGATCGGGTCCGCCTCCTGCTGGGTGAGCCGCAGATGCCCGCTCATTCGCCGCCCTCCGGCACCGTCAGCACGATCGTCGTGCCGATGCCCTTCGTCGACCAGAGGCGGACGGTGCCCTGCTCCTGCTCGATCCGGGCGCGGATGGAGGTGCGCAGCCCGATGCGATCGGGCGGCACTTCGCTCTCGTCGAATCCGACACCGCTGTCCATGACGGCGACCGTCACCTCGCCGCCCCCGAGGCCCAGCGCCAGCTCGGCCAGCTCGACCCCGGCGTGGCGGGCGACGTTGATCAGGCACTGGGCGACGGCCGCGTCGAGGGCGGCGACCCGACGCGGTCCGAGCGTGCCGAGCACTGCGAAGTCGCCGGTCACACGCACCTCGAGACCGGCGTTGGCTGCAGCCGAGAAGGCGTGGGAGAGCGACGGAACGGTCTCCTCGATCGGAGCGCGGGGGTCGGACGCAGCGCCGTTGGGGCGTGCGCGCGTGCGCCATCCGTTCTGCCGACCGTTGCGCGAGGACGCGGACGACGATGCCGTCGGGGATGCGGATGACGGTGCGAACGACCGCAGGGTGCTGGTCCCTCGAACCGCAACACCCGCAGCACCCGCGGCGGCGTCGTTGCTCAGCGCGTGATCGATCGCCCAGTCGCGCCCGACGATGAGGCCGAGATCTTGGCGGATGCCGACACGCAGGCGTTCATCGACCTGCCCCGATCCGGCTGCGGCGATGGCCACCAGATGGCTGAGCGCCGTGTCGTGCAGGCGGGCGGTGGCGCGCAGTTCGTAGTCGTGCCGGATCGCGAGTTCCCTCGTCTGCTGACTGGCGCGATGCAGACCCGTGTCACGGCGCATGTCGGACCGGCGTGTGAGCCCGTCGAACACCCGGACGATCACGACGACTCCGAACGCGAAGCATACGGCGACGTTCGGCGAGTACGCGCCGCCGGCCATGACGACCCCGAGGAACGCGGCCGCCTCACTGAGCGCGAACCCGAGTGTCGCCCATGTCAACGCGATCGCGGAGCCGCTGCCCGCGCCGCCGACGAGGAGGAGTGCGGTGCTGGGCAGGGCGAGCACCGCGTTGTTCGTCGTCGAGAACTCGCCGTCGGCCATGACCATGATCGTGATCGCGAGGACGATCGCTGCTCCGGCGACGAGGTAGAGCACGGTCAGCGTCACCGTCGGGTACCGCGAGACGAGCGCGAGCAGCGCGATCATGATGATCAGCAGCACGACGCCGCTCCATCGATCGGGCTGACCCCCGATGGTCGCCATGACCGTGCCGAGGACCACGCCGATACCGAGGCAGGTGAACGCCGCAGCATGACCGGCGTTGGCGAGCGCACGACTGAGCGAGTCGCGCGCCAGATGTCCCGGCAACCCCAGGGTCATCGTGGTCCTCCGCTCGTACCGCCTGCGAACACCGCTGTTCGGGCCTCCTGCGGATTATCCCAGTTTCGGAGGTGCGCGCGGGGACGACGCGGTCAGAACAGGGCTGAGGGATCGGGCGGGAGGCTCAGCGAGACGGGGAGCTCGTCACCTGCTGCGAGCTGTCGCGTCGGCCCCGGGGGCAACCGCCGACTCGCCGGTCCGCTGGCGAGTGCCGACGACCGCACGCCTCCGGTGACGGGATCTTCACGACCGTGCTCGAGTCCGTGCGCCCTGATCAACGGTCGAATCCGCTGGCCGAGCCACTGCCGGTAGGCCTTCGGTGCATATGTATTGGTGCCGTAGTACATCGAGTGGTACTTCGGCACGAGCTCGGGGTGGGCTCGCTCGAGCCATTGCATGAACCACGGCTTCACCGCGCCGCGCAGGTGCAGCGCCGAGTACAGCACGCTCGTGCCGCCCGCCGCCTTCACAGATCGCAATGCTTCGTCGAGGTGCACCCTCGTATCGGTGAGGTAGGGCAGGATCGGCATCAGGAACACCGAGCAGTCGAGCCCCGCGTCGCGAACGGCGGTGACGGTGGCGAGGCGAGCCTTCGTGCTCGGGGTGCCCGGTTCGACGGAGTGCTGCAACTCGTCGTCGTAGATCGCGATCGACATCGCGACGTCGACGGGCACGCGCTTCGCGGCCTCGACCAGGAGCGGCAGATCGCGGCGCAGCAGCGTGCCCTTGGTGAGGATGCTGAACGGCGTGCCGCTCGTCGCGAGCGACTCGATGATGCCCGGCATGAGCGCATAGCGCCCCTCTGCACGCTGGTAGGGGTCGGTGTTGGTGCCGAGGGCGACGGGCTCGCGCCGCCACGAGGGCTTCTCGAGCTCGCGCCGCAGCACCTCGGCGACGTTGACCTTCACGATGATCTGCCGGTCGAAGTCGTCACCGGCATCGAGGTCGAGGTAGGTGTGCGTCGGCCGAGCGAAACAATACGTGCATGCATGCGTGCAGCCCCGATAGGGGTTGATGGTCCACCCGAACGGCATCGCCGACTGACCGGGCACGCGATTGAGAGCGGACTTCGCGAGCACCTCGTGGAAGGTGACCCCGGCGAAGTCGGGGGTCTGCACCGAGCGCACGAGGTTGTTGAGCTTCGCGAGCCCGGGCAGGGCGCCCGACTGCTCGACGCCCAGCTCCTGCCCGCTCCACCGCATACCGACATTCGAACACATGTTCGAATGAGAAGCAAGCGGATGCCGCGGCGACACGCTCGCCGCGGCATCCGCCCGCCTCACCGGAGCGCGCCGGCCGGCACGGCGCTGCCCGCCGCGAGCTCGAGCTCCTCCCCCGCCCATCGGCGCCGGAGCCACCGGTCGTGGCTCGCGATGACGACCGCGCCGGGATAGGCGCCGAGCGCCTCCTCGAGGTCGGTCGCCAGCGCGAGCGACAGGTGGTTGGTCGGCTCGTCGAGCAGGAAGACGTGCGGCGGCCGGGCGATGACGAGGGCGAGCGCGAGCCGGCGCTGCTGCCCGACCGACAGCGCGCCGACCGGCCGCGACTCGTCGCGCGGGGTGATCAGGCCGAGGCTGCCGAGCGGCACCTGCTCCGCCCGCCGCTCGCCGAGCGTGCGCTCGTACAGCCGGCGCGGCGAGGCGTCGGGGTCGGCGAACCGCACGTCCTGCTCGAGCAGCTGCACGCGCAGCCCCTTGCGCCGGTGCACGACCCCGCGGTCGACGCGCTGCGCACCCGCGAGCACGTTCAGGAGCGTCGACTTGCCTGCGCCGTTCGCCCCGGTCACGAGCAGCCTCGTGAGCGGCGCCACCTGCAGCGCCTCGAGCGAGAGGCGGCCGTCGACGGCGACATCGGAGAGCTGCACCAGCAGGCCGGACTCCTCGTCGAACGCGTGCGAGCCCGACGGGATACCGGCGAAGACGAGCGGCGCAGGCGGCTTCCGCACCTGCTCGCGCTCGAGGGTCTCGAGCCTGAGCTGGGCATTGCGCACGCGCCGGCTCACCTGCTGCTCGACGCGGTCGCCGCGGCGGCCGAACGCCATCTTGTTCCTGTCGGAGATGGGCGCGTTGTGCGACACGGCGCGGGAGGTCTCCGCGACGCCGATCCGGAGTCGCCGAAGCTCCTCCTGCTCGTCGTCGTACTGGCGACGCCAGCGATCACGCTCCTCGGCCTTCACCTCGAGGAACTCGCTGAACCCGCCGCCGAAGACGGCGCCGCCCGCAGCCGCGAGCGACCGGTCCGGCGCTGCGTCCTGCATGCCGGACGCGGATCGTGCTCCGGCGATCGCGAGCGCACCCGCCCGCCCCGGGTCGAGGTCGAGGAGCCCCGTGGCCGCCCCGTCGAGGAACGCCCGGTCATGGCTCGCGAAGACGACCGGCCCGCGCCACGCGCGGAGCCGGGCCTCGAGGAACGCCGCTGCGGCGTCGTCGAGGTGGTTCGTCGGCTCATCGAGCAGGAGGGCCTCCGGCGCACTGAGCAGCAGCGCGGCGAGCGCGAACCGCGAGCGCTGCCCGCCCGAGAGCTCGTCGACGCGGCGGTCGAGGCCGAGCGAGCCGACGCCGAGCCCGTCGAGCAGTTCGTCGCGGCGCGCCTCGGCGCTCCACACGTCGGCGCGTTCGGCGGCGTCGAGTGCGGCCGAGTAGCGCTCGGCGACAACGGAATGATCGTCCGACGAGTCGTCGGCGAATGCCGCCGCCGCGGCGTCGAGCTCGCGCTCGATCGCGCGCACCTCGGCCAGCGCGGCCTCGAGCACGGCGTCGATGCGCTCGTCGGGGCCGAACGGCAGCTCCTGGGAGAGCAGCGCGGTGCGCCGCGGGCGGGTGATGCGACCCGTGGACGTCGCCTCCGAGCCGACGGATGCCGCAGCATCCGCTCGCTCGAACTCGCCGGCCATGAGCCGGAGCAGCGTGGACTTGCCTGCGCCGTTCTCGCCGATGAGCCCGAGCCGCTGGCCCGGCGCGACGGCGAAGCCGAGGTCGCTGAACACGCGTCGATCGGGATACGAGACGGAGAGCCCGTCGACACGGAGATGATGGGAATGGATGACGGATACAGCCATGCGATACGCCCTTTGCGCGAAAGCCCCCGGGCAGTCGACGGATGCCGCGGCGCGCGTGCTGCACGCACGATGCACCGAGCTGGCGGAACGCGGGCGCGCGGCGCCGACGACCGCCCGGGAGCGGAGATGGGTCCCGCCGGGCATTGCCGTGGATGGGTGCACGCGAGTGCTCTCGCGGTCAGCACGGGGTGATCAGAACCGTGCGCACACCCGATGTCTACGGCGCCTCAGGCGCGGGACGAGGGTGTGTGCTCACTTCATAGCGGGTACGACGGTACCAGAGCTCGCCGGGAAAGCCAACCGCCGCCGAGACGGCATCGTCGTGTCGTGTCGGCGGACGTGTGTCAGAAGGCGAGGTCGAGCACCTTCGCGGTGGCCGCGAGCGAGGCGGCCGCGCCCTCGGGGTCGCTCGAGAGCTTCGTGCCGTAGCTCGGGATCATCTCTCGCAGCTTCGGCTCCCACTCCGCCATGCGGTCGGGGAAGCAGCGGCCGAGCACGTCGAGCATGATCGGTGCGGCGGTCGAGGCGCCGGGAGAGGCGCCGAGGAGGCCGGCGATGGTGCCGTCGGCACCGGTGATGACCTCGGTGCCGAACTGCAGCACGCCGCCCTTCTCGGGGTCCTTCTTCATGACCTGCACGCGCTGTCCCGCGGTGATGAGCTCCCAGTCCTCGCTCTTCGCGGTGGGCATGAACTCGCGGAGCGCTTTGAGCTTCTTGTCGCGCGAGGCGAGCAGCTCGGAGACGAGGTACTTCACGAGGTCGAAGTTCTTGAGTCCCACCTGGATCATCGGACCGAGGTTGTGCAGTCGGATCGAGAACGGCAGGTCGAACCACGTCGAGCTCTTCAGGAACTTCGGCGTGAATCCCGCGTACGGCCCGAAGAGCAGTGCGGTCTCGCCGTCGACGACGCGGGTGTCGAGGTGCGGCACCGACATCGGCGGAGCGCCCTTCGCGGCCTTGCCGTAGACCTTCGCGTTGTGCTGCGCGACGAGCTTCGGGTTCGTCGTGCGGAAGAACTGGCCCGAGATCGGGAACCCGCCGAAGCCCTTGATCTCGGGGATGCCCGAGTGCTGCAGCAGCGCGAGGGCGCCGCCGCCGGCACCGACGAAGACGAAGCGCGCGTTGATGGTCTTGGGGGTGTTGCCGACGAGGTGGCGCAGGCGCAGCTTCCAGGTGCCGTTCTTCTGGCGCTTCAGCCACGTGACCTGGTGGTTGGTGGCGATCTCGGCGCCACGGCGCTCGATGTCGCGGAGCAGGAACCGGGTCAGCGCACCGAAGTCGACGTCGGTGCCCGCGGCCGTGCGGGTCGCGGCGACGCGCGCCTTGGGGTTGCGCTTCTTCGCGAGGAGCGGGGTCCACTCGGCGATGCGCTCGAGGTCTTCGGTGAACTCCATCTCCTCGAAGAGCGGCTGCTCGGCCAGTGCGGCGACGCGCTTCTTCAGGTACTCGATGTTCGCCTTGCCCCTGACGAACGTCATGTGCGGCGCGGTGTTGATGAAGTTGTGCGGTTCGGGCAGCGCGCCCTTCTCGACGAGGTACGACCAGTACTGCCGACTGACCTGGAACTGCTCGTTGATCGCAACGGCCTTGTCGGCGCTCACCGTGCCGTCGGGGTTCTCGGGCATGTAGTTGAGCTCGCAGAGCGCCGCGTGGCCCGTGCCCGCGTTGTTCCACGCGTTCGAGGACTCCTGCGCGACCTCGCCGAGTCGCTCGTAGACGCGGATCGTCCAATCGGGTTGGAGTTGCGAGAGCAGGGAGCCGAGAGTCGCGCTCATGATGCCCCCGCCGATCAGCACGACGTCGACGGTTTCCTCTGAAGTCACGGATTCCAGTGTAGATGCCGTGGATGATGCCCCCGACCAGCTGCGTTCAGGCTCGACAGCGGCGCTCAAGCCCCGCGGAGCACCGGCAGGCCCCGCTCGTCGAGCGGCCATGACGGGTTGTGCGCGAGCTCCCAGAGGTTGCCGTCGGGATCGGCGACGTACCCGCTGTAGCCACCCCATTCGGTCGCGGCTGCGGCCTTGGAGATCGAGCCGCCCGCGAGCACCCAGTCGCCGACCGCGTCGTCGACCTCTTCGGGCGAGGCGAGGTTGATCGCGAGCGCGACGGCACGGAAGCCCGGGGCGTTCGCGTGCATGGTCGGGAGCGCGGCATCCTTCGCGAGCTCGGCGGTCTCCCACAGGGCGAGCACGCCACCGGGAGTGGCGAAGAAGGCGATCTCGCCGGCGACCGACGATGGCGCCTCGCGCCAGCCGAGCCTGCGATAGAACGCCGTCGCGACCTCGACGTCGGCGACGCCGAGCGTGACGAGAGAGAAGCGCTGCGGAATGGCCATGCGCCGACGCTACGCCGGTCGGGCCGGTCTCGCACCCATCCCCCTGCTCAGAGTGCCGCGATCCCGCCGGCGACGAGCCCCACGCCGGCCGTGATCAGCCCGGCGGTGAGCACGGCGGCGCCGATCCAGAGGAGCACGACGAGCCGGTTCGGCTTCTCGGGCTCGCGCCCGAGCACCGAGAGGAAGAACCCCGCGGGCATGAGGATCGCCGCGATCGGCGCGCCGAGTCGGGCGAGCCAGAGCCAGAACCCGTCGAGTGCGGCGTACGAGACGACGGAGAGGATCACCATCGAGAGCACGAGCAGCACGGCCGCGTGCGCGTGGCCCGCACGGAAGAAGCTCATCTGCAGCCGGTTCGCGGGCGCCAGGCCGCGCACCACCCGGGTGAGGAAGTAGCCGCCGCTCTCGACCGTGACGAGCGCGAGCAGGAGGACGCCGATGAGGATGAGATCTGGAGCGGACGGCATGGCCGGTCCCTTCGTCGCTGTTTCATGATTGGATAGTTGTACTCTCCAATATTAGAGAGTTGCACTATCCAATGCAAGGGGTCCCAGTATGCGCATCTCCGCACTCGCCGCCGCGGCCGGCCTGCCCGTCGCGACCGTGAAGTACTACCTCCGCGAGGGCCTCCTGCAGCCGGGCACTGCGACCTCGGCCACGCAGGCGAGCTACGACGAGCGCCACGTGCAGCGACTCCGGCTCGTGCGTGCGCTCACCGGACCGGTCGGCCTGAGCGTGCAGCAGGCCCGCGCCGTGCTCCAGCTCGTCGACGATCCCGGCGACGACCTGTACTCCACCCTCGGTCGCGCGGTCGGCGCACTGCCGCCCGCCGGCGCCGAACCCGCAGGCGCCGACGACCCCTATCCGCGTGCGCGGGCCGCGCTCGAGGCGCTCGGCCAGGTCTACGACCCCGAGTTCGCGGCGGTCGCCCAGCTCGAGGGCGCCCTCGCGGCCGCCGACGATGCGGGCATGCCGATCACCCCCGAGCGCCTCGAACGATACGGCCGGGCGGCGGCGGACCTCGCGGCCTACGACCTCGAGCGGATGCCTCAGGAGCCGCACGCCGCCGTCGAGTACACGGTGCTCGGCACCGCGCTCTACGAACCGGTGCTGCTCGCGCTGCGGCGCCTCGCGCACCAGGACGTCGCAGTGCGGCGCCTCGGCCGCGACGACTGAGCGGCGAGCACCTCCTCGCGTCCGCGATCGTCGGCGATCGTCGGCGGTCGTCAGTGGGCGGACGGAACCGCCTCGCGCACGGCATCTGCGTGCGTCATCCGCGTCGCGCGCGTGACGGCGTCGCGCGCGCGGTCGAGTGCATCGGCACTCGCGCCCGCCCGATCGAGCGCGAGCAGGGCGGCCCCGACGATCGGCGCGGCGTCGAGGATCTCGAGCCGTGCCGCCGGGGCGACTCGTGCGAGCCCCGAGGCGATGCCGCCGAGCAGTCGTTCGTCGCCCGAGCGGACGATGCCGCCGCCGAGCACGATCGGGATGGCGCGATCCGCGAGGCCGAGCCGCGTCACGCACGCCCTGGCGAAGGCCACGATCTCCTCGGCCTGCCGATCGACGAGGCCGACCGCCACGGCGTCGCCGGCCCGCGCGGCGTCGAAGACCGTCGGCGTGAGCGCGGTGAGCTCGCTCGAGTCGCGCCGGCCGAAGTGGAGGTCCTCGATGAGGGCGGGCACCGAGGCGACGCCGAGCTGCTCGACGATCGCGGCGGTGAGCACCGTGCGCGGCCCCCGACCGTCGACGTCCCTCGCGGCATGCCAGAGCACTTGCTCGCCGATGCCGCTGCCGCCGCCCCAGTCGCCCGAGAGCGGGCCGAGCGACGGGAATCGCACGTCGGCGCCGTCGGCGCGTACGCCGACCGCGTTCACCCCGGTGCCGCAGACGATCGCGACGGCATCGGGTTCGTCGGTGCCCGCCCGGAGGACGGCGTAGAGGTCGTTGGCGACGACGACCGACGACCCGGCCCACGCGAATCCGGAGATCGCGCCGGCGTACTGCTCGACCTCGACCGGCAGGTCGAGACCCGAGACGTAGAGCCCCGCGTGCACGACCGGACGCTCCCCCGCGACGAGCCTCACGAGGTCGTCGACGACGACCACGGCCTCGCCGAGCCCCTCGAAGTGCGGGCTCGAGCCGGCACCGCGCTCGTGGGCGACGAGCTCGCCGTCGATCGTCAGTGCGACCGCGTCGGTCTTCGATCCGCCGCCGTCGACGGCGACGATCACGCCGTTCACCGCGCCCACTCCAGGAACTGCGCGTTCTCGGCCATCAGCAGGTCGGTGAGCTGCTCCGCGCGCTCGTGCTGCAGCACGAGCGGGTGCGCGCGCATGGCGCGGAGCACGCGATCGCGGCCGCCGTGCACCGCCGCGTCGAGCGCGAGGCGCTCGTACCCGGCGACACCCGAGATGAGCCCGCGGATGTCGTCGGGCAGCGGCGCGACCGGTTCCGCGACGAATCCCCCGTCGCGGAACACGGCCGGCACCTCGATGACGTGGTCGTCGGGCAGGAACGGCAGCACGCCGTCGTTGCGCAGGTTGACCACACGTGAGCGGCTCGCGCCATCGCGCATCGCCGCGAGCAGCTCGATCGCCGCTTCGGAGTAGAACGCACCGCCGCGCCCCTCGAGCGCAGCGGGCTTCTCGTGCTGGGCGGGGTCGGCGTACAGCTCGAGCAGCTCGCGCTCGATCGCGCGCACCGCCTCGGCTCGCGTCGGCTCGTGCAGCTGCTCCCGCAGCACCTCGTCGTGCGCGTAGTAGTAGCGCAGGTAGTACGAGGGCACGACGCCGAGCTGCGCGATGAGCGCCGGCGCCAGGTGCACCTCGTCTGCGAGCGCGCCGAGCCGGTGCTCGAGCAGCCCCGGCAACCGGTCGTCGCCGTCGATGACGACGCTCCGCTCCCAGGTCAGGTGGTTGAGGCCGACGTGCCCGAGGCTCACCCGATCGTGGTCGACGTCGAAGAGCGAGGCGAAGCGGCGCTGGAAGCCGATCGCGACATTGCAGAGGCCGACGGCGCGGTGGCCCGCCTCGAGCAGCGCCCGGGTGACGATGCCGACCGGATTCGTGAAGTCGACGATCCAGGCGTCGGGCTTCGCATGCGCACGCACGACATCGGCGATGCGGAGCACCACGGGTACGGTGCGCAGCGCCTTGGCGAGGCCGCCGGGGCCGGTCGTCTCCTGGCCGATGCATCCGGCCTCGTGCGGCCACGTCTCGTCGGCGTGACGGGCGTCCTGCCCGCCGACCCGCAGCTGGATGAGCACGGCGTCGGCGTCCGCGACGCCCGCGACGAGGTCGGTCGTGCCGATCACCTTCGCGGGATGACCGGCATGCTCGAGCATTCGCTGCGACATGCCCGCGACGAGCGCGAGTCGCTGCTCGTCGGGGTCGACGAGACGGATCTCCTCGAGCGGGAGGGTGTCGCGCAGGCGGGCGAATCCGTCGATCAGTTCGGGCGTGTAGGTCGAGCCTCCGCCGACGATGGCGAGCTTCATCAGTCCTCAATTCCGTGCATGGTGCGCCCCGCGCGAGCGCGGAGCGAAGGGTCGGTGGCCGGCGACGGATGCCCCGTGGCATCCGTCGCTCGATGGCCGGAGTCAGGTGGCGAGCGAGATGTCCGCCTCGAGGTGGTCGCGGATCTGCTCGACGAGCTGCTGGCGCGCGCCGAGGAGCACCGGCTGGGCTCCCGTGCCGCTCGTGCGCATCGCGAGCTTCGGGTGCGCCGCCGGGTCGACGCGGTCGGCGACGAGCTCCGCGAGCCGAGTGCCGCCGGCGGTGCCGGTCGGGCCGCCGAGCACGATCATCGAGGGATCGAGGATCGCGAGCAGCGGATTGACGGCGAGGATCACCCGGTCGGCGAGCGCCGACAGTGCGTCGTCGTCGTGCGCGAGTCGGGGCAGCACCTCGGCGAGCGTCTCGCCGCTTCCGCCGTCGCCGAGCAGGCGGGCAACGGCCGGGCCGCCGAGCAGGTCGGTGAAGTCGTTCGCCGACGGCGCGAGCGGCTGGGCAGTGCGCGGCACCGCGAGGTAGCCGATCTCACCCGCTCCGCCCGAGGCGCCGCGGTGCACGACCCCGCCGAGGTCGAGGCCGACGCCGAGTCCGTCGCCCATCCAGAACAGCGCGAAGCTCGAGGCCTGCTGCGCGGCGCCCGACGAGCGCTCGGCCATCGTCGCGAGGTTGACGTCGTTGTCGATCGTCACCTGCAGGCCGAGCTCCCGCTCGATGCGCGCACGGGCCCCGACCTCCGGCCAGCCGGGCAGGGTGTCGGTGAACGAGAGTTCGTCGCCGTCGACGAAGAATGCTGCCTGCACGCCGATCACGACCCGGCTGACTGTTGCGGCATCGATGCCGGCCTCCGCGCAGGCAGCCTGGACGGCGGCCCGCACGTCGCCCTCGGGAGAGCGCTCGTGCCCGTCGGTCGGGATCTGCACGATCGGGTGATCGTCGTCGACGGCGTCGACGACGACCGCCTGGATCGCCCGCTCGAGGATCGAGATCGCAACGCCCGTGATGCGATCGGTGCGCACCCCGTACGTGATCGCGTTCGGCCCTCGGCCCCCCGACAGCTCGCCCACCGGCCGGATCAGGCCGACCCGTTCGAGGCGTGCGAGCATCTGCGAGGCGGTGGGCTTCGAGAGCCCCGTGAGTTCGCCGAGCCGCGATCGCGTGAGGGGGCCGTGCTCGAGGAGGAGCCGGAAGGCGGTGCGGTCGTTGCGCGCCGCGAGCCACGTCGGGGTGCCCGGGTCGATCTGGTTCACGGCAGGCCGCCTCTCTCGTTCGGTGTTGATGGTCACTCTATCTGAAAAGAATGTTTACTGATTGTCGCCTCACCCGCCGTTCCGAACGTCATCACGCAGCCGCCCGAGCCGATCGGGGTCGGCCGCTGCCTCGAGCAGGGTCTTCGTGTACTCGTGCCGGGGATCGAGGATCACCTGCTCGCTCGGCCCGCGTTCGACGATCTCCCCGCGGTACATCACGAGGATCTCGTCGGAGAAGTGCCGTGCGGTCGCGAGGTCGTGCGTGATGTAGAGCACGCCGAGGTGCTCCTGCCGCTGCAGCTCGGCGAGCAGGTTCAGCACGCCGAGGCGGATGGACACGTCGAGCATCGACACCGGCTCGTCGGCGATGATGAATCGCGACCCCGGTGCGAGCGCACGCGCGATCGCGACGCGCTGCCGCTGGCCGCCCGAGAGCTCGTGCGGTCGACGATCGGCGAACGTCGCCGCCGGCGAGAGGCGCACGCGCTCGAGCAGTTCTTCGGCGCGCTCGCGGATCTGTCGCGACGAGAGCCGCGGGTGGTGGATGCGCAGCGGCCGTTCGAGGTGGTGCAGGATCGGATGGAACGGGTTCAACGAACTGAACGGGTCCTGGAAGACCATCTGCACGTCGCGCCGATAGCGGGCGAGGCCGCCGCCGCGGGTCGCGCTCGACCGCCCGTCGAGCAGCACCTCGCCGGAGGTCGGCGTCTCGAGCTTGGCCATCATGCGTGCGATCGTCGACTTGCCCGAGCCGCTCTCGCCGACGAGGGCGATCGTGCGACCGGGTTCGAGGGTGAACGAGACATCCTTCACCGCATGGAGCGTGCGCACCCTGGTGCCGCTCCGCAGCCGGAAGTCCTTGACCAGGTTGCGCGCCTCGAGGGTCGTGGCCTCGACCGCGGTCGCCCGCCCGCTCATGCCGCACCCCCGGCGGCCGCGCCCGTGCGGATGAAGTCGCCGCGGTCTCCGCGCAGGCTCGGGAAGCTCGAGAGCAGCCGCCTGGTGTACGGATGCCCCGGCGCCCGGTAGATCTGCTCGGCGTCACCCTGCTCGATGATCTCGCCGTCGAGCATGATCGCGATGCGGTCGCTGATCTCGATGAGGAGCGGCAGGTCGTGCGTGATGAAGATCACCGCGAAGCCGAGTCGCTCGCGCAGCCGCATGATCTCGCGGATGATGCCGCGCTGCACGACGACGTCGAGCGCCGTGGTCGGCTCGTCCATGATCATGACCTGCGGGTCGAGGGCGAGCGCCATCGCGATCATCACGCGCTGGCGCATGCCGCCCGAGAGCTCGTGCGGGAAGCTCGAGAGCCGCGTCGGGTCGACGCCGACGAGGGTCAGCAGCTCGGCGCTCCTGGCTTCGCGCTCGGCACGCTTCATCGCCGGACGGTGGGTCGTGAAGACGTCGTGCAACTGCTTGCGCACGTTCATGACGGGGTTCAGCGAGTTCATGGATCCCTGGAAGACCATCGACACCTTGTTCCAGCGGAACCGGCGCAGCGCCTCGCCGTCGAGGGCGACGACGTCGATGTCGTCACCGGATGCGTCGTGGAACACGACCTCGCCCCCGGTCATGATCGCCGGGGCCTTGAGCAGCCGGTTGAGCCCGTAGGCGAGCGTCGTCTTGCCGCAGCCCGACTCCCCTGCCAGGCCGAGGATCTCCCCGCGGTGCAGCGTGATCGACGCGCCGCGCACTGCCTTCACCGGCGGGTCGACCTCGTACTCGATCGAGACCTCGCGTGCGGTGAGCACGGGTTCGCCGAGGGCGGCGACGTTCACGACGGCGGCGTTGGCGTTGGCGTTGGCGTTGGCGTTGGCGTTGGCGTTGATGTTGGCGTTCATGCGAATGCTCCGGTGTCGGCGACGCCCTTGCCGGCCTTCGCGGCCTTGCGCTGACGCTTCGCGTTCTCAGGCGCGAGCCTGAGCTTCGGGTTCACGACCTCGTCGATCGCGAAGTTGATGAGGGAGAGTCCGGCGCCGAGGGCCGCGATGATGAGGCCCGGTGGCACGAACCACCACCAGGCGCCGGTGCCGACGGCCTGGCCCGTCTGCGCGTCGTTCAGCATCGTGCCGAGCGTGATCGAGCCGGTCGGCCCGAGCCCGAGGTACGAGAGGCCCGCTTCGCCGAGCACCGCGAAGATGACGCCGAAGATGAACTGCGCGGCGAGCAGGGGCACGAGGTTCGGCAGGATCTCGACGAAGATGATGCGGCCGGGCTTCTCGCCGGCCACCCGCGCCGCGGCGACGTATTCGCGGGTGCGGAGCGATCGCGCCTGGGCCCGGAGCACCACGGCGGAGCCCGCCCAGCCCGTGATGCCGAGCACGAGCGCGACGAGGAGGGAGCTTCGGGCGAGCGGCCCGAGTCCCTCGGCGTTCTGCACGTACGCGGCGATGACCATGACGACGGGCAGGCCGGGGATGACGAGGACGATGTTCGTGAAGAGCGTGAGCACCTCGTCGAGCACGCCGCCGAAGTAGCCGGCGAATACGCCGAAGATCACGGCGAGCAGGAGGGCGACGATCCCGGCGACGATGCCGATGAAGAGCGAGCCCTGCGTGCCCCACGCGAGCTGCGAGAAGACGTCGTAGCCGAGCTTCGTGGTCCCGAGCCAGTGCTCGGCCGAGGGCGGTTGCAGCGCCTCGTTGCTGGAGTCGCGGGGCGGCTGGGCGATCATCGGGCCGAAGATGCCGAACAGCGTGATGAGGCCGACGATCACGACGCCCGCGATGAGCTTGCCCGAGCGGCTCGGCAGGATGTGCCGGAAGCGGCCGCCGCGCGTGGACCGTGCGGCCGCGATCGCAGCAGTGGCGGTCGCCTCGCGAGTCGTCTCGCGAACGGCCTCAGCCGAGACGGGCGCCTGGAACGGCGCGTCGTCGCCGGTCGCGTAGACGTCGTCGGCGCGGTCGAGGGTGGGCTGGGAGTCATCCATTGTGTCGCACCCTCGGGTCGATGAAGCCGTAGATGAGGTCCATGAAGAAGTTGGCGGCGAGCACGGTGAGCGTGATCACGAGGAACACGCCCTGCATGAGGGCGTAGTCGAGGCCCTGCACCGCCTGGATCATGAGCTTGCCGATGCCCGGGTAGCTGAACACCTGCTCCATGACGATGGAGCCGGCGACGACGAATCCGAGGGCGATGCCGAAGCCGGCGAGGCTCGGGATGGCGGCGTTGCGCGAGGCGTACTTCGTGCGCACCCGACGAGGGGTGAGCCCCTTCGCCTCCGCCGTGACGACGTAGTCCTCCGACATCGTCGACACCATCATGTTGCGCATGCCGAGGAGCCAGCCGCCGACCGAGGAGAGCACGATCGTGATCGCCGGGAGGATGGCGTGGTAGATCGCGCTGCCGATGAACGCCCAGCTGAGCTCGGGGCCCGCCGGGAACTCGAACACGTCGTAGCCGCCGACGATCGGGAACAACCCCAACTGCACGGAGAACACCGCGACGAGCACGAGCGCGAGCCAGAAGTACGGGATGGACTGGAAGACCGTCGTGACCGGCACGAGGTGATCGAGCCAGGTGCCGCGCCGCCACCCCACCCATGCGCCGACGATGATGCCGAGCAGGAACGAGATGACGGTCGCGACACCGACCAGGATGATCGTCCACGGCAGGGCCGCGGCGATGAGATCGGCGACCGGGGCCGGATACCTCGTGGAGGAGACGCCGAGGTCTCCCTGAAGCAACCGGCCCCAGTACGCCACGTACTGGTCCCAGAGGGACATGTCCTTCCCGGCGCCGAGGATCGAGGTGATCGCCTCGATCGTCTCCTCGGAGAGCGGACGCCCGCCGCTGGCGCGCCGGAGCTTGCCGAGCATGATGGCTGCGGGGTCGCCCGGCAGGAGCCGCGGGAGCAGGAAGTTGAGCGAGATCGCCGCCCAGAGGGTCACCAGGTAGAAGGCGACCCGCCGAAGGTAGAAGCTCATGCCGCTGCCGTCCTCGAGTTGGGGAGTTCCATGGGACCGACGGCCTACTTCGCGGGCGTGAGGTGCGAGAGCACGACCGCGTTGGCCACTGCGAGGTACGGCAGCGGTGCGGCGTAGAGGTCGCCCTCGCTCGGCCATCCGCTGAACTTCTCGGTGTTGAAGAACGACTGCGAGGCGTTCAGCACCACCGGGATGTACGGGAGGTCGCGGGCGATCTCGGCCTGGATGGTCGCGTAGGCCGCCTGCTTCGTCGCGACGTCCTGCGTCGCGCCGGCTGCGAGCACGGCGGCGTCGACGGCCGCGTTCGAGTAGCGGGCGTAGTTCTGACCGACGAGCGGGGTCTCGCCGACCTTGACGGTCGAGGTGCCGGCGAAGTACTCGTGGTAGTTCGAGTACGGGTCGGCGACGAGGCTCTGCGTGAGGCCGTAGAGCGCCATCTGGAAGTCGCCCGACTGGATCGGCGTCCAGTACTCGGCGTCGGAGACGGTGCGGGCGTTGATGCGGATGCCCGCTTCGGCCGCCTGCTCCGAGATGAGCTTGGCCGCGTCGTTGTAGTCGGTCCAGCCGTCGGGCGAGAACAGGTCGATCTCGAAGGCCGTGCCGCCCTTGCCGTAGAACCCGTCGGCGTCCTTCGTGTAGCCGGCGGCCTCGAGGATCGCGCCCGCCTCGGCGGCGTTCGCCTCCTGCGGGCTCGTGGCGAGCTCGGGATCGCTCAGCCACTGCTCGTCGCGCGGCTGCAGGGTGAACGACGGCGAGGACTCGCCCGCGAGCCCGGCGAACGCCTTGTCGGCGATCGTGGCGCGGTCGATCGCGACGTTGATCGCCTGGCGCACCGCGGGGTCGGTCTGCGCTCCCTCGCAGCCGAGGTCGGCGTTCGCGCAGGTCGTGATCGTCGTCGGGTCCTGCTGCAGGTTCAGCGTCGTGATATCGCCCTTGCCGGTC
Organism: Agromyces sp. NPDC056389; assembly: GCF_042262385.1. NCBI lineage: Bacteria > Bacillati > Actinomycetota > Actinomycetes > Micrococcales > Microbacteriaceae > Agromyces > Agromyces sp. NPDC056389. The sequence continues at coordinate 1,091,506 of NZ_JBHJPN010000001.1, forward strand.
ACGGCGTCGGGGTTCGCGATGAACTGGCCGACCCAATCGATCTTGCCGGTCGTCAGCAGGTCCTGCGACGACTGGTTCGAGTCGAGGCCGAGGTACTGCACCTCGGTCACTGCGGGGGCGCCGTCGCGGAAGAGCTCGTTCGCCTCGACCGTGTACGCCGCATCGGAGAAGCTCTTCAGCACGTACGGCCCGGAGCCGACCGGCTCGGGGTTCGTCTCGGCCATGAAGTCGTCGATGTCGGCCCAGATGTGCTCGGGGATGATGTACGTCGAGCCCAGCGTGAGCGAGGCGCTCGTGAACTGCGGCTCGGTGTAGGTGAGCACGACCGTGGTCGCGTCGGTCGCCTCGGCCGAGACGAACTGCTCGGACTTGTTCGAGCCGTACCCGAAGGTGAAGGCGACGTCGTCGGCGGTGAGCTCCTCGCCGTCGCTCCACTGCAGGTCGGGCTTGATGGTGACGGTGAGCGTGCGGCCGTCTTCGCTGTACTCGTAGCTGTCGCCGATGAGGCCGACGGGCGCATCCGCCGAGAGCTGGTTGAAGAAGAACAGCGGCTCGTAGATCACGCCGAAGGTCGCGTGCACGGCCGTGTCGACGGCGAACGGGTTGAAGTTGTTGTTGATCGGGGTGGCGCTGCCCGCCCAGACGCGGAGGACCGAGGCGTCGTCGCCGCCCCCTCCTGCCGACGGGGTGCATCCGGTCATTCCCAGGGCGATCGCGGCCGCTCCGGCGGCGAGTGCCACCGCGAGGGAGCGTTTGGTTCGAGTCATCTCCGGCATTCCTCTCGTGCTTCGTTGCGTGGAAGGTGGTGCAGTGACGGCGCGCAGGTCTCGGTGCTCACGCGTTACTGGAAGAGACCCTAACAGAAAAGATTGTAACTGGAAACAACTCATTCAGTTTCTGTTTCAGCCGCGTTTCCCACGCGTTTCCGGCGCGAAGACGACGAAAGCGCGGTGCCGACCAGGTCGGCACCGCGCTTGGGATCGTTCGAACGCCCCGGCTACTCGGCGAGCAGAGCGGCGAGCGCCGGCAGCTGGGCGGGGTCGTCGAGCGCCGAGCCGACGGCGACGGCGCGCACGCCTCGGGCGAGGAACTCCGCTGCGTTCGAGGCGTCCATGCCGCCGGTGGCGACGAAGCGGGCCGCGGGGAACGGACCGGCCATCGCCGGGAACCACGCCGACCCGAGCAGCGAGGCCGGGAACGCCTTCAGCCAGGTGAGGCCCGCGGCCATCGCCGCCTGCACCTCGCTCGCGGTCGCGACACCCGGCAACGGCGGCATCCCGGCCTCCGCGGAGGCGCGCGAGACGACCGGGTCGAAGCCGGGGCTCACCGTGAAGGCTGCGCCGGCGGATGCCGCGAGCTCGACGTGCCGCACCGACACGACGGTGCCGGCTCCGACGAGGCGACCCGCAGCCCGTCCGGCTGCGGCGACGACGCGCAGCGCCTCGAGGTCGGCCTCGGTCTGGATCGGCAGCTCGACCACGTCGATGCCGAGCCCCCAGGCGCGTTCGGCGAGCTCGAGGCTCCGCTCGACGCCCATGCCCCGGAAGATCGCCATGAGCGGCTGCCCGTCGAAGACGTCGTCGAACTCGGCGTTGCTGATGGTGGTCATCGGGTGCTCCTCGTGGTCGTTGCTGCTCTGGGGAAATCGGCGGTGTCGCCGAGCACGGTGACGGCTCGGGCATGTCCGGCGGCGAGGCGAGCGCGCGCCCCGCCCCCGGCGAGGAGCGAGTCGAGATAGCCCGCCGCGAACGCGTCGCCGGCGCCGACGGCCTCGACCACCTCGACGGACATCGCCGGCACATGGGTCGACCCCGAATCCGCGCCGGCGCGGAATTCGGTCGCGCCGATCGCACCGTCCTTCACCACGAGGAGCGCCGGTTCGGGCAGTATCGCCCGCACCGCGTCGGGCGTCGCGGTGCCCCAGAGCGCTTCCGCCTCATCGAGGCCGACGAAGACGAGGTCGGCTCGGGCGGCGAGTTCCTGCAGCCTGCCGCGCGCCGTGCCCTCCCGCCAGAGGGCGCTGCGGTGGTTGACGTCGAAGCTCAGCATCGCGGGCGAGGCCGCGACGCGTTCGATCAGCTCGTCGACGAGCGCATCGCAGCCCGCGGAGAGCGCCGGCGTGATGCCGCTCACGTGCACGACCCGGGCGGTGTCGAGCGGAAGGCCGCCGAGGAAGGACGGATCCATGCGGGACGCCGCCGAGCCTGCTCGGTAGTAGCGCACGCCGCGGCCCGGGTCCTTGAAGTAGACGCCGGTCGGCGCCGCGTCGTCGGTCTCGACCCAGCGCGTGTCGACGCCGCGGTCGTGCAGGTGCCGCACGACGCGCCGGCCGAGCGCGTCATCGCCGACCCGGCCCGCCCACGCGACACGACGACCGAGCGCGGCGAGGTGGGCGGCGACGTTCGCCTCGGCGCCTGCGGTGTCGACGCGGAACTCCTCGGCGGTCTCGAGCGGTTCGGCGAGCACCGGGGCGACGAGCGCCATGGTCTCGCCGATGGTCAGGACTTCGGGCAGCTGGGGCACGCCCCCTATGCTGTCTGGTGTGCAGATGCGGCGCAAACGCGTTGCAGCATCTGCAACACGAGAGGATTCCGGATGCCGCAGCACACACGACTCGCAGCACTCGCCGATGAACGACTGAGCGCGGCCGACAAGGGGCTGCCCGCGCGCGCCGATGGCCTCACCGTGCGCGAGTTCCTCGCGAGCGACCCCCGACTCGCCGAGTTCTGGACGCCGCTCCTCGCCCTCGACGAGCGCGCGCTCGCACACAACGCCTCGGTGATCCAGGGCTGGTGCGACGCGCGCGGTCTCGAACTCATGCCGCACGGCAAGACCACGATGGCTCCCGCGCTCTGGCAGCTCCAGCTCGACGCCGGCGCCACCGGCATCACTCTCGCGACCCCCGGGCAGGTGCGCACTGCTCGCACGTTCGGCACGGCCTCGATCATGCTCGCGAACACGCTCGTCGCCCCGGCGGCCCTCGCGTTCGTCGCCGGCGAGCTCGCCGACCCCGATTTCGCGTTCCGCTCGTGGGTCGACTCCGTCGAGACCGTCGAGGCGATGGAGCAGGCGCTCGCCGGCATCGCGCTCCCCCGCCCGATCGACGTCCTCGTCGAGCTCGGCGGCGCCGGCGGCCGCACGGGCGCACGCGGCGTCGGCGAGGCCGTGCGCATCGCCGAGCGCATCGCTGCGTCGCCCGTGCTCCGCCTCGCGGGTACCGCCGGCTACGAGGGCAGCCTCGGCCATGATCGCTCCCCCGCTGCGCTCGAGGCGGTCCGCGCCTACCTCGCTGAGATGCTCGAGGTGCACGAGGCGGTGCGCGGCATCGCCGAGGGCGAGCTCATCGTCACGGCCGGCGGCAGCGCCTACCTCGAACTCGTCGCCGAGGTGTTCGCCCCCGCGATCACGGCGGAGTCCGCGGCGGGCCCCGGCAACGGCGCTACGCGCTGGATCCTCCGCTCGGGCGCCTCGCTCCTGCACGACGACGGCTTCTACCACGGCATCTCGCCGATCGACGACGAGCTCACGCCCGCGATGCGCGGCTACTCCCGAGTCGTCTCGCACCCCGAGCCCGGCCTCGCGCTGCTCGACGGCGGCAAGCGCGACTTCCCCTACGACGAGGGTCTGCCCGTGCCGTTCGGCGTGGCCGAACAGCCGGGCGGCGGTGAGCGTCCGCTCACCGAGGCATCCGTCACCGCGCTCAACGACCAGCACGCCTACCTCCGCGCCGACGGCCCGCTCGACGTCGCGATCGGCGAGGTCGTGTCGCTCGGCCTCTCGCACCCCTGCACCGCGTTCGACAAGTGGCGCCTCATCCCGGTCGTCGAGGGCGGCGGCTCCGACCGCGTGGTCGCGCTCGTGCGCACGTTCTTCTAGGAGCCATCGGTGTCGATCCTCATTCGAGATGTGTTCGCCGTCGATGCCGAGGGCGTCGGCGCCGGGCCGTCCGACGTGCTCGTCGACGGCGATCGCATCGCGCGCATCGCCCCCGCGCACACCGTCGACCCGGGTGACGCGCACGTCGTCGACGGCCGCGGCCGGTTCCTCATGCCCGGCTTCGTCGATGCCCACTCGCACGCCGACGGTGCGCTCTTCGACCCAGATGTTCAGCTCGCGCTGCTGCGCCAGGGCGTCACGACCGTCATCGGCGGGCAGGACGGCGTCTCGTACGCCCCGGGCGACGGCGACTACGCCGCCGAGTACTTCGCCGCGATCAACGGACCGCACCCGAGCTACCGCGGCGGCGGGATCGCATCGCTGCTCGCCGCCTACGACGGCGCAACGGCCGTGAACGCCGGCGTGCTCGTTCCTGCCGGCACCGTGCGATTCGAGGTCATGGGCCGCTCGACGGATGCCGCATCGCCCGACGAGCTCGCTCGCATGCGGGCGCTCGTGGCCGACGGGCTCGCCGACGGCGCCCTCGGGCTCTCGACGGGCCTCGACTACGTGCCCGGCGTCTTCGCCGGCACCGACGAGCTCGCCGCGCTCGCGGCACCGGTCGCGGCCGCCGGAGCCGTCTACGTCTCGCACATGCGCGGCGGCTACGAGGCGAACTCGGCAGCGGGCATCGCCGAGATGGCCGCGATCGCCCGGGCGTCCGGTGCGCGCGTGCACGTCTCGCACTTCCACGCCGAGCCGCACCTCGTGCACGAGCTCCTCGCCGAGCTCGAACGCGACGGGGTCGATGCGACCTTCGACGCCTACCCGTACACGCGCGGCTGCTCGATCCTCGCGATGCCGATCCTGCCCGCGTCGCTCACGGTGCGGCCCGCGGCCGAGGTCGTCGCCGAACTCGCCGACCCCGCGGTGCGCGCGAGGCTCCGCCGGGAGTGGTTCCCGACGATCACGGGCTACGCGAGCCTCGGCCCCGAGTGGCCGTCGATGCTGACGCTCGCCCACCTCGCTTCCCCCGACTTCGACTGGGCGCACGGCCTCACGATCGCGCAGGGCGCGGCCGAGGCATCCGCTCGGTCGGGCGCCTCGATCGATGCGATCGACTTCGCGCTCGACGTGCTCGTCGCCTCGCGGCTCGAGGTCAACGTCGTGATGGCCGTGCAGTACGAGCGCAGCGATGCCGGGCTCGCGGAGATCCTCTCGCACCCGGCGGGGATCGGGGGCTCCGACGGCATCTTCATCGGCCGCCACCCGCACCCGCGGGCGCGCGGCTCGTTCTCGCGCTACCTCGCGATGCTCGTGCGCGAGCAGGCGACGATCGGGTGGGCGGCAGCGGCGGCCCTCGTCTCCTCGCGGGCGGTGGCCCGGTTCGGGCTCGGCGACCGCGGCGCGGTTCGCGAGGGAGTCATCGCCGACCTCGTGCTCGTCGACCCCGACGCCGTGCGCGCGACCGCGAGCTACGCGGAGCCGCTCGGCCTCGGCATCGGCATCGACGACGTGCTCGTCGCCGGCGTGCCGGTGCTCGCGGGCGGCGCGCTCACCGGGGCGACGCCCGGCCGCGGCATCCGTCGCGTCACCGAGGAGGCGACGGGACCCCTCGTCTCGCACGGGACCCACGACATCCGGCGTCCGGTGCGACACGAACCATCCCGATCCGACGAGGCAGCGGAGGCCTGACATGTCGCAGAGCGTGAAGCGCGCGGCCCGCATCATCGACGCGATCGCCGCCGATCCGCGAACGGTCGCCGAACTCGCGGAGGCCTTCGACCTGCACCGGTCGACGATGTTCCGCGAGCTGCAGTCGCTCGAGGAGGTCGGCTGGGTGCGCCGGCGCGCGTCCGGCCGCTACACGCTCGGCACCCGGCTCGCCGCCCTCTCGAAGGAGGCGCTCGACTCGCTCGACCTGCGCGAGGCCGGCGCCGAGCATGTGCGTCGCCTGCAACGCCGCACGGGCAACACCGTGCACCTGGCAGCACTCATGGACCGATCGATCGTCTACGTCGACAAGGCCGAAGACGAGTCGGGCGTGCGCATGTACTCCCGCATCGGCCGCGCCGTCATCCCCAACTGCTCGGCCGTCGGCAAGGCGATCCTCGCCGACCTCGACACCGCAGGCCGGGATGCCGTGCTCGCCGGCGTCACCTGGGAGCGGTACACCGACCTCACCATCACCACGCGCGAGCGACTCGACCGCGAGCTCGCCATCGTGAGCTCCCGAGGCTGGGCGACCGACGATCGCGAGTTCGAGGCCTTCGTCAACTGCATCGCCGTGCCGATCCGGAGCTCCCTCGGCATCGTCGGCGCGCTCTCGGTCACGGCGATCCGGATGGTCGCCGACCTCGACCGGCTGCGAACGAACCTGCCGGCGATGCGGGAGACCGCGGCCGCCATCTCGCGCGAGCTCGGCTGAACCCGACCACCCCGACCGCCACCGACCACGAACCGCCGACCGAACACCCCCACAGGAGGAACCATGTCCAAGATCGCCATCACCCTCTCGAACGCGCCGAAGCCCGCCGGCCCCTACAGCCACGGCGTCGTCGCCAACGGTTTCCTCTACACCGCCGGCTTCGGCCCCCAGGACCCCGCCACCGGTGAGGTCGTTCCCGGCGGCGTCGCCGAGCAGACCCGACAGGTGCTCCGCAACATCGGCGCCGTGCTCGCCGAGTACGAGCTGTCGTTCGACGACGTCGTGAAGGTCACGGCCCACCTGGAAGACCTGGCGGACTTCGCCGAGTACAACGTGGCGTACGCCGAGTTCTTCACCGAGCCCTACCCCGTGCGCACCACGGTGGGCTCGCGTCTCGCGAACATCCTCGTCGAGATCGACGTCGTCGCCGCCATCCCCCAGGCCTGATCGGGTCCGCGCAAGCTCCGACACAGCGGATGCCCCGTGGCCGATCGGCCACGGGGCATCCGTCGTTCGACCGGCGCCCGCTACGCGATGCCGCCGCCGTCGACGACGAGTGCCGAGCCCGTGACGTAGCTCGACTCGTCACTCGCGAGCCAGACGACCGCCGCGGCGATCTCGCGCGGCTCGCCCATGCGCTGCAGCGGCCGGTCGGCAGCCTCGGCGAGGAACGCGTCGGGGTCCTGGGCGAGCTGGCGCGCCTCGTCGCGGAGCATCCCTGTGTTGACGTCGCCCGGGTTCACCGAGTTGACGCGGATGCCCTGCGGGCCGTGGTCGATCGCGAGCGCGCGGGTCATGTTCACGACCGCGCCCTTCGAAGCGCAGTACGAGAGGGCCTGGCCGCCGCCCTTCAGGCCCCAGCCCGAGCCGGTGTTCACGATCGAACCGCCGCCGGCAGCCGCCATGATCGGCACGATGTGCTTGCACATCAGGAAGATCGAGCGCACGTTCACGCCGAAGACGCGATCCCATTCCTCGACGGTGGTCTCGACAGCCGTCGTACGCCGGATGATGCCCGCGTTGTTGAAGACCACGTTCACACCGCCGAACTCGGCGACCGCCGTCGCCACGACCCGCTCGATGTCAGCCTCGGCCGAGACGTCGGCCGCGATCGCGATCGCGGTGCCGCCCGCCGCGCGGATCTCCTCGGCGACCGCTGCCGCGGCGTCGGCGTTCAGGTCGACGACCGCGACGGCCGCTCCTTCGGCGGCCAGGGCGATCGACGTGGCGCGGCCGATGCCGCCCGCGCCGCCGGTGACGATGGCCTGCTTGTTCTCAAGGCGCATGGCCTTCTCCTTCGGGGTCGGATGCCTCGGCATCGGGTGCGGTGACAGGGTAGATGCTGGTGGTGGCCGCGCTCGTGATGACGCGGACGAAGCCCGCGAGCCGCGCGTCGACCGCGGCGTCGCCGGTGTCGACGAGCAGGGGTCGCCCGCCGAGGTCGATGAGCTTCTGCTCCGGTGCGACGGCGACGAGCGGGTCGGGACCGAGGGCGCGCAGCACACGCGCCGAGAGCTGCTGGTTGCCGCGGCCGAGCAGGAACCCCTGCCCGCCGATCACGGAGACGACCGCCTTCGCCGGGCCCGCGGCGATCTCGTCGAGCAGCTCGGACTCGGAGGCTGCGGCGCGCACGACAGCGCCGTCGAGCACGACGTCGACGCCGAGCGGGGTCTTCGCCACACCGAGCTCGCGAGCGACTTCGGCCATGGTGCCGCCCGGTCCGAGCAGGTAGCGGACGCCGGGCCGCAGCGACCGAGCCGCGCCGCGGGCCGCCGCGACGACGGCCGCGTGCTCGCTCGCCGGCGTCGCCGACTTGCGGGCCTGTGTGCGGCCGGCGAGGTACGGCACCGGCATGGTCGCGTAGAGCCGCGGCTCGACCCTGGCGACCCGGAGCTGCGCCTCGTCGACGTCGAGCACCTCCCGCCGCTGCACCGGCAGGGCGCGACCGGCCTCGGATGCCGCGACCCACGCCGCGGCGAGCGCACCCGCGGCACGGGGGCTCACGGCGAACACGGGCGAGTACATCTTGACGCCGGCCGGGATGCCGAGTGCCGCGGCCTCCGTGCCGATCCCGGCGGCGACATCGCGCGCAGTGCCGTCACCGCCGGCGAAGAGCACCAGACTCGCGCCTGCGTCGACGAGCGCACGTGCGGCCGCGGTCGTGTCGGCTGCGGTCGTCTCACCCGTCCCATCGCCCGATGGGCGGAAGACGACGTGCGGCTCGAGCCCCGCGGCTCGCACCGCGTCCTCCCCCATCGCGCCCGCCGCCGTGAGCACGACCGGCCGCGAGGCATCCGCCGCGCTTCGCGCCGCCACCGTCTCGAGCGCGAGCCGTGCGCGCTCGGCGGCGCGACGGCGGGAGCCGAGCGCTTCCGCCCGCTCCTGCACGGCCGCGCCGTCGGAGCCGGCGAGCCCGGCGGGCCCGCCGACTCCGGCGATCGGGTTCACGACGAGGGCGATCACGCTCAAGCCGCGGTCTCCGCGGGTTCCGCCGCCGCAGCCGGGGTTCCGGCACCGAAGTACTTGCGCTGGTACGCGCGCCACGTGATGGCCCAGCGCTCGGGGTCGTCAAGGTCGTCGTGATGGGTGTGGTGCACCGTCTGGTTGTGCGGTGCGGTGCGCACGACCTCCGGGGTCTCGCGCGCCTCCCGTGCGACCTCGGCGAGCACGGCCACGTACTCGTCGATCTCTGCCTTCGAGTACGACTCCGTCGGCTCGAGCGTGAAGGGCTGCGGCACGACGTACGGGTGGTGGCTCGTCCAGTAGTGCATGCCGAAGTCCGTCATGCGGATTCCGATCTCCTCCGACGAGACCCCGGTGTCCTCGAAGAGCTCCTGCCACGAGTACCGCACCTGCTCGATGCGGCGACGGCCCGTCGCATACGGCGCGGAGGCGCCGGGGATCTCGAGCACCTTCGCGAGCAGGTAGTTGTTGTTCAGCACCGCGATCTCGGCCGCGGCGAGCAGGCCCTCCGCACCGAGCGCCATGATCCACGAATAGGCGCGCACGATGTTGGGGATCACGCCGTGGAACGGCGCGACGGAGCCGATCGACCGTGCTCCCGCGTCGCGCAGGTCGAAGCTCACGGCGCCGTCGGCGGCGACCTCGCGCACGACTCGCGGGCCCGGCAGGAAGGGTGCGAGCGCGGCGCTGACCGCGTTCGCACCGGCGCCCGGGCCGCCGCAGGCGTGCGGCGTCGAGAACGTCTTGTGCAGGTTGAAGTGGCACACGTCGAACCCGGCGTCGCGGGCGCGGGTGATGCCGAGGATGCCGTTCGCGTTCGCCTGGTCGTACGCGGCGAGCGCACCGACCTCGTGCGCGGCATCCACCCACTGCTTGATCGCCGGGTTGTAGATGCCGGTGTCTTCGGGGTTGGTGACCATGATCGCCGCCGTGCGCGGCGAGAGCGCCGCCTTGAGGGCGGCGAGGTCGGGGTAGCCCTCCGCGTCGGGGAAGATCGTGATGACCTCGTAGCCCGCGGCCTTCGCCGCCGCCGCGTTCGACGGGTGGCTGAAGATCGTCGTGATGACCTCGCGACGCTGCTCGCCCTCGCCGTTCGCCTCGTGGTAGGCCCGGATCATCGCGATGTTGGCCCAGATGGCAGCCGAGCCGCCCTGGGTGTGCAGCGAGACCTGGTCCATGCCCGAGATCTCGGCGAGCATGCGCTCGAGGCTCCAGACGATCTCGAGCACGCCCTGCGCGTCGGCCGGGTCCTGCAGCGGGTGCATCGCCGTGAGCTGCGGGGTACCGATGAGCTGGTCGTTGATCTTCGGCGAGTACTTCATCGTGCACGTGCCCTGGCCGATGTCGACGTTCAGGTCGGCGCCGAGGTTCTCCTGCGAGAGGCGCAGGTAGTGCTTCAGCACGCGCATCTGGCCGAGTTCGGGCAGCGCCGGCGGCGTCGCGCGGCGCAGGCCGGCGGGCAGTGCCGCCACGACGTCGCCGACCGCGTCGCGCACGCCCGGTTCGATCGGCGTGACGAACACGCCGCGCTCGCCCGGTGTCGAGAGCTCGAAGATGACCGGCTCGTCCCAGCTGGCCTGGTGGAACCGGCGGATGGCCGGCTTGGGCGCGAGAGGAAGGCTCATGCGTTCTGCTCCTCGAGAGTAGTGACGATCTGGGTTTCGTGCCGGTCGAGGAGGGCGGAGCCCGTATCGAGACCAGCGAGTCCGGCGAGGGATGCCGCGAGCCGATCGATGTCGGCCTGGCTCGTGAGTTCGGTGACGCAGACGAGCAGCGTGTGCTCGCCGACGACGACGCCGGGCTCGATGCCCTCGCGGCGCAGCGCCCCGACGACGCCCTCGGCGGTGAGGCCGGCGCGGGCGACGTCCACCGTGAACTCCCGCAGGTGCAGCGCGCCGTCGCCGAGCACGACCCCGGGGATCGCGGCGAGTCGCTGCTGCGCGTAGCGGGTACGGGCGAGCAGCAGCTCGCCGAGGTCGGCCATGCCCTGCGGCCCCATGAGGGCGAGGTAGACGCCGGCGGCGATGCCCCACAGTGCGGCGGCCGTGCCGACCCACTCCTTGCCCTCCTCGCGCTGGGCGAAGGACGTGCGCTCGTAGGCGACGTCACCGAAGCCCACCTCGCCGGGCACGTCGGTGGTGGCGAGGCCGAACAGGCGGGACGGCATCTCCATGATGAAGGTCGGGTCGTCGGCGACGGCGATGAATCCGCCGTGCGCACCGCCGTACCACTGGTGCAGTCCGAGCGACTGGATGTCGCCCGTGACGATGTCGGCGCCCTGCTCGGCGGGCGGGGTGAGCACGCCGTAGCCGATGGGATCGGTGCCGACGACGACGATCGCGCCCGCCTCGTGGGCGAGGTCGGAGATCGCGCGCAACGCCGTCTCGACGGCGCCCGTCGCGCTCGGCGTCTCGAACCACACGGCGGCGACGTCGGCGCCGAGGCGGGCGGCGATCGCCGCGGCATCCGCGGTGCCGTCCACCGTGGGCACCTGCTCGAGGTCGAGGTGCACGCGCACGAAGTCGGCCACCTTCGAGTACTTCGCGGGCAGCACGTCGCTCGCGACGAGTACGCGCCTGCGGCCGGTGATGCGGCCGGCCATCGCGAGACCGGTCGCGGTCGCCTGGTACCCGTCGTAGGTGGGCACGTTCACGACGTCCATGGCGAGCAGCTCGGCCATGAGCGACTGGTACTGGAACAGCGCCTGGAATCGGCCGTGGTCCTCGTAGGGCTCGCCGGCGTAGGCGGTCAGGAACTCGCTCCGGTTGATGACCTCGTCGACGACCGCCGGCACGTAGTGCTGGTAGGTGCCGTGCCCGAGGAAGCTCAGGCGGTCCTCGGTCGAGCGGTTCTTCGCGAGGAGCCCGCGCACGTGACGCGCGAGGTCCTGCTCGGCCGGGAAGGGCGCGGGCAGGTCCAGCGGCCGGTTGAGACGCAGCTCATCCGGCACGTCGGCGTAGAACTCTGCGATCGATGCCGCGCCCGTGGCGTCGAGCATGGCCTGCTTGACGTCGGGTGCGGTGTTCGGCAGGTACGGGTGGGTGAAGGGTTGGGTCATGGGAGCCTTCAGTCGTCGATGTCGGACAGGGTGATGAACGGCGCGGCGCCGGCCCGCGGGGTCGCGAGCACGGCGGCGCCGAAACGTGGCAGGGCGAGGGTGGCGCCGAGCGGAGATTCGGGGTCGCCGAGCAGGTCGCGGGCGCCTTCGGGCACGTCGACGACGAGTTCGTCGCGACCGTGGTTCAGTACGAAGGTGTAGTCGGTGGTCTCGTCGCTTCGGGTGACGGCTTCGAGGTCGGCGTGGGTGCGTTCGCGCGCCGGCAGGCCGGCTGCGCCGAGCACGGCGCGGAAGACCTCCACCAGGCCGGTCGGCTCGAGCACGCAGCTCACGTACCAGGCCCCACCGATCGAGGAGCTCGGCGTGTCGAGCTCAGCGGATGCCTCGGCCGACGCCGGGCGCCGCGTGATCGCCGGCCGACCGTCGAGCTCGCCGCTCGCGTAGCCCGCGAGTACTTCGGTGCCGGGGTGCACTTCGAGCCACTCGCCCCAGATCGGCGCGTCGAACTCCGCGAGGCCGTCGGCGAAGGCGACGCGCTCGGCTCGCCCGTCGGCCACCGGCCACTGCTCGTCGACCTCGACGCCGAGCAGGCCCCGGAGCGGGCCGGGAGCGCCGCCGTCGTGCACCTTCTCGGTCGCGTCGACGACGCCCGAGAACGGGCCGACCACGAGCTGGCCGCCTCGCTCGACGAACGCCGCGAACGCGGCCGCCTGGGCGCCATCCGTCACGTAGAGGTTCGGCGCGACGACCACGTCGTAGCCGGTGAGATCGGAGGTCGTCTGCACCGCGTCGACCGGGTGGCCGAGCGCGAAGAGGGCCGCGTTCCAGGCGCGCGCCTGCGCGAGCCACTCGAGGCGCTGCGACGGCAGCGACTCGGCGGCCGACGAGCCCCACCACGAGTCGTGGTCGATGACCAGTGCGACGCGGGAGCGCACGCGGCTGCCGCGCACCGGTTCGAGGCGCTGCAGTTCGGCACCGAACGCCTTCGCCTCCTGGAAGGTGCGGGAGGCCTCGCCGCGGTGACCGACCATCGCCGAGTGGAACTTCTCCTGCCCGTACTTCGCCTGACGCCACTGGAAGCACATGGCGCCGTCGGAACCGTGTGCGATCGCCTGCAAGCTGCCGACGCGCATCTGGCCGGGCGCCTTCGGCACGTTGACGTCGCGCCAGCTGACGCCGCTCGGAGCCTGCTCGAGCAGCAGCCACGGCTGCCCGCCCTTGAGCGAGCGCATGTAGCCGTAGTTCAGCGCCGCAGGCACGTGCGCGAGCGGATCGGCCGGGTCGGGGTAGGCGTCGTCGGTGACGAGGTCCTCGACGGCCGCGAAGTCCCAGTAGTTCAGGTCGCGCAGGATGCTCATGAAGTTCGTCGTCACGCCGATCTCGGGCGTGACCTCCCGCAGGATGTCGACCTCGATCTCGAAGAGCTCGAGCAGCGCGTCGGAGGAGAACCGCTCGAAGTCGAGCAGATGCGTGGGATTCACCGGACCGGTCGAGCGTCGCGGCGCCTCGATGTGCGCCCACTCGGTGTACCGCTGACCCCAGACGTTCACGCCCCAGGCCTCGTTCAGCCCGTCGAGCGTGCCGTAGCGCTGCTCGAGCCAGCGGCGGAAGTGAGCGGATGACTCGGGGCACCAGCACCGCGAGACGTGATCGCCGTACTCGTTCGAGACGTGCCAGAGCGCGAGCGCGGGGTGCTCGCCGTAGCGTTCTGCCATCGCCCGGGTCATGCGCCCGACGTGCTCGCGCCAGACGGGCGAGCTCGGGCAATAGGCCTGACGCGAGCCGAACTCGAGGCGCCGGCCGCTCTCGTCGCTCGGCAGCATCTCGGGGTGGCTGCGAACGAGCCACGACGGCGGCGTCGCGGTCGCCGTCGCGAGGTCGATGCGGATGCCGGCCTCCCAGAGGATCTCGACGACACGATCGAGCCAGGCCCAGTCGTAGACTCCGGGGGCGGTCTCGAGCTGCGGCCACGAGAACACCGGGAGGCTGACGATGTTGACGCCGGCCTCGCGCATGAGCCGGGCGTCGTCGTGCCAGACCTCTTCGGGCCACTGGTCGGGGTTGTAATCGCCGCCGTAGGCGAGCGCATCGAGTCGGATGCTGCGGGGGACGTCGACGGCCACACCTGCTCCTTGGTCTCTCGGGGTGTACACCCTGCGATGCAGAATGTATTCTGTATACAGACACCGTAAACCGGATGCCGGAACCGGTCAAGCCCTCGGTCAAGGCCTAGGCTGGCCGCGGATGGCCCCAGCGGCCGTGAGCGGCCCGGAAGGCGAATACATGGCGATCGAACGCAAGAACCTGCGATCGCAGGTGCGCGAGGAACTCCTCGCGCGCATGCGATCGGGTGCAGTCCAGCCCGGTGAAGGCATCAACGAGGTGCAGCTCGCCGGCGAACTCGGCGTCAGTCGCACGCCGCTTCGCGAAGCGCTCATCGCCCTCGAGAGCGAAGGGCAGATCACCAGCGAGAACGGCAAGGGCTTCAGGTTCGTGCCGCTGAGCGCGAGCGAGTTCGAAGACCTCGCTCCCGTGATGGCCGCCCTCGAAGGACTCGCGCTCGAGCTCAGCCCCATCGAGCGGTTGCGCGAGATCGGCGGGCAGCTCGCCGAGCTCGCGGCCGAGTTCGACCAGGAGGTCGTCGAGCACGCGCTCGTGGTCACGAAGGACGACGAGTGGCACGGCATCATGCTCTCCGCGTGCCCGAATCTGCGCCTGCTCGACGTCATCGCGAGTGTGCGCGGCGCCTTCCACCGGTACGAGTCGCTGCTCGTGCCGAACGATGTCATGGTCGAGCGAGTCGCCGCCGAGCACGCCGCGATCGCCGAACGCCTCGAGGCGGGCGACGTGGCGGGGGCGGTGAAGGCGCTCAAGGCGAACTGGATGCACGGCATGCAGCGGATCGTCGACAACGCCTCGAGCCCCTACTTCTCCGCCTGACTCCAGCGGGCTCACCCGCTCAGCCCTTCACCGCGCCGCCCATCAGGCCCGACACGAACTGCTTCTGGAACACCAGGAACAGCACCATGAGCGGCAGCGTCGCGAGCAACGAGCCGAGCATGAGCCCCGAGTAGTCGACGCGCGACATGCCGATCATGGTGTTGAGCGCCACCGGGACCGTGTACCGGTCCTCGGTGTTCAGCATGAGCAGCGGCCAGATGAACGCGTTCCACTGGCTGATGAAGGTGTAGATCACGAGTGCCGCGAGCTGGGGCCGCGCCACGGGCAGCACGATGCGGTAGAAGGTGCGCAGCTCTCCGGCCCCGTCGATGCGCGCCGCTTCGATGAGCGTCACGGGAAAGTCGAGGAACGCCTGCCGCATGAGGAAGATGCCGAAGGCGTTCGCGAGGAACGGCAGGATGACGGCCTGATAGCTGTCGATCCATCCGGCGCTCGCCATCATCTGGAACAGGGGCACGAGCAGCACCTGCATCGGGATCATCATCGTCACCAGCACGACGCCGAGCAGCACCCCGCGCCCCCGGAACCGGTACGTGGCGAGCCCGTAGCCGGCCATCACGCTGACGACCGACGAGAACACCGTGTAGACGACGGCGATGCCGAGGCTGTTCAGCATGACCTGGCTGAAGTTCACCGACTCCTGCAGTCGCGCGAGGTTCTCCCACAGCTGGCCGCCCGGCAGCACGGGGAGCGGCGTGCCGAACAGCTCGGAGGTCGAGTGCGTCGAGGCGATCACCATCCAGAGGAAGGGCAGCACCGAGAAGACGCTCGCGACCGCGAGCAGCAGGTAGACGGGCAGTCGAAGGATGCCCCGGGCGAGCGCCGGGCGGAACCCGGCAGGGCGCGCCTCACGCGCACCGTCCGCCTCGGGGTTGACGGATATCAGTGCCGAGGTCGCGGTCACGGCTTCTCCCTCATGATGCGGAACTGCGCGATCGCGATGATCGCGGTGATGACGACGAGCATCCACGCGATCGCGGAGGCGTAGCCGAAGTCGAACTGGCGGAACCCGACCCGGTAGAGGTAGAGCACGGGGGTGAGCGTGGCGTCGTTCGGGCCGCCCTCGGTGAGGATCCAGTTCTCGTCGAAGAGCTGCAGCGCGCCGATCGTCGAGGTCACGGTCGTGAAGATGAGCACCGGCCGCAACTGCGGGATGACGATCTTCGTGAAGATCTGCCAGCGCCCGGCGCCGTCGATGCGCGCGGCCTCGTACAGCTCCCCCGGGATCGCCTGCAGACCGGCGAGGATGATCACCATGTTGTAGCCGGTCCATCGCCACGTGATCGCCGCGACGAGCGCGACCCGTGCCCACCATTCGTTGTTGAGCCAGTCGACGGGCGAGACGCCGACGAACCCGAGCATCTGGTTCACCGCTCCCCCGTCGGTCGCGAGCATCACGCGGAACACGACGGCGTAGGCCACGAGCGTCGTCACGGCCGGCAGGAAGGTCAGGAGGCGGAACCCGGAGCGGAACCTGAGCCATGACTGGTTCAGCAGATATGCGAGCCCGACGGCGAGCCCGATCATGAGGGGCACCTGCACGATCAGGATGAGGCCGGCGTTGAAGAGGCTCTTCGCGATGAGTGGATCGGAGAAGAGCCGCGTGTACTGCTCGAGGCCCACCCAGCTCGAGACCCCGCCCGAGGTGGCGAAGAAGCTCTGCCAGAGCGAGGTGACGAGCGGGTAGGCGAAGAAGATCGCGAGCAGGGCGGCCGCGGGCAGGGCGAACCACGCCCCCGGACGCTGGAGCCTGCGCCCCAGCGTCCGGGAACGGCGGGGCGCGGCATCCGATTCACCTCGGATGCCTCGCCCCTCGTTGCCGCCACGCCCGCGCTCGCTGGTGGCGAGCGTCGGAGCGGTCATGCGAGCGCCTACTCCGCGATCTCGCGGTCGGTCGCCGTGGCGATCTGCTGCGCGGCGTCGTCGAGCGCCTGCTGCGGATCGGCGCCGTTCAGCACGGCGGCGACGACGGCGTTCGCGACGATGTCGCTCGCCTCGGCGTTGTCGGTCGTGAAGGTGATCGCGGGGATGTTCGCGGTCTGCTCGGCGAAGAGCTCGTAGACGGGCTGACCGCCGAAGTACTCATGCGGCTCGGCGAAGTACTCGCCCTGCAGCGCCGGCAGGTACGACGGGAAGAGCCCCTCGTTCTCCATCATCGACGCCTGGTTCCCGGCGTCGGCGAGCGCGAAGCCGACGAACGCGGCCGCAAGCTGCGGGTTCTTCGCCTGCGCCGGCACGGCGAGACCCGAGCCGCCGCTGTTGGACGTGCGGACACCGCCCTCCTCGAAGGCCGGCAGCTCGGTCACGCCGTAGCTGCCGCTGAGCTCTGGGGCGTCGCCGAGCAGCGTGCCGATCCACCAGACCGCCTCGGGCGTGACCGCCGAGTCGCCGTCCTTGGCGCTCGTGACCCGGCCGTCCCAGCCCTTGACGTTCTTCAGCAGGCCCTTCTCGTTGAGCGTCTGCAGCAGGGTGAGCGCCTCGACGGCTTCGGGTGAGTTGACGGTGATGTCTCCGTTCTCGTCGAAGAGCCCCTGCCCCTGCTGCTGCAGGAGCATCTGGAACCCGCCGCCGGTCGCGACATCGAGGGAGAGGAGGGTGTGGCCGCTCTCGGCCTTGATCTGCTCGCCGGCCGCGACGAGGTCGTCCCACGTCGAGATCGAGGCCGGGTCGATGCCCGCCTCCTCGAAGTAGTCGGTGCGGTAGAACAGGCCGACGGTGCCCGAGTCCCACGGTGCGACCTTGAGCGCGCCGTCGGCGTCGGACTGCGCCGCCCACTTGAACGGGTCGAAGTCGGCCTCCGCCTCGCCGAGCACCGGGTCCAGGTCGACGAGCCCGGTCGGGAACTCGTTGATGTAGCCGGGGGCGCGGTCGGTCTCGATCGTCACGACGTCGGGCAGGCCGCTGCCCGCCTGGAGCCCGACGGACAGTTTGTCGTAGGCGTTGTCGTACCCGACGTCGACCACGTTCACGGTCGTGCCGGGGTGCTCAGCCTCGAACTCGGCGCCGAGCCGGTCGAGCGCGGTCGCGGCGACGTCCCACGACCACACGGTGATCTCGCCCTCGAGCTTCGCGCCGGGGTCGAGCACCACGGGGTCTGCGGACTGACCGCCACCCATGGCGCAGCCGGCGAGGAGCGCGACTCCTGCGAGGGTCGCAGCGGAGGCGAGCAGGGTACGGGTCGTGTTCATCTGGACTTCCTTGTCTGATCTGAATATTGAATACAACGGCGAGATGCAATCGCCCCGGGCTCCGCCGGTCGAGGAGGGACCGAGGAGCGTACCGAGACCGTCGCGCGAGGTCTCGATACGCTTCGCTACGCGACCGGCAGAGGCTCGACCGGCAACGGCTCGACCGACGGAGCCGAGAGCCCGACTGCGAGGTCGATGAAGAGCGCCGCCGACCAGCCGAACGCGGTCGTCGCGGTGCGCGCCTTCCGCCCGGTGGCCGGATTGAAGTACTCGTGGGGCCCGCCGGCGTTCATGACGAGCGCGACCGTGCGCTCGGCGAGGTCGCGTGCGAGTTCCGGATGTCCCGAGGCCCGCAACCCCTCGATGATGAGCGTGTTCGTGTTCACCCACACCGGCCCGCGCCACATCCGCTCGGCCGAGAAGTCGGGATCGGCGGCCGAGACCGTCGGCACCGTCCACGGCAGGCCGTATCGGGCGGGGTCGGCGAGCGCAGCGATGAGCGCGTCGACGACCGGCTGCGGCAGCCCTCCGGTCAGGAGCGGCATGAAGCCGACGATCGCGTCGCTGCCGACCGTCTCACCCGCAGCCCGGGCGAGGAAGCGGCCGGACTCCGGATGCCACATGCCGAGGAGCAGTTCGAGGGTGCGAGCGGCGCGATCCCGGTGCGCGCGGGGGTCGCCCGCAGCATCCGTGCCGTAGCGTTCGGCGAGACGCGCGAGCTCCAGGTCCTGGAGCACGAGGTAGGCGCCCAGGTCGGGCGCGGTCGTCGGCAGCGGGCCGTCGAAGATGGGGCTGTCGTCGAGACCCGAGGAGTAGGGGTGACCGTATTCGGGCATCCCGTCGCCGTCGAGATCGCTGCCGGCGAACCACCAGTCCTGCGAGCGGCGGATCGTCTCGAGCTGTGCACGGGCCCATTCCGGCGCGTCCTCGACCTCGAGCACCTTCGCGAGCGCCCACGCCGCGAGCGGCGGCTTGGTCAGCGGCACCGGCGCGTTCGGATCGGCGATCTGCGAACCCGCGCGGCGCAGGCGGTCGCGGTCGGCTGCGGGCAGGTCGTCGCTCGAGGCGAGCACGCCCTCCTCGTGCACGACGTCGGGCAGCTGCCCGTCGTCGCCGGGGAAGCCGAAGGCGATCTCGAGCTGCTCGCGGGCGAGCGCCGGATCGCCATGACGCAGGCCCACCGCGATGAAGTACGCGTCCCACTGCCAGACGCCGACGTAGCCGATCTTCGACGGCACGACCCCGCGAGCCTCGCCGATCGACGGCAGCTCGACGATGTTCGCGCCGAGCACCCACCAGCAGAAGGCGGCCATCTGCTGCAGGTCACCGCGCACGATCGGACACTTCGCGAACCAGTCGAGCCACAGGCGCTCGGTCACCGCGAGGTCGGCGGCCGGAGCAGCGGATGCCTCGTGCCGCACCGAGCGGTCCGCTCCGACGTGCAATCGCAGGGCCGGCGACTGGGCCGTGAGCTCGACGCGGGTGCGCGCGCCATCCGGCACCGTCCACTCGACGCTCGAGCCGACGCCGGCGATGCCGAGCGCTCCGGGCCCGGCGAACGTGAGCGTCGCCGCTCCCCCGCCGAACTCGATGACGTGCGGCAGCACCCGCGTGACGGGCAGTGCTTCGCCGGCGGCGCCCCGCACCACGAGTTCGTCGATGACGCGGCAGTCGTCCAGCCACCGCTCGTACTCCGAGGTGTGCACGCGGAGCGCCGTCGCGGGCGCGGGGTCGACTGCCTCCTCGGCGCCGATCCGGTCGACGAGCTCCGCCCGGTCGGCCCGGAACACGAGCACGCGCGAGCGCGGCAGCGTGAACGGCGCCTGCACGAGATCGAGATGGCGGCCGGCGAGTCCGGCCAGCTCCGAGACATCCGTCACGCTCATCGTCCGCCCAGCCCCGAGGCCGCCATGCTGTTGAGGATGCGTCGCTGGCCGATGACGAACACGATGAGCATCGGGATCGTGGAGATCGCCGAGGCAGCCATGACGAGCCCGTAGTTGACCGATCCGAACTGGCCCTGGAAGCTCGAGAGCAGGAGCGGCACCGTGAACAGGTCGGGGCTGTTCAGCAGCACGAGCGGGAACAGGAACGCGTTCCATACATCGAGTGCGACGATGATGCTGAGCGCCGCGAGGCCCGGCTTGAGGTTCGGCAGCACGACGCTCCAGAAGATGCGCCAGCGGCCGGCGCCGTCGACGATCGCCGCCTCCTCGAGCTCCTTCGGCAGCGACAGCACGAACTGTCGCATGAGGAACACTGCGAACGGGTTCGCGAGCAGACCCGGCACGATGAGCGCGAGGTGAGAGTCGACCCAGCCGAGCTGCGTCATCAGGATGTAGAACGGGATCAGCGTGACCTGCTTGGGGATCATCTGCGTCGCGAGGAACACGATGAACAGCACCCTGCTGCCACGGAAGCGGATGCGCGCGAAGGCGTAACCGGCCATCGACGCGGTGAGCAGCGTGCCGACCACGACGAGCGCCGCGATGTAGATGCTGTTGACGTACGCCTGACCGAACGGCACCGCGTTCCACGCTTCGACGTAGTTGTCGAAGGTCCACGGCTGGGGCAGGAACGCGAGCGGGTCCTGCAGCAACTGGGGCAGCGACTTGAACGACGTCAGCAGCATCCAGACGAACGGGAACACCATCGCAAGTCCGGCGACGATGAGTGCGACGTGGAGGGCCGTGGCGCCGAGGCGCCGGCCGCCCTTGCCGGTGCGCGCGCCGGTCGGGCGATGCTCGAAACCGGGTGCGCTCAGTGCGACCGTCGAGTCCGTGGGCGGTGCCTGGGTTCCGTCGACCAGGCGCGGGTTCGCAAGGCTCATGATGCGTCATCCTCGTAGTGCACGAACTTCTTCTGGGCGCCGAACTGGATCGCCGTGATCACGAGGGTGATCACGAGCAGGATCACGCTCGCCGCACTCGACGGGCCGATCTCGAACTTGCCGAAGCCGAGATCGTAGATGTGGTAGACGATCGTGCGAGTCGCGTTGTCGGGCCCGGCGTTCGAGACGAGCACGTAGACGGTGTCGAAGGTCTGCAGCGAAGAGATGAACGCGACCACCGACGAGAAGAACACGATCGGCGACAGCAACGGCAGGCGGATGCTCGTGAGCAGTCGCCAGGCACCCGCACCGTCGATGCGAGCCGCCTCGATGACCGACGGCGAGATGTTCTGCAGGCCCGCGAGGAAGATGATGACGTTGAGCCCGAGCGACGACCAGATGGTCACGATGCAGACCGCGAGCAGGGCGAGCTTCGGGTCGCCGAGCCAGTCGGGTGGCGCGATGCCGAAGACGTTCGAGATCGCCGTCGAGAGTACCCCGTCGGCTCGGAACATCTGCTGCCAGATCATCGCGACCGCGACCGTCGAGGTCACCACCGGCGCGAAGAACAGCACCAGGTAGAGCGTGCGCGTCTTCAGCTTCTCGAGCGCGACGGCGATGACGACGGCGAGGCCGAGGCCGATGGGCACCGTGACGAACGCGATGATGAGCGTGTTCACGATGGAGCGCAGCAGCAGCTCATCCTGCAGCTGGGCGCTGAAGTTCTCGAAGCCGACCCAGGTGAGCTCCCCGAGTCCGTCCCAGCTCGCGAAGGCGAGCACCATGCTCGCCACGAACGGCAGCACCACGAACAGCGTCATGCCGAGCAGCTGCGGGCCGACGAACACGTAGCCCCATCGTCGGTCCCGTCGGCGCCAGGCCGACTCCTTCCGCGGGCGCCGCGGGGCGGATGCCGCAGGCTGGGCCTGCGGCATCCGCTCACCGGTGGTGAGTGCGGTCACGCTACTCGCCCGACTTCTCCGCCACCAGATCGGCGGCCTCGTCGAGGGTGGTCTGCGCATCCTGCTTGCCCTCGTAGAGCTTCAGGAAGAGGTCGCTGATGTCGATCGAGAGACCGGGCACGCGGGCTTCGGCGGCGTAGTTCGTGAAGCCGACGTCTCGCATGTCGAGGAAGGTCTGCGCGTGGGCCGGGTAGCCGCCCTCGAGCACGACGTCATCGGCGCCCTTGATCGAGGGAACGGCGTTGCCGCCGCCCTCGAGGCGGAAGGTCTGGCCCTCAGCCGAGAGGAACTCGGTCCAGAACATGAAGGCCGCGTCGCTCGCCGCCGTCGTGCCGTTGATCGCGAGGAACGAGACGGCGACGCCGGTCGGTGCGACCTCGCCGTCGGGCGTCGGCCAGCGCACGATGTCGTAGCTGTCCTGCTCGCCGGTCGATTCGACGGTGCCGATCGTGTAGCGGCCCTGCACGAAGAATCCGGCCTTGTGCGTCACGAAGACGCTGTCAGCGCCGGCGCCGTCGGGCAGGGTGTCCGCGACGACGAAGGTGCCGTCCTGGAACTGCGCACCGAGGGTGTCGATCGCCTCGACGCTCGCCGGGTCGCTGTTCGCCGTGAAGCCGCCAGACTCGTCGTACGGCGCGGGCAGCCCCTGCGACGACAGCCAGCTCCAGTGCGTCGCCCAGTAGTTCCAGAACATCGAACCGGTCAGGCCCGCTTCCTTGAGCTCGGCGTTCATCTCGAGGTACTTCTCGGTCGTCCACTCGCCGTTCTCAGCGAGTGTCGCCGGGTCCTCCGTGATGCCGGCGGCCTCGAGCGCCTGCTTGTCGTACCAGAGCACATCGGGGTTCGAGTCGTTCGGCGCCCCGTAGTACTCCCCGTCCTTCTCGGCGGCACCGAAGAGGCCCGGGAAGAAGTCATCGGGCTTCGTCTGGCTGTCCTCGCCCTCCATGAGCTCCTTCAGCGGCATGAGCCGGCCGGAGTCGACGAACTGGCCCATCTTGTCGTCGCCGACGTAGAAGACGTCGGGTGCGGTGTTGCTGGCGAGCTGGGCGAGGAGCTTCGAGTGGTACTCGTCATAGCTCGCGACGGGCTGGAGCTTGACCGTGATGTCGGGGTGACGCTTCATGAACTCCTTGTTGAAGTCCTGGTAGCGCGTGAGCTCTTCGGCGGTGCCCCAGGTCGACCACACGACGGTGTTCTCGTCCTTCGCACCTCCTCCGCCGCTGCAGGCCGCCAGGCCGACGGCGAGAGCGCTTGCCGCGCCGATCGCCAGGAGACGTCTCATCTTCGAGTTCGCGCGGGCCATTCCGCTACCTCTTTCGTCATTGCAGGAGGGCCGGCGTCGAGCGCCGGATCGGGGGACTGCTACCTCAGTATTCTGTATACAAAACTCAGAAACGTCAAGATCATCGAGGTCACGAACCGGCAACGACGGATGCCCCGTGGCCGACCGGCCACGGGGCATCCGCCGCTCAGGGGTGCTAGACCGCCGCCGGCAGCTTGGCCGCCACGAGCTCCGCGATCTGCACGGCGTTCAGCGCCGCGCCCTTGCGCAGGTTGTCGTTCGAGACGAAGAGCACGAGGCCCTTGCCCTCGGGCGCCGACTGGTCTTGACGGATGCGGCCGACGTAGCTCGGGTCGGTACCGGCCGCCTGCAGCGGGGTGGGCACGTCGGAGAGCTCGACGCCCGGGGCCGCTGCGAGCAGCTCGGTCGCGCGCTCGGGCGTGATCTCGTTCGCGAACTCGACGTGCAGCGAGAGCGAGTGGCCGGTGAAGACGGGCACGCGCACGCACGTGCCCGCGACGCGGAGGCCGGGCAGCTCGAGGATCTTGCGGCTCTCGTTGCGGAGCTTCTTCTCTTCGTCGGTCTCGAGGTCGCCGTCGTCGACGATCGAACCGGCGAGCGGGATCACGTCGAACGCGATCGTGCGGGGGAACTTCTCGGCCACGGGGAACTCGACCGCCGAACCGTCTTGCACGAGGGCGATCGCGTCTTGCGCGACGGCGGCACGGGTCTGCTCGAGCAGCTCCTCGCCGCCCGCGAGACCGGCGCCCGAGACGGCCTGGTACGTGCTCACGATGAGCCGTTCGAGGCCCGCCTCGTCGTGCAGCACCTTCAGCACGGGCATCGCGGCCATCGTCGTGCAGTTGGGATTCGCGATGATGCCCTTCACGGCCTGGTCGATCGCATGCGGGTTCACCTCGCTGACCACGAGCGGGACCTCAGGGTCCATGCGCCAGCCGCTCGAGTTGTCGATCACGGTGACGCCGGCGGCGGCGAAGCGTGGCGCCTGGGCCTTCGAGAGAGTGGCACCGGCGGAGAAGATCGCGAGGTCGAGACCGCTCGGGTCGGCCGTCGAGGCGTCTTCGACGACGATCTCCTCGCCCTTCCACGGCAGCGTCGTTCCGGCGGAACGGGCCGAGGCGAAGTAGCGGATGGAGGCGACCGGGAAGTCGCGCTCCTCGAGCAGGCGCCGCACGACCGCGCCGACCTGACCGGTGGCGCCGACGACGCCGATGTTCACTCCGTTGGTGTTGCCCACGTGCACTCCTCCATCACCCGGCAGCCGCTCGGCCGCCGGGAAGCGTTCTTCCATTGTCCCAGCCCGGGCGGCGCCGCCCGGCGGTTCGCGGAACCTTGGCAGGATTGCCCCGGGATCCGCGAGGATTTCGATGGTCGAGCGGATGCGGCATCCGCTCGCCGATCTTCAGGCGATCAGCGCCCGGTGCCGCCGTGCACGACCGCGTCGTCGTCGCCGTCGAGCTCGAACGCCGAGTGCACGGCGCGGGCCGCGGCGTGCACGCTGTCGGCGCGCGTGACGACCGAGATGCGGATCTCGCTCGTCGAGATCATCTCGATGTTGATGCCCGCCGTGTAGAGCGCCTCGAAGAGGCGGGCGGAGACGCCCGCGGCCGAGCGCATGGCAGCACCGACGAGCGAGAGCTTGCCGATCTGGTCGTCGTACTGCAGCGAGAGGAAGCCGATGGCCTCCTGCGAGCCCGCGAGGGCTGTGAGTGCACGCTCGCCCTCGGACTTCGGAAGCGTGAACGAGATGTCGGTGCGGCCCGTCGACGCGGCCGAGACGTTCTGCACGATCATGTCGACGTTCGCGTTGGTGCCGGCGACGATCTTGAAGATCTTCGCGGCGACGCCGGGCTTGTCGGGAACGCCGACGACCGTGATCTTCGCCTCGGTCAGATCGACCGCGACACCTGCGATGACGGACTCTTCCACAGCTTCTCCTTCGGGAAGGCGCGCGGGGTCGTAGACGATGGTCCCCTCGCTGTTGTTGAACGACGAGCGCACGTGCAGGGTCACGCCGTGGCGGCGCGCGTATTCCACTGCGCGGATGTGCAGGACCTTGGCTCCGGATGCCGCGAGCTCGAGCATCTCCTCGCTCGTGATCTTGTCGAGCTTGCGGGCCTTCTTCACGATGCGGGGGTCGGAGGTGAAGACGCCGTCGACATCGGTGTAGATCTCGCAGACGTCGGCGTCGAGGGCCGCCGCGAGGGCGACGGCGGTCGTGTCGCTGCCGCCGCGGCCGAGCGTCGTGATGTCGCGGGTGTCACGGTTGAAGCCCTGGAAGCCGGCGACGATGACGATCGCGCCGTCATCGAGCGCCTCGCGCAGCCGCACCGGGGTCACGTCGACGATGCGGGCGGCGCCGTGCGTGGCATCGGTGATCATGCCCGCCTGGCTGCCCGTGAACGAGCGCGCCTCGTGGCCCATGCCCTTGATCGCCATCGCGAGGAGCGCCATCGAGATGCGCTCGCCCGCCGAGAGCAGCATGTCGAGCTCGCGAGGTGCGGGAAGCGGAGTGACCTCGTTCGCGAGGTCGAGCAGCTCATCGGTCGAATCACCCATCGCGGAGACCGCCACGACGACGTCGTTGCCGGCCTTGCGGGTCTCGACGATGCGCTTGGCGACCCGCTTGATGCTCTCCGCGTCGGCGACGGATGACCCGCCGAACTTCTGCACGATCAAGCTCACGTGGTCTCCCAGGGGTGGTTTGCTGGCTGCCGCTCGGGTGGCCGGCGCCGGAAGCACCATCATACGGCGGGCCCGCATACCCGCCCGGCTATGTGACGTTCGCCGAGGCGGCGGTAGCGTGTTCCCATGTCGGAGCCGCTTGCGAGCTGGTCGGAGTTCAACGTCGCGATGGTGGGCGCGACCGCGGCCCTCGCGGGTCTCCTCATCGTGGCGATGTCGGTGAACATCGCCGAGATCATGAAGTCGGTGACGCTGCCGCCGCGCGCCGCCTCCTCGATCGCGGCACTCGTGCTGGCGATCACGGCGGCGGCCTTCGGGCTGATCCCCGGGCAACCCGTCGCGGCCTACGGCATCGAGGTGCTCGTCGCGGCGCTGCTGGCCGGCCTCTTCCAGGTGCACGCGATCCGGGTGGTCATGCGCGAGGATTCCGTGTCACCGTTCGATCGGGTGCTGAAGAGCATCGCGGGAGTGCTGCCGGTCGCCGCGTTCCTCACCGGGGCCGTGCTCGTCATCGTCGGCGCCGCCGAGGCCGGACTCATCGCCATGGCGGTCGGCTCGGTGCTCAGCATCGTCGCCGCCCTGCTCATGGCATGGGTCGTGCTCGTCGAGGTGCTGCGATAGGGCAGCGAGTGCCGCTCAGCGGAGGTCGACCCGGATCACGGAGCCGTCGCCCGCCGAGACGGAGTCGATGGTGAGGAACGCGGAGTTGCCGCGGATCGCCACGCCGTACGGTGCCGACAGGTTCGCGACGACCGCCTCGTGCACCGAGCCGCCCGCCGTGACCTTGCGCAGGGAGCCGACGTGTCCGTCGAAGAAGTTCCCGTCGTCGAGTTGCACGGCGTAGAGCGTGTTGCCCTTCCAGGCCAGGCTCGTGACCATCGTGAGGCCGGTGGCGTATGCCGACACCTGCCCGTCAGCGGTCACGCGCCAGATCGTCGATCCGCCGGTCGGGAACGGGAAGCCCGTCAGTTGCGACACGTAGTACGCGCCATCGGGGCCGACCACGACGTCGGTCGGAACCGCCTGCGGCGGGATCAGCCCGGGACCGAAGGGGTTCGGCACGGGTGGTCCATCGGGGAACACCGCGACGGTGCTCTCACCGCGCGTGCCGACGGTGAGCAGGTCGTTGGCGCCCGCGTCGGTGACCGCCCAGTTCTTGGAGTTCAGGGCCGTGAACCCGACCGCGTTGCTGTCGGGCGGGATGTTGCCGTCCGGGTTGTTCGCGACCTCGTAGGCGTTGAGGTCGGCCGCGAGGGCGAGGTCGGCTCCGGTGATCGGCGCCGACTGCAGCCGCCCCGTGCGCAGTGTCCCGAGGGCGGCGTACTGGGCCGGCAGGGCGTCGCGCGCCGTCGCGGCGCCACTTAGGCCGCCGATCAACACGGTGATCGTGTTGCCGCGCACATCGACGTCTGATGCGCCGATGACCTCGCCGTTGAAGCTCATCGTGGGCAGCCCGGTCACGACCCGTTGCTGGTCGCCGCCGTTGACCTCGGTCACCGACCCGGTCAGGCCGCACACCAGAAACTCCGGACCGACCCCGGGAATGGGGCCGCAGGAATCGGCCGTGCCGGCTTCGGCGACGTAGAGGCGCTGGCCCGGGCCGACTGCGATCTGCCGTGGATTGTCGAGCCCCGTGGCGACCGTCACCGGGTCGGACCCGGGCGGAGCCGCGTTGGCCGACGGGACGGCCACGATGAAAAGGCTGAGGCCGACGATCGCGGTGACCGCGGCAGGAATCGAACGAAGTCTGCGAGACATGGAAACTCCCCGGAGGAGGATTCGGCGCGACGGATGCCGCACAGGCAAAGCCTTCCGAACGACGGATGCCGCCACAAGGCATAATGTGAGTTTTCCTCACCCCCTGTTCGGGGGCATGCCTGCGCCGAGGCCCGCTCACCGACGGTGGCGGGTTCAGCCCTCACTCAGCCCTTGTGCGACCGTGCCATGTACCACTCGGTGTATTCGGTGGCCCGGCCGTCGTCTGCGAGGCGCACGATCCAGAGGTTCAGGTAGTCGCGCTCGGCCGGATACACGGTGCGCCCCTGGATCACGACGAAGTCGTGATCCTCGTGCACGAGCCGCCAGTCGAACGCCCAGGAGCCGGGAGCGTCGAGGTCTTCGAGCCAACCCGCGACGATCGCGTCGCGGCCGATTCTCGGCTCCGAATCGGGACTCGTGAAGTACCGGGCGTCATCGGTGAAGAGCGCCCCGATCTCGGCCGGATCGTTCGACTCCCATGCCGCGACGTACCCAGCGACCCACTCCGCACCCCTGCTCGCCATGGCTCCGTTCTATCGGCGGGCGAGCGGACCGTCAAGGGCGCGCGCGTCAACCGACGACGCGGCGCCCCTCGAACGCCCGCCCGAGGGTGACCTCGTCGGCGTACTCGAGGTCGCCGCCGACGGGCAGGCCCGAGGCGAGACGCGTGACGCGGATCTCGAGGGTCGAGAGCAGCCGACTGAGGTAGGTCGCGGTCGCCTCGCCCTCGAGGTTCGGGTCGGTGGCGATGATGACCTCGGTCACCGTCGCATCGGCGAGTCGTTGCATCAGCTGGCGGATTCGCAGCTCATCGGGGCCGATGCCGTCGATGGGGCTGATCGCTCCGCCGAGCACGTGGTAGAGCCCGCGGAACTCGCGGGTGCGTTCGATGGCGACGACGTCCTTCGCCTCCTCGACCACGCAGATGAGCGCGGGGTCGCGTCGCGGGTCGCGGCAGATGCCGCACGTCGCCTCTTCGGAGACGTTGCCGCAGATCTCGCAGAACCGCACCTTCTCGCGGATCTGCATGAGGATCTCGGCCAGTCGACTGACGTCGAAGTGCTCGGTCTGCACGATGTGGAACGCGATGCGCTGGGCGGACTTCGGCCCAATGCCGGGCAGGCGACCGAGCTCGTCGATCAATTCCTGGACGATGCCTTCGTACATGATCAGCCACGCTCCCCGAAGCCGGGCCGCGACGGTGCTTCGACCTCTTCGAGGAAGGTCGCACCGAGCACCTCTCGCACGACGGCCTCGCCGTAGCGCTGGATGCCGCCGTCGTTGGTGGTCGACTGCGAGCGGGCGGCGCGCTTGGGAGCGCGGTCGGCGCCGGCCGCGGGAGCAGCTGGGGCCGACGGGGCAGCAGGTGCCGAGACCGTCGCAGCGACCGCGACGGGTGCGGCCGCTTCGAAGATCAGCTCGGGCTCCGGCCCCGGATCGAACGGCGGCTCCTCGTCTTCGGGCGGTGCATCGGCGTCGTCGGGCAGATCGCCGACGTCGACTCGAGCGGGCGCCGACGCGACGGATGCCTCCGCCGCAGGCGCCGCCGCTGCCGGTGCGGGCCGCTCGGCGAGCGCCGTCGCGGTACGGCCGCCCGACTGCGCTGACTCGGCCCCGTCGCCCTCGCTCGGGTCGCGAGGGATGGCCACGGTCGCCCACGAGTCGACCGGACCGGATGGAGCCGGCGCGCTCGGGGCCGGCACACTCGACGGCGAGCCGGAACCGGGTGCCGATCGTGTCGCCGTCGCGGACGCCGTCGGGCGCGCTCCGGCGGCAGAGGTCTCGGCCGCTGCCGGCTTCGCCGAGCCCGACGCCGAGTCGCTCGCGGCGTCGGCAGGCCGCGTCGACGGCGGCACCGGTGCGGGCGGGGACGCAGGCGCCGGCGGGGTGGCGACCGGAGCACCGCCGGCCGGCGAGCCACCGGCGCCGTCGACCCGGGCGACGAACTTCACCCGCACACCGAGCACGTCGACGATGGCGCCGCGGAGCAGTTCGCTGACGCTCTGCCCGGGCGCACCGCCGCGGAAGCCCGCGACGTCGTGCTCGCTCGGGAACGCGAGGACGAGCACGTCGCCGTCACGGAAGTCGCGCACCTGCGCGGTGAACGCCACCATCCACGCGCTGCGCTTCGTGCGCTGGAGCGAGGAGAGCACTTCGGGCCAGGCATCGCGGATCTGCTGGAGCGTGACCGGACCGACGGGTTTGGCTGGCGCAACGGGCTCGGGCGCAACGGCCTCGGCCTTCACGGGCGCCGCCGTCTCGGACGTCGCCGATGTGGGTGCCGCCGCCGGCACGGCTTCGGCCGGCGCGGCCGGCACCGACGGCGGTGTCGCGACCGGTGCCGGCGTCGCCGCACGCTCAGCCGGAACCCGTGCCGCCGTAGCCGTCGGCTCGGGACGAGCGGGGCGCGCGTCGGGCGTTTCGGGAGCCGCCCCGACGGCATCGGCCACGCCGACCCGACGCTCGAGCCGCTCGACGCGCACGAGGGCGCCGCGCTCGGTGTCGTCGGCAGCGGGCACGAGCACTCGCGCGAGCATGAGTTCGAGGTGCAGGCGCGGCGATGTGGCGCCGGTCATCTCGGTGAGGGTCTGGTTGACGAGGTCGGCGACCCGCGAGAGCTCGGCCTGGCCGAACGCCGCGGCCTGGGTCGCCATGCGGGCGAGTTCGTCTTCTGGCACTCCGCGGAGCACCGCGGCGGCCGTCTCGGGCGAGGAGGCCGCGACGACGATGAGGTCGCGCAGCCGCTCGAGCAGGTCTTCGACGAAGCGCCGGGGGTCTTGGCCGGTCTGCACGACGCGGTCGGCCGCCGCGAAGGCCCCGGCCGCATCGCCCGCACCGATCGCGTCGACGACCTCGTCGAGCAGCGCGCCGTGGGTGTAGCCGAGCAGCGCCACCGCGCGCTCGTAGTCGATCGTCGGCCCGTCGGAGCCCGCGATGAGCTGGTCGAGGAGCGAGAGCGTGTCTCGAGGCGAACCGCCGCCGGCGCGCACGACGAGGGGCAGCACGCCCGGCGCGACGTCGACGCCCTCTTCGGTGCAGAGCTGCTGCACGTACTCGAGCATCGGCCCGGGCGGCACGAGCCGGAACGGGTAGTGGTGCGTGCGCGAGCGGATGGTGCCGAGCACCTTGTCGGGCTCGGTCGTCGCGAAGATGAACTTGATGTGCTCGGGCGGCTCTTCGACGAGCTTCAGCAGGGCGTTGAAGCCCTGCGGGGTGACCATGTGGGCCTCGTCGAGGATGAAGATCTTGAAGCGATCGCGCGCCGGGGCGAACACGGCGCGCTCGCGCAGGTCGCGCGCGTCGTCGACGCCGTTGTGGCTCGCTGCGTCGATCTCGACGACGTCGAGCGACCCGCCCCCGCCGCGAGCGAGCTCGACGCAGCTGGGGCAGACGCCGCACGGGACATCCGTCGGGCCCTCTGCGCAGTTGAGGCAGCGTGCGAGGATGCGCGCCGACGTCGTCTTGCCGCAGCCGCGGGGACCGCTGAACAGGTAGGCGTGATTGACACGATCGGTGCGGAGCGCCGTCATGAGCGGCTCCGTCACCTGGGACTGGCCGATCATCTCGGCGAATGTCTCTGGCCGGTAGCGGCGATACAGGGCGGTGACCACGCATCAATCGTAGTTGCCGCGTCCGACACCACGTCCGGTCGTCGGGGGCGTACCATGCGGGAATCGGAAAGGGGCGCGATTTGTCGACGATGACACAGGCACAGCTCGATCGGTTCCGGGCGATACTCCTGCAGGAGCGGGCCGATGCGGAGGGCAGGTTCGCCGAGTTCGGCGACGTCATGAGCGAGGTGCGGGCCGCGAGGTCGGGCGCATCGGCCGACGACGAACACGACCCCGAGGGCCCGACGATGACGCAGGAGTGGTCGCAGCGCACGGCGGTGCTCGCCGACGCGCGCGCCGAGCTCGCCGACATCGACCACGCCCTCGCGCGCATCGACGACGGCAGCTACGGCTTCTGCAGGAACTGCGGCAAGCGCATCACCGTGCCGCGCCTCGAGGCGCGGCCCACGGCCGAGCTCTGCATCGACTGCGCGCGACTCGCACGCTGACGGCGCAGGCGCAGGCGCAGGGCCGCGCGCCGGTGCCGCGTCAGTCGCGCCGGCGGTACGAGTTGATCATCGGGCAGTCGAACGGGTCGCGCGCGGCGAGTCCGACCCGGTTGAGGTACGCGATGACGATCGCATACGACTCGACGAGCCCCGTCTCGGTGTAGCGCACGTCGTTCTCGCGGCAGTACTCGCGCACGATCTCCTGGGTGCGAGCGAGCGCCGGCCGCGCCATGCTCGGGAAGAGGTGGTGCTCGATCTGGTAGTTCAGGCCGCCCATGAACGAGTCCATGAACCGTCCGCCGCGGATGTTGCGGCTCGTGAGCACCTGGCGCTCGAGGAAGTCGACGCGGACGCCGCGCGGGATGAGCGGCATGCCCTTGTGGTTCGGGGCGAACGATGCGCCCATGTAGACGCCGAACACGCCGAGCTGCACGAGCAGGAAGACGGTGGCGAGCAGCGGCGGGAACGCCCAGAAGACGAGTGCGGCCGTGCCGATGAGTCGAACCGCGATGAGCGTGATCTCGAGGCCGCGTCGCTTGACCGCGCCCTTGCCGAGCACGTGGCGGATGCCGTGCACGTGGAGATTGATGCCCTCGAGCAGCAGCAATGGGAAGAACAGGTAGCCCTGCTTGCGCGTGATCATGCGCACGAGCCCGCGACTCTCCGCCGCGTCCTCTTCGAGGAAGGAGATCGTGTCCTTCACGATGTCGGGGTCGCGGCCGATCACGTTCGGGTTGCCGTGGTGGCGCGTGTGCTTGTTCATCCACCAGCTGTAGCTGATGCCGACGACGAAGTTCGCGAGGATGAGACCCGCCCAGTCGTTCGCCGGCCCCGAGCGGAAGACCTGGCGGTGCGAGGCCTCGTGCGCCATGAATGCGAACTGGGTGAAGATCACGCCGAGCGCGGCGGCCACGACGAGCTGCCACCACGAGTCGCCGATCATGACGGATGCCGCGATCGCGGCGCCGAGCACGACGGTCCAGAAGACGGCCTTGCGCACGTAGAAGCCCACGAATCGGTCGAGCAGGCCCTCGGCCTTGATCTGACGGGAGAGCTGCGCGAAGCCGCTCTGCGCCGGATCGACGCCCTCGCGTCGGCGGCCCGCCGTGAGGATCACGGGCGACATGGTGCCGAGGGCTCCGTCGGGGCGTTCTACGACCTGCAGGCTCATGCGCGCTCATCTCGTCGTCCGAAGGTGCGAATGGAACTCAGACGAACGTTTCGGGGGTGTGCTTCACCGGCCGATGTCGACCGTGCAGCGAGCGTACGAACACGATGCTCGCGATCGCATCACACGGGTGAGCCATTCGCACCCCGTACCCCCGTAGGGGTGCGAGCCGCGGCGAGCCCCGAGAACGAGCGCAGGTAGAGGGGGCTCGATCCCAGCGCGAGGTAGACGATCGCGCATCCGAGCAGCGTCGGCGCGAGGCCGAACTGCTCGACCGACAGGCCGCCGAGGAAGGCGCCGAGCGGCATCGAGGCCGCGACGCCCGCGGTCATCGCGCCGAAGACGCGGGCGCGCACGCCGTCGGGCACGAGCCCGTACATCGCGGTCGCCATCATCGGGTTGAGCGCTCCGGCGGCGAGACCCGAGAGCGTGAGGATCGGCAGCAGCACGGGAACCGGCGCGCCGAGCGCCATCGCGAGGTACGGCGGCGTGCCCGCCAGCACGAAGCACAGGGCGAAGACGACCCGGCCCGAGTAGCGGTGGCCGGCGGCGGCGAAGAGCGCCGACCCGGTGAGGGCGCCGGCCGCGAAGCAGCCGACCATGAACCCGAGCACCGCGGGATCGCCCAGCACCTGCGTGGCGTACACGGGCTTCAGCACGGTCATGCCCGCCGCGTCGATCGCGTTCGTGAGCGTCACGAGCAGCACGATCGAGCGCAGCAGCGGCGAACCGGCGATGAAGCGGATGCCCGCCACGAAGCCGCCCTGCACGGGCGCATCGCCATCGGCGACGGATGCCGCGGCTCGCCGCGGCACGAAGCACACGACGAGGAGCGCAGACACCGCGAAGCCCGCTGCGTCGACGACGAGCGCCGGCATCGGGCCCGCGAGCGCGACGAGGGCGCCGGCGACGCCCGCGCCGATCATCGTGGCGGTGCGCTGCACGGTCGACTGCGCGCCGGCGGCACGGGCGAGCGGCACCCGGGCGAGCTCGGCGAGGTCGGGCATGAGCACGGTCTTCGCCGTGTCGCCCGGGGCGTCGAGCAGTCCGCCGAGGAAGACGAGGGCGAGGAGCACGCCGAAGTGCAGCCCGACGGTCGCCGCGAGCACGGGGATCGCGAGCACGGTCACGCCGCTCGCGACGTCGGCGACGATCGAGGAGGTGCGGTAGCCGAATCGGTCGACGAGCACTCCCCCGAGTGCCCCGCCGATGACGAGCGGCACGGTCGCGAACACGCCGGCGACGCCGGCCGCGAGCGGGGAGCCCGTCTCGGTGAGGGCGATGATCGGGATCGCGATGAGTGCGATCGCGTTGCCCGAGAGCGAGAAGAGCTGCGCGGCGAAGAGGGCGACGAGCGGGGTGCGGCGGCGCGGGGCATCCGTCGTGGTCGTGTCGACGGTCGCACCGGCGTCGGTGTCGTTCGTCATCGCTCGGGCCTCGGGAACGTGTGGGTCATCCAGCGCACGGCCCTCGTGCCGGGTCGCCGCTCGCGGCCGACGCCCCACCACTTCTCGCGCACCGCGTCGAGCTCGGCGTTCAGCTCGCGGAACTCGTCGATCGTGAGGCGGGCTGCGCCGTCGCTCGAGTCGGAGGCGGCGACCCACTCGGGCTCGAGTTCGGCCTCGGCGTCGATCGCCTCGAGGAGTTCGCGGTGGTACGAGTCGAGCACGACGCGCCGCATGGCATCGGATGCCGCGTGGGCCTCCGGGTCCCCCAGGAACTCCTCGGTGCGCCAGCTCGTGATGAGGTGCGCGGCCCGCCACCACCGCTCGCGCTTGTCTCGGGCGAGCTCGGGCGCCTCGACCACGAAGCCGTGCTTGGCGAGGGTCGCGACGTGGTAGCTCGCCGAGCCCGGCGCCTCGCCGGTGCGCTCGGCGAGCGCACCGACCGTGCTCGGGCCCTCGACCCGCAGCAGGCCGAGGATGTGCAGCCGCATCGGGTGCGCGAGCGCCCGCATGGCGCCGGCGTCGTGCAGGTCGATGGTCTCGCGGGGGTCGTTCATACCGCCAGCATAGTTTCACAAGAACTCTTGTGCAACAGTTCTTGTGGATCACCTCGGCCGGAGAGCTACGCGCGTCGAAATTCAGGAGATCTCGGGTCGTGCGGCCCTCACGAGCGGCATGACCCGATATCTCCTGCGCTTTCCCCCACCCGGCGGGCCGAGGCGTCACCCAGGTCGGGCGTCACCCGCTGAGCCGTCACCCGGTCAGGCGCCGACGAGCTCCAGTGTCTGCCGGGCGATCTCGAGCTCTTCATTCGTCGGCACGACGAGCACCGCGGTCTTCGAGGCATCGGTCGAGATGCGCCGCGCCTCACCGCCCCGTGCCCGGTTGCGCCCGGCGTCGAGCTCGACGCCGAAGCCCTCGAGGCCGGCGAGCGCGAGCTCCCGCACCACGGGCGAGTTCTCGCCGACCCCCGCCGTGAAGACGATCGCGTCGACCCGGCCGAGCTGCGAGGCGTACGCCCCGACGTACGAGCGCACGCGGTGCGCGTAGACGTCGAGCGCGAGCGCCGACGCCTCGTCGCCCGACTCCTTCGCCGCGACGAGGTCGCGCATGTCGGCGTGGCCGCTGAGTCCGAGGATGCCGCTCTGCGAGTTCAGCAACCGGTCGAGGCCGTCGGCGTCGAGCCCTGCCCGTCGCTCGAGGTGCAGCAGCACCGCGGGGTCGATGTCGCCCGAGCGGGTGCCCATGACGAGGCCCTCGAGGGGCGTCATGCCCATGCTCGTCTCGATCGAGCGCCCCTCGGCGACCGCGCAGGCCGACGCCCCGTTGCCGAGGTGCAGCACGATCATGCGCAATTCCTCGACGGGGCGCTCGAGGAATGCCGCCGCCGCCCGCGAGACGAAGCGGTGCGAGGTGCCGTGGAACCCGTAGCGGCGGATGCGGTGCTTCGCCGCGAGCTCGCGATCGATCGCGTACGTGTACGCGGCCGGCGGCATCGTCTGGTGGAACGCGGTGTCGAAGACGGCGACGTGCGGCACGTCGGGGAACGCGCGCTGCGCCGCCTCGATGCCCTCGAGGTTCGCAGGGTTGTGCAGCGGCGCGAGCGCCGAGAGCTCGTCGATGTTGATCTTCACGAGCGGCGTGATGACGGTCGGCTCGAAGAACCGCGCACCGCCCTGTACGACCCGGTGCCCGACCGCGATCGGCGCGTGCACCTCGAGCGACGGGCCGTGCGCGGCGAACGCCTCGAGCATCACCGCGAACGCGGCCTCGTGGTCGGCCACCTCGACCGCCGCGTCCCACGTGGAGCCGAGGCTGTCGTTCTCGGGTCCCTCGTGACGGTGCCTGGCGTGCCCGACACCGCGGCCGATGCGCTCGACGAGCCCGCTCGCGAGCGTCTGCGACTCCTCGACGTCGATGAGCTGGTACTTCAGCGACGAAGACCCCGAGTTCACGACGAGCACGACGCTCATGCCGGGTCTGCTGCCTGGATCGCCGTGATCGCCACGGTGTTCACGATGTCCTGCACCAGGGCGCCGCGCGAGAGGTCGTTGATGGGCTTCCGCAGGCCCTGCAGCACCGGTCCGATCGCGACCGCCCCCGAAGAGCGCTGCACCGCCTTGTACGTGTTGTTGCCGGTGTTGAGGTCGGGGAAGATGAAGACCGTCGCCCGCCCCGCGACATCCGACTCGGGCAGTTTCGTGCGCGCGACCGCTGCATCGGCCGCGGCGTCGTACTGGATCGGCCCCTCGACCGCGAGCTGCGGTGCGCGCTCGCGCACGAGCTCGGTCGCCCGGCGCACCTTGTCGACGTCGGCGCCCGAACCGGACTCGCCGGTGGAGTACGAGAGCATCGCGATGCGCGGCTCGATGCCGAACTGCGCCGCGGTCGCCGCCGACGAGATGGCGATGTCGGCGAGCTGCTCGGCGGTCGGGTCGGGCACGATGGCGCAGTCGCCGTAGACGAGCACCCGGTCGGCGAGCGCCATGAGGAACACGCTCGAGACGACGTCGACCCCGGGCTTCGTCTTGATGACCTCGAACGACGGCCGGATCGTGTGCGCCGTCGTGTGCGCCGCGCCCGAGACCATGCCGTCGGCGAGACCGAGCTCGACCATCATGGTGCCGAAGTACGACACGTCCTGCACGGTCTCGCGCGCCTGCTCGAGCGTCACGCCCTTGTGCGCGCGCCGCCGCTGGTACTCCTCGGCGAATCGGGCGACGTGCACGAAGTCGTGGTTCGAGAGCACCTCGGCCTTCGAGATGTCGAGGCCGAGCCCGATCGCGCGCGAGCGCACCTCGATCTCCTCCCCGAGGATCGTGAGGTCGGCCACGTCGCGGGCGAGCAGGGTCGCCGCGGCGCGGAGCACCCGGTCGTCGTAGCCCTCGGGCAGCACGATGCGCTTGCGGGTCTGCCTGGCCCGCTCGAGCAGGTCGTACTCGAACATGAGCGGCGTCACGACCTCGGGGCGCGCGACCTCGAGCAGGTCGAGCAGCGCCTGGCCGTCGATGTGCTTCTCGAAGAGGGCGAGCGCGGTGTCGCGCTTGCGCTGCGACTCGGCGGCGAGCCGGCCCCTGGTGTGCGTGATGGCGAGCGCCGTGTCGTAGCTCGAGAGCTCGGTGCGGATGATCGGCAGCCCGGCCTTCAGGCCGTCGACGAGCCGGTCGACCTGTTCGGCGATCGGGATGCCGCCGTTCAGCACGATGCCCGAGAGCGACGGGAAGGTCGCGCTCGAGTGCGCGGTGAGCACCCCGAGCAGCACTTCGCTGCGGTCGCCGGGCACGACGACCACGGCACCCTCGGTGAGGTGGGTGAGCACGTTCTCCATCGACATCGCCGCGACGATCACGCCGAGCGCCTCGCGATTGAGCAATTCGGGATCGCCCGCGTGCAGGGTCCCGTCGACGGCCTCCATGATGGCGCGCATCGAGGGGGCGACGAGGTACGGGTCCTCGGGAATGGCCCAGGTGGCGACGGATGCCCCGGCGCCGCGCCCGGCGGCGACCGACGCGCTGTTCGGCCGCGCGGCCGACGCCATCGCCTCGACGATCTCGGGGAGCCGCTCGGGGTCGGCGCGGTTCGCGACGATGCCGAGCAGCGTCGCGTGCTCGCGCTCGAGCTCCTCGACCGCGAGTTCGGTGAGCTGGGCGAGTTCTTCAGGGCTGCGCGCGTCGGAGTAGCCGAGCCGCTCGGAGCGGCTGCGCCCCTGCCCCTGCCCGACCCGGCCGCCGAGCACGAGGAGCACGGGCGCGCCGAGGTTCGCGGCGATGCGCGCGTTATAGGCGAGTTCGGTGGGGCTGCCGACATCCGTGAAGTCGGAGCCGATGATGACGACCGCGTCGCAGCGGTCCTCGACGGCCTTGAAGCGGCTCACGATGGTCGCGAGCGCCCCCTCGGGGTCGGCGTGCACGTCGTCGTAGCCCACCCCGACCGCGTCGTCGTAGGGGATCTGCACGACGCCCTCGTGGGCGAGCAGCAGTTCGAGCACGTAGTCGCGTTCGGCGGTCGATCGTGCGATCGGCCGGAACACGCCGACCCGGGTCGCGCGGTGGGTCAGGGTGTCGAGTGCGCCGAGCGCCACGGTCGACTTGCCCGTGTTGCCTTCAGCCGAGCAGATGTAGATGCGGTGCGCCACCCGTCCAGCCTATTGGGCGGGAGGCAGCCGGGGTCTGGGAATCCGCCATCGATCCTTGAAGCAGCGATGCGGTCGTGATGCGGTGCTGGGTCGCCAGCGACACGACGGTCAGCCAGAGGAGCGCCGACGTCGTCGCGACGAGCTCGAGCCATCCTCCGAGCCCGGTGGCGACGCCGACGAGCGAGAGGATGCCGCCGGCCGACGCCGCCGCGATCACGAGCACGAGGCACGGCACGGCGAGGGCCGCGTAGACCCGGCCGAACCGGAGTGTCTGGATGATCGCGACTCCGGCGAGCGCGAACCCCAGCACCGCGGCCGTCGTGTGCACGAGATCCTGCGGAGCCGCGCCGGGCGTGAGCGGGATCGGGCAGCCGGTGCTGCACGGCACGGCGGCCCCGACCCCGAACATCGCGCTCGCGGCGAGCAGGCTCGTGCTCACGGCCCACGCGCCGAAGAGGCCACGGCCGCTGCGCAGGCCCCAGAGGCCGACGGCCGACGCCGCCCCGCCGAGCGCGACCATCGCGAGCGACACGTTGAAGGCGACGGAGGTGATCTCGCTCGCAGCGCCGAGGCCGCTGACGTACGTGTCGCCCGGGAAGATGATGCGCGACGCCCACATCATGCCGAGGGCGAGCAGCACCAGGCCGCCACCTCCCAGGCGGAGCGCAGCGGCGCCCGGGTGACGGAGCCATGACGAAGCGGACGGGGAGGCGAGCGGAGTGGAACGGGGCACTGTCTCCACGTTAGGAACGAGCACCGCCCGGCGCATCGGCTGCAGGTGCCGACGGCGTGGTACCACGGTCGGAACGTCGGCACCGGGCCATCCCCCATGCGGATGACCCGGCCGTGCTCGGCGGAGTTACGCCGAGCGCTCGATCGACGGCAGCACGTAGCTGCCGTCGATCACCGATTCGTCGGGCATGTACATGCGAAGGATCGGACGGAAGGCCGCGGCCGGCGCCGGCAGCCAGTTCGCGGCCGCTGCGGGGTCGGCGGGCCGTGCCGCGCTCATCGTGATCGTGATGCCGCCGTCGTCGTCGCGTACGACGCCGGGAGTGCGGTCGCCGATCGAGTACCGATCGATGTCGTTGGCCACGAGGAAGAAGTCGGGCACGTCGTACATCGTGAGCGACCAGAACGCCCCGACCGGCGGGGTCGGCGAGAGCCGCAGCGTGTAGCTGCCGGTGCCATCGAGGGGCTCGCCCGTCGCGTCGACGTAGGTCATGACGTAGGCGGCCTCGTAGGCGTGGTTGCCCCACAGCCCGCCGAGTGCGCCGGCGGCGCGCTGACCGATGCGCACCTTCGGGTCGGCGATCTTCCACGCGGGGTCGTCGATGGTGCCGACCTCGAAGAAGTCGAGGTTGTAGTCGAAGACGTGGTAGGTCAGCGTCCAGCCGTTCACGACCGGAGCGGCGCCCGAGTGCAGGATCTGGTCGAGGAGAGCCTTGCCCTGCGCGAACCCTGCCTCGAGTGCGGCCTTCACCTCGTCGTCGAGCGAACCGACGGGCTCAGCCCCGACGAGCCCGAGCGGGGCGAACGACGCCTGCAGCGCGGCATCCCGCTCGGCCGGCGGAAAGGTCTGCGAGAACACCCGGAACTTCTCGAAGAAGTCGAGGCCCTCCGGCAGCCCGGACTCGGTCTCGGGGAGTCCGACGGGCGGCACGAGCGAGGGGCGCAGGGGCGTCAGCGTGGTGGCGTCCTGCAGCGCATGAACCGCCGGCAGGTCGTCGACCCCGTCGCAGGCCCAACGGCCGACGATCGAGGCGATGCGGGTCGGGAAGCGGATCGCAGTCGCATCACCGACATCCCCGCTCTCTCCTTCCCAGTCGGGCGGCAGCAGCAGGAAATCACGGGCGGCGGTGCCCGTCGCCCGCTTGCCGACGTACGCGAAGTTGTTCGTCCACGCGTCGACGAACTGCAGCACGTAGTACCGGCCGGCCGTGTCGGGCACGCTCAGCAGCACGGGTCCGACGCTGAGGTCGATCGAGGCCATCGAGTAGACGGTGTCGTTGTTGATCGAGACGAAGGTGTCGTCGGCCGTCGTGAGGGCACGCGCATGGCTGAACGTGTTGAACGACGCCGCGGGGTTCCCACCCACACCGGTCGTCACGTACCGGTTCACCTGCTCGAGGTCGAACACGATCGGGAAGCCGTACACGTACGCTTCCGTCGCCAGTTTCACGAGCCCTGCATCCATTGAGATCCCCCTCATTCGTCGTCGTCCCACCCTATGGTCGGGCACGGCCACGCACCGCGAACGAAACCCGAGCAGTCTTCGCTTATGCTGTTCGGGCACATCGATGTGCCGTGCCGACTCCCCCAGCGGCGCGACCCGAACAGAGACACCCACCTGTGAACCACATCGCCCTCATCGGAGCGGGCCCGTCCGGCCTGGCCGGCGCGCGAGCGCTCAGCCGCGCCGGCATCCCATTCGACGGATTCGAGGCCGGCCCCGACGTCGGCGGCCTCTGGAACATCGACAACCCGCGCTCGACCATGTACGAGTCCGCGCACCTCATCTCGAGCCGCACGACGACGGAGTTCGCCGAGTTCCCCATGGCCGGGGCCGCCGACTATCCGAGCCACCGCGAGCTGCTCGAGTACTTCCGCGCCTACGCCGACGCCTACGGGTTGCGCGAGCGCTTCCGCTTCGAGACCCGGGTGACGGATGTCTCGCCGCTGCCCGCTCCCGAGCGCGGCGCCGGGCCCGGAGCACCGCGGTGGCGGGTCACCGCCGTCACCGCCGACGGCGAGACCATCACGGGCGACTACTCGGGCGTGATCCTCGCCAACGGCACGCTCGCCGAGCCCAACGTGCCGGGCTTCGCCGGCGAGTTCACGGGCGAGGTCATGCACACGAGCGCCTACAAGTCGGCGAAGACGTTCGACGGCAGGCGCGTGCTCATCATCGGCGCCGGCAACTCCGGGTGCGACATCGCGGTCGATGCGGTGCACCACGCCGCATCCGTCGACCTGAGCGTGCGCCGCGGCTATTACTTCGTGCCCCGCTACCTCTTCGGCCGCCCGTCGGACACCCTGAACCAGGGGCGCCCGCTGCCGGCGCGCATCAAGCAGTTCATCGACCGCCGCGTGCTGCAGGCGTTCACGGGCGACCCGGTGAGGTTCGGCTTCCCGAAGCCCGACTACAAGATCTACGAGTCGCACCCGATCGTGAACACGATGGTGCTGAACCACCTCGGCCAGGGCGACCTGCGGGTCGTTCCCGACATCGACCGCTTCGACGGCGGCACGGTGCACTTCGCCGACGGCTCGTCGGGCGACTACGACCTGGTCGTGCTCGCGACGGGCTACCGGCTCGACTACCCGTTCGTCGAGCGTTCGCACCTGAACTGGGAGGGCGCCTCGCCGTCGCTCTTCATGAACGTCTTCCCGCCGTCGTTCAACGGCCTCTTCGTGCTCGGCATGATCGAGGCGTCGGGCATCGGCTGGCAGGGCAGGTACGAGCAGGCCGAGCTCATCGCCGCCTACCTCGCCGCGACCGGCGACGCGCCCGAGGCCGCGGCCCGGTTCCGGCGGCGAGCGGATGCCCCGTGGCCCGACCTCACCGGCGGCTACGACTACCTCGGCCTCGACCGCATGTCGTACTACGTCAACAAGGACGCGTACCGGCGCACCGTGAAGCGCCTGCTCGGCACGCTGCCGCCGACCTCGGAGCGCGGCCCGCTCCTCCCGGCCAGTCCCGTCGCAGCGAGCACGAACGCGACGACGGCGGCCACCGACCCGACCACCCGGACCGAGAGCGGCACCGCATGAACATCGACGACGTCGTCCTGAACTTCGCCCCCGGCTCGCTCATCGCCCTGAACGTGGTGCTCGGCCTCATCATGTTCGGCATCGCGCTCGACACCGCGCCATCCGACTTCAAGGCCGTGGCCAAGGCGCCGAAGGCGATGATCATCGCGCTCGCGGCGCAGATCATCCTGCTCCCGGCGGTGACCTTCGGGCTGACACTGCTCCTGAACGTGCAGGCGTCGATCGCGCTCGGCATGATCCTCGTGGCCTGCTGTCCGCCGGGCAACATCTCGCAGGTGCTGACCTACCGCTCGGGCGGAAACGTGGCCCTCTCGGTCTCGATGACGGCGGTCTCGAACGTCGTCTACATCTTCCTGCTGCCGGTCAGCCTCGCGTTCTGGGGCGGCCTGCACCCGACCGCGGGCGAACTCGTGCGCGCCGTCAGCCTCAACGGCTGGCAGATGCTCCTCGAGATCTTCCTCATCATCGGCGTGCCGTTCTTCGCCGGGCTCCTGATCCGCGCCCGATGGCCCCGCTTCGCGGCGAAGGTGCAGCCGTATGCGCGCTGGGTGAGCCTCCTCGGGCTCGTGGGCTTCATCGCGGCGGCGCTCATCGGCAACTGGGCGATCTTCATGGCGTTCATCGGGGTCGTGCTGCTCGCGGTGTTCCTCCACGACGCCGTGGCGCTCGGGCTCGGCTACGCGAGCGCCCGCATCGGCGGCCTCGGGGTGCGCGACCGCAAGGCGATCACCTTCGAGGTCGGCATCCGAAACGCCGGCCTCGGCCTCGGCCTCGTCTTCGCATTCTTCGGCGGGCTCGGCGGCATGGCCGTCGTCGCCGGCTGGTGGGGCATCTGGGACATCATCGCCGGGCTCACGGTCGCGACCCTGTGGGCGCGGCACTCGAAGCGAGCGGATGCCGCAGCGGCGGTCGCGACGACCTCGCCCGACACCGCCCGCTCGGAGGGCGCCGCGACGAGCGAAGCCGAGCCCACCGCATGAGGCGGGTGCTCGTCACCGGCGGCGCCGGGTTCCTCGGATCGAGCGCCGTGAACGCCCTCGCCGGGCATCCCGACGTCGAGCTCGTCGTCTCCGGCGACGTGCGCACGCCCGCGAAGCCGCCTGCCGGCGTCGTCGCCCTGCACTGCGACGTGACGGATGCCGCGAACGTCGCCGCGGTCGTGCGCGAGCACCGCATCGACACGATCGTGCACCTCGCCGCGATCGTGAACCCCGGCGGACTGAGCGAGGACGTCGAGTACCGCGTCGATGTCGAGGGCACCCGCAACGTGCTCGACGCCGCCGTCGCGTTCGGCGTTCGCCGCATGGTGGTCTCGTCGTCGGGCGCGGCCTACGGCTACCACGCCGACAACCCGGAGTGGCTCGTCGAGACCGACGGCATCCGCGGCAACGAGGAGTTCAGCTACTCGCGCCACAAGCGCCTCGTCGAGGAGATGCTCGCGGCGTACCGCGTCGCCCACCCGGCGCTCGGGCAGGTGGTGCTCCGCATCGGCACGATCCTCGGCCCATCGGTGTCGAACCAGATCACGGCGCTCTGGGACGGCCCGCGCATCCTCGCGATCCGCGGCTCCGACAGCCCGTTCGTCTTCGTCTGGGTCGACGACGTCGTCGGTGCCATCGTGCGCGGCGCCACGGGCCAGGTCACGGGCGCGTTCAACGTCGCCGGCGACGGTCGCATGACGGTCTCCGAGATCGCCGCGGCCCTCGGCAAGCGCACCATCACGGTGCCGGCGTCGGCGCTCACCTTCGCGCTCCGCCTCGGCCACGCGACCCGGCTCACGGTGCACGGTCCCGAGCGCGTGGGGTTCCTTCGCTATCGCCCGGTGCTCGACAACTCGCGCCTGAAGGCCGAGCTCGGCTTCATTCCGGCCAAGACCAGCCGGGAGGCCTTCGAGGCGTTCCTCGCCGCCCGGGCGGCCCGCCGCGTCGCGTCATCGGCCCGCTGAACCCGGCCGCGGTCAAGACGCCCCTCTCGCTCGGGTAGACTGTCTCCGGCTCCTCACGTGGCGCCATCCAGGCCAACTCCCCCAGGGCGGAAACGCAGCAAGGGCAACCGGGCTCTGGCGGGTGCGTGAGGAGTCCCCGGGAGGATTCGCCTAGTGGCCTATGGCGCACGCTTGGAAAGCGTGTTGGGTGAAAGCCCTCGGGGGTTCGAATCCCCCATCCTCCGCGGTAGATCCATGAAGAACGGCCCCGATACGTCGGGGCCGTTCTTCTTTTCCCGGCCGGTGTTCCGCACTGCTCGCGGACCCCGCG
The DNA here is from genome assembly GCF_042262385.1 of Agromyces sp. NPDC056389. NCBI lineage: Bacteria > Bacillati > Actinomycetota > Actinomycetes > Micrococcales > Microbacteriaceae > Agromyces > Agromyces sp. NPDC056389. The sequence continues at coordinate 1,135,855 of NZ_JBHJPN010000001.1, forward strand.
ACTCGCCCGGTCGCACCCGTGTCCTCATTAATGCGGAATGGCGCGATTCCGGTGCGACGCCCATGATGTGAGAGATGTCAGCGGCGGCGATGGAACTGAGGAGTGGGGACGCAGGGGGCTCCTCCATCGAGGCGGCGGCAGTAGGGGGCGAGGGCCTCAGGGTATTCACCCTGAGGCCACGCCGCTCCCTCGGACGGAGCGTCGGGCTGCCGCTCCTCGCGCTCGCGCTGCCGGTGCTGGCGGCCGAGGTCTGGCTGATGGACTCGCGCGAGGCGTGGCCCGTCATGGGAGCGACGACCGCGGTCGTCGTCGGCGCGATCTTCGTCGCATGGATCGGCTACCGCCGCGCCAACGCATCGATCAGCCGGTACGGCATCGTCGAGCGCGGCTTCTTCGGCGGCGTCTCGACCGTTGCGGCACGCGACGTCGCCGGCGTGCTGCGGGTGCAGCTCTACCGTACGAACAGCCTCGACACGACGCAGGAGCTCTTCGTCGTCGAACGCACCGGCAGGGGCGCGTTCCGCATGCGCGGCCGGTTCTGGGACGAGCCGACGATGGATCAGGTCGCCGAGGTGCTCGGCGTCGAGGAGACGATCGGGTCCGAGCCGATGACGCTCGCGGAATTGCGGGAGTCGAATCCGCGCCTGCTCTACTGGTTCGAGCGGCGCTCGCTCAGTCGCTGACCGCCGCGCCGGCCGCCCCCGCGTCGGTCGACGGGGCGGCGTCGCCCGTCGCGATGCCGAGCAGCGGCGAACCCGGGCGACTCGAGGGCAGTTCGTGGAAGCCGAGCCGGTCGTAGAAGGCTCTGGCACCCGTGTTCGCGGCATCCATGCCGAGGTGCACCGCTGGGACGCCTCGCGCTGCGAGCGCCGCTCGGAGCGTGTCGATGAGACGGCGCCCGAACCCGCGCCCCTGCAACTCGGGCAGCAGGTCGATGTGCAGGTGCGCCGGGTACTCGCGGAGCTCGTCGATGAGCATCCGCTCGGGCGAGGTTCCGGCCTCGACGAGCTGCGCCTCGGTGAATCGCGGCGCATGCCCCGTCGGGGCGCCTGGTTCGGGATGCCGCTCGGCGAACCCCGGCGCCCACTCCCGCTTCCACCACTCGACGAAGGCGGCGGTGTCGGCCACGCCGATCACGTAGCCGAGCACCCGTTCGCCGTCGGCGACGACGAAGGCGAGCTCGGGGGCGTAGTCGACGTAGGGCAGCGCGAACACCTCGGGCATCAGCGAGTCGTCGGAGTAGTCCCCGGTGGCGTCACCGCCGCCGGCCGCCGTGAGCAGGCAGATGCGGGCGACCTGGTCGCGGTCGGCGGCATGGTACTGGCGGATCTCTGGCACGTGTCCATCCTCCCGCACGACGACGATCGTGCTCGTGCGCCCGGCGGGGCGAGCGTCTACTTGCGCTTGGCCATGCCGAAGATGCCGGTGATGACGCTCGTCAGCACGTTCTGCGTGGTCTTCGAGCCGAGCACCTGCTCGAGCGCCGACTTCTCCTTCGAGCGGGATGAGCGCGATCGCGACGTCGCCGAGGTCTGCTTCATGAGCCGGTCGTACTCGGCCTGCGCCTTCTTGTCGGCCTTCGCGGCATCCGCTCGGATCTTCGCCTGCATCTTCTCGAACTCGGCATCGGCCTTCGCCTTGGCCGTTGCCGCCTCCTCTGCGTCGACCTTCGCAGCGGCATCCGCGAGCTTCTTGGTGAGGATCTCGTGCGCCGACTCGCGGTCGATGCCGGTGCCGTACTTCGCGGTGAGCGGCGATGCGGCCACGGCCGCGTCGATCGCGGCGTCGGGCGAGGGCGACATCGACGCCTGCGGGGCGCGCAGCCGCGTCCATGCCACCGGGCTCGGCGCGCCCTTCTCGTTCATGACGGTGACGATGGCCTCGCCCGTGCCGAGCTGGGTGAGCGCCTCCTCGAGCTCGTAGCCAGACTTCGGGTACGTCGAGACCGTCGCGCGCAGCGCCTTCGCGTCGTCGGGCGTGAACGCCCGCAACTGGTGCTGCACCCGCGAGCCGAGCTGGGCGAGCACGTCGGCCGGCACGTCCTTCGGGGTCTGGGTCACGAAGAAGACGCCGACGCCCTTCGAGCGGATGAGTCGCACGGTCTGCGTGATCTGGGCGAGGAAGTCCCTGGAGGCGTCGGCGAAGAGCAGGTGCGCCTCGTCGAAGAAGAAGACGAGCTTCGGCTGATCGAGGTCGCCGACCTCGGGCAGGTCGGTGAACAGGTCGGCGAGGAGCCACATGAGGAACGTCGAGTAGAGCGCCGGCTTGTCGGCGACACCGGGCACCTCGAGCAGGCTGATGACGCCGCGGCCGTCGGGCGCCACGCGCAGGAACTCGGCCGTGTCGATCTCGGGTTCGCCGAAGAAGACGTCGGCGCCCTGGTCGGCGAAGGTGATGAGCTCGCGGAGGATCACCCCGACGGTCGCCTTCGAGAGGCCGCCGAGCCCCTCGAGTTCGGGCTTGCCTTCGTCGCTGACGAGGTAGGCGAGCACGGCCCGCAGGTCTTCGAGGTCGAGCAGCGCGAGATTGTTCGCGTTCGCGTAGTGGAAGACGAGGCCGAGGCTCGACTCCTGCGTCTCGTTCAGGCCGAGCGCCTTCGAGAGCAGCAGCGGGCCGAAGCCCGAGATCGTCGCACGGATCGGCACGCCCCGGCCGACGCCGCCGAGCGAGTAGAACTCGGTCGGGAAGCTCGCGGGGCTCCACTGCTGGCCGATGCCCGCGGTGCGCGCCAGGAGCTTCTCGTTGCCCTCGCCCGGCGTCGCGACGCCCGAGAGGTCGCCCTTGATGTCGGCGGCGAACACGGCGACGCCGTTGGCCGAGAGCTGCTCGGCGAGCACCTGCAGCGTGCGGGTCTTGCCGGTGCCGGTCGCGCCCGCGACGAGCCCGTGACGGTTCGTCATCGCGAGCGGGATGCGCACGGGCACGTCGGGCAGCGCCTCGCCGTTGACGAGCGCGCCGATCTCGAGCGCTGCGCCCTCGAGCGCGTAGCCGGCGCGGATCGCGTCGACCTGGGCCTGGTCGAGCGGGCCGGATGCCTCGGCCGCGGGCGCCGCAGGCGCGGACTCGGGCGCCGGGTCGGCTGCGGCGGGCGCCGCGGCATCCGTCGCCGTCGTCGCGGCCTCGGCCGCAGCCTTCGCGAGTGCCGCGGCCTCCTCCGCCTTGCGCATCGCCTCCTCGGCCTGCGCCTGCAGCGCCTTCGCCGCTTCGGCGGCCGCAGCGGCCGCCTCCTGAGCCTGCTTCACCGCGTCGTCAGCCATGCTGCGATCCTACGGCTCGCGCCGCCGAGGAGCTCGGCACCGCACCTCGCCGCGCTACGTCAGCCGGATGGTCGGGCGCAGGCGCTCGGGCTTCGAGATCCCGAGGCGGGTCATGTGGGCCGCGGAGTTCAGGTAGAGGAGACAGAGCACCCCGTATTGCAGCGTCAGTCCGAGCCAGCCGAAGGCCTCGCTCGCCGGCTCGACGGCTCCCACGGTCTCGCCGACGACGCAGACCAGGCTGAATGCCGCGAGCGCGCCGAAGATGACTCCGAGCCGGCGGCTGAGCGGCCGCCAACCGGTCATGCGCCACCACGCCCGGGGCGGGTCGATCGGTTCACCCTGCCCGCGGAAGATCCGCACCGCGAGCGCGAAGGCGACGACGTCGAAGACCAGGGTGACGATGCCGATGACGATCTCTGCCGCGTCCAGCCGGCGGAGCAGGTCGGCGAGCGCGTATCCCACGATCCACGCGACGACGATGTAGAGCACCTTGAGCTCCCAGCGCACGATCCGAAACGCGGGTTCTCGCCCCATGGTGCCTCCTTCGCCGACCAGTGGTGGCATCAACCTACTCCGCGCGGGGTCACGAGGGGAACGGCAACGCCCTGCCGGTCTCGACCCACGACTTGAAGCTCGAGAGCACGAGCGGCCAGGTGTCGGAGGTCTCGGCTTCGGCGGGGTGGCCCTCGCTCCATTCGTCGTTCGTGAAGGTGAGCTTCGTCAGCGACTCCCCCGCCGGTTCGAGGCGCCAGGTCATGCGGCTGCGGAGCTCGGCGTGGTTCTCCCGGTAGGTGGGCCCTGGGTGCTCGGTGAGCTGCAGGATCGCGCTCGGCTCCGCCTGCAGCACCTCGCCGTAGACGTGCACGGTCTCGTCGCCGTCCTGCCCTGGCCCGACGTACTCGTAGCGAGCGCCGGGCACGAGCTCGCCCTGCAGCGCCGAGCCCCACATCACGGCCCGGCTGCCCTCCTCCCCGGTGATCGCGTCCCAGACGCGGGCGGGGTCTGCAGCGACGAACAGGGTCATCTCGAAGTCGGGCATGTGTCCTCCTGTGGTGGTTTTCCGGTGGTCGGCATCGACGCTACGGATGCCCCGGTATCCGCGTCTTGCACAAACGCGACGCGCCGCCGGACCGCGGGCGACGTCGGTGGGGCTCGCCAGACTGGGCCCATGCAGACGGGTGAGAACTACTGGCGTTCGCGTGCCGGCGCCGCCGTGAAGGGCGTGCTCGCCGGCCGTCCGGGCGAACCCGGCATCGCGCCGCTCGCGGGCCGCGCCGCAGAACAGGCCGACTCGCTCGATGCGCCGGTACGCCTGACCCGCCACGCCGTGAGCGCCGACCTCGAGGGGCTCGTGCGACACATCTGGATCCCCCGCTGGCGGCTGCCGCCTGGCATCGTCGTCGAGCAGGGCGTGCTCGACTACCCGTCGGCGAACCTCGTCGTCGAGCCGCACGCGGCAGCCCTCTACGGACCCGAGCTCGGGCGCAGTCGCCAGCGCCTCGAGGGCGAGGGCTGGGCGTTCGGCGTGCTGCTGCAACCCGGCGTCGCGCACCGCCTCGCGCCCTGCCCCGTCCGCGAGATCGTCGGCTCGTCGGTCCCGCTCGATGCGCTGCGGGCGACGGACGCCGCCGGCTTCGCCGAGCACGTGCGAGCAACGGTCGGGGCGGGCGACGAGGCATCCGCGATCGCCGGCTTCGAGGCCTGGTTCCGCACCCAGCGCATCGAGCTCGACGACGATGCCGCGCTCCTGCGGCAGGTCGTGGAGCTCGCCGAGACCGACCGTACGATCGTGCGCGCCGAGTCGCTCGCCGCGGCGTCGGGGCTCAGCCTTCGCGCACTCGAACGGCTCGTCCGCGGCCGACTCGGACTCACGCCGAAGTGGCTCATCGGGCGCTATCGCATGCAGGAGGCCTCGCAGGCGCTCGCGGCGGCCGAGCCGCCGTCGCTGGCCGAGCTCGCCGCCGACCTCGGCTTCTCCGATCAGGCGCACTTCACGCGCCAGTTCCGGGCCGTGATCGGCGAGACCCCGCGCCGATACGCTCTCGCGGCTGCGGCAGCGGCCGAGTCGTCGGCGGCACCCCTGCCCCCCGGCTGAAGGGAACCGCCCTCCCCTTCGCGGGCGCAGCGCCCTAGTGTGGAGAGCGTGAGCCCCAAGGCGTCGACGGCCGAGGTGCTGCAGATCGACGACCGCGAGGTGCGCATCAGCAGCCCCGACAAGCTGGTGTTCCCCGAGCCGGGGCTGACGAAGCTCGACGTCGTACGGTACTACCTCGCCGTCGCCGAGGGGGCGCTGCGAGGCGCCGGCGGGCGGCCGATGGTGCTGAAGCGCTTCGTGAAGGGCATCGACCAGGAGGCGTTCTTCCAGAAGCGCGCCCCCGAGAAGCGGCCCGACTGGATCGAGACCGCGACGCTGCACTACGCCTCGGGCAACTCGGCCGAAGAGGTCGTGATCCGCGACGCCGCAGCGCTCGCCTGGGTCGTGAACCTCGGTTGCCTCGACCTCAACCCCCACCCGGTGCGAGCCGAGGACCTCGACCACCCCGACGAACTGCGCGTCGACCTCGACCCCATGCCGGGCGTCGAGTGGGCGCAGATCATCGACGTCGCGATGGTCGCCCGCGAAGTGCTCGCCGACCATGGACTCGTCGGCTGGCCGAAGACCTCGGGTTCCCGCGGCCTGCACATCAACGTGCGCATCGAACCGCGGTGGGACTACCGCGAGGTGCGGCTCGCGGCCGAGACCCTCGCGCGCGAGGTCGAGAACCGGGCTCCCGGCATGGCCTCGGCGAGGTGGTGGAAGGAGGAGCGGGGCGAGAGCGTCTTCGTCGACTTCAACCAGAACGCCAAGGATCGCACCGTCGCCTCGGCGTACTCCATCCGGCCGCTGCCCGACGCGCGCGTCTCGACGGCGCTCGACTGGAGCGAGGTGCGCGGCAGCCACCCCGAGCGATTCACCGTGGCGAGCGTGCTCGAGCGATTCGCCGAGCGCGGCGACCCCGCTGCCGGCATCGACGACACCGTCGGCAGGCTCGACGGGCTGCTCGCCCTCGCCGAGGAGCTCGGCCCGGCCGAGAAGCCGCCGAAGTCCTCAGACGGCTCGGGGCGCCGCGCCTCGACGATGCCCCTCATCGAGATCGCCCGTGCCGAGACGAAGCCCGAGGCGCTCGAGGGGCTCGAGCGCTGGAAGGCGAGGCACTCCGACGTCGTCGCGCTCCTCCACCCCGCCGACCTGCTCGTCGACGGCATGCGCGGCAGCTCGTCGCTCTGGTACCGCATCCGGGTGAACCTGCAGCACGTGCCCGAGGCGCAGCGGCCCGAGCAGGAGCCGCTCGAGATCGACTACGACCCGTGGGCCGGCAAGGAGTGGAATCGCCCGTGAGCGACCTCGGCCCGGTGAACCCCGGATTCGCCGGCGATGCCGCGTGGCTGCGGCGCTGGCACCTGCGCCCCGACGGCGACCCGATGACGACGGCGTCGAGCCGGCTCATCCCCGTGCGAACGAGCGACGGTGCGCCGGCGATGCTGAAGCTCGCGCAGGTCGACGAGGAGGAGCGCGGCGCCGAGCTCCTCGTCGCCCTCGAGGGCCACGGCGCCGCGAATGTGCTCGCCCATCGCGACGAAGCGCTGCTCCTCGAGCGCGCGACCGGAACCCGCGACCTGGTGCGGATGGTGGCCGAGGGCCGCGACGACGAGGCGAGCCGCACGATCTGCGCGGCGGCCGGCCGCATCCACGGGGCATCCGCTCTCGTGCTCGAACGCCCCGACCCGCCCGAACTCGTCGATCTGCCGACCTGGTTCCGCGAGCTCTTCGCGGCGGCCGACGGACTCGGCGCGCAGCACCGCCGCGGCGCCGACATCGCGGCGGCGCTCCTCGACGACCCGCGCGACCCGGTCGTGCTGCACGGCGACCTGCACCACGGCAACGTGCTCGACTTCGGCGAGCGCGGCTGGCTCGCGATCGACCCGAAGGGACTCGTCGGCGAAGCCGGCTTCGACTACTGCAACCTGCTCTGCAACCCGTCGCCCGAGCGGGCGCTGCGCCCCGGCCGCCTCGAACGCCAGTTCGGCGTCGTCGCCGAGGCGAGCGGCATCGAGCGGTCACGGCTCGCGCAGTGGCTCGTCGCGTGGTGCGCGCTCTCGTCGACCTGGTTCGCGCTCGACGACGACCCGGGGCGGGCGGGGTCCGCCGCGGCGATCGGCGAGCGCGCGGCCACGCTCCTCGCCGACTGACCTCCCCGGCAAACGCCGGAGGGGTGCGTCAGCGGCGCGTCAGCACGACCGCTTCCGCACTCGCCCACTCGCGCACGAGCTCCTCGCGCACCGCGACACCGGTGCCGGGGCCACCCGGTACCCGCAGCTGCCCGCGGTGCTCGCCCGTGCCGAGCACGAACGGCTCCGTGACGTCGTCGGCGTAGTAGCGCGACGACGCGGAGGTGTCGCCCGGCAGCACGAAGCCGGGCAGGGCTGCGAGGGCGACGTTCGCCGCGCGACCGATGCCGGTCTCGAGCATGCCGCCGCACCACACCGGCACGTCGAGGGCACGGCACGCGTCGTGCACGCGCAGCGCCTCGAGGTACCCGCCCATGCGCCCCGGCTTGATGTTGACGACCGAGGTCGCCCCGCGTTCGATCGCGTCCACCGCCGTCGCGGCGTCGAGGATCGACTCGTCGAGGCAGACCGGCGTCTCGCACGCACTCGCGAGCAGCGCATGCGTCGCGAGGTCCTCCTCGGCGAACGGCTGCTCGATGAGCAGCAGCCCGAACGGGTCGAGGCTCGCGAGCAGCGGGATGTCGTCGGCAGTGTACGCCGTGTTCGCATCGACCTGCAGCAGGCCGTCGGGCCCCATGAGTTCGCGCACCGCGGCGACGGGCACGAGGTCCCAGCCGGGCTTGATCTTCAGCTTGATGCGCCGGTAGCCCTCTTCGAGGTAGCCGGTGACCTCGTCGAGCAGCTCCTCGAGCGTCGGTGAGATGCCGACCGAGACGCCGCAGTCGACCCAGTCGCGCACCGCGCCGAACGCCTCGCCCATCGACCGCCCCTGTGCGCGCAGCTCCGCGTCGAGCACGGCCGCCTCGATGGCGCCCTTCGCCATGCGATGGCCCGAGACGAAGGCGAGCGCCGGCGCGACGGACGCCGCGAGCGGCACGCCGACCGAGCGGGCGTCGCCCGCGAGCGCAATGTGAGCGGCTCCGGCCGACGGCGCGTCGAGCAGCGCCGGCGCGAGATAGCGCTCGATGACGGATGCCGCGCCGCCGACGTACTCCGAGGAGTAGAACGGATCACGGCCCGCCACGCACTCGCCCCAGCCGTCGCCCGCGTCGGTGCGAACCCGCACGAGCAGCGCCTCCCGCACGGTCTCCCGGCCGAAGCTCGTCTCGAAGGGGCGCACGAGCGGCACCTCGATGCGATGCAGCTCGATCGCCTCGATGCGCGGTGTCGGGGCCGACTGCGCGGCCGGCGTGGTCGGTGTTCCGGTCATGGGTGTCATTCGGCCTCCCGGTCGGGGTCGTCGCTCGTGAAGACGTAGTCGCCTGCGGCGTCGAGCTCGGGCCGCAGCTCGGGGTCGGCGAGCGCGGCGAAGGCGTCGCGCGAGCGCTCGCGGAGTCGGGCCGCGTCGGCGGGGGCATCCGCTCGCAGTCGCTCGAAGTCGGGATCGAGCGCGAGGCCGCCCCTGGCCGACCAGGTCGGCTGCGGCCGCATGGCGAGCGCGCGGTGGGTGCGCACGGAGTCGAGGCGCCAGCGCACCTCGAAGCGGTCGCTGCGGTCGGCGCCCGTGATCGCGTCGTCGAGCCGCCCGTAGAAGTCGGGGTGGTAGGCGATGACCTCGGCGCCGAGCCGCACGAGGTTCATGCGGGCATTGCGACGGATGAGCGGGTCGTACGTCCAGCGGATCTCGTCGATGCCGTGCTCGAGGCAGATCACGCGCTGGCGGAGCTTGAGGGCGAGCCCGATGCCGCGCCCCCGGGCCGCGGGGGAGACGGCGTTCATGTGCGAGTGCAGGTGGAGGCCGCCCTCCCAGCCGAGGAAGCCGAGGGCGGCGCCGAGGACTCCGGTGCCCGCCGCGGGTCGTAGGGGCACCGCGACGAGCAGCGTGCCGCCGGCGTGCGCCAGCGCCTGCAGCATCGAGCGATCGGGCCCTCGCCCCTCGCCCCAGGTCGCCTCGAATCGGGCGAGCATCTCGTCGAGTTCGCCGCCGGCGGCCTGGCGCGTTTCGACACCGGCGTGGGCATCGGCGGCATCCGCCAGCTCGATCGCACCCCGCCACCCGGCCACGGCCCTCGGATGCACCTCGATCATGCCTGCCGACCTTGCTCCATGGCTCGACGCTAGCGTGCAGCGGCGCGGCTGCGGGAGCCTCATCGCCGCTCTGTGCGGGAACCGACGGCCTCCCGAGCCCCGGTAACGTTGGCGCATGGACTCGAAGCGCATGGGGCGGGGCGCATGAGCCGCGGGGTCAACGAGTCGGTCGAGGCCCATCTCGGGCACGTGCTCGCCCGCATCCGCCCGCTCGCCGCGCTCGAGGTGCCGCTCGCCGACGCCGGCGGACTCGTGCTCGCGGCGTCGCTCGAGGCCCGGCTGCCCATCCCCGCCTTCGACAACTCCGCCATGGACGGGTACGCGGTTCGCCGGGCGGATGTCGCGGGCGCCGAACCCGACCGCCAGGTGACCCTGTCGGTGGTCGCCGAGGTGGCGGCCGGCAGCACGCTCGACCCCACGATCGGGCCGGGCGAGGCGGTGCGGATCATGACCGGCGCAGCCGTGCCGTCCGACGCCGACGCCATCGTGCCGTTCGAGGACACCGACTCCGGTGCCCGCTCGGTCCGAGTGACGGCGGCGCCGAAGCCGGCCGCACACATCCGTCGCGCCGGCGAGGACGTCGCGGCGGGGCGGGCGCTCATCGAGGCAGGGGTGGTCCTGACCGCTGCCCGTCTCGCCGCTGCCGCCGCGGCCGGCCACTCGCAACTGGCCGTGCGCCCTTCGCCGAGGGTCGCCGTCATCGTGACGGGCAGCGAGCTGGTCGATCCCGGCACCCCGCTCCGACGCGGGCAGATCCCCGAATCGAACTCGGTCCTGCTGGCGGGGCTCGTGACCGAGGCCGGCGGCACGGTCGTTCGAGTCGACCACGCGCCCGACGACGCCGATGCCTTCGCCGCGGCGCTCGCCGGGGCGGTCGCCGAGCGCCCCGATCTCGTCGTGTTCTCGGGCGGAGTGGGCCGCGGCGATCACGACATCGTGCGCACGGCCCTCGAGCCCCTCGGCAGCGTCGACTTCCACTCCGTCGCGATGCAGCCCGGCAGCCCGCAGGCGTTCGGAACGCTGCCGGGCGGCATCATCGTCTTCGGCCTGCCCGGCAATCCCGTCGCGGTGGCGGTGTCGTTCGAGGCGTTCGTGCGGCCGGCGCTCCAGCTGCTCCGCGGAGCTGCGCGCACGCAGCGCCGCCGCCTCGCCGCGGTCGCCGCGGCCGGCTGGCGCAGCCCCGTCGCCCGCCGGCAGTACATGCCGATCGCGATCGACGACGACGCCGATGGTGCGAGCCGACGCGGGTTGCGGGTGCGTCCGGCCGCCGAGGGCGGTTCGGGCTCGCACCTCGTCGGCGGACTCGCCGCGGCCGACGGCTTCGCGATCGTCGAGACGGGCATCGACGAGGTGCGCGCGGGCGACGAGGTGCAGATCGTGCTGGTCGACGGATGACCCGGCCGAGCCCGGAGCCCGGCACGGATCCCGGTGCAGCACCCACCCGAGGGCCCGGCGCTCGCGCGAGGGCGTTCACGCTCGACGCGGTGGTCCTCGCGGGCGGCCGCTCGAGCCGGCTCGGCGGCACCCCGAAGGCCGAGCTCGAGGTGGGCGGCGTCCGTCTCGTCGATCTCGCCGTCGCCGCCGCGGTCGCGGCCGGCGCCGGTCGCACGGTCGTCGCCGGGCCGCCAGGGCTCGTCGCTCCCCCGGCGATCTCCCGGCGCGAGGATCCGCCGTTCGGGGGCCCGGTGGCCGGCGTGGCCGCCGCGCTCGAGGCGCTGCCCGACGCCGAACCGCGTGGCGAGTCGGATGCCGCGTGGGTGCTCGTGCTCTCGTGCGACCTCCCTCATGCGCATGCCGTCGCCGCCGCACTGGCCGACGCCGCACGAGCGGCGACGGACTCGCCGTCGGGCGGCGGGATCGACGGCATCTGCCTCGACGACGGACGCCCGCAGTGGCTCGCCGCGGTCTATCGCCGCGCCCGGCTCGACGGCGCGCTCGCCCGGCTCGGTGCCGTGGGCGATGCATCGGTGGGGGCACTCGTCGGAGGGCTCCGCCTCGACCGCATCGACGACGTCGACGGCCTCGCCGCCGACGTCGACACGTGGGCCGACCTCCGACGCGCGCGCGAGACATCCGCTCGCTCCGCCGCGGCCTCGAATCGCAACCCGAGAGGACCCGAATGAACGACTCAACCGCCCAGGCGACGCCGGGCGAACTCGACGAATGGGTCGCCGCCCTCGCCGCGGAACTCGGAATCGACGCTTCGGGCGTCTCGATCGGCGAGGTGCTCGACCTCACCCGCGAGGTCGCGCACGGCGTCGCCCGGCCGGCAGGCCCGCTCAGCACCCTGCTCGTGGGCCTCGCCGCCGGCGCAGGCAAGGGCTCGATCGAAGAACTCTCGGCGAAGGCCGGTGCGCTCGCCGCGCGTTGGCCCGAGCTGGGCATGCCGGACGCCTGAGCGGCCGCGCCGACGGCGCAGATCGTTCCGGCGACGCGCCGGATCAGCAGAAACCGGCGATGCCCTCCCATGCCGCGGGCGCGGGCGCGAGCCCGTCGCGCATGACCGTGGCCTCGATGAGTCCGTACGGCCGGTCGGCCGCGTAGAACACCTCGTTCGGGTTGTCGAGCCCGAACGGGGCGAGGTCCACGACGAAGTGGTGCTTGTTCGGCATCGAGAAGCGGATCTCGCCGATCTCGGGGTGCACCTCGAGCACGCGAGCGCCCATCTCGAAGAGCGTCGCCTGCAGGGCGGCGGAGTATCGCTCGGCGAAGGCCTCGAGCAGCAGCCCCCGCACGCTCTCGTACACCGCGTTGTAGTCGACGTCGGTGCCGACGTACTGCCAGCGGGCCGCGACATCCGTGGCCAGGATCCGATCGGCCGTCTCCTGCAGGGTCGTGTACCGGTCCCTCGGAAAGCCCTCGAAGCCCGACTGCGTGGTCTTCAGCACCGTGAGCTCCTTGAGCCCGCCGAGCACGTGACGCTCGTCGCCGTCGGCGACGACGACGGCCGTGCGCGTCCCCTGCCCCGACCGAACGAAGGCGTGGTCGTGCGGCGCTCCGTGCGACACGATGCGCTGCCATGCGTAGCTCTCGGCCTCCCAACGTCCGCCGTCGACCCACGCGAACGAGGAGGTGAAGTGATCGGCGAGGCGGAGCAGGAACGCCTCGGGCGAGCCCACGCCGTCGCGCGCGAACGCGAAGATCGTGTTCTTCTGCGTGTCGGTCGGGATGACGTGCGAGTTGTCGCCCGACAGGTGCGCCGCGGCGAAATCGCCGTGCAGCTGCGACGTGACGCTGAGGTCCTCGATCTCGTGGCGATCGGTGTCGCGGGTGACCTTGACGACGCGGACCTCGGCCTTGCCGTACCGGTTCGGTCCGAGCACGATCCCTCGGTCGGGCATGGTGTCTCCATCCATCGGGCCTAGCTCCCCCGGTAGGTCGAGTAGGCGAAGGGGCTCAGCAGGAGCGGCACGTGAACGTGCCGCCCGTCGTCGGCGACGTCGAAGTGGAGCACGACCTTGGGAAAGAACGTGTCGACGCCGCGGGCGGCGAAGAAGCCGCCCGTATCGAAGTGCAGGCGATACTCGCCGACCGGAACCGAAGCCGGGCCGAGTCCCGTCGCACGGCCGTCGGCGTCGGTCGTATCCGAGCCGACGAGGCTCCAGCCGGATGCCGCGCGCACGAACAGCTCGACGCGAATGCCTTCTGCCGGTCGACCGACGGTCGTGTCGAGCACGTGCGTGGTGATCTGGGAGGCGGTCATGCGGTGATGAGTCCCTTCAGTCGGAGTACGGCGATCTCGCGCAGCTGCTCGGCGACGACGACGTCTTCGTCGGCGGCCGAGTGCGTGAGGCGTTCGTCGAGCAGCGCGAGCATCTCGCTCGCGGACCGGCCGGCGGCACGGATCAGGAAGACCCGACCGAACCGCTCCTGGTACGCGAGGTTGCCCGCCGCGAGCGCGGCGCCGACCGCGGTGTCGTCAGGGTCGACGCCCGACTGCTCGCTCCGCGACAGGCTCGCTTCGGCGGTCGCGCCCACGGCCCGCCGGCCGATGGGCGGATGGTGCGCGAGGGCGCCGTCGATCTCCTCGGCGGTGAACGGCGCTGCGGCCCGGTCGGCCGCCGAGACGAGCTCGGCGACCGAGACGTACGGCCGGCCGTCGGCGAGCTCATCGCTCCAGCGCGGGATGTCGAGGCACGGACGCAGCGCCGCGATCGCCGTTCGGCGGTCGAGTCCGTTGAAATCCTCGAGCTTCATCGTTCGATCCCGTCCCTGCGGAGCAGTCGACCCCGCGCCGCGGCCCGGTCGACCGGATGCCCCGCGAGCAGCGTCGCCCGAACCACTCCTGAGAGTTCGCGTCCATCGTAGGGGCACACCGCGTGGCGGTGCTCGAGCGCCGCCGCCTCGACTGTGAACGTCTGATCGGGCGCGAAGACGGCGAAGTCGGCCGCGGCGCCTTCGCCGATGCGGCCCTTCTCCGTCAGGCCGACCCGACGCGCAGGTGCACCCGACATCCACTCGACGACCTGTTCGAGCGGGATGCCGCGCTCGCGGGCTCCCGACCAGACGAGCGGCAGCCCGAGCTGGAGGGAGGCGATCCCGCCCCATGCCTCGACGAAGTCGCCGTGACCCGCGAACTTCAGTTCGGCCGGCGCCGGTGAGTGGTCGGAGACGATGAAGTCGATCGCGCCCGACTCGAGGCCGCTCCAGAGGGCGTCGCGATTCGCCGCCTCGCGGATCGGCGGGCAGCACTTGAAGGCCGTTGCGCCGGCCGGGATCTCCTCGGCGGTGAGCGTGAGGTAATGGGGGCACGTCTCGACCGAGAGCCGCACCCCTGCCCGCCTGGCATCGGCGATGCGGCCGAGCGAGTCCGCCGAGCTCAGGTGCACCACGTGCGCGCGAGCGCCGGTGCGCGTGGCGCGATCGATCACGTCGGCGATCGCCGAGTCTTCGGCCTCGCGCGGTCGCGATGCGAGGAAGTCGGAGTACCGGGTGCTGTGCGGGTGCGGCGCCGCACCGATCAGCTGCGCGTCCTCGGCGTGCACGAGGAGCAGCGAATCGGTCGCGCAGAGCACCGCCATCGCGGCCTCCATCTCATCGGCGGTGATCGCGGGGAACTCGTCGACCCCCGAGTCGAGCAGGAAGCACTTGAACCCGAAGACCCCTTCGCTCGCGAGCGGCCCGAGCTCTGCGAGGTTGCCCGGCACGACGCCGCCCCAGAAGCCGACGTCGACGAACACCCGCCCCTCAGCGGCGCGACGTTTCGCATCGAGCGCTGCGACCGAGGTCGTGGCCGGAATGCTGTTGAGCGGCATGTCGACGATGGTCGTCACCCCGCCCGCCGCCGCGGCGCGAGTCGCCGACTCGAATCCCTCCCACTCCGTGCGGCCGGGCTCGTCGACGTGCACGTGCGTGTCGACGAGGCCCGGGATCAGGACCTCGTCGTCGGCGAGTTGCACGATGCGCGAGCCCCCGAGGGCAGCGCCGAGCGGCGCGATGCGCACGATGACGCCGCCCCGCACCGCGACCTCGACCGGCGAGAACGCGTCGCCGAGCAGCACCCGTTCTCCCCGTATGACCAGATCGAACGGCCCGACCTCGGCACTCGGCGCACCGACCTGCTGTTCCTGCATCGCTGCACCCGCCCCGACGCTCACGAGAGCCGGATCTGCCGGTTCACGTCCTTGTAGAGCAGGTAGCGGAACGGACCCGGCCCGCCCGCGTAGCACGCCTGCGGGCAGAAGGCCCGAAGCCACATGAAGTCGCCCGCCTCGACCTCCACCCAGTCGTCGTTCAGCCGATAGACGCCCTTGCCCTCGAGCACGAAGAGCCCGTGCTCCATGACGTGGGTCTCCGCGAACGGAATCGTGCCGCCCGGCCGGAACGTCACGATGTTGACGTGCATGTCGTGCGAGAGGTCGTCGGGGTCGACGAAGCGGGTCGTCGCCCACGCCCCGTTCGTGCCCGGCATCTCGCGCGGCTCGATGTCCTGGTCGCGCGTGACGAACGAGCCCGGCGGTGCGATGCCGTCGACCGGCTCGTAGGCCTTCCTGATCCATTGGAAGGTCACGGGCCCGTCGCCGTCGTTCGCGAGCGACCACGCCGCGCCCGCAGCGACGTAGGCGTACCCGCCCGGGCCCATCAGGTGCCGGGCGCCGTCGAGCACGAGCGTGAGCGAACCGGTGGTGACGAACACGACGCCCTCGACGGCGTCCTCCTGCTCGGGTCGCTCGGCACCGCCGCCCGGGCCGATCTCGACGATCAGCTGCGAGAACGTCGTCGAGAAGCCCGCGATCGGTCGAGCGAGGATCCACGACCGCGATTCGGTGAACCCCGGCAGCTTGCTCGTCACGATGTCGCGGAGCACCCCCTTCGGAATGACCGTGTACGCCTCCTTCACGATCGCCCGGTCGGTGAGGAGTGCGGTCTGGGCGGGCAGTCCGCCCTGCGGCGAGAAGTAGCTCATGGGGATTCCTTGTCGTTGGAGCGGCGCCGGGGCATCCGCTCAGCCGTTCGCGAGTCTCGGGTGGGCGATCGCGGCGAGTGCGCGTCGATCGACGCCGACGTCTTCGACGACCTCGGCCTCGGTGAGCGCGCCGCACTCGACGCCGCGCAGCACGAAGTCGGCGA
Source organism: Agromyces sp. NPDC056389 (assembly GCF_042262385.1). Taxonomy (NCBI): domain Bacteria; kingdom Bacillati; phylum Actinomycetota; class Actinomycetes; order Micrococcales; family Microbacteriaceae; genus Agromyces; species Agromyces sp. NPDC056389. The sequence continues at coordinate 1,151,979 of NZ_JBHJPN010000001.1, forward strand.
GCGCTCGTGCCGTCGCCGGTTCGTCGAGCACCGCGCCGGCCGCGCCGCCCAGGTAGCCGCGAAGGCGCCCGGATGCCTCGGCGTACCCCTCGCGGAAGAACGCGTAGGTCGCGATGAAGCGGGTCGGAAGCTGGTGGGGGTGCAGGTCCCAGCCCTGATAGAAGCCGCGGTCGAGCGACCGGCGCACGAGCCGCGCGTGAAGGCGCCAGGCCTCCTCGGCGCGGTCGCCGAGCGGGAGGATGTTCGTCGACCCGTCGGAGAGCCGGATGCCGGTGCCCGCCGCCGCGAGCCGCATGACCTCCTTGGCGTGGTCGGCGACCGGATGCTCCATCGACTGGTTCGCCGGCGAGATCTGCAGCGACGCGCTGTAGTCGTAGGTGCCGTAGTGGAGCGCGCTGATGCGGCCCGGCACGGCGGTCGGCAGCTTCGCGAGCGGCGAGTCGCCATCGGAGCCGAGCACGAGTTGCGGCGTCTCGACCTGCACTTCGAAGCGGAGTCGGCCGTCGGGCAGTCCGTGCGCGCGCTCGAGGGCGGCCGCGACCTCCGCCATCGCCTCGACCTGGGCGACCGTCGAGACCTTCGGCAGCGTGAGCACGAGACCGCCCGGCAGCTCGCCGCGAGCGACGAGGGTGCTCACGAAGAGATCGAGCGTGCGGATGCCCCGCGCCCGTGTCGGCGCTTCGAAGCTCTTCACGCGCACGCCGATGAAGGGCGGCGCGAGCCCGGCCGCGACGGCCGCGGCGACGCGTTCCGCCAGGCGCCAGGCGTCGGAGTCCTCGACCTCGTCGCCCCGATCGCCGTAGCCGTCTTCGAAGTCGAGGCGGAGGTCTTCGATCGGTTCCCGCTCGAGCTTGTCGCGTACGGCGGGCACCACGACGTCGACGAGCGATCGCTCGACGCCGACTCGCTCGGCGAGCGCCTCGAGGCCGCCCGCGGACTCCGCGGCGGCGAGCGCGGCGGCGCCCCACTCCCCCGGCAGGCCCGCGCCGTACCGATCGGCGGGGACGTACACGGTGTGCACGGGCTGGCGCGAGCCGTCGTCGCCGGGGTAGGCGCGCTCGAGCAGTGCGTCGGTCGCGGCGAGGCGTCGGTCGACGGCAGCGAGGTCGGCCGCAGTGAGCGCGGTGCGCGGAACGGGTGCGGCACGTGTGCTGCGGACGTGGGCCATGGCCCATCTTCGCTGTGACGGCGCCGAAGCCGCAATGACCGCGCCGCGAGACGGGCCGGGAATCCCCGTTCCGTCAGGGTCGACGCGTAGAATCCAACCACCGAGGCGCCGTGAGCGACTCGGTGGCGGGCGCAGTGCAGCGCCCCGGAGGAGTTCGCCCATGGATGACATCGCCGTGACCGTCAACGGTCGGCGACGCCCCGTGCTCGCCGACGCCCACACGAGCGCGCTCGAGTGGCTGCGCGAGATCGGCCTGTCGGGCGCCAAGGAGGGCTGCGCCGAGGGCGAGTGCGGCGCTTGCGCGATGCTGCTCGCCGCACCCGACGACCGGGGCGGCACGCAGTGGACGGCGGTGAACGCCTGCCTCGTGCCCGTCGCCGCGCTCAACGGGCAGGAGATCGTCACCGCAGAGGGCCTCGGGTCGCCCGAGTCGCTGCACCCGGTGCAGGAGAAGCTCGCCGAGGCGGGCGGGTCCCAATGCGGCTACTGCACGCCCGGGTTCGCGTGCAGCATGGCCGACGAGTACTACCGTTCCGATCGCGCACCGGCCGTCGCCGGCGAGGAGCGCGGCCCCAACGGCTTCGAGCTGCATTCGCTGAGCGGCAACCTCTGCCGGTGCACGGGCTACCGTCCGATCCGCGACGCCGCCTACTCGCTCGGCTCCCCGGCGGCCGACGACGGGTTGGCTGCGCGCCGCGCTCGCCCGGCTCCCGTCGCCGTGGCGACCGACGTCCGCGCCGGCGGCGGCCGATTCATCCGCCCGGCGTCGCTCGTCGACGTGCTCGGGATGCTCCGCGACGAGCCGGACGCGCTCCTCGTCGCGGGGTCCACCGATCTCGGCGTCGAGGTGAACCTGCGAGGCCTCCGACCGCCGCTCGTCATCGCGATCGAGCGGCTCGAGGAGCTGCGGACCCTGTCGGTCGGCAGCCACGTGATCGAGATCGGCGCGGCACTCACGCTGTCGGAGGTCGAGCGCGGGCTCGACGGCCGCGTGCCGCTCCTCGCACAGCTCCTTCCGCAGTTCGCGTCCCGGCTGATCCGCAACCGCGCGACGCTCGGCGGCAACCTCGGCACCGCGTCGCCCATCGGCGATGCCGCCCCGGCGCTCCTCGCGCTCGACGCCCGGCTCGTGCTCGCCTCGATCGACGGGGAGCGAGAGGTGGGACTCGCCGAGTACTTCACCGGCTATCGCCAGTCGGTGCGCCGAGCCGACGAGCTCATCCGTGCCGTGCGCATCCCCTTGCCGCTCGCGGGTGTCGCGGGGTTCCACAAGATCGCGAAACGGCGCTTCGACGACATCTCGAGCGTCGCCGTCGGCTTCGCCCTCGACGTCGACGGCGGGGTGATCACCTCAGCGCGCATCGGACTCGGCGGTGTGGCGGCCACCCCGCTGCGTGCGCATGCAACAGAGGCGGTGCTCGTCGGCGCGCCGTGGAACATCGCGACCGTGCGCGCCGCATCGAGGGTGCTGCGGGCAGAGGGCACTCCGATCTCCGATCACCGCGCCTCGAACGAGTACCGCTCGCACATGCTCGGCAACGCGCTGCTGAAGCTGTACAGCGCCGCGCTCATCGCTTCGAGGGAGGTGCCGGTGTGAGCTCGCTCGCCGATCGCCCCGTCAATCCCGTCGTCGGCCTCAGCGCCGCCCACGAGAGTGCAGCGCTGCACGCGACCGGTGCCGCGATGTACACGGACGATCTCGCCGTGCAGACGGCCGGCGCGCTCACCGCGTGGCCGGTGCAGTCGACCGAGGCGCACGCCCGGGTGAGCGTCGACGTCGCCCCCGCCTACGACGTGCCCGGCGTGGTGCGCGTGCTGACGGCCGCCGACGTGCCCGGCCTCAACGACGCCGGGATCAAGCACGACGAACCGCTCTTCCCCGCCGAGGCGATGTACTCCGGTCACGCGCTCGTCTGGGTGCTCGGCGAGACGCAGGAGGCGGCTCGCCTCGGCGCAGCGGCGGTGCGCGTCACGTACGAACGGCTGAGCTCGTGCATCACCGTGGCCGAGGCGATCGCCGCAGGTTCGTATCAGGGCATCGCCCGCACCGTCTCACGAGGCGATGCCGCAGCGGCGATGGCGGATTCGGTGCACGTCTTCGAAGGCGTCAGCGAGGTCGGCGGCCAGGAGCACTTCTACCTCGAGACGCAGGCATCGCTCGCCGTGCTCGACTCCGAGGGCCAGTACTTCGTGCAGTGCTCGACGCAGCACCCGTCGGAGACGCAGGCGATCGTCGCCCACGTGCTCGACGTGCCGGCGAGCCGCGTCACCGTGCAGTCGCTCCGCATGGGGGGTGCGTTCGGCGGCAAGGAGATGCAGCCGCACGGGTTCGCCGCGATCGCCGCGCTCGGCGCGAAGCTCACGGGTCGGCCCGTGCGCCTGCGGCTGAATCGTACGCAGGACATCACCATGACCGGCAAGCGCCACCCGTTCCAGCTCGCCTGGAAGGCGGGCTTCTCAGCCGACGGGCTGATCCAGGCGCTCGACGCCACCCTCACCGCCGACGGCGGCTGGAGCCTCGATCTCTCGGAGCCCGTGCTCGGCCGTGCCCTCTGCCACGTCGACAACGCCTACTGGATTCCCAACGTGCGCGTCCACGGCCGCATCGCGAAGACGAACAAGACCTCGCAGACCGCGTTCCGCGGCTTCGGCGGGCCGCAGGGGATGTTCCTCATCGAGGACGTCCTCGGCCGCGCCGCGCCGGTGCTCGGCATCGAGCCGGCCGACCTCCGGAGGAGGAACTTCTACCGGCAGGGCCAGCGCACGCCGTACGGCCAGCTCGTGAAGGACGCCGACCGGCTCGGGACGATCTGGGACCAGCTCAGCCGCGAGAGCGATCTCGAGGCGCGCCGCGGCGAGGTGGCCGCGTTCAACGCGACGCACGCCGAGGCGAAGCGCGGCCTCGCGATCACGCCGGTGAAGTTCGGCATCTCGTTCAACTTCTCCGCTTTCAACCAGGCGGGGGCGCTCGTGCACGTCTACAAGGACGGCTCGGTGCTCATCAACCACGGCGGCACCGAGATGGGCCAGGGCCTGCACACCAAGATGCTACAGGTCGCGGCGACGGCGCTGGGTCTCCGCCTCGAACAGGTGCGCCTCGCGCCGACGCGCACCGACAAGGTGCCGAACACCTCGGCGACCGCTGCCTCCTCGAGTTCGGACCTCAACGGCGGTGCGGTGAGGGACGCCTGCGAGCAGATCCGCGGACGGATGGCGACGGTCGCCGGACGGCTCCTCGACGTCGACGAGCGAGACGTGCGCTTCGAGGGCGGATTCGTGACCGGCCTCGGTAGGTTCGACGAGCGCCTCACCTTCGCCGAGGTCGCGGGCGCGGCGTACCTGCAGCGCGTGCAGCTCTGGGCGGCCGGCTTCTACCGCACCGAAGGCCTGCACTGGAACCCCGACCTGATGCAGGGCTCGCCGTTCAAGTACTTCGCCTACGGCGCCGCCGCGACCGAGGTCGAGGTCGACGGGTTCACGGGTGCCGCCCGGGTGCGCCGCGTCGACATCGTGCACGACGTCGGCGACTCGCTCTCGCCCATGCTCGACCTCGGCCAGATCGAAGGCGGGTACGTGCAGGGGCTCGGATGGCTCACGCTCGAGGAGCTCCGCTGGGACGAGACCGACGGACCGGGCCGAGGGCGACTGCTGACCCAGTCGGCGAGCACGTACAAGCTGCCGAGCTTCTCGGAGATGCCCGAGGAGTTCAACGTGCGTCTCTTCGAGAACGCCCGCGAAGACGGCGCGATCTACGGCTCGAAGGCCGTCGGCGAGCCGCCCCTCATGCTCGCCTTCAGTGCCCGTGAGGCGATCCGGGCTGCGGTCGGCGCGTTCGGTCCCCCCGGGCGGAGCGTCGAACTCGGCTCGCCGGCGACGCCCGAGGCGGTGTACTGGGCGGTCGAGGCGGCACGAGCGGCGATGGCGGATGCCACCACGACCACCGGCGACGACGACAGCGACTCCGGGCTCGTCACCGCCGGCGTGACCGGGGCGTAGCCGGGACGGCGCCGATGGACTGGCTCGAGGCACTGCAGCGACTCCGCGAGGCGCGGACGCCGGCGGTGCTCGTGACGATGGCCGTGGTGCGCGGGCATGCCCCGCGGAACGGCGGGGCGAAGATGATCGTCTCGCCCGACACGGTGTTCGGCACGGTCGGCGGCGGCAACCTCGAGCAGACCGCGACGGATCGCGCCCGCGCCATGCTCGCATCGGCGTCCGCCGAGCCGGAGCTGCTGACCATGACGCTCAGCGACAAGGCGACGACGGACTACGGCGTGCAATGCTGCGGAGGAGAGGTCACCATGTTGTTGGAACCGGTGCGAGTCGTGCCGTCGGTCGCCGTGTTCGGCGTCGGTCACGTCGGGCTCGAACTCGCCCGCATCCTCGGCCGTCAGGAGCTCGAACTCCACCTCGTCGATTCGCGACCCGAGATGCTCGCAGCTGCACGACTCGGCGAACCCGGCGTCTCAGGGCTCCTCGGCGATGCCGTCGCCACGGTGCACCTCCATCACGAACCCGTGCCCGAAGCCGGCCTCGCGCTGCTCCCGCCGGGCTCGCACGTGCTCATCATGACGCACGACCATGTCGAGGATCTCGCGATCGTCGACACCGCTCTGCGTCATCCCGCCCTCGGGTCGATCGGGCTCATCGGCTCGCGATCGAAATGGGCGCGGTTCCGAACGCAGCTGCGGGAGCTCGGGCACGACGAGGCGGCCCTCGGCCGCGTCGAGACCCCGATCGGCATCCCCGAGGTCGCCGGGAAGGCGCCGGCGACGATCGCGGTGAGCGTCTCCGCCCGCATCCTCCAGCTCATCGAGCAGCCCGATCGGCCGAGCGACGACGGATGACCGACGCTCAGTACTCGATCCGCGATGCGGTGCGGCGCCACTCCGTGAACGGGGCGATGCGCCGTGCAGCGCCGAGATCGAGGTTCGCGACCGGCATCACCTCGCGTGCCTCGGGCCCGTCGTCGAAGTAGCGGTAGAACATCGCATCGTCGAACCCGGCATCCGCGGCGTCGTTACGATCCGCGGCGAAGTAGACGCGATCGATCCGCGCCCACAGCGCAGCGGCGAGGCACATGGGGCACGGCTCGCAGCTCGAGTAGAGCGTGGCGCCGCTGAGCTCGAAGCTGCCGACTCCCTGGCACGCCGCCCGGATGGCCGTGACCTCGGCGTGCGCCGTGGGGTCGAGGTTCGCGGTGACCCGGTTGACGCCCTCGAAGAGCCGCCCGTCGGCCGCGACCACGATGGCCCCGAACGGACCGCCACCCTTCCGCACGTTCTCGGTGGCGAGGTCGACGGCACGGTCGAGGTGGTCGGCGACGAGCTGTGCGGCCTCGGAGTCCGAGGGGCGCCGGGGCGGAGATGCATCGAACTGGTCCATGTCGCTCCGTCCTCGCTGTCTCGCGTGAGCGGTTCGAGGCTAACAGCCGGGGAGTCCAGGACCTACGCACCCGCTCCGGATGCGAACGTCGAAGCGGCAGGATTCCGGTTGTGAATCCGCGTCTGCGGAAGTATCGTCCAATTCATGACGCAGTATCGGATCAGTGAGGCGGCATCGCTCGTCGGCGTGAGCGATGACACGATCCGCAGGTGGGTGCACGACGGGTTGCTGCGAGCCGAGAAGGATGCCGCGGGCCGGCAAGTGGTCGCCGGCGACGACCTCGCGGCACGGGCCGTCGCGATCGCCGCGACCGTGCACGACACCAGCGCGGTGCAGCGGAGCGCCCGCAACCGCTTCGTCGGCCTCGTCACCCGCGTCGAGATCGAGGGCCTCATGGCCCAGGTCGAACTGCAGTGCGGGCCGCACCGGGTGGTCTCCCTCATGTCGGCCGAGGCGGCACGGGAGTTGCGCCTCGAGGTCGGCTCGAAGGCGGTCGCGGTCGTCAAGGCGACGATGGTCGCCCTCGAGACCGAGAACGACGGCCGCGCATGACCCGGCGGCTCCCGCTCATCGCGGCGTCGGCGGCGATCGTCGCCCTCACTCTCGGAGGCTGCGCGGCTCAGGGCTCGGGCGGCGGCGAGGCCACCGACTCCCCCTCACCCAACGCGCCCGAGGGAGGTCTGAGCGGAACGCTCACGATCTTCGCCGCCGCATCGCTCACGGCCGCCTTCGACGAACTCGCCGCCGAGTTCGAGACCCGGAACCCCGACCTCGACGTCGCACCGATCACCTACGACGGCTCGGCCACCCTCACCACGCAGCTCATCGAGGGCGCAGTGGCCGACGTGTTCGCCTCCGCCGACGAACGGAACCTGGCGAAGCTCGACGAAGCCGACCTCCTCGGCGGCGAACCGGAGGCCTTCGCGACGAACGTGCTCGAGATCGCGGTGCAGCCCGGCAACCCGCTCGACATCGACGGCCTCGACGACCTCGGCGACGAGGCATCCGCTCACCCGCTCGTCGTGGTCTGCGCGCCCGAGGTGCCCTGCGGCACCGCGGCGGCGAAGCTCCTCGAGCTCGCCGGGGTCGCACTGACCCCCGCGAGCGAAGAGCAGAACGTGAGCGCGGTGCTCACGAAGGTGCGTTCCGGCGAGGCCGACGCCGGGCTCGTCTACGTCACCGACATCGCGGCGTCGGCGGGCGAGGTGGACGGCGTCCCGATCGAGGGCGCGGATGCCGCGACGAACGTCTACCCGATCGCCGAGCTCGCCGGCGCGGTCAATCCTGCGGCGGCACGCGCATTCGTCGAGTTCGTGCACTCGCCGGAGGGGGCAGCCGTACTCGCCTCGTACGGATTCGGGAGCCCGTGACGACGGCCGACGCCGCCCGTCGCATCGCGCAGGCACCCCGAGCACCGCGAGCGCGTGCTCGGAACGACGTCGGCGCTGGGTTCCCCTCGTGGCTCCTCCTTCCAGCCGCGCTCGGCGCCGCGCTCCTCGTGCTTCCGCTCGTCGCCCTGCTCGTGCGTCTCGACTGGGCGGGGGTGCCGGCCGCGGTCGCCTCCCCCGCCGCACTCGATGCACTCGCCCTCTCGCTCTCGACGGCGAGCATCGCGACCATCGTGTGCATCGTGCTCGGGGTGCCGCTCGCCGTCGTCATCGCCCGCAGTTCGCGCGGCGTCGCCGCAGTGCTCCGTACGCTCGCGACGCTGCCGCTCGTGCTGCCGCCGCTCGTCGGGGGCATCGCATTGCTGGCACTGCTCGGCCGGAACGGCCTGCTCGGCGGCGTGCTCGACGTCGCCGGCATCCGGGTGCCGTTCACGACCGCCGCCGTGGTGATCGCGCAGGCGTTCGTCGCGCTGCCGTTCCTCGTGATCTCGGTCGAAGGGGCGCTGCGCACCGCCGGCACGCGGTACGAGGTGGTCGCCGCGGGGCTCGGAGCGAGCCGGTCGACGGTCTTCCGGCGCATCACCCTGCCGCTCGTCGGTCCGGGGCTCCTCGCGGGAACCGTGCTGTGCTTCGCCCGAGCGCTCGGGGAGTTCGGCGCGACCGCGCTCTTCGCCGGCAACGCGGCGGGCACGACTCGCACCATGCCGCTCGCGATCTACACGGCGTTCAACGGGGCCGGGGTCAGCGAAGACATCGCGATCGCCCTCTCGCTCATGCTCATCTGCGTCGCCGTCGCGGTGCTGCTCGTGATGCGCGGCTGGCGCGAGGATGCCGCGAGGTGAGCGGCGGAGCGGCATCCGAGGGCCTCGTGGCCGACGTCACGACCCGACGCGGCGACTTCGCGCTCGACGTCTCGCTGCGCGTCGCTCCGGGCGAGACCCTCGCGGTGCTCGGCCCGAACGGCTCGGGCAAGACCACGCTGCTGCAGACCATCGCAGGCACTCTCGTCGTCGACCGCGGCGCGGTGCACCTCGCCGGGCGCGAGCTCGGCTCCGCGGAGCCGGGGCGACCGCGACGCCACGTCGGCCCCGAGGGCCGGCGGGTGGGCCTGCTCGGCCAGGAGCCGCTTCTCTTCCCGCACCTGAGCGCGCTCGACAACGTCGCCTTCGGCCCGCGGGCCCAGGGCATGGGCGCGTCGGCGTCGCGGGAGACGGCGAGACGCTGGCTCGCGCGAGTCGGGTTGGCGGAGCTGGCGTCACGGCGCCCGCTCGCGCTCTCGGGCGGCCAGCGGCAGCGCGTCGCCCTCGCCCGCACGCTCGCGGCACGCCCCGAGGTGCTCCTGCTCGACGAGCCCTTCACCGCCCTCGACGTGGAGTCCGGCCCAGAGATGCGAGCGCTCATCGCCGAGCACCCGTGGCCCGCGCCGATCCCCATCCTGCTCGTGACGCACGATCCGCTCGACGCGATCGTGCTCGCCGATCGCGCCGCGATCCTGCACGACGGGCGCATCGTGCAGCAGGGCGCGACGGCCGAGGTGCTCGGTCACCCGGCGAGCCCGTTCGTCGCGGCGCTCGCGGGAGTGAACCTCGTGATCGGGGTGGTCGATGCCGACGGGGACATCATCCCGGGCAACGGCGCCGGCCCCGTGCTCCGCGCAGCGGGCGAGCCACCGGCTCCTGGCACCAGCGTCTCTGCGGTGTTCGGCCCAGGTGCGGTGCACGTCGCCGCGATCGCGCAGGGCGAGCCCGCGGCATCCGTCAACGGCTGGACCGGCACCGTCGCCGTGCTGCAGCCGGTTCCCGGCGGTGTGCGCATCGGCATCGCGGAGCACCCCCGGCTCTTCGTCGACGTGCCCTCGGCCGCCGCGGTCTCGCTCGACCTGAGCACCGGCGCGAGGCTCGGGTTCACGATTCCGGCGACGGAGGTCTCGGTGCGGTCGCTGCCCGCCGCGGTGCTACGGTAGACGCCACGAACAGGGGGTGCTCCCGTGACGTCGAGATCATCGGTCGATCCGCCCCGTTCCAATGGCGGCGCGGGCATCGGTGCGCGACGCCTGCCCGCGACGGGCCGGCTCTCCGACCGCCGAGGCCGCCCGCTCCGCGACCTCCGCATCTCGGTCACCGATCGCTGCAACTTCCGCTGCGTCTACTGCATGCCGAAGGCCGTGTTCGGCCGCGACTACGCCTTCCTCGAGCGCGACGAGATGCTCGACTTCGACGAGATCACCCGACTCGCGCGCATCGCGGCGGCGCACGGCGTCGAGAAGCTCCGGCTCACGGGCGGTGAACCGCTGCTCCGACGCGGCATCGAAGACCTCATCGCACGTCTCGCCGAACTCCGCACGCCCGACGGCCGCCCACTCGAGATCGCCCTCACCACGAACGGCGCCGCGCTCGCGGTGAAGGCCGCAGCTCTGAAGGCCGCCGGCCTCACCAGGGTCACCGTCTCGCTCGACTCCCTCGATGACGACGTGTTCCGGGCGATGAACGACGTCGGCTTCCCGATCGCGAAGGTGCTCGATGGCATGGAGGCCGCCCGAGCGGCCGGGCTCGGTCCGATCAAGGTCAACATGGTCGTCAAGCGCGGCATGAACGACCACGAGGTGCTGCCGATGGCCCGGCACTTCCACGGCACGCCGTTCAGCCTGCGGTTCATCGAGTACATGGACGTCGGCACCTCGAACGGCTGGAGCCTCGACGAGGTCGTGCCCTCGGCCGAGATCGTCGAGCAGATCCACCGCGAGCTGCCGCTCGAGCCGGTGGGCGAACTCGTGCCCGGAGAGACGGCGATGCGCTGGCGCTACCGAGACGGCGGCGGCGAGATCGGCGTCATCTCGAGCGTCACGCAGGCGTTCTGCGGCACCTGCAATCGCGCCCGCATCTCGACCGACGGCCGCCTCTTCACCTGTCTCTTCGCCTCGGAGGGCCACGACCTGCGGGCGCTCCTGCGCGGCGGCATCGACGACGACGAGCTCGCTGCCGCGATGGGCGCCATCTGGGGCCGACGCGACGACCGCTACTCCGAGGTGCGAGCGGGCCTCACGCCCGAACTGCGCGGGGCACGCCCGAAGATCGAGATGTCGTACATCGGCGGGTGATCGCCCGCAGGGTTCAGAGCCCGACCCACTCCGAGATGCCGTCGACGAAGTGCTGCCGCTTCCAGATCGGGACCCGCTGCTTGACGAGCTCGACGAGGCGTTCGCACGCGTCGAACGCCTCGGCGCGGTGCGCAGCGGATGCCGCGGCGCACAGGGCCACGTCGCCGATGCGCAGCTCCCCCACGCGGTGCGCCGCCGCCACGGCGATGCCGGTCTCGACCGCGATCTCGTTCACGCACTCGGCCAGGAACCGCTCGGCCTCGGGGTGCGCGCGGTAGTCGAGGGCGAGCACGCCGCGACCGCCGTCGTGGTCGCGCACGACGCCGAGGAACACGACGACGGCTCCGCTCGTGTCGGCCTCGACGGCGGAGCGCACCGCGCGTTCGTCGATCGGCTCGAGCGTGACGAGGGCGAGTGGTTCGTTCATGCGCGTTGGTTCCTCGATGCTCCGGTTGACGGGTGACGGATGCCGCGGCTCATCGCTGCACGAGATCGCCGGCCACCGCGGCGAAGCTCGTGATGCCGCCGGCCAGGTACTCGACCTCGGTCAGGCCGCGTTCGCGGAGCAGTCGGGCGGCACGTCGCGAGCGCAGGTCGTGCTCGCAGTAGACGACGACCGGCCCTGATCCGGGAGTCGGCCCCGCGCCGCCGGCGAGCTCGGCGAGCGGCACGAGCACGCTGTCGCGGATGCGCCCGAGCTCGGCCTCCGCGGGCTCGCGCACGTCGAGCAGGGTGAGCGCGCCGCCCTCGCGGAGGCGTTCGAGCAGGCCCGCCGCCGTCACGGCGGTCACGGCCGGAGCGGCTGCGTCGAACGCGGCATCCGTCGGCCGCCCCGCGGTGCGCAGCCCGCAGAATTCCTCGTAGTCCACGAGCGTCGTGATCTCGGGTGCGTCGGCGATCGCCGTGTAGGCGATCTCGCGCGACCGCCCCGAGAGGGCGTCGATCGTCGTCACCCGGCCGATGAGCGGCTCGCCGACACCGGTGATGAGCTTCACGACCTCGGTGGCCATGAGCCCGCCGACCGTCGCGCAGAGACTCGGCAGCACGCCGCCCGCCTCGCACGAGAGCACCTCGTCGGGCGAGGGCGGCACGGGGAACAGGTCGCGGTATCCGGGACCGTGCGCGTGCCACGCGGTGCCGACCTGACCGTGGAAGCGCAGGATCGCGCCCCAGACGAGCGGCAGGCGCGCGAGCGAGGCGGCATCGTTCACGAGGTAGCGCGTCGGGAAGTTGTCGCTGCCGTCGACGACGAGATCGTAGCCGGCGAGCACCTCGCGCAGGTCGGCGGCGGAGAGGCGCGCGCGGTGGCGCACCACGCGGCAGTCGGGGTCGATCGCAGCGACCGTCTCCGCGAGCGAGTCGACCTTCGGCCTGCCGAGGTCGGCGACGCCGTGGCTCGTCTGCCGGTGCAGGTTCGAGAGTTCGACGACGTCGTCGTCGGCGATGCCGATCGTGCCGACACCGGCGCCCGCGAGCGAGGGCACCACGACGCTGCCGAGCCCGCCGGCCCCCACGACGAGCACTCGGGCCGCGGCGAGGCGGCGCTGGGCGATCTCGCCGAAGCCCGGCAGCATGAGCTGCCGGCTGAATCGTGCGATGCGCTCGGCCGTCAGCGGCGGGCCGGGCTCGACGAGCGGATGCATGACCGCCATTGTACGCAGCGGAGCCCGAAGCGGCCGGGGCTCCGAGCACTGCCCCGGCCGACGAGGCGGCCGACATCCCGACCGCGGCGGCGCCGCTGCCGGTAGCATCGTGAGCATGACGATCGTGACCGTGCGGTACTTCGCGGCCGCCGCCGAAGCGGCCGGTCTCGACGAGGAGCGGCTCGAGATCGGCGACGCCGCGACGCTCGGCTCGCTCGGCGCGCTGCTCGTCGAACGCCACGGTTCGCCGATGGCCAAGGTGCTCGCCTCCGGATCCTTCCTCGTCGACGGCACCGTGCGTCGTGACGCCGATCACCCGGTCGCTGCGCAGGTGGACATCCTGCCGCCGTTCGCCGGCGGTTGACCCCGAGGCGCACGATGCGGACCTTCGCCGAACACCAGCACGCGGTGCATGAACTCCTCGCCCCGGTCCGGGCCGCGCTCGACGATCCCGCCGGGTTCGAGCACGTGGCGGTGCTCGACGGCCGCGCCGATCCCGGCTCGTCGGCACTCGGGCGAGTGCTCGGGGTCGCCGTCGACTCCCCCATGGACCTGCCGGCCTTCGCGAACTCGCAGATGGACGGGTACGCGGTGCGCTCGGCCGACCTCGCGGGAGCTCGCCCCGGCGCACCGGTCTCGCTGCCGGTGGGCCCGACGAGCGCCGCCGGAGACCCGATGGGGCGCCACGCTCCCGGCACGGCCTCACCCGTCATGACCGGGGCGCCCATCCCCCTCGGTGCAGACGCCGTCGTGCCGATCGAGGCCGCCGACCCGCCCCGCTTCCCCGATCTCGGCGCCGATCGGCGAGACGCGGCGGCCGGCACCTCCGTCGCCTTCGACCGACCGCCTCGGCCCGGCGCGTTCGTCCGCGGCGTCGGCACCGACGTGGCCCGCGGCGAGCGGCTCCTGCCCGCCGGCATCCGCCTCGGCCCCGCGCAACTCGGCGCACTGGCCGCGGCCGGGGTGACGACCGTCGCCGTTCGCCGGCCGGTCTCGGTGCTGCTGGTCTCGACGGGGCACGAGCTCCGCGCACCGGGCGAGCGGCTCGAATCGGGCCAGATCCACGACGCCAACACGACGATGCTCGCAGCCGCGCTCCGCGAGAGCGGCGCGCGCGTGCGCGAGGCCGTCGCACCAGACGACACCTCGACGCTCGTCGCCGCCATCGCGTCATCCGCCGGTCTCGTCGATCTCGTGGTGACGACGGGCGGGGTGAGCGAAGGTGCGTTCGAGGTCGTGCGCGAGGCCCTCGCCCCGCTGGGTGTCGGATTCACGAAGGTCGCCCTGCAGCCGGGCGGGCCGCAGGGCTTCGGCCTCGCCCACGTCACCCGACCCGGCGGCGACGACGTCGCCCTGCCGGTCGTGGCGTTCCCCGGCAACCCCGTGAGCGCCCTCGTCTCGTTCGAGCTGTTCCTGCGACCGGTGCTCAGGGCGTTCGCGGGACTCACGCCCGACCGGCCGCGCGCACGGCTGCGGCTCGCGCACGACGTGAGTTCACCGCTCGACAAGCACCAGGTGCGCCGCGGCGTGCTCGACGGCGACGGCGACGTCGAGGTCGGGGCGCCGAGCTCCCACCTGCTGCACGCCTACGCGAACGCCACCGTGCTCGTGCATCTGCCCGTGGGCGTCGGCGAACTGCCCGCCGGCGCCCACGTCGACATCTGGAGGATCGATGACTGAACCACGCCTGACCCATCTGCGCGGAGACGGCTCCGCGCACATGGTCGACGTCACCGACAAGGCCGTGACCCGGCGCACCGCGAGCGCGCAGGCCGTGCTCGTCACGCGGATCGACGTGGTCGACGCCATCGCCGACGGCAGCCTGCCGAAGGGCGAGGCGATCGGCACCGCGCGCATCGCCGGCATCATGGCGGCCAAGCAGACCTCCACGCTCATCCCCCTCTGCCACCCGCTGCCGCTCACGAAGCTCGACGTCGACATCACGCCCGACGGCGACCGCGTGCGCATCGTCGCCACCGTGACCACGAAGGGCGTGACGGGCGTCGAGATGGAGGCGCTGACGGCCGCGACCGTCTCGGCGCTCACGCTCTACGACATGATCAAGGCCGTCGACAACCGCGCGGTCGTCACCGACGTGATGGTGCTCGCGAAGGCGGGCGGCAAGAGCGGCGACTGGTCGCGCGAGTGACCCCGCGAACGAACCCGGCCGAGCGGATGCCGCGGACGGCCGTCGTCATCGTCGCGTCGACCCGTGCCGCGGCCGGCGTCGCCGCCGACCGCACCGGCCCGGCGATCGTCGCATGGCTGGCCGAGCGCGACTTCGACGTCGTCGGACCCGAGGTCGTCGCCGACGGCCTGCCCGTCGCCGATGCCCTGCGACGGGCACTGGCCGGACACCCGTCGGTGATCATCACGACGGGAGGCACCGGCGTCTCCCCGAGCGACGGCACCCCCGAGGCGACCGCGCCGCTGCTCGATCGCGAACTGCCCGGCTTCATGGAGGAGCTGCGTCGTCGTGGAGCGGTGACGACGCCGACCGCGCTGCTCTCACGCGGCCTCGCGGGAGTGGCGGGGTCGACGCTCGTCGTGAACCTCCCGGGCTCGGCCGGCGGGGTCCGCGACGGCCTCGGACTCCTCGGCGAGGTGCTCGAGCACACCCTGGATCAGCTCGCGGGCGGCGACCACCCGGCCTGAGCGCCCGGCGCGCGAGCCGCTCGTCGAGATGACGCCGTCGTCGGACTACTCCGCGTCGTTCCGACGACGAGTGCCATCTCGCGTCAGGGCCGGACGCCACGCGACGCGTTCCCGCTCGAGCGGAAGGGCCAAAGCCGCCCAGAGCAGCAGCGCCACGCCGGCGCCCGCGAGCGCTCCGCCGAGCGTGTCGGTCAGCCAGTGGGCTCCGAGATAGGTGCGGCTGAACGCCATGAGCACCGTGTACACCGCCCCGAGCACCCACACCCACGCGCGCGGCACGAGCACGCCGACGACCACCGCGATCGTCGCCGCGTTCGCGACGTGGCCCGACGGGAACGATCCGAAGTCGGAGACGACGATCATGTCCTCGGGTCGCACCCGGCCGAACAGGTGCTTCAGCACCTGCACGACTCCGGCACTCGCCGCCGACGCCACGATGAAGTACAGCGCGCCCCACGGCCGCCGCACGATGAGCAGCACGATCGCCGCTCCGATCGGCACGACGAACACCCCGATGAATCCGCCGCCGAGCGCGTTCATGGCGTAGGCGAACCACTCGCCGAAGGGGGTGCGCAGGCTCACCATGAGTTCCGCCCAGGCCTCGTCGACGGCGTAGCGGTTCTCGCCGCCGCCCGCCGTGACGAGCATGCCGAGCAGCACCGCCAGCACGAGCGACACCGCGCCGGCGATGATCGGCACGCGACGGGAGACGCGCGGCCGGGTCGCGGGGCGCTCCGCGGGTTCGAGGCTCATGCCCCTCACGCTACCGTCGGGCCCGCGGCATCCGCGTGACGTCGACGGCCGATTCGACTCGGATGCCCCGCGCCCTCAGTCGCTCAGCGGCGGAACGGTCCTCGGGCGCACGAGCAGCCACAGGGCCGCGATCGCCACGGCACCCGCGAGCAGCATCACGAACGCCATGGGCACCGCGCTGCCGACGCCCATGAGGCCGATGAGGGGCGAGATGACGCCGGCGAGGCCGAAGTTCAGCGCACCGAGCAGCGACGCCGCCGTGCCGGCTTCCGCGCCGTGATGGGCGAGCGCGAGCACCTGCACGGCGGGGAAGGCGAATCCGCAGGCGAGGATGTAGAACCAGAGCGGGATGGCCGTGCCCCAGAAGCCGCCGCCCGAAGCGTCGAGCACCATGATCGTCGCGGCCATCGCGAGATGCGCGACCGTGGTGCCGGCGAGGATCCACTGCGGCTGCACCGAACCGCGCATGAGACGCGAGCTGACCTGCACGCCGATGATCACGCCGACGGAGTTCACGGCGAAGAGCATGCCGTACTCCTGCGCGTTGAACGAGTAGAGGTCCTGGAAGAGGAACGACGAGGTCGAGAGGTATCCGAACAGGCCGGTGAACGTCATGCCGCCGATGATCGCGGCGCCGAGGTAGACGCGGTCGCGGAAGAGGGCGGCGTAGCGGTCACGGAGCGTCGAGTGGCCGGAGACGTTGCGCCGCGAGGCCGGCAGGGTCTCGATGATGAAGAACGCGACCGCCACGACGACGACAGCGCCGTAGACCGCGAGCACGACGAAGATGCCGCGCCAGTCCATGACCTGGAGCAGTTGCGAGCCGATGACGGGGGCGAGCACCGGCGCGAGCCCGTTCACGAGCGCGAGGCGCGAGAGCATGCGCACGAGCGGCTTGCCGCCGAAGAGGTCGCGCACCATCGCCATGGCGACCACGCCGCCGGCCGCGGCACCGAAGCCCTGCAGCAGTCGGAAGACCGAGAGCCAGACGATGTCGGGGGCGAACGCAGCGGCGAGGGATGCCGCGATGTGCAGCGCCGTCGCGAGGATGAGCGGCAGTCGGCGACCCACCTTGTCGCTCCACGGGCCCACGATGAGCTGGCCGAGCCCGAACCCGATCATCGTTCCCGTGAGCGTCAGCTGCACGGCCGACGCGGAGACGCCGAGCTCGTCCTGCAGTACCGGGAAGGCGGGCAGGTAGAGGTCGACCGTGAAGGGGCCGAGCGCGGTGAGCGCACCGAGCACGAGCACGTAGACGAGGCGCTGCCGGCTGGTCAGGCGGTCGCCCGGGTGCGACGGCCGGTCGTAGTCGTCGGGGCGGATGACGGGGATGGATGACGTGGAGGACATATGCGTGTTCCAGGCGTGCTCGGATGCGGCGGCGCACGCCCTCGGACGCCGGGAGACGGGGAAGCGGCGCCCCGTGGGACGCCGCCGTGGGTGCGATTCGGCCGTCGCGCGGCTCGAATCGATTCGACAGCGTCCAAGTCTATGCGAGGCGAGCGCGAGGGCACAACAGCGGATCGCCCGCGGTGCCCCGCGCGTTCCGACGGGTCAGCCGTGCGCGAGCGGATCCGCCAACAGGACGGAGAAGGCGGCTTCCGCTGCACCGATCATGAGGCGATCCTCGCCGAGCGCGGCGACGCGGATCGCGAGCCGCTCGGTCGCCGCGGGCATCGCCTGCTGTGCCACCTCGGCCTCGAGGGCGCCCGGGTCGTGCTCGGCGACGGTCGCGAGGAAGCCGCCGAGCACGACGAGCGAGGGGTTCAGCGCGTTGACCGCGTTCGCGAGCGCCGTTGCGAGGATGCGTCGCTGGCGAGCGAGCTCTGCCGCGACTTCGGGCCCCCTCGATTCGGCGAGCGCCGCCGCGAGCGTCGGCTCGTCGCCGCCGGCGAGACCTGCCACCTCGAGCAACCGCACGCGGCTCACCTCGTCCTCGAGCACTCCGCCCTCGGCGCGTCGATCGGCAGGGTCGGCGATGCCAGGGCGGTTCTGGCCGAACTCGCCCGCGTAGCCCCCCGCTCCGCCCACGAGGCGGCCGTCGAGCACGATGCCTCCGCCGATGCCGCTCGCGCCGCCGTTCAGGTAGACGAGGTCGTCGACGCCGCGACCGGCACCGAAGAGGTGCTCGGCGGTCGCGCCGAGACTCGCATCGTTTCCGGCAGTGGCGGGCAGGCCCGTCGCCTCCTCGACGAGGGCGCGGATGGGGGCGTCCTCCCAGCCGAGATGCGGCGCCAGCCGCACCATGCCGTCGGACGCCCGCACGAGGCCCGGCACCGCGAGGCCGACGGCGACGATGCGGGAGGTGCGCAGCGAGGTCTCCCGCCAGAGTGCGAGCGTGTCGGCCACGATCGCCGCCACCTCCGCGGGAGTGACCAGGTGATCGACGTCGAGCCGCAGCCGCATCGGCACGGAGCCGTCGAGTCCGACCGCGGCGACGGTCACCGCGTCGACCTCGGGGTTGACGGCGAGGGCGAGCACGCGCGGATCGGCGGCGATCACCGGAGAGGGCCGCCCCACCCGGTTGGTCGGGTCGGGTGCACGTTCGACCACGAGACCGAGGTCGACCAGCTCGCCGGCGAGCGATGCCACGGTGGAGCGGTTGAGTGCGGTCAGCGCGGTCAGTCGCGCGCGCGACAGCGGACCTTCGAGGTGCACGAGCCCGAGCACTTTCGAGAGGTTTCGCCGGTGGACGCCGTCGAGGGTGCCGTCTCGTTCTGTCACGCGACAACTCTAGGTGCGCCGCGAAATCCGGACGGGCTCGGCGCGCCGTATTTGTTGTGGTTGACAGCATATTGATCGCCCGCGTATATTCGAGGCGTCCAGATCACTTTCGACACGGACGTCGAAACTTTCGAGAGGTTCAATGATGAACAGACGCAGCACCAACCGGCTCGTCGCCCTCGCCGCCGCCGCGGGAATCGCGGTCGCCTCGCTCACCGCCTGTTCGGCGGGAGGCGGTGACGACGGCGGAGGAGACGGCGACATCACCCTCACCTGGTGGCACAACGCAACGTCCGGACCGATGCCCGCCGTCTGGGAGGAGGTGGCCGCGGAGTTCGAGGAGGCCCACCCCGGGGTGACCGTCGAGCAGACCGGATACCAGAACGAGGAGCTCCAGCGCACGTTGATCCCGAACGCCCTCGCAGCCGGCGACCCGCCCGACCTGTTCCAGGTCTGGCCCGGCGGCGAACTGCGCGGCCAGGTCGCCAACGACTACCTCATGCCGCTCGACGAGGCCATCCCCGACACCGTCTCGAGCGTCGGCGCCACCGTGAACCCCTGGCAGGTCGACGGCACCACCTACGGCATCCCGTTCACCTTCGGCATCGAGGGCTTCTGGTACAACACCGAGCTCTTCGAGCAGGCCGGCATCGACGAGACCCCGACGACCCTCGACGAACTCGTCGATGCAGTGGGCGCACTCCGCGAGGCGGGCATCACCCCGATCGCCGTCGGCGCTGGCGACAAGTGGCCGGCCGCGCACTGGTGGTACCAGTTCGCGCTGCACTCCTGCTCCCCCGAGGTGCTGCAGGCGGCCGAGTCCGATCTCGACTTCACCGACGACTGCTGGGTCGAGGCGGGCGAACAGCTCGAGGAGTTCCTCGGCACCGAGCCGTTCCAGGAGGGCTTCCTCGGCACCCCCGCCCAGACCGGCGCCGGCAGCTCCGCCGGCCTCATGGCGAACGGGCAGGCGGCGATGGAGCTCATGGGTCACTGGAACTCCGGCCAGATCGGCGGTCTCACCGCCGACGGCGAGGTACCCGCGTTCCTCGGATGGTTCCCCTTCCCCGGCATCGAGGGCGCCGCAGGCGACCCGACCGCGTCGCTCGGCGGCGGCGACGGCTTCGCGTGCTCGGCCGAGGCTCCGCCGGAGTGCGCGGAGCTGCTCGAGTACATCATGAGCGAAGACGTCCAGGCCCGCTTCGCGGCGAGCGGCTCGGGCATTCCGACCGTGTCGGCCGCCGTGGCGTCGCTCGAGGACCCGAACCTGACGGCCGTCGCCGAAGGGCTCGCCGACTCCTCGTTCGTCCAGATCTGGCTCGACACCGCCTACGGCACCACCGTCGGCAACGCCATGAACGAGGGCATCGTGAACCTCTTCGGCGGCGTGGGCACGCCTGCGGACATCGTCAAGAAGATGCAGGACGCGGCGGCGACGCTCTGACCATGACCAGCGTCATCGAATCGGTCGGGCCCGCGGTCTCCGCGGGCCCGACCCCCGCCCGTCATCCCCGCCCCGGGGCCGGCAGGGCACGCAAGCGGGCCGAGATCGTGCTGTTCGTCGGTCCGGCCCTGCTCCTGTTCCTCGGCTTCGTGATCCTGCCCGTCCTCCTCGCAGGCGTCTACAGCTTCTACAACCTGCCGCAGGCGTTCCAATGGGACGACCTCGCCGACCCCGAGCGGTTCGTCGGATTCGCCAACTACGTGCGGGCGCTCGAGGACCCCGCGTTCATCAGGTCGGTCGGCAACAACTTCCTGATCCTGTCGCTGTCGCTGCTCATCCAGGGTCCACTCGCGATCGGCATCGCACTGCTGCTCAACCGCAAGCTGCGGGGCCGCGGCGTGCTCCGTCTCCTCATCTTCGTGCCGTACGTGCTCGCCGAGGTGATCGCCGGCCTCTCCTGGAAGCTGCTGCTGCAGCCGCAGGGCGGCGTGAACGCCCTGCTCGAGGCCCTGGGCCTCGGCGCGTTCACGCAGAACTGGCTCGCGGATCCGAACATCGCCCTCTGGACGATGTTCGCCATCCTCACCTGGAAGTACGTCGGCTTCGCGATCCTCCTGATGCTCGCCGGGTTGCAGGGCGTGCCCGAGGAACTCGCCGAGGCTGCGGCGATCGACGGCGCCAGCTGGTGGCAGGTGCAGCGGCACATCACGATCCCCCTGCTCGGTCCGACGATTCGGATCTGGGCCTTCCTCTCGATCATCGGGGCGCTGCAGCTCTTCGACATGGTGTGGGTCACCACGCGCGGCGGCCCCCTCAACGCGACCTCGACGATGGCCACGTACATGGTCGAGAAGGGACAGTTCGGCGGCCAGCCCGGCTTCGGCAGCGCCGTCGCCGTCATCCTGTTCCTCATCTCCCTGGTCGTCGCACTCGTCTACCAGCGCTTCGCCCTCCGCCGTGACCTCGCCGGCTCCATCACGAGAGGAGTGCGCTGATCATGTCAGTCGCTTCCCCCGCCCTGCGCGGGACCCGCACCACCGGGCACGATCCCGCCGCTCGTCGCCGTTTCGACTGGGGCCAACCGTTCATCGTGCTCCTCGCCCTCGTCATCGCCGCGATCGCGATCGGGCCGGTGCTCTACGTGTTCGTCGGCGGCTTCCGGACGACGGCCGATCTCAATGCGAATCCGGTGGGTCTGCCCTCGCCCTGGACCCTCGACAACTGGAGCGCCGTGCTCGGCTCCCCGCGATTCTGGGGCAATGTCGCCTCGAGCATGATCCTCGCCGTCGGCACCACTGCGGGCGTCGTCATCGTCGGCGTCATGGCCGCGTTCGTGATCGCGCGCTACACCTTCCGGGGGCGCGAGGGGTTGTACCTCCTGTTCGCCGCCGGGCTGATGTTCCCCCTCACCGTCGCGGCCCTGCCGCTGACGCTGCTGCTGCGCACGCTCGGACTCCACGGCACGTTCCTGGGGGTCATCATCCCGTCCATCGCCTTCGCCCTGCCGACGACGATCATCATCCTCGTGCCGTTCCTCCGAGCCATTCCCGATGAGCTCGAGGAGGCCGCAGCCATCGACGGCACGACCCGTGTCGGCTTCTTCTGGCGCATCCTGCTCCCCCTGTCGATGCCGGGCCTCGTCACGGTCGGCGTGCTCGCCTTCGTCGGCAGCTGGAACGGCTACCTGCTCCCGTTGCTCGTCATCAGCACGGGCACGCTCCCGCAGGAGCTCTGGCCGCTGCCGCTCGGCGTGACCCAGTTCTCGACGCAGTACTCGCAGGACACCGGCGCAGTGCTCGCCTACACCTCGTTGTCGATGATCCCGGCACTCGTGTTCTTCCTGTTCGCAGAGAAGCGCATCGTCGGCGGCCTCACCGGGGCGGTGAAGGGATGACGAACGTGGAGGATCGCATGACGGATGCCCCGTGGCACGACACCTCGCTCGCCATCGATGAGCGCGTCGACGCGCTCGTCGCCGAGATGACGCTCGAGGAGAAGCTCGCACAGCTCTACGGCGTCTGGGTCGGGGCATCCGATGACGGCGGCGACGTCGCCCCGCACCAGCACGACCTCGACGACGCCGTCGACCTCGACGAGCTGCTGCCGTCGGGGCTCGGCCAGCTCACCCGGCAGTTCGGCACCGCTCCGGTCGACGCGGCGCTCGGGGCGCTCTCACTCGCCCGCACCCAGCAGCGCATCGTGGCGGCGAACCGCTTCGGCATCCCGGCCGTCGCGCACGAGGAGTGCCTCGCTGGCTTCGCCGCCTGGGGCGCCACCGCGTATCCGGTCCCGCTGTCCTGGGGCGCGACCTTCGACCCCGGGCTCGTCGAGCGGATGGCTCGCCGCATCGGCGACGACATGCGCTCGGTCGGCGTGCATCAGGGACTCGCGCCCGTGCTCGACGTCGTGCGCGACGCACGGTGGGGCCGGGTCGAGGAGACGATCGGCGAGGATCCCTACCTCGTCGCAACGGTCGGCAGCGCCTACGTGCGCGGCCTCGAGTCCTCGGGCGTCGTCGCGACGCTCAAGCACTTCGTCGGCTACTCCGCCTCCCGCGCCGGTCGGAACCTCGCACCCGTCTCGGTCGGCGGTCGCGAGCTGGCCGACGTACTGCTGCCGCCGTTCGAGATGGCGATCCGCGAGGGCGGGGCTCGCAGCGTGATGAACTCGTACACCGACCTCGACGGCGTGCCGTCGGCCGCCGACCGCTCGCTGCTCACCGGGCTGCTCCGCGACACGTGGGGGTTCGACGGCACCGTCGTCGCCGACTACTTCGCGATCGCGTTCCTGAAGCTGCTGCACGGCACCGCGGCGACGTGGGCCGAAGCCGCAGGCGCAGCGCTCGCCGCGGGCATCGACGTCGAACTGCCGACGGTGAAGACGTTCGGCGAGCCGTTGCGACGGGCCGTCGAGCAGGGAGTCGTCGATCCGTCGCTCGTCGACACGGCACTGCGCCGAGTGCTGCGCCAGAAGGGCCAGCTCGGCCTCCTCGATGCCGACTGGTCGGCGCTGCCCCCGGCACTCGCAGGAGCCGACGTCGACCGCCTCGACCGGCTGCGCGGCACGATCGACCTCGATCCGGCCGGCAACCGCGCCCTGGCCCGGGAACTCGCGGAGCGCGCCATCGTGCTCGTGCGCAACGACGGCACGCTGCCGCTCGCGGCGCCGGGCGTCATCGCCGTCGTCGGGCCGAACCTCGACGACCCGTACGCGATGCTCGGCTGCTACTCCTTCCCCGCCCATGTGGTGTCGCAGCATCCGGGCGTCGCGCTCGGCATCCGGGTTCCGACCCTGCTCGAGGCGCTGCGCGACGAGTTCCCCGCGAGCGAGATCCGCTGGGCGATCGGCACGAGCGTCGACGGCGGCGAGACCGATGACATCGCGGATGCCGCGGCGCTCGCGGCGTCCGCCGACGTCGTGATCCTCGCACTCGGCGATCGGGCGGGGCTCTTCGGTCGCGGCACGAGCGGCGAGGGCTGCGATGCCGAATCGCTCGAGCTGCCTGGCGCGCAGCAGCAGCTCGTCGACGCGGTGCTGGACACCGGGACCCCGGCCGTACTGGCGCTCCTCGCGGGGCGGCCCTACGCCCTCGGGCGCGCGAGCCGCGAAGCCGCCGGCATCGCGCAGGCCTTCTTCGCGGGCGAGGAGGGCGCACCCGCCCTCGCCGGCGTGCTGAGCGGGCGGATCAACCCGAGCGGCCGACTGCCAGTGAGCATCCCGGCCACGGCGGGCTCCCAGCCCACCACCTACCTCGCGCCGCCGTTGGCTCGCGCGAACGACGTGTCGAACGTCGATCCGACGCCTGCGTACGCATTCGGTCACGGTCTCGGCTATTCGCCGCTCGTCTGGGATGCGTTCGACGCCGATGTCGCCGAGACCGGCACCGACGGCGCGGTGACCGTGCGCCTCCGCGTCCGGAACGCGGGCGATCGCGCGGGCACCGAGATCGTGCAGCTCTACCTGCACGATCCGGTCGCGTCGGTCGTGCGCCCCGTTCAGCGGCTCATCGGCTTCGCCCGCGTGGAGCTCGAGCCCGAGGCATCCGCAGCGGTGTCGTTCACGGTGCCCGCCGACCTCGCCTCGTTCACGGGTCGCGACGGGCGGCGCATCGTCGAACCCGGCGACGTCGTGCTCAGCGCCGGCCGGTCGAGCACCGAGATGCCGTTCGCGCACACCGTCCGCCTCACGGGCCCGGTGCGCGAGGTCGATCACACCCGACGACTGCATCCCGACGTGTCGATCGCGGTGACCGCTGCCGCGGCATCCGTCACCGGCTGACCTCGCCTGCGATCACCGCGCCGCCGTCGGGGTACCCGTCGGCGGCGCGGTGCTCTCGCGGACGACCAGGCTCGTCGCCAGGTCCATGCGCGGCGTCGTGGCCGGCGTCTCGTCGCTCAGCCGGATCACGAGCCGCGCAGCCTCTTCGCCCATTCGCTTCAGCGGCTGGTGCACGGTCGTCAGCCTCGGGGTCACCCAGAGCGCGAGCGGGATGTCGTCGTACCCGACGATCGAGACGTCCTCCGGCACGCGGAGCCCGGCGACGCGCGCCGCGTCGAGGGCGCCGACGGCCTGCAGGTCGCTGCCCGCGAAGACCGCGGTGGGCGGTTCGTCGAGCGCGAAGAGCTCGCGGGCGTGATCGCGCCCGCCGCTGACGTGGAAGTCGCCGAACCTGATCCATGCCGGATCGATCGGCAGCCCGGCCGAATTCATGGCCGAGCGGTACCCGTCGACGCGGGCGAGCGAGCACATCATGTCCTCGGGCCCGGTGATCGCGGCGATGCGGCGATGGCCGAGATCGATGAGGTGGCGGGTCGCCATGAGCCCGCCCGACCAGTTCGCGGAACCGACGGACGGCGCGTCGGGTGAGGGGTCGCCGGCCGGGTCGATGATGACGAACGGGATGGCCCGCGACCGCAGCCGCTCGCGATACTCGGGCGCGAGCTCGGCGAAGACGAGCACGATGCCGATGGGCCGCCGCCGCATGACGCCTTCGATCCAGTCGGGATCGGGTGCATGACGGTTGCCGCTGACCGTGAGCACGACGCTCAGGCCGTGCTCCTTGGCGACGGTCTCGACCCCGGCGATGAGCTCCATCGACCAGATGGGGTCGAGTTCGGGGAAGACGAGTTCGATGAGGTCGGTCCTCGCCTCGGAGCGGCCGTGGCGGCGCACGTATCCCCGGTCGGCGAGGAGGGTCTCGACTCGCGTGCGGGTCGCGGCCGAGACGTCGGCTCGGCCGTTCAGGACCTTCGAGATCGTCGAGAGCGAGACGCCGGCCTCGCCGGCCACTTCGGCAAGGGTGACACGCTCCGCGGGTGCTTCGGAATCCATGTTTCGAATCATATTCCCGAAACTTGCGCTGGCGCGATGCCCATCCATGCGATAAGTTGTCACACGCAACCAATACCGCTCAATGAGGATCAGGTGACGATGTCCGTGCCAACCCCCACCCGTGACGACCAGTTCTCCTTCGGCCTGTGGACCGTCGGCTACAACGGCACCGATCCGTTCGGCGGGCCCACGCGGCATCCGCTCGACGTCGTGCACGTCGTCGAGAAGCTCGACGAGCTCGGCGCCTACGGCCTCACCTTCCACGACGACGACCTGTTCGCCTTCGGGTCGACCGACGCCGAACGGCAGACCATGATCGACCGCCTGAAGGGCGCGCTCGAGTCGACGGGCATCGTCGTGCCGATGGTGACCACGAACCTGTTCAGCGCCCCGGTCTTCAAGGACGGCGGGTTCACGTCGAACGACCGCGCCGTGCGCCGCTTCGCGCTCCGCAAGGTGCTGCGCAACATCGATCTCGCCGCCGAGCTCGGTGCGAAGACCTTCGTGATGTGGGGCGGGCGCGAAGGCGCGGAGTACGACGCGGCGAAAGACATCCGCTCGGCACTCGAGCGCTATCGCGAGGCCGTGAACATGCTCGGCGACTACGTCACCGACAAGGGCTACGACATCCGCTTCGCGATCGAGCCCAAGCCGAACGAGCCTCGCGGCGACATCCTGCTGCCGACGGTGGGCCATGCCCTCGCGTTCATCGACTCGCTCGAGCGCCCCGAACTCGTCGGCGTCAACCCCGAGGTCGGGCACGAGCAGATGGCGGGCCTCAACTTCTCCGCCGGCATCGCCCAGGCGCTCTACCACGGCAAGCTCTTCCACATCGATCTCAACGGCCAGCGCGGCATCAAGTACGACCAGGACCTCGTCTTCGGCCACGGCGACCTGCACAACGCGTTCGCCCTCGTCGACCTGCTCGAGCACGGTGGCCCCGGTGGCGCGCCGGCGTACACCGGTCCCCGCCACTTCGACTACAAGCCCAGTCGCACCGAGGACGAGACCGGCGTGTGGGACTCCGCGGCCGCGAACATGCGCACCTACCTGCTGCTCAAGGAACGGGCTGCCGCATTCCGCGCGGATCCCGAGGTGCAGGAGGCCCTCACCGCCTCGAAGGTGTTCGAACTCGGACAGCCGACCCTCGGCGAGGGCGAGGGCCACGCCGAGCTGCTCGCCGACCGCGCCGCGTTCGAGGAATTCGACGCCGACGCCTACCTCGGCGGACACGGCTTCGGTTTCGTGCGGCTCCAGCAGCTCGCCACCGAGCACCTGCTCGGCGCACGCGGCTAGGCACGGCGCGTGTCGCTCGTCGCAGGCGTCGACTCGTCGACGCAGGCGTGCAAGGTAGTCATCCGAGACGCTGCGACCGGGGCGCTCGTGCGCTCCGGCCGGGCGCCGCACCCCGCCGGCACCGAGGTCGATCCGGCCGCGTGGTTGGCGGCACTGCTCACGGCGGTCGCCGACGCTGGCGGGCTCGACGGCGTCGAGGCGATCTCCGTCGCAGGCCAGCAGCACGGCATGATCGTGCTCGATGCCGAGGGGCGGGTCATCCGAGACGCGCTGCTCTGGAACGACACCCGTTCCGCCCGGGCCGCGCGCGACCTCATCGCCGAGGTCGGTGCCGACGAATACGCCCGGCGCACCGGCGTCGTGCCGGTGGCATCGTTCACGGCGACGAAGCTGCGCTGGCTGCGTGACAACGAACCGGACGCCGCGGCCCGCGTCGCCGCCGTCGCCCTCCCCCACGACTGGCTCACCTGGCGACTGCGCGGCTTCGGCCCGGCGGGCGAGTCACCGCTCGGGCCGGTCCTCGGCGAGCTCACGACCGACCGATCGGATGCGAGCGGCACCGCCTACTGGGGACCGAACGGGTACGACCGCGAGCTGTTCGTCCGCGCGCTCGGGCACGATGCCGTGCTGCCACGCGTGCTCGCCCCGGACGAGGTCGCCGGCCGCACGCCCGACGGCATCCTCGTGGGCGCCGGAGCCGGCGACAACGCGGCCGCCGCGCTCGGCCTCGACGCGGCGCCGGGCGACGTCGTCGTCTCGATCGGCACGAGCGGTACGGTCTTCGCGGTGACGGATGCCGCCATCGCCGACGCGTCGGGCACGGTCGCCGGTTTCGCGGACGCCACGGGGCGGCGCCTGCCACTCATCGCGACGCTGAACGCCGCGCGAGTGCTCGACGTGACGGCACGGCTGCTCGGCGTCGGCCACGACGAACTCGGCAGGCTCGCACTCGATGCCGAGCCCGGGGCATCCGGAGCCGTGCTCGTGCCCTACTTCGAAGGCGAGCGGACTCCCAACCTCCCCGACGCGACCGCCTCGTTCTCGGGGCTCACGCTCGCCAACACCACTCGCTCCTCGATCGCGAGGGCCGCCATCGAGGGGCTGCTCTGCGGACTCGCCGACGGCCTCGACGCCGTACGCGGGCAGGGCGTCGAGGTGTCGCGAGTGCTGCTCATCGGCGGCGCGGCGCAGAACCCTGCCGTGCGACACGTCGCCGCCCAGGTCTTCGATGCTCCGGTCATCGTGCCCGTGCCCGGCGAGTACGTCGCCGACGGCGCGGCGCGGCAGGCGAGGTGGGCGCTCACCGGCGAGCGCCCCACGTGGCCGCTCGAGGTCGACGCCGAGCTCGAGAGCCGCCCCTGCGGCGTGATCCGGGAGCAGTACGCCCGCGCACGAGCCTGACTCCGTCCGGACTCGGCCGCCGGAGATCATCGGATACGACGATGGGCGCCTCCCCGGAGGGAGACGCCCATCGTGTGCTTCGCGAGGCGCGGACTAGAAGTCCATGCCGCCCGTCGGGTCGCCGACCGGAGCGGCGTTCTTCTCGGGCTTGTCGGCGACGACGGCCTCGGTGGTGAGGAACAGGCCCGCGATCGACGCGGCGTTGAGCAGCGCGGAGCGGGTGACCTTCACCGGGTCGTTGATGCCGGCGGCGAGCATGTCGACGTACTCACCGGTCGCGGCGTTGAGGCCCTGGCCGACCGGGAGGTTGCGCACGCGGTCGACCACGACGCCCGGCTCGAGGCCGGCGTTGAGGGCGATCTGCTTGAGCGGAGCATCGATCGCGACGCGAACGATGTTCGCACCGGTCGCCTCGTCGCCCGTGAGCTCGAGCTTCTCGAAGGCGGTCTTGCCGGCCTGGATGAGGGCGACGCCACCACCGGCGACGATGCCCTCTTCGACGGCTGCCTTCGCGTTGCGGACGGCGTCCTCGATGCGGTGCTTGCGCTCCTTGAGCTCGACCTCGGTCGCCGCACCCGCCTTGATGACGGCGACGCCGCCGGCGAGCTTGGCGAGGCGCTCCTGGAGCTTCTCGCGGTCGTAGTCGGAGTCGGTGTTCTCGATCTCCTTGCGGATCTGCGCGACACGACCGGCGATGGCCTCCTCGTCGCCGCCACCCTCGACGATGGTCGTCTCGTCCTTGGTGATGATGACCTTGCGAGCCGAGCCGAGCAGGTCGAGGGTGACGTTCTCGAGCTTGAGGCCGACCTCCTCGGAGATGACCTGGCCACCGGTGAGGGTCGCGATGTCCTGCAGCTGCGCCTTGCGGCGGTCGCCGAAGCCGGGGGCCTTGACGGCGACCGACTTGAAGATGCCGCGGATCTTGTTGACGATCAGGGTCGCGAGTGCTTCGCCGTCGACGTCCTCGGCGATGATGAGGAGCTGCTTGCCGGTCTGGATGACCTTGTCGACGATCGGCAGCAGGTCCTTGATGTTCGAGACCTTGCCGTTGACGATCAGGATGTACGGGTCTTCGAAGACCGCTTCCTGACGCTCGGGGTCGGTGACGAAGTACGCCGACAGGTAGCCCTTGTCGAAGCGCATGCCCTCGGTCAGCTCGAGCTCGGTGCCGAAGGTGTTCGACTCCTCGACGGTGACGACGCCCTCCTTGCCGACCTTGTCGATCGCCTCGGCGATGAGCGCACCGATCTGCTCGTCGGCGGCGGAGATCGAAGCCGTTGCGGCGATCTCTTCCTTCGTCTCGACGTCCTTCGCGTTGGCGAGGAGCTCGGCCTCGACGGCGCGGACGGCCTTCTCGATGCCGCGCTTCAGCGAGATGGGGTCGGCGCCTGCGGCGACGTTGCGGAGGCCCTCGCGCACGAGCGCCTGGGCGAGCACGACCGAGGTCGTGGTGCCGTCACCGGCGACGTCGTCGGTCTTCTTGGCGACCTCCTTGACGAGCTCGGCACCGATCTTCTCGTACGGGTCGTCGAGCTCGATCTCCTTGGCGATCGACACACCGTCGTTCGTGATCGTGGGTGCGCCCCACTTCTTCTCGAGCACGACGTTGCGTCCGCGCGGGCCGAGGGTCACCTTCACCGCGTCGGCGAGCGTGTTGAGGCCACGCTCGAGGCCACGACGGGCCTCCTCGTTGAAAGCAATGATCTTTGCCATGTGTTTCTCTCGTCCTTTCCCGGACGTCTTCAAAGATTCGTTGGGTTAGCACTCAAAACGAGTGAGTGCTAAATCGATTCTGGCACTCGACCGCCACGAGTGCAAGCGAGCCCGACGCTGTCCGCTCAGGGCGTGAAGGTCGCCGAACCCTCGCTCGGCACGAGCTCGACCCACGTGTTGCCGGGAGCCAGCCGCAGCGGAGAGCCGTCGTCGGCGGTGAGGGTGATCGGTGAATCCGCGGCACCCTTCGCCCATGTGCCGTGAGCTGTTCGGCCTGCGGCGGAGACCCAGGCCTCGCCCGAGCCGATGAGGACGGTCTTCGGCACCTCTCCGTAGCTCCCGTCGATCGTGACGCGAAGCGTCACGACGTTCGTGGCGCGCACCCGCTCCCCCGACGCCTCGAGGTCGGGCGAGCCCTCCTGCGATCGGAGCCAGCCGGATGTCGCGGCATCCCACTCCCAAGCGGGGAACCGGCCTTCGGAGAAGACGAGGTCGACGCGCGAGGTCGGCGCCGCGGCGAGGGCGGGCGCCGCGAGCGGATCGGCCGTGCCGTAGGCGAATTGCACGGGCGGCGGCGCGAGCGAGGCGTTGCGGGAGACGGCCTCGGCGGAGCGGAGGATCACGTCGTGCGGCCCGGGCCGCTCGTCGGCCCGGGAGAAGAGTCCGGTCTCGTCGAAGTCGAAGACGATGTTGACGAGCGGCGTCGCCATCATCATCGCGACGAACTGATCCTGTCCTCCGGAATAGGCGATGATGCCGCCGAAGGGCGAGGCGATGTCGGGGTCCATGGGGCGGATGGACCGCACGGGCCCGACCTCGTCGGGGACGTCCGAATGCCAGATCGCGACGTATCGGGTGAGTCCGCCCTCGACGAGTTCCTCGAACACGATGTCGGTGCGGTTCAGCGCGATCTGCGGACGCGCCTCCTCGTGGTTGTCGATCTTCACCGCGAGCGACGGGTGCGCGAGCACGGCCGCATCCGCCGGGGTTCCGCGCAGCGGAGCGAACGACACCGCAGACGTCGCGGCGTCGGCGGAGGGCCGAACCGCGGCCTTGCTCGGCGCGGGGTCGGGCTCGGGCGCCGATTGGCAGCCGGTCAGCAGCAGCGCGGCCGCGACGAGCACGCCGATCCGCGCTCCCCGCTGCCGCGGAGCACGCACGACCTGCGCTCCCATGCGGCCAGCGTAGACCTGAGCGTCATCGGGGGCGCGAGAACGCGCCGCCGGGTCGGCGGCGCGCCCGCGAATCGAGGTCAGGCCGGGCGGACGCCTTCGGCCTGCGGCCCCTTCGAGCCCGTGCCGACCTCGAAGACGACCTGCTGCCCCTCCTCGAGGACCTTGTAGCCCGACATGTCGATCGCGGAGTAGTGGACGAAGACGTCTTGACCACCCTCGTCGACCGTGATGAATCCATAGCCTTTTTCAGCGTTGAACCACTTGACGGTTCCGTTCGCCATGCGTTGCTCCCATGTTGCCGTGTCCGATCAGCACGCGCCCGTGGCCTGTGCCGGACCGCTCACGCCGGCGCAGGGTGCCAGGGACGGAACCGTGCGCTCGAGCTTCCGAGCGGCCGAAACCAGATACTCACGACTGGACGTTCCCGCACAAGGGCCTGCGGCGCGGAGCCGATATCGGAATGGCAACGATTCGCAGCCACGACCAGCGTCCGGCGTATGGCGCGCGGTCAGCCCGCGGTCGCGGTCGCGTAGTCGGAGCCCAGCACGACCACGAGCTGGTTCCCGGTGGCGGCGAACTGCTCGGACACGCGCACATCGGCCTCGGGCAGGAACTGCGCGACGCCGCGGGCGGCTCCCTCGAGCTCGGGCGTCGCGTAGTACACGACGGTCTCGGTCAGGGTGTCTTCGTCGGCGTTGGCGGCCGACCCGACGGGGACGCCGTTGGCGGTGAGGGTCTCGGCCGCCTTCGCCGCGAGCCCGGCCGTCGCCGTGCCGTTCAGCACGAGCACGGGGATGTCGGGTGCGATCACGGGTTCGGCGGTGACGACCGGCGTCGCACTCGGGGTCGCGACCGGGGTGTCGCCGAAGTTCAGCCGATCGTTGAAGAGCATGACGCCGCCGATGCCGACTGCGACGAGCACGACCGTCGCGAGCGCCGCCCATCCGAAGGTGATCCATCCGGCGCCCCGGCGCGCCGGCGCTCGGTGCGCCCCGACACGGTCGATGCCATGCGGGATCGAGTCGAAACGATCGCGGGGGAACTTCTGCGCCATGAGTCCAGTCGTCTGTCGGGGCCGCGCTCAGTCGAGCGGTCGGCCGATCGAGAGCGAACGACGCGTTCGCGCCGCCGCGCGGGCCGCACGCATCCGCTGCAGTCGCTTGACGAGCATCGGATCGTGCCTCAGCGCCGCGGGTGAATCGAGGAGCTCGCCGAGGATCCGATAGTAGCGGGCCGCCGAGATGCCGAACTCGTCGCGGATCGCCTCGGCCTTCGCACCGGGATGCTGCCAGGCGCGAGCCTCGAATGCGAGCACCCGCTCGTCGCGCTCGTCGAGGGCCGAATCGGCGGGGCGGTGCGGCAGGCGCTCGGCGCTCATCCCAATCCTCCCGTCAAGGCGAGCAGGATGCACCGCCTGCAGGTCATCCTAGACACCGACGCCTCCGCGGGTGCCGAGTACCGACGGCGTGTGCCGGCGAGGGCCCGATGGAACACGGGAGCACGACGCCGCGTTGCACCTCCTGTCGGACCCCGCGGCAAGACCTGCGACCATGGAGGAGCACCGACGCGAGCACTGAGAGGACGCTTCATGGCGTACAACGTGGACAAGACCGACGACGAGTGGCGCGCCGAGCTCGGCGACGAGCAGTACGCCGTGCTCCGCGAGGCGGCGACGGAGCGCCCGTGGACGGGCGAGCTCCTCGACGAGGAGCGGGCGGGCGTCTATTCGTGTGCCGCCTGCGGCGCAGAGCTGTTCAAGAGCGGCACGAAGTTCGACTCGGGGTGCGGCTGGCCGAGCTTCTACGAGTCCGTGCGGCCCGAGGCCGTCCAGCTCATCGAGGACTCCTCGCTCGGCATGGTGCGCACCGAGGTGCGCTGCTCGAATTGCGGATCGCACCTGGGTCACGTCTTCCCCGACGGCTTCGGAACCCCGACCGGCGACCGCTACTGCATGAACTCGATCGCTCTCGACTTCTCCGCCGAGTCCTGAGTGTCGTCGTCCGTCCGGGAGGCGATGCTCGCCCGACGCTCGTCGCCGAAGGTCGCGGATGCCGCACCCGACGACGCGGAGGTCGTGAGCCTGCTCGAAGCGGCCGGGCGGGTCGCCGACCATGCCGCGCTGCGCCCGTGGCGGTTCATCGCCCTGCGCGGCGACGCGCGAAACCGACTGGGTGACGCACTCGCCGCGGCTGCGGGCCTCGACGGCGAGCACGGCGCCCGCCTCGCGGCGAAGCCCCTGCGAGCACCGCTGCTGCTCGCGATCGTCGCGGTGACGACGCCGCACTTCAAGGTTCCCGCGTGGGAGCAGGAGGCCGTCGCCGCGGGCGTCGCCCACCAGTTGAGCCTGCTCCTCGACGACGCCGGGTGGGGCGTCATGTGGCGCTCCGGGCCGCACACGCGGCATCCGCTCGTCGCAGCGGCGCACGGCCTCACCGACGGCGAGCGACTGCTGGGCTGGCTCTACGTCGGCGGCGCGCCCGACGGCACGCGATCCGACCGCGGCTCCGAGGTCGGTGCCGCGGCGAGGTTCAGCTCCCTCGAGTGACCTCCGCGGGCGGCAGCGCGTGCTTGCGACGCCCCCAACGGATCGAGGCGATCACCACCGCGACGAGCGCGAGCACGGTGCCGCCGATCGTCGCGATGTCGACCGGTCGATCGGCGGTGGGCAGCAGCAGATCGAGGGCGAGGGCCGCGACGAGCTGCCCTGCGACGCCGCAGAGCGCGAGCAGCAGCACGCCCAGTCGCCGCACGAGCATCGCCTGCCCGGCGATGAAGATGCAGCCGAGTGCCCCACCGGCGTAGAGCCAGGGCTCGGCGGGCAGCGCGTCGGGCCATCCAGCGGATGCCGCGTGCACGAGCATCACGACGACGAGCGCCGTCGTGCCCACCGCGAAGTTGATCACCGTGGCGGTGAGGGCGCTCTCGGCGACGGACTTCACCCGACCGTTGACCGCCTGCTGCCACGACGCGCCGATGCCGGCGATGAACGGCAGCACCATGAGCAGGATCGGGGCATCGCCCGCCAACTGCGCCGACACCGCCCAGCCGATCGCGGCGAGAGCGAGCACGGCGCCGACGACACGGGTTGCGCTGAGTGGCCGGCGCCCGCCAGGGCCGAGCCCGATGAGGTCGAACACGATGCCGCCGACGGTCTGACCCGCGACGATCGCGATGGTGAACAGTGCGACGCCGATGACGCCGGCCGAGAGCCCCTGCGTCGTCACGAACCATGCGCCGGCGAGTCCGCCGAGCACCATCCACCACGGCAGCGCGCGACCGCGGAGTGCAGCGACGACCTTCCCGAGCCCTGCTCGGCCCGGTTCCCACATGGGGAGCACGACGAGCAGGATGACGAGCCCGCTCCCGAAGGAGATCGCCGCGGCGACGAACGGGTCGTCGAGCGCGATCGCGAGCTGCCCGTTGACGCGCGACTGCAGCGCGGTGCCCGCGCCGAGCAGCAGGGCGAGCACGAGCGCGATCCAGATCGGGAAGCGCGACTGCTCGAGGTGATGGTGATGGTGCGTCTCGGCACCCGCCGAGGACGGTTGGGAACTCGCACCGGCGCCCGGAGCTTCCCCGGATCTGGACGGATTCTGTTCGGATCCCACGTGTTGCATCCCTCTGATTCCCGCGCCTTCCCGCGCCTTCCCGCCGGAATGGCGAGGAGATGACGGCTCGGCGTGCGAGCGGCCCGTCCTAGCGTACGCGCGCATCCGGCCCGGGTCCGTCGGCACCTCCGAATGGGGGCTTGCGGACAACTGTTCCGGGGTCAACAATATGTCGCGTCGACGACGTACCTTTCGTTGATCGGTGGCACCGGGGCGGCTCTTGAACGAAGACCGTCGCCATATTCATCGTGGGTTCGCACCCGGGTTCACCAGCTACTGCCACAAGCGGGAGAACCATCATGGCGATCACCACCACTCAAGAAATCGTCGACCTCGTCCCCGTTGACACCGGGTTGTGGCGTGTCTGCGACACCCGATTCGAAGAGGGGCGCAGTCGGCGGATCATCGGATACCTCGATCACAGGGGCGAGGGGTACGAGATGCTGTGGATGCGGCCGAGGCCCGGGGTGATCCGGCGCTACGACACCTTCGACGACGCGGTGCGAGCGGTCCGGATCCGGCTCGAGCACACCGCCTGATCCGCCGCGAAGCCCGTCATCGATCCAGACGGGTCCGCTCGTCCATCGAGCCGGCTGCGGGACTCGAACCCGCAACCCCCGCTTTACAAGAGCGGTGCGCTACCAATTGCGCCAAGCCGGCGAGGGGATGCCTCGAGGACATCCTACCGATCGCCGGCCGGCTGCTCGGCACGGCCAGGACGTCGCCGAACGGACGAAGGCCCGGCACTCGGCCGGGCCTTCGAACGGTCTCGCGCGCTACGGCGCCGGGGTGGCCGTCGGCGAGGGGGTCGACGTCGATTCGGAGAACGCCTCACCCGTCGCCTGCAGCACGAACGACTGGAACTCGGCCGGGTCGGTCAGCGAGCCCTCGTACTGCTTGCCGTTCACGAGCACCGTGGGGGTGCCCTTGATCGCCTCGAGGTCGGAGTTCGGCACCGGTTCGTTCAGGGCGCGAGTCGTGGCATCCTGCACCCACTTCTTGAAGGTGGTGTCGTCGATGCACTGCTCGATCGTCGACAGCGAGCTCACGCCCGCCTCTTTCGCGAGCGCCTTGAGCTCGCTGTTGTCGAGGCCCGTCGAAGTCTCCTCGGGCTGGTTCTCGAAGAGCAGCGCGTTGAAGTCGAAGAACGAGTTCGGCGAGGTGTTCGCCACGCACGCTGCGGCGTTCGCCGCGCGGAGCGAGTACTGGGTTCCGGCGGACTTGTTGGTCAGCAGGGCGATCGGATGCACCTCGAGCGTCGCAGCACCCGACTCCACCATGGTTCGGATCGAGTCGGAGTTCGTCGTCTCGAACTGGCCGCAGAAGGGGCACAGGTAGTCGATGTAGGTGACGATGTTCGCAACAGTGCCGCTGTCGTCGGGGACCGTCGGCTTCGAGGTCGCGCCTGCGGCCAGCGCAGGGGTCTCGGTCGCGGTGATCACGCCATCGACGCCCGTGAGCAGGATGCCGTCGCTCGCCATGTTGGCGGGGCCGGGGCCCGCGGGCTTGACGCTGTTGAAGATCAAGCCGCCGATGATGGCTGCGATCGCGACGACCGCCACGATGACGCCGCCCTGAATGAGCCACTTGTTTCGTCGTTCGCGCTTCTTCTGCTCCTCTCGGAGCACCCGCGCCTTCTCGCGCGCGGCTTCGCGCTGCTCGTTACGGGTGGGGCGTGGCTGATTCGATCCGCCGTTGCTCATCGATGGTCACTCCGGTCGCTGTGTGGGCGTGCATGTATGCATGCAGACGCACACACGATAGTAGGGAGGATGGCTGTGAAACACCCAAACGGATTCCGCGAACTCCCCGGATCCGCGCTGTACGTCGTTCCCGGCCGGGTGCGGAGCTCGCCGTCGCGCGTGCGATACTGAGTGGGCGTCAGCGTCGACGCAGTCCATCACTACGGATCGTCCGGCACGTACCTGCCGGTGAAGGAGAAACACGAAAATGGCGTCAGTCACGTTCGACAAGGCAACCCGCCTCTACCCCGGCGGCACCCGTCCCGCCGTCGACCAGCTCGACCTCGAGGTCGCAGACGGCGAGTTCCTCGTCCTCGTCGGCCCCTCCGGTTGCGGCAAGTCCACCTCGCTCCGCATGCTCGCGGGCCTCGAAGAGGTCAACGAGGGCAACATCTTCATCGGCGACCGCAACGTCACCGACGTGCCGCCGAAAGACCGCGACATCGCCATGGTCTTCCAGAACTACGCGCTCTACCCGCACATGACCGTTGCCGAGAACATGGGCTTCGCCCTGAAGATCGCAGGCGTCGGCAAGGAGGAGCGCGCAGCTCGTGTGCTCGAGGCCGCCAAGCTCCTCGACCTCGAGCCCTACCTGGCCCGCAAGCCGAAGGCGCTCTCGGGCGGCCAGCGTCAGCGCGTCGCCATGGGCCGCGCCATCGTGCGTCAGCCCCAGGTCTTCCTCATGGACGAGCCGCTGTCGAACCTCGACGCGAAGCTCCGTGTGCAGACCCGCACCCAGATCGCGTCGCTCCAGCGCCGCCTCGGCGTCACGACCGTCTACGTCACGCACGACCAGACCGAGGCCCTCACCATGGGTGACCGCATCGCCGTGCTGAAGGACGGCCTGCTGCAGCAGGTCGGCACCCCGCGCGACCTGTACGAGAAGCCCAACAACGTGTTCGTGGCCGGCTTCATCGGCTCGCCCGCGATGAACCTCTTCCACGCCGACCTCGTCGACGACGGAGTGAAGTTCGGCACCGCGACGGTTCCGGTCGACCGCGAGACGCTCGCCCAGTCGAGCGGCAAGGTCGCCACCATCGGCGTGCGCCCCGAGGACATCACCGTCTCCCCCATCGAGGGCGAAGGCCTCGCGGTCGAGGTCGACCTCGTCGAGGAGCTCGGCGCCGACGGCTACCTCTACGGCCACTCCATGGTCGAGGGCAAGCGCACCGACATCGTCGCCCGCGTCGACGGCCGCATGCACCCGAGCGCCGGTGACAAGGTCTACCTGACCGCGACGCCGCACCACGTGCACCTGTTCGACGTGGAGTCGGGCGGGCGCCTCGGCACCAAGGCCGTCGTCAGCTGACGCAACCTGTCGATCGGCGATGCCGGCCGGGCTCCTGCCCGGCCGGCATCGCTGTATCCCCGCGGCATCCGTACACGACGACGCTTTCGATGCCGCCCGATCCGACTACGCTGA